>NZ_JBITKV010000011.1:0-346900 GCF_044461365.1 Amycolatopsis sp. NPDC049868 | reverse complement strand
CTGCTGCTCGCGGCCGGACTCCCCTACGACAGCGCCGAAGGCCGCCGACTGGCCCAGGAAGTACTCGCACTGGTCAACTACACCTCCAAACTCGCGGCGCCCATGGCCGCGAGGCCATGGGCGCCGACAGTCCTATGCGACGCTATCTAAGCGCGACGAAAAAGCGCTCCCATGGACCGGTGGCGGTCGATCGTGCCCGCAGCATCCCGTAATCGTCACCGCTGTAACCCATCTCGGCGGCAACAAGTTGGCCATTGTCCTGGGATCTGATGGTCGTGCATCCGGAACCGCATTCATCGACGTTAATGGTGAATCGTTCCCACGGGCCGGCAGCGATCGACCGTGCCCGCAACATCCCGCGATCGTCGTCGCTGTAACGCACCTCAGCCGCGACGTAAAGGCCATTGGCTTGGGACTGGATGGTCCAGTACCAGTCGTGGAAGCACACTCTGAATTGTTCCCACGGGCCGATCGCACCCGCCCGTGCCCGCAACATCGCGTAATTGTCGCCGCCGTAGTTCAGCTCGGCAGAAACGTACCGGCCGTTGTCACGCGAGAACATGTACACCTGGTTCCAGCAGACGTCCGGCGCATTGGTACGTGCCTGTTCCGCGACGACCGAGGCCAGGTCGCGTGGCGTGTTCTTATCGACGGGTGCGGATGACGCCGCGGCCGTGGGCGTGGCGAACGCGACGGCCGCCAGCACCAGCACCGCTATCGATCCCAACGTTTTCCTCATTGATTCCCCTTTGAATTCAGGAGGTTACTGGAGCCCCACTATGCGGTGTCTGGCGTACAGAATCGGCACACACGTGGGTACAGCAGAAGCTGCCCAAAAGGGCAATAGCGTTGACACTCGGGACTCCTGCTTGTTGTGTTGTCCCAAACAAGCAGGGGGATGGGCCGTGGAGTTTCGGGTGTTGGGGCCGCTAGAAGTGGTTGCCGACGGCGCGCCGCGGTCGGTAGGGGCTGGCCGGCAGCGGGCGGTGCTCGCGGCGTTGTTGTTGCATCCCAACCGGGTGGTATCGATCGTCGAGTTGATCGACATGGTGTGGGGCGAGTCGGCACCCAGGTCGGCCGCGGTGAACCTGCGCACACATGTGGCGGGGTTGCGGCGGGTGCTGGCGCCTGAGGGCGAGCATCGGATGGTGGCCCGCGGTGGCGGCTACCTGATCTCGGTACAGCCCGGCGAGGTGGACCTGTCCTGTTTCGAGGACCTCGTCGCGCAGGGCCGCCATGCCCAGCAAGCGGGCGAGCACGTGGTCGCTGTCCAGCGATTCGAGACAGCGCTGAGTCTGTGGCGCGGCCAGCCCTTCGACAACGTCGAGTTGCACGGCGCCGCAGTTGCCGAAGCGGCCCGCCTGACCGAGATCCGGCTCTCTCTGACCGCGGAGCACCTTGGCGCGCGACTGGCCGCCGGGGACGGCGCCGTGGTCGAAGAGCTGCGTGGCCTGGTGGTGACGTACCCGCTGCAGGAACCGCTGTGGGCGCTGCTCATGCGCGCGCTCTACCGCACTGGACGCCAGGTCGACGCGCTCGCCGCCTACGACCAGGCCAGGGACCGGCTTGCCGAGGACCTCGGGATCGACGCTGGCACCGAACTACGAACACTGCGCCAGCAGATCCTCACCAGCGACCCGGCCCTCCTCGACGAAGGTGGCCAGGACCGCGTGGAGATCACCGCGAGCGGGTCGCCGTCCCCGTCCATCGCGCCCGGTCGTCCGCTGTCGTCGTTTCTCGGCAGGGAAGCCGAGCTGCGGACACTGACGCTGCTGTTGGACGAGCGGCGCCTGGTGACCGTGGTCGGCCCGGCCGGGGTCGGCAAGACCCGACTCGTGGTCGAGTACCTCACCGGACGGGCCTCCTGGCTGGTCCGGCTCGCCGATGTCGGTCAGGAGGCGGTGGTGTCGCAGGCCGTCGCCGACGCCGTCGGGCTCATCGAGGTGGCGGGGGATCCGCGGCAGACGCTGGTTCGCGCGTTGGCAGCCCAGCATGGCCTGCTGGTGCTCGACAACTGCGAACATCTCACCGACGCTGTCGCCGAGCTCGTCGCGGCGCTGCTCACCGGGTGCCCTCAGCTGCGCATCCTCACCACCAGCCGGGAGCCGCTGAACATCGACGGCGAGACAACGCTGCCAGTAGCTCCGCTGCCCACGGAGACCGGCGTGGCGCTGCTGATCGACCGCGTGCGCACGATCCGTCCCAGCTGGACACCCACGCCCGGTGAACTGCGCCACGCGACGCGGGTGTGCGAGGCACTGGACGGCCTCCCCCTCGCGATCGAGCTCGCCGCTGCCCGCGCCAGAGTCCTGGGTCTCGACGAGATCGCCGAGGTGCTGGCAGATCGCTTCGCCGCGCTCGCGCCGGTGCCACGCGGATCGCTGACACCACACGCGACGCTGCACGAAGCCATCGCCTGGAGCATCGAGCCGCTCTCCACCGCCGACCGCGCGCTCCTGCTGCGGTTGTGGCCGTTCGAGGGCGGTTTCTCCCTGACCGCGGCCCAAGCCGTCGGCACATGCGACCCAGGGGCGGTGTTCACGTCGCTGTCGTCGCTGATCTCCCGCTCGGTGATCATGGCCGACACAACGACCACACCAACTCGCTATCGCATGCTGGAAACCATTCGCGCATACCTCCGGTCGACGGATCCGGAGCCAGCGGCGACCTGCGGCGCGCACGCCGCCTGGGTGCGCGCATTCGCCGCCGAATGCGTCGCGGAACTCGGCAGTAGGCACTCGGGTCGGGCTGTCGCCGCGCTGCAGCATGAGTGGCCGAACCTCCGTGCCGGCATAAACCATGACCTCGCGCACCAACCAGTCGCGGCGTTGCGCACAGCCGGGCTGCTCGACTGGTTCTGGGCACGCAGTGGCCACATCACAGAGAGTCGCAACTTGCTTGGCGCCGCCCTACGCGCCGCGACCGGCGCGTCCACAGTAGACCGCGCACGCGCGCTCACCGCGGTGGCCGGTCTCGCACAGCACGCCGGTCACGAGGCGCAAGGACGCCGGCACAGCGACGAAGCCTTCGCCGTGATCGGCGACCGGGTCGACGACGAGCACCAGACGCTGCGCGGCCGCGCTCTGTACTACCGGGCGTTGGCGAGGTTACACACCGGAGAGATCAACGAGGCACGAGCCGCCGCCGAGGAGGCGATCACCATCGGGCAGCAGGTGCCATCGGACTGGTTCCTACTCGGCGCCCGCATGACCCTCGGCGCCGCACTCGCCGCGCAGGGACACCTCCGCTCTGGCGAGGAGATCCTGGCAGAGGCCGTCCGACTGGCTCGGCAATCTGACATGTACTGGTTCGCTGGCTGGTCGGAACTCGAACTCGGCAGATCACTGCTACGGCACGCGACAACCGAGGATCAGGTCAGCAACGCCGCCGACACTGTGCAACGGGCCATAGCCTGTTTCCAACGTGAAGCCGCCGTCGACCGACTCGTCATCGCTATGCATGTCTGCGTGGACATACTGCTGCGCACCGGCCAACCGACCGACGCGGCCACCCTGCAAGCCGCGATCCTCAACCACGCAGACCAACTGGGCATGCGCCGAGACAGCGTCGTCCGGGCCGGCTCAGGCTCCCATGAGACCGAGCTGGCCAAGGCACTCACCCCGACCCAGCGCATGGCAGCGGAGGCTCACGGCGCGTCCCTGAGCTGGACAGACATGACAGAACTCGCCGCAGCAGCGTCACCAGACGACCACACCTGCGCTCCGTAAGTGGGTCAGCCCAGAGAAAATCATTCGATTTTCGTTGTGAACCAGGTGGTCGTCGAACCAGGGAGTCACCGCCGACGCCGCGCCCTCGCGTGACCGGCAGCACAACCGACGCATCCAACAGCCCCAAACCATGTACAGAAGTCCCATTTCGGCTGGAAAATCCACTCGCGGCGGGGATGAGATACCGGGATTTCCCGCGTCGGCAACGCCTGTGGCAGCGGCACCGGTGGCCGGAGCACGGCCATCACGTCACCGTCCCTTGAGCACGCATCCCGGACCTCCCACGCGCCAATCCGGTGCCCTGTTCCCAGCGGCTTCGCTTGTCCATTCACATTAACCCAGATGGCGCATTGACGCCGGATTTCGTAACCACACAGGGGTGAAACCACGGCTTCCATGCAAGGAACCACGTCAGCGTGTTACATGCGCGGGTTGGGATGCGACATACCCGGAACGACAAGCACGGGAGGTGTGGCTGGATGGGGCATGACCGTAGGGTGCAGCTGCGCTGGGCGATCAAGACGGTGACGAACGGCGACTTCGACGAACAGCCGGAGACGCTGTCCTATCCCGGTATCGCCCTGGTCCGACACCACGGCGACAACGTCGTCGGTGAGGTGTGGCTGCCCGTGGGAAACGACGAGCCCACCTTCGCCGACGACGAAGCCCTGATCATCGCGTTGCACGCGGCCTGGTCCTGGGCTAACGCAGCAGCTTGAGCGTGGCGATCTGGTGCAGGGCTCCCCCTGCTCAGGAGGCCGAACCGGGCCGGACGACGCCACATCACCGCTGAGGACACCGTTCGACCACGGTCCCCGGTCTATGTCGATGCAGGAGCTTCCGCCACGGTGGCTGGCTGACAGCCTGGTCTTCCTCAGTCGACGTTGTCCCACGGCCGCCGCCGGATGGGTGCGGGATCCACGTCGGTGCCGATTCTCTCGGCGTGACGCCGTTCATCGGCCCGGCCCCACCACCAGGGGTGTCCGCCGTAACGGTTCCGCGGGCAGGGCACGAGCTGACCGCTCAGGATCGTGCGCACGATCCTGTCGAGTGCGACGGGCCGGTCAACGTCGTTCCACATTCCTCGTTCAGCCCCGTTCGCGACGACGTCGAGGAAGCCTCGTACACGAGCTGTCCAACGCTCAAGCCCCATACCTGGCCCAGTGCGCTGGCAGCTCGGCGGTGAAGCGCGAGATCGCGGCCCAGCGCTCGACCGGGTCGGCGATCCTGCCAGCCGGACGTCGTGCACGTAGTCCAAGGCGACCTGCACGGGGTCGCCATCCTCCGTCAGTGCCGCGATGCCCGCGCCGAGGTCATCGATCCGATAAGCCGCGTGCAGGCGTTCACGTCGCCATTTTCCTTCAGGACTTGGTGATCAATTGAGGATCCCCATGGGTGGCGAAGTCGTGAACGCACAGGAATGCCGTGCCCAGGGCGTTCAGACTCAGCTCGAGTCGCCAGTAGGCAATTTCTCCGTCGTCGGTGTAGGGCCTCAGGCCGGGCGCCATCACCCGGCCCTGCTGCCATTCGCTGAAGCTCTCGCCGGCGTACCGGTCGCCTTCGTTGTCGTAGCGGACGCACTCATGTTCGTAAAGGTCGTAGTCCGCGTTGTCGTAGGTGTACTCGTGCAAGGAGACATCAGCCCAGGCAAAGAGCCGGGGCACCACTTCGTCGTAGCCTCGCCTGCCGAGGAGGACTTCCCAGTCCGCCAGCCACATGGGGTCGTCGCCGTCGTCGACGATGGAACTGAGGGTGATCGAACCACGTCCCGACGACTTGTGCATCCACTCGTCGATGCTCACAAGCAGTCGTTGTCCGGATTTCAGCAACTGCATCCACGGCTGGGCGAGCTGCAGTTCACGCACACGCAGTACGTACGGGTCGCCGTCGGCAAGTACCCGCAGCTGATGCCGAGCCGTGGAGTCCAGAAGGTTGTCCTCCGGGACCCGCAGCTTCCAACCGCCTCGCGTGCTCTTCTGCAAGGTGTCGCTCGTGACGATCTGCCAGTGGATCCGTTCGGTCTCGGGATTCACCAGCACGACCACGACGGGGAGGACGTGGTTGGTCCAGTACTTCACATGCACGTCGCTGGGCCGGAACCACCATCCGTTCCCGTCAGCAACAGGCTGATCGAAGAAGCTCACACCCGACTTGATCTGCACCGCGAGAAGTCTCGGGATGACTTCGCTGTTCTCGACGATCTCGACGTGAGCATCGATGCCGACGTCGTTCACCGGCTGCTCACGGAACATCCAGCCGAGGCCCTTACTCACCGCCAGGGCGACGAGGTCGACACCGATGCGTTCCGTCGCGGCTGATTGCGGTCGCTGCATTCGTTCCACCTCACGCTGAACTGCGGGAGCCCATCGTAGAGCGACGATCCCGGCCAAGGCCGGGCAGGCGTCAACGGCCGCTCGCGGCGGCTTCGAATTCCAGCAACGAATCAGTGCCGCCGTTGCGCGCCGCCCATCGTCGCCTGCTACTGGCCCGTCCCTGCCACCCGTGCCTACATCGCGGCAGATCGATACGGCAAGGCCTCGGGCCAAGCGTCCTCGCGCTTGAGGAGATACGGGACTCACACGGCGGCCCTTGATGCCGAGCGAGCCATCTCCGCGATCCGACCTACAGCCCCGACATTGACCTCAGCGACCCAAGTACGCTGACCGCGCTGTGTGCCGCTGCGACAGTCCACTAATGGTCGTAGTGGCCTTACTGCAAGCCGTAACCCCGCAGCCACAGGTCCCTGGCCCATCTCTCGGCAGCCACGCGTTGACTTTCTCGCTTCGCTTCCCAACCGACGACCAGTGGAGCCATGCCGACACACGCTCGATGGCACTCGATCAACCAGCGCTCGAGCTCCAGGGCTTCCTCGTGACTCGACGTGGAGATCCACTGCACGCTCGCTTGGTGGACCTTGAGCATGTGGACGACCGTCACTTCCCAGGACGAGTCCGGGTCATAGCCCGAGATCCACCGCTGATAGTCGCCCAGCCGCCTGGACCGCCAAAGGCTAGTGCTGGCGAGCGGCGTCGGCTTCGCGGGCCACTTGGATGGCTTCCCGCTCGTCACGAGCGCCGCTGCCCTGCGAGTTGCCGCCCTGCGTCACAGCCATCGAGGATAGGCGGCGGGCGGTCATCACCGGTAACGTCGGAGGGGCATCCATCAATGCGCCCCTCCGACGCTCCACGGCTAGTTCTTCTTGTGGTATGCCTCGACGACCTCGGACGGGATCCGTCCACGATCGGACACGTCGTACCCGTTCTTGCGGGCCCAGGCGCGAATGGCCTGGTTCTGCTCACGGTCGGCTGCCGTCGGCGCCTTGGATACCGGCGACAGCGCAGCCGTGCTTACAACAGCCCGACGCTTGCGCCCCCGGCCCGGCGAGCGTGTTCGACGTACTGTGCCAGCGCGTCACGAAGTTCTTCCGCGTTCTCCGCAGACAGATCAATCTGGTACGACACGCCGTCGAGACCGAACTCGACGGTCTCCTCCGCTTCCGTGCCATCAATGTCGTCGACGATACTTACCAAAACTTGCTGAGCCACGCCACGTCCCTCCAGAACGAGATATCGATCCACAGAATAGTACGCGCGAACCGCAACCGTCTATCACACGCCTCGTGAAATGTGGCGGTGACAAAAACGAACTCCTCACACGGAATTCTCCCGCATGCGAGCGACGCCCGCAGAAATTGAGCTGGGTATCGGCACGCGCACACCAATCACGACCTGCTTATTCCTGCCCCGTCTGCGGCGATACCCCGGCGTCGGGAGGCTCAGTTGATGTCGCGTTCCGCGTGCCGCTGCAGGATCGCGAGGATCTCCATTCCCTGGATCCGCGAGTCTTCCGAAACGCCGTCTGCGTGCGCGAGATCCTCCGCGGTGAACCACTGCACTTCGGACTCGGCGTCGTCGGAGTAGTCGCCGTCAGGTTCGGCGACGAACACGTGGTCACGATGGACGTGGGGCGCACCGGTGTGGTTGTCGGGCCCGGCTGGGACGTCGGCGATCCACCACGGGACCCCGATCAGGCGTTGAGGAAACCGGCTCGGCAAGGGCAGCGGCAGGAGCCTGCACCGCACGCCTGCCTCTTCGAGGACCTCGCGTACCGCCGTCTCAGCGATCGTCTCCCCCGGTTCCTGATGGCCACCGGCCGGCAACGTGATCTCCAGGCGGTGGTGCCAGGCAAGCCCGATCAGCCACCGCATCTCCTTGCGCTGCACCAGAAACGTCGACGCTGTCTGCTCGATGATCGTCACGAACCGCGTTTCCCCTCTCCCCGGATCGTCCACACCAGCCTGTCACACCCTTGCCAACAACAGGCATGCATGAGCCAGCGACACCCGCACCGATGACCCGCACCCGCAGCGGCGCCTCACCCTCCAACCCCCGCGGTTGGGTCCATAATGGACGCTATGCGGCGCAGCTGCCCCGCATAGCGTGACTGGCACCCACCTGCCATCCGCACTTGTGGGAGGATCTGGTTCGGAAGCTGGCGTTCACGCCGGGTCACGGTCGAGCCTTCCCCACAGAGTGAGAAACAGCGGGTTTTGACGATGAACAAGCACAAGGCCGCGCAGCTCGGCGCCCAACACCGCCAGCAGCCCGACCAGCGGCCGTTCCGGTTGCTGGTCACGGGCGGCGGGACGGGCGGGCATACCTATCCGGCGTTGACGGCCATTCGTACGCTGCAGGCCCGGCTGGCGGATCAAGGCAGGACCGTGGACGTGCTATGGGTCGGCAACGCGGCCGGGTTGGAAGCTCGCGTCACCACCGATCAGGGAATTCCGTTCCAGGCCGTCGCCACCGGAAAAATCCGTCGTGCCCGCAACCCGTTGAAGATGCTGTCCCGGGCCAATATCACCGATATGGCCCGGGTCCCGCTCGGCGTGGCGCAGGCGCGGTCGGCCGTGGCGCGGTTCCAGCCTGATGTCGTGCTGGCGACCGGCGGGTACGTCGCCGTGCCGGTGGGGGTGGCGGCCCGGGTGTGTGGCCGTCCACTGGTCATCCACGAGCAGACGTTGCGGCTGGGCCTCGCGAACCGGGTGCTGGCCCGGTTCGCGGCCCGGGTGGCGGTGTCATCGGAATCGACCCTGCCGCTCCTGTCGCCCGCCACGCGGAAGCGCGCTGTCGCGACGGGGAATCCGGTGCGCGCGGAGGTGCTCGCGGGTGACGCTGATCGGGCGGTGAAGGCGCTGGGTGTGCGGGGTTTCGATCGGGCGCTGCCCACGGTGTATGTCACCGGCGGCGCGCAGGGCGCCACGCAGATCAACGAGCTGGTCTCGGCGATCCTGCCGTGGCTGCTGGAGCGGGCCAACGTCGTGCACCAGTGTGGAACGGCCGCCCTGCAGACGCAGCAGGAGCGCGCGGCCGGGTTGCCTGCGGATCTCGCTGCCCGGTATCTGCCGGTCGGGTTCGTCGGTTCGGAGTTGCCTGATGTGTTCGCGCTGGCCGATGTGGTGGTGTCGCGCAGCGGGGCGGGGACCATCGCCGAGGTGACCGCGCTGGGGACGGCGGCGGTGTTCATTCCGCTGGCGTCCTCGGCGGGTGGCGAGCAGGCCCACAACGCGCGGCATCTCGCCGAGCAGGGTGCCGCGGCCGCGCTGCTCGGCGCCGAGGTCACCGCGGCGGATCTGCGGGACGCGGTGGCGCCGCTGCTGGCCGATCCGCAGCGGCGCCACGCGATGGCTGATCGGGCACGCGCACTGGGGCGGCCGGACGCCGCTGACCGGCTCGTCGACGTTGTGCTGGAGGCCGCGGGCGAGTGTCGGTGATCGTGGTGGCTGGACGTGGTTCTCAATGGCGTGAGCGTGTTGTGGTCCGGGTCCAGCCGTCGCGGTCGCCGAGCAGGTGGCTGTCTCGCCGGTAGTGCGTGGTCGCCCTGGTCTCGTCTTGGGGTGTGGGGGTGATGGCGTCGAGTCGGGGCAGGGTGTCGGTGATGAGGCGGCGCCCGTGGTCCATGGCGCGGGACCAGACGTCGGCGACCTCGTCGACGTCCGGCCAGATGGAGAACAGCGTTTCGGCGAGGATGGGGCCGGAGTCGATGCCGGAGTCGATGACGTGGATCGTGATGCCGGCGAGGGTGTCGCGGTTGTGCAGTGCCCAGTTGACTGGACGGGCGCCGCGGTAGGCGGGTAGGCGTCCGGGGTGGCAGTTGAGGATGTGCGGGGTTTCCTCGATCAGGCTGCGGCCGATGATTTTGTCGTAGAGCACGCTGAACACGAGATCACAGCGGCCGGGTTCGAGGTCGCGCCAGTCTCCGGAGCGCAGCACGCGTGTGTGCGGCCAGTTCTGTTCGACGGCTCCGGAGAGGCTGATATCCCAGTCAGGCTCGGGCATGTTGGGGATGACCGTGTCCAGGACGGTGCCGGGCAGCGCGCTGATGACCTCGCAGGCGTGCACGGCGAGGCTTCCTTTCCCGAGCACGGCGGCGCGGCGCAGAGTCACCGTGGCGCCTCCAGCTGATCCGGAACCTGCGCGGGTGCGGTCGCCTCGGCGTCGATCGTGCTGGTGGCGAGGCGGAGTGTTCTGCGCAGGGCCGCCGCGACGGTGTGCACGTCGTTCGCGGTCATGGCGGGATGGAACGGCAGGCTGAGGATCTGCCGCCACAGCGACTCCGACCGTGGAAGCGGGCTGGCCCACCGGTGGAACGCGGGCTGGAGATGGTTGAGCGGGTAGTGCACGCCGACGGCGATCCCGGCGGCGCGCAGCCGCGTGTGAACCTCGTCCCGCAGCGGCGCGGGAACGAGGACCGTGCAGGTGAACGGCACGGTGTTGGTGACGTCGAGGTCGACCACGGTGACGTTCTCGATCTCGCACAGCGCGGTCTCGTAGGTGGTCCAAAGGATCTTGCGGCGGGTTTCCATCTCGGGGAAGCGGGCGAGCTGGACCCGGCCGATCGCGGCGTGCAGCGTCGAGAGATGGTAGCGGAACCCGGTGTCCTCCACGGTGTAGGACACCGCGGCGCCCCGTTCCGCGCGGGTCTGGGGGATGCCCAGCGCCCGAGCCCGGCGCAAGGCCGCGGCCTCCCCTGCGGTCCGGGGGACGACGGCCCCGCCGTCACCGCAGGTGAGTGCTTTGATCGCGTCGAAACTGAAGCAGGTCAGGTCCCCGGTGGCGCCGACACGCAGCGGACCGAGGCGCGAGCCGAAGGCGTGTGCGGCGTCCTCGACGATCGCGATGTCCTGAGCGGCGAGATGCTCGCGCACGCTGGTGAGGTCGACCGCGCGGCCGCCGTAGAGGACCGGCATGACCGCGCGGGTGTCCGGAGTGAGGGCGGCGCAGAGGTGGTCGGCGGAGGTGCACAAGGTGGCCGGGTCGACATCGACGAATCGGGGCCGGGCGCCGCAGGCGAGGATGGCCTGCACACTGGCGCAGAAGGTCAGCGACGGCACGACCACCTCATCCCCCGGCCTGACCCCGGCGGCCAGGAGCGCCAGGTGCAGCGCGGCGGTGCCGGTCGCGACCGCCACCACGTCCGGCACGTCGAGGTAGGCGGCCAGCTCGCGTTCGAAGGCCTCGGTTTCCGCGCCGTGCCCGTACTGGCCGCTCTCGAGCGCGCGGGCGACGGCGGTGATCTCGTCGCCGTAGAGGAAGGGCCGGGCGTTCGCCTGGGGGCCGCCCGGTGCCGTCACGACGGTCATCCGCCGACCGCCGCCAGCTCCGCGGCGGCCGGCTTTCCCGGGGCGTCGGCCGCGGGCCAGCGATCGACGTTGCCGCGATACCAGTGGACGGTCTCGGCCAGACCGGACACCAGGTCACGCTGGGGCCGGAAGCCGAGTTCGGCGATCTTGCTCCAGTCCATCGCGTAGCGGATGTCGTTGGCGGTGCGATCCGCCACGGTGGTGACCGCCTCCCAGCCGGCGCCGACGATCCGCAGCAGGTGCCCGGTGAGTTCCAGGGTGGTGAGGTCGGTTCCGCCGGCGATGTTGTAGATCTCGCCGGGGACACCGCGGCGCAGGACCAGCTCGATCGCCCGGCAGTGGTCCTCGACGTGGAGCCAGTTCCGCTGGTGCTGCCCGTGACCGTGCACGGTGACGGGCTCGCCGGTGAGGAGCTTGCGCAGGAACAGCGGGATCAGTTTCTCCGGGTACTGGCGGGGGCCGTAGTTGTTGGAGCTGCGGGTGATGCAGACCGGTACGCCGAAGCTGACGAAGTACGACATGGCCATCAGGTCGCTGGCCGCCTTGCTGGCCGCATACGGGACCGTGGGTCGCAAGGGGGCGTCTTCACCGGCTGCGCCGGTCGGCATCGGCCCGTAGACCTCGTCGGTGGACACGTGCACGAACTTCTGGATACCGCAGCGCATCGCTGCGTCCAGCAGTGTCTGAGTGCCCATCACGTTCGTGCCGACGCTGTTGCCGACATCGCGCAAGGAACGGTCCACATGGGACTCTGCGGCGAGGTGCACGACCGCGGAGTGGCCGGGCAGGAGATCGCCGACCAGGCCGGCGTCGCGGATGTCGCCTTCGACGAACCGCAGTTTCGGGGAGTCCATGGCGGCGGCGAGATTCCGCCGGTCGCCGGCATAGGTGAGACTGTCCAGAACGGTCACCTGGTCGATCTGGTCTGTCTGGATGAGACGGTCGACCAGGTGAGAGCCGATGAATCCGGCGCCGCCCGTCACGAGCACTCTGTGCATGATCAGTCCAATCTGTCTCGACGTCGTCGATGGAGTAATCGTTGGTGCTGAACTGAATTCCGGTTCGTCACTGCGTGTATGCGGGGAGAATCCCGGCCCGTTCGGCGTCGGCCAGCCGGGGCGCGCTGCGATCCTTGGCCGACTGGTTCACGGGGACCTCAGGTGGCCAGGTGATACCGAGGTCCGGGTCGAGCGCCTGGACACGGACCTCGCTGGCTGGATCGTGCGGCTGGGACAGCAGGTACATCACCGTCGAGTTCTCGGCGAGGGACAGGAACGCGTGACCGAGACCCTCTGCCAGGTACAGCGAGACGTCGTGGTCGTCGTCCAGCTGCTCCCTGTGCCAGTGCCCGAACGTCGGGGAACCGACGCGCACGTCGACCACGAGGTCCAGCACCGCTCCTCGAGCGCAGGTGACGTACTTTGCCTGTCCGGGTGTCCCGGTGACGACGCTGATCCCGCGCAGCACTCCCCTGCTCGACACCGACATGCTGGCCTGCCGAGGCTGCCACGTACCGCCGGTGGCGGCGTTCACGACGTCGGCCCGGTAGCACTCCCGGAAACTCCCCCGTCCATCCTCATGGCGCGGATTTTCGATCTTCCATGCGCCGGGGATCGGCAGCGACGTGACGTGGGTTCCCATGCCGGGCGGGCCTCCTTCGATCAGAGCTCGTTCGAGTCACGCGGCGGCGATGACGCCTAGGCCCGATGTCAGGCGGTCACGCTCTGAAAAAGGCAGTCCCGATAGGTCCAGCGTCCCGTGCATCGCGACGATCTCGTTGTCCACCAGCACCTCGTGCGGCTGGTCACGCAACCACCGCGTGCACGCGTCGCAGACCTCGAAACGATTACCGAGATCGCGGAAACTCACCGAACCGATCAGCTCAGCCAGGTGCGCGAGCCGGTACCCGAACACCAGGTTGCACACCGGGTGGACCTGGAAGTAGCCCTCCTGCGCCAGATCGATCGCGAGGTAGGCGTGACGCCGGCCGTCTCCGGCGTAAAGGCGGAACACCACCCACTCGCGCTTCCCGCTGCCCGTCATCCCATCCCCGTTCCGTCGTGTCACTACGGGAAGGACACCGCGGAGATCGGGTGTGCCTCTAGGCTGAGCGACGACTCACGGTGCGTTCACGCACACTCACGGTCCCCAGATGGCGGAGGCGACGATGACGACGGGCACGACCAGCGGCAGCACCCCGGATGCCGAGATGAACGTCTTCGCCGTCGAACTCGAACGCTGGCGCGATGTCCGCGGGTTCTCCCGCACCGCCCTGGCCAAGGCCATGGGCTACGACCGCTCCTACGTTTCCAAGGTGCTCTCCGGCTCCGAACGGCCCTCCGAAGCATTCGCCGGACACGCCGAGGCCGCACTCCGTGCCGGCGGCGCCCTGCACGCCGCCTTCCGCGACTACGAGGCCCATCGCCCCGCACGGACGCGCCCTCCTCTCCCGCCCGCGACGGAGACCCCGGCCGGAACCGGGAGCCTGGTGGTCGACCACGACGACGCCACCCTCCGCTACGACGACGGCGTCTACCGGCTCACCCAGCACCGCCACCTGGTCAACCACGGCACCGAGCCGATCACCCGCTACCTGATCCGCATCTCCGTCGACCGCTTCCCCGGTGACCCCGAACGGTCCAACCAGCTCTACTCCGAGAACCCCTTGACCTGGGACGAGATCGACCTGCACGCCTGGCACGGCCGCGGCCGCGCGAACCCGATGGCTTGGACCGCCCACCACGACCGTGACGCGTTCAAGGAAGTGTGGCTGCTCTTCGCCGGGCAGCACGGGCACTTCCCCCTGTATCCCGGCGAATCCTGCTGGATCGAATACGAGTACACCGTCAGCGAAGAACACTGGGGCAACTGGTTCCAACGCGCCGTCCGGCTACCCACCCGCACCCTGTCGGTCTGCCTGGACTTCCCCGCCGACCTCGCTGCCTCGGTCTGGGGCCTGCGCACTTCCATGACCGCGCAGGCCATGCCTTTCGCCACCGCGATCGGCCGCGACGACACCGGCGACCGGCACGTCTTCTCCTGGTCCTGCGAAGACCCGCCACTGCACGCCCGCTACCGCCTCGAATGGGACTTCCGCGGCCACGCCACACAGACCGACGGCCCACCGCCGAAACCGAGCGAAGTCATGGCATCCCTCGGCATCGTGCAAGACACCGACCCAGCACTCCGCCGCATCGCCCGCCGCTTCGACCTCCCGGCCGAAGCCGAGGACGCCCGCCGCGTCGTGACCGCACTGAACTCCGCCTGCGAACGCGTCGCCCAAGCCCACACCTTCGGCAAAGGCATGGGCATCGCAGCACCACAGATCGGCATCGACCGCGCCGCCGCCATCGTCCGCACACCCGACGGTGAGGCGATCACCCTGTTCAACCCCACCATCATCGAAGCAGGCGGAGACATCGACGACCAGTACGAAGGCTGTCTGTCCTTCTTCGACGTCCGCGGGCAGGTCCCACGTGCGCACATCGTCCACGTCGAACACACCACCATCGACGGCCAGACGAAAATCACCATGTTCGAGCGCGGCGTCGCCCGCCTCGTCGCCCACGAGATCGACCACCTGCACGGCACCCTCTACACCGACCACATGCGGGCCGGAGTCAATCCCATTCCTGTCGAGCAATACCGCGGCACCGGCACCACGTGGAAATACTGACGACCACATCGCCGACCAGAAGTAAGAAAGGCCTCGGCCTCACCGGACCCACGCTCACGAACATGCCAACCACCACCCAAGGTCGACAGGTTCCCGGGACCACCAATGACGTAACGTCACCGCCGACGCGATTACCGGGATACCCAAACCGATCGTGCTGGACTGGGCCGACCGGAACGCCGACGACTATGTCCCCGGCCGCCGAATCCGTGGCGAAGCCATGACCCTCGTGTCAGGAACCGCGATCAGCGACGACGGACTGCTGCGCACCGAACCACAGCTACCCGACCAGCGGTGGTCCGACCTGCACAGCGCACTGACAGCCCTGTCCTGGCACGCCGTACCTGATCACGACATCCTCGCAAGCCTCACCGCACGTCCACGATCACCTCGGCGCCGAGCTGGACTCAACGATCTTCTACACATTCTTCTGGACCACCGCACATACCGACCGGCAACTGGGCGAACCTCACCGGCCGTCACTGACGAAGCGGGTACCTCGGAAGGCGAGCACTGGGGCAACCTATCCGGCCGCATCTGCGTGAATCTCACAGGTCGGGGAAGAATGGGGAGATTCATGAGTATTCGGGCAACACTGCGAGCGGGTGTCCTGGCCACGGTCGCGGTCATGACCACAACGCTCGGGATGGTCTCGGCGGAGGCAGTACCGGGTTGGCAGGCGACGATACTGCCATTGCCTGCAGGGCACCCGGGGGCAACGGGTTTCGTGTTCGGCACCGACGGGAAGGGCGGCTACGCGGGAGAACTCGCCATCGACGATCACATCCAGTTGGTCACCTGGCGGGATGGAAAGGTGTCGGTACGCGGCGTTCCGTCCGGCTACCAGGACGCGCACGTCATCGACCAGAACGGCGCTGGGACCGTGCTCCTGGAGGCTAATGGAGCCGTCGGATCACGCACCTTTGTGCTGGACGAACGAGGTTTTCACGAGGTCCCAGTGCCCGCCGGGTACACGAAAACGTGGGCCGTGGCACTCAACGATCGCGGCGACATCCTCGGCACGGCTTCGACGGAGAAGCCGGACGACCACGTGACCGTGGTGTGGCCGGCGCTAGGCGTCGGTCCAATCGTGATCCCGACCGACAAAGACTCCCGCCCTGCGGATCTTGATACCGACGGGACCGTGCTGTTCAACTCATCCGGACGGCCCTACACCTGGAGGAACGGGACGGTGGAGAACCTGGCCGTCCCGGCCGGGTACACCGTCGCTTCGGTCCGTTCGATCAAGAACGGGACCGTTGTCGGCAGCGCCGACGCAGAGGGAGTCAACGGTTCGACGGGCTTTCGCTGGACATCCGCCACCTCTCCTGAACGACTGACCGATTCCAGTGTCGGGTCGCTAATCAACGGATCGGGACTGATCTCCGGGGCATTGACCTCCGAGCCGGGAGTGTCCTATGGCCACCCCGCGGTCTGGCAAGGCCCCGGCTCGGTAGCCAAACTCCCGCTGCCCGACGGTTTCGGGGTGGGAGCGGCCTACGCCATCGGCGACGATGGCGCGATCGGCGGGATCGCGGCGAACGGGCCGCTCGACGAAGGCGGCGCGCCCGTCGTGTGGCACCGGACCGAGATCGGCCACGGCTGACCTGATGACGGAAACCGCCGTGGGGAGATAGAGGCACCCCACGGCGGTTTAGCGGACGAGACCTGGTTTCGCTGTTGCCCCACAATCGGCGTACGGCATTGGAGTGAACCCGCTCGGCCAGACCAACCTGCCGCCCCTACGACGGCGTGCTGGTCAAGGAGCCGGGACGAGCCCGGCTCGGTCTCTCTGAAGGGAACTCGATGTCTTTCAGACAATTCGTGGTGCGTGGCCGTATGGCCGGTACGTGCTGGAGCCTGACATGATCAGGCGTTCACGGTGGTCGAGAACGCTCGCGGTCACGATCGCGATGATCGCCGTCGTGCTGCCCGTGACAGCGACCTCCGTCACCGCCACGCCATCCGGGCCCTGGACCTCCGAGATAAGCCCGTACGCGGCCGGAGACCGGGTACAGCGCTCGGGCACTCTGTCCCATGACCTGACCGGGGACGGGATCCCGGATCTGCTGGCGCGCCAACCGGATCTGAACAACGGGTCGATGTGGGTCTATCCGTCCACCGGCAAGCTGCAGGGCCTGTCGACCTTAGGCGCCAGGGCACTGGTCAGCACTGGCTGGAACATCTACAACTGGGTCGGAACCGCCGAGATCACCGGCGACATCGACGAGTACGAGACCGTCCCGGAATCACCGGCCGACGTGCTCGTACGGCGGACGTCCGACGGCGCACTCCTCGTCTACCCGCACAGCGGGAAGCTCAACGGCACCAGCACCCTCGCCGCGTCGCCGATCGTGGTGGGCCGCTCAGGCTGGAACAGTATGTACTCGATCAGGCTCGCGGACGTGACCACCGACGGCTTCGACGACATCGTCGCCATCGACAACCAAGACAACATGTGGGTCTACCCGCACAGCGGCACCTTCGACGGCCTCAACACCTTCAAAGCCCGCGTCCAAGTCCGCAAAGGACGCCCGCTCTGGGACCTCAACACCAACTGGAGCCGCGAAAACCCAGACATGATCGCCGCCTCCATCGCCACCGGAGCGCTCATAGCCTGCAAACACACCAACACGTTCAACGGCTTGAACACCTTCGCCACCGACGCCGCGAACTGCCCCGAACTGGCGCCCGCCGGCACCTTCGCGGGAAACACGACGACGTGGATCTCCCTCATCGACGCCAACGGTGACGGCCGCGACGACGTCCTCAAACGCACCACCGACGGCGCGCTGATGCTGTATCCCTTCCAAGGCTGGACTGCCAACCCCGCCCTCGGAACCCCTGTTCAAATCGGCCGCTCAGGCTGGAACAGCATGGACCTGATCACGTGAGGACAGTAATGAGAAACCGTTCGGTGAGACTGGCCGGCGTACTCGCCGTCGCCACCGCCCTGCTCGTCTCCCCCCAGACAGTGTCCGCCGACACCGGCACGATAGCCCCAGCGCAAGCGACCACTGCGTCCTACACCACGGAGTCTCGGATCGCCGACGCCGAACTGCCGACCGATCCGGTCACCTTCGACGAGTGCGACCGTCAGCACACCAGTGACGCCGCGTACTGGTTCAAGAACCGGTACAACATCTGCCGCAGCTACACCACCACGATCATCCACCGCGAACTACAGGAAGGAGTCATCGTCCCGGTTGGCACGAGCACCTACGGCTACACCTTCATCGGCGTCGCCACGGACAAAGCCAGCCAGATCGTCTTCCATATGCGGGTCAAGTACCTGCGCAGCACGGGCCGGATCAAGCCCGAAGACCGAATGGCGTTCGCGATGCACTGCCTCAACAACGACCCGGCGCGCACCAGCACATGCGACTACACCCAGGCCCCGATCGACAAGACCGTCGCACAATGGATGGCCCCCGGAGGCGACGAACCCTTCAGCTGGACTGTCACGACAGCGACCACAGCTGTCCCGGCCGACAAGTACCATGACGAGTACAGAGGTTCATTTACCTTCACCGTCGCCCAAATCTTGATCGGCACCGGCGGCGTACCGAATACGTCATATCCGATACCCACCGAGGCCTTCAGGTGCGACTCGGCGAGCTACGCCAGCCGCGGCAGCCGCTGCGTCTTCACCTCGGTGATACCGACGATGGTATTCGACCTCAACGACCCGGAGTACAAAGAGTCTTCTCTGTTCATCAAGGCCGCCCAGGAGCTCCAACCCGACATCCTCAACATCAACCCACAGCTCCGAGGCAAGAAGGTGCCTGGCCGTTTCAACGAGAGCAGGCTCAGCTACCTATACTCCGGATACGACGTGGACAACTCAAAGAAAGGTTCACGAGCGAAAATCCGACGCGTCTGCAAAGCAAGCGTGACAACGGGCCCATACACCAAAGATGCGAACGGCAACCCTCGACAATGCGACGAATACCCCTTCGCCAGCACATACCAAAATGCGGCGAAAGTCGCCGAGAACAGTAACTGGAGTTTTGCAGCCAAACCAATCGCGAAGGACGCCAACGAGAAAGGCGGCGGCATGATATCGAGCTGGTACGGCCGGGAACACATGCTCGACGGTGACGAGTTCTTCGTCGTCGTACGCTGAGACCCGCGCAGTGAAACACGAGCAGGGCCTGATCACGCCTAACTGAGCTCCACAACGACTAACCACCTTCACCTTCTCCACCTTGAGCGCACCGACAGGCGGTCTGCGTGGTCGAGTTCAACCTCGGGCGGCATCATTCAAGGTGGGACGCCGCCACCCATCGAGGATCGGAGCGCCAGAACCTGGGTTCGCGCACAGACCCGAAATCCGACCCACCCCGAAAAACGGGTCGTCATCCCAACCAGCCCGCACAAGAAGCGGCAGCCATGAGCGTGGTGCGCCGAGGACGGCCGCCCCCGGCGCACCACACACTGCTTGCCGTGAAGTCCGAGCTTGGCGTCGCGCATCGCGACATCAAGCCCAAGCAGACCCCCGACGCTCGTCTTGAGCACTGCTCAGCGATCACTGGCTGGTTCGCCGCGAGGCGAAACACCTCACCGCCGAGGACGCCGGGGCAGGAGCGGACCCGCGCGTTGCCCACGAACGTTACCGTCGACTCCGCAGCTCGCAAGCCGTCCAGGTCGCCCTCGACATGCACGACATCACCGACGCCGTCCGAGTCGCCCAGGCCGCGGCCGACGCCGGAGCCGACCTCATCGAGATCGGCGACCCGCTCATCGAAGCTGCCGGACTCCGCGCGATCGAACAGGTCAAGACCGCAGTCAATGACACACCCGTCGTCGCCGAGATGATGTCCGCCGACTGGGGCCGAGACCAAGTCGTCCTCGCCGCACAGGCCGGCGCCGATATTGTCCAGCTCATCGGCCCAGCGACCGCAGCCAGCGTCCGCGCGGCCGTCGACGCAGGCCGCCGGCTCGCGTTCCCATCCTCCTTGACACCCCTGCCCACCGCAGCCACCGATGGGTGAGCGAGATGGAGAACGCTGGAATCGACGGCCTCACCACCAACATCCAACATCGACAACGGCAGCGGCAGCGGCACACCGCTCGACGCAGCACGTGAACTGCGCGCCTGGACCAAACTGCCCGTCGCCGTCAGCGGCGGCTTCAGCACCGCCGACTCGCCGGTGTTCGCCAGCCCGGACTGGGACATCCTCATCGTCGGCCGCAGCGTCGTCGACGCACTCGACCCCACGACCGCGGCCAGAAACCTCATCGACCCGATCCGCCACACCGAAAGGCACCGATGAACATCACCCCACTGACCCAGAACGACATTCCCGACGTCATCTCCCTCATGCAGCTCGGCGCCCCCTACATCAGCCCGCGAACACCATCCGACTACTGGCTCTACGCCACCCTCTTCTCCTCCACCTGCCCCCTGGCCTGGGCCGGAGAACAACTCGCCGGCGCGATCATGGCCTTCCGCAGCCAAGACAACCCCGACGACCTCTACCTCCAAGACGTCATCACCCACCCCGACCACCGACGCGCCGGCGTCACCACCACACTGCTGAACCACGTCCGCGACCGTGGCCGCGTCCTCGGAGCACGCCGCCTCTACCTCACTTCCGAACCCGACAACACCGCCGCGCACGCCACCTGGACCCGACGCGGTTTCACCAATATCCGCGGAGACCACACCATCAACGGCGTATCACTGATCTCCAACTACAAAGGCCCAGGCAAACACCGCGCCGTCTACGAACAAGTGATCTGAGCGACCGGGGGACCACAGGCTCGATTCATCATTCCTCGCACTCCTATCGCTCAGAACCACGTCCTGCGCACCACGCGGGCGGCCGGAGGCGACGCAGTGGCCACCACGGCCGGGAACGTGCACACACGCGGTCGACGATGGCCACAACCACGACGGCTTCAGCTGGACCGCGGTCACCAAGCCGATCTACCTCAAGCTCCAGAAGAACACCGACCAGCACGCGTCGAGCAGCCTCACCGATGCAGCCGACGCAGAAGCGGAGCAACCCAACCGATGGACGACGCAGACGTCGACGCGGCCGTCGACGAACGCCGCCGGTGGCTGACCACCCAGCTTGAGACCGCCGCCGACAGATTCCACCTCACCCCCTTCGGGGACATCGTCAACACCTACGACATGCGCTCGGCCGGAAGCCCGGCCCGCACCACCGACCTTGATTCTGTGTGGTTACGGGTAGTACTGGAGGACCCCGACTACCAGCCCCGCTGCCGGTGGGATAGCAACGTCACCGCCAACGCGATCACCGAGGTGCCCAAACCGGTCGTGCTGGACTGGGCCGACTGGAACGCCGGTGACTACGCTCCCGGCCGCCGGGTCCGCGGCGAAGTCATGACTCTCGTGTCAGGAACCGCGATCAGCGACGACGGCTTGCTGCGTACCGACCCCCAGCTACCCGACCAGTGGTGGTCCGATCTGGACACCGCACTGACAGCCCTGTCCCGGCATCCCCTACCAGACCACGACGAACACGATGCTGTCGCAAGCCTCATCGGACACGTCCGCGATCACCTCGGCGCCGAGCTGGACCCGGCGATCTTCGACACAATCGTGTGGACCACCGCACATGGCGACCTGCATTGGGCGAACCTCACCGGGCCACAACTGTCCATCGCGGACGACTGGCGCTCGAACCAGCCACGACAGAGAGGCCGCGCCCGAGGTGGCTTGGAACGGCCTATTGAGTCACCGCGAGAACTGCGACAGCGTCGACTACCACCGCACCCTGCCGTGCACTGTAAACCCCCTCCCTAACAACGAATAGCGCTACCGGTCCAGGTCTACTCGTACGTGACTGGCCTTTAGCTCGAACACGCTGCTCACATCCGCCAGGTAGAGAAGAAGCTCTCCGAGCTTCTCGGCGAGCACGCCTGGCGGGAGCCCTGGCTCGGCGTCCCCGCCTACGTCGACGCGGTCTGGAACTTACCCCACAGCAGGTATCAGGCGATTCGATACGAACTTGAGCTCGCCCGATACCAGTCCGGACAGAGTATGACTTTCGGGGCAGCACCGCCCCCGGCTTCCAGGCCTCGCCGGTCGACCATCTCGCCTGGCGTGACATAGTCTTACTTGCACGGAGGTCGATAGTCGACCCCGGGAAAATATTCACTCCATTCGCTCTCGGTAATAATTTTCACCGAGCGACTGCAGGCATCCTTCGCAGCCAATACGGGGTCCAGTCGCCATCGCCAGTAGAAGGATTCCCCGGTCGACTCCATCGTGCCGATACCAACAATAACCTGGTCCCCTTGCGCAAATTTCACACTATCATACCTGGCGCGCATTTTCGGAGCGTCAAGTAACCGCCGCGGGTTCTTCACGTCGGAAATCTCCCAAGCCTGCATGGTTGCCATTCCGGCAGACGCCAGCTTAGTCCCCGTCGAACCTAGTGCCGTAGTCGTGAATTCACTCGCAGCAGACGGTATCGATCCCGTCAGCTTTGGGTTCATGAAATCTTTCATGTCCCACAAAAGAATATCTTTGCCGATCCTGGCATCCGCCACGCCAGCGAGAATAGCGCCATCGTTTGATATAATCGGCTGGAACATTTGCCTCCCGACGACACCGAAGGTTCGACTCGGCCCAATTATCCCCGCCGCGAGCGGGTAGACTCTATTCTCAGTACCGTCGTCTTTCGGGCGCGCCTCGCAGCTATTTCCGACAATATATCTCTCATTGAAGTCGAAGGTGAATCCGCAGCCATTCAGTGTCGCTTTGTCATCGATCATAGGCTTGCCCGGGCGCTCAATATTCCATAGGTGGGCGATCAGTGACGGGCTAACGCTGATCGGAGGCGCATCGACTCCTTCCGGCACATCATTCGACACCGCGCCTGCAACGATCAGTTTTTTGCCCCCTGGACTTATCGTGCCGCCAGCAGCCAGCCCTGGCAATGAAGCTGTCAAGCGCGGATTGTTCAGGTCTGACGTATCCCAAAGACGCATCTGCCCGCCGCCGTCTACCGTGACCATAAGACGACCGTTAGCGCTGATTTCGGCACCCATGTAGGCGCCATAAAGCTTTCCGCGCAACGTGATTCTGTCGTTCTCCACAGACCAGATAGATGCTTCCCCTGAGCGATTTATCCTAAGTATAAGGTCGCCGTTCGGAGACAGTAATACCCGGCCGGCTTCCTTTCCCAAAGGACTCCGCGTTGCTTCAGCTGCCGCAGCGATCAGGCCATCTTGCGCTTCTTGCGACGGGTGCATCTGGAACGCGGCTAGGCTGATCTGAGCTGCGAGCGAAGGGTTGCCTGCCCTGATTTCCGCCGCTGCCCTCGTTGCACCCAAAGCCAGCGCGATATTGCGCTGTTGCGTTGCCGTTCTCCGGGAGTCGACGGCGTAGATCGTGGCGGCGACACTGAGGACGAGGAGCGTGGCGAGCAACGCGATGAGTTGCTGCTGACGCCGCGATCGTCGACGCGCCACCTGCTTCTCGTGCTCGCTGGCGGCGACGGATGCGTCGAGAAATTCTCGTTCCCGCATCGAAAGTCCGATGCTGCGAACGGTCTGGTTCGACACCATGGCAAGGCGCGCGCCTCTGAGGAGGCTTCCGGATTCCTTATTGTGCGCGGTCCATGTCGCGGCGGCGTCGGAGAGCATGCGGTGCAGGCGCTGACCGTCGCGGTCTTCTTGCAGCCAATCGGCGAGCCGAGGCCAGGCTTTGATGAGTGCTTCGTGGGTGATTTCCACGGTGTCCTGGGACAGCATGATGAGTCGTGCGGACACGAGTGCCGCGAGGACGCTGCGGGTGTCCTGGTTGTCGTCCAGTTCGTCGAGGTTGATGCGGCGTTTGGTGTCGTCGGTGCCTTCTCCTACGGCGGTGAGTCGGCGGAACAGCTGGGCGGCGACGGCCTGCTGCGAGTCGGTGAAGTCTGTGAATACGCTTTCGGCGGTGTTCGCGAGTGCTCCGGCGATGCCGCCGGCGTTGTGGAAGCCGGCGAGGGTCAGTGTGTGTCCCTTGCGGTGGCGCCAAGTTTCGAGCAGGGCATGGGAGAGCAGAGGCAGTACACCTGCTTGGCCTTGGGCTTGGGCTATTAGGGTCGCGAGCAGGGCTGTCTCGATGGTGCAGTTGGCGTTCACGGCTGGTTTGGTGATGGCGTGCCGTAGCTCGTCGACGGTCATCGGTCCGACGGTGACCAGGGTGTCCTGTAGAGCGGCCGCGAGCTGGGGGTTCTGGGCGCAGTGGTTATAGAAGTCGGCCCGCACCCCCAGCACCACCCGCAGAGGGCCGTCACCCTGTGCGGCGTCGGCCAGCAGAGTGACGAACAGGCCGCGCTCGTCCTGGTTATCACAAAGCGTGAATACTTCCTCGAACTGGTCAATAACGAGCACAATCTCGCGCGCGCCCGGACGGTCCCGCAGAATCCTGTCGCTGACGGACCGCAACGCCTCCGGGCCGCCGGATCCCAGTTCGCTTGCCACGGCCCCGGCGTCTATGTCGAGATGATCACTCAAGTGGACGGCGAGTTCCTCGAGCGGGCGGGCACCGGGATGGAACGCGACGACCAGTCCCGTGTTGGCGTTGACAAGACGTGGGACGAGGCCTGCGCGCAGCACCGATGACTTGCCTGATCCGGAGGGGCCGAACACCGCGAGGAAGCGCTGCCGGGTGATCCGGTGGTCCAGATCGGCGATGAGCCGTTCCCTGCCGAAGAACCGTGCCGCGTCCGCTTCGCTGTAGGCGGCAAGCCCGACATAGGGGGCCTCCGCATCGTCGTCGCGCGCAGGCCGCTGAGTGGTCAGCTCGGCGGCGACGGCATGCCAGCGCTTCTCCCACTGATCGGCGTCACCGCCGCACGCCCGGACGTAGGCGAGGGTGACCGCGAGACTGGGCAACTGACGTCCGCCGGCGGCATCGGACAACGTGGTCGACGAGAAATGTGCCTGCCTTGCCAGGTCTCGGTAGGTCAGGCTGCCTGCGCGTCGCCGCAGAGCCCTCAGGTCGGATGCGAATTCCGACAAGACGGATCCGTCGTCGTCAAGCGGCCGCTCAGCGCGCGGCATTCGCCCCACCTCCCCTTTGTTTCGTGGCGTCTCATTGTCCGGAAGTTGATGTCCGGTGTCCACGCGTGGGCGCCGGACAACCCCGCCTCGATACACCTGTGAGCAGCGATCAACACCGTTTGGCGATGCCCAGAAAGACGAGGTGGATTCGTGTCCGCAGAAACCCATCGAGACGCCTGTCACCAGTGCTGCGGTCCCTCGACGTCCGCAACCTGTGTCACCGCCCGCTCCCAGGGTGTGCTGATGTCCGTGCTGCGGGAGCCGGAACTGGCACGCCGCGCCACGAGCTGGCTGATGCTCGTCGCGATGGCAGCGGTGTCCCTGGCGATCGCCGTCGCGGCCGCGGTCACGCCACGGACGGCGGACCCCACCCCCGCACCGGTCACTATGACCGCCAGCCGCCCGTAGCACCAGTGGCCATGCGGTTCACGGCTATCCGGTCTACGACACCGCCAGGTACCCGTGCGCGAGGCGAAGAATCTGTCTCTGGCCCTGGCCCTGGCCATGCAGCAGGCGCTGGCCGCCCCGCCGATCTTCACTCGCACGACCCTCTGCGAGTTGACGTTGAAGGAGTAAGTGATGAGCGACGTCTCCTGGTTCCACGCCTATGGAGCCGAGCCGGCTGGAAGCGGACCGGTCACCACGTTCGAACCAGACTGGCGGCCCGCGCAGCCGCCT
Organism: Amycolatopsis sp. NPDC049868; assembly: GCF_044461365.1. NCBI lineage: Bacteria > Bacillati > Actinomycetota > Actinomycetes > Pseudonocardiales > Pseudonocardiaceae > Amycolatopsis > Amycolatopsis sp. NPDC049868. The sequence continues at coordinate 321,147 of NZ_JBITKV010000011.1, read as the reverse complement.
CCGACGGGCCCGGAGGCAGTTCCTGTCGGTGCGCCGCCGCTGCTCTGGGTGCCGTGCGTTCGGCCGGTGGTCGACGGGGACGTCGCGGTAGAGACCCGGGTGATGCGGGATGGGCGGATCGCGTTGCTGGCCTACACGGCGCTTGACCGTCTGGCCGCGTACTGCGGCGCGACCCAGCCTTGCGTCGCGGTCATCACCGCGCTGCTGGACGAGCTCGACCGCATCACCCCGTTCGACGTCCTGCTACTCGACGTACCGGTCCCCTATCACGCTCGCGCCGGTCTTGGAGGGGTGCGTTGACGCGACAAGGGGCTCTCAAGATTCCGTTCGATGACCTCGACACTGCAGCGGAGCGGCTGCGTGGCAGCGGTGGCATCGTGCAGGGCCTCCACGCCGAGGTTCCCGCGATGCCGGACGTCGGGGAGTTCAGTGGCGCCGCGAGTTCGGTCCTGGTTCACCTGCTCTCCGCCACCGCGCAGCTCGCGATCGGGATCGGCGCCGCCAGCGACGCCCTTGGCGCGGCCGTCGCTGCCTACCGCGAGGGCGACGGTGCCGCCCGCGACCTCGTGCTGCAGCTACGGACGAACGTGACCACATCGTGAAGGAGGACCAGATGCCGGTCAACACTGTGATCAACGGGAACCCCGACAACCTCCACGCCACCGCGGTCTGGATACGTGGTCGGCTCACCGCAGCGATCAACAACACCACTGTCACCGTGCTCCGCTCCCGGGAGATCTCCGGGAGCAGCTGGGTCGGCCCGGCAGCCGCCGCTTTCGCCACACGAATGGACCACATCCGCAAGGGCAACGACGTACTGGCCGGCGACACCACGAGAGCTGCGGACACCTTCGACCAGTTCGCCGAAGCACTTCGTACCGCACAGACCAGGATGAGACGCGTCGTCGAGACAGCGATCGGCGCCGGGCTGCACGTCGCCGGGAGAGTGATCTTCGAGCCGCTTCCCGCGCCGAACTGCTATGCCGACCCGGCGGTTCAGACCGCAGCCAACGCACACCAGGAGCGGCTGCTCGCCGCCTACGCCTCTGCCTGCGAAGACGCTCTCACCGTGGTCGCCAGCCTCGCCGCCGTCGGGGCCGCGATCTCCGCAGTGTGGTGCGGGATCGTCGAGAAGCGGTACATGCTCGCGCGGGATTTCGTCGGCCTGAGCGCCGAGAAGTTCACTACGGTACAGAGCAGCAAGCTACAGGCGATCGCTCAAGCCTTCGAGATGGATCCCGCCACCTCCCAGTGGCGCGGTCAAGCCGATATCGCCGGCCAACTGCCTACCGACATGGCAAGAGTGAAAGGCGACGCCAACCTGTGGAAGACATTCGACAGAGTCGCTGCCGCCAGCTCGATCGCCTACGACATGGCACATGGCGTGCCATTCGCCAAGTCCGCCTCGACCAATGTCGCCGACTCCACCGCCAGCTGTGCAGCCGGCAAGGTGCTCGGCCGAGGTCACGCCGAGCGCAGTGTCGGAATCGAGGCCGTGGCTGTGCTCGACGCAGGCGGTGATGTAATCGTCAGTGCCGAGGCCGGAGCTCTCGCCGATGCCACATGGGACCAGATTCCGAAGCCGCTACGCGACAAGATCGAGCAGGGCGCGAAGGACCTCTTCATGGCCGGCAACAAGGCCGTGGATTCCTGCTGGAACAGCATGGAAAACACCGCGGACAGGGTGTGGCGACTTCTCTTCTAGCCGTGGGGAGGCGCCCACTCCGGCATTGCACCAAGTCACGATTCCGGCGCCAACCTTCGCGCTGCCAGCGCCGACAGCGAACCGACCGACTCACTGTTATGGACAACGATTCATGTTTGACAAACACGTGCACTACGAGCACATGCGCTCGTACTGTATGTCGCATCACGGTGCTTGTGGATGTTCGCAGCGACACCACATCTCCAGCCGAGGAGGGGATCAAAACGGGAAACGTTGAGCCGCAGCCTACGGAAGGTTTGCGGCCCTTTGGTAGGAGTGTGCTGATGGCAACCGACGACCTCGTCGAGTACAAGGTTGACCGATTCGCCGTCCTTACTGGCCCCGAGGGTGCGTTGGAGCTCTACCGCTCGGACCGTGGCGAGCTGATTCTGTGGGCGTACTCGAGCCAGGGGAAACTGGTTGTGTCGTGCGGTGATGGGCAACCCTACGTGCGAGCCTCAGCCGAGGATCTGGGCAAGTTCGCGCGAAACCTGAATGAAACGCTGCTTGTCGCGCTGGACGCATGGCACCCGGACGGTGCAAGGTATCCAGCCCCAGATGTCAGCGAGCTGGATCCGCTGGGATATGTGGGGGTGCCAGACGAAACTATCTCGGCGGGCGTGGTCTGGGTCCCTACACGCCCGGTGAGACAGGGCGACCAGCTCGTAGCAGCTGAGCTGCATTGTCGTGAGCCTGGCCGTCCCCTATTGCTGGCGTACTCGTCGCTGGAAGCGCTGGTGAACGGGTGCGGTCCTTACCAAGCTGCGGCGGCTATCCATGTGGACCGGCTTGACGACGTGGCTTCCCAAGCCGGCGCATGTGGCGTTGCCCTGAATGTAAGTCTTACTGAGGATTCTCGTCACACGGCACCGGTCCGGGACTGGAGCCGACACACACTCTTTGACGTCGATTAACCAGATCGGGGAGCACAAAATTGAACGGTTTTCACTCCGACGCGGGCGCGCTCAAAAAGGTGAGTCGAGAGCTGCGTTCAGGTGTGAGCTCGCTGGACACTCTTGCGGGCAACATGCCGGATGCCGTCGACGCGGGTTTCTCATCTCAAGCAGTCGGATCCGCCTTAGCGCGAGTCATCCAAGGCTGCACCGCGCTGGCCCAGATCGGTGAGGACATCGCCGCCAACGTCGATACCGCTGACGGCTCGTACGCGGACATCGAGAACACCAACGCGGGAGCGATTCGCTACCAGGAGCGCAGGCACGAGCCCGGTCCAGATCAGCGTCAGCAGTCACAATCGACCCCCTTCGAGGAGTCGCCGTTGCATATCCCGCGCACGCCCCGCTGAGCGGAGCTACAGATCCGGAGGCGTCGATGCCCACGTCAGATCTCAACACCAATGTCAACGGCTCCGTGGTGATGTGCCGTGATGCGGCCGCACAACTCAAGGCCAACGGCGACCACGCTGCAAAGGCCATGGACCACTACGTCAACAGCAGGAACCAGGCCGACAGGGCATGGGGAGGCCCAGCGCACGACGCGTTCAGCGACGCAGTGACCGACGCGATGGATCCGCTGCTCGACTTGGCTTACACTGCCATGCTCTACGCCCGCGCGCTCGACGAGTTCGCTAACGCGCTGGAGGGTGTGAACAACACGATGGACATCGTTCTTGCCAAGGCGACGGCCGGAGGGCTGCTTGTCGAGGGGCCGATCGTCTACCGGCCAGACAACCCTGGGACCCCACCAGAGCTCATCGTCATGCAGCTGTCGCCACCAGAGGCAAAGGAGGCCTTCAAGGCATTGCCCTTCGCAATCACGGCCTACAAGCAGCTGGTGGTCGAGTACAACCGCAAGGTCGACGTTTTCAACGACTGCCTGGCCATCTTCACCGACGCACGGCACAGGGAAAAGGAAGCACATCAACTGCTGCTGAGTGTGTTCAAACCCACCAAGAACGCCAACTTCGACGCGTGGAAGATCGGCAAGACCACGGTGTCGGCGGTCCTCGGACGTATCGGCGCCGCAGAGAACATGCGCCACGACGCGACCATCAGGGCCGAGCGACTACTCGACAACGCCATCGGCTATCAACAGCTTGCCGACGGCCAGCTTCCGTCAATCGAACGCTCACGAAATCTAATCAAGGCCTCGATGGCGAATAGAGGATCGCAGCGGGAACTCGCCAAAATTGACTCGCTGAGCAAACTGCTCGACAACATCCCGGAACAGGTTCGCGCGAGCGCAGCGGCCTACCCGGGCCGCGGGAACCCTCACATCGCAGTTCCACTGACAGACGCCACGTTCGGCGGGAAAGCCACAAGCGTCATCTTGAAGAGGCTGCCCTACATCGGCGCTGGTCTTACTGTGGGTACCGAACTATTTCACGCGGCGACCGGCGAACAGACCTGGGGCAAAGCCGTTGCCAAGTCAGCAGGGATCATCACGGGCGGCGCAGCCGGAGCACAAGCAGGTGCTGTGATCGGCGGGGTCGTCGCAGGAATGCCCGGTGCGATCATCGGCGGAGGTATCGGTGGAATCGTCGGTGGCTTCGCCGGCGGGGCCGTCGTCGACTACTACGTTCCCGACGAGAAGCCAGCACCTACCACCATGACGAAAATCCAGTACGGCTCGTAGCACCTGGGATCGTGGCTACGGTCGGCGGCGTCAGGAGAAGTGCGTTGGCGTTGAACGACGCACGGTTTCGCGTCAGTCGCGTTCCCTATCTGTGGAGATGTCTTCAAAGGTGTGGGTGATCGTCTGCGCGTGGGCAGCGAGCAAACAGATGAGCGGGTCAGCATGGCCCCAGAGAGCCTCGATCTCGACCATCCCGCCAGGGCGGTCGGCGGATTCGGCGGATTGGAGTTTCTGCGCACGCACGCTTGCTGCTCCGGCGGTGTCGAAAGCGCGAGCGGCGTCGGTGACCAAGCCCTCCGATACCCGGGCCAGCTCGACGGGACGTCCCGAGGAACCGACGCGTCCAGTCCCGTCACTTTGGCCGGACATGTGCTGCGCCGTCTGGATGCGCGGTGCCGTTCATGTGGTGTTCCCGCCTCGTAGACCGACGTGGACGAGGCAGGCATCGGTATCGGGTTGCCGTTCGAATTCGCTGGCGCAGGGAAGCCCCTCGGTGCGCTGCTCGACACCGGGATGGTCGCGAATTCAGGTGGCTGAGGTTCGCGTGACGTCGAGCAGGGGCGGACTAGTGCTCTCGAGGTAGTCCAGGAGCGCGGTGACGCCGTCGGTGGTGGTGGTGGTGCTTCGTGCGACTTCGTCGCTGGTGAGCGGGATCAGGGTCATCAGCTCGACCAGGACTTTCCGATCGGCGCCGAAGATCACGTCGAAGTCGTCGAGGTAGGGGTGGCCGCCGACAAGGACGCCGGTGATGTCGGTGTCGGCGAGCAGCGGTCGGTCGTTGCGGATCACCTGGTTGTTGACGACGCCGCGGTGGTTTTCCTGGACGATCTTCAGGGTCGTTTCCACCAGGTAGAGTGCCGCGCCGTCCTGGCCGTGCTCGACGGAGCAGACCAGTTCTTGCGGGTACACCGCGGTGATGGGCTGGCTGGACAGGCCGTGGGTGGCGAAGGAGACGTACTCGGGGCGTTCGTGCCGCCAGATCTCGACGCCGTCGACGTCGATCTCCCGCGTGCCGTGGCCGAGGTAGCGGGTGAGGTGGTCGTCGAGGGCCTGCTCGGTCATGGTTGCAGCAGCTCCGTGAGGTCGGCGGGGAATCCGTGCTGGCCCTTGGTGATCTCGGCCGGGGTGTGGCCGTTGGTCTCGGTCGCGGTCTTGTCCGCGCCGTGGTCGAGCAGGAGTTTGATCATGGCGCCGTCGGGTGCTTTGCGCCAGCGGATGACCGCGAGGTGCAGTGGTGTCGCGCCCGGTGCGTAGACAGCCTGGACGTCCGCGCCGGCGTCGAGCAGTGCGCGGGCGGCGTCGACCTTGCCCTCTTGGACCGCGAAGTGCAGGGGCGTGTAGTTGCTGCGGCTCTCGGTGATGTTCACGTCGACGCCGTCGGCCAGGCGGCGCTGGATCGCGGCGAGGTCGCCTTTGTGCGCTGCGTAATGGAGTTCGTCGCGTCCTTCGCGGTCCGGGTTGGTCATCACACCTCGTTTCCGTTGCACCGTATGCTACCTGGCTGTTTTACGCGGTTTACGGTGGTAGTTCGTATTTGTGGCTGTGGTTGGCAGCGGGTGTTTCGAGGCGGTAGCGGTCGGGATCGTTCTGGTCTTCGATGACTTTTTCGCGGGTGTAGCCGTTCGCTTCGGCTTCGGCTTTGTAGCGCCACCATTCCGAGCCCGGCTGGTGCCCGAATTCGTATTTCCCCGGCTCGGGCACGGCCATGCCGGCGGGGTCGGGTTTGCCGGTGTCGGGGTCGATCTTGACGAGGCTGCCGTCGGGGTTGTGGGCGGCGGGGATCCGTTCGCGGGAGCCCTGGCACACGAAGTCGCCGGTGCCGTCGGGTTGCCGTTCGGCGTCCCGGTAGATCGCTCGTTTGGTGTCCTGGCGGAGTTTGACCCGGTTCCGGGTCGGTTCGTAGACCGGTCGTGGCCCTGGTGTGGCCGGGCCGCTGGTGCCGTCGTGACCGGCGGGATCGGGCTTGTCACTGTCGTGGTGGCGGCCGAGGCCGTCCTTGATGAGTTTCCCGGCGCCGAAGGTGGCGGCGGCGATGACCATGTCGCCGGTGATCTTCCCGAGTGCACGGTCCCCGCGGCCGGCGGCCCAGTCGTCCCAGGCGATCATCGACTTGAGGGTGTCGACGGGGTGGGTGAGGTTGTGGGCCATCGCGGCGACCGTGCCGCCCGGGTCGCTGACCGCGCCCCACAGTCCCTCGAGTACGCCCTGGGCGCTGTCGAGCATGCCGCCGTAGAAGTTCGCGTCGGCCTGTTTCCGGGAGTCCTGGGGCGCCAGCGCGGCCTCGGCCTTCAGCGCCTCGGCGCACCGGTTCCCTTCACCCAGGAGTTGCTGGCGGGCGCGGGACAGGATGTCGCGGGCGGCTTGGCGTTTCGCCTCACCGGGGTCGGTGAAGGGCGGCGGCTGCACGACGGTCGGGTCGCCGCGCTCGATGTTCGCCCGGTTCTGCTCGTCGGCCTGGGCGCAGGCGTCGCCGTGGGCGGCGATCGCGCGCTGGGTGTCGGCCTCGCCTTGTTTCCACTGGGCGATCGCCTCCGCGGCCTGGGCTTGGGCCCAGGCCAGGCAGTTGGCGAGGTCGGTCAGCGCGAGCGCGGCGTTGTCCAGCGAGTCCCCGGCATTGCCCCAGCGCGGCACTTCGGTCTGGTGATCGTCATGGAACTGGTTCGACGCCGGCCCCTGCCACGCCCCGGTGTCGATCCGTTTCAGCGCATCACCCACCTCGAGCGCGTCCCGCGCTCGCTCGTGCAGCACCCGGGCGTTCTCGAACACCGCGTCCGGGTCCCCCGGCACCAGCGCTGTCGGATCGTCGGTCTGCCCCAGCTCGGCGACCATCACCGGCCGCTCCCGACCCGGGACGGTGGGCTGACCGAGCCGAGGCCGGGATCGGTTTTCAGGGCGGCGAGGTTGGTGTGCTCGACCTCGCGGTACGCCTTCGCCGCCGTGCCCAGCAGACCCCCGAGATCGCGGGCGCGATCCGCCAGCGCGTCCAGCCCGACACTCCACCGCCCGCAGAACTCCGCCAACGCGGCATGAACCCCGTCATGCCCATACAGCCGCGGTTCACCACACAAGCCGCGCAGCTCGAACCCCTCCTGGTCGCTCACGACCTCGCCCATGCCTTTCGACGCGCTTTCCAGCACCTCGAGCTCCACATGAAAACCCGGACCATCCACCCCTCGCGATCCCTCCCCTGTCGTTCACCGGCCCGCACGAGCCGGACGCTCGCTAATCCCGTGATGTCGCAGCCCCCACGCGGGCTACGAAATCCGCCGGAGCAACCCTCGACAACACCGGAAAACGGTGATCGTCATCCGGGTCCACCATCACCGCGACCCCTTCCGGCACTAATTCCATAAAATCCGCGCCTGTCGCCGACAAATAGTCACATTCACCGGCGTGCATGGCGAGCCGATCGAGTGACGAGAACACGACTGTCCACCGCCCTCTGTCGCCTAATTCGGTTACCAGCAACGCAGTTCGACGCGGCCGCCGAGCGAACACCGTCGCGATTGAGAACACGTCCATGAACTCAGAAGGACCTCGCTGACCAGCGTTGATCTCGCGCGCGACGGTCACGAGACGCGACTCAGCCCTCCCCCGGTCACCATGCACGCACGAGACCGTACTAGGCGTGACCCTCCTTGATCAATCCACCCCCGCCGCGCCTAACCTTGCCCCGCCGGGCCATAAACCGGCTCCAAAGGTCGCCTGCCGCGTCCGCGTGGCGGCGATACGCACCGGTGGCCGCATTTCGTTCGAGGGCCTTCCTTCTGAGGCCAGCCAAGCAGGCCAAGCTGCCCTTGGCCTGCACCCGCAGACGAAACTCTGGAACTCGGGTTCCCCAGCCTCAGCTGACATCCAGCCCGCCAGGGTTATTGTCAGACCTGTACGTTAAAAACGGTGCATGACGATGGTGATTGACCAGAGAGACCCGCGCGACAGCCAGCTTCCCGCGACGGTTCTGCCATGGCTGCTACTGTCCGAGGTGTCGTCGCATGCCGTGCGGTTGTACTGCCTCTATAAGCTTTCTGTCTACAACCGCGTTGAGCGCGCGACTGGTTTGCCGCAATCCCCGAGCGAGTTTGCGGCCGTCCTTCGGCTTGACGATATTGAGCAGTACCATGCCATTCATCAGGAACTGATCGCCATCGGAGCCGTTACAGAGAAACCTCGGATCGACGACGCCGGCCTCACGCACACAACCTTCCTGCTGAACGACCTCAGCCCGGCCCACATGGCCAAAGAAGACGAACGTCGCACGCAGTTTGCCGAGCGGTACACGGCCGACCGTGCTGCGGCGAACGAACCCGAGGAGATCTGCTCGCAGCCCACTGGTTTCGTCTACGTCATCGGGCAAGCCGGATCAAACGTTGTCAAGATCGGTTACTCGATCGCCGTGACGTCCAGACTGAAGAACCTTCAAACCAGCAATCCTCACCCTCTGGAAGTACGCTGGGACACGCCTGGAGACCGACGCCTGGAGGACGCCCTGCACCTGCGATTCGCAAAGTACAGAACTACAGGTGAATGGTTCGACTTCGGTCACGTGGACCCAGTGAAGGTAGTGCCAGCCGCGGTCGCCGAGATCCAGCGCCGCACCGCCGGAAACGCGTGACCGCGACCGACACCGAATCGCGGTCACCGATCAACCACTCGCCCGCTCCCGCGCAGCCACGGAGACCACGCCCTCGGCACAATTGCCGGGATTAGTTCCTGACCGTCGGTCTGAAAGCTGTCGAAACACCCGCCGGGCAGGGCACACCACGACACGGACATACCATCGACATCAACGACGCACCCGGTGCTGCGATGAAACGATTCCACGTAGGTGAATGATCAATGAACACACAATCCGAGAAGTACCAAGAGAACCTCGACTACTTCACCGACTACGCACGCGACGACTGGGTTCCCCTGCACAACGTGTTCGTGTCCGCGAGCAACATCCTCGGCGCCGGCGCCAGCCTGCACCAGATCACCCAGACCGCCGAGACCATGCTCGACGCGCTCTTCGCGCGGAACGTGCGCGTCGGCGACCTCACCGCCCACGAGCCCGGATTCCAAACCTGGCCCGGAACACCCCGCGAGTGGCTGGAACGAATTCGTGAAGACGTCACCAAACGCGGCGACATTCCCGATCCCGGCGAGCTCGGCTGGCTCCATACCCCCGCCTAGGCGGACCTGGACGCCAGCTGTGCGGTCATGGATCGACCGACCTTCAGTCGCAAGGAGTTGCGCCATGTCTGCCGCGACCGGACCCCGCGTGGGTGCCAGAGTCTTGCTGCTCGATGCCCAGAACCGCCTTCTGCTCATTCACGCCTGCGATCCCGACGATCCCGGGCACCGATGGTGGGAACTGCCTGGTGGCGGCGTCGAGTCCGGCGAAACGTTACAACAGACAGCGTGCCGGGAGGTGACCGAAGAGTCCGGCATCATTCTGTCCACAGTGGACCGTCTGTTATGGACCCGCGAGAGCCGCTTCACCTACCGTGGCCGCGACCATCACCGTCTCGATCACGTCTTCCTCGCCAGGATCAGCGACGTCCAGCCCACGATGGCGCTCACCCCGACCGCGAACGAACGCGCAAGCGTCCTCGCCCGCCGATGGTGGACCGCCGCCGAGCTCGACGCCGCGGCCGACAAGCTCCTTCCCGCCGGTCTTCCCACACTCGTGGCGAGCTTGCTCGCAGGCCGCTTCCCGGACGAGCCGATGCAGGTGACCGACTGACAGTGGCAGTGGTGGCGCAGGCCGGGCAACGTGCAGGGCAGTGGTCGCGGAAGCGGAACGATGCCGGCATATGCGCTGCCAAGCAGAAGCTCGTCACAGTTCACTCGGATGGCCTCTGGTCGGTCAGCGACGAACTGGCCAGCATCGTGACCGGATGACATCGTTCGATTTCGGGGGGCCGATCGACATGCCACACACATCCTTGCGCGCTGTCCTGGTCGCGACGGTTTCGGCGCTGTCGCTGTTATCGGTGGCGGAGCCCGGGCACGCGGCGGCACCACAGGCTGGCGCGGCAGCGGGTTGGCAGACCATTACTGCGCCGCAGGACCTTGACGCTCGCCGAGCCGGCCCGTGGCGGTACCGCAACTCGTACACCGACCGTTGTCTGGCAGTGCACGGCCCGAGTGACATCAACGGCGGACCGGCCTACCAGTACGACTGCAACAACAACTACGCGGACCAGTTCTGGAATGTGGTGCGCTACTCGGGTGAGGGCCCGGATGCCCGCTACTGGATCCGCAACGCGAACACGGGTCGTTGTCTCGCCGTGCAGGGCACCAACAACGTCAACGGCGCGGCCGCCTACCAATACGACTGCACCGCCTATGAAGACCAGGCCTGGATCATCGAGGACAGGGGCCGCGACGCCGAAGGTCACTTCCTGGAGCGCTTCCGCAACTCCTACACGGACCGGTGCCTCGCGGTATCCGGGGCCAACAACGTCAACGGTGCGCGTGCGTTCCAGTACGACTGCCTCGACCAGGCCGAAGACCAGCTCTGGTTCCACGACTAGCGTTGAACATGCTCAACGCAATACGGGTGCTCCAGGACCAGCTCAAGATAATGGTACGGGGTGACGGAACCGACGCCGGCCAGCACGGCGCACCTGCCGCTGCGGTCTCGGTCACGATACTGTTCCTTACCGACCTGCGACTATGAGCGCGCTCGGTTCAGATGCCGAGATTTCTGCCGACACGATCTAGCTCCTCCTCGAGGTTCTCCGGTCAGGAGGAACGCTCCGGCCGACGCAGCTCGTCGATGATGCGAAGGTATCGACTGGCTGCGTCACTTCGGGCGAGGGCGGGACTCGGAGACTGGCCGACGAACCATGTGGGGCCTCGCGGTCGTCGTCGAAGGTGAAAATCGGGAAGGGAACCTGCATTCCGTCGATCACTCCGTTGACGAACGCTGCGGCCCGTTGGATCGCGACTGACCTGGACACAAAACCCGCGGCCGCTGCCAAGGCCCGCCCGGACAGACCTACCGTGGGCGTCCCGATCGGGTGCCGACTGACGCTCGCTGGTCTTATGTGCGCGTCAGGTTGCGGGTTGCCCACTCTGAATCAGCCCCAGCTTCATGAGCACCGTCACGGTGTTGGGGCGCGGCCGGTTCAGCTTCGTGAATGACGAGGGTCAGGCTTCCTCCGCCCTTGAGGCGATCGCGGCCGTGGTCGCCGGGCTGGCGAGATAGTTCGTCACCTTATGGAAGTCGAACAGGCCGATCTGATCGGTCAGGTCGGCCGCAATACCGGTGAACCGCGCGGGCAGGCCACGTGGGATCGCGACGATGTCGCCGGGATCAGCGATGTTGACCCACCTCCGCACACAAGGCGGTCGGCGCCCTTTCCCCTTGTCCGGCACCGGATCCAGTCTATCGAAGATCACGTCTGGGAGACCGAGCGGCGAACCGAGCGTGATAAGCAGCTCCACGTCGAGATCCGGCATCCGCCACAGTGCCTCGTAAGCGAGGACCGACCCGAGCGAGTGCCCGACCACCACAATGGGCCGAGCCTCGGCGAGCAGCCCGGTGACCCGGGTCCGTGCGGCGTCCCGGCGTTCTGGTTCCTCGAAGTAGGTGGACACCTCCCGGCAGAACCGGCTCACGAAGATCCGTACCATCCGGGAGTCGAGACCGAACGTGCGGGCGATCCAGCTCGCGGCGGCGCGGGCCGGGGCGGTGAGGCGGCCCTGCGCGACCTCGGCCGGCGCGCCGAGCCAGCCTGCCCAAGCCAGGAGCAGCTCTTTCTCGGGCTCGGTCAGCGTCTCCGGGTCGTCCATCGCGCCCTGCGCCACGCCTCGGGCGAGACGATCCGCGTAGTAGGCCACACGAAGATCGAGTCCGACGTGCTCTCCCAACTGCCTCCGCAGCGCCGCGAGCCACCGTCCACTCACGACGGTCGTGGCTTGCTCGGCTGTGAGACCCGGTTCGTGGTTGCCGATACCGTGCACGCCAACGATCCGGGTCACTCTGCCTCCCCGTAGTCCAGCACCACCACATCGCTGCCGCAGCCGACCACGAGCCGGCCGTCGGCTGTACCCGCAACCGCACCGACCCGGTCGGGCATCGGGATCTCGTCAAGCACGCGGTGTTCCCGAAGGTCATATCGCGCGACAAACCCACTCAGATCCGTCGAAGGGCGATTCTGCGGTGTCCCACCAAGGATCAATGTCTCCCCGACGGTGGCGGCGGTCACGCATTTCCAGCTGTCCGGCCAACGTGTAGGCAACTCTTCATGGGTGACGACATCGAAAAGACGTACGCCGAAGTTCTCAGGCATCCTGGAAGACCAACGGGTTATTGCTGCCAACACCGCTCGCCCTTCGACGTTCGTCAGGGCAAGCCGGATCCGGTCGCCGTACTCCCTGCCAGGCATCGGTACCACCACAGGGGGTATAGCCGGGTGGCTGAGATCCCAGACGTAGACTTTCACCTCATCAGCGATCGCCACAAGGGAGCCGCAGCACACCGCCGTAGTCGCATTGCTAATTCTAGCGGTGTGGGTGTGGCAGCCAACAATGGCATCGCGCTCCAGGTCGAGGACGAGCCAGTCCTCTTCGTTTTCTCGTTGGCTGGTTACCATAGCGAGTGGTCGGCCGCCGACTACACTTGTGGCGAGAAAGTCCGTCATTCCCCGCACTCTCAAGGCCCTGATCACGTGCCCCGTGGCGAGGTGTCTGATCCTGTCTCGTTCAACCAGCACAGGCCTGTGCCCCATCAGCGTTGGCGCTGACCCGTACACCCAAGCCTCGGCCGAACTAATCAGCGCCCCGTACGGTGCGCCGCCCTCGAGGCACCACGTTCGCGTTGTCAGGTTGTCCTCAGTAACTACAAGCGGCGGCGATGTCTCGCCGAGGATGGTGATCCGCCGAATGGGCCGGCCATGAGCATCAGGCCGCCGCCGCTTGCCCAGGTGCTCTGCCAGATCCCAGCTGCGAATTCTCAGGCGGTCCGCGGCAACCAGACAGACACGGCCCTTGTCCACCACAGTGGTCAGGGCGGTGGGGCAGCCCCCTGCGAGCAAGCGCGGTCCGATTCTTGTGCGTCGGACGAGATCCCAGAGCTCAATTCCTTCCGCCGCCAGGCTGATCGCCGCAACTACACGCTTACCTAGCCTGACGCAGTGGATCGCATAGGCTTCTCCTGGGCAGGGAACCGGGTCACCGAGGCTTTCGCCTGTCTCCACATCGAGTACCACCAGCACATCCTCGCCGACGACGACCACCACGGCCCGATCGTCGATCTCGGTGACAGCAAACGTAAACCCGTCCCTCCCAGATCTGGCCGGCCACGATGTCAGCTCGATCAACGCACGACCCGTCTTCGGGTCACAGATCCACATCGACGGAATTCCTGAGGAATCCTTTACGCCAGTCGCAATCAGCACGTCGCCACCACCGCGAGTAGCGCACAGCACCTCTCGCGCATTCACATCCAATCGTGGCGCTGACAGTGCGCCGGTGGCGAGGTCAATAATCTGAAGCTGGTTCGTCTCTGTACTCGCCCGGACCGCGACTGTCCGGCCAGCCCATTGGGCGCAGCTCAACCGGCGGTTCCGGAAAAGCACCTCCGGATCTCCCCATTGCCCCAGCAGCCGAAGGGTGCGCAAATCCCGCAGCTCCACTGCATCGGTGTCGCCGGCTCTGACCACGACCTGCCTACCCGCCACCATTGTGCAAACGACCCGTCCTGGGTAGGTCCAGATCTCCGCCATGGCAAGCTGCTTCTGCTCACGCAGGTCCCAGAGCCGGATCGTGAAGTCCATGCTCACGGTCACGACCACTGGGCGATCGTCCAGGGTCGTACAGTCGAGATCCACAATCGGGCCGATTTCTCCAAACCCACCGAGCGTCGTGACCAGGGCTGGTTCGGTCTGGCCGCCGGTGGCCCAGCGCGGCACCCAGTCCAGCCAGGGAAGTCCGGCGGGACGGGCTAGTCGACTAGCCAAGTCGTCGTGCTGGTGCATGAGGGCGTCGATGGCGAGTAACTTGCGACGTTCAGCCGCGCTCATGTGCCGGTGTCGGTCGCTGGATGTTTGGTAGATCGCGCCGACCCGTGGTCTCGCATGGGATTGCGCTCGCGCGAGATCGGGGCCCAGCCATTCCGGCACGGCGTGGACGAGGAACTCGGCGTCGTCGAGCAGTTCGTCTAGGCAGCCTGCGTCGATCGCGTGTTGGCTGGCGTGCCGGCGCAGGTAGGACTCGGCCAGATGCCACCGTCTGCTTGAACCGTCTGATGTGGACGGTGGTGGAAGGAGTCGGTCCAGCAGCGCTCTGTGATCGGCCATGGTGCGGAGGTGATCGGCGAGTGCCTGGTGAAACAGCCGGTAGAGCGTGGTGCCGTCGTCGTCGGCCATGGTGCGCAGGTAGTACCGGCAGCGACGTAAGGTCTCGCGGACCTCGGCCTGGCCCGGCTCCGCGCCGTCAAGGAACGCAGCGACAGCGCGGGTCACGACGCTGAGCGGCATCCCCCCGCCTCGGGCACAGGAGAGCGTGATCATCAACGCCCGGCCGAGCGGTCCGACGCGCGCCGGTGCCAGTTCGGCCTCAAAAAGGTCGGGCAGCGTCAATGGCAAGTTCTCCGCCAGCCAGGCGGTGATCGCGCCTGCTTCGCGCGGCAGGCCCGACTTGAGCGCGTAGTGGGTGATCATTCCCGCGCGCAGGAAACCACCCCACGGCCCGGCCTCGGTGGTGACCAGCCGTTCGGCGACCGTGTCCGCGAACAGCTCCCGCAACGCCCCGAAGGTGACATCACCGAACTCCGGCGACAGTTCCAGCAGTTCGGTCAGGTAGGCGGCCAGCTCACCACGCATCCGCTCGGTTGTCACGCGGTCGAGGTCGATCACGAGCCCGCCGCGGTCGGCCGTCGCGCGCAGGTCGGCCAGTTCGGGCCAGGGGCGGGTGCCCACGAGCATCCGGCAGCGTTCGGCCAGGGGCAGCACAAGCTCGTGCAGCACGCTCTCGGGGTCGATCGCCTCGTCCAAGGCATCCAGCACGATCACCGGCCGCTCCCCCGGCCGACCAGCGAGCTTGGGCAGCAACGTGTCCGGCGTCAATTCGCCGAGCCCGAGCTGACGCCCGATCGAGGCCGCGATCTCGCGCACATCGCACTGGCGAGCGTGCACGGCGACCAGATCGTCGTTCGCGGACGGCCGGTGCGCGACATGCCGCCACAGATCCATCGTGGACTGCCGCAGCGCGGGATGGGCCGCGCAGACAAGCACGCCCAGCAGAGCCGACTTGCCCGCCCCAGGCCCGCCCGTGACCACGGCCAGCTTGCCGCTTCCCTGGTCGAGCCAGTCCGAGAGCGTCGCCAATTCCTCGGCGCGACCGGTGAAACAGCCGACCTTGATCCTGCCCCTCAGCGGCCCGAGCCCCGAGGCGCGATCTCGGAAGTGGTCGGCATCCAGCCGCACATCCGCGAACGGCTCGACACGATCATCCACAGTGGACAGTGCATGCCGGACAGGATCATCCTGGAAACTAGGATTCGGAAAAAAGGGCAGCTCCGGGTACTCGCCGCTGACCAGCGTGGCCTGCACCCGCTGTCCGAACCCGCCCGCGCCGAGGCGCTTCACCTCGTCGTCGATCCGTGTGATGACCGTGCCCAACGGCACGTACTTGAAGCTGGGATGCACGTCCAGCTCACCACGCCGGATCGCGCCCAGCACCTGCACCACGGCCTGGCTGAAGAACCCGTTGTAAGCAGGCGCATTATGTTCGCTGGCCGCGATCACCCATGCGCGGGCGGCCTCAGACCGGACATCGACTCGCCATCCATACCGTGTTGCCTCACCCGAGTTACACAGGTCGAGCAGAAACAGCGTCAGCGGCCTTTTCTCCGGGAAGTCCTCGATCCTCGACAGCCACTCCTCGACCTTGAGATCGTCGCATTCGCCGTCGGCGCCGACCGCGTGCAGACCCGAGGCCAGCACGTCACCGTGGCTGAGCAGGTGCACCACCAGCACGTCGTGCGGCCCAGCCGACTTGATCAACGACCGCAGCGTCTCGCCCAGCTCAGCCGCCCCGAGACCCTCCATGTCCACCGGAAAGCAGCTATAGCCGTGCTCGGCCAACTCGGTACGCAAGGCCGAAGATCGCTCGCCGGCGAAGGGCAGCGGCGGATAGCGATCCAAATCGGGCTCGAGCCCGGGGTCAGTCGGGCGTCCGAACGACTCGATGCCAATACTGAGCGCCTGCCGCCGCCCGGTCCCACTCACTCGCCCCCCGATCCCCGCTCGCACCTGACCACGGTAGCGAATGCGGGCCGCTTTCGTGACCTGCCGCGCACCAAGTATCAGGGCGATCCTCATCGGGCACCTGGACCGGCGGGCCAGGAGCGTCTGAAACGGGCTTCAGTGCGGATGACGCTCGCCGCAGTCGCGTAATGGCCCTTGCACGATGTCGGCGAGTTCGCGCTTGACCGGATCGAGGCACTCTCGACGAGAGCCGAGCAGCATCAGAAGGCTTGACACCTTGCCCCGCGCTCATGGACTTGGACGGGTCACGCTCTAGCAGGCGAATCAGGCACTATGTCGCTAGCACTCGGCGACGTGCCCGTCTCCTCCAAGGGTCGCGTGGCGACGATGTGTTTTCCCCCGAACGAAAAGGGCTGGAACGGCGCGCGCGGCAGCGCATACGTTCCCATCGGAACTGATCACTCGACCGATCGAGGGGAAAGGATCAGCAATGTCGAACAAGACATCAAGCAGGCGCTGGGCAAAGCTGACAGCAGCAATGGTGATGGCAGTTCCTCTGGGCGTTCTTGGCACCGCATCACCAGCGGCCGCCGAGACCACCTTCTCGGCGGTGCCGGACGACGACAGTAAGAAACCCGGCGACGTCGATGGCTGCGATCGCACCGACACGGCCGGAATCTACGCCGACAGCGGCTCGCGCACCTACAAGGGGCGTCGTCTCACCCTCTACACCGAAACAATCCTTGACTACTGGGCTCAGGCCACGATCGCAGGAAAGGTAGCCAGGAATGACAAGGTGTACGTGCAGCGGAGCTTGTACGCCTTCAACATGCACTCCAAGCCCAGGTATCCGTCAGACGACTATGTGCGGGCTATGGGCGGCGTCAAGACCTGCCGGCACATCGCGAACAGCTCGGATGCGAGCCGTGACTATGCACGTACCGGCTCGGTAGCGCTTCAAACGGGTGAGGACAACCGAAGCTATGCAGTACGGGCATGCGTGAAGCCCACGGGCGGGAAGTTCAAGTGCACCCGCTGGTTCATCGACCACTACTGATCCACGTAAAGCTGGTGGCCAGTGAGGGAAGCTGTATCCCTGGCCGGCCGTTACGCAAGGCTTGAGCGCGCCGGCGTTGGAGTGCGACCAGCAGTCCCCGGTGAGTGTCGTCGAATCCCGTGCCGGTCGCGAGGCGCTGCTTGTACAGGTGGCTTTCGGGGATGTCGAGGTGGCCGAGCCGGGGGTCGGTGATGGTGCGGCCGGGTGCGACGAGGAGGTTGTCGCCGAGCATGAGCACGTCGACGTGCTCGTCGCGGCGGCGCAGGATGGCCACCGTGCTGGATGGAGATACTCCCGCGGTCAGGTCCAGTTGGGTGGTGGTCGCGGTGATCGCATCGGCGAGGCATCAGCCAGGTCGATGCTCATGTCGTGGTCGAGGTGGTCGTGTAGGTGCCGGCCAAGGCTGTCGGCGTAGGTGGAGGGGCTCACCGGGATAGGTGCGTAGGCACTGGCGCCATCGAGAACGATGACCGCGCTGCGGGTGGTGAAAATCCTGTCGTCGCTGGTGTCGGCGACTGGACGCTGGGCTGAACTGACGGTGAGCCCCGGCATCGGGTTCGCCGGTCTAGGCGGCGCGCCAGGAGGAGTTGTCTCGTCGGCGCAGGGACGCGATCCGGGTGTCGAGTTCGTTGACGGCGTCGGTGTCGCCGTGCTGGGCGCGGCGGATGAAGGAGCCGAGTGTGTGCAGGTCGCGCAAGCCGGTCAGTGTGGCCATGCCGGGCCAGTCGCGGGGGTCGTAGCCGTAGGCGGTGGTGAAGGCGTCGAGTTCGGCGGTGCTGCGCCCGAACCGGATCCCGCCTTGCAGGGTGGGCGCGAGGTCGAGTTCGCGGGGGCCGAAGGCGGGTTCGTCCCAGTCGCCGAGTAGTGCGGTGTGTCCGTCCCAGAGGGTGTTGCCGGGGTAGGCGTCGCCGTGCAGCATCCCGACGCCGAGCGGAAACTCGAGGTCGGCGTATTCGGTGAGCAGGCGGTGGCGTTCGGCGACCAGCCAGGCTTTGTCGTCGTCGGACAAGGTGTCCGAGGAGGTCACGAGGTCCGCGAAGTGCCGCAGTGGCGCGGCCGTGGGCAGGTCGATGGGCGGTGCGGGCAAGGCGTGCAGCAGCCGGAGCAGCGTTCCGAGGTGCCGGGCGCTGGGCAGGCCTCGCTGGGTTTGGTCGTAGTGCTTCCAGAAGGTGACGACAAAGGCGCCGGCGGCGATCGGCTGGCTGACCTCGGCTGGTTCGGTGCACGGGAAGTCGTGGGCGCGGAGCCAGCGGGTGAGGTGGATAGCGCGCTCCGCGCTGGCCCAGGCGGTGTGCGGGGCGATCTTGGCGATCAGGCCCTGGCCAGGGCCGGGGATGCGGTAGACGGTGGTGGCGTGCCGCCGCAGCAGGACCGCGTCACCGGGGTCAAGGCCCGCTTCGCGGCACGCGTGGGCCAGGGCGGCGGTGTCCGGGTGATCAGGCACTAGCCGATGGTAGTGCTCGGGGCGCCTGCCGGGCCGCGGTCAGGTAGCCGGTGAGGCGGTCGGTGAGCTCGGCGGCGTCGCCGTGACGACGCCCGGCGAGGGCGTGTGCGTCCGCGCGCAGGCCTCCGATGGCGGTGTCGATCTGCCGGATCCGGAGCTGCGGGTCCAGGGTGAGGACGGGCTCTGCGGCGGCGAGAGCGCCTGCGACGTCGCCTTGGCCGAGCCGGGCGCGGGTCACGTCCAGTCGGGCGAGTGCTTCGTCGTCGTAGGAGCGGTCTTCCAGGGGGCCGGTTTCGTAGCCGTTGATCGCGGTCGAAGAGTGGTGTTCGGCCCGCTCGTAGTCGCCGAGCAGCGTCAGGGCCCCTCCTTGGTAGTAGGTCAGCTTCGTCGCCGGGAAGCTGAGTAGCCCGCCGAAGTGGACGACGTCGTCGCGGGCGGCGGGTGCCGGGTCGAGGTCGCCGAGGCGGGCGAGTGCGTCGCGTGCGGCCGGGGTGTCTCCGGCTCGTGCGGCTGACCTGGCGGCGATCGCCAGCAGCCGCTGGTGCGATTGCGCGCTGACGGGGTACTGGAGGCCTTCGCGGGCTCGTGTGGCGGCTTCCCCGGGGCGGGAGGACCACTCGAGCATGAGTGCCGCGGAGCCCAGCGTCCAGGCCCGCAGCGCGTCACTGTCCGCGACGTTCGCGAAGGTGCTCGCCGACCGCAGCTGCTGCAGGGCCGCTTTCTGGTCGCCCGCGTTCTGGCTGGCGTGCGCGAGCAGCAGGCATAGCACTCCGGACAGGAGGGTCGCTTCGTGTGCGCTGCGCGGGCGGTGCGCGGTCTGGGTGATGGCCGCCAGGGTCTTCTGCGCGTCGCGGAGGTCGTCGACCACGGTGGACAGTGGCGTGTGGACGTAGGCGACGGCGATCCTGCACAGCTCGTCGCGCAGGTAGCTCAGCTGTTCGTCGCTGGAGGCCAGCTGGGCGGCCTCGTCGGCCATCGTCATCGACAGCGTCGCGCCGTCCCGGATCTGACCGCCCAGATCGAGCCGCTCAGGGGCGCCGACCGGCTCGCCGGGTCCGGCGGCCACGGTGGCCCAGAACCGGTTCTTCGCCTCGCCGGTGGCCTGGTTCAGGGCCACGGTCAGCAGCTCTTGCGCTTCCCTGCCCGGTGTGACCGAGGATCCGGGGGCGCTCCAGTGGTTGACGGTGCTGGGGCTCAGTCCGAGATGCTCGGCAAACGTAGCCAGGTTCAGGTTCAGCGCCGTTTTGAGAGCCATCGCCGATTGCGCCGTCCACCGGAAATTCATTGTCCACGCCCTCCCTATCCCGCTCCACTGTGCCGCCCGGAACCGTGAACTGCAATAGGGCTGCAACGCGCATTGCAGTGCGCTGCAAGTGGCTGCAACGCCACGGGGTTCCGCGGCAGGCGCGAGCGAGGCACGCTCACAGCACGGCCGGGACACCAGGAACGCACTGGTTATCTGGCCGGCACCAACGGATTCCGGTCAATTTCCGGCCGTGGATCCGGGAAGAGACGACTACGCGAGGAACAGCGTGACCTCCGACAGCCCTAACACCTGCCTCATGGTGGCCATTATTCACCAGGACGACGTCCTGCAATGCACCCTGACACCGCCATTCCAGGAAACGGAATGGCAATTGCCCTCGGTTCCCCACGTACCGGAAAGTTCGCTCGAACACGCCGCCACGTGGCTTCTGTCGGATTGGGGTTTCCCCCGAACCCCGGTACACCGGCTCGGAGCCACCAGCCAGACAGCGCAGGGAATGGTGCAGGCCGGGACGCTGGTGATGGCCAGGGTCACCACACGCACGGATCTGCGCATGCGGGCCCCGGAGGTCCGAGGAGTGCGATGGCGTCATCTGCGCGACAGTTCCCCCGGCTCGCGAAGTGCCGCCGACCGCGTCCTGGAAACCCTCCCCCTCGCAGCTGAGGAGACACCGGCCGCACCAGCCACCGCGCAACCCTCCCTCTGCGCACCGCCGGAGAGCACGGGGTGAGACCCGGCTCGCCCGCGGCAGTACGACAACCCTCTCGAACTCGAATGTCACCACGACCAGGTGCTCCGCGCCGTGCGCGCCGTGACCAGCTCGCTGCCAGGCGGCCCCCGACGCCGGCAGCGCAGGCGGCCGCCACCGTCCGGCGCCTCCCGCCCCGGCGCGGAGCACCCACCCCCAATGCCACGCTCACCGCCCTTCGAGGAGCTGATCCCCGTGACACACCAGACCACTGCCCCACCCACCAGCACCGTGCTCGTCGTCGAGCATGGTGTGTCCTTCGCCGTCGGAGGCCACTGCTGCGACACCTGGGCCTGGGAGCACGCCGGTTACCAATGCGACCACGGCTTCATCATGTGGCCGTCACAGATCGTCGAGGCCCGCCGTGCCGCCTCCGGCCAGGACGCCCCCCGATGAACACGACACGGCGCTCCCAGGCCGCGCGGCTCGCGCACCCGGCCGCGGACCATCCGGCTCACGGCGCCGTGCCCGTCCTGGCCGTCCCGCCCCGTCTCCTGCCCGGCCGCTAGGCCACCGCACCGTGCACCCGGATCCCGTCCGCTGCGGCGACTGCGCCCGCGACCACCACACCTGGGGACCGGCCGACACCGAGCCGGAGCGCGACGTCACCGCCTGGACCGTACGCCTGACCCGACGACACTGCGTCTGCCGCTGTGATTGCGGGAAAAGCGAAACCACCGTCGTCGCCCGCTCCCGCCGCGCTGACCCGCCCACCGCCTACCTGCCGTTGGCCGGATCTCTAGACCTCGCACGAGAGCGCGCGGTGATGCTGGCACCCACGGTGCCACGGCACAGACTGCCCGCCGTCGCCGTGCTCGCCGCCGATCTGCTCCCCTACCGCCCGCTGCCCTTGCGGCTGGCACGGCCCGTGGTCCCGTTCGCCGCCGCACGACCGGTACACCGGCCCCTGTCTGGCCCTGACCTCGCCGTCGTCGAACGCGTGCTCGCGAAGCTTCGCCAGCTGCCCACGAAAGGCCCCAAACACGTGCCCCCGACCAATCCAAACCCCGGCCCGCCCTCGTGAGCCCGGTCGGAGCGGTTCCGGCACTACCGTGGATCGGCACGCTCGTCACGGCCGTCATCGACGGGCACACCATCACCGGCAAAGTCATGCCCTACCAGCACTCCCGGCTCTCCCAGACGACCTTTCCCGTCGCCTTCGGGGCACGATGGCGCACCATGACCGCTGCCACGGTCACCGAGCTTCCCCACCAGCCACCAGGCCGCCGGGAACCTGACCGGATCGGAGAATGCGCCCCCACCGCCGCGACGAGATTCGGCCCTCTGGTCCTCATAGCGGCCGACCCGGACACCTGCGAGCCGGTCATTCCCGCGCAACGCTCCACCACCGTGGACACGCAACCGGTGATGCCGTTGCGTTCGCGGTCGGCGACAACATCGTCTTCCACATAAGGAGAAGCCGTGACATACGTCCTCGCGCAGACGTTCACCGACGAGGTGATGACGCGTCTCGACAGCTACGACCGTGCCGCGCACCACGCCGATACCGCACCCCTGCAACAACTGGCGCAGGCAGTGCTGCTGCTGACCGGCGCGCTGCGGGCCTTGCTGGATCAGCACCAGATCGACACCAACGGCGACTGCGAAGCATGTCCCCGCCCGCAGTGGCGGCGCCGGACCCGGTGTGAACTCCCGCTCAAGCTCAATGTCCTGCTCACCGACCTGAGCAACATCGCTGAAGCCACCGGCCGACACGCCCTGCGCCCCACCCGCTGAACCGGACGCAACTAGACAGGCGGAGTACCTCGACGGCCATTCAGGACGCCTCGATTTCCTCCCTGCCCGTGCCCAACGGCGCACCGTCGGACAAGAGCCTGAACGAGCGCACGGTGGCCGTTGACGTTCTGCTCCTAATACGGTCGTCGGCGGTGGCCTCGACGGTGAGAGACCTACCTCGCCGAAGAAAGTCCGCCTACGGGATAGGGTGAACGTTCAGATCGGGGTGTGATGTGGGGGCGGGCGAATGACCAGATTCTCGGCGGAGGTCGAACACGTGCTCCGGTCTTCTGGCTGGGAACCAGGGAGGCATGTTGATACCACTGTCTGGCGGCGCACACTGGAAGCTGACGGACTGGTGCACATGCACGAGGCCGCTGAACGATTCCTCGCTGAGTTCGGCGGCTTGCGGGTGAACCTCAGTGGCGGCGGCGTCTCGCGAGCCCGAGAGCCCTTCGAGTTCAACCCTGGCGACGTCGAGTCGGAGACGGACAGGTTCGCCGACTGGGGCACCCATCTCGGCATGAACCTCTTCCCGATCGGCGAATTCGATCGCGGTCGCTACTTCCTCGGAATCTCGGAGCACGCTGAGATCGTCCTCGTGGAAACCTGGGTAGCGAGCTTCGGAACCGGTGATACAGGACTGGAAAACCTGATTCTCGGTGTCGCACCCAAAGTCATCTCGGAAACCTCATGACCGTGCAGCGATATCGCGTCCTGCCGTCGGTGGGTGGATACGCACTCCTGCGCGGGTTTTGCCGTCGTGGCGTTTCGGGCCGGTGCCGCATCCGTGTGTCGCCCGACTGTTGTTAGGTTCCGGAAACCCCCGCGGTATCCAGAATGACGCCGTCGTCTCACCAGTATCGCTGGCCGCCGCTGGATGGTCTCCCGGTTGAACGGAGCACGACGCCTTCGGCGAGCAGCACCCGCCGCGCCTGGGAGTAGCTCATATTGTGCTGCTCAGCCAACGTGCGGATCGATCGACCGCGGAAGTAGTCGTTGACCATGCCGTCAGGAGTCGGTGGCAACATGCGCCTGGGTGGCCGCAGCTTGACTCCCGCCTGCAGCAGCTCCGCGCGCACAAGCCGGTAGCTGAAGGGGTACTCGGCTGCCAGGCTTTCAATGGTTCTTCCCTCGCGGTACTTTCGCGCCAGCTCACGGACTGTCGCCGGATCCACGGCACGGCTGGGGCGGGAGGAGACCGCTGGCCGGCCCGATCCCGGTACGCGCTCGTCACTGCTGTGAGCGCCCACGTCACCGAGACCGTTTCGTGCCGCCGCTGCCTATGGCGCCGGTCGAATGGTCACCATCCGTTGGGGCGCGGGCGGCCAGTTCCTCACAGCGTCGGATCGCGTCGCGGATCCGCTCCCGGCTGCCGTCGCGGTCGAGACTGGCGTCGCTCAGCTCGGCGAACCGCCGCGTGTAGTAGCCGGCTCCGCGGACATCAGGGATCTCGTCGCGGACGATGTGGATCCGGCTGGGAGTCGGCGCGTCCGCGAACACCGTCTCCCGCCCGTCGGCGTCGGTCACGATCGTGAACGCGGGCCCCGGCGTGCCGCCTAGGACTGGCCCGAATGCGGGGTCCGGCGTCAGCGCCAGCCGCGCTCCGAAGTGCAGGAACCGCACGGTGCAGGCCCGCTCGTCGATGCGGTCTGCCAGCCAGCGCAGTTGAGCGGTCGCGACACGAGGTTCGCCTCGCCCGTACTCCAGCGCCGTCAGCGCGCTCTCGTTGACCACAAAGGACGCCTCGGCCGGAGGATCACGGCGCAGCACGGCCAAGCGCCGCGGTTGCAGGACTGCACCCGCGATCGCGGGCAACGGCGTGAACGCTGTCCGCATCGACCGCATCTGCTCGGCGTAGGCGCCGTCCATCAGCAGGTCGGGGAACTCCAGCCCGCCGTAGGAGCGGATCGACACCGCGGTTTCTTCAGCCCGGCATAACGCGACAGCGTCGGCACGAATGCGGTCGAGTGTGTTCGTCGTGGTCACGTCTTCTCCGTTCTCCGGCGGATTCTGGCGCTCACCGGTTCGCCTCGCCGGTGGGCGCACACGAGGAGGTAGGGTCACGGCACCTGCACGATTTGACGAGCGTCGGCAGCGAGGACCAGCACGGTCCAGGCCGATCGCTCGACCCCCGTCATTTCTTGCCATCGGGTGCCGAATGCCCGCGGATCGTCGCGCCAGGACGCCGCAGGATCCAGCGCACGGACCCGGCGGCGGACCAGGATGTCACCGGGCTCGAGGCAGCGGAAGTCGCCGCTGAGGTCTGCGACCGCAGCCCCGGCGATCACCGATCCGAGCCGCGGCACATGCCCGAGGATCGTGGCGAACGTGTCGCACGGAACGGTCCGCCACCGGAACTCCAGCTCGCGGGCGACCCACGCCGCAGTGCGCAGGCGATCACGAACATGGCCGAGCCCGGACACCTCGAACACCTCCGCCGACAACTCCAGAATCACTTGAGGTGAGGGAAAAAGACTCGCCCGGCCCAGTGGCGTGGCATAGCTCGTCCCGAATCCCGCCGCGGTGTCCCGATAGACCGCGCGGGCGCGCTCGGCCGGCATGGTGCACCGCAGGATCGCGCCGACCAGCGCGTCCCACAGATCACCGGACCGAACCCGAGCCACCGGCCCCGCCTCCAGCAGAACCTCACGCAGACCCGGGCCAGAGTCGGCGAGTATGGCCGGATCGACGACGTCGACCCGCGGGTCAGTATCGGGTGGCCCGTCGACGAGTTCGAGGTCGATCTGATGGCCGCCGCCCCGCGACGGGGTAGCCGTCACCAGCCACACCGCGTCCGCCGAGCACAGCTGCCGCCGCAGCCGCCCCTGGCCATCCAGCCGCCATCCGGGATGGTCGCATCACCGACGGCCGCCGGCCAGCCCGGTCGCGCCCGGTGGCTTCAGGTGCCATCGGCGCTGTCACCGTCCCACCTGCTTCCGCAAGGAGGTGACGACCAGCTCGGCGGCCTTCCCGGTCGCCGCGCACACGTCACGGGTGTCGCCCACGCGGCCGATCAGCGAGACCCCAACCGCCGCATCGTCGGCCAGGCCGACCGTCACCGTGCAGTACCACTGCGCATCCTGGGTCGTGGCCACCGCCGGGAAGCCGCCCACCGTCAGCTCCCGCCACACCCCGCCTTCCTCCGCGCTCCGCGACGGATAGACCGCGCTCAGGCCCTGCCTGTAGGTCGTCGCGTAGACCACCCGCACGGTCCGCGCGGTCACCGGGTCCTCCCACTGACACGTCGGCCCGGCCGGTTCGGTCCGGTCGGGACTACCGATGGCCTCGATCCGCAGAACCTGCGTGACCTGGGGCGGGGTGAGGGCGGTCGCGCACGGATGCCCGGCCAGCACCGCGGACGGCAGCGGGTCACGCACGGCCGGTGCCCCCGCGTACGGCGGCACCTGGCTCAGCGGCCCGATCGTCCGAGTTGTCGTCGGCGACGGCGGCGGGCTCACCGGAGCAGGGCCGCATCCGGCCACGACCGTCGCGAACAGCAGCATCACGCTCAGCCCGCCCGCCGACCTGGCCAGCCTGGTCATGCTGCCGCCTCCACGATGACGTCACCGCTGACCATCAAATGGTCATTCGGTGTCGCACCCTTACCGAGGAGCGGATGGCCATGGACCACGTACGAGCCGGGGTCGAACCGGGCCGGTGACCGCTTCGAAAGCACGATGCGATCGATCCGCAGCGCGGTCCCCGGCTCGGTCGTCGTCGGGGTGAAGTCGCCTGCGACCTGGCCCGCGTCCCACCACCCATGCTCCAGGAACCGGTCCAACCCGGTGTTCGTACCCCAGGTTCCGTCCGCGCGGCGGATGCCCTTTTGACTGCGCATCCACGGACGGCCCACCCGGTCGCAACGCGCACTCCAGTCCTCGTACACCGTCTCCCCCTCAGCCGAGCTGGTCGTGTTGAAGTCACCAGCGTAGAGCGCGTTCTCCGACGCGACCTGACCGTCCTGATCCGCCTGCTCGGTCAAACCGCTCGGGCCGCGGGATCCGTTCCAGTGCACGCATTTCAACCGGAACGGGTGACCGTTGATGGTGGCGGTGAGGGTGTTGGCCAGCTGGGTCCGCCTGCCGCCGAGCCGATACCAGGTGTCCGGCTGGACGGTACGGGGATCGACGAACAATCCGGGGACGTTGACCGAGCCCGGGACCTCGGAAATCCAGGCACGGTAGGGGACTTCGCCGAACTTACGGCCATCGGGCCCCGGGGTCGTCCACAGCGAGCCGAGCAGCTTGAGGACCTCCTCGAGCGGATCCGGATCGTGGGGCGTGCCGGTGTAATGGGTGCACTCGGACAAATACAGCGCGTGCGGCGCTTCCTTCAGCGAACACAAGGTCGCCGCCAGCTTGTCGTGATCGTGAAACCTCGTCCGACGGTTGAACCCGGCGCGTTTCACGTTCGCTGTCGCGGTCCGTAGCCGTAACTCGGTGCCCGTCATGCCGTCTCTCCCCTCGTCGACCGCGTTCTCAACGCGGCCGTCAATCGTTCTTTCCGTGCCTCACGCGCGTTCCGGGCCAACCACGACCGCACGCGTGCCTCCGGCACACCGACCAGGACCGCGATATCGACCACAGGAACGCCGTGCGCCCGCCACTCCAAGACCGTCCACAAGCGATACGGCGACCGCTCATAACGCGGTATCCACCGCACGAACGCGCGGCTGCCCTCCCCAGGCCCGAACCAGTCGGCGTCCGGGATACCGTCGCCGTCCGCCTCGATGACAAGCTCACCGATCGTCGGCCACCACGCGGACCGGCGACTCACGCTGCTGCGCCGCCACGGCATCCGCGCCGCGATCGCGTCGAGGCCCGGCATCACGCCACTCCCCCGACAGGTCCGTACACACGGCCGCTATCCACCGGCACGCCCCAGGGAGCCGCTGACGATCTCGGCCGGGGCATACCGGACCAGCACCGGCAGATGATCCGACGCCTTCTTCGCCAGCGGGCTTGCGATCACCTCGCACGACACCAGCCCGGACACGACGTCAGGAGTGACGATCACGCTGTCGAACCGACGCGGCCCGCACGCCTGATCGCCGGACCAATGCCCCACGGTCGCCGCCCACGGCACCTTGAGCGCCGCGGCCGCGTCCACCAGGCCGCCATCACACAGCACCCGTCCCGCCGTCCGGTCCGCCTCCCAGCCCCGCGTCCCGTCGGCGTTGATCCACGTCCGGCACTGGACGACGAACTCGTGATCCCAGTCGACCGTGTGACACGGTTCGCCGTGCCGCACGTGGAATGGGTCGTGGTCGTACTCCGGCCACAGCCCGCCTGAGGCATGCGGAAGCCAGCCCGGCAGATCCGCCGCGACTCCGTTCCGGTCCAGCCCGACCAGCGTCGCCCGCCGGTGAGGCGGCCGGTACACCCGCTTCACCACCACCTCGCACTCGTCAGCGCGCTGACGCAGCCCATGCGGCCGCGCATGGAACGACCCGTGCGCCACCGGCTCCCGTACCCCGACGTCCAGGTCGAGCTGCAGATACGCATGCCACAACGCCTGACCTGCCACCACGGCGAACCCACCGGCCGGGCTCAGCTCGTCCGACCACAACAACCCCACGTGATACCGCTGATTGCCCACCCCGACGGCCGGCCGGTTCCGCTGATACTCACACCGCAAACCGGTCGCCTCAGCCAACGTCCGCAGCCGCCACCCCGCGCGCCCTGCCTTACTCCGCCGACCGGCCCCCGGCCACCAGCGACGACACCACCGTGTGCCGCCGCCCCCGACCGCCCGGTCGCCGGCGATCAACTCCTGCACCGCGACCACCAGCGCATCACCCACCTCGGCCGCCTCCGCCCGCTGCTGCCGGATCACCTTGTGGACAAGCTCAGCCCTCACAAGGTCCTCGCCGTAGGTGAACATGTTGTAGCTCATGAACCGGACCTGACCGGACCGCACAACACCTCCGCGCACACTGAATCCCCTCTACAAGCGCGAACGCCCGCCATCACACGGCGGACAAGCACCGTGATGTCTTCGTTCCCCGCACCGGGCTCGACCAGGCTTCCGCTGTGCGACAGCACGTCGCCCCAAACACTGATCACCTCTGTAACCGGCGCCCGCGCCACCACGTCCGCCAAGCGTCTGGCCGCGGCGCGGTGGGAGCGGGCCAGCTTGAACCTCTCTGGATCTCGCTGAAAGTCCAGCAGCTGACGACTTCCTTGCACCGAGGACCACCAGATTCGCGGCTCCGGAGGCGTTGAGTCAGCAGTAGGGATTACAGGTATCCAAGTGGTGGCAGCGTCCGTGACCATGTCAAGACACATTGGACAGTTGACGACAGACGCAGTCACAACGTACGAAGCCGCAGCTTGACTCCCCCGGTACACGCGTTCGGCGCGGTCCGAAGCACGTAAACACAACGGAACCAGGATCCGAAGGTCTAGCTGGGTCCCGAGATCGAGAACGTGCACGACTCCAGATGTCAGAGACCTTAATCGCTTGCTCGTGCGATGGACTTCACCACGGAATCCATGCTCGGCTGGCGGTGCTCGTAAACGCGGAAATGGGTAAGACCCATCATCACCAAGCAAGGCCGACGTCCAACATCCCATCAACTTGTGGCGTCACACCGCTCCGCCAGCACGGCTGTGTCCAATACCTCGTGACCATGGAATCCTTTTCACGTGCGTCGTCTGCTTCCGCTAGATCCTTCGCCTCTCGTTCCGCCGGCACCAGGCAATCCGACCGGGCATCTACCGGCAATCGACCGGCAATTGGTAGCCTCGACCTGCACCGATGCAGACTGCGGACGAGGGGAGGCCAGCAGTGGCAGAGCGACGAGACGACCTGATCGCCGCACGCGTAGCGGCTGGTCACACCCAAGAAAGCCTCGCCGAGGCCATCGACGTCTACCCCAAGTCCATACGCAACTGGGAACACGGCAACTCCACACCCACCCGCGACAACCAGCTACGCCTGGCCCCCGCCCTCAACCGCACACACCAAGAACTCCGCCTCATGCTCGGCCTCACACCACCAGCCATACCTGTCCACAGTTGGCAAATAGGGGCGCCGGAGAGCTCCGCCGCAGAGGGTGTCGTTCACGCGCAGATCCCGTATTTGCGGCGTGCACTTGATACCCGCGACGTGCCACCAGATGGCCAAACACGAACTCTGAACGAGCTCCGATCGATCGTTCAGTCCGTCGTCGAGCGGCGCTTGCAATCCGACTATGCGACCCTGTCCGCCGAGCTACCCGAGGTTCTTCACGAACTACATCGAGCAATCCTCATAGCACCGGGCAGCACCAAGCGCCAGTACGCCCGCCTGCTCGCATTCACCTATCGAGCGACGGATGCGATTGCCGACAAGTTCGGCTATTACGATCTGTCGGCGCGGATCATTCAGTCTCTCAGAGAATTCTCACTCCAGTCAGAGGACAGCCTTCTTGTCGGGACAAGTTCGTACGTCCGAGGCGAAATCTTCTTCGCATCTGAAGACCTCCAGGCAGGAAGGCGCATTCTTGAGGCCGCAGCGAATGACATCCGCTTTGGAGAGTCAGAAACGGCAGCCGCCACCTACGGCACACTGCACATGCGTGCCGCAGTCATGGCCGCACGCGCGGGGAACGCACTCCAGGCGCGTGACCACATCGAGGAAGCGCAGCAGGTCGCCCGGCTAGTAAATGAAGGCATTCACCTCGGTACTGCGTTTGGCGCGGCCTCCGTGCGTATCCATCGGCTGTCGCTTGCCGTCGAGATCGGCGACGCCGGTGAGGCTCTTCGTCTCGCGGGAGGCTGGCGTCCTCCCTTCGCTATGCCAGCGGAGCGTCGCTCACACTTCTACATCGACCTAGGGCGTGCCTCCCACCTCGCCGACCAGCCTGAGCGGGCGCTGAGCGCTTTCCAGAAAGCCTGGAAGATCGCTCCTGAACACGTTCGTGAGCATCCACAAGTCTTCGAGATCGTCGAGTACCTCAAGCCCGAAGCTCGCGGCGAACTGCGGGACGCCGTCAGTGATTTCGCGGCCAACCTGGTGAAACCGCAGGGCCAGAGTTCCTTCGGGCTGTAGTCAAGACGCAAGCAAATCGGGAAGTTCGGCGAGCGAGTCGATCACCCAGTCTGCGCTCTTGCGCACGATCGGGTCGTCTGCCCACAGATAGCCCAACGGGCCGCGCCGGATCAACACAGATCGCAACCCAGCCGCACGGGCAGGCACTACGTCATTGTCCCGATGATCACCGACGTAGAGGATCTCGTGAGGATTCCCGGGGGCGATCTCCTTGACCTTCTGAAAGAACCCGGGGTCCGGTTTGGCGACGTCCCATTCGCCGGAAGTGGCGATCGCGTCCACTGGCAATCCGAGCTGCCGGAGAAGCTTGGCCGACACAACTGTCTGGTTCCCCGCAATCCCGAGCCAATAGCCCGCTTCCTGCAGCGCCTCCAGTGTGGAACGCACGTCGGGATACAGGTCTGATTCCTCGATCCGCTCGCCGACCCCAGCGTCCTCCCGCAACTGGCGCTCGACGGCCAGATCAAATCCCGGGCGAATGAGCTGGAACGCCTCAGAGTTATTGCGACCGGCAGCCGTGACCGCACCTACAAGGCCAGACAGGGTATTCAACGGAACGCCGAGCCAATCAGCCCATGCGCCCCACTCCCGGTCATCCTTGAGTAAAGTCTCACCCACGTCGAAAACGACTGAACGGATCACTCTTCTCCTACACGTCGTCCACCCACGGCCAGTTCAACGCCACAAGCTTGCCATGACCTCGTCCTCCCACAACAACGATGGCCGCCTTGACCAGGCGATCGTTCGGCGTGCACCTGTCGACCCCACATGACGAAAGACTGACGACCTCGGCGACTCTGCAACACTTCGATCCCAGACGCGCACGCTGACCGGGCATCTACCGGCAATCGACCGGCAATTGGTAGCCTCGACCTGCACCGATGCAGACTGCGGACGAGGGGAGGCCAGCAGTGGCAGAGCGACGAGACGACCTGATCGCCGCACGCGTAGCGGCTGGTCACACCCAAGAAAGCCTCGCCGAGGCCATCGACGTCTACCCCAAGTCCATACGCAACTGGGAACACGGCAACTCCACACCCACCCGCGACAACCAGCTACGCCTGGCCCCCGCCCTCAACCGCACACACCAAGAACTCCGCCTCATGCTCGGCCTCACACCACCAGCCCAGGTCGCGCCGCCTGAAGCTCCTGAGTTTGAGGCACTCGCGATGTTCCCGACGTTAGACGCGCCACCTGCTGAGTTTCTGGCTCGGACGACGGTGGCCACTCCGGTCCCGAAGCGGATCGGACACGTGGATGTCGAGCAGGTTCAGGCGATCACCTGGGCCATTGCGATGTCGGAAAACAAGTTCGGCGGCGGGCCGGCGTGCGAGGCCGCCGCGGCCCAGTTGCGGTGGACGCAGCGTCTGCTATATGCCAGTGGAACGAATGAAGTTCGCCACGACATGTACGAGGCGGTAGCGAATCTGAGCGCTGTCGTCGCCCACACGGCGTTTGACATCGCGGATTACACAGCGGCGGACCGCTTCTTCCAGTTCGGCTTGTGGGCGGCGACCGAAGGCAAGGCGTGGCCTTTGCGGGCGAACATTCTGAGCGAGATCGCGCGCAAGCAGATCTACCTGGGCGAGTACGAGGATGCTCTGACCTCGATTGAGTACGCTCAGGTTCGATCAGACCGGCTTGCGAAAACTGGCCAGGCGATGCTCTGGGCGGTGCGCGCCAGGTTGCTCGCTTTGAATGGCCGAGGCGAGGAAACCGCGGCCGATGTCGACCGCGCTGATGAGTGTTTCGCCGCACGGACTCCCGCCGAGGATCCTCCCTGGTTGTGCTATTACGACGAGGCGGAACATCTTGGCTCGACCGGTAAGGCCATGCTGATCCAAGCACGGCGGACAAACCGTCCAGAGATCGCAGCTGGGCGACTGCAGTCGGCTATTCGTCTGCACGGCGACGCCTATCCACGCTCGCGGACCTTCTCTCGTATTCGGTTAGCCACACTCCTGATGACTTCAGGAGACCCCGTCGAAGCCGCAGCGATCGGAACTACAGCCGTCGAGGAGGCGAAGCAAATCAGTTCAAGGCGGATCTTCGAAGAACTGGCTCAGCTGGCGAGCGTCGCGACCAAACATGCCGCCCACGAGGAGGTCGCCACACTGCGCAGCGCCATCGCATCTCTCGCGTAGCACATCCCTGGGACTATGGCGTGGTGACATCTACCCCGGAATCCGCCCTCCGCGCCCTGAGCCACGCGGCCGAGGCCGTTGGCCTGGACGCCAAGCGTGCTTCGCTGATCCGAGACGGCAATAACGTCATGTACGCGCTGCCCGGTGGCATCGTTGCTCGGATCGGCTCACCCGGCGGTAGTCGTTCCGCCGAGCGAGAGGTCGCCGTGTCGCGATGGCTGAACGCTGAGGGTGTTTCCGCCACCCGGACAATCGAGACACTTCCGCAGGGCCTGTGCGTCGATGACCGTCCGGTCACGTGGTGGAAGCTGCTTCCCTCGCATCGTCCGGCTACCCCGGCGGAGCTCGGCGGACTCCTTCGGCGACTACACCAGCTCGCCCCGCCGCAACACCTGAAGCTGCCCAGCCACGACCCTTTTGCCGACATCGGCTGCCGCGTTCGCGACGCGATCTGGCTCGACTCCGACGACCGCATCTGGCTCACGGACCACGAAGAGTCCCTCCGGCAGTCGTACGCCGCGCTGCCGAGCCCAACTGGCCACGATGTCATCCACGGTGACGCGTGGCAGGGCAACGTCGCCGTGCTCGACGATGGCCACGCTGTCCTGCTCGACCTCGAAGCCGTCAGCCTCGGCCGCCACGCTTGGGATCTGGTCCAGATCGCCGTCGACTACACCGACTTCGACCGGCTGACCAAGGACGCGTATGACGGCTTCGTGAACGCATACGGCGGCTTCGACCTGACCCACACAAGCGAGTTTCGCCTCCTCGCCGATATTCAAGAACTACGGTGGCTAGCCTTCTCGCTCAGTAAGGCGTCCTCAGACGCACGGGTCGCTCAGGAATGCCAGCATCGTCTCGCCTGCCTACGAGGCCAGCTTCCACGTCCCTGGACCTGGACCGCAATCTGACCTGCCTCTGGTCTTGGCCGCCCATATTTCGGGAACCCGCAGCGTGCCATCGGGCCCCCTATTCTCACCCAATCAGACTAGAGTGCATGTAACTGACCGTTATTTGCGCAGGTGACAGGCGCGGGTTGCCGATCTATTGCCGGTTGATTGCCGGTGAGATTACCCATTAGATTGCCTGGTCTACACGCCACGCCGTCATCAAGATCACCCCATCACATTTCGAGGGGTTGATGCACGTGGGTTCCAGTGTCGCCACATCGCGGGTGTTGCCGTCAGAGCAGCTGGCGCGTCCAGAGCGGCACAGCCGTGTGCGGGTGATCGACGCGCTGGTTGGCGGCAAGGACAACTACGACGCTGACCGTGAGGTCGCCGGCAAGATCGCCCGCGTGCTGCCGGGCGGGTTCGATGGCGGCAAGCGTGTGTTCACCGAGGATTTCTTGTTCCGGGCGCGGGTATGCCGGATGTTGCTCAACCGCACACAAGTGCGGACTTTCGTGCTGCTCGGTGTTGATCAGCGTGAGACGGCCGCAGCTCCGCTGCACGAACTCATCCATCGGGACGACCCTGATGCGGTCGTGGTCTACGTGGAGCCGGAACCGGACAACGCAAGCCACGCCCGGAACGACTTCGACTCGACGATCAAGGAGCGCGGGCCGTCGATTCGTGTCGTCCACGACGACATCTTTGACCCTGCCTTACTCACCCGCTTGTTCCAGGACCCCAGCATCCCGCTGGAGCGCTCTGAACCGGTCGCGTTGCTGCATTGCGCCACCCTGCCTTTCCTCCCGCTAGGTAGTAACACGACCGCTGCGGACGTCACCGCGGGCCAGATCGACACGCTCGCCGAGGGTTCGTTCTTCGCCGCGAGCCACCTGTGTATCCCTGACGACGTCCCCGCGAGCGCCGCGATCGTGAAGGCCGCGAGCGTTCTCGCAGAGCACAGCTTCGGCACCCGGCATTTTCGCTCGAAAGCGGAGATCACCGCGTTCTTCGCGGGACTGCCGATTGTCGTTCCCGGCCCACTGACAACTCAGTCGACGCTCGTTCCGTGTTCGAAGTGGTACACGGCCGGCCCGCTTCTGGAGCGCTTCGCCGTCGACGAACTCAACGTGGGAGCCCTCGCGCACAAAGGAAGACCCTGGCCGTACGCCTAGCCACCCACATTCCTGAGAAGGCCGCCCGGACCGGCCGTCTCGTCCTAGGGGAGGACATATTGCCTGAACCACTACATTCCACGACACCGGTGGACGACGAGAGTCCGACGTTCCTTCCGGCGCTGGTGCTGTCCGCGACCGAGGAAGAACACCGCGATCACGTGGTCCCTCGTCAGTCCCATCGAGACAGATCAGCGGTAGCGGTCGGTCTTGTGGCCGAGCTCGTCCTTGCCGGCGCTGTGAGCGTCCGCGGCGGACGCGTCGATGTTCTCGACCCTACGGCCATCGAGTACCTGGCCGCGCCGTGCGGCCGCGCGATACTCGCGACCCTGTCACGAAATCTCGATGTCGAGGACATGCTCGCTGAAATCGAGGGGCCCGCCTACACGGTCGCGTGGACAGCGGTGCAGCGGGGACGCGCCGCACGCAAAGGTCTGTTCCGCGGCTGGGTCCTGACGGATCCGAAGTTCACCTTCTTGTGGCGTCGCGTGCTCACCCTCGCTCACCAGAACTGTGTCCCGGAGGACGGCAGGGCCGCCGCGCTCTGGACGATTCTGGCCGAGGCGGGCCTGCATCGCGACCAGCTGGACAAGCCGGGGTTGCAACCGCACAGCGCCTGCCCGGACTCGTTGAGCGGCCTTCTCCTGCGCGGCGACGTGCCCCGCTGCCGGACTTCGTCCCGACGGCGCCTGCACCGCTGACACGGCGCCGCAGTCGTCATCCCTGTTCCCCGCCTGGTCGTGTCCGGCCCGGCGTTCCTTCGTCGATCCCGGAGAACTCCCGATGAGATCTTCCCTCTCGCGTCACAGGCTCGTCCGCACCGGCATTCACGTGGCAGCCGGTGCCGCTCTTCTCGCCGTCACGGCCGGTTGCGGGCTCCTCGGCGGCGACGAGCCGCCTCCTGGCCCGGGTATTCCGGTCAAGGTCGCCGCGATGACGCTGGCGGACGTGGCACCGCTGCACATCGCGATCGACCACGGGCTTTTCGTCCAGCGAGGTATCGCGGTCACGCTGGTCCCGGCCTCAAGCGGCCAGGACGCGCTCACGAAACTCCAGAGCGGCGACGCCGATATCGCCTACGCGGGCGACATCGCCTACGTCAACGCCGTTAACGGCGGTCTCCCGCTGAAGATCGTCGCCGAGGCCGCTGTCGCCGGCGAGAAGACCATGAGAGTCCTCGCCCGCCCGGAGGGACCGGTGCAGACAGTCCCGGACCTGGCTGGGAAGAAGCTCGGCCGCAACGCCGAAGGCGGCGTGAGTGACACGCTGACCAAGTCGCTGATGGCCGACCACGGTGCCGACCCGAATTCGGCGACCTGGGCAAACCTGGAATTCGGGCGCATGGCAGCCGCGGTGACGGCTGGCGATATCGAGGCGGCGTTGTTCCCCGAGCCATTCGCAATAGCTGCGGAGAAACAACAGGGTCTACGCCCGATCGCGGATCCGGCGACCGGTTCGGCGAAAAACTTCCCGATCGGGCTGTACGGCGCCTTAGACAAGTTCGCCGCCGCCAATCCGGGGGCGATCGCCGGTTTCCAGCGAGCTATGCGCGACGCGGCGGCAGCGGCGATGGCGAGCCGGAAGCTGGTTGAGGAGACCGTGGTCAAGCGCCTGAAAGGGATCGACGCCGACACCGCCGCCCTAATGGCCCTGCCGGTGTACCGGAGCGACCCGATCATGACCGAGCTGCAACGTGTCCCGGACCTGATGCGCCGCTACGGCGCGAAGTTCCACTGGCCCATCCAGATGTCCGAACTGATCATCCCTCCCCCACCACCCGGCACGTAGCCACGCCCTTCTACGCCAAGCCATCCAGCGCGTACGTACGTACGTCACTAACGCCGGAATCCTGCGAGACGAAAGCCCCCGCACCAATGCCTGACCACTCCAGCCACGCCGCCACCCCGGCGGCGCCCGTCTGCGGCCGCCCCACGCCGATCGTGTCGCTGGCTGAGGCACGGGTGGCGCTAGCCGGGGTCCGTGGGCACGCCGAGTCCGACGCCGTGGCGTCCATTCTCCGCAGCTGCCGACCCGGGTTGGAGGCGACGATCGCGGCCGAATACCGCGTCCGGAACCAGGTGATCGTCAGCGCCCTCCGTGCGGGCATTCGCCAGTTCGTCGCCCTCAGCCCCGATCTCCCGCCGCTGCGGCTGGCTCACGAGCTTCTGCAGGCAGGCACGGGGTGCCGCGTGCTCTACCTGCTCGACGACAACGAACGGGCGGTCCGGACCCGGCTCGTCACGACCCACAGCCTCACCCGCGACGTCACGTGGTTGTCCTCCACACCCGGGATCGAGCAATGCCTGCGCATGGGACACGGCATCGGTGCGATCAACCTGAACAGGCCACTCTGCGTGGTGGGTTCGACGGCCCTGCAGCACAGCCGCGACCCGCTCGCACTGCTCGCCGGCTTGTGGAACATCCTGCCTTCCGGTAGCTGGGTCGCGGTCAACCAGGTACTTCCACTCGCCTCGGACACGCCGACAGAAACGGGTCATCCGCCGGCCTGCGCTGTATTCCTGCGTCACACACGGACACCACTGATCCTGCGCACCGCACCCGAACTCGACGCCCTGTTCATGTCCCCCTATCCGTGGGACCTCACGGCAGCTGTGCCCTCTCAGATCCGCGACACCCAGGACCGCAGATCGTCACTGTCCACACTGGACTCGTCCTCGACGTTGATCACGCGAGTAGCGGTCCGTCCGCCTCGCACCCGGCCTCACGGACTCGTTCCGGCATACAGGAGCACACCGACCTCATGACCACATCGCCTGACCCGTACTTCCTGACCCCGCATGGGACCGTCCCCGACCTGGACGCTGAAACCGACAACCCGACCATCGGCCGGATCAATGGCTTCTTCCTCGACGAGGCCTTCAGCGTCCGATCCGATGGAGTGTTCGCCGCGGACCGGGACCTGGCAAAGCGGATCGACGCCGACGTGCCCGGCTACCGCTGGTGGGTGCTGGCGCAGCAGCGCTTCCTCTACGACGTCATCGCGTTCGCCGCCGAGGAGCGAGGGATCAGCCAGTTTGTGGTCCTGCGCGCCCCGCTGCCCCTCGGCCCGGAGAAGAAGACTCCGCACACCCACGCCAAGGCATACCTCCGCGCGCCCAGCACGGTGCTGATGGCTCGCGAAGAGATGCTGTTCGGCCATCAGCACACGGCCCTGGCCATGCTGGAGGAGGAACGAGCCGCCGCGGTCACGGCCGCGGTCCACGAAGTCCACCGGCCGCTGCACCTGCTCCATGAGCGTGGCGGCTGGTCGCTGGACCTCACGACACCGGTGGGCCTCACGATGGTCGCCGATCCGGCGCACTGGCCTGGTGACGTCACCGCCCTGATCCGCGCCTACCACGAGGAGCTCCCTCCCGGCAGCGTGATCGGGGTGAACACCCTCGGCACCGCGCCCCCGGGGAGTGCGGCCACCGCCGCGCTCGATGACCTGGCCAGGCACCTGGCGTTGACACCCGAGCCACAGCTGACCCCGCGACCCCAGGCTGAGGTCGAAAGCTGGTTCGCCGGCACCGGCTGGACGCTCGAACCCCCCGGAGTCGCGCCGGTGTCGCACTGGTGCGGCCCGCAACCTGCCGACATCACGGGTCCCGAACTTCCGGCGTGGGGCGTGATCGCGACGAGGGACGCATCGTGACGACATCGACCGTGACCGTTCAAGACGCCGCGCACTCCCAGCCCGCGCACGCCGCGTGGATCGCGGATCTCGTCGACCACGCCGCAATCGACCTCCCGCGCCGGCTGACCGAGGTCGCCGACGCTGGCGCCTTGGACCGTGAGGACGCCGGAGAGTGGCTCTCCAGCCTGCTCGGCCGCCGGATCGAGCACCGCACTTCGCTATCGGAGCATCTGTTCGTCGACGTGACCACCCACCGAGCGGTCCGGCTCGTCCTCATCAGGCGTGATACCGGCGTATCGATGTTCTACATGGCGCAATCCCCCGGCACCGGCACCGAGACGGACTTCTACCGGCAGCTCGTCGACGCCGCCCGGTCCGACGCGGCCGCCGGCGACAGCTGAGTCCACCGCCCGGAACGACAGGCCACCGCGTGCGGAGCCTCGTGTCGTCCGGAAAGGACTGTCCACTGTGGCTGCGCGAGGTGCGGCGAGCACCGCGCCGTGTGGCCGACGTCGCCGCACACCGCCACCGCGGACATCCGGCGGCCCACAGTCGCGCTCCCCGCACGCCCGCGGAGAGCGTCAGGAAGCACTATCAGAGAAGGGAAACAGTGACAGCAACAAGTTCGAGAGCCCGCCGCCGTGGCGGGTTGCGCGTCGCCGTGGCCGCCCTGGCGGCGTTGTTCGCCACCGGCTTCGGCGCTGCGCCGGTCGCTGCCGCCGACGGCGGGAACCACGGTGCGGCCACGGCCGTACCCGCCAGCACCACCAACCCGGCCGCCCCCGACACCGGAGGCGACGATGTGTCGCCGATGATCGTCGGCGGCGAACGGGCCCCGCAGGCCTACGCCGGTGCCGGGTCGATCCAGTCGAAAAAGAACGGCGTCCCGGACTGGCACTCCTGTGGCGGCGCGCTGATCGCCCCTCGGTTCGTCGTCACCGCCTCGCACTGTCTGACCAAACAACCGCCCGCACCACAGCGCGCGGACAAGGCAGGCGAGCTGGCATGGCAGGCATTCCAGCAGGCACCGCCCCCGCAGCGGGCCGGAGTGGGGACACAGGCGGAACCGCACGATCCGTCGCAGTACACGCTGCGGATCGGGTCGACCAACCGGTTCCACGGTGGCGTCGTCACCCGGGTCCGGTCCATTTCCACTCCGACTGGGTGGGAGTGGGGCATGCCGGACCAGGACGGCTACATCTGGGACATCGCGCTGATCGAGCTCGATCGTGCGATTCCGTCCTGGCTGGTCAAGCCGGCGAAGCTGGCCTTGCCGCGTGCGGGGCAACCGGCCCGGGAGATCGGGTGGGGTGTACGTGAGGCGGATCCGGCCCAGTGGGGTGCTCCGGCACCGGCGTGGTTGCACCAGCTCGACGTCCCGATCGCCCTGGACGGTGACTGCGCCCAGGCGGGCATCGGTCGTGGCGAGATCTGCTTGGGTACCGCCCCCGGGGGAGGCACCGCGTGTGCCGGGGACTCCGGGAGCGGCGCCCTGCAGCGGCACGGGCGCGACTGGGTCCTGATCGGGCTCGCGTCGCGGTCGCATACGCAGGCCTGCGTCAGCTCCACGATCTACACCAAGGTCGCGGAGCCGCGCTTCCTGTGGTGGATGATCCGCACCATGCACCAGCGTGACCCGCACACGCAGGTCACGCAGACGGATCTGACGCTCGCGGGCTGATAGTGGCGCGGGTCGGTGACCGTCCGGTTCGGACGGTCACCGACCCGTCGTCCACGCCTACGTCATCGAGAACCTGCGCATGGTCGCGAACTCGCGCATCCACCACCAGCGTTCGACTGCCCCTGGCTTCACCCTCACAGTGACATCAAAGGATTTTTCGTGTTCACCCTTGTCCGGCAGGCCGTTTCACGCGGTGACACCGTCTGCCCCGACCATGCCCGTCTCAGGTCTCACACCAGTCGGCAGGCCGTCGCCAAGCTCCACGCCGGCGTCGACCAAGCCGTCGGCGAAGCCGATCCGTCCGGCCGGGCGGCCGACGTCACCGACACCAGCGGACCGATGGCAGAGCGCGGATCGGCCGGTCACTGGTCCGCTGTCGCTGTGATGCCCGGTCACCGCGCCGCAGGGGCGATCGCCGTGACGGCGGGCGATGCCGCGTGAACCTCGAAACCGCCCCGTTTGTGGAAGGCCGCGGGCCCTACTGGCCGGACGCCTGCACGACCTCGGACCAGGCCTGCCCGACGGCCTACTCCGGCGAGGACCGGGTCCGGATGCAGCGCCGGTGGCCGGGGATCCCGGTGGTGTGCCGGTGTCATCCCCACCCGGCCGGGGTCAAGGCCGCGCTCCTGCACCCGGGGACACCGTTGGCGAACGAGTGCGACCGCCGGCTCGCGGACGAACT
Source organism: Amycolatopsis sp. NPDC049868 (assembly GCF_044461365.1). NCBI lineage: Bacteria > Bacillati > Actinomycetota > Actinomycetes > Pseudonocardiales > Pseudonocardiaceae > Amycolatopsis > Amycolatopsis sp. NPDC049868. The sequence goes on along the minus strand of NZ_JBITKV010000011.1, from coordinate 280,151 downwards.
CACCCGGATCGCCCCCCACTCCCGGCAGGCTGTCATCGACAGCGACGCGTTCACCGCCCGCGTCATCCGCCACGCACTGGCTGAGGGCATCACCCAGTTCCTCGACCTCGGCTCCGGGCACATCACCACCAGCGCCGCACACGCCGCGGTCGCCGCGCACCCCGCGGCCACGATCGTGCACGTCGACCACGATCCACACGTCGACGACCACAACCTGGCTTATCTCACCGAAAACCCCATCCTGGCGACACGGCCGCGGACCCTCATCCACGGCAACGCGTTCGCCATCGGCACCCTACTGACGTCCCTCTACCGCACCGGCACGCTGGATCCCTCGCGACCGGTCTGCGTGCTGCTGATCGACATCCTCTACTACCTCGAAGCCGCGAACGACGCCCGCTCAGTGATCCGGCGCCTGGTGAAGCGTCTCCCACCCCGCAGCTGGATCGCGGTCACCCATCTCACCAACCGGGCCTTGCCCACAGTGGACAGTCCAGTCTGCCAGGCCGCGCTGCGCCGCGACACCGATCGCTGGTGCCAGGCAATGGCACGGTGCGTCCCACCGCACCCGCAAGCCAGCAGCCGCAACGAGTTCGCCCGCCGGATCGCCGACCTGGAACTCCTCCCGCCCATGATCACCACCACCAGCAGCTGGCCCGAGCCCGACACCACCCTTCGCGCGCTGGCGCCCTACACCCTCGCCGCCGTCGGACGTGTCCCCGAACCCACCACCGCCGCATGAACCCACCACGCGTCCGGCCCTGCCGCCACACCGGCAAGCCCCCGCGCCACGCCGGTCTCCTCACCGCGCAGCACTCGATCCTCGCGACGGCGGGAGGCCGGTCATGATCCCGGCTACAGGGCCACGGCGAAACGCGCAGGTGCCGTACTGGGGCGATACGTGCCCGCGCCCGCTCGGGTGCTGCAAAGGCCTTCACACTCCCGGTCACCGCGCCTACTACCAGAAGTACTGGGGCTACGTTCCGGCGCGGTGCGGACAACGCCCGCACCCCGCCAGGGTCGACGACGCGCTCCGCAACGGCACGCTCGCCTCCCCGAAAGACCGGCAGCTGGCCCGCGAGCTGATGCACATCTCCCCTGCCGCGGCCGTTGCGATCAAGGAACGCGACAGCTTCACCACACGCGTGGTCGAAGACGCGCTCGCCGAGGGAATCACCCAGTTCCTGGACCTGGGTCGCGGATTCATCAGCCACAGCGCCAGCTACGCGGCGCTGGCCGGTGCGCGAGGCGCGGGCGGCACACCGAGCCTGGTCCTGGTGGACAACGACGCCAACGTCCACGACCACAACCGTGGGTGTCTCGGCCAAGCCACCCACCTCGAACGCCCCTTCGCGACCGCAGTGCGCGGGAACGCCTTCGCGGTCGACACCATGCTCAACGACCTCCGCGACACACAACTCGTCGACCTCGACCGGCCGGTCTGCGTCCTGCTGGTCGACCTCCTGCACTACCTCGAACGCCGCCGCTCGCCGCTGACTGTCATCCGGCGGCTCACGACACGCCTGCCGCACGGTAGCTGGATCGCGATCACGCACCTGACCAACCAGCCCCTGCTGCCGGATATCCCACCACCTGCGCGCGCCGCGCTGCGAGACGACACAGCCCGCTGGTGCCGTGCCCACGAACGATGCGTTCCCCCGCACCCCCGATCGTGCAGCCCGTCCACGTTCGCCGACTGGATGGCCGACCTCGAACTGCTCCCGCCCGGGGGCATCACCAGCCAGGCCTGCTGGCCCGAACCGGACACCACCCACGGCCCACACCCGCACTTCACCCTCGCCGCGGTCGGCCGGGTCCCCAGCGCGAGCCCCCGGCGACCCCGCTCACCACGCACAGCGCGCCGCGCCGCCGCGCGGGACATGCTGGCCGGCGTCATCGCCGACAGCGACGTGCCCTTCGAGGAGTTCGCGGTCTCCGCCGACCAGTCCCCAGCCCAGCTCCGTCGTGTGCTGAACGGCCACGGGCGCATCAGCCCGGACCTCGCCTACGCCGCCGCCCGGCGCTACGGGATCGACCCGCACGCCCTGCTGACCCTGCAGGACCACGCCGAGCTGGCCACCATCACCGCCCGACGAGAGCACACCGCCACCACCAGCGACTCACCACCGGTGGCAGGCCAGCACACACTCGACGTCGATGACTCGGACTCGGCGGTCGACGTGCTCCACGCTCTCATCGCCGCCACCGGGTTAAGCCGCCATGCGTTCGCCGAAACGCTCGGATACGACCGCAGCACCCTCACCAAGACTCTCTCCGGCCGCCATTACGTCACCGCCTCACTAGCCCTCGGCCTCGCCCACCGCTACGGCATCGACGCCGCCGACCTCCTCGCCCGCCAGGCACGCCATCAGATCGCCGTGGCCGCCGAACGCGCCCAGCCAACGGAAGCGCCACCCAGCTGACACCCGCCACACCCACGCCGCCCAGTCCTCACCCATCTCCGCCTTTGGCGGCACACAAGAGAGAACACAGTGAACGACCCTGGCCCGCACATCCCCAACCCGGACACCACCGACGACACGCAGCCAGATGCGACGCGTGCTGACGAAAAACCCCGCCGCCGGACCAGCCGCACCGCAGTCCGCGTGTTCCTCGCCGTGTGCTGGGGAGTCGCCCTCGCCACACCCGCCGGGCTGGCGACCTGGAGCGGCAAGTACTACCTGCCGATGCCCTGGTGGCCGGTCGTTGTCCTGGCGGCAGGTCTCGCCGGGATCGCGTCGGGATGGGCGCTCGGGGGCATGTCGCTGTTCCGTCACCCGTGGCTGTTCTCGAGTACGTGCGTGGTCCTGGTGTTCACCGCTGCCTCGCTGGCCGTAGCAAGTCAGCCCGCGGACATCGGATTCGCTCCCGACACCTGGGCCGGGGTGCGGGACTACCGCCGCGGCTGCCTGGCCGGCACCGAGTACACCGACCGGGCCGCGCAGCTCAGCATCACCACCGACACCGTCATTCTTGTCGGCTCGCAGGGCGGGGTGTTGCGGTTCACCAGAACCGACGACGGCTGGCCGTCCTCGGCCCGCGCCGAGATCTTTGGTCGCGGCGTGGTACCGAGCGACCGAGCCACCCGTCTCGCTCTGGCCGCCGCCGGCTGCGACTGACCCGGCGGCACTCAACGACACAAGTGCTGCCCTGTGCCTAATTGCCCACCGGCCCCATCACCGGCATTCGCAGGTGGAGCACAACGACAAGACGGACCCCGGGCCACGCCTGCGCAGTTCCTCCACCCTTCCCCGTTACGAGACAGACGAAAGCCATGACCTTCCTCAACACAGTATGTGCCCGGCTCCACGCCGTCATCGACCGGAGCCTCACCTCCAGCCACGCGATGTTGCCGCCGCCGGACGACGGCACCGTGGACCCGCTGCTCGCCTACTTCCAGTGGCGCGGCTGGACGATCGTGGACCGCGACACCGACACCGACGCGGTGCTGAGCTATCCCGAGAGCTTCCACGGCGCGCTCGACACCGGTGATCGCCGCTCCGTCGCGCTGGACGACAACCTGCAAGAACTCGAAGTCAAACTGGTTCGTCGCGGTGAACACTGGTTCGCTCAGTTCTCCTCGTGCGGGGCGCTGATCGGCTGCGACCGGCATCGCAGCGTCCCCCTCACGATGGGTGTCCACGCCTTCCCGTTCACCGCAGTACTCGGTGGCCTGGAACGTCAGGCGCGTCGCCGCCGACCACGCGCGATCGCGCACTGCCTGCTCTTCGGCGCGTGCAGCAGGCTCCACACACCCAGCCAGCCCTGCCCGGTTCCCCTGATCATGCCCGGAGAACCCGCGACGCTGCACGTCCTGCCAGACCACGGCGAGGGCGCGGAGTAGATGAGCCTCGAACTGGACACGACCTGCTTCCCCGTCGACTACGGAGGCGCGGACCAGCGGTTACGGCTTCTGGCCCCATCCCGATGACAACCAGCTACCAAGGAAAGCCCGTGCCCGACACTCCAGCCCACCAACTGTTGCGCGACATCCGGGAGCAAGCCGAACTCACCAAGAAGGATTTCTCACTCTCCCTCACATATTCCACCGCACACGTCGGCAAAGTTCTCGCAGGCGAGATGTCGATCAGCCCCGAGCTCGCCTACCACGTGCAGGAGGAATACGGGGTTCCGGCGATGAAGTTGCTGATGCTTCAAGCTCGCGCACAGCTGGAGCACATCGCCTCGGACAAACCGAAGGACCGCAGCAATCCCAACACCGCCAACCGAGTCAACCTCGACGAGGACGCCGTCGAGAAAGCCTCACGCGACGGCATCTCCATCGCGACTATCGCCGCGGCACTCTCGGTGTCACACGGCACGATCTGGCGCATCCTCCACCGGCGACAAGTACCCATGCGTGCCCATTCTCGGAAACACGCACCCAATCCGTGACCACCACGGCGTCGAGCCACGCACGCTCTCTGACTACCGCGCTCGACGAAGACCGCACGGCCGTCGACGAAGGGACAGAATTGATGCCTACCGACCGGGATCCGATCGACCATCCCACCGGCAAGTCTCCCGAGGACACCTCGTCCTGCGGCAGACAGGGCGTTACGGCCGTGACCGACACGGAATCTCTGCAGCTGGACCGCATGTTCGTCAACTTCGATCACGGTGGCGCGTCGACCGACCAGTCCGTCGACTACCGCATGGAAGGCCTGGTAGAGCTGGTGGGCGCCGACGGCCGGTGGCCCGATCTCGGAATCATCGCCGAAACCAACTTCTGGCGGTTCTTCGGCAGCCGCGGCCAGTGCGCGGCTGAAGTCGCGCTCAACACCGCCGCCAGGGACCGCAGCTACGTCGTGAAGATCGGGTCCCTGCCCCGCGAGCGGGGCGAGATCGGACCCGCGCTCCTCTACGACGCCGCCACCGTTCACGTCCACGAATGGCACGGCGACCCGAGCGCCCCCGGGTTCCTCGAACGTAACCGCAACCTCGCGGTCGCCGCACCGCGAGACCTCCCAGAGCACAAGATGGACCTGTTCGGCACCCACGACCACCCCTTCGACTGCCGGGCGCTGGACTACCTGTGCGGACGGTGGATCACCGACCGGCGTGTCGGTGGTGTCGGCTTCAGCCACGTCGGCGAACTCGACGGCGTCTACACACCCACGAACTTCCCTGCACCCAACGCCGCCCGCCCACCCAGATCGACGGCGCCGTGCTCAACGCCCAAGCCGCGGCGATGCTCGTACCCGGCAGCGGGCAGGTCCACGAACCGGCCGAACCCGCCACGCTGCCGCCGGGCCGCGTGTGGCGGAGAAACGATCACAAGCGGTTCTCCTTCACCCTCCAGTTCACCGCCGACGGCGACAGGCTGATCAGGTGACGTTGACCGGCGTGATCGTCAGGGCCGTCATGGTACTTCTGGCCGTCCTCGTCGTCGCCGTACTCGCCGTCGGCGGGGTTCTCCTCTGGTACATCGCCGACGCCGAGCGCCGCTCCACCCGCGAGTTCACCCGGATCTACAGCCCGCTGCCGCCGCTGAAATCCGGACAGTCGGACACCGACCCGGACGGACCCGCCGGTCACCCGATCACGCCGATCTACCTGGCCACTACCCCTACATCGAACCCTGTCGCTGACTCCCGACCCCGGAAGGACCGCTGATCATGGTCACTGTCGCTCGCCGGTTCACCGCTGTCCTGCACGTCGTTCTGGTCATCGGGACGACGCTGCTTGCCACTGCAGGCTGCGCGCCGGCGTTCTCGCCCGAGCACCCGCTGGCCATCCGTGTCATCGTCGGTCCGGACCTCGACACGCTGCCCTTGCGGCATGGGATCGAGCGCGGCTATTTCGCCGCCGAAGGCCTCACCGTCACCACGATCCCGGAGCCCGACCCCTACACCGGGTTGCACACGCTCGTCGACGGCGGCGCCGACATCGCCTTCGGCGGCGGGACCGTCGTGGTCGAGGCCGCCTACCGCGGCCTCGACGTGAAAATCCTCGCCGAAGCCGGGTGGCTCGGCGACCGGGCCGCGGCGATCGTCGTCCGCGGCGACGGCACGATCCCCGATCTGGCCGCCCTCGCCGGCCACACCATCGGCGCACCGTCCCCCGGCTCCCAGGACCGCATCCTCGCCCACGCGCGTCTGGACAACGACTCCGGCGCAGTCCCCAGCGACCACGTCCAGTGGGTGCCCATGGACCCGCCGGACCACACGGCGTCCCGGCTCGCACACAAGGATGCCGACGCCGTGGTCTTGCGGGAACCGTGGCTCACCGACGCCATCCACGCACACGGTTTCACCGCGCTCGCCTACCTCAGCGACACCAGCCTCCTCCACCCGACCTCGACCTACGTCGCCACCACCGCCTGGGCCGAGCAGCATCCCGGCGCCGTCACGGCTTACCAGCGGGCCCTGCACCAGGCCGCCCGAGACCTCCGGACTGACCGGGCCGCCCTCAACGCCCTCGCCGTGCGCCACCTTCGCATCACCCCGGACACCGCCGCCCGCCTGGGCATCCCCCTCTACCCGACCCACGGGCCCTCGGTCTCGCAGCTGCAGCGCATCCCGAACCTCATGCACCGCTACGGGATCCTCGCCGAGCCGTACCGCATAGCAGCCCTGGTCGTGTCCCCTGACCCGTGAGGCAGAAACCTGTTCCCGGTCTGCGCTTCGACCGACATAACTGTTGTCCATTCAGGACTCTCGGAAGGGAAGAGATGGTGGAGCCGCCTCACGACGTCGAAATCCAGTTGCTGGAGGAGGGGATTCGCGAAGCCGTGCGCACCGGGGCCGACTTCGTCGTGGTCCGGGGTCCCGCGGAGATCACGATTCCGCTCGTGGACGACTGGGCTACCGAGAACAGAGACCTGTGGGATACCCACCTCCGCGTCGACCTGTACACCTATGCCTACCGGCGAACGGTGGTGGCCATCTGGACAGTCGCGGCGAACCTGCTCTCCGCGGTGAGCGACTGGCGGTACCGTCCACGAACGACGCGGATGCGCGCCGCCTGGTACCGCAGGATTGTGCAGCAGCGGACGGTTCTGCTGCGCCTGCACAACGCGCACGGCGCACCGGCGGTGCGCTGGTTCAGCGGCGGAGCCCCAGGAAGCCTCGTGATCGTCACAGCCCGCACACGACTCTGGATGGCGAACGAAAAGGTGATCTGGGTCGACCTCAGACCTGGGTACCTCAGTGAAGGACCGTCACCGCCGTGGCCAACCACGCTCGACACATGAGCAGCAATCAAGAGACCGCTCAACCGGATCGTCAGGTCGGCGCCGGTCCTCCAGGCACAACACGCCGCCTGCATTCCTCGGTCCCGGCGGGCTTCTCACGGGTAGGTCCGCGTCGTCGAGAGCGGCGCAGAACACACGGTCACCCGGATCGTCGAGCCGGACCAGCCGATCGAGCCGCACCGCTCGAAACAGACCACGACAACCCGCCCTGCCGTTCGCCGCCGATGGCGTCCACAACCCCCGAGAACCGACGTGACCACTCGACGCCGCACCGAACACGATCCCGACGGAGGCACGACCCGATGACCGAAACGGAGCTGATCGAGTTCCTCCAGCAGTGCATGATCGACGGCTCCGACCTGCCAACCGAACCATGCGTGAACGTGCCGCCGCGCTACCAGACCGCGGACGACCGCCCCGACGACAAGCCGTGCCGCCTCTGCCCGGAGCCCGCCCGAACAGCACACCGCATCGACACCCCGACCGGCGAACGATGGCTCAACCTATGCCCGGCACATTCGACGGCGGTCTCTCATCTCACCCGACACGCAACCGTTCAACCTGCGGAAAGTCACCACCCGCCACCAGCCGGAGAGTCAACCCGGGTTGACACGCTCGAAAGCGTCTGCACCGTCTGCTCACAGCCGATGAACCGGCCCGTCGCGGTCTTCACCGCCGACTGGCCCGCCGGCCGTGACGAGCAACGCCCCTGCTCGCCGCGCTGCGCCACAGCTCTCCTCGCACGATGGGCCCGCCACATCGACGACGCTGGCCCGCGGCAAGACCGCTCACCCACGGCACCACCAGAACCTGACGACCGGTAGAGCCAACCGGCCAACCGTCGTCATGCACCACGGCGTCGGCGAGGCCATGCGGCCCGGGCCGCACACCCAACACCCGGTCCACGAGCACCGCACGCGACGGCTCCCCCACTCTCCGGGGAGACCAACCAGGTGCGGGCAGCACGTACCCATCACCACGCCGCCCGGCATCGGCGCCCGCCGAGTCCGGCACACCGAGAAGGAGAAACATGCAGCACACCACACTGTTGGCGGATTCGGATATCAGAACATCCGGAATCGGGCGGTGAACGTCGTGATGTCACGACGTCGATGTGGGCCGCTTCGCGAGTTCGGCCGCGTAGCTAGCGTTGCTGGTGTTGGCGATCTACAGCCTGCACTACCTCGAAAGCGGCAAGATCTACCGAACCATCGCAGCCGAAGCACTACACCGAAAACTCCGCGCCGACGCCACCCACGCGATCGACGCCCTCTGCGAAGAACTGCTCGCTCGCCAACAGCTGCCCTGCCAACATCCCGACCCCGGACCGATCCGCACCAGACGCACTAACGATGAGCCTCGGTCACGGGCCTTGTCTCCGAACTGGCCAGGATCCCGGTCGTGTGCCAGCATGCCACCGACCTCATCCGAAAGTGGGCCGCCGAGCACTCTCCCTGTATCATCGAAGGACGTGACATCGGCACGGCCGTGTTCCCGCCGCACCCGTCAAGTTCTACCTGGCCGCGACACCCGAATGCCGCGCGGACCGTCGTGTACGGCAAGAACCTGGGCTGCCCCACGCGCGACGGTCCTGCACGACATCATCCGCCGCGATTTCGCGGACGCAGCGCGCGATCGCACCGCTGGCGCCCGCCGACGACGCCATCAAGATCGACACCACCAACCGTACCGTCGAGCAAGTCGTCCACCGCATGGCGCACGTCTACCGCGGCCGACGCGACCTGGACGCGTCGATCGCCAGGCTCCGGCATAACTCCCCGGCGCGACCGTCCACTAACGACAGAGAAAGACGAAAAGCGGAGCACCGGCCCGAGACGCCGACAACAATAGGCATCCTCTATTGACAGCCAGCAAGGCAGCGACTCGAACTACGCTTCTCGTCGCAATAGAGCAGCGATGGCACCATTGCTCACTCACACGGTGAACGATAGGCGACTCCCGGGAAGTAGCTTACCCATTCACTCTCGGCTATTTTTGCATACACCTTGCCACAGACAGCCATTGCCGCACGCTCAGGGTCGAGTACCCACCGCCATACAATGGAAACATCAGGATCAGGGCCAGTGCCCACAAGCGTTTTCCCGTCGGATTCAAATCCAAGCGATGCGATAACACCAGTCTTTCCAGGAACAACAATGTTGTGCAGGACCACCTCCGGGTTCCGGGTATTTCGAATGGTCACACGTCTATCAGCGCCTGCGATAGCAATGAGGTTCACACTCGGGGCGATCGCGGCCGTATCTATCCTTAGCGCACCAGGGCCAGCAGATGCGGCTTCACGCGGTTTGTACAAGTTTCGCATGTCCCAGATGGTGAGGCCGTGATCTTCCTTGGTTACACCAATATCCCCGTTGACCAGAAGGCCACTCCCAAAAAGGATAGTTCTTGCGACACCGAGAGCTCCCGCTTGCCGCGGCTTTTCGGGTTGGCCGACGTCCCACACTTGTACCGTTTTTGTCGAGCCTGAATAATTGTCGGTGCCACACTCAATTACAGCACCTCGTGTTCCCGCGAAGCGGGCGTCCATCACTCTGCCCGGCTCCCTAGCGAGCTGGTCAGCGCAGAATATTGTGCTCACATGCCGGGGTTGACGAGGATCGCTAAGATCCCACAGTTTGACCGAGTCACCTGACATGACAGGCAAGCTGGGACGCGACATTTGATCAATCGTAATGAGAAGGCGGCCGTCGGAACTTAAGTCTCCAACCTCGACCGGCGTCGGAAGCGTAGACATTTCTTCAGGCTGGGCAGGACGTCTAGTATTCCAGATCCGGACTACACTGCTATGCCGCGGTCCCTCGCCGGTCATCGCGATGTGACCATCGGCGCTGATACTTGCATACGGGCCGCCTCGAAGTGTTCCCTGCATCGTCAAAGCTTGGTTGGCGAACCGCCATATCTGCGTGCCTTTCGTGTGAGCTGACCAGTGGAGGACGGTCCGTCCATCACTCGTCACGCTCGCGCGTGTCGGAGTGGCGTTGTCCTCGGGCACCAGCGCGTCACTGTCGGCGGCTGCGGCGATGAGTCCATCAAGTGTGGGCGGGGACGGGGCCATGCGATACGCGGCCAGACTCAACTGCGCGGCAAGTTCGGGATTCGTCCGGGATAGTTCGCCGATGCTAGCCAGCGCCTTCAGCACGATTGTCGTTACACGTTCGCGATTGGCTTGCCGCTGGGCATGTGTGGCGTATGCGGCGATGGAAACCGCCAGCAGCAGCACCGCAGCGAGTACTGCGAGAAGTTGGCGTTGCCGGCGGACTACTCGCCGTTTCGCGTGACGCTCCGAGGTGTCAGCAGCAATGCTCGCGTTAAGGAATTCTCGTTCTTTGGCACTGGGGTGACCACCGTGGTCAACCCAGTCACCCACGACGGCGAGGCGGGTACCGCGGAGCAGCACACTGGGATCGCGGTTGTGCCGGCGCCACGCAGCGGCGGCGTCGGTGAGTTCGCGATGAATTCGCTGGCCGTCGCGATCCTCCGCCATCCAGGCGGCCAGGCGCGGCCAGGCTTTGATCAGCGCTTCGTGAGCAAGTTCGAGACTGCCCTCGCTGCGCGTCAGCAACCGGGCTTGTGTGAACTGATGCACGACCTCCGCGAGGACAGGGTTGTCGTCCAGTTCTTCCGTGCCGATCTTGCGTTTGGTGTCCTCGGTTCCTTCGCCTAGTGCGATCAACCGCAGGAACAGGTCGCGGGCGAGGGCTTGCTGGTGATCATCGAGCGCAGCGAAGGCGGCTTCAGCAGTCTTCGCCAGGGCGCCGTCGAATTCTCCGGAGGCCTGGAACCCGGCCAGGGTGAGTGTGTTGCCTTTGCGACGTCGCCAGGTTTCCAGCAGGGCGTGGGACAGCAGCGGCAGTACACCGGTCCGGCCGTGAGTCTGTGTAACGAGGGTGGTCAGCAGAGCGCTCTCCACAGCGCAGCGGGCTTGCTGGGCCGGCTGGGTGATGACCAGGCGCAGCTCGTCGCTGGTCATGGGGCCGACGGTGACTTGGGCATCTTGAAGTGCTTCGGTGAGATCGGTACGCAGCGCGCACTGTGGGTAGAAGTCGGCACGCACGCCGATCACGACGCGACAGCGGCTGCTCGCGGCCGATGTGGCGGTCAGCAGCATCGTGATGAAGTCGGACCGTTCGCGCTCGTCCTGGCATACCGTGAACAGCTCTTCGAACTGGTCGACGACGATCACGACCTCCGCATTGGGTGGCTCCGCCACGAGCGCTTGGCGAACCAGCCTGTGCAGGCCGCGCTGCTCGCTCGTCAGCTCGCCGCGCACAACACTCGGCCAGCTGCCAGTCGCCGCCGCAAGCTGAATCGCGCACTCCTCCAGCGGATGGCCCCCGGGGGTGAAGACGATGACCTTGGAAGCCAACCGTGGCACCAGGCCAGCCCGGAGGAGGGACGATTTCCCGGATCCCGACGGGCCGAATACAGCGACGAAGCGCTGGACCGTGATTCGGCGGAGCAGGTCTTCGGTGAGCCGCTCCCGTCCGAAGAAACGGCCTGCGTCGCCACCGCCGTAGGGACGCAAACCCACATACGGCGCCGCCTCGTCATCCTCTGTCGGCAGCCCGGTCGTCGACGCCGCCAGCTCCGCAGCAACCGAACGCCATCGCCGGTCCCACTTCTCGACGTCGCCACCGCATGCGCGCACATACGCCAGTGTGACCTCGAGACTCGGCAACCGGCGCCCACCCGCCGCGTCCGACAACGTCGTTGACGAGTAATGCACCCGTCTCGCTAACTCGCGGTACGCCGGGCCACCAGCCGTCTTCCGCAGCTTCCGCAGGTCAGCGGCGAATTCAGCAAGGGCTGAACCATCCGGTTCCAGTGGCCGCTCCGCACGCGGCATATTCCGTCACCCCCTCCCCAGGGTCGGTGACCGATTGTCCGGTCCTTGATGTCCGGCGTCCAGTCCCCGGCACCGGCCAACGATTCCCGCCTAGAACGGTCCCCAGCACCTCGGCATTCGTGGGGGATGGCGAGATGCCCAGCACCAACCGGGACTGGCCAACACCGGTCCTGCACCGCAATCAAGAAATGAGGGACACCTGATGACATCCGCCATTACGAGCTCGACACGAGCTCGAAGCAAGCTTGTGCTCAAGCTGGTCACAGCAGGCGCTGCGCTCGCACTCGCCGCCCCGGCCCACGCGGCGGCATCAACCGCCGAACCCACACCGAACACGGCCTCGATCAGCGAAGCATCGTCACCGGCCGCCGAGTCGCCGGTGACGATCGCGGCCCAGTACGAATGCGGGCTGCTCACCTGCAGCTACGTGTTCACCAAGGGGGTCACCAACACGATCGCCTCCGCCGACCCCAGGGAGGTCGGCGAACTGTGCGCTCGGATTCCCAGCCCCGGGAACGTCGCCTGCGCCGCAGGTGTTGTCATCGTCATCGGGACAGCGAAAGTGGCCAGGAGCCGCGGCCAATGCCTGAAAGTCAACTGGACCCGGCACGTCATCCCACCCCCGTGGTGGACCTCCGTCGACGGCAGCTCCCGCTGCCGCTGACCTAACCAGGCCAGCTCCCGGCGCTGCATCGCCTCGATGCGGTTCCGGGAGCTGGACGCCGGACACCTAGGTCCGGACAATCGGTCACCGACCTTGGGGAGGAATGGTGGGAGATGCCGCGTGCTGAACGACCACTGGAGCTGGACGGGTCACCGCTCTCAGAATTCGCCGCCGACCTGAGGAAACTACGGGCGAAGGCAGGGAGTCCGCCGTATCGGGAGCTGGCCCAACGGGCACACTACTCGTCCACGACGTTGTCGGATGCCGCCGGCGGACGCCGTTTGCCGAGTCTCGATGTGACGATGGCCTATGTAGCGGCGTGTCGTGGAAGTGCTGAGGAATGGGAGCGGCGTTGGCACGCGGTCGCTGCCGACCTTTACGAGCAACACGACGAGCCATCCTGTGTCGGGGACATGAATGTGCCGTATGTGGGGCTGGCAGCCTACGGTCCGGACGACACAGACCGCTTCTTCGGGCGCGAGCGTCTTGTGGACGACCTCGCGGCCCGCGTCCATCGGCAACGGTTCCTCGCCGTATTCGGTCCGTCCGGGGTGGGGAAGTCGTCGATTCTCCGCGCCGGCCTCATCCCGAAGCTCAAGGCTGGTGGAGCCGGGCCGCTGATACTTCTCACCCCTGGTCCTCACCCACTGAGTGAGCTCTCGGTCCACCTTGCGCGCCATCTCGGCACGACCGCCTCGGTTGTCCGCGCCGAGTTGGCCACGAACCCGCTGGAGATCACAACGCTTTCCCAGCAAATCCTGATCGACAAGGATGCCGGTGCGGCTGTGATCGTTGTCGTCGACCAGTTCGAGGAAGTCTTCACGTTGTGCCATGACCTCGACGAGCGGAGCCAGTTCATCGACATTCTGCTCAGTGCGGCGAAGGACGACAGCCGATGTCGGACCATCATCGGAGTGCGTGCCGACTTCTACAGTCACTGTGCCGAGGTTTCGGATCTCGCTGTCGCACTTCAAGATGCCCAGGTCACAGTGGGGCCGATGACCGCCGAGGAAATGCGGCGAGCGATTTCCCGCCCCGCGGTCCGCGCCGGCTGTACGGTCGAAACCAGCCTGGTCACGACGCTTGTTGGGCACGCACACGGGCAGGCCGGCGTGCTGCCCCTGGTCTCCCATGCCCTCCTGGAAACCTGGCGGCGCCGCAAAGGCAATACCCTCACCCTCGCTGGCTTCCAGGCCGCCGGCGGACTCGCCAACGCCTTAGCGCGGACTGCCGAAGCCGTCTTCTCCGGCATGTCCGCACCTCAGCAGAGCGTTGCTCACCAACTCTTCCGGCGGCTCACCGCGCTCGGTGACCACACCGAGGACACAAAACGCCGCATTACTCGAGCTGAATTGGATGACGACCCGGACACCACGAGCGTCGTCGACATATTCGCTGGCGCCCGGCTGTTAGTGCTCGACAAGGACACGATCGAGATCACCCACGAGGCACTCATCAACGCCTGGCCACGCCTGCGAGACTGGCTCGACGCCGACCGCGATGGCCAGCGCATCCATCGCGAACTGGCCGACGCCACTGCCAGGTGGGAAACCCACAGGCGCGATCCCGGAACGTTGTTGCGCGGTGTCCGGCTCACCGTCATTCAGGACTGGGTCAACAGCGGTGCCACGCTCACCCAGAAAGAGGGGACATTTCTCCGCGCTAGCATCACGGTCCAGGAACAGGAGCAACGGGCGACACATCTACGGATCCGCCGCCAACGCAGGCTCATCGTGCTACTACTCGTTCTCGTTATAGCGCTCATCGCAAGTACCGTCGTTGCAGTCATCGCGCAGCGATCCGCTAAGGAACAGCGAGCGGAGGCTCTCGCAGCCAAGTCTTTGGCGACAAATCAGCGAAACACAGTCGTAGCCCTGAACGCAGCAAAATCCGCGGTTGCCATGATTTCCAGCGACAGGCCAATTGAGTCTTCTTCCAGATTCGCAGGCGAGCTCGCCTTGGCAGCGCATGCGCTGGCACCATCGGATGAGACTCGAAACTCGGTCCTGTCAGCTACGGTCGGCCGCGTAAGCCTTCGCCCAGCGAACGGAGAGCAAGCACTCCCCTTTGTCTCCGACAATGGCCGAATCAGCGGAACCTACTCGCGTATAAGTGACACTACCCAATTATGGTTCTCCGGAACCTGGCCACCCAAGTGGGCCGCCACACTCCGTGGCGGCCACGAACCTCCCGCGCTCACAATGGACGGCTCTGTCGCAGTGACCGTGGACTCTGTTGCGACTGTCCGAATCTGGAATGTTGCCGACCTGAATCGGCCTACACAGCTCTATCAGCTTCCAAAAAGGGGACGACAACCCGTGATCTGGAACGGAGGCCGACTTCTGGTGACCCAGGAAGTCCTGTCGACGAGTCCACCTGGCACTGGCGAGTGGATTACATCTGAGCGCCGACTCGTCTGGGAACTGACCTCCTCGGGACAGGTCCGCGAACGTAGCAAGTTCTCCTCCCTGCCGACTCCCTTGCCGACAACACCGGCTTCCTCCCCGCTGCTAGTCACCGCAAGTCGCGGCAACGATGGGGTGACCAGCATGCAAACCTGGGATCTCAGCGACCCCGCTCACCCCAGAACGATCACCGCTCCCAACCTTCCCGGAAAAGCAAAAGTTAACGATACTCAGTTCTTTCCGGATAGCGATACCATCTTTCTCGCATCCGACGACGGAGCCATATACACCATTAACGTAAACATTTCCCAAACGCCACAAATGCTAAGCGGCTTCACGCTAACCAATGGCGCCACTCCAAGTGCCGTCGCCATCTCCAATGACGGACGGGTCGCGGCAGTTGCAGGGCGAGATGGACGAATCCTGACTTTGACAGCCATTAATCGTATGGTCGGCACCATTACAGGCGAGTTGATGGAAGTGCCTCGCGGTCTCGCGAACTTAGCCTTCTCCCCTGGGGAGAACGTGTTGCTGGCGAGCGACAGTCCAGGCGACGGGAGCGGCCCTTACCTGCTTAGGTGGGATCTGGACGTGGCTCGCGCGAGGTCCCGCGTATGCACCCCTGGCGTGCAGGCCTTATTGCCGCCTCATTGGGATCATTACTTCCCTGGCGTAGGGTACCAATCGCCCTGCGATTAGGTAACAGGTTCTCGTCTCGCGTCCGCGGTTGAACCATGGCAAACACGAGACCCACCGATCCAGGGAGATCTCGTATGAGGTCTCGTTCTTCGCCGAGTCGGCAATGCCGTTGGTGGGCCATCGCCGATCTCTCCGGCCAACAGACGATGATCCGTCTGCTGGCCGACGTGGTGCCGGACGTCCAAACAGTGCTCAGCGAGGTTGCGAGACGAGCCACACCTCGGCTCACCGACCGGCCCTTCGGGGCGACGTTTCGCCCAAGGGTGCGTCGCCTACTTCCGCCTACTTTGCCTGCCTGACGCTCACCAAGGTTCGCGCATTTCAGCTGGTGACGGGAGCGCTTGTCCAGACTGGACAGCCGGAGAAGCAGGTTCGGCGCCTTGGGGAATCGGTGACCTACCCATCTGGCTGAGAAGCGAGGTGGTCAGCAACGCCGCGGCCGCGTCGCCGCCCGGAGCCTTCCCGATCGGCGACGTACCGAACACGTCAGCCGGGAGACACCGTGTACGACATCGTGGAGGCACTGCGCGAGATCATCACCGCGCTGGGCGCCGCCACCGCGACGATCATCGCCGCCGCGCGCGGCAGGTCGAAGCGCAAGGACGTCGATGACGACCTGTAGCCCAGGTGTCTGAACCGCGTGCGCTGGGGCGTCCCACTCCCAACGTCACGTACCCAGCACATTCCGCCGGTATCTCCGGCCGTCACCGGCACCGCCCGTCAGAGCTGCCGGAGCGCGCATTCTGGTCAGTAGCAGCTGATCGTCGTGGCCAGCTGGCCACGAGAGATGCAGATCCCTGCCGAACCGGTTACCACCGGTCCACGGCGAACCGACAAAACGATATCTACAGACTGTGCTTTGACCATCACGCAAACGGTTCATTGTCTGACATCGACAATCACACAGCATCCCTTGAACAGCAAGGACGCCGGCTCGTCCAGCAGTGCGAACCGAGCACAACGCCGACCACGTCGCGGGCACTCCCACGACCATTCAGGTCGCGGGAGCAGGGCTACTGCCACGCGCCCATGACCAAGAAGTGACGCGGAGCGTAGCGGTCACACAGCTCGCAAACGAGTTAGGCAGCGGGAATCCCGTGCTCGGAGCATCGACAGGGGCGCCGCGCGGCCGCGAAGTGCGCTGCGGCCAGTAGGGTTGCCTGGCGTTGAGGCCCTGACAAACCGCCTCGGAACGTGAGCAGCGGATGTTTTCGCTGTGCCGCAAAGGGGTGGCCGGGACGCCCCGATTGCTCCCATTCTCCTGTGTGCTTAGACGACACAGGAGGGGCACCACCATGAAGAAGAACCGCATATTCGCCGGCCTGGCGGTCGTGGCTTTCGCCACCGCCGCCTTCTCCGCTCCGGCCCTCGTCACCACGACAGCCCAGGCCGCGGAGACCAAAGCGTCTTGCCGCGGCAGCGCGGACGGCGACTGGTCGATCCCCAATGGCAGCGGCAACTCGGCCGGCACGGTCGAGTGGTACGACTACAACGAACACACCGGAGACGACCAGGACGACTTCCGGCTCACCGACCGCGCTCTCGACGGAAAATCCGTCTCTCTCCGGGTGAAGAACCACGCCACTGGGAAGGAGTACTACGAGCACGTCTACACCGGCGGCGCGACGGTGTGCATGGGCGTGGGAAACGTTCCCAACGGCGACTACGTCTATTGGTCTGCGTGCAGCTGGGACAACGGTGCGATCGTCGAGTGCCGAAGCGGCACGGTCACTGAATAACAGGCAAAGCGGCGGAGACATCGACGGTGCCGCCCTGCAGCGCATCGCGACGCTGGAGGACCACCTTGACCGTGCGCGCGCGGACCGGGGCCGTGATCGCGAACTCGCTGGCGGCCGGGACGCAGGGGGCTATCTGGTCAATCTCGCGCAGCAGGGCCCGCGCGCAATCGGGACCTCCTTATCGAGTCGATGCCGGCCCCCGTGTCCACATCGGCTCGGCATTGATCGTCGTGCCGGGCCGCGGGGTCACCGCGCGGCCCGGCACGGACGACGTCACTGGTCTTCGTCGTCGTGGTCGTCGTTGCGGTCGGCGGCGGCCTGTGCCCGCTCATCGAACCCGCTGGTCGCGGTCGGCGACGACGGGTCGCGATCCGCGGCCGCGGAGATCCGGCCGGCGGACTCCTGGTCCATCGGGGTTTCCTTGCCCATCACGATTCACCTCCTCCCACGGATCCGGGCGCGCGAGGACACGGCTACGAGCCGCGCGGTGCGCGCGGGGCAAGACACAGCGAGAGACGGAGAACAGCATCGGGAGCCGCCCGCCGGACGCGGGACCGTCCTCCCACACCAGTGCCCGCCTGATCAGGGCACGGCGTGCGCCACCCACGGAACGGCCGCGGGTACGCTCACACACCCGGCTCCGCGTGCCGGGGGCGCTAAGCATCCATCGTCATAAGCCCGGATCGAGGACTCCCGCTCCGTCACCAGCGGGCCTGTCCTTCCCGCACGGACAATCACTGCCGGCGATCGGGCTTTGTCCCCACCGGCACCGTGCTCGGCCGCCAACTCGCGGCCACACCCCGATCCTCCGCCTCACGCCGAAGCCAGTCCAGCACCAGACCGGCTGAGCTGCCGGCCACAGCAGATCGGCACGACCACGGGCCGGGCACCGAACAGGTAGGCACGTTGCTCTTCGATGCGGGCCAGGGTGCGGCAGCCGACGGATCAGGTAGGCCAGCAGTGGCCAGGCGACGTCGTGGTCGTGTGGACAGTGATCATGTCGGTCTCGGTCTGGGCGACGACATCCCGCCAGACGCGCTGTCATAGGAGCCGGGCCGGTCGCCGCCGTGGAAGTACTGGGAGCGGGGCGGCCGGATCGCCGAGCCAAGCTGTCCGCAGGCGGTGCTCGTGCCCTCGGCGACCGCGGCTCCCCAGAAGCGCTCGCTCATTATGTGACCGATGAGTCTGATGTGACCGATGAGTCGTAGCCACGCTTCAACGGCGCTGCGAAGGCTGGGATGGGTCCAACGTCGCTACTGTCGTTCCTGCCTGCACGACGGCAAATGGGAGTGTTGAACATGCGCGACGAGCGCGAGCTCGCGACGGTGATCAGTTGGAATGTCGCTGAGTACATCCGGCCGGGCACAGCCGCCGACCGGGCCCCGCTGGTCGAGCAGGTCCTGCGGGAGCAGCGCCCGGCCGTGGCGCTGCTCCTGGAAATCTACGCACCCGACTAGGCCGCGCTGGCCGCCCGCGTCCGCAGGCTCACCCACAAGACCGGCCTGGAATGCGAGTACGTCGCCGGCAAGGTCGCTGCGGCCTACGGCGGCCACGACATGCACGCGGCGATCCTGTGGGAACCCGCACGCGTCACACCGAAGGCAGACAGCTTCCGCTTCTACGGCAAGGGCGAGCTGTGGCACGCGCTGGTCATCGGCACCGTGACGATCGACGGTGTCCCGATCTCGCTGGCCAGCTACCAAGCACCGTCACTGCGGAAGCTCACACGCCTCGACGAGGTCGAGCGGCTCATGCTCGGCGCGATCTCCGGCTACACCGGCAAGACGCTCCTCTTCTGCGGCGATTTCAACAGCCTCTCCAACGCCCGCAACACCGACGGCTCCTACTACGACCCCGATCCCTACGCCGGGAAAGAACCGGATCCCCAGCAGCTGTTCCAGGTCCTCTGGGACGAGGACGAGACCACCGGCGAGATCAGCAATGTCCGCGCCGACCGCCGTCCCGCCGCAGCACTCTCCTTCGGAGGGCCGCTGCACGATGCCACCGCGACACTCGGGCGAAGAGTGGCAATTCACCATTGGATGGTGGTTCCCGGACAGTCCACACGGGTACCGCCGCATCGACCTGGCCTGGGCGAGCACCGTGGCGATGCCGGCCCGGTGGGGCGCCGGGCGGTCCTTCGTACTTCCCGTTCAGCGCCAGGCTCGGAAGGCCACGGGCCTTCCGGCTTGGCCGGCGCAGGGCAGCGGTCACCAGGTTCGCATGACTTCCGCGACTTCAGCGGCCGCCTTAGTCGGGTCTCCGATCGGGATTCCGGTAGTGCGCGGCGGGTTGTCAAACCATGACTTACCCTCAGCGAACCAGTCGAACTTCGGAATCGGTTCGTTATCAGTAACGTTGCGCCGTACAGAGTCTAGATATCGCCGCCAGCGCGGGATGTAGTAGGTCGAGAGCAATCCATGCCAATCGCGATTCGCGTAGTCACTAACGTGTCCAGCACCAGGACGGTCGCCCCATTCGGTCACCAGCCGGGCCGCGTCACTGCGCATCAGCGCCTTCTCCTCAGCCGTAGACCCCCACCGCTCGGCCTGAGCGAGCCACGGCTCAAGCAGGAACTCGCTTCGCGTCCCAAGAACTTTATCCAGCAATTGAGCAGATCGGAAAAACTGCACATAAAGCACATCGAATGATTCCAGGTCTTTCAACCTGTACGCTTTGCTCATCTTCGGAATCAGCGTACGAGCATGGTTGACAACTACCTGACGAGCCACGTCGACCACATCATACCGATATGTGTCCGTATTCTTGATCCAACTGGGTGCTTGCAAAAAGTGACTCAACGCCATTCCGACCTTCTCGTTGCTGTATGGAAGGTAATTCGGAGCGCCCGCGGACGCGCGCTCCGCGTCCAGCGACGGTGCTGCGTTGAACAGCGAGTCCGGCCCGCCCGGCCAGCCAGACCAGCTGCCGTACGCGGAATGGGCAAGGTATAGCCAAGCTCTGAGAACCGCAGGGTCTGAGGCGCCGTAGCGACTCTCAACGTAGGCCGGTAGCCACTCATCGAAGGGACCGGGGGTCGACTCCCAGGTCAGGTGAGACATCAGGGAGTGGACCAGGGCGTGGTTCTGGATGCCCTCCATCATCATCGCGAGGCCGGAGAGGTTTCCGCGCTTGGGTGATGCCGCAGTGGCCGGCACCCGATGGAGCAGGTCTTCCCCGTCGCCGTAGAGCCCAGGGCGTCCGCCGAAATTCGCGAGAATCCCCAGAGTCCAGGGTGCACCCGCAAAGGGGTTACCTCGCCATTGGACATCCTTCCACTTCGCATCACGTTCGGCCCGCAGGTCAAGCACGAGAACCTTCGCCCGGTCGATCGCTTCGAGTACCTCCTTGCGGGGATTGTCGCCCCAGCCCTGGATCACCCAGCGGTAGTGTTCGCCGAACGATTTTCGCAGCGAGGATTCGACTCCCCGAGCAGCAGCGTGGAGCGACACAGAGCTCTGCTGGCCTCCTTCGTGGAGAAGGTCCAGGGCTTGGTTGGCGTGGGTGCCGAATCGGCGTTGCTGTGAGCGGTAGTAGACGGAGGCGACCCGGGAGTACAGGTCCGTATCCGTGGCCAGCCAGTCCGGTCGCGGGTAGCTTCCCCACATCCCTTGCTTGATCACGGTGGCTCCGGGGTTCCGTCTGGAAAAGTCGGGCGGCACCATCCCCGCATACCCCGGCAGCACTGGATCGATGCCAAGTTCCACCATGCGTGCGATGATCTTCTGGCCGAGCGAGACTCGCTTGTCCAACTGCTGCCACGTTGGCGGTTCGCCGACGGCGTAGAGGTTCGCCATCTGCTGCCACGGCTGGACGGAGAACGCACTGATCCATTTCCGAGCCTCGTCGCCGGAGTAGCCGAACTGCGTGAAGGTGTCGATCCATAGTTGCTCGGTGCCCGTGGTAACCAACGCGAGGTTCACGCCGTACGCGGCGATCAGGTCAAGCTCACGCTCCCACTCGCTCCATGTCCAGTACGGGGTCGTGTATCCGTTGACACAGAAATTGTAGATGTAGCGATAGGAGTGCGGAGATACCTTGCGTATCCGGCCAAAGTAGCGGGGAGCGTTCTGCGGTATCTGGTCCCCCACGCGGGAGAGATGACCTTTCGCGATGACGCGGAGGTAGTGGTGAAATCCGCTCACGATCGCGGCCGGGGTCGTTCCGGAAATCTTCACTCGATCATCAACGGTGTCGATGGTGAAGGTGTCGCGCCCGTCTGCCAACGGGATTAATTCAATCACGATGTGTCTCGAGAGCGGCTCCGCCAGCCGCGCGATGGCCGCGCGAGCCGCCCGGGTCCCCGCACCGTCGATCATCTGGATTGGCCGGTCACCGACGCGGGCCCCGACCGCGCCGGCCGAGCCGCCTGCGGCGAACAGCGCCGCGGTCCCGGTCATCGCCCGGCGAAGAGCTGTACGCCGCGAACTGCTGCATTCCCACCACGACGCCATTGTTCCCCTCCTGCGGTTCGCTGGCATTACCAACGCCAGAACTGCGCTTGCCCACTGCAGACCATCGGGTTCGACAAGGGATTACTCAAGCCCCAGACAGGCCCGTGCGGTGAGTCCGTCACTACCGCAAACATCGGTTGCAAAATCACCTTCTTTCATACCCTTCGGCCTCATGGCAATGTGGCGGGTCACGATAAGTGCCTCCGCTGCGCCGCACTGTCCCTATGCCAGGCAGGGTGAGAGCACCCAACAGCAGCTACCCCGTTGTCCGCGACACGGGCTCATCGGCGACGAAGGACCAGTCCTCAATCAACGTGCGGTCCTTCCTCGTTCAGCCACGCCCTCCATCGAGCCGAGGCGAGTCGTCGCGGTCCCGCGCGCTCGCCACCGTCATTTGGCAGGTTCGTGACGCCAGGAGCGCACGATCCACCCGACTGCCGCCGAAGTTCCGGCGCTGCCGGGCGACCGCTATTCCGCGCGTCGCGGGGCTCGCAACCACCGCGGCTTCAGAGGCGTTCTGCCTCCTTCAGGACGCCACGGGTGTCCAGCAGGTACACCGCGCCTTCTTCGAGCGCGGACAGGTCGTACTGCTTGTGGTTCTGCAGCAGCACCGTGACGTCCGCCGCCTTGGCAGCCGAGACCGGGTCGTTGACGGCGTCAGCGCCGGGCAGCACGAGTTCGGACACATGTGGGTCGTGGTACTGCACGCGGATACCGCGGTCCGACAGCAACTCCGCGATCGGTACTGCCGGTGAGCCGCGGCCGTCAGCCACATTGGGCTTGTAGGACAGGCCCAGCAGGAGCACCGTGGCGTCGCGAGGTTCTGTCCGCGCACGCCGCAGCGCCTGCAGGACCCGCCTGGTCACGTAGCCGGGCATTCCTTCGTTGACCCGAGCAGCCAATTCGACGAGCTCGAAATCCACGCCCAACGCTTCTCGAACATAGTGCGCCAGATATAGAGGGTCCACGGGGATACAATGGCCGCCGACGCCAGGCCCAGGGTAGAACGCCTCGAACCCGAACGGTTTGGTCCCGGCCAGGTCGATCGAGTTCCACACGTCGATACCCAATTCGTGACAGTGAACCGCCATCTCGTTCACGAGAGCGATGTTCACCATACGGTAGGTATTTTCGAGAAGTTTGGACATCTCCGCTTCTTTAGTGCCACTCGCCTCGATGACCGCGGTGACAAACTTCCCATAGAACCTGCGCGCGCGTTCCGTGCACGCGGCCGTGTATCCACCAACGACTTTGGGCGTGTTCACCAAGTTGTGGGACGCCCTGCCAGGGTCGACCCGTTCAGGGCTGAACGCCAAGGCGAAATCTTGACCTGCGATCAAGCCTGACTCTTTCTCCAAGATCTTGCACAGCACACCGTCGGTAGTTCCCGGGTAGGTCGTCGATTCGAGAACGACGAGGCTGTCTCGCTGAAGTCGCGAGCCGATCGATGCCGCCGCGCGGGTCAGCATCGTGAGGTCCGGGGTTCGTGCGACTGTCAGCGGCGTCGGCACACAGATCACGATCACCTCAGCGGCGGAGAGCACCTCGGGATCGGTGGTGGCCCGGAAGCCCTGAGCATGCATCTCTTGCAGGTCTGCCGCGTCGATGACGCCGGCGCGGGTTCGCATCGCCGTCAGATTGGCGACGACCTGAGGCGACTCGTCCAGGCCGACAACCTCATATCCCGCGGCCACCGCTTGGCGTGCAAGCTGGATACCGACATAGCCAAGGCCCACGACGACACACCGGGATCCCGGCGCACGAGCACCCCCTCGACTCGTCATCGTGTGACCACCTGGCGCACGACCTCGAACGCCTCCGCCGAGGCTAGCTTGCTCTGAAGGCCACGTGTCGAGGCCATCGCGCGCAGAACATCCGGGGATCGGTGTCCCCGGACCTGCGACGCGTGCAGGGAATTCAGGACCAGCTTGCGGTCCAGATCCAGGTCAAGGTACATCTGTGGTTTGAACGGGTAGGTACTGTCCAGGAAGTTGTCGGGCTCCTCGTAGAGGTAGATCTCGGGGACGAAGAAGATCGTGTCGTGCCGGCGAGTGGCGGCCTGGACAGCCCTCCAGACAGTACGATGGTCCTGATTGTAAGACGGGATCGGACTGAATAGGCGCTGTGGTCGAATGCTCAGCACCGCGGATTCGATGAATCCGATAATTCCACTCAGGTCTCGGTGGTAACTGTTGACCTGGAACTCGCCGACATCCCAACTGAACCCTTGCGCCTCGGCCACGGCCGCGATCTCTTTGGTTCTTTCCTCCGCAGAAACTACGTGAAAGTCGTCGACTCCGATATAGAGGACGTGTGTGTCTTCGCCGAGAACGGAGGCGCAGCCCAGCACCTCGTCGTCCGCGTGCGGGCTCACAACTAGCGTCGTCGCTTTTTTACTCATCTCAAACCCTCGCTTGTCATGCTACGATACTGCGGCGCAGTAAAAGATATGACTACCTCGGGCAGAATTGGAGATACTATTGTCCGCCGGATACGCATTTAGTTCTGCAGCTGTACCGGGACGCAATGAGGATTACTACGCCATAGGACCTAATTTTGCTGTTGTTCTCGACGGCGCGCCGCCGCCTGATCAGGTGGCGTCGTGCCCGTATGACACGTGCCGGTTCGTCACCGCCCTGGGCAGCGCTCTCGTCCGGTTGATCGACCATGGGAACACGCTCATCAGTTGTCTGCGTGAGGCGATCGACGAAGTCAGGCGTCTGCACTCCCGCAGCTGCCCCGACAGGCACCCAAGCCCGGCCAGCACGGTGGTCATGACCCGGACATCCCCCATCGGGAGCCTGGAGTACCTCGTGCTCGGCGACTCGTTCCTCATCCTCGATCCAGGTGAGAACGAAACCGTTGTCACCGATGACCGTATCCGCGGGGAGGCGCTGGCGACGTACTCCGAAGTACGCGCTGCCGTCGGCGGATCCGCCGCGCATCAGGAGGCGGTGCGTCGTCACCGTGCCGCGCTGCAGGCTCGCCGGAACGTCTCCGGTGGCTACTGGGTGGCGTCCGACCTGCCGGAGGCCGCCGACCACGCCCTGACCGGCACTGTCGCTATCCCCGAGTCCGATGTGGTGTTGCTGGCGACAGACGGGATGGCACGGTTGACCTTCTTCGATCTCGCAGGATGGTCCGACATCGCCGCTGACATGCAGCGCGGTGACCTGTCTGGCATGATCGCCCGACTGCGGGAGACGGAGACCGGGGACGCAGCCGGAGAGCGCTGGCCGCGGGCGAAATGCCACGACGACGCGACCGCCGTGCTGGTCAGGTCTGCTTAGCACCCGAGATCCCACTCCAACAGAAATCGTTCGACGAACTCCTCCATGTAACGGTGTCGTTCGTGGGCGATCTCACGGCCGGCCTGTGTGGTCATGCGGTCGCGCAGCAGGAGAAGCTTCTCCCGGAAATGGTTGATGGTGCTGGACTTGAGCGTCAGGTAATCCTCTGCGCTGCGATGGGCGATCGGTGTCGCGTCGGGATCGTGGATGAGTTCCCCGTGCGCACCGCCGAAGGTGAAGGCTCGGGCGATGCCGATCGCTCCCATCGCGTCGAGCCGGTCCGCGTCCCGCACGATGTCCAGCTCGATGGAGCCTTTCCTGTCCGGTACCCGGGCGCCACGGAACGACATCGAGTGGATGATGTCCGATACGGGTTCCCCGTAGTGCTTGAGCAGCGGTTCGGCGTCAAGAATCTCCTGCGCACGGCGTGGGCCTGCCCACTCGTCTCCCCCGTTCAGTTTCCAGTCCGCGATGTCGTGCAGCAGAGCCGCCACGGACACCAGCGTGTCGTCGCACTGTTCGGTCTCACCGATGCGCTCAGCGAGCCTCCGAACCCGCAGGACGTGCCACCAGTCGTGGCCAGTGCCTTCGCCGGACATTTCTTTCCTGACCACCAGCTCGATCCGCTCGACCGCCGCTGCCCGTTCCTCGGTTTGCGGGTCGTCCGTCTGACCGGTCATGCCGCCACCCTTTCGATGTGTTGGTGCCAAATGTTCAGGTCGTTCGCCCGTTCGAGTTCCGCAGAACGGGCCAGCGCCTTCTGCGACGCCGCGTGCCAGCGGGCGGGAGTGGTCAACTGTGTGATCGCGCGAATCCAACCATCGACATCGGACGTGTCCACGAACGTGCCGGCTTCCCCCAGCGATTCCATCAGCCCTGGTGTCGTTGACGCGATGACCGGAATTCCCGAGACGATCGCCTCGGTACCCACTCGTCCCCACGCTTCATATGCTGAGGGGACAAGCAGGATGCGCGTGCGGGCATACACCTCGTCGCGCATCTTCGCGGAGGAAACGTGTTCCAGCACCTCGACATTGGGTAAGTCCCTGACGTCCTGGTCGCCGTACACGCCGCGGACGGCCAGGAACTGGATTTCAGGAAGCTGTTCGGCG
Source organism: Amycolatopsis sp. NPDC049868 (assembly GCF_044461365.1). Taxonomy (NCBI): domain Bacteria; kingdom Bacillati; phylum Actinomycetota; class Actinomycetes; order Pseudonocardiales; family Pseudonocardiaceae; genus Amycolatopsis; species Amycolatopsis sp. NPDC049868. The sequence continues at coordinate 253,726 of NZ_JBITKV010000011.1, read as the reverse complement.
ATCTTCCAGAAGAGCTGGCCGCCCTTGCCCATCGGCAGTCCACCTGGGACCGAGTAGTCGATCCGATCCCGGCAGAGATTGACGATGGAGACACGATCTCCAGGCTCGGTACGATATCGGGCCGGGTCGACCAGCGGACGTACCACGATCGTGGAGTTGCTGGGTGAAACATCGTCTCCGGTCACTGCGTGGAATGACCGCAGTACCTCGTTCGAGCAGCAGACCGTCAGCGCCGGCGCGGTCACCAGCCAGTCGCGGGTCAGCATGCAATTGAGGTGGAGCAACTGGACGACTGGAATACCGCACTGTGCGGCATGGAACCCTGTCGCCGGCGCGCTTTCCAGGTGAGTGATGAGCAGGTCGCTGTCCTTGACACAATCCGGGAGAGCGTCGGCCAGCGGCCCGCAGGAGACGACCTTGATGCCGTCAAGCTGGTATTCCGTGCCTGTCTGCCTAGTCAGCGCTACGGTCACGGTGTGCCCACGCTTGGACAGATGCTGCAGGAGGTGATGCAGCATCACCTCCGACCCGCTGTTGAAAACGGGTGGATACGCGTGGACCACCACGCCGATCCTCAGAGCCCGCACTGACAATCCCTTCGTCATCGATCGATCCGCGGAGCTGCCCGGCTGATCAACGCCTCGACCTCGTCCAGTGACGAGCTCGAAGTGTCACCGGGGGTGGTCATCGTCAACGCCGCATGCGCGACCGCATACTCCACGGCCTTGCTCGCCGTGTGTCCGGACAGCAGGGAGAAGATTAGGCCCGAGGCGAAGCTGTCTCCTGCACCAACACGGTCAAAGATGTCCAAGTCGTGGTGGATCGGGCCGAGGGACGCTCCCTCATCCCGTGACCAATACACCCCCGACCAGTCGTTGTGGCTTGCGCTCGACACGCTCCTCGCGCTCACTGCGACGCCGCGCAGATTGGGGAAGCGGTTGCCGACTTGCGCGGCCAGCTCCGCGTAGGACCCCATCGTCTCCGTCGTCAGACCAGCGTCGAGAGGTGGGCTCTCGATGCCCAGGCACAGCGCGAACTCCTCCTCGTTGCCGGTCACAACGTCGGCTAGCTCGACCAGTTGACTGGTCACTGCTTGGGCGCCCTCCGGGCCGCCTCGGGCCGTCCAGAGCGAGGGACGGTAGTTCAGGTCATAGGACACGGTCGTTCCGGCCCGACGTGCCGCCGTCATCGCCGCTCTCGCGGTCTCGGCAGTGTTGTCCGACAGCGCCGCGAAGACTCCACCGGAGTGGAACCACCGGACCCGGCACGTCCTGAACAGCTCTGTCCAGTCGACATCGGAGGGGGCGATCATACTGGCGGCGGTGTGGCTGCGATCGACTGTGGCCTGGGCCCGTCGCACTCCGAAGCCTCGGCTTGCGAAGGTCAGCCCGTTCCGCACCCCTTTCTCAGGGTCGGCTCCATTTCGCCAGACGACGCCACCGGTGTCGACTCCACCTCGCATCATCAAGTCTTCGATCAGCAGGCCGACGTCATTGCGGACCAGAGCTGTCACGATGGCGGCACGGAGGCCGAAGCATTTGGCGAGAGCACGAGCCACGTTGTATTCCCCGCCGCCTTCCCACACCGCGAAGTTGTGGGCGGTGCGGACACGACCATGGCCGGGGTCCAGCCGGAGCAGCACCTCCCCGAGCGCGACGATGTCGTAGTCTCCCCGAAGCCCTGCCGGGGCCCAACGAGAGGTCACGGTGTACCGCCCAGCGTTGCCCAGGCATCGACCACGTTCTGCGCGGCCTCGACCTCCATCGCAGTGCGCGACGACTGCTCGTAGGAGCCCATATGGGGGGTCAGGACCACGTTGTCCAGCTTGGACAGCGGACCGTCGTAGGGTTCGGCCACGTGCACGTCGAGGCCGGCACCAGCCACCCTGCCTGTGGTTAGCGCGTCGAACAGGCCATCGTGATCGACGAGGTGCCCACGTGCAGTGTTGATGATGATCGCACCCGGTTTGGCCATCTCGAAGTCCTGGCGGCCGAGGACGGGTTGCGTCGTGGTTGCCGCGGCGTGGACCGTGATGACGTCGCAGGTGCGCAGCAGCTCCGCCTTGCTGGCCATCGCGGCATTGGAGGAGGCCAGGAACGCCGGTTCCGGAGGGACTGGGTCGTAGATCTTCACCGCCACGCCGAAACCGGACAGCAGCTGGATGACAGCCTTGCCCACATTGCCGCAGCCGATCAAGCCGACAGCGGCGCCCACCAGTCCACGCCCCATGAGTTTAGTCCAGTCGCCGTCCCGCATTTTCCGGTCGGCTTCGCATACGCGCCGTGCCACGGCCAGCATCAGCGAGACAGTGAGCTCCGCCGCGGAACGGTAGACCCCGCCGGCAGCAGTAACGACCTTGATGCCCAGGCTCTGGGCCGCGTCAAGATCGACGTTGTCGACCCCGACACCGCACCGCGAGATCAGCCGCAGCTCGTCGCACTCTTCGAGCATCGCCCGATCGAGCTGTTCGGTGCCGGCGATCAAGGCCCGTGCGCCCCGCAGCAAGACTCGGAGCTCATGACCGTCCGGCTTCCGCCCGAGGGTGTTCCGCCGGACCTGCAAGCCGCTGCCCGTCAGTACTCGTTCGCCCTGCGTACCGAAACTCGAGGTCGAGATCGCGATGAGATCGCTGCTCATCCGGCCTCCTCGCGCGCGGCGGTGTAGGAGGCGTGCACATCGTCGAGCAGATCACCGAGTGACCGCTTGGCCTGCCAGCCGAGGCGGTCGCCGATCTTGCGGACGTCGGGGACTTTGTCGAAACTTTCGGCGTAGCTCGCTCCGAACAGATCACGCGGATCAACCAGTTCGATCGGCGAGGAGCTGCCGCACAGTGCGCGGACCTGCTCGGCGAGGTCCAGAATACTCACCTTGTTGCCGGGGTTGCCAGAGTTGAAGATCTCGCCCGACTGGTCTGTCAACGTCGCTGCCAGGATGCTGCCTACGGTGTCCTCGACGTGCGTGAACGTACGAATCTGACTGCCGTCGCCGAAGACAGTGAGCGGTTGGCCAGTCAAGGCGGCCTCGAAGAACCGGGGAATCACGAACCCGCCCCGGCTTGACTGGCGAGGCCCCGCGATGTTGAACGGCCGGATAACGTTCGCGTGCAGGCCGGCTCGAGCGCTGTGGTTCAACAGCGTGATTTCCGCCAGACTCTTGGCTGCGGCGTACTCGAGCCGCACAGTGTAGGGCGTGTAGATCAGCGCGGGCTCGCTTTCGGGATAGCATCCCGCCTTCCCGTAGATCTCCGACGACGACACGAACAACATCCGGGTTTTCCCTGGCACCGCCAGCCGCATCACGTTCGTCAGCCCGTTGATCGTCCGTTCGGCGATCTGCCCGGCGTACGGCAGGATCCCAGCAGGCCCCGCGAGGTCAGCCAGATGGAAGATATAGTCGAACTGTCGCCCCTCACCGTCGTAGTCGGCGGCGTCCACGACGACCACTCGGGCCGGTAGTGTGTCCTCGCTCACCACAGGGCAGATCTTGCTGTCCACCACTGTCGTGTCGATGCCTCTGCTGACGAGTTCCTCGACCAGATGCGAGCCGAGAAACCCCAGTCCACCCGTGACCAATGCCGACGGCATAGCTCCTCCTTCTCCCATTCGATTTCCCGGTTGGCCAAATGTGCAGCTGGGCGGTGAACATCAAGTCCACAGCAGCCGTCCGTCCTCGGCCGAGCAGTTCATATCGATCCATGCCTCTGCGATCTTCTGCCGCAAGGTCTCGTCCATCTCATGAATCCCAGGCCCGAAACCGCCACTCAGTACCCCGTCGATCGCGCAGACGATCTCGGCTTGCACGAGGCTCAACGCCGGGCCGATCGAGACCTGATCCGAGAAGTTGACAGGGCGACCGTCGTTGAGCATCAGCCACTGGCGAGACCTCATCACATGCTCGGTCACCCGAGGGGTGACAGCGCGGGAGCGGGAAGCGGCTGCTCGCAGTCCCTCGGCGAACTCAACCTGTTTCGACGAGCAGCTGGCGAGCACGACTCCATCACGCAGCAGATCGAGATCCGACACATCCAGGGACTGCTGTCCGGTCGCACCGAACACGATCTCGGCCGACCTGAGCGCCGCCGACCGGGTGGGAATGGCGAAACCCTCATTGAGTGCCACCGCACGCCGCACCGGGTCGACGTCATACACCATCACATGACACCGCCGGCCAGCCAGGCTGCGGGCCAGGCCTTGGCCTACCCTGCCATAGCCCAGCACCAGAACATGCCGACCGCGGACGAACTCCCCGATAGCCCGCAACATCGCTTCCGTGGAGTGCAGACACGACTCCCCCACCAGGACATCCTCAGCCTCTTTGAGGCTGCTCCTGGCCACCGAGACCACCGGGCAGGGCAGCACCGGCGTCGCGGATTGATAGCGCCGATGCCCGGCCGCCGTATCCTCGATCACACCCCGGAATCGATGTCCCAGTTGCCGCGCGAGCTCCGGTACGACTCCGGCGAAGTAGCCACCGATCTCAGTGATCGCGAGGTCTCCGGTCGCAGGCACATAAGGGCTGACCAGCTGACCAAGCTTCACCGGGCTGAGCAGATCGTCCAGCGTGGGTGTCAGGACGGTTACCCCGTCGTCCCGCAGTTCCCGCAACATGGCGTGATCGCACGAATAGGGAACAGCGATCACGCAAGCAACGCTGGCCACCCGCTGGATCGCCGCCAGATACTCCCGGCTGTCCGGTAGCAGGTGAGTGAGAACGATGACGCTGCGAGCTGTCACGTCTCTGGTCGGGACCAGGTATTCGAAGAGAGATCGGCGCCGGTGCGCCATCCTCACGACAGTCGCCTGGGGCCGAACGGTGGTGTCAGTCATGTGCAGCATCTCCATACCAGACAACCTCCTGGGCATAGCGGGCGAAGGTTGCACCCCACGGCGCTGGCCCCAGGTTGAAGTCCCGGCCAGTCAGTTCGTGTAGCAGAGCGTCCGGCACGTTGACACCAATGCTGCTGAAGACGCTCGAGGTGGTGGACAACCTCGGATTGATCTCGTACACGGTGAGGGCACCGTCGCTGTCTTCGACCAGTTGCACGTTCGCTATCGGCGCGAGGCCGATGATGGAGTCCAGCTTCCTCATGACGGCGTCGATTCGCGGGTGCTCGACCAGCTGTCCGCTCCAGGTGACGCCAGGGCTGAATCGCCGGCGGCGGATCGGCAGCACGACGAGCTGGTCTTGGATCGTCACGCAGGCGACGGTGTAATGGGAGCCCGCGATGAACGGCATCAGGACGAACTGCGCGAGACGATCCTGATTCAAGGTCTCGAACTCATCCACGGACACCACCCTGATGAACTCGCTCTCCCAATCCGCAAGAGGTGTGGGGCTGTCTTCCAGGAGCCAGGCGTCCCGCCCACCGCTCGACGATCGAGGCTTCGCGATCAACGGCATCCGGAGCCTCGGATGCTCGATTTCCACAGCGCGACGGATCTCCCCAGGCTTCGTCACTACCACCGCGGCGCCCTCAGATAGTCCGTGCTCGTGCAGCATGCGCAGGCCAGCGGCCTTATCGAGACACAGGGGGGCGCTGACACGGTTGAGCGCCGCCAGCATGAACCCCAAACCGTCGCTGAGCTCGTGGAGCGCGCCGATCTCCTGGTCCGCCAATGGAAAGACGACCACCGGCTGGTGCTCATCCACGACTCGCGCGACGGCTTCGCGATAGCCGCCGACGTCTGCCCGGGGAATCTGGACGAAGCTATCGACGAGCCCCCGGCCTGCTGCGAACTCGTCGGCATCCGTACCAACGATCCGGACGTCGAAGGTGCGAGACCTCCGCAGCCCGTCGATCACGGCGTTGATCGCTCCGCGAGCGCCACATCCCGCGATCATCACCGTGATCGGTATCGGTGCGGGTCCTGTGCCGGGCGGGTTCACGGCGCGGCCCGCTGCTCGTAGTACTCCGCCAGCTCGAAATCAAGATCGGTATCGATATCGAGTGCTTCGATTTGATCGACCAGGAGCGGGTAGGGCTTCTCCCCGATCCGGCACTGTCCGGCCCGCAGCGCCTCCGCGGTGATGCCGTACAAGGCGGTTGTCTCCTGCACTATGGGTCGCGCGTCTTGGGACCTCGGGAGCTCCTTCGGGTCATAGTTCACCGGTTTGCCGTCAAACCAGAACCAGGTGTAGATCTCGATTGCGGTGAAGACCGAGTCGTAGTTGCCACCTGTGGCCAGGACGTCTATGGCAGCGTCGATGGTCTCCGGGCGGAGGAACGGTGCGGTGACGAACAGTTGAAAGTAGAGATCAGCGTCGACGATGGCGGCGTGGTGGACTATCAGGTCGTTCCCATTGGCCTCGTCCGTCGCAAGCCACGGTTCCCTCGGGATGACATCGAAACCATATCCTCTGGCGAGTTCGACGACATTCGGATCGTCGGTATCGACGAAAACCGCGTCAAGTTTCGTTCTGGAACACTTGGAGAACAACCGTTCCGCCAGGGGTTGCCCACCGAGAGGCCTGGTGTTCTTACCAGGCGATCGTGTGCTGTTCCGTTTGACGGGAATGATGGCGGCAGTCTTGTTCCTCACTGTAGCTGCTCCCATTGTCGGTAGTTCGGCACGCCGTCCATGATGCGCAGGAACTGCTGTTCGATCCGGGCTAACAGCGTTGACGCCTGGTGGTTCGCTCGTTGCACGAGATGCGTGATGACCGACGAGGTGCTGATGCCGGCGAGCAAGGCGGAATAGAGGACTGATCCAGACCAGGTACCACAGGCTAATTGCGGCCGGTGCCGTGCCAACAGGAGTTCGATCGGCACGTGGTCGCCATCCTCGACGACGTCGGCTTTGCTGATGTCGACGATCCTCTGGATCTTCGCCTTCGTGTCGCGAGGGTGCGGCTTCACGACGACCCGATGCCCCATCCTGACCATGGCACGGATCGCCTCAACCGCGGTGTCGATCTCCGGCTCCTCATCCACCAGGCCGTCTTCGTGGTCCGGTCGCGAGATGTATACAGCCGTCCACCGCGAACGGTCAGATCGCTGACCGACCGAACTGGCCGGGAGTTGGGTCAACGCTCGGTGAAGCACGACGCTGGCCATGGAACGCGGTAGCTCACTTACCTGTCCATTGTGGAGGGAACTCGGCACCTTGTCCGGCAGGAGCACGTGCGATTGATCGAAGCGGAGGGCTGGATACACAGCCGGCTGGAGCGCCAACAAATCCAGGTCGGGCTCGAGACCGCGATACCGGGCCAGGCTCTGGGCGGCTCTGTCCCGAGTGTACGGCGAGTCGATCTCGGCTTTCAATGTGGCAGGAAGGTAAGCGCTGATTCCGTCTTCGACGAAATGAGTCTGCGCATCGCACGCTCGTGCCCATGTCCACAGGTGACGATCGATCGCACCGCACGTCGGGTTGGTGATGAAAACCTCCGTGGGCTTTCCCACAGAGCTCAGGCGACGATCGAGTTCTCGTTGTGCCTCCGCGGCCACCGAGAACGCTGAGGCCGAGGATAGGACGTTGGCGACATCGTAGGGTGCCGCCAGATCACCCGCGGGGATAACGCTCGTCCAGACACCTTGTAGGAGCATCGCGTCGATAAACGAAAACCCCCTGATGTGGTTCGGGTTGTCCGGACGCGAGAGGGGATGGTAGATGACGAGATGGTTCTCGACATCCTGATCGCCGCAAGCAAGCACGATCGCCTGATGTACCAGGACGTGGAATCCCGTCGAGGCGCAGAACACTCGCCGTATGGTCATACCTGCACCTCCTGGCTGAACGACGCGATGACCGCAGACACCGTCGTCGGAGTATCGGGTTTCCACACGACCGTGGTGCCGAGGCACAGGACGTCCATGCCGGTGGCGGCGAAGCAGTCGAGTGCGTCCTCCGGTGTACAGACGATCGGCTCGGAGCTGCGGTTGAACGACGTATTGACCAGCAACGGCAGTCCTGTCAGGCGTTTGAATTCCTGCAGCAGATCGTGAAGCAGAAGATCGTCTCGCGGGCCGACGGTCTGGATGCGAACGCTGGCATCGACGTGTGTGCAGGCGGCGACGGTCGTTGTCGGCGGCGGCGGGATCGTCAAGCGACGTGACGGGACCTGCCGTGAGTCCAGTCGATGTTTCATCAGCGCGGCGCCGACGAGCAGCATGTACGGCGACTCCACCGTCTCGGCTGACGGGTCCTCGTCATCGTCCTGTCGACGGAGGCGGAACCAATCGGCCAGGTCCTCCTGGAGGATCATGGCGGAGAACGGCCGGAACGACTCACGGCCCTTCACTCTTCGGTTGAGTGTGGACTGCATCCTCTCCGTAGCGGGGTTGGCGAGGATGGAGCGTCCGCCCAACGCGCGCGGTCCGAACTCCATCCGGCCTTGGAACCAGCCCACAACACCGCCACCGGCAAGTACGGCGGCCGCCAGCCCGATCGTGGCTGCTCGTGACGCCGTCGTCGACGGCAGGCCCGATGCCGCCACCGCACGCTCGATGCGGGAGGAGTCGAAGGCCGGTCCCAGCCGTGAACCGGACATCTGGTCAGTGCCGTATGTCCGTGCCGGAGTGATCTCTCGCCGATGGCACACTTCCAGCGCCGCTCCGATCGCACCGCCTGCGTCGCCCGCGGCCGGCTGGATCCACAGCCCGTCGAACATACCGCTTCGCAGGAGCTTGCCGTTGGCGACACAGTTCAAGGCAACTCCGCCTGCCATCACCAGGTGAGAGCTCTGTGTGCGCCGTTGCGCTTCAGCCGCCAGCGCGAAGATCGCGTCCTCGGTGACCTCCTGGAGCGACGCGGCGATGTCCGCGTGCGCCTGGGTGAGCGGGTCGGTCTTAGTCCGTGGCCCTATCCCGAGAACCCTGGTCATCTCCGCCGGGTTATACATCTGGCGGCGAACGGCGTAGGTGAGGATATCGGTGTTGATGACGACTACCCCGTCGTCGGATACCTCGATCAGCTCGTCACGGATCACAGAGGCAAGGCGCGGTTCTCCGTACGGTGCCAGTCCCATCACCTTGTATTCGCCCTCGTTGACCTCGAACCCCAGGAAGTGGGTGAACGCGGAGTACAGCAGCCCGAGCGAATGCGGATAGCGTTGTTCCGCGATGGCCTCGATACGGCGTCGGCCGCTGTCTTCGGTCACACCGCTGCTGATCGACGTGGTAGCGAACTCGCCAACGCCGTCGATTGTCAAGATGGCCGCGTTCCTGTACGGCGAGGGATAGAACGCCGATGCGGCGTGCGACCGGTGGTGCGTGACATACGCCAGCTCGCCGTCCCAGGCCCGGCCGAGACGAGGCCGGAGAACTTCGCCTAGTTGCCACCGCAAAGTGGTCTCTGGCAGCAGCGTGTGGCGGGTGCGCCGCAGAGCTTCCGAGGTCAGGTCCGTCGCAGACGGATAGTGCCGCCGCCCGTTCTCCAGGACCCTGGCCAGTTTGAGTAGGGGCTTTTCATAGAAGGCGACGACGTCGACATCGCCAGGTTGCACTCCGGCTTCCCTCAGGACCGCTCGGATCGCGCCGCGGGGAAAGCGGGAGTCGTTCTTCACCCGGCTGAAGCGCTCCTCCTGCGCCGCCGCCACGACTGTTCCGGAGGACGCCACCGCAGCAGCTGCATCGTGGTAGCCAGCCGACACTCCGAGTACCAGCATCAGAACGGCCTCCGCAGGTCTTGGGTTCCCGACGGCGTCTGCCAACCGCTGTCCGGCTGAGTACGGCCCCGACGCTGGCCCCTAACACCGACCAGCAGGCAGATCCGGAGTACGACTCGGTAAATAGCCCCGAAAATCACGCTGGTCCTTTCAGTACGGATAGTGGTCGCGAGGAACCTGCCCGCGGTCCTGCTCGGCCTGCGCGGTCTGACCCGCCCGTGAGAGCACCATGTCGATGAGCCATGTCAGGCGCGCGAGGGCCCAGATGGTGGGTGCTGTCGCCCCACCTCGTCGTCGGATTCTCACAGGCACCAGTACTCCCGCAGGCGCCCGGCGAGGTAGCCGGTGCCTTGGTCGGTCAGGTGGCACACATCGGTGAAGAATGTCTGATCCGATGGAGCATGGTCGAACCATGGGTTCGAATCGACACACGCGATCTCATTGTCGGCCGCGGCCGAACGTAGGGCGCCGGCCACCGCCTGGTATCTCGGGGTGCCCGAGACCCACTCGGCACTCTGAATGTGACGGCGCTCTTCAGAGAGGGCTGACCGTTCCGCGCGAGAGAGCTGTTTGCGGGTCCACCCGGCAACTGGTTGGATCACCACGGTCAGGTCGAGCCCAAACGCACGTCTCAATCGGCCCCAGGTTCGCAGATTGCCCGCCGCTCGCTTCAACAGCAGTTCAAGGCGATCGGAAGCGATCTCCTCGTCCAGAGGTCGCTCGAGATCTGTGTGGCGCGCCGACCGTGCCTGGCTGAGAAACCCGCCGCCGAAGACGTCGAATACCTCCGCGACCGGGTGGGCGGCGAGGATGCATTCGTTGACGCCGGTCAGCAAGATCACCCTGCGCACCTTGGGCAGGCTGGATTCCAGTGCCAGGAACGCCGCTAGCTCCTGTTGGCTGGTAGCGCCACGTATCCCCAGGTTGACGCACGGCACGCCAGGATCAGCGAGTTGTGCGGCCAAGGTCGCGGTGTCGGAGGAGACCCCGATCCCGAAGGCGACGCTGCCGCCGAGCAGAACATCGCATGTGTCGTATTGCGTTGCGATGGTGGCCAGATCCAGGCGGACGCCGCCTCTGTCATATTGCATCCTGAACCCCACGTGGTCGGTGTTGACCTCCGTGGAGCGAAAGTTCGGCTGCTGAATCGACGACAGAAACGGACGTTCAACCAGTTTCAGGGTCGCGTAGCCGGTCGATTGGGCCGTGACCGATGACTTCGTGGTGGCGCCTCGCAGCCTACGCATCCGCAGCCTGACGCCACGGGGGCTCGGCATCGGCGCGACCGAGTGGATGCCGCCCGAACTCTGGGAAGGTGAACCCCAGCGGTTCGAGACTGGCCGCGCTGTGCTTGGCCTTGAAAATCTCGTAATCCTTGCGTACCACCGCGTCCAGCCGAGGGCTTCGAGGCAGGTCGAACGCGAAGTCCCGCTCGGGAAGCCCGTGAGAGAGAGTCGAACTGGAGTAATGCCGCACCACTGCGTTCTTCACCCGTGTGTAGCGGACGCCCGCGGCAGCAAGCCGGATCTCGTAGTCTTTCTCGCCGTACCACATCTTGAAGTCCGCGTCGAACGGCCCGATCTCATCAACCAGAGCCTTGTCTAGCGCGAAGCATGCGGCCTCGATCCGGCCGTAGGTGTCTTCCAGGACGAGGTCTGACATCGCATCAGCTTCGGCGGTGACGTGGTACAGCTCGTTGCACGGTGACTGCTGTTCGATCAGGTGGGGGTAGACGAACTTCGCGTCGGTCGTAGCGAGCGCCTGGTGCAGCCACCGCCACCAATCTCGCGTGCAGAACGCCAGGTCGTTGTTGCAGACCAGCACGTGTTGCGTCTCCGCCGCCTCGATCCCCTTGTTCCATGCCGCATAGAGGCCCGCGCCCCCCGTCTCAAGGAATCGATAGTGCTTCCTCAGATGCCGGGTCTCGTCAGTCGAACCATCGTCAACAATGACGATTTCGTAGTCAGACGAGTCGAGAGTTGCGGTTATGGACTCAATCATCCATCTCGTGCACGAATACAGATTAAATGTAGTGATAACGATAGTTACAGGTGGCGACAAAAGTGACATGGAAGATACCAGCGCTCCCTCGGAGGCGGAAAAGTGCGTGTCGCAATGACCCCTTTGCTTAGGCTAGCGAAGCACAAGTGGCGCAGCAAGGGTCCAATCATCCTATGGCTGTTCTAAACTCGGTCGGGCTAACGCCGCCGTGCGAGTCAGAGACGCCATGCCACACATCGTAGGAAGTCGCTACCGCATCTGGGGCAATATCTCACTCGATCGTCGGCGAAAACCGATGACAGGCTGTGTTCAACGCGACTTGAAGGCTGCGCGATGCCACAGTTGCAGCGAAAATTCACTGCCGACGACCGCCGGTACAGGCATCGAACGCGATATGGTGCATCCATTGGCCGGGAAGGTTTCACACAGCCCCCTCGCTCCCGGCTTCGCCCATCCGGCGACAGATCCCGTGCGGCGAGCTTCTGCTCGACGATCCCCCGTCCCGCGAATACACGCTGGACCACCACGGACAACGCATCATGGAGGCACGCCTCAGATGACGCTTATCGAAGCAACCAACCTCACAAAGCAGTTCTCGCGCCCCGATGTGCCCCCCGGGCGGTTCGCGGGGATCCGCGCACTGGTCACACGCAGCCGTGCGGTGACAACCGCTGTCGACAACCTGAGTTTGCGGATTGCGCCGGGCGAGATCGTCGGCTTCCTCGGCCCCAACGGCGCCGGCAAATCGACCACAATCAAGATGCTTACCGGAATCCTTACGCCCACCTCGGGCAGCGTTGTCGTAGCAGGCCACACTCCTTGGCGGCACCGGAGGCTCAACGCGCAGAACATCGGCGTTGTGTTCGGGCAACGAACTCAGCTGTGGTACGACCTTCCACTGATGGATTCCTTTGAAATAGTAAGAGATCTGTACGATATCGACCACGGGATCTATCGACGGCGACTGGCGAAGTTCAGCGAGTTGCTCGAACTCGACGACTTCATCAGCACTCCCGTCAGGTCACTGTCACTCGGGCAGCGGATGCGTGGTGATCTTGTTGCAGCTATGCTTCACGATCCGAGGATTCTATTTCTGGACGAGCCCACTGTGGGCCTTGATGTCGTCGCCAAAGGCAGAATACGAGACTTCATTGCCGACGCGAACATCAGGGAGGGGACGACGGTAATTCTGACGACTCACGATATGGAGGATGTCGAGAAGCTGTGTCGGCGCGCCGTCATTATCGACCACGGGAGACTGCTGTACGAAGGTGGATTGAACGAGCTGAAGACACGCTACGCGGTCCACCGCGAAGTGGTAGTGCACTGCGGCGAGTTCGACGGCCGTACCCTTTCCACGCCGTTCGCTGAGATCGTGTCAGCGGACAGAGGCCAGGTCGTGCTCCGCTTCGACCCGCGCGAAGTGGACGCGCCGACTGTCGTCCACGACCTCACCGCACGGTACCCGATTACCGATCTCGCTGTTCGCGAGGTGCGATTGGAGGACATCATCCGCCGTCTATACACCAGCCGGGACTATGTGGTCAGCTAGGGCTGTATCGGACTACCTGAGTCCCCTGAAGGGACCGTTTCGGGGCGGTCTGAGGTCAGTCCTAGCCTATCGATCCGACCTTCTTTTCGGGGTGTCAGGGCTGACCGTTCAGATCGTCCTGACGACGACAGTATGGCGCGTCCTGTACGCAGGTAAAGACCAGGTTGCCGGCGTCAGCGGCGCGGTGGCGGCCTCGTACGCCATCCTCGCCGCGTGCCTGCAACCGGTTGTGATGCCGTGGCAGTTCTCATCGCTTCCGCTTCGGATCATGCGCGGTCAGATCGGTGTCGACATGATCCGGCCGCGATCGCTGGTGAGCCAATGCCTGGCCCAAGCGTCCGGAACAATGGTGGGGCGCCTGCCCATCGGTTTCGTCGGACTGCTCGTGGGACTCGCCGTGCATGGTCTTGAACCTCCCGCCAGCCTCGACAGGATCCCCCTCTGGCTCATATCCATGTGCCTTGGCGTCGCCAACGTTTTGATCATCAATCTGCTGGTGTCAATGGCGGCCTTCTGGACGTTGGAGATAGCAGGCCCTCTCATCGTCTACCGCTTCGGGTCAGCGTTCCTATCTGGAGCGGTGATCCCGCCCTGGTTCATGCCAGGCTGGCTCGAAAGCATCGTCGCCTGGCTTCCGTTCCAGGCGCAGGTTTACGCTCCGCTGTCACTCTGGTTCGGAACAGTGCAGGGCACACAAGTGCTGGCAACCCTAGGCACACAGGCCATGTGGATCGGGGTCCTGGGGATGCTGTTGTATCTGGTCTGGCGGCGAGCTCTACGAAAGGTCGTGGTTCTCGGTGGATGAGGTGCCCTGCGGTCCTAGCCGCTTGAGCGTGCTACGGCACGAACTGCGTGCGACGGCGGTGTTGATCCGGGCATCCTGGCGGGCGGCCATGGCCTACCGCGTGAGCTTCTGGTCGGCTCTGACCGGCGGGGTCGGGTTCCAGGGAACCCAACTGCTGTTCCTGGGCGTGCTCCTGGCCAGTTTCAACAACGTGGGCGGTTGGCCGCTGAACGACATTGTCTTCGTGTTCTCTTTGAGACTCGCCGCGCATGCGGGGTACGTCACCCTTTTCGGCTCTCTCTACTCCATCGACCGGGCGATCCAGCAAGGCGATGTGGACCGCTACCTACTGAGACCCACCAGCGTCTTCACCCAAGTCATCACCAGATACGCCCCGATCATGGCGCTCGGTGACGCGGTCCTCGGGTTCGGCTCCTTGATCGCCTTCGCCCCAGGTTCTTCAGTGACGTGGACAGGCGCACAGGTTACCTACCTATGTGCCTGCCTAATCGGCGGCGCACTGGTCGAGGCGGGAATACAGACGTTCCTTGCCGGACTGTCGTTCCGCTTGACAACAACGGAATCCTTGAGATCCCTCGTAGACGACACCTTCACCAGGTTCGGCGGCTACCCACTCACCATCTTCAGCAGAGAGGGGTTGATCACGCTGACCTTCGTCGTCCCCATGGCGTTTATCGCCTACCTACCCGCAACTTACTTGTTGGAGCGCACGGGCGAACTTCCTTTCCCGTCATGGCTAGCAGTCGCATCACCCTGCGCAGGACCGATCGTGTTCGCGATCGGGTTGACCTTCTTCAACCGCATGGCAAAGGGCTACAACAGCCCGGGAAGCTAACCCAAAAGACAAGACCACCATGGCGACACCGCCGGCAGCCAGCCACCGATCCCGCCCCGGTTATCGCTCGTCAACAGCCTCTCTCACTGCGAAACTTACAGCTCCTACCGCCGCGCGGGCACTACCCAGAGCCTCCATCAGGGTTCCGCGGTTATCGGCCATCTGAGCTGTACGCTGTTGCTCATACGACGAGAGCAGCAGTTCGGCCGCGTCCAGAGCGGATGCAGCCGCCCAGAGCACCGGATCGGCCCGATCGCTCGGATCCCTGAGAACCTCGGCGAGCTCAACAACGCGACGACGCAGTTCGTCTATCTCCGAATCCCGAACCATCACGCTCCCCATTGCGTCTCACCGCTGCATTTCTTCGGACTGCGTCTCCGCACCGGAACGTTCCGATTCTGGCGGTCCGGGTGCCACCTGCAAACAACTCCGCATATCCACGATGGCCACATGCACCAACATCTGACATCGTCATCGCCGAGATGCCGGCAAACCGACTCGCCAAACGTCGCCCCCATGTTCAATATACCGCCGTCCGCCCCATACTGGAACGTTGCAGGCCATGAATGTAGCGTCGCGACACAAGGTTTCTACAGCCACGGCCTACCGCGCTCGACGGCTCGCCACTGAGGGATGTCACCCTAGGGGCTCAGAATCCGGCCGGAGAAGTCAGGCGTACACGTCGACCCACGGCGGGTGCCATCGCTGCAGTCAGCGCGCCCATGCTCCATTGGTGAAGTTCTTCACCAATGGAGATCGTCAAGCCTGCACGTCCTCGATCGCTGCGACTACCGATAAGGCATAGTTCCAGCACCGCGCAATCGCCGAAGACACAGCCGCGCCACTCATCCAGACTCCGACCAGTCGACGAATTTTAGGAAAGCGACATTACCTCTCGATGACGGCACTTCACATCTCGCCCGACTCCCAGTCTCGAATCTCCTGGTCCATGTCGGAGTCCGTGTATCGGGGCGGATTTGCCACAAGGTAGTCCAGCCATTCCCTTAACACTGGGCCCGCAGCGTCCACGGCCTCTCGATCGATCCGTTCATAGACGGAGAAGTATGCCAACACGCCTTGCGCTGACACTTCGTTCCGATCGCAGTGAGAACAGAGCTCCACCGTTCGCCGACCACTGACCTGACCTGATCCCATCCTCATGACAGTCGGGACTCGAACAACCAGGAGCGCCGCTCGGCCGCAACGATGACAGATCAGCGAATCCGCATCGTCGAGAACTATTTCGATGTCCATCACACGATCTAAACTGCAACCGAGATTCCCCGGATGCCCTTCAACTCACCCGCGAGACCAGCACCCGTCTTAACCGGAAAATCGTCCAGAGCAAACGTGGTCTCGGTCCCACGGTCGCTGCACAAAACCAGTCGAACAGGGGTCTCACCCTTGTGGGCTAGGAGCGTTCCGCGCAATTCGGCGACCACGTCGCGATCAATTTTAGGCGCATCGATGCGGATAACAAACGGCTCCTCCCCTACTCCAGGGTTGTGCTCGGCATCACTAATATCGAGCACGAGCAAGCCGCCGCCGAAGATGGACATCTTGTCTTCACGGAAGTTGACCCGACCCTTGATCGCTACCGCCGTGTCAGGAATCAGTTCCTCGTAGAAAACGGAATACGACTTGGGGAAGAACAGGACCTCGACAGAGGCATCCAGGTCCTCGACCACAACGATGGCCCATGGGTCACCTTTTTTGTTCACGCGGCGGTCCACCGATGAAATCATGCCCGCGACGACGACCTCACCCTCCTTCGGCGGGTCGTCGAGCAGCGCAGCAATCGGTTTCGGAGCCTGCTTCCGCAGCAGCCGCTCGGCACCATCCAAGGGATGCGCAGAAACGTACAAACCGAGCATTTCGCGTTCAAACCCGAGAAGCTGCTTGCGCGGATACTCTTCGTCGTCGAATTTCAGATGAGCGAGAGGAGACGAAGACACCGCGGATTCCGTATCGTCCGCCCCGCCCGAGCCGAACAGATCGAACTGTCCCATTGCTTCTTGCCGCTTCAACGGCACAACTGCTTCGACGGCCTCTTCGTGCACCCTGAACATCGACAGACGGGTGGCGCCCAGCCCGTCAAAGCCACCTGCTTTGATCAAGGACTCCAGTACGCGTTTATTGCACGCTACGAGTTCTGATTTATCGAGGAAATCAGTGAACGAAGTGTACAGGCCCTTACTTTGCCGAGTCTTGACGACCGAATCGACGACGTTCGCGCCGACGTTACGGACCGCACCAAGTCCGAACCGGATGTCTGTGCCGACCGCCCGGAAGCGAAGATTGGACTCGTTGACCGACGGGGGAAGCACCTTGATACCCATGCGGCGACATTCGGCAAGGTAGATCGCCGACTTGTCCTTGTTCGTGGCGTTCGAGGTGAGCTGAGCGGCCATGAACTCGGCCGGGTAGTTCGCCTTCAGGTAAGCGGTCCAGTAGGACACAAGCCCATACCCAGCAGTGTGCGACTTGTTGAACGCGTAGCCGGCGAACGGCAACATGACGTCCCAGAGGGTCTGGCACGCCTCCGCGGAGAAGCCTTTGCCGAGCATCCCAGCTTGGAATTGCTCGAACTCCTTCTCAATGATCTCCTTCTTCTTTTTACCCATTGCTCGACGCAGCAAGTCTGCGCCGCCAAGGCTGTAGCCGGCGAGCTGCTGCGCGATCGCCATGACCTGCTCTTGGTACACCAGCAGGTGGTAGGTCTCCCCGAGGATGGGCTCGAGTGCGTCCTTCAGCTCGGGGTGGATGGGTTTGATCTTCTGACGGCCATTTGAGCGTTCGGCGTAGTCGATGTGCGCGTTCGCAGCCATGGGACCCGGCCTGTACAGCGCCAGGACCGCCGCGATGTCACCGAAGTGCGTGGGCGCCATGGCCCGCAGCAGATTGCGCATCGCCGTGCCATCCAGCTGGAACACGCCGAGCGTGTCGCCACGCGACAAGAGATCGTAGGTCTTCTTGTCGTCCAAGCCGAGGGTGGCGAGGTCAATGTCGACGCCGTAGTTTTCCTTCACCGCGCGAACGGTGTCCTCGATGATGGTCAGGGTCGACAGCCCCAGGAAGTCCATCTTGAGGAGCCCCATGTCTTCACATGAGGGGTAGTCGAACCCGGTGATGGTCGAACCATCGTCCCTACGCCATAGCGGGATAACGTCGAGGAGCGGTTCTGATGACAAGATGACGGCACACGCATGGACGCCGGCGTTTCGGATCAAGCCTTCCAGTCCACGCGCGGTGTCCATGATTTTCTTGACTTCAGGGTCAGTCTCCGTCAGGGTCCTGACCTCGGACGCTTCACCGTACCGCTCATGTTTCGAATCAAAAATTCCCGACAGCGGAATATCTTGCGCCGCGATGGGCGGCGGCAGGGCCTTGGCGATCTTGTCGGCGATGGAGAAGCCGGGTTGACCAAAGTGAACGCGTGCAGAGTCCTTGATAGCAGCCTTGGTCTTGATGGTACCGAACGTGATGACCTGCGCGACGTTTTCCGCGCCCCACTTATCAATCGTATACTGGAGAACTTCTCCCCGCCGACGGTCATCGAAGTCGAGGTCGATATCGGGAGGGCTGACGCGTTCAGGGTTCAGGAACCGCTCGAACAGGAGACTGTGCTCGATCGGGTCAAGATCAGTAATATGCAAGATGTAGGCGACAAGCGATCCTGTTGCCGAACCACGGCCAGGCCCAACGCGGATCTTCTGGTTCTTAGCCCAGCGAACAAGGTCGCCTACGACGAGGAAGTAGGCGGAGAACCCCATTTTCTCCATGATGCCGAGTTCGCGATCGATTCGGTCGCGATATTCTTGCGTTACTGTCTCGAACCGGGTTGGAAGAAACTTTTCAACCTCGTCGCGCAGGAGGTCCGCTTCGGTCTTACCTTCAGGTACCGGAAACCTCGGCATTCGATCCTTGAAGTTGAATACGTCTTCATAGGATTCGACCATTGATGCGATCAGCAGGGTGTTATCTGCCGCTCCGGGAACTTCTTGATCCCAGTATTCACGCATCTCCGCCGCGGACTTCAGGTAATACCCGTCGCCATCGAACTTGAAGCGAGTCGGGTCGCTGAGGGTCTTTCCCGCCTGGACACACAGCAATGCGGAATGCGCTTCGGCCTGGTCCTGGGTCACATAGTGGGAGTCGTTGGTCGCAACTGGCTTAAGATCGAGAAGACGGCCGATCTCGAGCAGCCCCTCACGGACCGAGCGCTCGATAGGAAGACCATGGTCCATCAGTTCCAGGAAGAAGTGGTCGGCGCCGAAGATGTCCTTGTAGTCGGAGGCGGCTTGGATCGCCGCCTCACGCTGGCCGAGGCGCAGGCGGGTCTGCACCTCTCCTGACGGGCAGCCCGTGGTGGCGATGATGCCGTGGTGGTTCTCGGCCAGCAGGTCACGGTCCATCCGCGGCTTCCGGTAGTAGCCTTCGAACGACGCCAGCGAGGACATCTTCTGAAGGTTTCGGAGGCCCTCGGAATTCTGCGCCCACATGGTCATGTGCGTGTACGACCCGGCGCCGGAGACGTCGCCACCCTCACCGAACTCATCCGAGCCGCGCTGCCCCTGCTGCCCCCAGAACACCGGCTTCTTATGGAACCTGCTCTCAGGAGCAAGGTAGGCCTCAATGCCGATGATGGGTTTCACCGGGCTCTTCTGCGCTACCCGGTAGAACTCCGCCGCCGCGGACATCGTGCCATGGTCGGACATGGCGATCGCGGGCATCTCAAGGCGCTCAGCCTCCGCGAACAAGGGCTTCACCTTGGCAGCGCCGTCCAGCATCGAGTACTCAGTGTGCACATGCAGGTGGACGAATGAGTCTGACACGACTTGCTGCTCCCGTGGTTGTAGCTCCGACCGGCTGGGCTCCTACACTAGCCAAGCTCCTCGCCGATCCGACGGCACCACGCGGCACCTTGATCCATGTGGCATCCCGCGAGCGCGTGGCGACGCTCCTACCTGCATCGAAACCATCAGAGGGCGGGCCTTCGGACCGCACCTCTCGACGCGTCATCACCAATCGGTTCTGCTCTGTATCACTCGTCACATCGGGGCCCCGAACGCTGCATCGACGACGCTGAATCGATCCTTCGCCGCAGCGAGCGACGCTAGAGGCGCTGGTTCATCACGAGCGTTTCACTCGCAAGTGGTGGCGCCTCTCAACAGCCAGGTGCTGTAGGACGACGCCACCCGCCGAGGCCGCCCCCTCCCAGCCAGGCCAGGCGCCGAGCCGTGGCCGCCACACAACGTCCTGACGTGGCGCATCGACGTCATGCCTCAACGATCGCTAGCTGAAGCCCGCTCGCCCACCTGCAGAACAACCCATGGTTGTGGATATCGTGCACTGAGTGGACCTTGATGCAGCCATAACGTTCATTGCGGTCGCCGAGGCCGGCCAGTTCCAAGTTGCCGCGGACGACCTAGGTATCACGCAACAGGCCGCCTCGAAGCGGGTCGCGAGCCTCGAACGCCAACTTGGCGTTCAACTGTTCTTGCGGAGCTCCCGAGGCGCCCGCCTGTCTGTCGACGGCCTCGTCCTGCTGCCTCACGCCCGAGAGTTCGTCCGCGCAGCTCAGCGAGCTGTAGCGGCAGTGGCGTCAGACCGCACCGCCCTGCGCATCGATGTTGCCAGCCGCAGAACGGCTCCGTCCCACCTCCTCGACGCCTTCCAACAGAAGCACCCCCATATTGAGCTCGACGTCGTCACCTTGACCACAAGCCACCCCGATGCGGCCCTGGCAGCGGTGCGTAGCGGCTCGCTGGATGCCACGTTCAGAACACTGCGCAACTCAGCTGGCTCTGTTCCGCATGGCTTACGCGTGAGGCGTGCCATCAACGACCGCCTCCAGTTGCTGGTCGGCCCACAGCACCCACTGGCCAAAGCCAAAGTCATACAGCCGACGGAGCTCGGTAGCTACCCCATCTGGGTGCACTGCCCAGCAGACCCAGAGCAGGAGGGTTACTACGCTGACCTGGCGGCAGCCTTCGACCTGACCATCGACACGATCGAGCCCAGCTACCCCTTGTCGGCGCTTCTCTCCGAACTCGCGGACTCCACTGAACTGGCTACGTTCGTCCTCGAAGGCTCGCGGTGCCTGCGGCCTCAACGCTTAGGCCTCTGTCAGATACCTATCGTCGACCCGACCCCCCTCTATCCTGTCTCGATCATCTGGCGAGCTGACAAACCACACACCACGTTGCCCAGCCTCCTAACTTTTCTCCAGAGCTCACACGCGCCAACGGCGCGCGGCGACCGCTGGCTCCCCGGATGGGCAAACTGACAGTCGCCATCAGCCCCGTCACCGCTCAACTGCCGTCAGGTCGATCACCATTCCGGGCTCAGGCCAGACGGATGACGCAGAAGTCGTTGAGGGAGGACGCTTCAGGATCAATGTTCCGGTCGGCGGTGGCGGATGAGATGGCGGTGATCAGGGTGCTGATGCCGTCTCTTCATACAGTCCATAGCACTTCAGCGTGTCGATCGGACAATGGGGCAGCCGCCAGCAAGCCCTATCAGCAGTACTCCGAGCGCCATCTCGGCGGGTTCACCGCCTCGCCTTCGCCCAACGCCGCTTGAGTTCTTCATCCCCCCGGGACCGTGTCTCCGCAGAGCCCTCCGTGAGCGCTCCGCTCCCACAGCCATCGAATGAGGCACTGGCCAGGTCTCGCCTGGTTTCGCACGCACCCGTCCACGTGGGCGCAGCGCCCGTGCCGGCCGCCGAGACCGATTGGCGATGCATCACGTGTGGTCGTTCTCTGCGCAAGGTCCGTGACGGAGCTACCGGCGCGCCCGGCGCTCAGCCCGGCAGGGTGGTCGGCGTAGCCGCCGGGGTGTCGTGCTGGCCGAGCGCAGTGAGAAGGGCCTGCGGGGTCCAGGTACCGTGCGCGCCGGAGAGCTCGGTGAAGTATTCGACTGCTCGGGCCACGGTCCAGCCGTGGGCGTCGCACAGTCCGGTGGCGAGCATCCGCAGGTATGCCGCGGACGGCGCGACAGGGGCGACCTCGTCGGCGGCCCACGGGGCGGTGAAGGTCAGCACGGGATACCCGTCGAGACTGCCGACGCGCAGCAGGGTCTCGTAGCGGCCGGGGCCGAGGGCCGCCACACCGTTCGCCAGGACCGACGCGAGATCGAGGTCGTCACCGGGCTCCCGGTACATCTCCTGAGCCACGACGTCGGCGAACTGCCCCGAGGTGATCAGGTAGGCGCGTGCGAACGCCGCCCCGGGCAGCCCTGGATCGTAGAACGCGCGGCCACCACCCCACACTGGCGACATGGTCGCGAAATAGATCCCGCCGGGCAGTTCACAGCCGCGTGAGTCCACCGGCGGCCGCGGATCGCGGCACCCCGGATAGAGCCGGGTGCCGCCGTCCGGAACTCCGCCGGCGAGATAGCAGCCGAACCGGGCGGCGTTCATGTTCGAGCCATAGCTGGCATACCAGACCAAGTCAGACGACCTCGTGCCCAATCCGCCCGGATTTTCCACGTTGGCATCCCCCCTCCCCCGTCATCTGCTCGTCACACCACCATGCCCGCGGCGGCTCCGACTCGCGCATCGCCGAGCGGAAGACCCCAGCCGGAAGACGAGGCCCGGTCAGTCATCCTCGCTGCGGTGCAGCCGCGCGGCGAGGAGCGGCACAAGGTCGACGTCGGTGCCCGGCCCGAACCGCTCGGCCTCCTCGACCGACACCGGTGTCGCGCCGTGCCGCACTCGCGGGCAGACCGGGCAGGCGCCTTCCAGCCCGGCCTGCCAGGGGCGCCCACACGAGTGGCACAGGCCCAATCCGAGCAGCGCAGCCTGTGTTCTGGGGGTGATAGTGGGGATGCGGTGCTGCCAGCGGATACGGGCGGCTTCGATCGCGTGGCGCTGCCCGGCCATGCGCGCGGCATGCTTCCAGGTCGGATCGTCGGTATGCCTGGCCAGCTCGTCATACAACCGGGAGGCGAGGGCGTAGGCCTCGGCCCGGCGGCAAGGGTCGGTCGAGCGGAAGTCCTTCTCAGCCATGCCCAGGCCACGCTCGAGCTCTTCCCGCGACAGACCCGGCCGGAACCCGCCGACGTGCCCTGCGCTGTCCGCATCGTTCTCGCGCCACGGGCCGCCGCGCTGATTGCGGACGTGACTGTAGGAATCGTCACCGCCACGGGCCTTCACGCGATCGCGGCGCTTGCTGCCGGCGTTCTTGGTCATGATCGCCTCTCCACGGCCGGAGCCCACGCCATCCGACCGGAACGATCGACCGCTGTCCGAAGGATGCCGAACTGCACGTGAGTCCCCAACCTCGCCCCTGAGCGGGTATCGACCCTTGTCCTCGTCGACGTCCGCGCCCTTGCGTGGGAAGGGGACATCTCGGAAGCCGGCAGCGACGTGCGGCAGCCTTCCCGACCGTACCGCACCCTCATGACCGGCCCCGGACGTTCATGCCGAGTCGCGTGTACGGGCCCGGGCGAGTCAAAGCTTGGCACTCCCGAGTCGCGGCCGACAACGCCAATCTCGATGCCGGGGAACGACGCCGGCAGCACGGCGCCGTCCTCCGCCGACTCGGCGGAAACAGCATCGCTCAGCGGCAGTGCGGGGCGAACTCATCGACCAGCGCAGAGCCCGGTCGTCCACGATCTGACTGTCACCAGAGCGACACATAATTTGCCCACCGGAGGCGTCCGCCGCCCGGCTCACACCATCGAACAGGAACACCGAGATGTTTCGTCGTTCCCCGAATGTCGGACCGGCGTGATAGACGGTGGGCATGAACGTTGCTCTGGGCATGGCACACGCAGAGGGCCGTTGTGACCTCCGCAGCGAGCGGAACGGCCTCGGCGCGCTGCGTGCCGTGGCCGTCGTGTCCGTGCCGTGCCCTGCGACCCGACGTGCGGTGGTCACATCGTGTCCCTGACCAGTGAACTCGCCAGCCCCCGAAGCCCGCTCACCGCGTGGTGCGAGCGAACATTCGCCGGGACGGCGTCGGTGGTCGAGCAGATCGCCACCGCCGTACGGGAGGTCCGCCCCATCCGCCCCTCCGGACAGGTCCCGGCACGATGGTGGGCCGAAGTCGGCGGAGCGTTCGGACAACGTGTCGCTGACCTCGTACAGCCCGCACCGCCGTACTACGCGCTGCTCGGGCTGATCCACGCCAAGTGGGCGTCCCCGGCCTGGGCGCACGATCAAGCCGCGCGCTACCCCAGCCACCGGCACCTCACCGGCGACCACCGCGCCCGAGCGCTGCACCTCCGACCGGCCTCCGCGTCCTGCCGCTCGCCCGCTCTGAAACCTGCTGGCGAACCGGAAAAGACGTAGGAGATCAACCAAATGAACGCACTTACCCTGGACCAAGCCTGGCTGACGTCCTGGCGCGACGACATCAACCGTGCCCTGACGCCACTCCTCGCGACATTCGAGAACACCTACGGCTACCCGCCAGGAGAGAACCGGGTCGCTCCCGCTGGAGACCGCCCACCAGCCAGAGAGTCCACTCTCCCTGACATGCCTGTCACCCTCACCGTGTTCTACCGAACGATTCATGAGGTCTTGTTGCCCGACATCGGCAATGGATACTTCGTCCACCCACTCGACCACGTACTGAACGAGCTCACAGAGCAAGGCCCGGTCAGTCTTCCTGAATCCACCCAAGGAGTGGTCTTCGGCAGCGATGGTGGAGGGATCCTCTACGCGATCCGCCACGATGGCACGATCTACCGGTCCCAAGTCGCATCCAGCGACGTCGACTTCGACCCCCTCGCCACGGACCTGACCGACTTCCTTGACCAGCTCCGCCAAGCCACCATGAGGTTCATCGCCACCGGACAACCCGGATGGCTCTAACCCTTGCCCTATCACAAAACGCCCGACCTCAAAGGGGCATTCAGACAGTTGCGATATCTGACGTCGCCAGAGGCCGTCTACCCCGAGGAGGTCATCAACGGCCACCGGGTGTTCATCGCCCGCCGGCGCGCGCTGCGTCCCAGCGAGGAGTACCGGACACCGACCGAGGAGGAGTGGACCGAGTTCCTGGGGCACTTCGAGCGGCGGAAGGTCGCGCTGGGTGATTGCGGACGGGCGTATGGGACGGGGTGCCAGCACGAGCACAGCTGCGTTCGATGTCCGGTCCTCCGGGTCGATCCGAGCCAGCGGCACCGCTTGGAGGAGATCCGGAACAACCTCGCCGTCCGGATCGCCGAAGCCGAGCGCGAGGGATGGCGCGGGGAGGCCGAGGGCTACGCGTCAGCCTCGCCGCCACCCGAGACAAGCTCGCCGGGCTCGACGAACGTGCCAAGCGAGCCACCACGGTCACCCTCGGACTGCCGGCCTTCGGCGAAATTGCAGGCAGAAGCACCTGCCTGCCCGGCCAATCGCCTCAGCGGTGAGGCAGTTCTCGAGGAAGCCCGTTGTGGAAATCCGCACCTTCAAGCTGGGGAGGCTGCGTGAAGTTGGTAGCTTCGAATGAGGTTTCTCCTTCGAAGGCAACGTTTTCGAACGAAGTGTTCCCAGCGAACTTGGACCTCCTGAAGAGTGTCCCACCTGCGAATATTGCACTCCTGAACCACGCGACCATGTTGAACTCGACATCGCTGAAGTCAGCTTCTTGGGCAAAGCTGGCTGCAGTGAACCAGACGTGCCCAGTGAAATGCGTTGACTCAAACTGGGCGGCTCCGGAGAATTTCACCCGACCAAAGTCGGCATTTCCATCGAATCTTGCGTGCCGAACAAGCGTGTTTCGTGCAATTGTAGCGCCGATGAATCGGCCGGAGCGCAGATGGCAGTGGTCGAGATCTAGGTCGAGCAGGACTGCGCCGGTGCGGTCCAGGTCGATGTTCCTGCTGCCGAGCCGAACCGGAGGGACGATCAATGGTTGGCCTGTTCACTCTGAGGAGCGTTGAGCGATGGGATCTACTGCTCTGCTGATGATTGACATGCAGAACTCGTACGTCGCGAACGATGGCGTCCGGGATGCGCTGGGCTGGCCGCCGATCTGGCGGTTGCAGGAGACGATCACCGCCTGCACGGATCTGCTGGCCGCTGCCCGGGCCCAAGGGATGCAGGTCATCTACTCCCGATCGACCGCCGGTACTGCTGGGCCCCTCGGACAAAGTCCCCGCATGGCTCGGTTGCTGGCTCACCGCTCTCACCTCATCCCCGAGGTGGGAGCGGCCGAGCACGAGTGGAACCGGCAGATCATGGACGCGGTCGCGCCCGAGCAGGGGGACGTCGTACTGGACAAGACCCGGGCCAGCTTCTTCGACTACACCGAACTCGATCCGTTGCTTCACAACCTCGGCGTCCAGCGACTCATCGTGGCCGGCTTGCAGACGAACGTATGCGTCGAAGCCACCGCCCGTGCCGCGCTGGCCCGCAACTTTGAGGTCGCCGTCCCCAGTGACGCGGTATCAACCGACGGCCCCGCCTTGCACGAGGGCGCGCTCAACTCCCTGCGCGTCCTCTATACCGAGGTTGCCCCCTGGAGGGAACTCCTCGCGCCCGACGCGGCCTGGGACCGCGCGTTCACCACGCCGAACTACGGCCGCGATCCGGCGTATTGGACCGAGACCACCGCCACCACGTGACTACTGGCCCGCCCATTGGCCCGAAAAGGATTGGGCCTGTCCCTTACCTGGCCTGCAGAGCGGAGGATCAGGACCGTGGGGAAACGCGGAATCTGGCGCACCAGCGCGCGACGAATGCGTATCTCGGTCACCGACTTCGCCGGCTTTGCTCCGGCCACCGTTCACCCCACCCGGGACGCACGTGCCGGGATCAGAATTCATGAGTGCCAGTCGCGAGGTCGTGCGTACGCTGGTGCGATGGACGGGTCGACGACGGTGGATTGGTCCGCAATGCCTGGGCCGGCCTGGTACCGGCCGGAGGCGGCCGCTGGCGCTGTCCAGGATCTGGCGGCGGCGGTATCGGCTGACGGCGCCGCCTTGGCGGTTGGCCGGTTGGTCGACGCCGTCGGCAACGACCATGCCGGGACGCTGTACCCGGCCGCCGTCCCGGCAGTGAGTGTGCTGCTCGAGGTTATCCGGGATCTGCCAGGCAAACCACGCATTGAAGCGTTGGGGGTGTTGTTGGACTGGTGGGGCTGCTTCGCGCCGGAGCCCGGGTACACCCTCCAGGACGACGATGGGCGGCCTGTAGAGGTGACAGAGGTGGTCGAGCGCCAGATCCGCGACGCGGCGGACGTGTTGCGTACCGTCGCCGACGACTGGTCAGACGGCAGCCCCGCCAGGAAGATGGCCAAGGACTTACTGGCCCTGCTGGACGCGGGCAGCTGGTTGGATCCGGCGGACAACCACTGACCAGAGCGTAATTCCGCACGTGCGCCAGCGGCAGCATCGAGATCTCGGGCTCGGTGGGGGCACTCGGTGGGGCGAGCCGCTGAACGCCTCGACGTCGTCGCCGTTAGAGAAGCGGGCGGCCCGCTTCCAGGTTTGTGCCGGTCAGTGGCGTGGGGCGCAGGCCGAAGAGGCTGCCGAGATGGAGGTCCGTCACGCTCCCCGGCCGCAGTAGCGCTGTCGGGGTGCGACCGATCAGCAGGCGAAAGTCACGGTTGAGGTGCGCCTGGTCGGTGTATCCGCAGGACGCGGCGAGCCGCGGCAGGGGTGGCGGATTAGTGCCCGTCAAGAGTCGGATCGCGTGGTGACATCGGGCAATCCGCCCGACGGCTTTCGGCGGTAACCCGACTTCCCGGTGGAAACGGGTGGACAGATGTTGCCTACTCAGACCGGCCCGCCTTGCGAGATCGTCGACCTTGACCGCACCGCCCGATATGGTCAGGCTGCGCCAGCTGCGGTCGACCGGCTCGGGCAGTTCCGGCCCATCCAGGAGCACGCTCGCCAACCACCGATCGAGGATCCTGAACCGTTGGTGCGAATCCCGCGCCTCCTGCAGCTCTTCCCGCAGAAGCCTGGCGCGTGTGCCCAGGAGATCCTCGATTCCCACAGTGGCATTGCTGATCTCCCGCAGTGGCAGGCCGAACAGCGCTCTCGCGCCCAGCGGGGTCAGCTCGAGGATGATCCCGCGCTCCCGACCCACCCGCGTGTAGGTCAGCGGCGTGGTCGACAGCCCGACGACCGGGGACTCCGCCGCGAGCGGTGAGCCGGCCACCTGATGCCGAACGGGCGTGTCCAGATCGATGACCACCACGACCGAGTTCAGCGCGCCCACAGTACGTGTCTCCGGCACCGGTGCGTTGCGCTGGAAAGCCAGATAGAAGGCCACCCATCGCGCCAGTCGGCGATCCGGCCATCGGGACGTCCAAAACCCGTCGTCGGACGACAAAGCCTCTCCCACTGCTGCCCCTTTGGTCTTGGCGATGCCATGAGCGGCATCCGCAGCACGGACAGCATCTCAGGAAGTGCGGTCGTGGCGTGATGTCCCGGCTGCCAACGAATCGAAACCTCTTCGTACTCTTCCCGGTCGTGGCCGTGGTCGTCCTTCTCGTCGTGATGCTGCTGGTGGCGTTCACCAGGAAAGGCTCGGTGGCCACCATCGCGATGACCGCTCGGCGAATCAAGCTGCACACGGCGGCACCACCGGCCATGGTCTGTACCTGGTTCACCCAGCACTGCCCGGCCGGCTACTCGATGGAGGAGCACGATGCCGCCAGCAGCATAGTGATCCTGTCGTCCCAACCGGCGGTCTTCACATGGGCTTCTTCTACCCGGCTGTCATCCACGCGGAGGGGGCCGGGACGCGCGTGGACCTCGGGATCACGTCGAAGCTTTCCCAGTACGGGCCGTTGGTAACGCGAGCGCACGGGAAACTCGCACACGCACTGGCCAGTCTGGCCCAAGGCCACATCGAAAGCGACTGAGCCAAGGGCCGCGGCGACGAATGAGTGAGCAAGACCGGGGCACGTTGGTATCGCTGACGTGCTGAGATCGAGTTCTGCGGAAATGACAGGGAGGGGGGAACGCCGGGAGATCGCAGCTTCGCTTTCCGCGTCGGTTCCGGTCCGACGTTGCCGCCGGTAGACGGCTTCGCCGCCCCAGATGGCCAGAATCGGCTCCGGGCCGAGCGCGCGTTCATGCAGAACCAGGGCGTTCGGAGGCTGTCGTATTCGCCTGTGCGTAGGCGGATGGTCGCAGCGACCGCAGCACAGGAGTTGGGCGGTGCTAGCGGTGGCCGGGTTCGTTGAGGGCGCGCAGATTGGCGGCGGCGAGGGTATCGCCGAGTTCGGCTCCGGTGGTGTAAGCCTCGCGTGCTTCTTCGAGGTGGCCGAGGTGCTGGAGCGTGTGGCCGAGGTTGTTCCAGCCGTCGTTATCTCCGGAGGCGATCGCCTCCCGGTAGAAGGCGATCGCCTCGTGCGGCCTGCCCTGCTCGGAGCGGACGTTGCCCAGGTTGACCAGCACGGCGTCGTTGCCGGCGCGCAGTGCCTGCTCGTATAGGGCCGCGGCCTCGTCCAGCCGGCCGAGTTCCTGTAGCAGGTTCCCGAGGTACAGGACGGTCTCCTCGTCGAGGTCCATGTCGTGTGCGGCGCGAAACGCCGCCTCGGCTTCGGGGAGGTGACCGGTCATCTTGTACGCCCAGCCCAGTGACACCAGCGCTCGAGGGTCGCCACCCGCCCGCGCGGACTCCAGCAACTCGATCGCTTCCTGCGGACGGTCCTGATCCACCAGCACCTCGCCCAACAACCGGCTGGAGACCTCATCACCCGCTTCGACCGCCTGACGAAAATGCTGCTCCGCCAACGCCATGTCCTCGAGGTCGTCGTGATAAACGATTCCGAGGTTGCGGTGCGCGATCGCAGGGTCGTCCGCCAGCGCGAGCGTGTATGCCTGGACAGCCTCGGCGATCTTGCCGCTGTTGCTCAGCGCATTTCCGTACGTCAGCCAATAGCCGCCCTGTTCAGCCGCCTGCTGATAGGCCAGAAGCGACCGTTGCGGATCGTCGTTGGCCAACCGGTCTCCCAGCTCAAGCCATTCTTCCGGATCGAGTTGTTCCTCGGCGCTCACGACGGCCCCGTCCTGTCTGTCGCTGCAGGGAACGCGCCGACACCCTACAGCGACAGTCTGGTTTGTCTCAGTAGATCAGCATCCTGCCACCACCACCGCCGCTGCGGCCAGGTCTGCCGTAAACGCCACGGCCGTTGCCGCCGCCCCGGCTGCCATCGACTCCCATTCCACCTCCGCTGGACCGGGCGCCACCGACCCTGCCTGCCATGGGTACCCGGAAGAACGCGGCCAGTCCGTTGAGCGCATTGAGCAGCCTCCGCAGCGAGTTCAGGATGCTGTTGAGTGACTTCCGGATGGACTCGGCGGACGCGGACGGGTTGGCACGTCCGCCGCCTTTCTTGGCCTGTGTCTTCCCGCCACCCCTGCCGGACTTGACGTAGGGGCGGCGCTTGTCGCCCTTTTCGCCGCCCTTGGCCAACTTCTTAGCTTTTTTTCCAGCCTGGTGTTTGTCCCCTGTGCTCGGCCGCTTGTTCTTCTCGTGTTCAGCCTCGCCTTTGGGGTGGTCCTTGCATCTGGACTTCTTCTTGTTGCGCTTCTTCTTGGCGCATTCCCCGTCGAGGTCGAAGGTGTTGACGGGGTCGGCGTTGGTGTAGTCGTAGTCGTTCGCCGACCCGCCCGGTACCGGGTCGACCTGCAGGAAACGTCCAAGCGCCGGCAGATAGGTTCTGGCGCCCATCTCGATCGCCTGCATTCCCGACAGGTTCTCGACGGGGCGCTGGTGTTGCCCAAGCCAGCCGTTGTCGAAGCCCCCGGTGGGCTGGACGGGAATAGTGGTGAACTCGCCCGTTCCTGGGGCGATCTGCTGGCCGTAGGGGTCGTAGCTGAATATCCCACCAGTCTTGGCGCCGGCCTGGTCTGCGGTGACGATCACGTCGCCGTGGATGTTCGGGTAGGCCCAGCGGCTGCTGGTGTCGGCGTAGGACTTGGCCAGCAGTACTCCGCCGGGCAGGGACAGGATCCGCTCCGCCAGTTCTCCCCCGGTGGCCAGCACGAGGTCCGCGGTGTCCCCGCCGCCGGTGTAGCCGAGGTTGTGGACACTGTGCTGACCGGGTGTGCTGACGGTGCGGGTGACCAGGCGGTCCGTGGCATCACGGGTGTAGCTGATCGTGGTCCCGGCGGCCGTGGTGGTACGCACGTGCCGGTCGGCGCCGTCGTAGGTCAGGGTGTCTCCACTGACGGTGGTGGCATTGCCGCGGCTGTCGTAGCCGACCTGCAACTGGGTGCCGCCGGAGGCAGAGAGCAGCCGGTCGGCGTTGTCGTAGCAGTAGCTGGTGGTGACCGGCGCCGCACCGTTCTTGCTGTCGAGCAACGCGGTCCGGTTGAAGTTGCTGCCTGCCGCGGTGTTCGGACCGCATCCGCCGGTGCTGTCGAAACGGTAGGTGAGCTCGTGGTGCGGCACGCTCGCGGTGACCAGGCGCCCAGCCGCGTCGTAGCCGTAGCTGTAGGACGCGGCCGTCGTGCCGTTCTCGGCGACAGTGTTGGTCAGCACGGTGCCGCCGCGCGACCTCGTCACCGTGTCGGTCACCTTGCGGTCGGCGGCGAGCCCCCAGGTCAGCGAGAGCAATTCCCCCGAGCCGTGCCGGGTGATGGTGGATAGAGCGGTGCCGTTGCCGTACCCGACGGTGGCCAGTTCGCCCGCCGCATCGTAGGTGGGCGTGGCGACCACCTGACCGTCGAGACGGATCGAGGTCACCCGGTCCGCGTCGTCGTAGCTGGAGACCACCTGGCTGGTGACCCCGTTGACGCTGGTCAGGACGCTGACCGGTCGGCCGCCCTGGTCGTAGGCCGTGGTGGTCGTTGCACCGTGTTTGTCGACGTAGGACACCACTCGTCCGAGCAGGTCGACGGTGGTGGTGATGGTGCCGGTCGGATCCGAGACCGACGTGACGAGCGGGTCGGCGCCGACCGCGTACACGGTGGTCACCGCTCGTTCTGGCTGATCACCGTGAGCGGGTGTCACCTGTTTGACCAGCCGGTCACGTGCGTCGTGGAACAGACAGGTCCAGGCCTGGTCGTTCACCCGGGTCGCGACGACCTTGCCACTGCCGTCGTAGACGGCCTCGGAGGTCAGGCCGGCGCCGGTCGCGGGTGCCGGTGCCACGGTGAGTTTGGCCAGACCGTTCTGCGGTGCGGGGTCGGATTCGGGTGTGCACGGGTTGTCTCGGGTCTCGGTGTCTCCGTAGCTGGTGTACTTCCACTCGTTGCCCGCTGGCAGCTTGCTGGAGACGCGCCGTTGGTAGCCGTTGGTCTCGAACTCGGTGCGGGTTTGCAGGTTCATCCCCGTTCCGCGTCCGGGGTCGACCGTGCGCGCGGTCGCCAGTCCGAGGTGCGGCGCGGCGTACGCGGTCCCCGTGGTGACAGTCGGTGCCGCCCCGCCGTCGTCGTGCTCGGTCACCTTGGTGGTCAGCCCGTACCGTGGCCACAGCTGCTGTCCCGGTATCGGCTCGCTGGTTCCGTCCGGCTTGGTCCAGTGCAGTTCGAGTTTGGCGGCCGATACCTCGTCGAAGTAGTCGAGCCGCAAGCGCTGGGCGGTTCCCGCACCAGGGATCTGCACCGTCGTCTCGCGCCACTTCTCGGGGGTGACGATCCAGTCGTCCAGCAGCAGCTGGTCGTCCAGCCACAACTTGATTCCGTCGTCGGCGAGCACCCGGATCTTGTAGCTTCCCGCTGCGGGGAACAGGACCTCGCCGGTGAATCGCGCTGACCAGTAGTCCGCTGGAATATCCGCCGCCGGTGCACCATCCGCCCAGTTCTTCATCAGCCGGGCCGCGAGGTCCCCCACTCCGGTCGCGTGCAACTTCGGCGCGCCAGTCAGGCTTTTGTTGTTCCAGTACGCGGCGGCGAGGCCGTAGCTGCCGAGGCCGCCCTTGTCGTACTCGGTCTGTTCGCGGGTGACCTGGCACTCCGGCTTGGGGAGCTGGCCCGCGAAGCAAGACTCCGGGGCCGGGCCGTACTCGTCGGTGACCCGGTCCACGTGGTCGTAGACCGTGGTGGACTTGCGTCCGGCCGAGTCGATCGTGGCCGTCGGCAGGTCCCTGGCGTTCCATTCATGGCGTACGGCCCGCCCTGTAGCGTCCACATCGGACAGGGTTCGGTAGGCCTGGTCGTAGGTGACCTTGCGGTCAAACCCGCTGGGCGGCGCCGTGCCTGCGGCGTCGACCTGGGTTTCGTTCGCCGAGACATAACGGTAGCTGTGTGCCGGCCGGGGCTGCCCTGGTGCCGGTGGCGTCTCGGTCACCGAGGAGACCTTGTTCTTGCCATCGTGTTCGATGTAGGCGATCTCGGTCGCGATGCCGGGGAGCGAGCCGCGGTTCGGGAAGTCCGCGGCGACCCAGTCGTTGAGCAGCGGCTCACGGATTCGCTGAAGCGCACCGTCCGCGGTGTATCCGAAGTCGGTGACCTCGCCGCCCGGATCCTCGATCCGGGCGAGGTTTCCGTTGGCGTACCACAGGACGGTCTGCCGACCGTCCCAGTAGGCGAGCCGGCAAAGCGCCTGCGCGGGAGGGGCGCTGTCGGCACCGGGAGGTGGGGTGAGACCGGTGTAGCAGCTGTCGCCGGGCCTGTTGTAGTGCAGCCGGATCGCCCGCCCGGAGACCGGGTCGCGGATCTCTCTGAGACGTCGCGGCGCCCCGTCGTTGACGTACTGCAGCGCCGCGGGTTTGCGGTCGTCGACTGCCGCGGTCTGCGACTCCACTCTGCCGTCCGTGCCGAACACGGTGATGTCGCCGTCGTGCAGAGTGATCTTTCCGTCCGTGTTGAGGGCGAGGATGCCGTCCTCTCCCTCAGGCGGGGTGTAGCCGCCGGTGGACTTCTTGGTCCAGCTGTGCTTGGCGCCGGTGGCGTCGGTCAACACGATGGTCTGGTCGAGTTGCTGCGCTGAGACGTAGCCCTCGCCTCCCCCGTCCAGATCCGCGGACAGGGTCCACCCCTCCGACAGCGGTGGAAGGTCGTCGGTGAACAACCAACTGGGGTTCGCCGGCTGCGGCGGAACCGTGACGCCGTCCGTGGTGCGCACGAACAACCGCGCGATCGCGGACCCCTGCTGCTCGGCCAGTTCAATCTTGATCGGTATGCGCTGCCCCTTGGTCATGGTCACCGAGCCGATCGCCTGCTCGGGTGCCCAGTTCACCGCCGACACTCCGCCACCGCGGTAGAGCTGTTGCCCGTTCACCCACACGTTGAACGCATCGTCGTGCACCCCCGCGAACTGGTAGGTGCCGCTCTCAGGTGCGGCGAAGTATCCCGACCACCGGGCGATCCAGAAGTCGGCGGGCAGCGCGGGCGCCTGCGGCGACTCGGTGCCGTAGTCGATGTTGACCGCTGCTTCCAGCCGCACCAGCGACGGCTGCACACCGTCGTCGATCGCCTGGTTGTGGTTGATGTCGTTGAAGTACTCCGCGGTCAGCCCCCGTGGGGTCACCTGCTGGGAGTTGTAGGAGAACGTCACCCCGGCCTCGCCGCCGACGGTCGGCAGCGACGGCGACTTCGCCGCGATCGCGACGTTGCCGTTTGCCAAGTTGACCTCGGCGCCGCCGAGCTCGTCGGTGGGTGCCGGCCCGTCGTCGCCGATCCGCTGGTCGATCCGGAAGTGTCCGACCCACGGCGGTCTGACCGTGGTCAGGTTGGATGTCGTCCACGCCTGCCAGGTGTAGGCGACCCCGTCCCTGAGTATCCGGTCCGGCACCGTCCATGTCGGACTGTCGATACACCCGGACTCGACCACCATGCCCGAGTTCCCATCGGCGCCGGTGGCCACCCTGAAGCAGTAGCGAACCTGCTCACCGTCCTTGTCGGGTACCGGAGTGACCTGCAGCGTCGGTCTGGTGTCGGTGAGCACGGCCCGGTCCGCGGGACTGACGAGGTTCGCCGCGAGCGGGGCGCTGCCGTAGTCGACCAGCAGCTGGACGTCGAGGTGCTTGTAGGTCCAGGTGCCTGGCTTTTCGGCGCCGACAAGGGTGAACCAGACGTCCTTGGAGTTGACCGACACCAGATGGCGCAGGAAGTGCGTCAGTTCCGGGTCGCTGAACTGGCCGGACTCACCGATCACCGCGCTCGCCATATGGGCGCCCAGCCCGTTGAAGTCCAGGGTTGCGGTGTGATAGAGGTCGGCGGGCCAGCTCTTGGTGGATCCGGTCACTCCCGGCTCGCGCCATACGTCCACCCGGGCGCCGACTACGTTGCGGCCCATCATCGTGCCGAGGTCCAGCCGGAACGCCGACCTGTTGTAGGTGTCTCCTTTGGCCTGGCTGTTACCGATGCGCAGGCCGCAATTCTCGCAGTCGTACCCGTCGGTGCGCCACGAAGCCTGGTGAAGGTCCACATAGGACAAGGTGGGGTCGACGAACACGGGGTACTTGCGCTCGGCCGCCTTCAGCCAATGCTGATCCACTTCTACTGTGAGCAACCAGCTCTGGTCGTCCTTGGCCAGTTCATACCGGCCACCGGTCATGCCGGGTGCCGAATCGCCGTTGCCCGCCGAGTCCCACACCTCCACCGGCGGCATGACCATGACCGGCTTGTCGGCCCCGTCGCGGAACTCCACGCCCCCGCCATCCCTGGTGACGACCGGGGTGAGCCCGGCCGTGCGCACGCGGAATCGCCAGTTCGATTCTCCTGGCTGGTGCAGTACCACCGTCTCCTTCACCGACCCCCGCCCCAAGTGGTAGCGGAGGTCGACGCCAGGACGAACGCCCGCGTAGCCGACCGTCTCGCCGTCGGTGGTGCGTTTGCTCGCGGCCACGCCCTCGAGCGCGAAACTGACCCGGGCCGCGCCCACACCGGCCTGAACCAGCGTCGGGTCCGCCGAGTCGGCCGCGAACGTCGGATCCAGCGGATGTCTGGCCGTGCCCAGCCGGCCATCGGCCCTTGGCCGCCAGCTGGTGTCGATGGGTTGCCACTGGCCGGTGGCGTCCTGCATGTTCAACGGTGTGGCCGACCTGCGCTCGGTGACGGTTCCGTCCGGGTTGCGGTACTCCTGGGTGTACTGCGTTCGCCGGATCACGCTGGAACGCCAGACGTCAAAACCGGAACTGCTGCGGTCATTGCCGGCCACCGGCTGGAAGTCCGCGTCCGTGCGGCCTGGAGCGAGGCCGTCCTTGGCCTGACCGCCGGGCAGCAGCGGCAAGCTCGTCACCGGCACCGACGTGAGCTCTGCCGCCTCGGCGCTGCGCACCGGTCCTTGGCAGATCGATACACCGACAACGGCTGCGAGAAAAGCCGCCATCGCACGCTGATAGACCTTCATCACGCCTTCCCCCCAAGCAATCACTGCTTGCCCCGGCAACTGGTGAAACCTGAACGAGCTTCGCCACCCAGAGACCACTTGCGCAGCGGCCAACCGGGTGCATTCACAGCTACTACGCGCACCAGAACCCAAGCGTCGCAACCACAACTGCCCCGTACAGGCGTATCGGCACCGACCCGCCGGGCCCAGGCTAGCGACAAGCGATATCCCCGGATAGGAAAAATGTCAGGTCGACGCGGCCAGGATGCCGCGGCAGACGATCCTCGACGAGACTCCGGTCTCATGATCCACCGCGTCGACGTGCCTGGCGGACACGAGCGATATCAGCCGCCATTCGCGAAGAGAGGCCGAGTTGCGGCTCACCGATTTGCGGTGGCGCCCATGAATGTCAGGTCGCTCGAGTTGCCGCCCCGTCGAGTGAGCCATCGCGGCCAGCGACGCAGACGGCTGACCTTTCACCCGCGCAGACTATGGCGGCCTTGGTTCCCTTATCACGCCACTGCTCTCTTGAGACTCTTGTCTGGCAGCCCAGGGAGGGAACGGCGATGGTGGCGAGGCGAGGTTCACGGCACCACTTGATCGTGGTGGCCGATGTGGAGAAGTTCGGGGATCGACACCGGACGGTGCTACACCAACAGGCGGTGCGCAACGGGCTCTACGACGTCATAGAGACAGCCTTCACCCTGGCCGGGACGGCCTGGGAAGAGTGCTACCGGGAGGACCGCGGGGACTCGGTGTTCGCACTCGTGCCAGGAGAAACGGACAAAGGAGCGTTCCTGGAGGCTGCATTGCCGATGCTGGTGACTCGCCTTCGGGTGCACAACGACACCCATCCGGCGGTGCAGCGGATCCGGTTGCGGGTCGCGTTGCATGCCGGGGGGGTCGGCTATGACGAGCACGGTGTCACGTCAAGTTCGCTGACGCTGGCGTTCCGGCTGTGCGACGCGCCACCGCTGAAGACCGCGCTCGCCGCCTCGCCTGGAGTACTGGTGGTGATCGCGTCGGACTGGCTGTTCGACGACGTCGTCCGCCACACGCCCGCCGCGGCCCCCGCAACATGGCGACCGGTTCCGATCCAGGTCAAAGAGGCCGCCACGACTGCATGGATCACTCTGCCCGATCATCCCTACCCAGCCGACGCGGATCCGAGGACGTCGGACACCCGGACAGCGTCGGCAGGCCGTTCGCGCGCGGGGGCGGCCAACGTTGTGCCCCGGCAGCTTCCAGGGGCGGTGCGGGACTTCACCGGCAGGGCCGAACATCTGGCCGCCCTCGACGCGCTGCTCCCACCCGACCCCGACACGTACGACGAACGACCGCAGTCAGTGGTAATCACGGCTGTCGACGGCGCCGGCGGGATGGGTAAGACCACCCTCGCGCTGCATTGGGCCCACCGGATCCAACACCGATTCCCTGACGGCACCCTGCACGTCAACCTGCGCGGCTACGGCCCCGGCGACCCCGCCACCCCCGCCGAAGCACTCGGCGGTTTCCTGCGGGCATTGGGCGTCGCAGCCCGCGCGATCCCCGCCGACGTCGAAATGCAGTCAGGATTGCTGCGGTCGATGCTGGCGGGCAAACGGGTGCTGATGGTGCTGGACAACGCTCACAGCGCCGAACAGATCCGCCCCTTGCTGCCCGGCACACCGGGCTGCATGGTGGTGGTCACCAGCCGCGACAGCCTCACCGGCCTCGTCGTCACAGACGCCGCCCACCGCCTCACCCTCGACCTGCTCACCCCACCTGAAGCACTCGACATGGTCACCGGCATCCTCGGCGCCGAACGGGCCGCCGCAGAACGGGGCGCAGTCGACGAACTGGTCCGGTTGTGCACGCGATTGCCGCTAGCGCTGCGAATCGCGGCCAGCCGCGCCGCCATCAATGCCCATCTTTCGGTCGCCGAGGTCGTCTCCGAGTTGGCCGACGACCGCACCCGGCTCGACGTGCTCAGCGAGTTCGCCGATGAGCGCGCCGCCGTCCGCGTGGTCTTCGACTGGTCCTACCGGCGACTCCCAGTCATACAGGCACGGCTGTTCCGCCGCCTCGGCCTGAACCCCGGTCCCGACCTATCCCTCCCAGCCGCCGCCGCACTCGCCGGCCTATCCCCCGCTGCCACCCGCCCTCTACTCGCCGCCCTGGCTGATGCGCACCTGATCGAACCCGCCGCTGGTGGCCGGTACTGGTTCCACGACCTGCTGCGCGCGTACGCCGCAGACCAAGCCCTGCACCACGACACCGGCGACGACCGCGACCAGGCACTGGAGGCTTTGCTGACCTGGTACATCCACACCGCCCACGCAGCCGACCGCAAGCTTTACCCCGCACAGACGTGGCCTTGGCACGTCGTGGCCGAGCCGACTCTCCCATACCCGATCAGCGACTTCGACCACGCGTTGGCTTGGCTCACCACCGAGCGCAACAACCTGATTGCCGCACTGCACTATGCCGACGAGCATAAACTCGATCGCCACACCATTTCGCTAGCCATCGCATGCGCCTTCACCGCGACAACGGTCAGTTGGCAAGCATGGATCGAGATTGTGACGGTCGGGCTCACGGCTGCGTGCAGAGTCGGCGACCAAACCCAGCAGGTGCATCTACTCGCACATCGCGGGAGCGCGGCAACGTATCTGCGCCAGTGGAAGCAAGCAGCCTCCGACCTCGATCGTGTGGAAACGATGGCGCGAGACTTGGGCGACGAAGAATTAATAACCCAGGTGCTCAATGACCGAGGGCTGCTTCTTCTCAAACAGGGGCGGTTCAGGGACGCACTGCGGTATCTCGACAAAGCGTTGCCGCTCAGTCGCGGCATTGACACCGGACGCTGGGAGGCCGTGGTGGAAGGCAATCTCAGCACCGCGTACGCTGGCCTCGGCCACTACCGGCAAGCACTCGACCATGGGCAACGCGGCCTAGATCTGCGTCGGAAGGCGGGAGACCGCGCCGGTGAATCAGCCGCCATAACGCACATAGCTCGAGCGCAGCAAGGACTGGGGAACCACGAGACTGCCGTCACCTTGTGCCGGGCGGCGATTTCCATCGGGCGCCGTGTAGGCATCAGCCAAGACGAAAACATCGCAGCGCCATTGGATGTCCTCGCGGCATCCCTACACCATCTCGGGCACACAAGCGAGGCCATCGCCTTCTGGCAGGAATCCGCCACCATCCACGATGACTACGGAGTCCCGCACAACGCCACCGATGTCCGCCAGCGTCTCCGCGACGCTCAGAACCGGCCCTGACGCCGCCGCGCTAACGCCCGCTTCGGTACTGCCTGATGTCTGCGGCGAGTGATCCGTTCGCGCTGCTGCTGCAAGTTCGGGCCACTGCTGCCCAACGGGGCTCAGTGAGATCCATGACGAGCCACACCTCAGCTCCTCGAGCGGTCGGTGGGTGATCTGGGCCCCGACCACCCCATAACCAGGACCATCCGCTCGAACCTCGACGGGGCGAAATCCACCTGACACCGATACCGTGTGGATCGTTACGCCCCAAACGAACGGTGGCGTCCACCATCCACTCATCGGCTATGAGCGGACGCTGCTGGTCCGTTTGTGCCGCCGCGCCTCCGACCGGTGGCGGCTGCAGCGCTCGACGAGCTCCACGACCTTGGTGCTCCACGCCACCACGTGAGGGCGCGACGACGATCGGCGAGTCGCCAAGGCCAGTCAGATGGCCCAGCGATGATCAATCTAAATCCAATGACATATTTGCCAATATTGGCCAAGATCAACGAGATCTAACCACCGGAAATGAGACCCTACAGCCGCTGTAGGGTCTCACCACTCCTGACATGTCGATCGCGTATGAACTGCGGTCTTCGCCGTGTCTCACAACGATGTCACCATGATCAGTCTCAGAGATCGTGGCACTTCCTATCCCGACAGGCCCCGTACTGGCCGAGTCGAACGACGGAACACACGCGACCTGCACCGAAGCACGGTCGCCCGTTCGGCCCAGTGTTTGGCGGGTCTTCATATTTGCCGCCCCTCGCCGAAGGCGTGCCTTCGGCGAGAGTCACTCTGGTGGTACTACGAGGTCCCGGTTCGCCGGTTCGGATAGCGCATCGGGGAAGAGGTCGAGGTCCGTGAAATCCGGCAGATGCGCATGCGACAGAGTCTGACCGGCAGCGGGCATGGCTCGCGCGATCTTGCGGTTGACTTCGGTGACGATCGCCTCGGCATCGGTGTCGATCAAATCCGGGCTCAGCAGCACAGTTCGCTCGAATTGGGCGAGCAGCTTCTTCACCGCTGGCAGCCGGTCTTCACGAGCCGCGGATATCAGGGCGGTATACAATGCTCCGACCTCGGGCAGCCGTGCCCAGTCCGCGCGTGCACTGCTGGCCTCGATACTAAGGACGACGTAGGCAGTGTTCGTTACTGGTGCGCCATCGCTCCAATACAGAACATCGTCAGTCAGCAAGCAACGCTTTTGAGCGAGCGTCGTGGAAGTGGTCGCCAGTACGGCGAAGACCCCGGTGCGAACGGGAGTGAAGGTCCGGACTGCACCGACTTCGAGCATCGAATCGCTCGTGCCGATCAAGGCGTTCAAGCCGTCTTTCAGCGGCCGGATAAGGTTGAGCGCTGGTGCGACGAACGAGATTCCCGCCAGCTCTCCGACGGACTGAAGAAGGTCGAGGTAGGGCTCGGCGAGCTCCTTCTCCTTGATTGCGAACAAGCCGACCTCAAGCTCGAGCGCGCCGCCAAGGTTGGGGACCGGACCCGCGAGCCGGGTCGGGCCGATCGGCACTCTGGCGAGTTTATCCCCGGTTATACCCCGCATCGACGCCGGGCTGGTGGTCAGAAGAAACTCGGCGGGGGTCCCACTCGCGTGCTCCAGCCGGGCGTAGCTCGTGAGCGAGCAGTGATACTGCGACGTCCACCGCCGCTCATAGGGCAATCGCATCGCCAGCAGATGGACATGCAGGTACTCACGCTCCACGTCGCGGCGCACAAGGTCGCTCCGGGCTTCGTGCGCGCCTAGCTCGCGTATTACCCAGGAGCTGGCCGTGGTTTTGACAGTTGCAGGCCACAATCCCATGAGGTCATCCGTTCTGCGGGCTGAGCCGCATCATGCGCAAGACCTGGCTGGCCCAGATCCAGCTGGTGCACTCGAATGGCGCCCCGATTTCAGTACGTTCGCTGCAGAAGCCGATGAGCTTGCCATCGCTGTCATACAGCGCAGCTCCCGAATCCCCGCCCGCGGTGTCGGCGTCGGTCAGCACACACAGCGCTGTGCTCTGGATGTGCGACATGAGCCTCATGTCGAAACCTCGAACCATCGTCCTGGTGGGACCCGAGCGAGCTCCATCGAAGGTCGCCGGCACCTGGACCCTGGGAGGAACCTCCAGCACGTCATCGGCCGGCACGTCCAAGTGCACTTGATAGGGATGCGCAAGCAGTGCGCAGTCGAGGACCTCGCTACTGCCGACCACTGAGGTGCGATGCCCGGACACGTACAGGTCGTCTCGGCCGTGAACCGCATGCCACGCTGTGGTCAGAACCGCCTCGCCGACGTCGGTCACCGCCGCCACCCCAACGGTGCCCACGGCCCGCTCCTCCTCGATCGCCCTGATCGCCAAGCAGGCTTGGGCGGTCATCGGCACGAAGCCGGGCGAGGGAACGACGAGAGCGGAATATCTCCGTCGAGTGCCGACCTCTATTATTGCCGACTGGACCTGACCAAATGCGAATGACGAGAACCCCCGACCGAGGTTGTGGGCTAGGTAGCTCACAATGTCGAACTCGTAGAGCCAATCGCGCCGGCCGCTGTCTACTTGCGCTGACATGTCAATCGGCACGAGAATGGGTTCCGCCGCCGGGTGCAAGCCTGGATCAAGCACTACAAGGTCAAACCGCCCGCCGCCCGCATGTGGTACCACGAAAGTCTTCACCTCGCCGAAAAGCCGCCTCGAAGCACCAGCTTGCATTAGCTGATCACGCAGACCGCTCCGATAACGCCGGCGGGTAATCCTCTGAGAAACGCCGCGGTCGAATGGGGTTGAGTCTGCGCGCACCCATAGCCGGGCGGCGAGCATGAGCTCCGCCCGTTCTGGCTCGACACCGAAGGCCTGCGCGAACTCCCGAGTGGCCGGCCCCACTCCTTCAGCCGCACCGTCATAGCCGACATACCGGTCGGCGAACTCGGTGATGTTCATCTGCACCCCGCTTGCTCACTCTTCCGGCATTTGTCGAAAGTCGCGAGAGACTGACGATCTGTTACAGAACCACGGAGAGGCGCCGAGCACTGTTTCTGTCGAGCGCGCCCATGCACGACTGCCGACAAACTGGCGTTCCGCCCTCTTTCAGAGGCCATCGCACGTCGCCTGCGGTCCCACGCCGGTGAGCGCGCGATCGGCCGTCGATGAAGCCAACTATCTCCAGCCTGCGGACGCAGCAGCCCGGCGCCGGGGCGCGGGATCTGTCCACAGTCCGGGCAGCGGTCGACGAGCAGACACCGGTGTCTCACGCAGGCGAACGACCAGCCCAGCCGCCACCGCAACTGCCAACGCCCACCGGTTTCGGTGAGACAGAGCGGGCAGAACCACGTTCCCCGACGGCGGGTCCACGCGTGGTAGGTCACCAGCCGCCGGGTCGAAAGGTCTGTCCGAAGCACGGCGTTATAGTGCGCGGGCGTCATCTTTTGCAACGTCGGGACGGGCACGCCGGTCGCCTTGGCCACCTGGGTGGCCTCGTCGTCCCGCAGGACGACCGTGAGCCCCGTGGTGCTGCCGCGGAGGGTGGTGATATCGAGTCCGAGCGCGGGCAGCAGGTCGCGGGCGGGCGTGGCCAGTCTCCGCGAGAGCGCTGCCAGCCACGAGTCCAGGCCTTCGCCGGGAACCGGCTCGACGCGCACTGGCAGGCGGCGCGGCACTGTCACGACGTGGCCGCACGACGGCGAGCACCGGCGGCCGGGCTGGTGATCGCCGTGGTGAGACGTCGCGCAGTGAAAGCAGCTTCGAGTTCGCGGCGGCCGTTCTCCGCCGCAGCGTCGTTCTTCACGCTGTCGAGCACGGTCTGGTCGAGGCGTTCAGCGCCGGTGCGCACGGCCCGCTGGCAGCCGCGGTTGATCAGCGTCATCAGCGACCCGATGTGCCCGGTCGACCGCGCGAACAGGTAGTCGGACAGGGAGATAGTTGGCACAGTCACTACCACTAGGACGCTCAACTGTGACTGAGTGCTTAAGTTGGCCAGTTGAGCATGATGGTTGGCCAGTCTGGCGCTCAGGCTGACCCGAGCCTCTAGCTTCGGGGCCCTCCCCACGGCTGGCGGAGTGACGGCGACCGATGGCTTTCCACCGTGGTGCTCGGTAGGTGGGCGGAGGCCCAGAAGAAGGGCGCGGTGACCGTGGCCGTTTAGGTCTCAGTGTCGAACACGACGAGCGCCTCGTTGTCGGCCGCCCTGCGGTAGAGGAGTTGGCCGATCGACTTCCACAGCGCCCTTTCGGCGGGCAGGTCGTCTGGGAGTTAGAGGCCCATCGCTTTGAGGAGGTCGCGCCGGTAGAGGTCGAAACTGGCTCGGAGAAGTTCGCCGTAGGCGACTGCGGACCGCACCGACGCCGCGTAGGCGCCCCAAGCCAGCACCGCTGCCGCAGCCGACACGACGAGCCAGAGCAAGGCTGGCAGCCCGAGGGATGGCCCGAGGATGAGGGTGATAACGCTGAACGCTCCCGCCAGGGCCTAGGTCACCACCATCAGGTCCATGCTCGCTTTGGCATTCGCCAGGATGGCCCGGGTGCTCACGGGAATGACCAGCAGCAGTCGCGGCCAAAAGTAGACGGGGTCGAGGCCGTAGCGGCGATGCTGTGGCATATGTAGACAGTCTCGGTCGGTGAGCGTCAGGCCGTGGTGAGAGGCGGGCAGTGACTACCCGGCGCGGGTCAAGGTGCTCGTCCCGCAGGAACGGCAAGTCCTCAGCCCCTCTTCGTCAGACGGCATCGTCATCGTCCACCAGGCGGTGTCCTGATCCGAACCCACTGTGATCGTGACGGTGTTGTACCCGATGATGGGACCGCAGGCGCCGCCGCCGCTATCGTCAGTGCGGGCCGGCGCCCTCCCTGTGGCTTCCGTGTCATCACCGATCAGTTCGATGGTGTCGCCGCAGGTCGTGCGGACGAGGTACACGCCAGGCTCGGATTCCTCGATGCCGAACTCGTCCTGGCCTTTGCTCCAGGTGCCGGCGATCCCGGTCTGTCGGGTGTTCGTGGCCTCAGTCTCTGAGGTATCTGCGACGCCGGTTCGCTGGTCATCCGCGACGCCTGTCTCTTCCTCACTGGTAGTCGTGGTCGGCCAACTGCCTGCGGTCTCGGTTTCCTTGTTCTGGTCGTAGGCGATGAGGGCGACGACACCAGCGATCGCGAGCGTGACGAGAAGCGTGGCCAGCAGCGAGCCGCCCTGAGCGGCGGCTGCCGCCGTTGCCCCGGTGGCGGCGGTCGCTCCGGTGGCGCTGT
Source organism: Amycolatopsis sp. NPDC049868 (assembly GCF_044461365.1). NCBI lineage: Bacteria > Bacillati > Actinomycetota > Actinomycetes > Pseudonocardiales > Pseudonocardiaceae > Amycolatopsis > Amycolatopsis sp. NPDC049868. Next base: position 209,286 of record NZ_JBITKV010000011.1, on the reverse strand, counting down.
TGGCTAGCGCCGGACTTGTCACGTCGGTGGTCAGGCCGAGGTCACCGCCGTCCGGCGCGGTGGTGGAGTTGCCGAGCGCTGGGGTCGGGTCTGGGTCGGGAGGCACCTCGACATCGGCGCTGTCGGCGAAGCCGGTGCTGGAGTAGACCGGGTCGACGCTGTCGAAGGTGGTGAGTGACGAGGGTTCCGGCATCGTGTGTCCGAGGTCGGCCATGTGGTCGGCCACGGCCCGGGAGGTGTCGCCGTCGTCGGCGACGGCTTGCGCCGGTGCGTCGAGTCGACCGGGCGGCTGCAGTTCCTGCGGCAGGAACTGGTGAGCGTCGGAGGCGGTGGTTCTGCCCTGGTCATCGCCGAGGACATGCCACAGCACGGCCGCCTGTCCCAGCAGGGCCGCCGCCGCGACGCGCCGACCTGTGACCAGGCAGCGGATGCCTTCCTCGTGGGTGAAGTACGCCTCGGCCTCTGGGTCGCCCGCACGCCGGGCACCGGCCCAGCCGCGGCCCAGCGTGCGTCCCCAGGCGTCGAACCGCAGCGAGTGCGCCAACTTCGGTGCTGCGGCGCGGCCGAGCGCCACAGCGAGTTCGGGCATCCCGGCGTTCGTCGCGAGGCCGGCGACCCTTTCGATCGCCCTGCTGTGGGCGGCGACCTGGGCCGGTGTGGTGGCCGGATCGGCCGTCCACCGGGTGAAGTACCCGCACAATCCCTCGACCGGGACCGCCGCGGGGTCGCGGTGCCGCACGGCCGACGCCACGCCCGGTGCGCACCGATAGCCGTGTTCGCCCGGCGTCACCAGCCCAAGGCCGGTGAGGCGCTCGCACAGCGCGGCCGGATCCGGTTCGCCCGCCAGGACACCGATGTGCTCAGCGGCGAGTTCGGCGTCCTGCAATGCCGCGAGAAGATTCAGCGTATTCATCGCGGAGTCGTCGAGCTGTTCGAGTAACCGCGGCAGCAGGTCCTCGACAGCGCCCGGCGCCGGCAGTGCCGACCGGTCGGATCCTGACATCCCGGCCGCGCGCAGCAGGAGCAGCGGGTTCCCGCCGGACACATGCCACAGGTTCAACGCGGTGGCGCGTTCCGCGTCGTGCAACGGCCTGCCGAGGGCCCGGGTTAACAGTCGCGTCGCCGGGTCCTGGCCGAGGCCGTCCAGGTGGTGCACGGCGCCGTCTCCCAACAGCGTGCTGTCCCGACAGGCAACGACGAAGGTCGCGTCGGGTGCCAAATCGGTGAGCTCTCGCAGCTGGTCGATCGTCAGGTCGGCGTCGTCGACGTACACCGTGATCCGCAGACCGGCCAGCATTGCGCGCAGGTCGATCCGGGACGGTGCGTAACCCGAGGTCCGGTAGCAGGCCTCGAACACCTCCTGCGCGAGATCGGCGACCTGCTTGTGTGTGGCACCGACGAACACCACACCGTCGGGTCCGTTCTCGGCCGAACGCGCCAGGTGGCGCAGCAAGGTGCTCTTGCCGATCCCGGCTGGCCCGCACAGCTGCACCAGACCACCCGCGGCGATGGCCTCGGCCAGCGCCGCCGTATCCGCTTCACGCCCGAGCGGCTCGCGCGTGCGCCGGGGAAGAACCGAGATCCGATCCCGGCGCACAGGCGCGGGCCGCTCCCGCTCGACTCTTCCCACCGTGACGGCGGATCCGTGTCGCGCGTCGATCACGAGGTTGTAGTCCCCGGCGACCACCGGCCCGTCGGTGCTCCCCCCGACCTCGACGCTGTAGCTGATGCTCTCAACCCCCCGCGCGGGGCCTTGACCCTCCTCGTCCGGATGTCCGAGGTCGTCCTGTGTCCGGCTCACGACCACTCCCTCGTAACGTGAGAAACCCCAGTACCGACAGGCCCGGTCACAACAACCGCCACCAGGCGTCGCACGACGTCTCCTTGACGACCACCGCTACATGCCGGTAGCCGGCGGGGCCGACCCTGCAATAGCCCTCGTCCACCACGTGTTTCACCGCGTCCGACACCACCAGCGCCAGGCACGCGTCGCCGGCCTCACCGAGGACGCGCTTCACCTCGGGCGCGTCCACCAGACGTGCCGCGTGCACCAACGGGGTCCCCGACCACTCACCGCCCACCCGATCGACATACCCGACGTGCACTGCGGTCCGCAGGTCGATCCGGAACGCGTCACTAGCCGCCTCGTTGTGCTCCCGCAGCGCCTTCGCGACCGCCTCGATGAAGGTGTCGAGGACGTCGACCAACGTGACCGCCTCAGGCATCACCACCTGAAGACCGTCACCACGGTCGGCCGACTCGAAGACCTCCTGTGACACACCCAGTGCCATCGCCCCCGCCTGGACACACTCCTCCAATGCCGGGCGCATACGCCGTTGCCCCTGATTGTTGCGCGAACTCGACCTCTGCACGTCCGTGGTCACCACAACCCGGTACGCCGCCAGCAGATCGGCACGCCCACCCCGTTCGGACGCAACCTCCGGGCCGGGCATCGAGGTGTTCATGTGGGTCACGTTGCCATTGCCGGCTACTACCGGACCGTGAGCGTTCCCACCGATCTTGACGCTCACATCGTGCGATGGCTGCCGCTGCATCATGACTCCTCGCGCCGAAACGCACCCGGTCCGATCACCGTCGGAAATCGTTCGCTCGCGGGCGCCCGATAACACGCAGTTGTACCGATCAACGGAGTCGCGGTCTGCGTCATTTGACGCACGAGTCACTCGTTCAGCCGCTCTGCCCACTCGATTGGTCGAAGACCGATACAGCGCCAACCGCCGCAAATGCCAGGCGAGCGGCGGGGTGGCATGAGCGGCTCGCTGGTCATCCCGTTGCGGCGGCTGCCGGTCACCCTTGCGCCGGTGACCTGCGAGCCGATCAGCTCCTTCATCAACCGGCTAGCGACGGTGTACTACAACAGGCCGCACTACGACCGCTGTCGTGAGGCGCAAACGGATTTTCGGACACACGTGGACCGCACATGCCGATGAGCCGAGGTCCGCATCCTCGAACGTCGTCATTGCATTCGCACGACACTCAGCGGCAAGTGGGTCAGATGTGCTGGTTGGGTGGCGCTCAGTCTCAACCGCCCCCCCGGATGATGACTAACGTGGTCAGTCTGTGACAACCACCGTGATGCGGCTCAGCGCTTCAGTTGGCCAGTTGATCGCGGTACTTGGCCACAATGGCGCTGCGGTTAGCCCTGTCCGGCTTCCTGTGCCACGTGCTCCAGCCGGTTCCGATAGCGCTCCCTCCATGCCTGATCGCCCGGCCCCATGTTGTCGTTGTCCTTCCCCAGCCCGGCGGCCCCGTCGATGAGTTCCCGGACGATGTCGGCGTGTCCGGCGTGCCGATGAGTCTCGGCGATCATGTGCACCATGATGCGGTGCAGCGTTACCCTGCGCCGGTCCGCCGGCCACCACGGCACTTGACCGATCGCGTCCAGCGCCAGCGCGTCGATCGTCGCGTCCGCGTGCGCCCACGCTCGGCTGTACAGCCCGACGATGTCCTTACGCGACTCCCCGGCAGTCGCCCACATGTCCGCATTCGGTTCGGCGTCGTCGGCGAGCCAGGGCAGCGGTTGGTCAGACGGCCGTGCGAAGACGTCGCCGAAGTACTCCAGCTCCATGCTGGCCACGTGTTTGACCAGCCCCAACAGATTGGTCCCAGTCGGCGTCAGCGGACGGCGAACGTCGTACTCCGACAGCCCGTCTAGCTTCCATAGCAAGGCTTCGCGGGCAGCCTGCAGGTAACGATGAAGATCCGACTTCGGTTCCGATCCGATCATGTCTGGCAGTCTCCCACCCGGCACCGACAGCCGGCCGAACACGCCGCCGAGTGCCAGACCGGCCAACAATCGCCCTCAACCGGCCAAATGAAGCGCTCAGTCACAGCGGGATCCCGTACTGACCACCCGCGACGACAACTACAGCTGACACACGACAAGAACGGCTGACAGTCACAACCACACACGCTCTGCCGTGGGGGGGAAGCCAGCGACAAACACTCGAACATACGCACGAACACTGTCGACGATCCTGACCGCCGAACACGCTCCCGTCAAGCCGAGTGGCTGACATAACACCAGGTAGTGAACCCGACACCACCCCGACCAGTGAACCATGCGCGGCGACTGACATGGTTGACTCGACTTGGTAACACGCTAGGCCGTAAGAGTGAATTGGGAGGCACGGTGGACGAACCCGACCTGACCGGCGCGACCGTGTATGAAGCCGCCGACAAGCCCTCCCTCGGCGGTGGCCGCTGGTACGTCCTGCCCGACGACACCACCTACTACCAGCCCTTCGACGGCACACTCCGCCCCGCCCTTGTCACGGCGTCCACCCTGCGCGATAGGTCAACCTGGACCGAAGTCACAAGCTAGCACCGCACACGAGACCGTCCCGACCGCTGGGCTGCTAGCTCGGCGGTCGAGGGTTTCGCTCTCCTTTCCGAACCTGCCGCACTTGTTTGCGCGCCTTCAGCAAGGAACGTCGGCTTTCGCTAGCAGTCCGCACCTCGTCCTGTTACATGCAGGGATCGCGATACGACATACACGGAACGACGACGAGAGGAGGGTGACGGGTGCAGTCTGATCGAGTCGTCCAGCCGTACTGGGCGTCCCGGACGGTGATGCTCGGCGTCACCGATGCCTCGGAGAGGCTGTCCTACCCCGCCCTTATTCTCGCTATCGCCACGAGGGGCTTGCCGAGGAGGTCTGGTCTGGGTGCCTGCAGGAGATGACGAAGCCACGTTCGCCGATGACGAGAATTGGAGCAGTACACTGCCCGCCGCCTAGCGCTGAAGCCGGACTGAGCTGACGGGCCAGCCCAGAGACACGCCAAAGGTGTCGCAAGTGGACGAAGGTTTCGGCAGCCGCAGGCAAGCTCGTCACGCAGCGATCACAAGGAATGCACCACGTGGTCGTTGCTATGGCGAGGCTGGCCAACTCGGCCGTTCAAGCTGTCTGTGCCAAGCGCAGTCCCGCGTTTGCGCTTCCTGGTCGTCCACGTGGGACATTCACTTATTCGACGGTCAGTGCGTTCCTATTCCCCCGACGAATTGTCGGAGGCTCGAAGTACGCTAACGAGTAGCGATAATTTGCGGGAAGGTGAGTAATGAAGCTGACGTCGTTCCGGGTCCGCCGGTACAAGAACGTGTTGGATTCGACGGACGTGTCAGTGGAGTCGGACGTGACCACGTTGGTCGGTATGAACGAGTCAGGCAAGTCGACAATGCTGGACGCTCTCTACCGGTTGAACCCGGTGTACGACGACGCGTTCGTCGAACGGGACGACTACCCGCGCTGGAGATGGAAGCGCGACGGCAGAAAGGAAGACCTCTCGGCCGTCACGCCGATCCAGGCGACGTTCCGTTTGGACAAAGCGGACGTCCAGGCACTCCACGACGCACTGGGCGACGGCGTCGTCACGCAGGACACCGTAACCATCGGACGGCGCTACAACGGCAAAGTCTGGATCCGCGTACCGGTCGACGAGTCCCGATTCCTGAAGAACGTTCTCTCGGGTCATCCAGACGCCGACGCGCTCCTTGAGGCGCATGCCACCATCGCATCGCTCAAGGAGGCCCTTGCGGCCAGCCCCCCTCCTCCGTCAGCCGTCGTCGACGCGGCGGATGCGGTTGGGGAGGGCCCGGACGAGTACGCCGCTGTCGACGCCGAGGCGCTGGGCGCGATCAAGTCGCTGATCGGGGACGAGGAGGACCTGGGTGCGATCGCCAGGAAGGTCGTGCGGTCGAGGATGCCGAAGTTCTTCCGCTTCGCGTCGTACCAGAATCTCGAGGGCCGCGTGGACGTCAGCGCTCTGCGGACCCAGGAGAACGAGCAGCCCGGTGCCTCGCCGAAGCAGACGGCTCGCGCGCTGCTCCGGCTGGCCGACACAGACATCGACTCTGTGACCGACGCGGAGTTCGAGTCGCGGACCGCGGAGCTTGAGGCCGTGTCCAGCGACCTCTCTCGCGAGATGGCCGAGTACTGGAGCACGAACCCCGAGCTGCGGATCAGGGTGGAGATCGAACCGGAGACCGTTCCAGCTCCGAACGGCCAGATGATCGTTGTGCGCTATCTCAACTTCCGAGTCGAGGACCGTAAGCACGACTTCACCAACAACTTCTCACTTCGATCGTCGGGCTACCAGTGGTTCTTCTCGTTCCTCGCTGCCTTCAGTGAGTTCGAGGACCGCGACGACGTGGTGATCTTGCTCGACGAGCCAGCGCTGACGCTCCACGCGAAGGCGCAGCGCGACTTCCTGCGTTTCATCAACAAGCGCCTCGCCCCGGTCGGTCAGGTCATCTACACGACACATTCGCCGTTCATGGTCGAGCAGATCGAGCGCGTGCGCGTCGTGGAGGACCGCGGCGGCGACATCGGCTCCGTGACCTCGTCGGATGCTCTCGAGGTCGGTGAGGACAGTGCGTTCCCTCTCCAGGCCGCGCTCGGCTACGACCTGTCGCAGAACCTCTTCATCGGGGAGCGGAATTTACTCGTCGAGGGGCCGTCGGACTTGGCGTACCTCGACGTGATCGGTCGCCACCTCCAGGACCAAGGGCGCGAGGGACTCGACGAGCGCTGGCGGATCCTCCCAGCCGGGGGAGCTTCGAACGTGCCCGCCTTCGTCTCCCTGCTCGGGAAGAAGGTGTCCGTGACTGTGCTGCTCGATTCCGGCACGGAGGGCGGCGGGAAGGTCGAGGCTGCCATCAAGGCGAACAAGATCGCCAGCAAGCGGGTCGTTTTCGTCGGGACGGTCCTCGATCAAAAGCACAGCGACATCGAGGACCTGTTCACCGCTGGTGACTACCTCGGGCTGTACAACGAGGCGTTCAGCACTTCCCACAAAGTTGGAGACCTACCCGAGCATCCGGACCGGCTTGTTCTTCGGCTGGAGACGCTGGACGACAAGTTCGACCACTGGCGTCCTGCGGAGGTACTGCTCCGCAGCCCGTCCAAGGTCGAGAAGCTCTCACCGACCACGCTGAGCAATTTCGAGAAGCTGGCCAGGGCGATCAATGCCACACACGAATGAGACAGACCTAACTCTACAAACTACCTGCCGCAGCGGCATCTCAACCAGCGGACGGCGCCCGAGACAGCGACGGCGATCGTGGCCTCGATCCCGCCCGAGTTGTCGGCACGGGCCCCGGTCGAAATCATGTGGCACGGCGGTGAGCTCCTGGAAGTCGGCCTGACGCGCTTGACGCGGCTGCCTGCGGCGTCTGAGGTGGACGGTCGCGCTGCCGGCGGCATGCATGGCTTCCAGTTTCTGCGCCGCTGCGGCCAAGGTGGCCTGGATCGCGGCAACCTCGCCCAGCCAGCGCACGCGGGCGACGACGAAGCCACCTTCGCCGACGACGAGAAACTGATCAATGCCCCGCGTGCCGCCTGGCACTGGAGTCAGGCGGTCGAGTTGGAGGAACAACTGGACCGCAAGCTCGACGCCCCCTTCTTGAGACCACGAGCTCGGCCTGATCGCTCGACAGCGGAATGCATGATCTGGTCCAAACGATTCGGCTCTTCCGACTTCGTCCCGGCGCGCCACACGGGCCAGGCCACTGGCGTCGAGCACGTCCTTGGTCGTCGGCTTCTGGCGATTCCTCTGCACGGTGAGCAGGATCTTCCCTTCAGGGCCGGGGTCAGCTGTAGAAGGCGTTGAGTCGCTCGGCGAGATTACGGGCGTCGGCGTTGTTCCGGCGGCGCTCGGCTTCGACCTGAAGTGGCCGAGTCCGGTCCTTTGCCGATTCTGCTGGGTTCGGGTGCAGGAACTCGACGGCGGTGCCGCGGCTGTGGGCGCGCGGGAACGCCGCCTCGATGTGGTCGTCGATCAGCTTTCGCAGTGTGCCTTCGGAGGCGTTCGGATGCAGGCTCTTCAGCATGGCCATGCAGAAGTCGATGACGGCGTGTTTTTCGACGCTGACTTCGTAGTGCTGCTGCCGCAGGTTCGTGGACTCGATGAACTGCTGGCGAAGACGTTCGTCATCTGCAGTCTTCAGGGCACGGAGGAAGTCGTTCTCCGCTTGTAGCCGCCGCCAGTCCCGGATCTGGTTATCGAGTACCACCTCGACACCCGCCAGGCGCTTGGACGTTTCCTCGAGTTCTTCGGTCAGCCGGAAAACCTCGTCGCGAAGGTCCCCGTGAAACCGTGGCGGGGGCTCGTCCGGCGCGGGCTCCGTTCGGTGGGCGCCCTCGACGCGCTCATCGTCTCGTCCCATGCTCTTGCGGATGGTCGTCGCGGATACCGTGGGAAGCGTGTTCCAGCTGGGTCGGCGGATTTCTCCCCGATACTCCCCGCCGGGGTGGTCTCGGCGGGCGGCGTCACAGTAGAGACCGGCGGCAATGGCCAAGACCTCATCCCGCAGTGCGGCCGGGACGCCGATGGCGACGAGGTCGACGATGCGTTCCCAGCGTGGTCGCCGCATCGCGGCGCGGCCGAGCCATTTACTCGCCGAGCTCTGCAGATCGGCGACCGTCTTCGCGAACGCCCAGTGTCCGTGCCGGTGGCCGAAGGTCTCGACGATCCGTTCGTACAGGCCGGTGAGGCACCCGTCGTCGTCGACCAGGACCACGATGAGGAACAAGATCAGCCGACGATCCTCGAGACTCAGCGTCGTTCTGGTGAAGTGATCGGTCGACGCGAGACCGCTCAGTACGGACCTGCCTCTGCGCCGCGCCGTTCCCACGCGCGATCGGCGCGCGGACAAGCACGCAACCTTTCCGGTTGCCACATTCCCTCCCTCGATGCGCCCTTTCCGCGCACACACAACGATCGCTGGGTACTCCCCCTGCCAACTGCCCCTCAGTAGTTGCCGCGCGCCCCGACCGCGATAAGGAGGAACAACTCCCTACTCTCCGTACCAAATCCGTTATCGTCCTGAGATGTTCAGAACGACCGTCCCAGGTTATCGATTTTTACTTCGCTTCCCAGGTCTATCCCCTATTCGTGTATTCGATCTTTAGCACCTCGCCATGATTCGTCGCACACCGCACCGCGGCGTCCGTGCCGAGAGGTGGCGCCGACCACACTGACCGGGGTCAACCTACCGGGCCTGCGTCGACACTCTGCGTGAGGGCTGGCGGCCGGAGCGACGAAGCGCGGCCTCCGCCCGCCGGAGTGGCGGGACGAGGCGGTCGACGCGTGCCCAGGCCTGGAAGGCCCGACATCAGCGGGAAAATGACCAGCGAGAGGGATGTCGAGCCCCAGGCGATCTCTTGCACCAGAGATCGCCCAGGTACCCGACTTACTCGGATCCTCACCCACGCCAGAGGGCCGGACCGAGAAACCAGGACAACATCACGCGGCGTCCGGCGAGTAAACCCGGGGCCGGACAGCGCGCTGTCCCAGTGGTCGTTTTGCAGGACAACCATACTCCACGACGACAGTTCCGAACAGAGGCCAGACAAACGGCTCTACACGGCCCGCGACACCTTATTCACCCCTGAAACCGGCCATGGCCAGCAGTTTTGCCACCAGCCATGATCACGTCGAGTGAAGAAGGCGAGAAATTCCGTCCACCAAGTCGAGAAATACTCTTCACTCGGCTCGGGCAGGCCGTCATTGTCCGGACAGGACCCGGACGCCGAAACAGCCCTCCTGACTTGTGAAATCCGGACAGTCTCGTGTTCGATCGAAAGCCACATTGAGCAATCGGCGCACTGGAACCCCGGGTGTTGCACCACACCCCCAGTGCCCGAGCGCCGTCAACGCCAGGTGAAAAGGATTCATAACCGATGTCGCCGAGTTCTGTGCTGTCCTCATTCGCGGGTCACCCGCGGCGCACTTGCGGCACCGCCGCTCTACCTCAGCTCACAGCCGTGATCACGACGATGAGCTTCACCGTCGTCCTGCTCGAGTACGGCCTGGACCCCGTGGCCGCCGTGGGGCTCAGCCTCGGCGTCCTCACCGGTGCGCTGCGCGTAACCAGAGCCGACCTCGCTTCCCGCCCCTCGACCGAGGTAGCCCCCGCCGTCCGCTCGTGACACACACGCCCGATCCCGTCGCGGCGATCCGTCGGCTGCATCACCAGATCCGGGGCTTCTCGGTCCACAGCGACCTGTGGCGAATCCAGCGCGAACTGCCGGATGTGCCCCACGATGTCCTCTCGACTGCGTGGGACCCCGACTCGCCGGTGCTGCTCGAGAAGCGGATCTACGTGGGCATCGTCCGCGGCTGCCACGGCACGCAGCAGCAGCTCGACCAGGTCCTCAACCTCTACGAGGCGGTCAAGACCGCCCTCGATGGCACAGGTCAGCCCGCCGGGGCCGCAACCGAACCGCTCAGCACACCGCAGTTCGACAAGATCACGAGCCGGGCTGACTTCACCGCCGTCTTGAGCCAACTGCGCCAGAAAGCCGGGCTGTCACTACGAGAGACCCATCAAGCTACCAAGGAGTTCGACCCCAGCCACCCCACCCCGCGCAGCACCCTGTCCGACTGGCTGCGCCACGGAGTCCTGCCTCAGCAAAGACCGGAACTGCGAGTGCTGCTTCAGGTATTCCTCTGCCGCATCGTGGCGCCCACCGACGTCGAACAGCACCTCGAGGACCTGATGCGGGCCTGGGACCTCGTCCGACGTGCGGACCGGGGCCAGATCATCAAGCCCGCCATCCAGCTCAACCAAGCCGAACTGCTGGCCAAGCTCACCCGCCGGCACCGCGAGGCTTACGAGTGCGGCGACATCAACCATCACGGCCTCGCGGAGGCGATCCGGATCGTCGAAGACCTCGGCTGAAGTTCCGAGGTCGCGCCCTTCAGGAAGCAGCTCTTTGCGAGGAAGCGGCGGAGGTTCATACCCGACGAGGTTGCCGACACCGGTGATAGCCATCCCGCAGCACGGCTCCGGCTTTAGGTCACCATCACTTCGTCCATCGCGACTCGGCGGGGACCACCTTCGCGTCGACCTGATGCGTGGCAGGGATGCGGGCTCGCCGGCCCGGCCGGTCCGACCACCTTCAACGCCAACCCAATCGCGCTCGCCGCCGTCTACGAAACCCTCGAAACGATCGCGACCGAGTTCGACACCGTCGTCGGCGGCACACTCGGCGCGATACCCGGCCGCGGCAGCTTCAACCGGATCGGCTCGCTCCTGCAGTACTCCGGCCCCTCCCGCAACCGGCCACCGTCCGGACTGGCCAGCATCGGGCTCACCCACCCCGGAACGCCGCCCTCCGGCTGGCTGTGCACCGCCTTCCGTGCCATCGCGAGCTCCCGTCGCCCCGCGCACGGTGTCCACGTGCGCGCCGTTCGTAGTTCGACGGTAACCCGCTTGGCCTAAGGATGCTTAGTATGCGCAGGTCAAGCCCCTAGGACAGGTGGTCTTCGAGGTACCACGCAGGTTCACCGGCGCCCCGAGTCTGCTCGGGATTGTCTCCATGACCAAGACGACCTAACAGTCAGGAATCTGGCACGACAGTGTCGGATTTCGAAGGGCGTCAGCGCCATGGCTACGAGTTCCGTTGACTTTGCTTGCAAGCTCTCTGTCACATGTGCGGCCGTTGGAACGACACTATGATCGACAACCAACTGGGGCGGAGGGCAAGCACAGCGTGACCACGGGTGAGCAGCAGGTCGACCGGCGCATCGCCGTCAGCGCCATGCCCAAGCCCGCCGACTCGACTCTGTCGGTGGCCTTGGATGGGCCTCCCGTCCCACCTATGGCGCGCATCATGTCGTATTCGCCTGACGACTGGGAAGAGTTCATCCGGGAGTGGGCCACTGCCCTGAAGGAGGACTACTTCCAGATCAAGCGCCTCGGCGGAGCGGGTGACAAGGGCGCGGACATCGCCGCGTTCAAGACCCACGAGCAGTTCGAGGGGCCGTGGGATTGCTTCCAGGCCAAGCACTACGACAAGCCGCTTAGCTTCGGTGACGCCGCGAAGGAGATCCTCAAGGTCTTCGTGTCCACTTTGGAGGGGGCCTACACCCTTCCCCGCAGCTACCAGTTCCTGGCGCCGAGGGGGCTGTCCACTCAGCTCAACATGCTGGTCAGCAAGCCGACTGCCCTGCGCGCGAAGTTCTTGGACCGGATCGTCGACGGCGACGCTCTGGTGAAGGGGCTGGACGAAGACGTAATCGAAGCCGTACGGGCACTGGCGGCAGGCACCGCCTTCAGCATGTTCAGGTCGGTGGAGGTGCAGGAGGCGCTGACCACTCACTCCCAGACCAGATGGCATGCCTCCCGGTTCGGCACGTCACTTCCCGAACGCGCTAGCAGCGAGAGCCCGCCGGAGGACTATTCGCCGGACGAGACGCGCTACCTACAGCAGCTTCTGGCGGTGTATGCCGAACGCCACCCAGGCACGATCACCACATTGGACTCCGTGGCCGCCGTTCCGAAGATGGCCAAGAATCTGCAGCGGCAACGGGTGCGGTTCTTCAAGGCCGAGTCGCTCAAGGCTTACTCCGCCGGAGCGGTGCCGCCGGGCACCTTCGAGAAGCTTCAAGAGGACATCCACGCAGGGGTGGTCGACGTCGTCGATGCTGACCACCCGGACGGCTTCGCGAAGCTGAACCAGGTGATGACGCACGTGGGCAGCCTGGACCTCAGCCGTCACAAGCTCATCAACGTGACCGAGATCCAAGACCGCCAGGGCGTCTGCCACCAACTGGCCAACGATGACCGCCTGACCTGGGTGGACGAGTCATGAGAAGCCCCCTCAACGGCCCGCTCGAATACGGGCTCCGCGTTCTAGTGATGCTGACCGAGGCTTATCCGCAGCAGCTGGACATCAATCACCTGGTCCTGCTCGACCACACCGTGCTCCATACCGCCGAGATCGGAGGGCCACCCTCCATCCATCCTGACCATCCCCTGCACGCCGGTGAGCTCGGCGTCCGGCGGGCCCACGTCGAAGAAGGGCTACGAGTCATGCTGCGCGCCGGGCTCATCGACATGCAGGCGCCGAGCACTGGCATCCGATACCAAGCCGGCGAGGAGGCATACAGCTTCGTCAGCGGACTCGCCTCCAGCTACATCGCCGAATTGCGCAACCGCTCCCGGTGGGTGTTCGAGCGGTTCGCGACAATGTCCGACGAGCAGATCAGACAGCAGACTATGGTGATCTTCCGCAGACGCCCCGCTGACACAGGCACCACCAGCAGCGAGAGGCAGGCAGCGCCATGGAACGGCTGAGGCTACTGCACCTGACCTTCATAGGCCCGTCGGTCGACCCCGCCACCGTGGAATTCGGCCCCAAGCTCACCCTCGTCCGCGGACCGTCAGACACGGGGAAGTCCCACATCGCCGACTCCCTCGACTTCATGCTGGGCGGCTCGAAACTCGAGGAACTGCCCGAACACGACGGCTACGACCAAGTGCTGCTCGGCGTGCAGCTGCCCGACGGGGCCCCGGTGACACTGGCCCGGAGTCCACACGGTGGCGGTTTCAGCCTCTTCCAGGGCGATCACCGCGCCTACCCGTTGCCCGTCGACCGCAAGCCGTTATCGGCGAAACACAACGCCAAGAGCACCGAGAACCTCTCGCGCTATCTCCTGGGCAAGCTCGGCCTCGACGGAAAGGTCATTCGCAAAGACGGGACCGGGAAAACTGTCTCGTTCTCCGTACGAGCCCTGGCTCCCCTGTTCCTCGTGAACGAAACCAAGATCCAGGCCAAGACCTCACCGATCTCGACGGGGCAGGTCACAGACGAGACCAAAGAAATCTCTGCCTTTCGTCTGCTGTTGCAGGGCGAGGACGACTCCGCGATCACGCCAGGCGAATCGGAGAAAGACCAGCGCAGGTCCAAGGCGGCCAAGAGCGAAGTCATCGATACGCTGATATCCGAGCTACGCCAACAACTCCACAGCGACGAGACATTTCAACAGATCAACGAACAACTCCAGCGCCTACAAGGAACGATTGCCAGATCGACAGCGAGCATCGAGCAGGCCGCCGAAGCGAGGCAGCAGTGGGGGCAAACCCTGTCCAACAACGAGCGGCTTGCCACCGCCGCACGGCGAAGCCTCGCCGAACTGGAAACCCTCGACGAGCGCTTCGCACTGCTGCACAAGCAGTACACCTCTGACCTAGACCGCCTGGACGCCGTCGCCGAAGCCGGGACACTGCTCGGCTACTTCAGTCCAGGACGTTGCGTGTTCTGCGGCGCAGACCCTGAACACCAGCACCTCAACGAGGACTGCGCCGACGACACAACAGCGCTCGCCGAATCCGTGCGAGAAGAACAGCGCAAGACGACCGCGCTCCGCAGTGATCTGGTTGAAGCCATCGCCGGCTTACGCGAAGAACGCGACGAGAAGGTGCGAAGGCTCCAGGCATTCACCGATCAAGCAGCCCAGGCACGGACAGAGATCGCGCGGCTGGACAACCTGCTCAATCCCCAGGAAACCGAGCTCAGCGACCTGCTCGCCAAAGCATCTCAACTGGAACGCGACGCCGACGCCATCAACCGCATTCAACGCCTCGAAAGACTCCGCACCGAGATCCAGGAGGCGCCGAAGCCAGACAAAATGGAACGAACGGCGGGCCTGCAACGCACCACGGTCGCCAACCTCTCCCGCATGATCGCAGCCCGGCTAAGGGCCTGGGGCTACCAGGAAGCCGAAACCACCAGCTACAACTTCGACAAACAAGACATCATATCCGGCAACCAGCTGCGCTCCGCCCACGGCAAAGGCGTCCGGGCCATCCTGCACGCCGCCTTCACCATCTCACTCGCCCAGTACTGCTTCGACAACGACCTCCCCCACCCCGGCTTCGTCATACTCGACTCCCCCCTCGTCGTCTACCGGCCACCGGACCCGAACGACGAACCCGACAACAGCGGCGACATCCTCGACACCACCAGCCTCTCAGCCCGGTTCTTCGCCGATATCCAGACGAACTTCTCCGGCCAAATCATCATCCTGGAGAACCAGAACCCGCCAAACCACCTGGAGTCCGGGACACGGGACATCTCCTTCACCAAAAACGCAGACCACGGGCGCTACGGCTTGTTCCCCCATAATCGGACCAGCACCGTCACCTCAGAAGACACAAGCGGCGACACAGCCCTGTAAAGCACATTCACGCCAGCAGGATCCGCGCCGCGCCGAGCATGGCGGCCGCCCGCTACCCGCGGGCGGCCGAATCTGCCGCATTCGATTCAAGCCAACGGATCACCGACGCACTGGCGTGGATGACCATGATCAACCTGTGGACAGCCGCTCGGTGGCGGTGGACGATCCGCGCCATTCCGATCGGACCAACACGTCAAGATTCGGGAGCGCTCCGCCCCAACGCGCAAGGCTCTCCGTCGGTCGGTGTAGTTGTCGAGCAGCTCCAGCTGACGGTGCAAATCACAGGTGTGCCCGGCAGCGCCACACCAGGTGGTGTTGCGGCCGGTTATCGGCCACCGCCACTCTAGGAATATTGCGTCGACCTCGGGCGGGCCGATATCTCAGGTGTAATGCGCGGAGAGGCCAGGGCCGACCTAGGCATGGTCGCGGTCAGGTTGCAGGAAAACCAGCTGGTGCTCGTGAGAGCGCAGGCCGTCGACCAGCGTGCGGCGATGGCTGCGTCCGCCGTCGGGGTGTCGAGGATTCCGGAGACAAGGAAGCCCTAGAAGCTGTATCCGATCTTCACTTCGTGATCCACCAGCCCTCCATCATCAGGCCGTCGCCGCACACTGGCCCGGGACCGGCTTGATCACCACCGCACTGGCCCGCCTGCACCCCAGCTGACCACCGATCACGCGCTGCAGGATATTGTGGAAAACAAGCTCCTTAACTGCCTGAATTTCGAGAATGGGAGGCATCATGGCTAGGTTGAAGCTCGGCATCTTGTTCGGCGGTTCGGGTGAAGAGCACCTCGTCTCCGTCAAGTCGGCGCGTGAGGTAGCCAAGAGCCTCGATACGGCCAAGTACGAACCCTTCTGGATCGGCATCACCCGCGACGGCGCGTGGAAGCTCTGCGACGGCCCGGATGGAGACTGGGAAAGCGGCGACTGCCGCCCGGTCGTGGTGTCGCCGGACCGGAGCACCCGCGGCCTGCTGGTGCTGGACGAGGGTAAGTACGACTCGATCGGCCTGGATGTCGTGCTGCCCGTGCTGCATGGCAAGTTCGGTGAAGACGGCGCGATGCAGGGCCTGCTGGAACTTTCTGGCATCCCCTATGTCGGCTGCGATATCCCGAGTTCCGCAGTGTGTATGGACAAATCGCTGACCTACACCGTGGTCAGCAACGCCGGAATTGCCACCCCGAAATTCTGGATCGTCAACTCCGACGCGGATGTCGACCCCGACCAGCTCAACTACCCCGTTTTCGTGAAGCCAGCCCGGTCCGGTTCCGCCTTCGGGGTCAGCAAGGTGTCCAGCAAGGAAGAACTGTCCGCAGCGCTGACCGCTGCCCGGGAATACGACGCGAAGGTGCTGATCGAGGAAGCCGTGGTCGGAAGCGAGGTCGGTAGCTCCATCCTGGGTAATGGTTCGGAGTTGCTGATCGGCGAGCTGGACCGGGTGGCGCTCACGCACGGATTCTTCAAGATTCACCAGGAAGCCTCGCCGGAAACCGGCTCCGAGAACTCATCGTTCATTTGCCCCGCTGATATCTCCGACGAGTCGCGCGATCTAGTGAAGGAAACCGCGAAGGCCATTTACCGCGCGCTGGGCTGCCGCAGTCTGGCTCGGGTGGACCTGTTCGTCAAGGAAGACGGCAGTGTAGTGCTCAACGAGGTGAACACCCTGCCGGGGTTGACCTCCTACAGCCGTTACCCGCGGATGATGAAGGCCGCCGGCTTCTCGCTGACCGAGGTGATCGATCGGCTGGTGTCGTTGGCGCTGGCCGACAAGTGACCATGCACGAGAATTTCACCTTCGTTGACGAGCTGGTCCCGGGAATTCGCCGGGACGCCCAGTACGCCACATAGCCGTCCACCGGCAAGCCAGTGGACGGCTATGTGGTCAGCCAACCGGATTGTCGGCACGAAAGCGCTGTGCGCGGCCCTGAACAAGGCGCTGTCGAGCTAGGTTTCGGACTGCTGCTCTGGGACGGTTACCGACCGCAGCGCGCGGTGGACAATTTCGCCCGCTGGGCGCAGGAGCCGGAGGACGGTCGCAAGAAGCAACGGCACTACCCGAACATCGACCGCTCCGCGATGTTCGAAAAGGGCCATGTGGCCACCAAATCCGGCCACACCCGGGGCAGCACCGTTGACCTGACGATCTATCACCTGGCCAGCGGTGAGCTCGCCGCCATGGGCGGTGACCACGCCGTGATGGACGAGATTTCCCATCACGGCGCCGCGGGTATCACGACGGAGGAACCCAGAACCGGCAGTGCCTGCGCGACATCATGGAGACCAGCCGCTTCATCACCTACGACTGCGAATGGCGGCACTACACGTTGCAGGACGAGCCCTATCCCGACACGTATTTCGATTTCCCGATCGAATAGCGAACTCCCTGGGGGGGAGCTGATGCAGGTCCGACCGGTACGCCCCACCGACGCCGCGGCCGTCAACGGGCTGCTGCACCAGCTGGGCTACCCGCAGGATGACGTCACGGTGACTCGGTGGCGCATCCAGACCTGGCCGGAACTACCGACCAGCGCCGCCTATGTCGCCGAGGCCGATGGCAAGTTGCTGGTCAGGCCGCCGTGCACGTGTTCCCGTTCTTCGAGCGCACCGGCAACAGAGGTCGGATCGTGGCGCTGGTCGTCAACGAGCAGGCTCGCCGCCGCGGCATCGGTGACCATCTGATGACCGCGGCCGAATCGTTCGCCGCCCCGGCACGGGTTGCATCCGGCTGGAGCTCACCAGCGCCGACCGGCGCGATGACGCGCACGCGTTCTTCCGCAGGATCTTGGCCGGGCGCTGGACCCTAGCGTGTCGAAGGCAGGCGCGGACGAACGTTTCCACGGTCTTCCAGGTGGGCATGCCGGCTCGGTTGAACACATCACTGATCGTGGACTTGCTGATCGAGTGTTCCTCTAATTCGGCGTGTGTGACCAACTTGGCATACGACGGCTTGCTGGTAGCCGCATACAGCTCATCTAACGCATCATGCAGATCCGGTTCCCCGGTGGCCGCCGAAGCCAGTTGGCTGGGGCAACCGACACGCCCGGAGTCCGAGCTGCCCTTCTCGAGGCGGGGCATTTATCACCTACCTGGTCGGCGCGCCGACGATACCGACGACGGGCACGACCTTACTGGTAGATCACGTCGATGACCGTATCGTCCGGCGTTCGGATTGCGTCCGGTCCGGACGACTCCTCGCATGAGCCGGCCCAGGATCGTGCCATGGCTCATCATTTCGATGTCTCGGCAGGCAAAGCATGCATGGTGGGCGTCGGCACCGTCGCCGCCGTTCAGATCCCCATGTTCATAGTCGCCGCCTGCTGTGTGATGCTCATGCTTGTCGCCGTCCTCGCGCTCATCGGCACCCTGGCCAGGAACAGGTGGCGGCGACATGCCGCATACCGCACGCTCAAACTGCTGCTGGACTTCCTTCACCGGCCAAGCCGATGACCACCTGGCGTCCAAGATGGTACCGAGCCGACAATTGAAGCCTGGCCTATGGCGAAATAAGGGCAATGTTGTGGGACACCACGCTCTACAAGCGGCTCGGAATCCGTGTCGCCACGATTACGGCCGGATCGCATCTGTTCCTACGCGGTGGGACTCGTCGCTAGAGTGATGTCGTGCTGTCACGATCAGACTCAGCGGTGTTATCGATTACAACTCGCGACGAGAGTTGTGGACGATGTCTCCCACAATCCTGAAGGCCGCACCATAGGGAAGTTCGAAAAACTCTCGATCAGCTCGAACCCGATGATCGGCCAGAGCCTGATGAACAGCTCGTTCCACCTGCGGTGCGTTCTGAACCACCCATACAGCGCGGACGCCGTACGGTTCCAGTATGCCGGTGGCGCTGTTGATCTTCTTGACTCGCTGTTCAACAGTGCGCTCTGTGTAGCCGATCTTCAGCAACCGTGGACTTGATCGCGTGGACAGGATGTAGACGTAACCGGTCGCACTTCCACCGAAGTACCCATCTGGTCTTGGGTTCAGGAACCTTTGGATCGTGGAGAAGAATCCGGCTTCGATGAGTTGATGGCGTGCCGCTAACGCTTGCGGGGCATCCTGATCAAGCATCGCTCGACGAAGATTCCTCAGTTCGTTCGAGATATCTCGGCAGCGTTTCCGACCCGGACGTCCGAGTTGCGTCCACACGGTAAACCAGTCCCACTGGTCCTGTTTGCAGCTGCGCGTAAAGAGCCCCTTAACTTCCGAAAGAGCGTCGGCCACCTGTGGATCCAGGTGTTCGGTGGGCTTGAACAGATCTGTCGAGTTGAGTAGCTCTAACACCGCCTTAGCCGCTTGGTGGCGTCGTTTTTGGCTCTCGGGCTTCACAGGTGCCATCCCGAATCCCCACTTCTGGTGTATCCGCATGCCGCGCATCCCTCCCGCTCGCCGTCACAACTCTATGCGAACCGTTTAAGGTAACGGTCGGTGAGGCGCCTATTCGTCGTGGGTTGGGCGTCGGGGCCGGAGCGGTACAACGGGCCGGGAGGTTCTGTTCGCGAGCCTCGCGGAGCAGCTGGTTTTCCAGCGTGAGCGCGTTGATCGTGCGGACCAGGGCTGGCACGTCCGCGCGAAGTTGCTTGAGTTCGGTGTTCTTGTTGGCGATCGTGTTCTTGAGTCGGATGATAGTTGCGCGTGGCCGGTCTTCGACCTCGGAAATGCCGGCGCGTTCACGGACGCGCGTGTAGAACTCGGTCTTGAGGTCGGTGTGTCGTGGGGTGAGCGCGGTGCGTAGGACGCCAGCCTCGTGGGCGAGGGCCACGATCGTCGGGGCGGCGCCGTTGGAGCTCTCCGCTCTGCCAGCCAGGATGCGGGATGCGATCGCGTCGTCAGGTGCGGGGCTCATCCGGTGATGTCCTCTAGCGTGGTCCGGATCTGGTCGTGGGTGTCGACACAACCGGATTGCGCCGCAAGCCGGATCAAACGACAGAACCCGGCATCCGCGAGCCCGAGACGCGCCCGAGAGGTCTGAAACAGTCCGACACCAGGCGACACACACCGACACCGTGGACACCTCGCGACCAGACGAAAAGGTCTTGTTCGGCATCACTCGACACCGTCCGACACGCCCAAGTGCCGACTCTTAACCAGCTGGTTGCCGACGGCAGCTTCCTGGAGAGGATTGTGACCACGAAGATCCAGCAGCAGTATCCCCCACCGCCCTGACAAGCGGTGAAAGGGTACGGTGTCAAGCAGAGCTGTTACGGACCACGTCTGACGTGCCATCTGGCATACGGTCGTTCGTTGGACGGGCGTCACAGTCGATACTGCATCGCTCTAGAGCCCTGACACGAAGAAGCCCAGACCACCTGGTCTGATCACCGCCTGACGCCGGAGCGTTCCTGCCTTGTCGGGTTTTGTCGGTGCTGGATGTCATGATCTCCACGCTCAAGATCTACTTGAGCTGGGTGGGTACCCGGCTGGGCTGCGTCGTCCATAACTGCGCTGCCCAGCGCCCATGCTTAGCCGTCAGCATTCGCCGGAGGTCGTGTCTGCCGCCCTGACCGCTACGTGGCAGGGTGTTCTTGTTCTGGCGATTCCGGGGCCGAGGAGATGACGGCGGCGAGTCGCTCGGCCGCTGTTTGGGCGGTGCCTTCCTCGGCGGCCTCCACCATCACGCGTACAAGCTGTTCGGCACCAGAGGGACGGATCAGAACCCGGCCGTGGTCGCCGAGCTCGAGATTCGTCTTCTCGACTGCGTCACGGACCTCCGCTGAATTGACGATCGCGGTCTTGTCGTGAACCGTCACGTTGACTAGAACCTGCGGCAGGCGATGCATGACGCTGGCGAGTTCGGCAAGCGGCCGGCCGGTCGACACGACCCTGCTCATCACGAGCAGAGCGGTGAGCAGCCCATCACCGGCCATCGGGCTCCTGCGGAGCTCCTCCACCGTCTCAGGGCCGCCCACCGGCCGCTCGGCGCCGGTGGTACGAGCCCCGACCGGGATCAAGCCGCTGCTCCGGCTCTCGGACGACCTGCCCGGTCAGCAACGCGCAGGTGCCGTGGCGGCACTGACAACCGCGGGCCGGACCGATGTGCTCGGTTTCGTCGACGCACACGGACGGCTTCCGGCCGATGCGCGAGCGAGGTGCGCTACTCGGTGATCGTGCCGCTTCTGCACTCAGTGATCTCGCCGTTGTCCCAGCTGCACGCAGACCAGTAAACGTAATCGCCGTTGGGAACGTTTCCCACGCCCATGCAATAGCCGTTGCCGCTGTAGACATGTTTGTAGTACTCCTTCCCGGTGGCGTGGTTCTTTACCCGCAGGGATACAGACCGTCCGTCGCCGAACGTGTCCTGAATGAAGAAGTTGTCCTTGTCCGTACTTCCGTCGTAGTCATGCCACTCGACCGTGCCCGCGTAGCCGCCCTCGCCGTCAGGAATCGACCAACTCTTGGTCGGCGACCAGCACGTCGGCGATTGGGCCTCTGGGGCCTGGGCTGTTGTGGTAGCCGCATTGGCCGAGGCTGGCGCATACAAGGCAGCGGTGGCGAGAGCCACGAAGACTAAACTGAAACGTGTTCGATTTTTCATCCTGCACTCCCGAGTCTTCTAGATTACTTCATCCGACGCAGTGTCGACCAGCAGCTTGATGCCGCTGATGATCGCGGCTGCCACTAAAGGATGGAGCGACCGACCGGACTGGGCCACACCTTTGCGCCCTGCCGAAAACAGTCTCGTGAGGACTGACTGTTGCCACGCTCCGAGCCAGACAACGCCGCACGTACGCGAGACGTTTCGCTCCTGCTCCGGCACACAACCGGGGCACACATCACGACATATGGAACTTGTGGGTGCGGAGAACTGTGTCACGTCATGCGACCTGCTGATATTCGTGGATCAGGCCCGCCGAGGTGATCATGCCGACGAACCCGTCCGACTCCAGTCGTCCGGCCGGGAACCTGCCCTCGATCGGGCGGATGCTGGTCCAAGGAGCGATGGGGCTGATGCTGGTTGAAGTGATCGACATACTCGGCCAGCACCTGCTCTGGATGACGCCGGCTGAACGACATTCACAACGCGGCGCTGACTTTCGGATCGAGGACGACGTGAGGCGCGGTGGTGAGCAGCGCGGCGGAGCCACGACCGGAGCTGGCCAGCACTGCGCACTGACCCCGGCCACAGGCATCCATGGTGCGCTATGGGCCATCGCCGACGAGTCCCTGGAGTACGGCGAGACCGGTTTGTTTGGCAGTCAGATAGGGACGGACATCGTGGGCCTTGGCGCCGTTGTGAACCAAGACGTCCCGGACTTCCGGCCCGAACAACGGAGCCAGGGCCTTGGTTAAGGCCACGATATCGCCGTCATCCGCGACATTCGTCCAGCGGCGGATTCCGGTCGGCCAGCGGCCACGGCCTTCCTTTGGCCGAGGAAGCAGCCGGTCGAAGATCAGTTTGGGCACGCCGAGCGGCGAGCCGAGCGTCACGAACGTGCTCACGCCCAGGCCCGGCATTGCACACAGCGCCTCGTACGCGACGACGGAACCCAAAGAGTGGCCCACAATGACCCGTGTCTCCGCTGTCATCGCGGCGAGGACCCGACGCTGGATCCGTTTCCGGATTCCCGCGTCTGCGAAATAGGCGTGGGTCTGCTTGAGGTTTCCGATCAATACACGTTCGGCCAATCCGCCGAAGAACACCGATCCGCTGAGGGCGTGAAGGGCCCGTTGCACCCATTGAGGCGTGCGCCCTCGCGTGCCCGAGGACGAATCCTCCACTCCCCGCTCCGTTCGCGCAGCTTCGTACCACCAAGTACGCAGAAGATCCCGCTCGAGCGGGTCGGCCAGATCGGTCACGTCGTAGTCCGGGACGTCGAGGCCACGAGACCCTGCGGGCCGGAATAGATCGCCGTAGAAGGCGACCGCCACGTCGGCGACTTCCAGCCGTCCGCCGGCGAGCGCAACTCCGTCGCAGAGCGCGGGAGCGCAGGCGGCTCGCAGTGACTCGGGGCCTCGGTACTGCTGGGCGATGCCGTGGACCAGGAGCACCTTGCTCATGTGCCGGCTTCCCTGACCCAGTCGCTGAGGTGCATGGCGACGATGCCCATGCTCGTCGACACACAGATGTCTCCTTCCGGAAGCACCACGATGTCGGTTGGGGTCACGTTGAGCTGCACGTTGGCGACTGTCTGTTCCCCTGCCTGGCACCAGACGCGGAGAGTCCCGTCGCCTCCGCCGACGACGAGGACGGAATGACCGTGCATCTCCGTGGCCGCCAGACAGCTCACCCACTTGTCCATTCGCGGCACCTTCGTGCTGACCTCCCGAGCATCGGTGGGATTCCAGGCCCGGATGACGCCGTCGTGGTCGCCCGTGAACACGAGAGCCTGGTCACCTCGGACGCCGAGCACCGCGGCGTGCACGGAGCCTTCATGCCCAGCAAGGGGTGGCCCGAGCGGTTCGAGCGTGTCCAGGTTCCACAATCGCGCTGTCGAGTCCAAGCTCGCGGTCAGCAAGATTGGGAGGCCCGCAAGATCGGCCGCGACCACCGAGTTGATCCTTCCGGTGTGACCGGTCAGTTCGGCCAGGAGCGAATGCGACTTCAGGTCCCATACCTGCAGATCGGCGCCGGCCGCGGTAGCGACGACCGCCCGCCCGCCACGTCTCGCCGTGGCCAGGATTCTAGACTCGTCGAAGATCACTGTCGGAGGCTGGTGCCGCGACCACTTGACCTTTTCCCGACGCCCCGCCAGATCCCAGATCCTGGCTGTCCCGTCGATCATGCCGACGGTGACTGCGACCGGACCGTCGGAGTCGATGAAGCCTACTCCTCCGACATAGCGTTTGTGTCCGTTGAGCACCGGATCGATCACCGCACCGGAGTGGACATCCCGGATCCGCAAAGTGCCGTCCTCCCCGACCGAAAACAAGACCGTCCGGCCGTCCACGGTCCCGACCGTCAGGGCGAATGTGTCGTTGTCCGCGCCGTGCAGCGCATCGCCTATCTGGCGGAAGCTGTCCAGCGACCAGAGCCGGACTTGCTCCACGCCACAGGATATGACGACGGTGTCCGTGTCGAGCGAAGCGGCGTTGACAGCTTTCAGCCGGAAACTGTCGCCGGGAAGCGGGGGTCCCAGCTGACGATGTTCGTTCAAGTCCCAGACGCGGATCTCTGCGTCGGAGCTGCCGGTGACGGCGATTGGCTTGCCGTCCCGCTCGGCGAACGCCGCGTAGGCGATCCGATTCGTGTGCCCGATCATCTCCTGACCGACCTTCTGTCCGGCGCCAAGGTCCCACAGCATCAGGCTGTTGTCATTTCCCGCGAACAAAGCGATCGCCTTGGCGTCAAGAGAGCCGACAGCGATCACTCCCCACCGATCCAAGGTCGGCTGCACGATGGAGATCTTCCTGCGTTCGGCGAGGTCCCACACCGTCGCATGACCTTCGATGGTCGCCGCGATCACGGCGGCGCGGCCGTCCACCTCCGTGAACGCGAGCAGGTCGACGTTCGCGCTGTGTCCTGAAAGGGGCTCGCACAGCAGTGTGCCGTTCCGGGGATCCCACAGCCGGACCGTGCCGTCTTCACTCCCCGTCGCGAGCACCGGCTCGCCACCCACCCGGGCCAGGAGGATCGCCCGTACCGGACCCGTGTGCCCAACGAGCGGTGGCCCGACCGCCCGCCTCGTCCGGAGATCCCAGATCCGGATGACTGCGTCTTCGTCACCGGTGACGGCGACCGGCATGCCGGCGCTCTCCCCTAGCGCCACGGCGCCCACGGTGGCCCGGTGCCCCGACAGGGGTGGCCCGTCCTGTCGGCCGCCGGAGTCGAGGTTCCAGACCACGGCGGCAGTGTCCTCACCTCCAGTCAAGGCGAGGTTGCGTCCGTTCACCCGGCCGAGGGTCAGGCTGGCCACCGCGCCGGTGTGGCCGATGAGCGGCTGATCCGCAGTGAGGTCCCAGATGCGAGCGGTACGGTCAGCTCCGCCCGTGATGGCGATGGGCCGGCGGTCGACGGCGCCGAGCACGACGGCGTCGATGTAGCTGTCGTGGCCTGCGAGTGGTTGTCCGAGTTGCTGCCGCGAAGCGAGATTCCACACCCGGCACGAATCGTAGACACAGCTGATGGCAATCGGGATACCGTCCAGGACACCCGAGGTCAGTGATCTGACCGCCATGTGCGGATGCGCGATGAGCGGCTCCCCGACCTGCTGGCGACTGCCCAGGTCCCACAGACCGATTGTTCCGTCACCGCTGCCGGTCACCACGGCCGTGCGGCCGTCCAGCGTGGTCAGGGCGACGGCGGTGACGGCCCTCCGGTGACCGATCAGCGGCTCGCCGAGCTGACGCTGGCTTTCGACGTCCCAGACCCGCACGCGGCGGTCGTCGCCTGCGGTGAGCGCGATCCGCTTCCCGTCGAGCTCGGTCCAGGTGACGGCGTTGACCGGCCGGCAGTGGTCCGTGAACGGCTCGCCGATCTGCCGACCCGTGTCCAGATCCCACACCCGGGCCGTTCCATCCTTGCTCGCGCTGACGGCGATGGTCCGGTCCCCGATGGCGCCGAAGACCACTGAAGTGATCTCGTTCGTGTGCCCGCGGAGCGGCTCGCCGAGTTGCCGACCGGATGAGATGTCCCAGATGCGGAGCCGGCCGTCGTCCCCGCCGGTCAGCGCGACCGAGTACTCGCCGAGCTCGCCGACCGCCAGCGCCGTGACCGATATGCTGCCGTGCGGCAGCGGCTCCCCGAGGGACCGCTGGGTGATGAGGTCCCAGATCCGAGCGGTGCCGTCGTCCCCGCCCGTCAGCACGACCGGCCGCCCGTCCAGCTCTCCGGCGGTCAGTGCGCGGATGCCGCGCTCATGGCCGACAAGCTGACGGTGCACGCCTGTGGGAGACCACCACGCCCAGCGCGTCCGCCACGGCATCGGCAGCGCGAGCCGGTCGATGCCTTCGGCCAACTGGATCGCGCCACAGCGGCGCGCCGAGAGCTGGAGGTAGGCGGCACATTCTCCGACTGACAAGGTGCCGCCCAGCTGGTGGGCCGCCTGCTCGTAGGAGTTCCTGGCCTGCTGCGCTGGCGGAGAGACGACGTGGGGGAACGCCCGCAGCAGGGCCAGTTGCTCCGCGACCAGCAGGAAACTGGGGTCGTGCACGAGTTCGTCGAGCCGGCCAACCGCCGCGGCGGCGTGGGTCGCCAGGTGGGCGCGCAAGTACTGGTGCGCGGAGAACCAGTCCGGTCGGCCGTCGGCGTTGCGGGAAACGGTGGCGAGCAGAGCGCTGACGATACGGTCTTGGGCGACCGCCACTCCCGCTCGGTAGACCGCGCGAAGGTGTTCGGCCAGCGCCTGGTGGTAGAGCCGGTACACCGACCGGCCCTGGTCGGTTACCTCCGCGACGTACGCGGCGGCCTTGTCAAGGAGCCAGTCGATGTCATCATCGCCGACGGACCGCCGCCACAGCGCTTCCGCCGTGGCGATCCACAGCAGCCCTCGCGGGAGCCCCTGTCCTTCGGCGAACGCCAGCGGTGTGAGTAGTGCCCGGACCCGGCTTTCGTCCGGACCGAACCTCGACAGGTAGTCCTCGAACGCCTCACCGATCTCACTCGGCAGGTCTTCTTCCCAGTTCGGCCGGCTGACGTCCATGACGTCGTCACCCGAGCGGAGACCGCGTGCCGTCATACGAGCCACGAGGAAGACGCCCGCCGCCCGGCCGGCCACCGCGTCGCCCACCGTCCGAGCCAGCTCGAAGCGCCCGCGGTAAGGCGTCGTCACCTCGGGTTCGTTCTCCGCCAGAAGCAGCTTCGTTACGTACTCGGCGATGTCGTCCTCGCCCAGATAACCGTCGTTGTCCAGGTTCAGCACCTGGAACGAGGCACCTAGACTGCTCACGAGCTCCGCGCGCGTACCGACGAGCAGTCGCACGCCTGGTATCTCCGACATCGGCCGCAGCAGTTCGCGAGCGATTCTCCGCGGCTCGCCCTTCCCGCCCGCGTCCGCGGCCGTGCCGGAGCCGGCTTCGTCGAGCGCGTCCACCACGATCACCAGCGGACCGCCGTCCCGCGCGCGGAGGCTGATCTCCCGCAGCAACTGCCCCGGACCGTCCACTTCCGCGCCGATCGCGGAGGCGATCTGCTGGACGATCTCCGGGAGGAGCTTGTGCCGCGAATGCACCGCCGCCTGGACGATTCCCGGCGGCACCTGCGTTCCGGCGGGATCCGTTTCGTACAGCAGGCTTCGCCGGTACGCGGGATCGGACATGGCAACGATCCGCCCGACCACCGCGGATTTCCCGCACCCGGGGGTGCCGGTGACGACCCGCCCCTTGCCGTCGGGGCTGTCAGCGACGAGCCAGGCTACGAGTTCCGCGAGGATCCGTCGCCGACCGTGGAAATACAGGCCTGGCTCGGAGTCGAACTCCACGCCACGCGCCCTGGGGCCGAAGTGGTCATGGAGGTCCCGCTTGGCGAGCAGCCGCTGCAGTTCCAGGTCGGTGTCCTCGGCGGGAAGGTTGTGGCGGAATCCCACGTTGTCGAGAAAGGGCGCGAGCCCGGTGACCATCCCGGCCGCGAGTTCGGCCCGTTGCCGCAAGCCGAGCTTCCGGAACCGTTGGTTGACCGAATCGACGACGTCGATCAGATCCAGGAAACGCTGCCGCTGCCCGGTTCGCTCGCGAACTTCGTGCAGAGCAGGAAGCAAGGATTCCATGAAGGTGCCGTCGCCAGCTTCGTCTTTGGCTCGCGCGGACGACAACAACCAGACCCCGCCAGAACCGTCATTGTTGAGCTGCCGGGAGATCGTCCGGAGGACCAGCTGGGCACCGTCGGCCGCGCCGGTTCCGCCATAGCAGGTGTCGAGGACGACGAGCAGATTCCGCAGCCCGGTCCGGGTCAGGATCCGGACCAGGTCCTCGGTGGCCAGGGCGGTCGCCGCCGGATCATCGTCACTGCTGTCCCAGCACATGAGGTAGTGGCGGTCGCGATCGGCGACCAATCCGTGGCCGGCGAAGTAGAACACAACCACGTCGTCGGCACCCAGCGCGGCGTCTTTCGACCATCCGCTCAACGACGAACGCACGTGCTCCGCGGTCCAGTAGTTCCCCATCCCCTGAAGCGCGCGTTCATACCCGAATGTCGCCAGGAGATCGGCGAGGCATTCGGCGTCGCTCGACGACCTCGTCAACTGCTCGTCCGGAGGTAGTTCCTTGTGCCGGTTCACGGCCATGCTGACGAAGTAGCGCCTTCCCCGTACCGGTTCGGCAGCGCCACCGGCCATGGACGCCCTCCCGTTCCCGACCATTGGAAGGGACCAGTCAACATGACGAGGGCCCGGATTCAAAGGTGAAGCCGCTCCAGGTCGCTCGACCAGATCAAGCTCTGTCAGAACAGCGATGCGTACCGTAATGTAGATACGACGCCGAATAGGTCGTTATACACTAGGACAAGACCTAGCGCTTCGGCGAGGTTCCGTTGCACATCGTGTAGAAGACGGCCTCAGCGAACGCCCTTTGCTCCTCCGGAGCCGTTGCCCACTCCGGGGTGTGCGTGACGATGTCCGGGATCCTCCGGCCGTCCGGCGCGCCTTCCTTCGCCCTGTAGTACGGGCACACATACGGCGCCGCGCCCCGGCCAGCGTTGAGCGCGGCAAACGACGCGGGGTACTTCACCTGGTGATCGTCGAGGTAGATCAGGAACCCGCGCACGTCCGGGTCGGCGACCGTGAGCGGCGGCACGATGCCCTGATCGTTCGAGACGACCTGAACACTCGGCGCTGTGAACTCCGGCGCAGAATTCGCGGTGGCTGACGCAGTCTCGGATGGCGCCGGTGACGGCGTGAAGATCTGGATCCCGCCGACGATCGCCGCCGCGAGTACCACCGCGGCGGCTCCGACGATGGTCGCCGTGCCCACGCGTCCTTGCGCCACTCCCACACCTCCATCGTCTCCCTGGTCCTTGTCGCCTCAGCGGGCTGGCTCGTTACCCGAAGACGGTGACAACGAATCGGCATGATCGTGTGCGTGCCGATCGAACACGACCTACATGGCCGCCGTTGCCCTTTTCGTGCCACTACGCATGCGCGACCGAGGGCGTTGCGGGCGGCCTCGACAAGCTCATACGAGGGCGAAGGCCCGCGAGCGCGCGCCTGACGATCAGCCGAGCGTGGTCGACGACTTTCTCGGCGAACTGCTCGAACTCCCGACCGGAGAACCACTGCGGATTCCTGTTTCCCGATGGCACCAGAATAGGGAATCCGCAATTCCCCACTCAACAGCCCCGTCGAGTATGCAAAACCTTGACAGTACAACTTTACGATTGGTAGACAAGTCACGGTTATTCTCACATCGAGGGGCAGAGAGACGCTATTAGTTCAACTTGTTCGAACCGTGCATCCGTTGCGATCACATCTCTTACGGAAATCGTAGTGCAGCAGATCGCCCGTATACCTCATGTTCACTCGACTTGCTTCAGACCGTCAGGCACCCAGGAGGCCTGACGCGGTACGCCGCACAGCACGGCGACAGCCACCCGCGTACGACCACCCGTGGAAGTCGCAGACCACACGCGGAGGCGGGTGACCGCTTCAGATACCCGCCCCTTGAAGCGCCTTGATGTCGCTCGAATGACACATTCGCAGACGAATCCGCACTCCACATGTGCGGCCATGAAGACAAGCTGAGTGGTCTACCGACCGTGCGCACCAGCGCGCGGCACCACAAGACGGCCTTAATCCGGTCGATCAACACAGGGCAAGCGCTACGCCGCCAGCGATTTACAATTTCAACTAGGAGGGCATTTGTGATGACTAAACAGCATCGGTCACGAAGATTCTTCTCGCTGATCGCAGCAATATCGGTTATCGGAGCCACTTTGAGCGGCACTGCGGCATCCGCTGACACGACCGGCCCGGGGACAGGCTTCGGTAAGGCTGGGCAGACTGCGAGTCAGACAGGGCCGGATTGTGCGAACCTGCAGATCGGCGCGGGCCGGAGCGGGACTGTGGCCTGTCTGACGAGTCCTGAGAGTCTTCCCGATCAACCCCGTCGAAGGGAGGCGCTACAGCGGCAGTTGGCCGCGCCTGCCGCTGTGGTGTGTACCGCGAAGGATCAGTTGTTCTTCAACCGGACGGAGTCCTGTCTGTTCGAGGAGGTCGCCTACAAGCTCATCGACCTGCAGACCGGCAAAGAGGCTGGCTTTGGGGACATGGCTGTCCGGTCCCTGGTGACCCTGGACGTGCGGACCAGGACGTGGACACAGCGGATCAACGCGACCGTGATGATCGCGGAAGGCGCCGCCAAACTGGGAACCGTCGCCTACGCGACCGCGACGTGCTCGAGCGGGTGCACCACCACAGCGTCGGCGACCAAGAGTCTGCCATTCAACGTCGCAGTGGACTTCGACTACCAGGTCACGTCGGCGGGCGCCAACCTGGAACAGCTGAAAGTGTTGCCCGTCTTCACCTTCCAATCGGTGTCGCCTTCGATTGGAGGACCGTTGCGTGAGGAGATCGGCACAGCCGTCGACGTGCGCTGCGACAGCACCCCGAACGTCGGGCCGAACACGGGCGGATGCGTGTATGCCCAGTTCACCCCGACCTACGACGTGTCCACCCTCAACAACGACACCGCCCAGGTCGCCTGGCACATCCAGTGGGCACAACGCAACCTCGCCGGCAAGTGGGGCAGGAAAGGATTCGGGCCCGAGCTCACGCGCACCATGGACAGCGCGTTGATCACCGCCAACCGGAACGCCGCCTGCCCGGCTAGCATCCCGCGCCCGGTAGGGAAATCGTGCGACGAGTACCCGTTCGCCAGCACCTACCAGGGAGGTTCGCTCAACCCGGATCACTCCTGCTACATGGTGCCCGCGACCCAGAACAGCCTCGAGGGCAGCCGCTACCGCCGCCCCTGGTACGCCGCCAACCGCGTGCTGGACAAGGACAAGTTCTGGGTGAACGTCGTCCTGCCCGCCGGGATCACCGAACAGGAAATCACCGAGAAGACACAAGCGTTCGTGAAATGCCCGGGATAACCTAGACACAAAGCTCGATGGGGTGGGGCCGCACAGCGGTCTCACCCCTGTCACGTTCCCGCACAAGGAATAGAGACCGATGCCTGCCACGATGCTCGACCGCACCACCGGCACCCTGACCATCGAGGACAACACTTTCTCGCTCGGAGACCGCAACGATCCGCAGAGCCCGCTCTACCACGTCGGCGCCCTGCCCTCCCCACGCGTCACAGGACTTCTCGCCACAGCCCCGGGGTTTGTCGCGGTCACCTGCGGCATCCACCTCGGCGACCTCACCATCACCGCCGAGATTTGGGACGGTTCTCCCGAACCCGACCTCGCTTCCTGGGAGGACGTGGCCGAAGTCTCGGTCACCTGGTCCATCGCCGAGATCGCGGTCTGCGGAACCGAAGCCGATGGCGCCATCGACATCCCCATCACCCTGCCATCAGCCGCGAACGGCAGCTTCCGCGTACGGGACTCCGTGCGCCACCGCGACGCTGGCGAAGACCGCAGCCTAGACGACCCGCAGGAACACCACCTGATCCAAATTTGGCCGGGCGCCCCAAGCCAAGACGAACTCCTGAAAGCCACCGACAACACCGGCGCACTCTGGCGCACCCACTGACGGATGATATCACGGCGATTCCGGTACGGACGTAGTGAGGTCGAATGGAGAGGCGGCCCAGAGTCGGGTCGGGGCTCGGTGCTCTCATGCTGGGCGTGGCGTTCGGGTTCGGGACGAACCTCGTCACCGCGTCACCCGAGCATTGGTGGGTGCCTTTCCAGCCGATCGACGAGTATGCGCCGATCTGGCTGGCAGCTCTCCTCGTCGCCGTGATCTGCTGGTACGCCACGCGTCGGCTGTGGCGCAAGCGCGTGATCTGGGTTCGGCCGGACAGTCCCTACCCCGGCTTGGAGCCGTACACCGCAGACCGCGCCAAGGTCTTCTTCGGCCGGGGACGAGGAGTCCCGTGCTCTGCTGGACCGGTTGAAACGGGGAGGCAGGGATACGGTGCAGCGGTTCATCCCACTGGTCGACCCATCCGGCAGCGGGAAGTCCTCGCTCCTGCGCGCCGGAGTGTTACCGCGGTTGTCGGTGCGGTGGAGTGTCATCGGTCCGGTCGAACCCGGCGGCAACCCGTTTCTGTCGTTGGCCAACGCCTTGGCGAATCCAGGGGTAGACGGGCACCGTCAGGCAGAACGGTTCGCCAGACTGCTGCGAGACGAGGCCGTCAAGCTACGGGACAGTGCACCTGCTGCCGGGCAGGTGGGAACAGGAACATTGTCCGCCCGCCTCACAACCTTCCAGAGCTCAAAGTCTCGCTTGTTGCTGGTCATCGATCAGTGGGAAGACG
Organism: Amycolatopsis sp. NPDC049868; assembly: GCF_044461365.1. Classification (NCBI taxonomy): domain Bacteria; kingdom Bacillati; phylum Actinomycetota; class Actinomycetes; order Pseudonocardiales; family Pseudonocardiaceae; genus Amycolatopsis; species Amycolatopsis sp. NPDC049868. The sequence continues at coordinate 177,002 of NZ_JBITKV010000011.1, read as the reverse complement.
TGGTTACCCAGTCCCCTCCGCACGAACGTACGCTGTTCCTCGCGTTGCTGCAGGACGCCGTGACACGTCACCGCGCGTTGCACGTGCTGATCGCGCTCAGGCCGGAGACACTGGCGGAATTCGACACGTCGTTCCCACAGCCACTGCTCGGCACCCCTGTCGCCATCGGTTCCCTGGAACCGCGCTTGTTGAAGGAGGCGATCATGCGGCCCGCGGACGCGGCGGGCATCACCACCTGGACGAAACGATTGAGGCCGTGCGAAAAATGTTCGCGCTCGGGGTTCACGCTGACCGTATCTGTTGCCTCTTACTTCCGACCGGCTATCGCTGTGGAAGAGAGGCGAGTGATGCACACAATCCTGACCCTGCTGGTGGGGATAACCGGAGCCCAGCTGGTATCGCTGGGGACGTTGGCGTTGCGGCTGCGCTGCCTGGTCATGCGTGACCGGCAGCGCCATGACACCTTAACCATGCTCGCGGCCCGACTGCCTGCTGATGGCACGATTGAGCTCGACGACGCCGGACACGGTGGCTGTGTCCGGCTACGCGTCACCAACGGACAACAGGGCAAGCAGGAGAGCGATGTCCGAGCACGAACCCGATGAGGCTCCCCCAACACCCGTCCGGCCGGCACGACCGCCCACGCCCGGCACGGAGGACGACATCACCGCCGCGTTCACCGCGTTCTATCGCGACGTCGTCAAGCAGCTGGTGGGGTTCTTAGTCCTGCAGGGCGCGCAACTGGCCGACGCGGTCGACCTCACCCAGGACACGCTCAGCAAGGCCTACCAGCGGTGGCCCGACCTCGAACACCCCCGCGCCTGGGCCTTCCGGGTCGCCTCCAGGGCGCTGGTCCGCGCGATCGCCAGCATCCCCGAAGATCCGGTCCCCGAGATCCCGGAACCCAGCCCGCTGCTACGCACCGACGCTGACCTTGACCACTGGGAACAACAACACGACATCATCACCGCGCTGGACCACCTGCCACCTCGGCAGCGACAGGTGATGGCCTGGACCATCTACGACCACACCCCCACCGAGATCGCCCACGCACTCGGCATCGAGCCCGCTGCCGTGCGTGCAAACCTCAAGAAGGCCCGCCGCGCTCTCGCTGCCAACCCTCCTGGACGGAGGACGGACCATGACCTCTGACTCCACCCGACATGTTGATCGGTGGCTGGCTGACCAGACCACCGCGCTGCACAACGCCCTCGACAATGTGCTCAACCTCGACGCCGGACTCCGCGACGCCCAACTTCCCGGTCTGCAGACACACCTGAACCGAGCCCTTGACCACGTGCTCGACGCGGAGGCCGGGCTGAACAGCATTCTTCCGCAACCCGCCCCCTCCACCGAGCCCGGAACCGTGCCCAGCAGCGACACCCCCGTGACCACGCTCGACAGGGTCGCGGTCGACCTCGCACTCCGCCCACTCGCCGAACGCCTACTCCTCCGCAGCCAACTTCCCCTCGACGCACTCGCTCTGCTCGAAGTCGTTGCGCAGAGCCATGTCCGCGCCCTCACCCTCGGCGACGACCTCGCCCACTTCGTCGAGCTCGCCCGCATCGACGACCTCGCCCACGTCGTCGAGCTCGCCCGCGTCGACGACCTCAACTACAACGTCGCCGACGCCCGCAACCTGGTTCGCGCCCTCGACAACGCGTACGTCGACCCCGGCTCCCTCGCCCTCGACTACGCCCGCGACCTCGACCGTATTGATGCCGACGACTTGGCCTTCCAGGCCCGCGCCGTCGGCCGCGCCTTCGTCAAAGTCCGCGACTTCGCCCGGAACCTCGTGCGAGCCCTCGACCACGCCCTCGATGTCGCCCACGCCCGCGATGTCGCCCACGCCCGCAACTTCGGCCTTGCCTCTGCCCTCGCCGACGCCCATGGGTGCGCCGTCGACCTCGCCATCGACCTCGCCCGTGCCCTCATCCTCGCTTTCAACCTCGCCCGTGCCGACGCCGCCGCCTCCCGCCACGGCCTCGCCTTCGACCTCGCCCACGCCCTCACCCTCGCCCACAATTCGGGCATTGACGGGCTCAGCGGACGGATTGTCGACCCCCTCGCCCTGTTACGCACTGCGGTCACCGTTGTCACCGGAGCCGACCTCACTGAAATCGACCTTCACAATGTCTACCTCGACGGGCTGCGCTGGTCGGATACGACCCGATGGCCCCATGCCTGGGAAGGGCAAATCCGCAGTGACTCCATCGAGGTGGCACCCGGGCTATACGAAATCCGTACAGGACACAAAGAAAGGGAGCCCTCCGACCCCACCCGAACGTAGCGACCGGGACTGTCTGCGAACGTCCCACGGACAGTCCCCACAGAACTTGAGCAGTTCTCGGTGTGTCTGAGTGTCGCCGGGTGAGTTCACCCGTAAGGTCGAATGGCTGGCGACCTTGGGGGCGATTGTTTAGGTCGGGAAAGGTGTGAGGCGATGCCACGGTTGGTCGTTGTGGAGGACCGTACGCGGGACGTCGTCGGGTTCGACAGGCGCCGCCGCGAGCCGTCCACAAAGAGTGAGGCGCCCGAAGAGCCCGGCTAGTCCCTCAATTGGGTAGCCACAGCTCAGACCCTGCGTGATTGCCCAGGGTGCCCAGTTTCACTGAGGACCGGCAACCGGGCCGCCAAATGTCCACCGCGTTGCGACTCGTATCCACCTTGCTCGCTGCGGCGCGTCAACGCATGGAATCCGTGTACGAGGTAGGCGCCGTCGAACAGAACGTCTGTTCGAAGGTGGCATGGTATCCGTGGGGCAGGCGCGCTCCCTCCCTTTCTGTACGCCAGTCCCGTCATCTCGAATAAGTCCATAGCGGCCAGGCACCGAGGGCGAAGACAAGGCCCGTCGGGCATGTGACGTGATCAGCCGAAGACGGAGAAAGATTTGAGAAGGGCCGCTCCGCGAGAGGGGGTGCGGAGCGGCCCTGAGTGATCTCCCCTGGTTTAGCTTCAGCCGGGCAGGCGGTACGGGTTGCCCAGCTTGTTCGCGAAGGTACTCACGGCCACCAAGATCACTACCCCGAGCTGGAGGCCGATGATTCCGACCGCTGCCCAGTATGGGAGATCTTCAGGCACTGCCTTCAGTGTTGCCGTCGGCCCGAACACGGCCGCGGCGGTGATGAGGGCGGCGACCGCCGCGTCGAGAAGGTGGGTGGTGTTGCCCGGGGGCACTGAAACGGCCACCATCATCCCCTCCATCTCGATGCGCAACCGCGCCTCGGTAGTGGGACTCTCGTCCTCGATGGATACCAGCTCGGCGAAGTCGTCTTCGCCATATTGCTCGGGATTGTCCAATGTCGGACCTTTCCCTAGCGGTTCCCGGTTCCTGATGCACACGGGATCCCGAATATGGGGTTACGGCAGCTCGACAGCCTGCCGCCCTCGCGTTTACGTGCTCAGCTGACGCCACGAGGACACGTCAGCCGATAGGTCAGGACCAGCCCGATTGCGGGCAAAATACACACTGAGCATGCGCTCACTCTCTCCTTCGTTGAGGGACCTTCCCGTTTCAATTCCAGCGGCCCACCGTTGGCGCGGCGGGCCGCCATGGGCACAGCGTATCCAGCACCTGCCCTCCAGGCAACTGATTCGACACATTTTATGTGTCAAACAGTGGCCAAGATCTGTGTAGTCTGCGACGATGGGAAGGTCAGGCGCACGCTGCGCCAGGTTCAACCCACGAAGGGAGACTGCTATCGCCACACGGAAGGAATCCGATGTCGCCGACGATCAGGCGGATGAGCTGCCAGTCGTCGCCCGAGTCAACATCGCATTAGTGAAGGAGAGCGCCAAGGCTCTCGTGAAGCTCCAGAACGACACGGGCCTCAAGAAGGTGGACATTGTGAACCGGGCGATCCAGCTCTACGAGTTCATCGCGTCGGAGCTGAAGGACGATCGTCAGGTAGTGGTCCGAGGCGACGACGGGCACGAGGTGCTGGTCAAGATCTTCATGTGATCCGAACGGAGCGCCACATGACGCGCGACCACAGAGTGGGCGCCCGGTTGAACCGGGCGCCCACTCCACGTTTCGATGCCCTGCGCCTGAACGCCGGCCCGTCGATCATCTACGCCGCCGAATGTGAAACCCGGTTCGACCGTGCAGCGCAGACGACAACGCTGAGATCAACCCAGGCAGGCCGATTCGGCCGAATCCCACGAAGATGCTCACCTTTCAGAGACATGACACCATCTGCATCAATCATGTGTCCGGCCACGCGCAGACCATCGGAACGCGACAACGTCTCAGACCTGACCAATGGTCACGATCCGAACGTCGGGCCTGCAGCCAAGGCAAGTTCAGTCATTGATCTCGCGCGATGGATTCCCGCGCGAGACGACCGCGCAACCCTCCCATGCGGGGGAGCACAACTTGCTGACCTGCGGCAATAGCGCGCCCGCAGCCCAATCGGCTTCGGTTTGCCCGTGAAGATCCCGCACAGTCCGGCCCATCCTGGTGTCCGCCGAGACAGGCAGTTTCCGAGAGCCCCCAGAACTGCTACAGCGTCGCGACAGCGGCATGACCAGCATCGAGCTGGGTCAGCCTACAGCTTCGGTTCGACAGGCCACCGGAACCTTCTCCTGAGGTTTAGGAAGCAGATTCCTCTGCGACTTGCGACGGCTCGCACCATTCCGATCGGACGACACGCGTCAGGATTCGGGAACGCTCAGCTCCAACACCCAAGGCTTTGCGAAGCGCCTCGGCCGAGATCGGCCGCTGGCGCAGCTCCCGATGCCGAGCATCCATCTCCTTCGCCGCGCTCAACCAAGTCGTCGTCAAGTCCTGCCAGCTTCCCGCCCGATGCCTCCGGCGAGACCTCCCGCACCGCGGTCATCGGTGCAACAACAGCAGGAAGCTGCGCGCCCTCCCGAAGGTCAGCGAGCGCCTGGAGCAAACCCGGCCCGACCTCAGACCAACCGATCAGCAACAGCCGCCCCACCGCATCGAACAACGCCTTGCCGATCTCCCCAGCGAACAAAGGCTCGGCCACGTTCAACGCCAAGGTCACCGCACTCGCGAGAACAAGGAGCCGCCGCGCCGAACGAAGAACCTCAGGAGCCGCTCCCTGGGTCGACAAACGACGGATCGCCACGAGCAACGCCACAACCGTCAGGTCCACCGCAGGCGCAACCAAGGGCGCCACCCACACCGGCACGCCGAGCCGGAGAACGAGCGCGAACACATTGCCGAACCCGAAAAGAAAGGTCAGCCCAACCACGGTACCGACCATCACGCTCACAGCCGACACAAGCGAATCACGCTGACCCGCCCCCCTTCACCACACCCACCGCCCCGCCACGCGGCCCGCTAAAGCATCCGTACCCACCGCCGGAACCCAAGACGAACCCACGAGGCTTGAGTCAAGCCAACGCCAGGCGACACGCCCTGACACCGCGGATACACCGCGGCCCTGCGGCAAAGTCATGTCCGACCTCACTCGGCACCGTCCGACACGCCAAGGTGCCGGCTCTGAACCAGCGAGGTGGTGGCGGCGACGTCATCAACCGAGAAGCTGCGCTCAATCACCAACATCCCCGTCGAAGAGCGCTGGTCAGACGCGGGACCGTCTGCATGTAGCCCTGCCGAGGGCACAGCATGCGCCGCCGGCATACAGGTCGGGAACGAGAACACCGTCGACAGGGGTGATCCGCCCCGCTGATTTTCGCCCGGCGAGAATCCACACCACTTGCGCCGCGCTCGCCGCCTCTTCACTCGGTAGAAAGCCCCTGCCAACCCGTGATCAGCGGCGAAGCCTGCTGCGGAGATGGCATGAGCACCGTCCGGGTCATCTCCGAGCCGATCTGGCCTGGCGGTGACACCAGTTCCGCTGGGCTTCTGGCATTGAAACCCACCGCGGGCGCCACCAACGGCCTCAAACCCCCTGTCGCTTCAACTGGTCCGCTGCCCAGTACCCACCCCTCTACGGCCTCGAACAACGTTCGAGGCCGTAGAGGCCAGGACTAAGCGAACTCGTCTCGACCGCAGAAGGCATCGTTGCCGACCTGCGTGCTGGTCCAGCGCGCACGGACGGTACGCATCAACAACCGCGAGCGCTCGGCACCCAGACCGAAGGTGCGCATCAGGCCCTCCGCTGAGATCGGACGCTGGTGCTCCTCACGATGACGGCGGTCCACCTCGATAGCTTGCTCAACGAGGTCGTCGCCGAGCTTCGACAGGCTTGACCGCTTCGTAGGCGGCGGAGACGAGTCGATCAACTGAGGCCGCGTATCCACGGGGACGTCAGGAGCCGCTGGTACGCGTGGACGCGACGACGCCGACGGAGCGACAGTGGCCTCTTCAGGCGGGGTCGCAGAGGCGAGCTCGCGAAGTAGCGAGGGGCCCACGTCCGCCCATCCGATCAACAGCAGAGGACCGACCGCGTCAAACAACGCCCGGCCGATCTCACCCGCGATGAGCGGATCGGCCACGTTCAAGGCAAGCGTGACGAAGCTCGAGACCAACAGCAGACGCCGCGCCGACCGGATCACCTCGGCAGAAGCGCCACGCAGCGACAGCTGCCGGATCGCGATCAGCAGCGCCAGGACCGACAGGTCTACGGCGGGCGCGACCAGCGGGGCCACCCAGCCGGATACTCCGAGCCGGAGCCCAAAGGCCAGGACGTTGCCGAACCCGAACAGGAACGTCAGCCCCACGATCACCCCGACAATGACGGTGACCAACTGCAGGACAGCGTCCCGCTCAACCGGAAAACCAACAGCTTTGGCAGACACGAAGCAACTCCTCGTAACCAGCATTCCAAGATCAACTGGCGATATTCAGGCGACAGGAACGCGCCGCAACGCGTTCGAAGCCGCCCCAACGAGGAGGAACGAGAGACCGCAGGCCTGCGAAAACAGAGGAAACGCCTGGTCAAGAGCTGGTTCGATCTTCCCTGACACGGAAGAGGTCACTGGTTCAATCCCAGTATCGCGCACCATCTGTTTTCGCAGGTCAGAAGCCCTGCTCCTCCTCGGAGGGGCGGGGCTTCAGTCGTTCAATGGCGATGAAATGGCGATGGCCCTCGGGGCCGTCTCCAACTGCCCATCACGGAACGTGGCGTGCAGGTGCGGGAACCACTCCCCCAGCTTGGTCCGCTCCCTCGGGGTGAGGGCGACCAGCGAGCCGATCCAGCGGGTTTCGAGCGCTTGCAGGATCTGGCGGCGCATCAGCGGAGTCACGTGGTCGTAGACCCTCGCGATGCCTTTCATCTTCTGCCCCAACCGTGCCCGACGGGCGACTTCGGGGATGCCGTCCTCGGCTAGCCAGGTGCTGTGGCTATGCCGTCCCTCGTGGAAGGTGAAGGTCGGGAGGATCGGCTGCACCACTTCCGCCGACCGCGTGTGTTCAGCGTCACTGCCATCCCAGACCGGGCGCCAGTAGCGGTTGCGGAAGTTCGACCGCCGCAACGGTGCACCCTCCGCGCTGCACAGCACGAACGGGAAGCTGTGGCTGTCGATCAGCTCTTCGTAGAAGACTGCGATGCTTGGCGGCAGCTCCACGCTTCGCGTGCCGGCCGGGGTCTTGGTCCGGCCTTTCTTTGCCCGGCCGCCCTGTCGTCTCGGCGTCACCGGACGAGTCGGCCGCGGCCCAAGATCGGCCATCCGCGAAGTATCTACCCGGCGACCGCCTTTGAACAGGCGTCCGCCGATCTCCTTCAGCGGTTCACGGATCTGGATTGCCCGCGCTTCGCTGTCGTACTCGTGCCGCTGCTGACCGACCAACTCGCCCCACCGGGAACCTGTGTAGAAGTCGAGCAGGCCGAGAACGAACCCGGCGAGCCCAAGCCCGCTCTCGTACAGACGCATCGACGCACGCAGCGCCTGCACCGGCGTCGCGACAAGGTTCTCGACCTCGAACTCGCCCGAGGTCACCCGGATCCCGGCGCACGGGTTCGCCGGGATCTTCCGAGCCTTGACCGCGGCACCGAGGATTGTGGAGAACAGCGAGAAGATCGACGCCACCGACGAGTCGGCGTAGTCCTCGTGCAACTCCGAGAGCCACTTCTCGATCTCGACGTAGCTGTTGAAGATCCCAGCCAGCGGCCACGACGACCACTGCGGCAGTAGATGGTTGTCCAGAAAGGACCGGTACTTAGCCGATGTCGTCGGCTCCAGCCGCGGACCGACCGCGTCCATGAACTCTTCGGCGAACACACCGAACAACATCTCCGCCTCACGCGGGTCCAGCCACAGGTTGCGCCGGACCCGCCGCTTTCGGCGTCGTCGGACTCGTCGACTCTTGCACCGCACAATGGCTCGAGAACCCCCGCGGCGTACCGAGAACCGAACTCACTGCCCTGCTCACCCGCTGGACATGGCGCTTGCTCGACGGCACCCTCCGCGCGGGCGGTGTCGAACGCGACCCCCCACATCACGCTGCCACCCGCCCCACCGCAGCCCACGATCTGATCGGTCGGACCGTTCCGCCCGTCGTGCGAATTTGACGCTACCGAATACGGCGTGACGTCCAAAGCGGTACCGCCGGTGAAACCCGCCGACGACGCGGCCTTCGAGGCCGACCTCGCGATTGAGGGCCATGTAACGACGGCTTACCGCGAGTTCGAAGGGTCAGGCTGACGGGAGCCGGGCGATCAGTCGTGCACCGTTTTCGGTGCCCTCGGCTCGCAGTGACCCGCCGTGGCGGACGGCGATGTCCCGGGCGATGGTGAGGCCGAGTCCGGTGCCGCCCGCGTCGCGGGTGCGGGAGTCGTCGAGCCGGGTGAAGCGGTCAAAGACGCGTTCGCGGTCGGCGTCGGGAATGCCGGGGCCGTCGTCGATCACTTCGAGGACCGCCTCTCCTGCCTCGTGCCGAAGCCGCACTATGACGGACGAACGCGCGTGACGCACGGCGTTGTCGAGCAGGTTACGCAGCAGACGTTCGAGCTGGACGGGTTCGCCGCACACCGGCACCGGACCATCCACATCGGACACGACCGCGGGCCCGCCGTCGTCGAGTCCGCGTTCGGCGACCTGCTCCCCCACGACGTCTACGAGGTCGACGACGCCTTCCGGAAGGTCGGCAGGGTCGACCGCCAGCTGGAGGAGGTCCGCAGTGATGCGTTGCAGCCGCTGGACGTCGAGCAGGGACCGCCGGGCTACGACCGGCCAGTCGGCCCGCTCGGCGTGGGTGAGCGCGACCTCGAGCCCGGCGCGAAGGTTCGCCAGCGGGCTGCGCAGTTCGTGGCTGGCGTCCGCGACGAACCGTTCCTGCCGGTCATAGGCCTGCTGCAACCGGTCGAGGGTCTCGTTCGTGGTGGTCGCCAGCCGGGCGACCTCGTCACGGGACGGAGGCACCGGAACCCGGCGGTCGAGCCTGCTCCCGCTGACCTCGGCCAGCTCCCGGCGGATCGCCTCCACCGGCCGCAGTGCCCGGCCCGCCGCGAGCCACGCGGCCAGTGCGGTGATCAGCACCGCGAGCGGAACGAAGAAGACCAGAATGTCGTCGAAGGTCGCCAATGTCCGGAGCGTCTCCCATGGAGACACGAACAGGTAGATCGTCAACCGGTGGCCACCGCTGTCGATCACCTTGCCCACCAGGGTGTATTCACGATACTCGCGCCACTGTGGATGGTCGCCAGGTTTCAGCGTGGCCTTCGTGGTGACCGTCCAGTCCGCCGGTGCTCCGGCGGGTGCGGGCGGCAACGGCGCCCACGCGGGATCCCAGCGGTGCAGATTCTCACTGCTCGCGACCTCCCTCCCGGACTGATCGACCACCTGGAACAGGGCATCACCGGGCAACGGCGCCGGTTGCCCGGCACGGTATGTGTCGGCCAGCCGGTCCAGCTGGACACGTGTCGCGGCCACGGCGTTCCGGGCCAGCTGGCCGCTCAGCAGTTCGCGGGTACCCAACCAGCCGAGGGTGAACACGACCGCGCAGAGCAACGCGGCCGAGAGCGCGGTGCTCCGGCGCACCGAGGAGGGCCACCACCCGCTCATCCGTCCTCCAGCCGGTAGCCCGCGCCGCGGACGGTCGCGATGGTGCGCCGCCCGAAAGGCGCGTCCAGTTTTCGCCGCAGCGCGCTCACGTAGACCTCGACGATGTTGGGGTCGCCCCGGTACGCCAGATCCCAGACCTGGTCGAGGATCTCCCGTTTCGTCACCAGACGGCCACCATTGCGCAGCAGGCATTCGATGACCGCGAATTCCTTGGAGGTCAACGAAACCGGTGTCCCCGCACGGCGGCATACCCGCTTCGCCGGGTCGAGCACGAGGTCCCCGAACTCCAGCACGCCCGCCGACCCGGCCCCGCCCCGGCGGAGAAGCGCCCGCAGCCGGGCGGTGAGCACGACGTAGGAGAACGGCTTGCTCAGATAATCGTCGGCACCGGTGTCGAGCGCCTCGGCTTCGTCGTACTCGCCGTTCTTCGCCGTCAGCATGAGGATCGGCGTGCTCACCCCGCGCTCCCGCAGCGCCGCGCAGACGCGGTAACCGTTGAGCTTCGGCAGCATGATGTCCAGGATGATCACCTGGTACGGGTACAGCTGCGCGAGTTCGAGTCCTTCCAGGCCGTCGTGGGCGAGGTCGACCGCGTAACCGTCTGCCTCGAGTCCCCATTGGAGGGTCTCGGCCAGCCGCCGTTCGTCTTCCACCACGAGCACGCGCATGACACGATCTTCCCAGATCACCACCCGTCTTCCTGAAGCGTTCTTCAGGTTGCTTCAGGAACCGTTCAGGTGCTCCCGGCCATGATCGCGGTATGCACACAATGGACGGTCCTGCCGCGGGCGCGACGGATGTGGTGAAGGTCTACGGCCGGGGCGACACGGCCGTACGGGCCTTGGACCGCGTGTCACTGGACTTCCCGCGCGGCCGGTTCACCGCGATCATGGGCCCCTCGGGATCGGGCAAGTCGACTCTCATGCACTGCCTCGCCGGACTGGACACTGTGGACACCGGACGGATCCGCATCGGCCAGACCGAGCTCACCGGCCTGTCCGACGCCCGGCTGACCCGGTTGCGCCGAGACCGGGTCGGGTTCGTGTTCCAGTCGTTCAACCTGCTGCCGACCATGACCGCCGAGGACAACATCCTGCTCGGGCTCCGGCTCGCGGGACGCCGCCCGGATCCGGCCTGGTTCGACACCGTCATCGGCACGCTGGGACTCCGGCAGCGGCTGCGGCACAAACCCGGTGAACTGTCCGGTGGCCAGCAGCAGCGGGTGGCCTGCGCCCGCGCCCTCGTCGGCAGGCCGGACGTCGTCTTCGCCGACGAACCGACCGGCAGCCTCGACTCGCGGTCCGGTGCCGAGGTGCTCGACTTCCTGCGCACGTCGGTCCGCGACCTCGGCCAGACCGTGGTGATGGTGACCCACGACCCGGTCGCGGCCTCCTACACCGACCACGGGGTGCTGCTGGCAGACGGCCGGATCGCGACGCAGATCCCGCGTCCGAGCGCCGACGCGGTCCTCGGCGCGCTCACCGGACTGGGGGCGTGATGCTGCGAACCGTCGTCGCCGGGTTCAAGGCTCGGCCGCTGCGGCAGCTGCTGTCGGCCACGGCCATCACACTCGGCGTCGCCTTCGTCGCCGGATCATTCGTGCTCACCGACGCGGTCGGCGCGGGACTGCGTGACGCCGTCGCCTTCGAGACACGCGGAGTGGACGCATCGATCACCGCACAACGAGGCGCCGGCCTCGACGACACGATCTTGGGGAGGGTCCGGCAGGTACCAGGTGTCGCCGCCGCGGAAGGCCGGGCCACCGTCAGCGCGCCCACGCTCGGTCCCGACGGGCGCGCCCGGGACGCCGCCGCGACCGCGTTGGGCACGGACGAGAAGCTGCGGCCCTACGACCTCGTCGAGGGCCGCTTCCCCAGCACCGCCGGGGAAATCGCGATCGCACGGACCAGTCTCGCGGACGTCGCACTCGGTGGGGCGGTGACAGTACTGGACGACACCGGGGAACGCCACGCACTGACGCTGGTCGGCGTGTTCGACCGCCCGGTCGACGCAGGCCTGGGCGGGGCGAACCTGGTGGTGTCACAGGAGACGCTGCGTCGCTTGGATCCGGTGGCGACGGTCGGAGAGATCGTGGTGCGGGCCGCACCGGGCGTGAGCCAGACGAAGCTGGTCGCCGATCTGAAACAGGCCGTGGGCGGCACCGGGATCTCCGTGGCTACCGGGCGGGAGGCCGCCGCCCGGCTGCTTCACGAAACCGCGCCGAACGCTCCCGGGTCGGTGAAGTTCTTCACCGCCTTCGCCGTCCTGGCGATGGTCGTGGCCGCGATGGTGATCTCCAATTCCTTCACCATCCTCGTGGCCCAGCGATCGCGGGGACTGGCGCTGCTGCGCTGTGTCGGCGCCGGTAAACGGCAGGTCTTCGCCGGCGTCCTCGCCGAAGCCGCTGTCGTGGGCACGGCGGCCTCCGCAGCCGGTCTGTTCGGCGGCTTGGGCGTCGCCGCCGCGCTCCAGGCCATCGCGGGCCAGGAGAACATCTATCTCCCGCTGACCGCGCGGACGGTGATCGCCGCGCCGGCGGTCGGGATCCTCGTGACAGCGTTCGCGGCGGCCCTCCCGGCCTGGTCGGCGACCCGGGTCACGCCGATGGAGGCACTCCGTACACCGGGCGACGGCCCCACCGCCCGCGCGGGACGGCCACGCGTGGTCGCGAGCGCCGTCTTGCTCGTCGGCGGCGTCGGTACCGGGGTGCTCGCCCTCCAGTCCGAAGTGGACGATGCCGCCCCACTCGTCGTGGCGGCGATGGTCGCACTGCTCGGCGCGACACTGGCCGCCGGGCCGCTGATCGCGGGACCCGTGGTCCGGGTACTGGCCAGGCTGACACCCGGCCAACCCGCGAAACTCGCCGCGCTCAACGCCTGCCGCAACCCCAAGAGGACAGCGGCCAGCGCGGCCGCCCTCACCATCGGACTCGCCGTCGTCACCCTCGCGACCACCGTGGCGGCCGGCGTCGAAGCAGGGCGGAGCCGCGGACTCGACGAACAACTCGCCGCCGACTTCATGGTCACCTCCGCGGTCATCACCCGGCCACTGCCCGACGCACTCGCCGACACCCTCGCGAAAGTGCCCGGCGTGGACGCCACCACGACCCGCCGGTCCTTCTCCGGCGACCTGGGCAAATACGGCTCGTACGAGGTGAGCGCCGTCCGAGGCGACCTGATCCGGCCCAAGGTGCTCTCCGGCCGCTTCGACCTCGGCCCGGGCCAGATCGCCATCCACAAGGACCTCGCGCAGAGCACGGGCCTCGCGGTAGGCGACGCCCTCCAGACCGAACGGGCGTCCCTCCGCGTCGTCGCGATCTACGACGGCGTCACCATGGCCGGAATCGACCTCGGATTCGCCGTGGTCGACCTCGCCCAGCAGCCGACGATCGCCCCCAACGAGAAGAGTTACGACGAGAGCGTGCTGGTCAAGCTCGCCTCCGGCGCCGACCACGCCCAGGTCGAAGCCTCTCTGCGACGGGACCTGTCGAGCGCGCCGCTCGCGATGCTGAAGAGCATCACCGAGATCAAGGACGACGCGTCCGCGCCGATCCGCGAAAGCCTCAACCTCATGTGGGCACTGACCGCGCTGGCCGTACTGATCGCGTTCGCCGGAATCGCGAACACACTCTCGCTATCCGTACTGGAACGAACACGAGAGTCGGCACTCCTTCGCGCCCTCGGCCTCACCAGAACCGGACTCGGCGCCACACTGACCGTCGAGTCGGTCTTCGTCGCCCTGCTCGGCGCCGCATGCGGACTGCTGGTCGGCCTCGGCTCCGCATGGCTGATCACCGAAGTCGTGGCGAGCGGCGGCGACACCATCGCTTTCGCCCCACCGTGGGAACGGCTCGGGGTCCTGTTGAGCGCGGCGATCCTGGCCGCCCCACTGGCCGCGCTGCTGCCGGCACGGCGGGCCGGCCGCGGCTCTCTCGCCGCGGCACTACAGGAGTGAAATGCCTGTGCTCGATCACAAGCAAAACATTTCCCTTGCCGACCGACCAAGCGGAGAGCCACCTCTTGCCCCATGCCCTTGACACAAGTTGTACCGTGCATGTGACACAAGAGGGAGGCTGTCCGATGGCATGGGACAACGTGCTGGGCCTGGCGATCGTGATGGGGATCTTCGGGCTGGGGATTCTCGTCGTCCTGTGGCCTGGGGAGAAGCACGGCCGGCGGTTGCTGACCCGATGGGGGATCGATCGTCCGTCCGATGAGGACGTCGCGGAGGCTGTGCGTTACCTGAAGCGCCGCCGGATCGCTTACCCGTGCCTGTTCGTGCTGCTGCCCGTGCTCGGGGATGTGATCGGGCTGGCCGAGGACACCCCGTGGACGATCGCGTGGACGCTGTTGCTCGGCGGGCTCTTCGGCGAGCTGTTCGCGTTTCGGCCGCCGAAAACCACGCTACGGCGCGCGATGCTGGCACAGCGCGGGGTGCGCGACATCATCCCCGCGTGGGCGCTCGTGCTGCTCGGGCTCACGACGGGCGCCGGACTGACGCACTACGCCACCGCGGGACGGTGGCAGGCCGTCGCCGTCGTCGCCGGGTGCGGGCTCGTCGCCGCCGGAATCGTCGCACTCGCGGTCCGGCGGCCTGCCGCAGGCGATCCTGTCGTCGATCTCGTGCTACGTGCCCGCAGCGCCCGCGTGGCGACGGGACTGGCGATCGCGGTTCCCGGGGCACTGTTCCACGCTGAGATGAGCGCAGCCGCCGCAGGCGTGTTCGTGCTCGGGCTCATCGCACTGCGTGTGGTGGCGGGGCCGCATCGCAGCGTCGCCGCGGCCGCGAGCTGACCGATGACGGCCCTGCGCGTCACCATCGACACCACCAGCGGACTCGCGCCGTGGCGGCAGATCTACGACCAGATCGAGCGCATGATCGCGGGCGGGACACTGGCCGCGGGCACCCGGCTGCCGCCGATCCGCCAGCTCGCACGGGACCTCGGACTCGCCTCCGGCACGGTCGCGCGGGTCTACCGCGAGCTGGAGACCACGGACCTCGTGACGACGGCGCGCGCGAGGGGCACCGTCGTCACCGAGCCCGCCGAGCGCACACGGCCCGAGGCGCTACTGACAGCGGGCGCGACCCGCTTCGCCGCATTCGCCCACGATCTCGGCGTCAGCATGGACGCCGCGGTCGACGCCGTCCGTTCGGCCTACGCTCGAGTTGCCGACGAGTAGCCCGCGCAGGTACCGCACATCCGGGTTGACTCACCACCCAGGCCCGGGGGGTGACCGCTTCGAAGCAACCGTCCCCGTACGGCAACCAGCCACCATACGCGGACCGTTTGCCCGGCCTGTTTCGACATCGACAGCGATTACGGCCACACGGTGTACTTCACCTGAACCGGCGCGTTTTCGTGCGGGTCCGCCTTGACGATCGAGACCGTTGCCACGTGGCCTTCGGCGGTTCGCAGACAGCAGGATCTTCCGTTGCCCACAGTGACACTGGAATATGTTTTGCCTTCGAGTTCCTTCTGACAGCTTTCGGCGGTGGCACCCGAATACATGTAGGTGATCACCCCGCTCGATGGGATCAGCTTCTGGGGAAACGTACCTGAGAAGGCCAAATCGTTGCCGGGAACGTCTTTCCCGACTCGTTTCTCTTCGAGGTCGAGCTGGCCCCCATCGGTCAACGTGACGTCGCCTCGCTTTTCGGGTGCCACGGTGGATGGCGGCCGAGCGGCCGCTTCCGTGGTGTCACTGGGCGGAGCGGTGGGTGACGTACTGGGCGCAAGCTGGCGCAGCGTATTGCGGAACGAACCCAGGGCTGGGTGTTCGTCGAGTTCCAGGCTCCACCTTCAGCGAGCCTGCTCGGCCAGTTGGAAACTGCGGGCCGTTGCATCCGCGTCAACGACTACGTCTACCTTGACTCATCGGCGATGGCAGCGTGGAACGCCCACCCCGACTTCCACGTCCTTAAATAGACACCGGTCTCATCTCCGCCTCATAAATGAAGTGGAGATGAAGTGACCGATGAGAATATGAAATGAGTTTTGAGACCCTACAATGAAGAGTAGGGTCTCACCGGTCCTGAGTCGATCTTGTTCGACCTGGGTGTTCTTCGCTGTCTCACGGTGGCGTCACCATGATCAGTCTCAAACCCGTGGCATTCCTCGCTCGACAAAGCCCAGCCGCGCAGCGGTCCACCGAGGCTGTCCAGTCCAGCTCGATCTTGCGGATGACGAGGCCGCTGACCTGCGACACGAAAAGTAGGTCCGAACACCGGTGGACGGGGTTGGCTCGAGCAGACCTTACGGATTCGACGCGCGGCGCCGCGTGGGTCGGCACGTGCTTGGGCTGCCGGTGGGCGGCAAGATGTCCTGATGAGCAACTCGCCAGTCCGGTTGTTCGGGCTGCTCCATTGCGATGGAGTGGTGCTGTTCGTTGCCCGATCTTGTGTCCCGGATGGTTTCCTGACCGGGTGACCGAGAGTTCCCAACCGAGTCCGGACCACGACAAGTGGGCACACCGCCGCGCTCAGCGGCGGGGTAACCAACCTGCGGGTCCTTATCCGCGAATCCGTCTGAAGCACCTGCACAGCCGACGTGACTTCCCGGGGATGTATCGCGAGACCTTTTCGGTCACTCCGATCCACGTGCCGCGGCCCGATCGCGGGGTCAGTACCGCTGCAGTGCGGTGCGATGACTGTGGCGAGGAAGTGCGGGTGCGGGTCCTCAGTCTCCGGGAGACGGTGCGAGTCCGGCTACGCTGGCTGCTGCCTGCTGTAGTGGCCGCGATAGCGGTACCAGTGCTTGTCTATTACATGTTCAGAGCACTTGATGCCGGAGGCGATCCTGACCCAGTGCTCCTTGTCTGCGCACCGGCCGCATTCGCCTTCGCTATCGGAGGATTCGTAGGTTTCTACAACGAGGATGGAGTGCGTTTGCCCCGGAACAGCGGTCACTCGCTGGTCAGGTAGCGGTCCGTGGTTGCCGCAACAGTTATGTCAACAGCCTCGGTGTCGCAGGCCGAAAGCTGTCGCAGTGCTGCATTGCGTTACTGGGTAGGAGGGTTGTCGCCAAAGAATGGTTGTCATCAAGTCCACGCGGGCTCGGCTCGTTAGCCAGTGATCGCACTCCGTCGTTCGATAAGCCCGACGTCCCGCCATGCTCTGTGATGATGTCCGATGCGCTCGCGTCAACCGACAACGCGGTAGCACCCAATCGGCGTTCTCAACAGTCATGACGCTGATTCCGACCGGCCTCCCGTTGCACTGCAGGAAGGTCAGCTTGACCGTGGTCAGCGCGCCGCCGAAGCCCGGCAATTACGGCTGAGCCTGCCGGTCGAGTTGGTGCCACCGGATGCCTACGCTCCCTCGGCCCGACCTTCGCGACCGACCAGTCCTCGTCCAGCCCTGACCGGCGGCCGGGAAGATCGGGCACACACGCTGCCGATGCCCGTACCGGCAGCGCAAGGCGCGTGCGCGCCGTTACGATGCGGGGCCGAGTCCGTCGCGCAGAGCCGTGAACAGCCGCTCGAGGCGCACGCGGTGGTCCTTCACCACAGTGCTCGTCGGCTCGCCTGCGATACGGCGGCGCGCGGTCTCCACCAGTACCGCGCTGTAGCCGGCGATGAAGAACGCGGCGAACAAAGTCGCGTCGCCCTCGAAGGCCGGGTCGCGATCGAGTTCGTCGGTCAGCGTCGTCTGTAGTTCGGACGCGATGGCTCTCGCGCGCGCGACGAGCGTGGGTGACTCCGCGACCGTCCGGAAGAAGGGCACGGAACGGTCGGAGACACCGGAGAGCGGGTGCCGGGTGTCGAGGAGGCGGAAGCTCGTATCCCGCAAGGACGTCAGCGCGTCGATGCCCGGTGCGCGGTCGCGGCTGGCCGAGCGCAGCAGGTCGACCGCGTCGGCCGCGCGGTCCATGAAGAGGTCCTCCTTGCGCGGGAAGTGGTTGAAGACTGTCACGCTCGAGACTCCAGCCTCGCGCGCGATCTCGGCGACGGTGACGGCTTCGTACCCACGCTCGTGGAACATCCGGTTCGCGACCTCCAGGATCCGTGCGCGTGTCTGTGGGCCGCCGCGCTTGCTGGTTCTGGGCATACGCCTCACTCTCTTGTGTGACTAAACTTAGTCGGTTAACTTAGTGCTTGATCCGCTACCGGGCAACGAACATGATTGCCGACGCCGCCCAACCAATCGCGTCGGTCGAGGGGAGAAGTTCCCATGCGGCGACAGACGGTCGTGCCGCCGGGCACGAGCGACGAGGTGGCATCGACCAGAGCCGGGGTCATGCACGAGCGCACGTTCCCCGCTCCATCCACGGTCAGCGAGCAGGCGCGGGCATGGCTCGCCGTCGACGGCGGCGAGCTGTCCTATCCGGCCACCGGGGACACCGAGGCGTGGCTCGCGATGGCCGAGCAGGCGAATCGATCCACGGCCCAGCGGTTCCCGATCTCTGACCTGCCGGTCACCGTCGAGGACCTCGACGTGGACGGCGCCACCGTGTACGCCGCGAGGCCCCACGGGGTCGAGAGGAAGGCGGACGAGCCGGTCTTCCTCTGGATGCACCCTGGGGGTCTCCTGGTCGGCGGCGGGGACGCGTGCCGCGCGACGACAGCCAGGACCGCGTCGTCCACGGGCATGCTTGTGTGGGGCGTGGACTACCGGCTGCCGCCGCTGCACCCGTACCCCGCCGCGCTTGACGACGCGATCGCCGTGTACCGCCGCGTGGTGGAGGACCGCGATCCGTCACGGGTGTTCGTCGGAGGCGACTCCGCGGGAGGAAACATCGCCGCGGCCCTCCTGCTGCGCGCCAAAGACGCCGGGCTGCCGATGCCCGCGGCCCTCGTGCTCAACACCCCGCAGGTCGACCTCACCGAGGCGGGCGACACCTTCCAGACCCTGGCCGGGGTGGACAACGTTCTCCGCAGCTTGCGAGCGACGAACGCCCTCTACGCGGCAGGGGCTGACCTGCGGGATCCGCATCTCTCCCCGCTCCTGGGTGAGCTGTCCGGCTTCCCGCCCACGTTCCTCCGAAGCGGGACCCGCGATCTGTTCTTGTCCAACACCGTCCGGATGCACCGCAAGCTGCGCGGCGCCAGTGTGGAGGCCGAACTACACGTGTTCGAGGCGATGCCGCATGGCGGGTTCGGAGGCGACAGCCCGGAGGACCGGGAGGCCGCTGCCGAACAGCGTCTCTTCCTCGGCAAGCACGGCGCTTGGCGGCACCGCGCTCGGGCAGCGACCGTTCGCGAGAAGAGGGACTCATGAGGGCGGCCGAGTTCAGCCGGTTCGGGGGCCCGGAGGTCCTCGAGATCGTGGACCGTCCGGATCCGCTCCCGGGCACCGGTGAGGTCCGGATCGCTGTGCGCGCCGCCGGGGTCAACGCGAGCGACACCACGACACACCAGAGGAGCCGTGGGGAAGACAGCACCAACATCGAACGTCTGCGCGATCGTCCGTTCTACCTGCAACTTTGCCAAATCCACAATGGGCCGAGTTGCAGCTATCACAACATGTAACCCGTGCAGCGTTTGCGCAGATCACAAGCTGGGCAACGGGTGCCGGCAGAGTTCGCGCGCTTCGCCGGCGGAGAGGCCGAGCATGCGCAGGAGATCCTCGGCGACCTGGTCGGTCGCGATCTCGGCATCACGGCCGGGCTGGTCGTGCAGGAGCTGACCGAGGCACAGCATCGCGCCGGCCACGGTGACCATGGCGAGCTCAGGGTCGCGCACGGTGAACCGGCCGGCTTCGACCGCGGCCTCGATGTCCCGGCGCGCCCGGGGGGCCAGCCCGTGCTCGGACGTGGCCAGGGTGAGCCCGTTGTTCAGCAGCACCCGGCTCAGCTCGGGCTGCAGCCGGTGCAGACGACCGCTCAGCCGGAAACTCTGCGCGAACGCTAGTGCCGGGTCGCCCAGATCCGCGGTCAGCTCGTCGAGCACGGCGCCATAGCGGTCCAGCGCGTCCTCCACCGCGGCCTGGTAGAGCTGTTCCTTGCTCTCGAAGTGGTTGTAGAACGACCCCATCCCGACGTCGGCGGCCTGCGTGATCTCCAGGATCGGGACGTTCGTGTTCCCGGCCGCGATGAAGGCCTGAGCGGCCCGGAGTAGCGCGGCACGAGTCCGCGCCTTGCGCCGCGCCAGCCGGTCACCGGTCACCTGCTCGGTCATGTCCACACCTCCGGGGAGCACCTTAGCGGACCCCCTCAGAAATGAGGAAATCGTCAGAACTACTTGACTGACGGTACGCTCGGAAGTGACGATATCGTCAATAAGATGGGAGGGGTCATGATCGACCACGACGATCCCCACGCCGACCTGCACAGCGAGCAGGGTGCGTTACCCGGGGAGCACCCGGGACGGGCGCCCAATCCGGTCGTCAAGGTGCACGACCTGGCGTGGCTGGAGTTCGAAAAACCGGACCTGGCCAAGGCCGAACTGTTCGCGCACGCCTTCGGTTTCACCACCTCGCTGCGCACCGCGGACGAACTGCAGCTGCGCGGCACCGAACCCGGCGCACCCTGCGTCCTCATCCGCCGCGGCCCGCGCTCACGGTTCACCGGGCCGGCGTTCCGGGCCGCCGACCCGGCGGACGTGCTCCGCCTGGCGGACGCGACCGGGCACCAGGTCACCCGCCTGCCGGAGAGCCTCGGCGGGGCCACCGTGGACCTGCTCGACCCGAGCGGCGCCCGGGTGCGAGTCGTGTCCGGCACACACGAACTCCCGGCGTTGCCGGGCCAGGAGCCGCTACCCCTCAATTTCGGGCGCGACATCACGCGGGTGAACGCCACCCAGCGGCCACGGCGCGAGCCGGTCAAGGTGCAGCGGCTCGGCCACGTCGTACTGCAGACCAGGAAGTACCGCGAAACGCTCGACTGGTATCTGGCCCACTTGGGCCTCATCGTGAGCGACTTCCTCTACTACCCCGGGCAGCGCGGCCGGGGTCCGGTGATGAGCTTCATCCGCTGCGACCGCGGTGACACCCCGACCGACCACCACACCCTCGCGATGGTGCTCGGACCGGCGAACCGGTACGTGCACTCGGCCTACCAGGTGCCCGACCTCGATTCGCTCGCCGCCGGCGGCGAGTACCTGCTCGACCGCGGCTATCAGCGGTCGTGGGGTATCGGCAGGCACATCCAGGGCAGCCAGCTGTTCGACTACTGGCGCGACCCCGACGGATTCCTCGTCGAGCACTTCAGCGACGGCGACCTGTTCGACTGCTCGCTCGAGCCCGGCTGGGCGCCGATGACCGCCTCGGGACTGGCCCAGTGGGGCCCGCCCGCCACCAAGGACTTCCTCGGCGTCAAGCCCGGCCGGGAGGCGTTCGGTGAACTGCGCGCCATCATCGGCGCGCTGCGCGAGGAAAACGAATTCGACTTCGACCGCCTTCGCGGCCTGCTGAAAGTAGCTGTGTCATGAGTATTTCTGTCCTCCGCACCGCCGATGCCTGGTGGGTCGCCACCCCGTCCGGGGCGGCCAAGGTCACCACCCGCGCCACGACCACCGCCCAACTGCTCGCCGACCGGAAAGCCCTCGACACGGCGGCGGCCAGTGGCCGCACGGTCGGCGTGGAGACTCTCGAGCTCGTCTCGCCGGTCACCGCCCCGTGCCGGGTGGTCGCGCAGATGACCAACTTCGCCTCGCATGTCGAGGACACCGGCGGGAACCCGGCCACCGTGCCGCTGACGTTCTTCCGCAAGTCGTCCGGCTCGATCAGCGGGCCGCACGACGACGTGGTGCGGCCCGCCCATGTGCGGCTCCTGGACTACGAAGTCGAGATCGGCCTCGTCATCGGCACGGAGATCCCGGTCGGCACGGAGATCGGCGACGACGTCTCCGGGTACGTCGCGGGCCTCGTGGTGACCAACGACGTCTCCGCGCGCGACATCCAGCTGCCCCAGACCCAGTTCTACGAAGCCAAGTCCTACCCGACCTTCACCCCCACCGGGCCCGCGCTGGTCCTGCTCGACGCCGACGAGCTCAAGCGGTTCACCGACCTGCGGCTGAAACTGACCGTCAACGGCGAAACCCGCCAGGACCGGACGGTCGCCGACATGATCTACCAGCCTGCCGAGGCCCTTCGGGCTCTCACCCGCTTCCAACGGCTCGACCCGGGTGATCTCGTCCTGACCGGAACCCCGGTCGGCACGGCGTTGTCCGCACCGCCGAAACCGGTGGAGATCATCGGCTCGCTCCTGCCACCGGCACTGAAATGGAAGCTGTTCTTCCGGGGCCAGGCAAGGAATCCCCGCTATCTCCAGGATGGCGACGTCATCGAGGCCGGCGTGGCCACCGACGACGGTGCGCTCGACCTGGGCACCCAGCGCACGGTGGTGAGGCACGCCCGATGACCGGAAACCTGTTGTGGCCGGAGTACTCCGCCCCCACCGACGTCGCCGCGATCGAGGCCGTGCCGCTGGCGGCCCGCGGCCTGCCGTCGTCGACCTACGCCCTGCTGGTCCGCGCCGCCACCACCTGGCCGGACCGCACCGCGCTCACCGTGCTGCCGGAAGCCGCGCGCTGGCGCGAATCCGAGCAACACACTTTCGCCGGACTGCTCGGCGACGTCCACCGATACGCGAATCTGCTGCACGAACTCGGCGTCCGCCGTCGGGACGCGGTCGCGCTGATGTCGCCCAACTCCGCCGAGCTGGTGCCCGCCACCCTGGCCGCGCAGCTCGCCGGGATCGCGGCGCCCCTCAACGGTGGCCTTTCGCGCCAGCACCTCGCCCAGCTCCTGCGCCGGTCCGGCGCACGGGTCCTCGTCACCGCCGGTCCCGAGCTGTCCCCGGCCGTCTGGGAGACCGCGCACGCCCTCGCCCAGGACGGGCACGTCGACTCCCTGCTGGTCCTCCGGCCCACCGGCGCCGCCGAGCCGACCCTGGATTTGCCGAGCCTGCCCGGCGTCCGCGTCGGCTATCTCGGCGAACTGGCGGCCGGGCAGGATTCGTCGGTGTTCCTCGGCGAACCGCCCGGTTCGGACGACCTGGCCGCGTTCTTCCCGACCGGCGGCACCACCGGCGCGCCGAAACTGGCCGCGCACACCCACGCCAGCGAGATCGCCGACGCCTGGATGCTGGCCGCCAACACCTTGCTCGACGACCACGCCACCCTCTTCGCCGCGCTGCCGCTGTTCCACGTCAACGCGCTGGTCGTCACCCTGCTCGCGCCGCTGTTCAAGGGGCAGGCCACGGTCTGGGCCGGGCCGCTGGGCTACCGTGACATCCAGCTCTACGGCGAGTTCTGGAAGATCGTCGAGCACCACCGGATCGCCACGATGAGCGCGGTCCCCACCGTGTACGCCGTGCTCGCGCAGTGCCCGGTCAACGCGGACATCAGCAGCTTGCGCTTCGCCATGGTCGGGGCCTCTCCCCTGCCGGCCGCCGTCCGCGAAAGCTTCCAGTCCCACACCGGCATCACGCTCGTCGAAGGCTACGGCCTGACCGAAGCGACCTGCGCCAGCGCACGCAGCTTCCCCGACGCGCCCCGGCCCGGCTCGGTCGGTCAGCGACTGCCCTACCAACGGATGAAAACCGTGCGCGTCCACGAGGACGGCACCTGGGAAGACCTCCCGCCCGGCCACACCGGCGTGCTCGCGATCAGCGGCCCCACGGTGTTCTCCGGCTACGTCACCGGGCGGGACGAGCACGGCCACGTCCTCGACGGCCTCGGCAAGCTCGTCGACGGCTGGCTGGACACCGGCGACCTCGCCCGCCTCGACCCCGACGGGTTCGTCCACCTCGCCGGCCGCGCCAAGGACCTCATCATCCGCGGTGGCCACAACATCGACCCCGCGCTCATCGAGGACGCCCTGCTCGCCCACCCCGCGGTCACCGCCGCCGGCGCGGTAGGCCGGCCCGACGCCCACTCCGGCGAGGTCCCCGCCGCCTACGTCACGCTCGCGCCCGGCTCCGACGTCACCGAGCAGGAACTGACCGACTGGGCGCGCGACCAGGTCCCCGAGTCCGCGGCCGCACCGAAGACCGTCACGGTGCTCGACGCCCTGCCGCTCACCGACCTCGGCAAGCCGTACAAGCCCGCCCTACGCGCCGACGCCACCCGCCGCGAACTCACCGAAGCCCTGGCCGGCCTGCCCGGGGTACTCGACGTCGACGCCGAGGTCGACGACGGTTCGGTCATCACGGTGGTACGGACCTCCAGCGATGCCGACGAGCCGGCGATCAAGGCGGCCCTCGGCCGCTACGCGATCGCCTGGCGCCTGGCAGGTGCCTCATGACCGAGGTACCCGTGGTGATCATCGGTGCGGGCCCGACCGGCCTCACCGCCGCCACCCTGCTGGCCCAGTACGGCATCGAGTCCGTCGTCCTCGACCGGTGGGAAACGATCTATCCCCAGCCACGCGCCGTCCACCTCGACGACGAGATCTGCCGCATCCTCGACCGGCTCGGCCTCTTCGAGGAGTTCGCGGCGATCTCCTGGCGCTGCAACGGGTTACGGCTCGTCGACCGGGACATGCACGTGCTCGCGGAGTTCCGGCGCGACGCGGCGCACGGCAGACACGGCTACCCCGAGGCCAGCATGTTCGACCAACCCGAACTGGAAGCGCTCCTGCGCTCAGGACTGAAGCGGCACAACGTGGTCACCATGCGCGGCGGTGCAGAGGTCACCTCACTCGCCCCGGAGATCGGCGGTGTGCGAGTCTCGTTCACCGATCCGGCCGGCCGGCCGGACTCGGTGCTCGCGCGGTACGTCCTCGGCTGCGACGGAGCGAACAGCCTGACCCGGACCTCGATCGGCGCCGTCCTGCGCGACCTCAAGTTCACCCAGCGCTGGCTCGTGGTCGACATCCGCACCGACGCCGAACTCGGCGCCTGGGAAGGGGTGCACCAAGTCTCCGACCCCGCCCGCGCCGCCACCTACATGCGCGTCGGGGAGCACCGCTACCGCTGGGAATTCCAGCTGACCGACGGCGAAACGGCCGACGACTACCGTGAACCGGCCACGCTGCTCCCCCTCATCAAGCCGTGGACCGGGGACGTACCGGCCGAACAGCTCCAGATCGTCCGCGTCGCCGAATACACCTTCCGCGCCCAGATCGCCGACCGCTGGCGCGACCGGCGGGTCTTCCTCCTCGGTGACGCCGCCCACCTCACCCCGCCGTTCATCGGCCAGGGCATGGGCGCCGGGATGCGCGACGCGATGAACCTCGCCTGGAAACTCGCCGGCGTGCTCGACGGGACACTCCCCGAAACCGTCCTCGCCAGCTACGAAACCGAACGCAAACCCCACGCCACCACCATGATCCGGCTCGCCAAACTGATGGGCACCGCCATGACCGAAGGCGGCGAACTCGGCAACCTCCTCCGCCGCGTCGCCGCACCCCACCTGCGCCACGTTCCCGGCCTGCGCAAACGCGTGCTCGCAACCGAAACCCCCGCCCTCCAACGCTCCGCACTGGTTGCGCGCCCGCCCCTTCGACATTCCCTGGCCGGCCGCCAATGCCCCAACGCGCCACTCGGCGGCGGCCGTCGCCTCGACGACGTGACAGCCGGCCGGTTCGCCGTCATCAGCGCCGCCGAACCGTCGCCCACACAGCGCGCGGACATCGAACAACGCGGGGCCGTGCTCGTCGTGGCCCGGCCAGGAAGCGTTCTGCGCCACTGGCTGCGCCGCGGCTTCGCCCGCGCCGCGGTCGTCCGTCCCGACGCGACGGTGCACAGCGCCGGGCGCGACCTGGCAACCCTCTGCGCGGCGATACCTCCTTACCGCGCAAGGAAAACCCCGTAAGACGGGGACCACACACGTGGCCGCGACAGCGCGGCCGCACCGGTCGACGGCGCCCGGAAACCGACGATCGACAGGAAGGACCCGTTGTGGGAACAACTCACGCGACCCGGATCACCGACGTGACCGTAGGTGTTGCGCTCGCCGATTCGGCCGTCCTGGTTCCGGATGAAGTGCTCGACCTTGCGTTCCCGCGCCATGTCGCGTCCTTTGCCGACGGCGTCGGCCTTGGTGTCATGGGCGCTGGTCGCGCGAGTGCTGCCCTCGACCTTGTTCTTCCACCGGCCGTCCTCGAAGTAGGTCTCGATGTCGCCCTGCACCGTGGTACTCCTCCCGCATCGTCGCCGACAGCGAGTACTCAGGAGCGCGGGCCCGGTCTTCGCCAACGGGGTCAACCCGTGCTCGGTCAGGGCGTCATGCAATCGTTCGGCGACACGGCAGCAGTGCACGATCGAGGTTCCCGGCCCGGGGTCGAGGTCGGACGCCAGCCGATCCGGCGTGGCGAGCTAGTCCTCGCGCCGCGAGGACACCTACCGCGTAGCGCAAGCTGGGTCTGTGACACGTCGACCAGTCTCGGCAAGATCGCGATTCAGCTCGGGCGACCACGGGTTCCGCTAGCGCGTCGCTCTGCAACGTCCTCACCTGATTGCGCGACGATGAAGGTCATGAGCGACGATGTACGGCAGGGACCCGCCAGTACTCCTACGCCGCTGAGTTCGACGCCTTCGTCGGTGAAGCGGCTGCCCGAACTGACCCGGGCAGCGATGTGGTGGACCGCGATCGTGATCGCGGTCCTGACCGCGGGTGCGGTGACCGTGCTGTGGTGGCCGGCCACCGCCGGACTCACCGGCCCGGACCTGGTGAACGCGCGGCTGAACGCGCTGAAGATCGGGCTCAGCATCGGCGTCGGCAGCGGCGGCGTGGTCGCGCTCTACCTGGCTTGGCGTCGCCAGCACTCCGCCGAAGCCGACCTAGACACCCGTGAACGCGCCCTCTCCCAGCAAGACGAAGTCCTCGCCCACCAGCAAGCTGACGCCGCAGCCAACCGAGCACATCAGGAACGGGTTGCCGACGACGCTCGATCCGACGCGACCGCGCGTCGGATCACCGACCTCTACCTCAAGGCCGCCGAACTGCTCGGCTCCGATAAAGCCCCGGTGCGTCTCAGCGGCCTCTACGCCCTGGAACGCCTTGCTCAGGACAACGAGACACAGCGCCAGACCATCGTCAATGTCCTCTGTGCCTACCTGCGCATGCCCTACGATCCGCCGGTCGAGACGGAGCACGACGACCGTGGCGGCACCGATGAAGTCGACAACTACCGCGAGCGCGCGCAGGAACGCGAAGTCCGGCTCACCGCCCACGCCTCCTCGCCGACCACCTCAACGTCCACCGCGGCCCTAGCTATTGGGGCGAGCTCAGCCTCGACCTCACTGGCGCATATCTCATCGACTTCTCCCTGGCCAAGACCCGAGTCGGAATCAGCACGTTCCGCAGGGCGACCTTCATCGGCGACGCCCGGTTCGACGGGGCCACTTTCACCGGCGACGCCTGGTTCGGCAGGGCGACCTTCACCGACACCCCTCAGTTCAACGCGGTTGCCTTCAACGGTGAAAGCTCGTTCGACGAAGCAACGCTGCATGGCAAGAATTTTCACCCCACTGCCCATCGACTCAATAGCGATGGCCCCACCAACCAGGGCTACGCCGGCAGTTTTCTCGGCCGATGCGCCCTCTCGGGTCTGTCCCACGAACCCACGCTAGGCGGCATGAGCGGCGACGGCGGCCGTGGACTGTTTTGATTAGCCATGGTCGCCGTCGCCGAGGTCCGCTGCCGATCCGACGCTCCTGGCAGCGCAGCTAGTTGGTGGACTGCTAGATCATCGCATGTTCCGGTGAGGCCAGGACCCGGTAACGGTACCGGTTACCCTCTTCGTGGTCGATCATTGTGGAGAACCCAGCTTCGCTGAGCACATCGCACATCGCTTTGGTGACTATTCTGCGGGAGTGTGTTGCATAGCTGAAGAGTCGATCTCGCGTGTCACCTTTTCGCACACTGCTTCGGTATTCATCTGAGTCTTGCAGCGGCGCCCGCCAATCGAGGATCACGCCGAAAGGAAATTCCCAGTGGACAGATACTTGGGCTCCGGGAATCCTTGGTGAGCCCAGGTCCTGATCTGATGTTATTGAAGCCGGAAAACCCATCCGCGACAGCTCATCTCTAACGTTTTCCGCCAGGTTGCTCCAGGATGTGACGGCATCCTCAGGTGCACGAAAGGGTGCATCTTCGGCTAGTTGTGCTTCTCTGTAGAATTCAAACGGGCTAACCATTCTGAACCTTGTCTGGTAGGTGAAAATTGAGGCAGATCGCAGCAGGGCTTTGCCGACGGCTTGATGGGCGGGTTTCCGTCCCGATTACCGGCCTCCTTTTACGCGAAGGTCGAGAAGCTCGTACAGGATCTCGGCTTCGAGATCGGAGTTTCCAAGATACATGACGGAGTAGTGCACGTTTGCTCCAGGTGCCGACTCAAGGATGAGTTCTGTGTATTTTTGCAAGGTGATCTTTCAGTGAAGATATCCGTGATATCGCCCGGCTGGAGCGTTCGCCCATCCGGGAGCTTAAAGTTGGCATCCTTGACTATTCGGAAGATCCGATCCTCGGAATGAATACTGTTGCCCCACGGCGTGCCTTTGCCACTATAAGCTCTGACGTACTCATCCTTGAACACCGGATCGGCCCAGCCAGGAAGCTTCGCTACGGCGACATTAACGATCGGGCGCATACTAGCTACGACCTCCCGAAACCTGTAAGCTTTGTCTGCCAGTTCGTTTCCCCATCTATCGTACTGAACTGGAATTAGGCAAAGCTCAGTGTTGGCGGCCGCGGTTGTTGCTCGGAGGGCTGTCCGGGCACAGTTCTTGAACTCGTTTCGAATAAAGCTCAGGTCTAGTTGCGCCAGGCCTGTCCGTACTGCGACACCGCTGAGGAGGGCAGCGTCGCTGAGTGCGGCGACCCGGGAGGCGAGTAGTGCTTCGGCTGCAAATCCGGTGGCGAGGTCGGCGCCGATGGTGATGAGGAGCCCTGCGCCAGCGGCTTCGGCGAGGAAACCTGCTTCCAGGCCGGCTAGCCCGGCGATCATTGGTGCGGTGCAGACCTCGGCGCAGTACAACCCGACGGCGACGAGCGCGACGGTGGCGACGATGACGCCGGCGGTGATCCAGAATTGCTCGGTGTCCGCCTCGTCTTGTGCATCGGCGATCGCCTTGTTGATCACATATGTGAGAGCGGGGTTATAGGCGCCTTTCAGGCAGTTGTTGAATGCTTCTTCGCTATGTCCTTTGAATTGGTTGCAGATCGCGACGTTGCGTTCGGATTCGCCCTTGGGGTCGGCGACCATCCGCTTTGCCCGGTTGATGCAGTCGTCGTGGTCCGGGCCGGCTGGTACAGCTTCACATGCCTTCTTGGCTTCGGCCTCGAACTTTGCCCGGGCGTCGGCGATCTCCGTGTTTGCCCGGTCGATCGCCTTCTTGCGGGCATCGTTAGCGGCAGTGACAGCCGCGTTGGCGTCGGCGCCCGCGCCCTTTGCCGCCTGGTATGCGGCACGCGCGGCACTCTCGGCGCTTCGTGCGTGGCGGAACGCGATGTTGGCTGAGCCCCTGGCGGAGATCGCTGATCGGGTCGCGCTTACCGAGGATTGTGAGGCGCGGGTCGCGGCTTGTTGTGCCACGGCTGCCGATTGAGCGGCCTGGCGAGCGGATTCCTCTGCTTACTTGGCGGATTCTCTGGCACGTTGCGCATGGCCGAGTGCGTCGTCGGCGAAGCCTTTGGCGCGGTTCGCGTGGTCGGTGGCTTCGGCCGCGGCGTTTCGTGCTGTGGCCGCGACAGCTTGGGCGGTCTCGGCGTTTTGCGATGCGGTTGCCGCGACCGAGGTGATCTCCGCCACCATCCCGGCGACCGCGGCTTGGTGTGCGGCTGCCTCTCGGTCGTGGCGGGCGGCGACATACTGACCGCTTTCACGATAGACACGGATGAGATCGGGTGAGCCGTCCAGCGCGGCTTGGGACAGCATCCGCACTTCTGGGCCGGTCGCCGGTCACTGGTTCAATCCCAGTATCGCGCACCATCTGTTTTCGCAGGTCAGAAGCCCTGCTCCTCCTCGGAGGGGCGGGGCTTCAGTCGTTCAAGGCGGCATCCGATGGCCTTCGGGGCCGTCTCGAGCCACATGTCACCGAACGTGGCCTGCTGTGGGGTTCCATAAGTCTGCTGTCGGCTCTGACCAGTCAGGATCCGCCGGATCGTCGAGGCACCGACCCGGTGTCCGAGCTTGAGCAGCTCACCCTGAATCCTCTCGTAGCCCCAGCTGTGGTTCTCCGTGGCCATGCGTTCGATCAGCCTGGCGATCGAGTCGTCGACTGGTGGTCGGCCGACCCGGCGCGGATAAGTCCACTTCACGGCTACCAAGCGCCGATGCCAGCGCAGGATCGTGCCCGGAGTGACCAACCGGTGCAGCCGCAGCGCCTTAGGCAGCAGGCGAACCAACGCGGCGAACACAGCCCGGCCAGCCCAGTCGAGACGAGGTTTCGGGCTGCCTCTGCGCAGCACGGCGACCTCATGGCGCAGTACCAGCAACTCGACGTTCTTCGACGCCGACGAACGACCGAGCAACACCACCAAACCCGCCAGCCGAAAGAAGATCAGATAAAGCAGACGCAACGACATGGCCGACGATCACGCCCTACCCGCCGAAGCGCGCGTCACAGCAGGTCGGACGCATAAAACCGACTTCTGAAACCCCGCACGACGAGCAGGAAGTGCCAGTAGGGGATGGCCTCCTATAACGTCTCAACCGAACAAGCCTCACGGTGTACGGCTGCCTGCACAGCGTGCGGCTCACCGATCCGCTGCCCACCCTGGAGTTCTTGGCTGAGGACGCGGGCATCCTGCAGGTCCCGACTTCAGTCGAGGTAAACGTGACCAGCTCAGGGGCCGATGGCGCGGACCTGTCCGTGCGGCTCCGCGAGATCGTGGACTGGGTCGCCATCGACGAGGCGTGCCAAGCACACGGGAGATTGAGTGGATGGAAACAGGGAAGCACACCTATTGGCGGACGATCGCGTGTCAGGCGGCACCTCCAGGCTGGCGGCTGCTCAGCATCTTCAACGGACGCCGCGAGGTAATACCCATCGCGACACGGCTTGTTGACCAGTTCCGAACCCGCCGCGTCACCGACCACGACCTGTCGTCTTCGTCCAGACATAGCCCAGCGCTCCACGGAGGCGCATGGCGCACCCTAGGATTCCCGATCGAGCCGTTGCTTAACCACGTTTCTCATCTGCTCGAACCATTGCAGGTAACTAATTCCGCCCTTGCGGTCCGGCTCGTACATTGCGCCACACTGTTCAAGCCATAGCCTGCGAGCCCCCTCCTCCGTCAAGCCCTTGTGTTTTAGGCTCTCCAATTCCGACAGCAACTCTCGGGAGAAGCCCGAAGGCTCCTCGTCGGCAAACTTCTTCACTACATCGATCGGACTCTCCCCCTCACGATCGTAGTCTTCATGAAAATAGCAACGCACTAGATACTCGAGCACAGATACCTCACGGGTTTGCATAGTTTGTGATAATCGAAAAACCTCCAGGCATGCTCGGATCGCGCTTCAGTACGGTAACCACTCCCCTTGCCGAAACAAAGGTTCCTTGACTTCTTGAGTACACCCGGCCCGACGTTCCAGCCGGAAGATTTGATCCGATCTCAATCCTCATGCTCGTTGTATTATTGAGCCACCATTGTATCGCACCCCAGTTCTCGTTCAGGTTATGCGTCGCGGCACGCTTTGCGGTGTCAAGATCTGGAAAGGTAGATGCATTGGGAATGTTGCGATCGATCAAGTATTGGTCGCTTTTGCCGACGTGTCTCTCGATGGCGTGGCCGCCGTTGAGTTCGTCGATGTCGAGGTTGCAGTTGGTCCAGGTTTGCGCAGATCTGGTCCCGTCGCTGCGCGCTTGGCCGCCGTCATCAACGCGGTGTCAGTGCCGGTGCCGTCGTGGTAGCCGCCCTCTCTCAACTGGGTCGCCACACTGACCGTCCCCGGTCGGCCAGACCGAGGTCAGAACCGGGCTGCCTGGCTGGTCAAACATTCGCGACCTCCGTCCGGTCGGCCGCGTCCGCGAGTCGTCCGAAGAGCACGAGGTCGTGGTGTCGTGCCAGTGATCGCGATGGTCGCCGAGCGCAATGGCTCTCTGCAAGGATGATGGCCATGGCGAGCTTCCACGCGCGGTACGTGTCCGGTGATCCCGACGACGTATGGCGCGACCTACGCAATCTTGGCCTACGGGTCTTCGACGCCCCGTACCGCGAGGACGCCGAGGCGGTGGCGCGCGAGTTCGCCGACCGTGCCCGCAGGAACGTCGAGACGCTCGTTGAGCGGCTGCAGGCGCAGGGCTTCCGTGCGGAGGAGAACGACGACGAGGCCACGCCGTGTCGGGCCCACGTTCCCCCGTCGCCGGGCGCGCCCGCGCTGGCCGACTGGCTGGAGGCGACGTTCGCGCCGTTCCCGATGACGATCAGCGCGTGGATCCGGCAGGTGGGCGATGTGTGGCTCGTCGGGGAATTGCCGGGTTGGCCGGCCAGCGTGCTCGCGGACCCGTTGGTGGTGCGGCTCGAGTGGGCCGAGCGGGGCGGCTCGCGCTCCTACTACGAGGCCGGGCACGCCGCGTACCTCAGGGACACCGCGCGCCGGGACGCCGGCATCCCGTTCCAGCTCGACTACGCGCCCGACGAGCTCCACAAAGCGAACATCAGCGGCGACGCGCCCTACGGCATCGACCTGCCCGGCCCCGGAATCGACGGGAAGGTGGGGCCCGCGATCTGGTTTGTCGACGATCTCAACACCGCGTTCGAGGCCGGCGGCTTTCCCGGTGCACTGTGGGACGAGGGCTACCAGGAGCCGCCCGCCGGATTGCGAGAGTCGCTCGCCGCGGGGCTGCTGCGACTCTGAGACCGCCAGACGGCCAGACCCACCTGACTCTCTCGGTGCGCCCACAAGGGAGCACCGGGTCGCGGCTGGGGTGGACACGACCGGACACGCAGCGCTCGACCTCGTCCCGCGCCGCCGCGGGATCACCGCGGTTCGTCCGGCATGATCACACCGATAGGCGTCATCGGTGGCCGCTTCTGAGTTCGTCGAAGAGCCGGAGGGCACGCTCGAGGCCGTCCGCGTCGACCGCGTGGCGCCCGGGCGGCCGAGGTGGCGCGGGAAAAGGGGCTGCGGGTCGCGGTCGACCTCGACACTGCCACCACCCGCCGGGGCCGGGTCAACAACGGCACGCCCCGCCCGATCACCGTGCACGCCGATCTGCTGGAACACCGCCCCGAACTGGTAGTGGGCTTCCTCGCGGCGAGCCTGCGCGCCGCGGATTGGGCCGCCACTCACCTCGATGAGGTCCGCACCGTACTCGCCCGCGAAACGTTCTCCGGACCGGAGGGTGTCGTCGCGGCCTACGGCGACGGGTTCCATCGCACCCTGCACCCGGATCTGTCCGCCGAGCGGATCGAACTGCTCGGAGCGCAGAAGCAATTCCTTTACACACACGGATTCCTCGCCGCCGACTTCGACCTCGGCGCCTGGGTGGCGCACGAACCCCTGGAGCAGGCGAAGGCGTTGATCGCAACCGAGCAGGCGGCATGACCCGGTTCCTGTGGGAGCTGCCCACCCGCGGCGACGGTCGCCGCGCGGACCCGAATCAGTGGCAGCGCGCCGGCTTCGAGCATCTGCACCAAGTGATCGACGCGGCCGAACTGTCCGGATTGGACGGTGTGGTCGCCGCATACGACCCGCACGGCGAGGAATCCTGGATCGTGGCGGGCGGCGCGCTGCGCCACACCCGCCGGGCGCGGGTGGCCGTGGAGTTCACGCCGTCCTTCGCCACCCCGGTATACGCGGCGAAGATGTCGCTGACCTTGCAGCGCCTCGGCGCCGACCGGCTCGACTGGCTGGTGCGCGTCGACACCGATCCCGAAGACGACCGGCAGCGTGGCGACCGCCTCGGCACCGCTGAACGCTACGAACGCGCGGCCGAGTTCCTCACCGTCGCCCGCGGCGTGTGGTCCGGGCGCGGAGCCTCACCTGGCGGATTCGACGGTGGGGAGTTCGACCACGACGGCGCGTACTTCCACGTGCGGTCGGGTGGCTTCGACGAAGCGGCGGACGGACACCCGTTCCCGGTGGTCCACCTTTCCGGGGCGTCACCGGAGGCGATCGCCTTGTCGGCCGCACACGGAGACGTGCACTTGTTCTCCGCGTCCACATCGGACCTGACCTCGGCCGTCCGCGCACTCCACACCGCCGCCGCGGGACACGGCCGGACGGTACGGGCCCGGGCTGGTGCTGCCGATCATCGCCAGGGAGGACGAGCACGAGGCGTGGGCCCGGGTCCTGCGCCTGTGGCGCGAGATCCACCCGGCCGCCACCGAACAGGACGTCCGCTCCCGCGCACCGGACGGGACGACGTTCGACGGCTTCGACCACATCGGATACCGCACCCCGGCTGGGCTGGTCGGCAGCTACCGGCAGGTGGCGGATCGACTCGCCGGGTACGAGCGCGCCGGAATCACCACGTTCGTCCTCAGTGGACACCCCGGTATCGAAGAAATCCACCGGGCAGGCGAACACCTCCTTCATCTCGCCGACCCGGCGAGCCGGACACCGACAGGAGCGAAGGCATGACCGTGGATGTCTACTGGCGCATCGGCATGGGCGGCGACCACGCCTCGCTGCGCACCCCGAAGATCCGCAACCGCGGCGACTGGGGCGGTATCGGCCCCGGCAACATCGCACCGGCCCTGCGCGACGGCGAGCCCGACGGGTACGCCTACATCGACCACGCCGCCGCCGTGGCCAAAGCGTCGGAGGCGGCCGGATTCCTCGGCGGGCTGCTGCCCTCCTTCCCCGGTACCGAAGACCCGTGGGCGTTGTCGGCCGCGCTCGCCAAGGAGACCAGCACCTACCGTTTCATGGTCGCGTTCCAGCCGGGGTTCCTGCACCCGCTGCAGGCGGCACGCATGTCGGCGAGCCTGCAACGCGCCACCGGCGGCCGCCTCGTCTACAACATCATCTCCGGCGGCGGCGGACCCGCGCAGCTGTGGTGGGGCGACAAGGTGGACCACGACGACCGCTATGCCCGCACTTCGGAGTTCCTGCATGTCCTCAAAGGAGTGTGGCGGGGCGAGCCGTATGACTTCGACGGCCGGTTCTTCTCCACCCGCGGTACCGCGCTGCCGGAGCACCTCGTCGGCGAACCTTTCCCGGAGATCTACTTCTCCGGATCGTCGGCGGCGGCCGTGAACGCGGCGGGGCTGCACTCCGACTACTACCTGTCGTGGCTGGAGCCGATCGCCGATCTCAGGCGGAAGTTCGACGGCGTCCGGGAACACGCCGCGAAACTCGGCCGCACCCCGAAGTTCGCGGTACGCATCGACATCCTCGCCCGGCACACCGAGGAAGCCGCGTGGGCCGAGATCGAGAAGGGCTGGCGGTATGTCGACCCGGCGATCGCCAACCGGCAGGCACAAGGCGACTCCGTCGGCGCGGGCCGGATCAAGGGCTGGGTGCCGTCCACCATCACCGGCTACCGCGACGTCGAGGTCCAGCCGAACGTCTGGGCCGGGTTCTCCCTCCTGCGCGGCGGACCCGCGTTCGGGCTCGTCGGCAGCTACGAGCAGGTCGCCGAGCGCCTCGACCAACTACTCGACCTCGGTGTCGACGCGTTCATCCTCGCCGGAAACCCGCATCTCGAGGAGGCCTACCGCGTCGGTGAAGAGGTCCTCCCCCTGCTCGGCCGTTCCCGCTTCACCCGCCCCACCGCCCCGCGCGAACCCGCGTTCGTCGCCTGACCAGGAGAAATGATGACCAGCACACTCGATTCGGCCATCTCCGAGTTCGTGGAGAAAGCCCGCAAGGACGCCGAAAAGGCGTTCCGGGTCTTCCGGGAGACCGGCACCACCTCGGCGAACGGCACCGTGAACTTCGTGGAGCGGGTGCCCGGCGAAGAGATCGCCGTGGCCCTCAACGAGCCCGGCCCCTGGGCAGACGACCGTGAAGTGGAACCCGTGGTCGCCACGTTCGACGGCACCGTGCTGTCCGGCAGCGGCCGCGCCGGCTTCATCGGCGGCTACAGCAAGGTCTTCCGCGAGCACCCGGAGATCACGACGGTGGTGCACGTCCACACGCCATGGCTCGGCGGATGGGCCCAGACCCACCGCACCCTGCCCATCCGCTACGCCGCGTCCCAGCGGCTCACGCTGTCGCGGGAGATCCCGCCGCATATCGACCGCAGCCGTCCCGCGAGCGAGTTCATTTTGGACCGGCTGCGGGAGGACCCGCATCTGGTCGCGATCTTCGAGGCCAACGGCGGTGTCAACGTCCTCGGCCGCGACGGCCTGCTGGAAACCGCGAAGTTCATCGTGCTGCTCGAAGAAGGCGCGCAGTTCCAGGCGATCGCCGAAGGACTGGGCGGATCGGTCGAATTCGACCCGACCAACCTGGTCGCGCAGTGGAGCCGCAGCGGACTCGTCGACGAGGCACGCCGCCTCGGCCTGATCCCCGAACACTGAGGAGCACACACCATGACCGTTCGAGTCGGGTTCTTCCCGCACAACAATTCACTGTTCGTCCTCCGTCACCGCGGCATCCTGGAACGGCGGCTGCCCGGCGTCGAATGGGTCGATCTGCGCACGCTCCCCGCGAAACCGCCGGCCGACCCGAAGACCGCATTGCCGACCCTGCACTCGGATTGGCTGTTCGAACCGGGCGGGTACGACTTCATCGGCACCGGGTTCACCCCACCGGTGACCGGGCTCGCCCACGGACGCGACCTCGTCTACGTCGGCATTTCCGGGCCACGGGTGGAAAACGGCAGGCTGGTGGTCAAACCGGAGTCATCCATCCGGTCTGTCGCCGACCTCCGTGGCCGCCGCGTCGGCATCGCGCACGGGTCCTGGCAGACCACACTCCTGCTGTTCGCCCTCGAACGAGCCGGGCTGACCTGGTCCGATATCGAACCGGTGGACACGTCGGTGCACGACGGGCCGTCCGCGTTCCGGTCCGGTGACCTGGACGCCTGGGTCGGGGCGTACCCGGCGTTGGCCGCGGTCGAGCAGGAGAACCCTGTCCGGACGCTGATCGACACCGAAGGCCTCTTCAGCCATCCCTCACTGTGGTTCACCCGCCGCGACTTCGCCGAGAACCACCGCGACGAACTCACCGAAATCGTCCGCTCTCTGCAGGAGTCCGACGCCTGGATCGCGGCCAACCCCAGGGAAGCCGCCCGCTATTTCGCCGAAGACGCCGGGACAACCTCCGCGGCCGATCTGGACCGCTGGGAACACGCCCTGCGCGGCCGCCCGTTCGGGCTCAACCCGGTGACCGAAGAATTCCTCGCCGAACAGCACCACGCGGCGGAACTACTGGCGGCCAACGGGCTCCTGCCCCGATCGGTCGATCCACGATCCGCGGTCCTGCCCTGGCTCAACGATCTGCTGGCTCCGCAAGCGGCCCGGTAACCCTGCCGCAGACGACGTGGGCAAGGTACCGGCAGTTCGTGAACACCGTCGACGGCAAGGAAACCGGATCGACGTCGGCAGGGCGCCGCCTGGACATCCACCTCAAGGGCGTGGATAAGGCGTCCTGCCACCGCGACCGCAGGGCCTTCGGCCGGGCGCCTGCTCCGCGGTGGGCACCTGTTCGGTCTGGCCGGAGCCGGTGGAGGCGCTGCCGTCCAGGAACGCGAACGAGGCGAACGAGACCGTCGTCCACCACGGTGCGCCCGCCAATCTGCTCGAATGGCTCTGCAGCCGTGGCCATGAGCCTCGGGGACACGGTATGCACCGGATCAACTAGATCAGCGACGCGTGGGGTGTTCATCGTGACGACCACGCCTCTGGCAAGACGATCTGGTGCCGCGTCACCGCCCAGACCATCCATCGACTGAGCGCTGCTCTCCCGTCCGGAGGCCGACGAATGCTGCCGGTGAACTGACCGACTGGAACCGCCGGGTCGGTCCGCGGTTCGTTGCGCCGACGATACTTTGCGCACTGTGGTGCCAGTGCGTTCGGCCAGTCCGACGTGACCGGCACACTCGACCTCATTCGGCCACTTCCGCTGGATCGCCCAATTTCCGGCACATGTTCGCGCCGACCGCGTCGCATCCTGTGCCGTTAGATCGCGCACCATAGCGTCGACTCGGTGTCGCCGGACAACCTCGGCCGTAGCCATCCCTGAGCCGAGTGTCCGGCCGTCTGTTTCGACGATCGGGTTCCTTGGACTGCCAAGGCGAGCGGCGCCAGGTGTTCTGCTTGGACTGGCTCCCGCAGGTCCACATCGAACAGCCGAGCGCGGTCGGCGACCACGTTGATCACCCCTCTCGCATGTCGCGGTGTCGGCCCTCCGCTCAGGTTGGCTGCCATGGCTTCCCGCCGACCGGCACCGGCTTCGAGGTCGCAGCAGTTCACGAACCGGTCGACCGCACCGGGAGCCACCGACTCCTGCTCCGTCACGCCGACAGGCGCGGTTCATGCACGATCATGGTCAGTCCCGCAGCGGGCGCGGGCTGAGCGGCTTGCGGGCGGTGAAGATCAGA
The DNA here is from genome assembly GCF_044461365.1 of Amycolatopsis sp. NPDC049868. Classification (NCBI taxonomy): domain Bacteria; kingdom Bacillati; phylum Actinomycetota; class Actinomycetes; order Pseudonocardiales; family Pseudonocardiaceae; genus Amycolatopsis; species Amycolatopsis sp. NPDC049868. The sequence continues at coordinate 138,739 of NZ_JBITKV010000011.1, read as the reverse complement.
TATTCCGGTCCGCCATGGGTGATGACGTCGTCGAAAAGGCCGATGAAGTCGTCCAGCTCTTGCGTGCCGTACTGGTTCGTCAGGTTCTCAAGGTCTGCTTCGGTTCGCTCCCACCACATCTTGACGGACTTCTCGACATGGCTGCTGGCGTCGAGAAGTTCGACGGGCTCCAGGCCCGCGCGGCGCAGCATCGGCGCGAACTCGTCGAACCGGTGGAACGAGCCGAGTGAATCGAGATCGCGGTACCGGTCGAGCACCTGCTGGCGCGCGGGAGTGACAGTGGCGTTGAGGCAGAAGTCCGCGGCGGTGAAGACGCCGCCGGGGCGGAGAACGCGGGCGATTTCGCTCAACGCCGGAGCTCGATCCATGTGGATCAGCGACTCGATGGCGATGGCCGCGTCGAACGATTCGTCGGGGAACGGCAACTCCAGCGCGTCGGCCTGCTCGAACCTGACCTGTTCGGCCAGGTTCTCGGCGCTCGCCCTGGCGGTGGCCCGCTCGATCTGCGTGGCGACGTTCGAGACGCCGACCACGTGCGCGCCGGTCGTGCGGGCGAGCCGGATCGCCGGTCCGCCGATACCGCAGCCGAGATCGAGTACCCGGTCCCCTTGTCCCGCCCCGACCCGGTTGATGATCTGGTCGGTCAGGTTGTCCAGCGCCTGCTCGTAAGTCGTGCCGTCGTCGGGAACCGGCCAGTAACCGTGGTGGAAGTTCGGCCCGTACAGGCTGACGTACATGGCCTCGGCCTGCTCGTAATACGTCTGAGCTTTCTGCGAGGCGGTTTCCGTGATCATGGTGAGTTCCTCCGCATCTTGCTTGGTATTCGACCAGGGACGATGCCTCCACCATGCCCGACCATGTCAAGGTCCGCGCGCTGAAGAGTGGGTGCTCGCTCTTCGTAATCCTGGTTTTTCCTTGTCATGGCGCGATTTCGCTTCGGATTAAGCAGGTCTGGACCACATGTTTTCACCGTGGGTACTCCACTCTACTGGCGGTATCACCAAGAAAATGCCTGTCGTATTCACGTCAGCGAGTGACGTATTCACCCAGTACGGTGGCCATCGGGTGATGTATTCCCTGATGCGAACCCCCGGCCAACCGATGGAAAACCGAGGCGACGAGAGGATGAATTCACCATGACCAGCCTGATGACGACATTGGCCGACACGCGGGAAACACCGGCAACAGAACGATCATTGCGCGAAGTGATCGATCAGCTCCCACAGCTGAGCCCGGACGTCGATCTGGGCGACGACATCTCACTGGCGCACGAGACACTGCTCGCACCCGGCGTGTCCGAAAAGGACAAACGAGCTGCGCTGTCCAAGTGGATCGGCCAGAAGCAACCGTGCCTGTTCGGACGCCTGGCGATGCAGGGATCCGATGGCCCCAAAGGACTCGGCGCAAATCTGTGCTGGATCGGCGAAGAAGACCTGGACGCGGGCCGCGATCACGTCGCGGCGAAGATCCAGCGAGAACGCCGCGCATGGAAGGATCGCGCCGAACGCGGTGAGAGCAGCGGATTCCTGATCATGGTCAACAGCAGGCGACTGGCCTACGCCCGGCCCGGCAAGGAACTCGTCGACGTCTGCGTCGAGCTGTCGAACCTCTACCTGGTCGAACACGCGCCCATCGAAAGGGACGTGATCTACACCGAAGCCGTCCCGTTCCGCCGTTCCGACGGCGTGCTGACCGTGTTCAAGGCCGGCTGCAACATCTTCTACTCCGGCGCCCACCGCACGGTCAACCATGATCGGCGCCTGCCCGGTGGCCTGATGTTCTCGATGAACTCGCCAGGTCACTACGCGAACTCGCTGGCCAGGCGGGGGCTGCAGGATTCGTTCGAGGCCGCGACCGACTTCGTCCGCGAGACCGCGTTCCGGTCGATCGGCAACGGCGGCATCGGGTGCCCCCATATGCCCAGCGCGAGCTGGCACAACGGTAACACCGACGGCCACCGCGAGGCGCCCGAACGCAAGCGACCGCACTACATCCCGGACAACTTCGATCCGACCCGCTACTCCGCCGTCTATCACACCGACGTCCTCGTGCCCACCGACGTCACCAGTGACGCGCGGACGGTGCACGAATCCTTCGACGAGGTCGACGCGGAGGTCTGGCCGTATCTGATCCTCGACTACATCTCCACGGAGGATTTTCCGCCCGACCACGTCAACTACGGGCTGTTCCACGGACATCCCATCGAGGAATGCGCCCGGTACCACAACCCGTGGCCCCCGCGCGTGGCGCACAACAAAGAGCTCTTCGAGTACTGAGCTGACGACGCCGAAATACGCCGAATCGACAGGAAAGGATGGCGCATGACACCGACGTCCAAAGCGCCTGAGGAGGCAAGAGAAGACGGTCTCGGATGGGGCCGCAGTGTGCTGATGTGCCCGCCCGAGCACTTCGATGTCACCTACTCGATCAACGTCTGGATGGACCCGGACGCCCGCGTGGACTTCGATCGGGCGTGGCGGCAGTGGGAACATCTGGTGTCCACTTTGGAGGAAGCGGGCACCGAGGTACGGACCGTTCCGGCCGTGCCGGGATTGCCGGACATGGTCTTCACGGCCAACGCCGGCATCGTCGACGGCACCACGTTCACCCCGGCACGGATGAGCAAACCCCAACGCGCCCCGGAGATCGATCACGTCCGCGACCGGTTCGAGGAACTGGGCTGGACGGTCGAACCGCCGCCCGCCGCGCCGCAGGAAGGTGCCGGTGACGCATTGGCGTTCGACGGCGGGCTCGTCGTCGGCCACGGCACCCGGTCCTCCGCGGCGGCCTATGCCGCCCTGCGGACACGCAACGGCTGGTCCGTGACCGAGCTCGAGCTCACCGATCCCCGCTACTACCACGTCGATCTGGGGTTCTGCCCGCTCGGCGATCGGACGGCGATGGTGCTGCCGGAGGCCTTCACCGCCGCCGGTCGCGGCGCGCTGTCCGAACGCTTCGAAGACCCGGTGGTCCTGACGCCGGAAGAAGGCGCGGCGTTCTGCGCGAACGCCGTGGTGGCCGGGCGCACGGTGGTGATGCCGCACTGCACACCGCGGCTGGGCCGCGAACTCGAGCGCCGCGGCTTCGAACCGGCCGTCTGCGATGTCTCCGAGTTCGGCAAGGCGGGCGGCGGTTGCCGCTGCCTGACCCTGGCCCTCGACGTGGAACTGGACCGGGCGGCGGCCCCCTTCACCGCGGAGGTGGTCGGATGACGGTGGCCGCGTTCAGCCCTCGCATCGCGCGGTGGCTCCACGACCACGATCCGCCTACTCCCTGCCTGGTGCTCGACCTCGACGTGGTGGCCCGGCGCTTCCGCGAACAACAGGCCGCGCTGCCGTACGCGACGCCGTACTACGCGGTCAAGGCGAGCCCGGAACCCGCTGTGATCAGCCTGCTCGTGGAACTGGGAGCCTGCTTCGACGTCGCGAGCCGGGCCGAGATCGACCTGTGCCTTGGCAACGGAGCCGATGCCGGCTCACTGTCCTATGGCAACACGATCAAGAAGAGCGCGGACATCGCCTACGCCCATCGGCGAGGGGTGTCGATGTTCGTGTTCGACAATGTGCGCGAGCTCGACAAGATCGCCGAAGCGGCCCCTGGGGCGGCTGTCTACTGCCGCTTGCTCAGCGAGAGCGCCGGAGCACGCTGGCGTCTCGGCGACAACTTCGGTTGTTCGCTCGAGTACGCCGTGGAGTTGATGACCCTCGCGGCGGAGCGGGGCTTGCGCCCCTACGGATTGTCCTTTCACGTCGGCTCCCAGCAGCTCGAGCCGGCGCGATGGGAACCCAACATCGCCGCCGCGGCCGAGGCATTCGAAAAGCTGCGAGCCAACGACGTGGAGCTCGAGATGCTCAACCTCGGTGGTGGCTTTCCGGCCCGCTACGCCGAACCGGTCCTCCCGATCGACCATTTCGGGCAGGCGATCGAGCAGGCACTCGGCCGCTGGTTCCCGGGTGCGCGGCGGCCGCGGATCGTGACCGAGCCCGGACGTTCGATCAGTGCCGAGGCCGGGGTGCTGCGCACCCAGGTGGTCTCGGTGCGCGAGCCGTTCGCGGGCGCCGACCGCTGGGTCTATCTGGACGCGGGCCGCTTCGGCGGGCTCGCCGAGACCGAGGGTGAGGCGATCCAGTACCGGGTCGAGACCGAGCGCGGCGGGCCGACGCAGCCGGTGATCATGGCCGGGCCCACCTGCGACAGCATCGACGTGATCTACCGCGACGCCGCTTACGCGTTGCCCCAGGAGCTCGAAATCGGTGACAGGGTCGACTTCCTCAGTGCCGGTGCCTACACCGCGAGCTATTCCTCGATCGGCTTCAACGGTTTCCCGCCGTTGCCGACCCATTGCATCGGAGGCGGATCATGACCGAACACGCACGCCTTTCCGTTCCCGGACGGGTGCTGGTCCTCGGCTGTGGTTCGGTGTCCCAGTGCCTGCAGCCCTTGCTGCTCGCCCATCTGGACATGCCCCACGACCGGCTGACCGTGCTCGACATGAACGACCGGCGCTCGGAGATCCCGGACACGCTCGCGGCGGGCTGCCGGTTCGTCCAGCGGAAACTGACCCCCGAGAACCTCGCCGGGACGCTCGCCGAACAAGTCGGTGCCGGTGACGTGCTGGTGAACCTGACCTGGAACATCGGGACCGAAGAGATCATCGGCTGGTGTCACGACAACGACGTGCTCTACGTCGACACCTCGGTCGAGCAATGGGATCCCTACGCCGACATGAACGCCCGGCATCCGACCGACAAGACCCTCTACGCCCGCCACCACGCGCTGCGGCGCCTGAGCCGGGACTGGGGTGACCACGGTCCGACCGCGATCATCGAGCACGGCGCCAACCCGGGACTGGTGAGCCACTGGGCCAAGGTCGGGCTCGAAGACGTCGCCACGGCCATGCTCAAGGACGGCGTCGAGGACCCGCGGCGACGGCTCAGGATCGAGCAGGCGCTGGGCGAGGCCGACCACGCGCGGATCGCGATGGAGACCGGCACCCGTGCCATCCACATCTCCGAGCGCGACACCCAGATCGGATCGCTGCCCAAGGAGCCCGAGGAGTTCGTCAACACCTGGTCGGTCGAGGGCTTCTACGAGGAAGGGGTCGCTCCCGCCGAACTCGGGTGGGGCACCCATGAACGTGAGCTGCCGCCGGGGGCGGTGGTCCCGGAATACGGCACCGGCAACCAGATCTGCCTCGCACGGCCGGGTATGGCCACCTGGGTGCGCTCGTGGGTGCCCTTGTCCGGGCCGATAGAGGGGATGCTGATCCGGCACGGCGAGGCCGTGACGATCAGCGACCATCTCACGGTCGCCGACGACGACGGGACGGTCGTCTACCGGCCGACGGTGCACTACGCCTACCTGCCCACCGACGCGGCACTGGCCTCGGTGCACGAGTGCAAGATGCGGGGTTTCCGGCTCCAAGAGCGCCAGCGGATCATGACCGACGAGATCGTCTCCGGCGCCGACGAACTCGGCGTGCTGCTGCTCGGTCACGACCTCGGGGCTTGGTGGACCGGCTCGCAGCTGACCATCGAGGAGACCCGGAAGCTGGTGCCCGGACAGAACGCCACCACCTTGCAGGTCGCGGCCTCGGTGCTGGCGGCGGTGTTCTCCGCCGTGCGCCACCCACGGCGGGGTCTGTGCAGGCCCGACGACCTCGATCACCATGAGATCCTCGGTATCGCCGCGCCCTATCTCGGACCCACCCCCTCGGTACGCGGCGACTGGACCCCGCAGGCGACCGGGCCGGGCCCGTTCGACGACTACCTCGGCGTGTCCCCACCGGAGGACCCCTGGCAGTTCTCCACCATTCTCGTTTCGTGAATTCGGGCGCGGACAGCAGGTCAGACCTGCTGTCCGCGCTCGATTTCGTCCCGAGACCACTCCGTTCAAATTGTGTGACTGCGTCAGTCATATATATGATGGGACCCATGGACGACCGGACCGCGAACCTCTTCGCCGCGCTCGTCGTGGCGCTGTCCGACGAGCTCGAGGCGGGCAGCACACGCGTCGCCGGCCAGTCGGCGGTCGGCGCGGCCGCGCTCGCGACGCTGCTGTCGGCGCCGGGAGCCCGGGTCGACGCCCTCGGCCGGGTCATCGGGCTCACCGGCTCCGGCACGGTGCGCCTCGTCGACCGGCTCGTCGCGGCGAACCTGGTCGAACGCCGCCGTGACACCACCGACCAGCGTGCCGTCTCGCTCTGGTTGACCGCTCAAGGTCGCGCCGCGGCCACGGACGTCGTGACACGGCGCCGCGAAGTGGTGGCCAGGGTCCTCGCCCCGCTGAGCGACGCCCAGCGCGCCGTCGTGGCCGAGGCCGTGGAGCCGGTGCTCGCTCATCTGGTCAAGGACCGGTCCCGCGCGGATCGGGTGTGCCGGTTCTGTGACTACTCCGTATGTCCCCCCGCCGACTGTCCCGTCGAAAGCTCGGTGTCCTGAACGGTTTCCGCCGATCGAGAGGAGCAGCCGATGAGCGCCAAGGACGACGTGACCATCCATCCGGTCGAGCGCGACCGGTGGGACGACCTCGTGGAGGCGTTCGGCGACAACGGGGGCTGCGAGGGGTGCTGGTGCATGTACTGGCGGGCGCCCTCGGGACCCGAGTACGACCGGATGCGAGGCGCGACCGCACGAGCCGAGCTCTCCCGTCTGGTGCGAGAAGGCGAGGTGCCCGGACTACTGGCCTACCGCGGCGGAAGCCCGGTGGGGTGGTGCGCGGTGGCGCCGCGGCCCGCCTATGTGCGGTTGCGCGGCTCGCGAACCCTGCGCCCGGACGAGCCCGACGACGACGGCGTGTGGGCGGTGCCGTGCTTCTACATCAAGAACGGGCATCGCCGCCAAGGCCTCGCCGACCGGCTGCTCGCCGCCGCGGTCGACCACGCCGGACGACACGGCGCGCACACCCTCGAGGCCTACCCCACCGATTCCGGGCACCGCAGCTATTCCTCCGGGGAGTTGCACATGGGCACCGTGGACCTGTTCACGCGGCACGGGTTCACCGAGACCGAACGTCCCTCGCCAGGACGGGTCATCGTGCGACGCGACCTGGCCTGACCACCGGGGTCCGCGAACCATCACGTGAGGAGGCAGACGGAAATGCGAGTGATCGGTGCTCCGTTCAGCTCCGCCGGTCGGCTGGACCACGAAGCTTCGGCGCCGGAGGTGCTGCGCGAGGCCGGACTCATCGAACGGCTGCGTGCCGCCTTCGGGCCCGACGAGCCGGTCACCGACGGCGGCGACGTCGCCATCGGCGCCTCGGCGGCCCGCGACGGCGTTTCGGGGCTGCGGTCCCTGCCAGGGCTTGAGGCCGTGACCGCCTCCACACGCGCGGCGGTGGCCGAGACCCTGCGCGACGGTGACCGGCCCTTGGTACTCGGCGGGGACTGCGCGATCCTGCTTGGCTGCCTGCGCGGGGCCCAGGACGCGCTCGGCGACGACCGGGTCGGGCTGTTGTTCATCGACGGCCACGAAGACGCCTGGCCACCCCACGAGTCCGACACCGGCGAGGCCGCCGACAGCGAACTCGGGTTCCTCCTCGGGCAGCATCGCGAACAGCTCCCGGCGTCGCTCGAATCCCAGTTCCCCGTGCTCGACGAAAGCGCCGTGGTCGCGTTGGGCCCCCGAGACGGCGACGAGATCGCCTCCGCCGCCGACGTCCCCTCAGTGGCCGAACGGATCCCGCTGATCACCGCGCGGCAGCTCACCGCCGGAGAGCTCAGCGCCGCCGAGCACGCCCGGAAGGCACTGGCCCGCATCCGCGCCCACGCGGCGCGCTGGTGGCTGCACATCGACCTCGACGTGTTGTCGAGCGAAGCCCTGGACGCGGTGAGCTATCCCCAGCCGGGCGGGCTGGGCTGGAACCAGCTCGGCGAGCTCGCCGCCGCCGCGCTCGGTGAGCCGGGGTGCGTCGGCATCACCGTCTGCGTCTACGACCCGGATCGTGACCCCGACGGAGCAGGCGCGCGGCGCATCGTCGACTGGTTCGGCTCCCTGGCCCGTACTACCCACGCCAGATGGGCGAACATGACGTCATGTTTACCGACACGGACCGCACCATGAATCTGCTAGGCGCAGTCGCGACCGGAGTGCACGACCAACTCGCGGCCGCCGTCGAAACCGCGGCCGGCCGTAGTGGCGCGCTCGCGGCCACGCTGGCCATGACCGCTCAGTACGAAGGTCTCACCATGAGCACCTTGCAGCGATTCCTCGGCGTCAGCCGCCCGGCCACGATCCGCGTGGTCAATCTTCTCGAGAGCGACGGACTCGCCGTCCGGCGCAATCTCGACGAAGACCGCCGGACGACCTCGGTGGTGCTGACCGATGCGGGTCACCGTGAAGCACGCCGCGTCCTCGCCGCCCGTCGCTCGGTACTGGAGCATCTGCTTCCCGAAACGAGCAAGCAGGAGCGCGCGGTGCTCGACCGCCTCCTCGAACGCATGCTGACCGCGATGATCACCCACCCGTCCCGCGGGTACGAGGTGTGCCGGCTCTGCGACATCAGCACCTGCCCGCCGTCGCGCTGCCCGGTGGAGACAGCGGTCGTCGCCATGGAACCCGACGCCCCCGATGGGCTGCCGGTGTCGGAGAACGAACGTTCGACCTGATCGGAAGGAGTCCGTCGTGTCGGAGAACGCACGGGCAACAGGGACCATCCACTCGAGCAGGGCCGGGCCGAAGGAATGGACGGGTCTCGGGGTCCTCGCCCTGCCGACGATCTTGCTCGGGCTCGACGTGACCCTGCTCTACCTCGCCCTTCCGGCCCTCTCAGCCGACCTGCGGCCCACCGGCACCCAAGCACTGTGGATCCTCGACTCCTACGGACTGGTGATCGCCGGGCTACTCGTCACCATGGGCGCGATCGGAGACCGTCTCGGCCGCCGCCGTCTTCTCATGATCGGCACCGCGGCGTTCGCCGTCGTCTCGATCGTCGCCGCCTTCGCCCCCAGCGCCGAGATCCTCATCGCGGCCCGAGCCCTGCTGGGGGTGGCGGGCGCGACACTCATGCCCTCCTGCCTCGCCCTGATCACCAACATGTTCACCGACACCCGCCAACGAGCACTGGCGATCGGCGTGTGGGCGACCACCTTCGCCCTCGGCATGGCCGCCGGCCCGCTCGTCGGCGGCGTACTGCTGGAGTCCTTCTGGTGGGGCTCGGCGTTCCTGCTCGCGCTTCCCATCGCCGCACTCGTCCTGCTGACCGCGCCGGTGCTGCTCCCGGAGTACCGCGCCGCCGGCTCCGGGAGCGTCGACCTGCTCAGCGTCGCACTCTCGCTGGGCGCGATCCTTCCCCTGGTCTACGCGATCAAGCACGCGGCCACCCACGGCTTCGACACCCAGACCACGGCCACCCTGGCGGCCAGCGCGGTCTTCACCGTCGCCTTCGTCCGCCGCCAGCGCCGCCTGAGCGACCCGATGCTCGACGTCGCGCTGTTCACCAATCGCTCCTCTGGAACCGCCCTGGGCGTACTGCTCGTAGGCCTCGTCGGCGTCGGCGGAGCGCTGTATCTGGTCACTCAGCACCTGCAGCTCGTCGAAGAGCTCTCCCCGCTCGCCGCGGGCGCGTGGATGGGCCCACCTGCCCTGGCGATGGTCGTGGCCGCCATCGGCGCTCCCCTGCTCGCGCGTCGCGTGCGACCCGGCTACGTCGTCTCGGGCACCCTCGTCCTTTCCGTCCTCGGCTACGTGCTGCTCACCCAGGTGCGCGGCCCCGGGAGCATCGGCCTGATCGTGAGCGGATTCGCCTTGGTATACCTCGGGTTCGGCTCGGTGGGCGCACTTGGCTCCGATCTGGTGGTCGGCACCACACCAGCCCACCGGGCCGGATCCGCCGCCGCGATGTCCGAAACCGTCCAGGAACTCGGCGTCGCCATGGGGGTCGCCATGCTGGGCAGCCTGACCACGCTGGTGTACCGCAACCAGATGCGTGTCACCGATGTGCCCGGAGTCGGCGAGAGCCTGGCCGGGGCTATGTCCACGCCTCAGGTCCCTCCGCCGCTGCTGGCGCAGGCCAAAGAAGCGTTCACCGCCGGGCTCAACATCTCCGCCGTCGTCACCGGCGTCGCCATCCTCGCTCTGGCGGTCATGGCCGCCATCGTCCTGCGACACATCCCACCCAGCGACAACCAGGAATCCCTCGAACAGAACGGCCCCGTTTCGTCGGCCTGACACATCGACCCACCGACGGACCGGTCGTTTACCCCGTTACCGCCACCCGGAGTGGAACGGCTTGTTCGTTGAGGTGACGACGCATGAGCAGCTGCAGCCGACGGCGAGACTGAACGAAAGATCTGGCTTGACCGAGACGAGCGGGTGCGTGGCGCCCGGTTCGAGTGTTTCGGGATGTGATGATCCGATCTTGATTTCGAAGGCCCGGTTTGTGGTGGATTCACGTAGTTGGGTACAGCGACGTCCTGCCAGGCTTTCCGCACCAGAACGGAAATCTCGCAGAAGGAATTCTCATGCCCCAGAAAACACTCAGATCAGCGCGTTTCGCCCGGTCCGGTGTGGCGGCGCTGGTGACACTGCTCGCCATGCTCGGGTTGGTGGTCGGCGCGGGTCCGGCGCAAGCGGGACCGGTCGCATCACCCGTCCCCGTGGGGACGACCAAATCCGTCACCGTGCCGATGAACCTACAGGGTAAGGGCGAGGTGACCACCAATGCGACCGTGACAGGCACCTGCGGCTCGATCTTCCTCAATCTCAAGCTCGCGAGCGCCAGGGAGACGCAGATCACCTACGGCTACAAGAGCACTCAGGGACCGGTGAGCTCACACAGGCTGAACGGTGTGTACTTGAACGCTCCCACCCGCATCAGCGGCGTCTTCGGCGACTCGGGTTCCCCGAACACCGCGGAGTTCCAGACCTCGACCACGGTGTTCACCGGGATCCCGTCGGTACCAGCGGCATTCGTCACCGTGGCGGTCACCACCCCGAACGGACCGTGCCTCGGCGTCGTCGCCGAAGCGCTTTTGTTCTGACCACCTGATTCGGCGGGCGACCTGGAGACATCCGGGTCGCCCACCACTCATATGCCGGGGACGGCGCGCGACACGACGGTGCCGAGCACTCGGATGCCGTGCGTTGTGCCGGGGTCGATCCCGGTCAGTTCCCGGGTCCGGCGTAACCGGTAGTCGAGGGTTCTGGGGTGGATGTTCAGCGACGCGGCGGTGCGGCGCCGGTTCAGGTCATTGCGGTAGTAGGTGTTCAGCGTGCTCACCAGGTCGGGGCCGCCGTCCAGCAGCCGCGCGAGGTCGTGCAACCAGCGGTCGATCTCCGGCAGTTCCGCCGCACCCAACTCCAGGAGCGTGTCGGTGACGGTGTACAAGTGACTCGGCGACCGTTCGGCCGGTGTCACCCTGCTGATCCGCTCGGCCAGCGCGAACGTTGCATCGAGTGTCCTGAGTGGACCGGTGGCCGAGCCGACGGAACACGGCTGCCCGGCCATCTCGGCGACCTCCCGGATCAGGGCACCCGCCACCTGTTGCCCGTCGGCCGGGACCAGCGCGACGAACTCGCCCGGTTCTCGCCAGGTGGCCGGGATACCGTGGCGATCCCACGCCGCGTGCACGAGGTCGGCCGGCGCAGGGGGTTCGACCGCCGGCCGAGCCACGGTCACAAGGTAGCGGTCATGCAGACGGACACCACAGGAATCCGCGCACGCAGGCGCGTCCGGATCGCCCTCCAGTGCCAGCTCCGTGAACCGCCGCACGCACGCCACGACCGGAAGATGTCTCCGAACACCTGTCGTGTAGCCGAGGGTGTAGGCCCGTTGGGCCACCTCCAGTTGCGGGCCCAGCCAGCCGAGCAACCGCATCCCGGCGTCGAGGTCGCGGGGACCCGACGCCTCCCCGATCTCTCGGAGGGTCACGGTGGTGTGCAAGGTGAGTAGCCGACGCACGATCTCGAACGACATTCCGTCCTCGCCCCGGTAACGGCCCATGGACTCGACCACAGCAAGGTCATCGGGACCCAGCGGGCTGTCCTCGGCACCCAGATCCACCGTCCGAGTCCGGGTGAACACCGCGAAGTCGAGCATCTCCCGGTACTTATGGGAGTCCCGGGCGGCCGCGGCGTACTCGGGCAGCTCCGCCACGCACAGGTCGACGAACCGCCGGGCATTGGCCGGCGCCCGGCTCCTCAGCTGCCGCAACAGTTCGCTCACGGCAGCCCGGCCAGTGCCCGGTTCACCACGGTGCTCAGGACCCGGACACCGCGTACGGACACCGGATCGAGGCCGGTGAGATCCCGTACCCGCCGCAGCCGGTACTCCAGGGCTCTCGGGTGGATGTTCAGCGCCCCCGCGGTCCGCAACCGGCTCATGTCGTTGCGGTAGAGGGCATCCAGGGTGCCGACCAACCGCGGGCCGATGGCGAGTCGGGCGGCCACCTCACGCAACCAGCCATCCACCGGAGGCAGGCGGATCGCCCCGACCTCGGCGAAGAGATCGGTCAGGTAGTGCACGGTCCCCGGCGCGGTGCGGACCGGCGCTACCCGGCTGAGCTCCCGGGCGGCGGTGAACGCCGCCGCCACCCCGCCACGTGTCGCATGGCTCGCACCCACCGCGGCCGGAAGTCCTGCGCTCTCGCCGAAGTCCTCGACCACCCGCGCGGCGGCCGCCGCGTCGGCGACCACCGCCACGAACTCTCCCGGCTCCGCCCAGCGCAGTGGTATCCGCTGCCGGGACAACAGCTGCCGCGACACTTCCGTGCGGGACGGACCGTCGTCCGGTAACCGCGTCTCACCGGGCACCCGGCATACGACGACCAGGGGCCGGTCTGGCACGGGTACGGCCAGGATCCCGGCCAGCTCGGCGGCAGCGGGATCGTCGGCGACCACCAGGCTTGTCAGCTGCCACACCCGGTCGACCTCGGACAGGATCGTTCCTTGCCCGAGGAGGTAGCCGCGGGTGTAGGCGGCCGGTGCGGCCAGCCCCTGCGCCGGCCACCAGGCGAGTGTGCGCATCACGTCGTCGAGATCGTGCCGGCCGGCGGCCTCATCCACCTCCCGCAGCGTCAGCGAGTGATGCAGCCGCAGCACGTCACGTTGCGCGGCGAACGAGATCCCGCTGGCAGCACGCTCCCGCCCCACCGCGGTGATGAACGACAGATCGGCATCGGTGAACGGCAGATCCTCGGCGACCAGCGCGATCGTGCGCCGCCGGAGGAACACGGCGAAGTCCAGCATCGCGGCACGTGCTTTCGCGTCTAGCGCGATCCTGCGGAAATCCGTTAGCTCCCGGACAAAGAGGTCAACGGCACGCTCACTGTTCGCATCGATACGGTCACGCCAACTGGCGAAAAGGTCACCCACGCCTTCCCCTCTCTCCGCTGTCGAATGTGGCACGGATATCGCCTACCGGTCCACCATTTCAAATCCGGCTTCTTGTCGTGGAACGGATTCTCACCGGAATATGTTGCGGAAATGTTGTGGCGTCCGAATGCCGGCATGGTCACGTATGGCCTGGCTCCTCACCGGCCCGACCGGCATGATGGATCGCCGGCGGCTCGCGACCCAGTCGGCGCTGACCGGGGCCTCGGTTCGCCGGACTCGAAGTGCAGTTACTCGACCCCAGCACGCGGAGCTGAAGTGGCACATGAACCGCGGGCGCCCATCCTGTCCGTCGGATGGCCCCTGCCAGCCAGCGAACGACGAAGACGCAGACCGTACGTCAACGCAGCATCAGGCGACGAAATCGGTGCTCCGGCACCGCAATTCATCCCCAAGTGAGAGGGTCCAAGTGGAGGTAGAACTGTTGCCGGTCGGTGTCAAGTGTGATGCCGTAACTGCGGGCGAAAGCCTCGTCGGCGGCGATCGCTTGGTTCTCGTCATCCCACGTTTCCCGGGCGTTGGCGAGCAGCAGGGCGATGTCGGCATATCGGTCCGCCCGGCCGAGGCGTCCGAGGTCTATGAATCCCGCGAAGTTGAGCGTGCCTGGGTCCAGGATGATGTTGGGCAGGCAGAGGTCGCCGTGACAGACGACCGTGTCGGCGGCTTCCTGCCGAAGGCGCCGACCGATTTGCTCGGCAAGTCGATCGAGCAACTCGGCCGACGGCGTCTGCTGCTGCTCGACCGGCAAGAAATCCGGGTTGACTGCACGGCGCGCGACGACGTCCTGGGCGGTGGCGAACATCTCCTCCAGGTCTCGGGTGAACGGACACTCCTTCGCCGGCAGCGCGTGCAACCCACGCACGGCCTCAGTGATGGAAGGCCACGCCTGCCGAAGCGCCTCTGCCGACACACTGTCGGCAGAGGTCCCGCGGACGGCGCTGGTTACCAAACACCCGTCACCAGCGTCAGCGATCCAGTCGAGCACCCTGGGCCCTGAGATGCCACTGGCGCTGAGCCAATCGATCCGATCTCGTTCCTGTACCAAGAGATCCTGTTGCCCCGCCGGTACGCACTTGGCGAACCGCGAGCCGTCGGCACTGCGAAAGACATAAGCGCCAGACTCTCCACTCGTGACAGGCTCCCACCCGCCGGGATGGTGCTGGGCAAGCAAGAACTCCCACTCATGAACCGGTGACCCACTCACAAAGATCATCGTACCCAGCGGCCTGCTCAGCTTCCGCCGGTTTACCTGGTTCCTCATTCGAGGTGATGCAGATGCAGATCACGGCGCATCGAACGCCACCGGGCTGTAGCTTTCACGGCAAGATCCGCATTTCCGGGTGGAGTTGAGCACCGGACGAGCATTTGCTCAAGCTCGACGGAATTCGTCCCCGCACCGCCGACTGGGCAGTTGGCATCGGCACTGGGAACGCCCCAGTGCCGGCGTCCGCCCTCGATCGATAGAGCGGCGTTCGCGTGGGTCATCGCGTCGTAGTCTCAGTCTGCTCCCCTGCTGAGTCTGAGCCATGGCAAGTGGTCTGCTGCACCGTGGTTGTCAAGACTGGGCAGCAGCTCGGCCTGCGTTCGCTCGGGGCTGTCGGAGAGCTTGAGCCAGAGGGCCTTGACCGGGGTGGGGGTCTCGCCGAAGAAGATGGGGCCGAGCAGTGCGGCCTCCGACGGCGCCGATGCCGGCCCAGACGGCGTAACCGATGCCTACGTCGATGGTGCACAGGGCAAGGCTGAGGACGAAGAGCGTCAGAAGGAAGAAGACGACCGCGACGAGCGACCAGGACAGCACGGTGAAGCCTTGGCTGCCTCCGACGGAGAGAGCGTGAGTTCCTTCCGCGCGATTGATTCGGCGAGGTGGCGTGATCCGGGGTTGGTGTCCTGAGTCATCACGCCGCTCCGCTGAGTCGGAGGCCGACGCCCCCGGCGATACCGAGGAGCTTGCGCCAGTCGAGACGTTGCCCGAAGACGACGGCGCCGTCGGAGATCTGGTTGCGCACGGCCTCCAGCTGCGACTCGTCGCGGCCATCGCCCAATCCCCACTCCGGCACAGGTTCAGAACGAGGGTAACCGGGCCGTGACCACACGCGAGACCGAGCGCCGGAATCCATCCAATTTCAGCCGATTTGTGGTGCGAACGACCGATGTGGTGATCAACAGCACGGTGTTGGCTGCACGTGATCCATTCGCACCCGAAGGAGAACACGTGCGTCAGCGCTTGCCCGTCCTGCTCGCTTCCCTGGCCTTGACCCTCGGCGGCCTCGCCGCCACGGCCGGCCCGGCGTCCGCCGCGACCTACGGCTACATCAACTGGACCAACAACTGCTCCGGCCCCAAGCTCTACTCGATCATCTACGACAGCGGATCGAGGGCGGGCCAGCTCGTCGTGCAGCAGAGCAACGTCCCGGCAGGCGCGAAGCGCAGCCAGCGGGTGCCGTCCGGCTACAAGTACAAGGTCACCGCGAACGGCGGCTGGGACACCGTGACCATCTACAACCTCTCCGGCCGGGTGCACAGCGTGGCCGTGAAGGCCTGCTGAGCGGCCAATGCCAGCAGCAAAGCCGGTTCCTGCGACCAGCAGGCCATTGCACCGCTGGTCTGAGCGATCTACAGGCTCAGCAAAGTGCTCCAGAACTGCGAAATGAAGCTCTTGGACACTGCGACTACATGGGGCATGCTTCGCTGCCCTCGAGGTCGAGTGCCGCGTTGAGATCAACGCTCAGCCCCGCGCCGATGAGCGGGAACTCACCCTGGACCGCGGCGTCGACACGTGCCGAGGTGGCGCCGGCGGCGGGTAACGGACCGGCGAGGACGACACCCGCCGCGGCCAGCACGACAGCGCATTCCTTGCCCGATCCCGTGAAAGGCCTCCGGTTTCGCCGTCGTGGTGACGGTCAGCTTTCTCCTCTGAAGCAGGTGGATCCTCTCCCTGCGCTGGCCGTCCTGGAGCACGCGAACGGCCGCATCCACGGCTTTACGCCGACAGCGACGACCAAGCGGGCCTGGCCGACGCATTCGCGGGCGCACGCGGCCATCCTCATGCCGCTCACCACCGCCGGCCACAACCCATTACTCGTGGCCGTGCGACCGGACGGCGACCGGAACCTCCCAACATCGGCAATAGCGAATGTTCGGCGAACGCCCGCTATTCGGCATGAGGGCGCACTTAGCGGGGCGCGTGCCATACGGAACGATGATCCGGTGCTGGTTCAGGCGGAGCGGTTGTCCCGGAATCGCGGCGATGCCGCGCTGGTCACCGTGAAGTACTCGGTCGGGACCGTGCCGGCGTCTTGGGGCGGAAACCTGGGGCGACAGCGGGCGAGCACCACATCGAGTGCAACTGGGCGAGGAGTTCCGGTGGGGGTTCAACTGCTCGCCGGCCACAGTCGAGGAACCCTGCCTTCTCCAGGACGAACGCGGAGTCTTCTGCCGAGAACGGCTCGGCCTCACTGGGTTTGAGGCGGAGCAGCCGTTCGCGCACCTGGAGCTGGCCGCCGCAGTGATCGACCTCGGCCATATCGACGGCCTGCCTCATGGGATGGCCGGCACATGGGTCGAGATCCACCTAAGTCCTGAGCAGATCAAAATCTATCCCTACAGGATTCGACCTGCCGGGCACTGCCACCACAGCATGTCGACGAACATTTGCCATGGCACCCCGTGCGCCCGCGATGATCGCCTCCCACGGTTCAGAGGTCCGGTAGGCTCCCTGCCGACAACGTTGAGGGGGAACTTCGATGTCGAGATCTGTCAGACCCGTGCTGTGGACGGTGGGGACGCTCGCGGTGGGCGGGCTCGTGTTCTGGCTGGTGTTGGCACTGAACATCCCATACCGAAGCACCGCTACGCCGGAGACCACCTCGGCCACCACGTCAGCGACCACGCCGGACCCGCCGCTCATATCGGCTCCTCCAGCGGACATGTCCGCGTGGATCACCGACATTCGGCCGGGCCCGGACGGCCACAGTGCGGTACTGCGCGTCGACCTGCCTGCCTGTGCCGTCGAACCGCACACCCAGATCACCGAAGCTGCCGACAGGATCCACGCCAGTGTCTTGTTCCAGCCCGGGAACGGCCCGGACTGCAAGCAGGTCCCGACCGACTTCCCGATGAAGACAGCGGCACCGATCGGGAAGCGGCCGGTGCTCGTCAACGCCGGGGACACCTGGGGGCTGTCCTCCACCGGCTGGAAGAAATGCGACAAGATCCTCGGTTGCGAACCACCTGCCGACCACTGCGCCGAAGCATGGGTGGCGCAGGTCGAGTTCAGCGCGGAGGCCGAGCATCCGGGCACAACACGGGCGTGCGACCAGAACTGGCTGATCCACGACCTGCAGCGGCACAGCGGCCAGGCCCCGACCCGGGTCGCCTACCGCTGGGCCGGCAACGGCTGGAAGAGCTTTGCCTCCACGAAGGGCGGCGGCTGCAGCGAAATCCTCGCCGCCGAACCGACATTTCCCACCCACCTCTGCCAGAATCTCACCCCACCGTCGTGACGACCAGACTCCCATTTGCGGCCGGCCGTGACCCAAGCCCAGTCCGCGCAACGGCCGAGTTTCCCCTGACGACAACGTGGCGCGGCCGCACATCGACATCAACGGAAGCAGCTGATTCGGTTGATGCCACAGCATCTTCGATTGACGCGGCGCGTCACGGGCACCCACTGGAACAGCTCAGCGGGCGTGAAAGAATGGTCAATCTCAGTTTCATGGCACTAGTGCCATTTCAGTGCCAAGATCTTTGGGAAAGTGTCATCGATTCTGGGACCCTACACCAGTGTAGGGTCTCGCCGTGCGTGACATGTCGATCTTCTGTGACCTGCGGGTTTCGAGCTGTCTCACCCGATGTCACTCAAGATCGGTCTCAGTTACGTGGCATTTCTTCAGCGGCGGTGGGTCAACCGGCGGCGAGGGCCGTTCCAACGCCTCCGCAAGCGCACGCCTCGCGGCATGACCGGACTTTCCCTGTCATGGTTACCTACTTGTGTTGGTCAGCCGGAGAGTTGGGTACAGCTCGGATCGGCTGGTGGTAGCAGCTCCCGCAGACGCAAGACTTGGGACTGGTTCGGCCGAGTAGTCGGGATGGGTATTGGCGCCAGGGGCGTCGTCGGGGTGATATGCCGCATGTTCGAAGGAATGCACGATCCGTTGGGTGGATGTGGCTGAGGTGATTGAATCCGAAATGCAGGGATAGGTCGAGTTTGAGCTGGGTTCGCAGTAGGGACAGTTGGCGAATAGCCACGCAGCCATGTCGGCGCTCGGCTTCCACTGCAGGCATGTCGGTGAGCTCGTCGGCCAGCGTTTTGGGTTGGATGGAGCCGACCCGGCATACCAGGTTGGACTGGACCGCGACGAAGAGATTGCGGGTCGCACGGGGCATAAAAACACCATTACCTTCGTTGAAGTACCAACGATCCATCGCGTCGCACAGACTGCGTCGCTCGGGCTCGTCCAGCGGTGCAGTTCGGGTAGGTGACGCTGCTGCGGTGATCGCCCAGAGTTGGACATATGCGTCAACCTGTCGCTCAGCGAGCTTGATCCGCATCTGCCGACGAATGTTGTGCGCGAGCCACAGCCCAACCAACCCGAGGAACACCGTCCCGATCGCCTGACTCCACACGACAGCGGCCATAACCTAATCATGGCTTCAAACCCAACATTCGCCCAGCATCTGTTCGGTACCGACCTGCGGTGGGTCGAGGGCTCGGTAGTCCAGTTCGACGTCTTTGAGCGCCTGAACTCGGACGCCGATGACGACGAGGTCAACATGCTGGTGCCCTTCCAGATCGCCTACGCCGTGTCGATTCACAAGGCACAGGGAGTCGGTCAGAAGCAGGAAGTCCGGAACGTGGCGCCGTGTGCGCTGGTCAAGCTCCGTCTCGCGTGTCGAACTCAGCGAACAACAGCCGCGCCAGTTCCAACCTCGACTCGTACAGAACGAGGCCGGCCGTTCTCGGTGGCCGACCAGAATCTCCCCGCGTAGTGCCGTTGCCCTTTTGTAGGAGCGAAAAGTGCGCCACGGCGCGGCTGTGCGCATCAGCATCAAGCCAGCTGGCTACCAGCTCCGACACGCGGTCAGGAAGCCGAACATGGACCGACACCGGAAGGGTCTTCGACCTGACCATCATGGTGCTCCCGCCGCAGGTGAGCCGCCGGACGCCTTCCATGCCTACACCGCACCACCGCGTCCAAGTCCGACGAGGTTCGGCGAGTCGCTGAGACCCACTCGAATGGACCTGCGGTGATCAATCTCAATTCCATGGCATATTTGCCAACCAGTTGCCAAGATCATTGAGATTTTGCCACGGGAATTGAGACCCTACAACCGTTGTAGGGTCTCACCGCTCATGACATGTCGATCTTGTTCGACCTGGGTGTTCTTTCGTTGTCTCACGATGAAGTCACCATGATCAGTCTCAAACCCGCGGCATTTCCTCTGCCGAGGTGGCGAGCCCGGCGGCTGTGGCGCCCGGGCAACGTGGGCTGACCCCACCTGCCTGCCTGAAGGTCCTCATCGCGGCATTACAGGACATTCGGATCGGAGCCCGCGCAGAGGATCTGCGGCGGGTTACCTCGTCGGTGTGTCGGTTTCTGGAGATTGGAGTGTGCTGGCCGTGCCGGTGCGGGTGTCTGGTTGTCGTGCCGGGCGAGTGCGGCGTGTGGCATCCGGAGCGTGTTGAACGGCCCAGGGGTTCTAGGCCGTGTCCTGTAAGTCTTGTTCGCGGTCTTCGCGCCCAGGCGGTCCCTGACGGCACGGGTGGATGCGGCCGAGTACGACCCGGTACGAGGCCGATCCGCCCGCACCGTCAGGAACCACCTGGATCACGAAGCCCATCGAACAGACTTACAGGACACGGCCTAGACTCCCCGGAGCTTCACCGGGAATCGCCTGATCCTCGCGATCGTGGTGTCCGGGTCATCCGGGACGACCAGGTCGACCGGGTCCTGCAGCTTGTAGAGGGCGCCACTCGGCGGGAAGTTCGTGGGGTTGCCGATCAGTTTCATCGGATTCTTCGGGGCCAGTACCTGCGGTGCCTCATCCGGGTGCTCGATAGTCACGGTGAATGGAGGCGGCACGAGGATGTTCTTGAACTTCAGCGGGTCCCGCTGAACCAGCCGCAGCACACTCTTGGGCTTCACGTCTTCGTCGCGCTGTTCGATGGTGACGGTGCTCTCGCTACCGTCGTCACCGGGCAGTTCGGCGGTGAAATTGAGCTGAGTGAACTCCAATAGTACCGAGGTGTCTGGATCTTCAGGGTTCCGAACGACCCGGAACTCCATTCCAACCCGGAAGTCCACGCTCGCCAGCACGCCCCGGAACCGGAACTGGGCGTCGACCGCCCGGCCGCCCAACCGGACGTCGTTGTCGATCGGGGGCAGCCCCGCCTGCTGGGCCGATGCCGTCGAGGTGCCGAGCAGGCCCAGTGCTGCCATGCCGCCGGTGGCGGCCGCGGTGGTGAGGAACCTTCGGCGTCCGATGCCGCTCCCGGACGAACTGTCACTGAATGTGGACATTTCTTGTCCTCTCCCGGTTGCGGGTGTGCGGAGCCCCCTGAACCTAGCTGCCGGAACCACCGAGGGGCGGCGAACGCGAGCAGGTCAAGCCAGACGTGTCCCCGGGCATGGCAGGAAGCCACCAAAGTCGACCGGTTCGAAGGACAGGCGAGCATCAGCGGGCACTCACACGGGCACTCCCGCACAATCGTCATCTACACCCCGTGCCCAGGCCGCAGAAGCATCGTGGCCCGTTCGAGCCGGACGCCGCAGGGCCATACCCAGACAAATCAGTTCGCAGGACGTTCCCAAATCGACGACCGCTCTCTCAGGCAGTGAAGCTGCCACCCATAACCCACAGCGTCAGTCAAACGTCCGCTCATCGGCAGAGTCGGACGTTCACACAGTTCGGCCCATCCGGCTCGATACATCTCGAACAGGCGGGGGTACGCCTTGACGCCGGGTATGCGCTGTCTGGATTGGTGAGGTTCAGGAAGCTGATCGTTACGGGTGCGAGTCGTCGACCTTGAGCGGTTCTCCGGTGGTGGACACGAACACTACGAGCAGCTTCGCGGGTTCGGTCGCGCTGTCGTTCTCGGTGAGTACGTGGTGGGCGCCCGGGTGTTCGATCCAGTTCTGTCCCTGGCGGAAGGTTTCCGCCTGTTTGTCGTCGACCTGGCTGCGGATGCTGCCTTCGAGCACGTAGGCGTAGACGAAAGCCTGCCCGTGGCGGTGCGGGGCGGCACGCGCGTTGGGCGGGAAGGTGACGATGGATGAGGTGAAGGTCTTGCCTGCGACGTTCGGGAGCGCCTGTTGCAGGAGCGCGGTCAGGGTTTCCGCTGGATGCTGCACCGGCGCCGAGGAGGGCGGCGGGACAGGGTCAGCGGTGGTACTGGTGCAGGCGGCGGCTCCGGCGACGAGGACGACGGCCAGGGCCGCGCGGGCGATCCGGGTGGCTCGCACGACGGTCTCCTGATCAGTCTTCGATGACGCGGATGATGGTCTTGCCCGGGATGCGTTTGCCCGGCAAAAACGCGGCCGGCGCCTCTTCGAGCGGCAGGACGGCACCCACAGCCACGGTGAGTCGCCCGGCTCGCACGCGGGCTGCGAGGTCGGCCAGTCGGGCGCGGTCGGCTTCGACGACGAAGAACACCGCGCGCCCGTCGCGGGGACGGACTTTCGGCGGCATGGCGATGGTGACCAGGGTGCCCCCGGCCCGCACGAGCGCCGCTGAGCGGTCGAGGATCTCCCCGCCGATCACGTCGAACACGACGTCGGCTTCGCCGGCGTCTTCCAGCTTCTCCGAGTCCAGGTCAAGGAACACGTCGACGCCGAGGGCGAGCGCGCGTTTGCGGTCGGCGGCTCGGCCGGTGCCGACGACTCGTGCGCCGGCCTCCCGCGCCAGCTGGACCGCGATCGAGCCGACGCCGCCCGCCGCTCCGTGGATCAGCACGGTCTGGCCGGTTTCCAGGCGGCCGTGCTCGAAGAGGGCCTGCCACGCGGTAAGCCCGGAGATCGGCAGCGCAGCGGCGGTGGTGTGGTCGATGCCGGTCGGCAACGGGGCGAGGTTGCGTGCTTCCACGGCGGTGTATTCGGCGAGCGTGCCGTTGCGGGTCCAGTCGGCGAGGCCGAACACCCGCTGCCCGACGGTCAGGCCGGCGGTGCCGTAGCCCAGTTCGACGACGATGCCGGACAGTTCGTGCCCGGGGACGCTGGGGGCACGGTCACGGCCGGCACGGTCGGCCCATGTGCCGGGCCAGTCGAGTTCGCCGGGCGTGAACCCGGCTGCGTGCACCTGGACGATGACGTCGTTCTCCGCGGCGTGCGGGTAGGGCAGCCGGGCAGGCACGAGTCCGGCTGCGCCGGCGTCGCGGTTCGTGGCGGTGATGGCTCGCATGGAGATGTCCTTCCTCAGAGGGCGGGTCCGTCAGGGAGACGAGGCAGCCTGTCCGGGTGTGACCGCTGGGAGGTGAGCGAGTTTGTCGGGGTTGATCACCCGGCGATATGCGACGATGAGGCCGTCGGAGTACTGGACCGTGTCGACGGAGTACACCTGCCCGCCGCGGTGGAACATCAGCGCTGGTTCGCCGCCGACCTCCACCAGGTCGATACGGTCCGGATGCCATTGGCGGCCTACCCGCACCATCACCTCGGCGACCCGCTCGCCGCCGTGGATCGCCTTGCGCGCGGCATAGGCCTTGCCGCCGCCGTCGGTGACGTAGCGGACGTCCGGGTGCAGCAGCTTGACCAGCCCGGCGAGGTCGCCGGCCTCGTAGGCGGCGCGGAAGACGGCCAGCAGCCGCGCGCGTTCGGCGTTTGACGCGCTGCGTTCCGAGAGGTCGGCTTTCGCCACCCGGCGGCGAGCGCGGGACGCGAGCTGCCGGGCGGCCGGCGCCGCGACCTCCAGTACCTCGGCGATCCGGCCGAAGGGGATTTCGAACACGTCGTGCAGCACGAATGCCACCCGTTCGGGTGGACTCAGCTCCTCCATGACGAGCAGCATCGCCGAGCTGACCGAATCGTCGACGAGGACCGGGACCGCCGAGTCCGGGCCGGTCAGCAGCGGTTCCGGCAACCAGGGCCCGACGTAGGACTCCCGGCGCACGCGAGCGCTCTTGAGGATGTCGTACGAGCGCCGGGCGGAGACCGTGACGAGCCAGGCCCGCCGATCGTCCACAGCGGACAGATCCGCTGTGGACGCACGCAGCCACACGTCCTGGGTGACGTCCTCGGCGTCGGCCACACTGCCCAGCAGCCGGTACGCGACCCCGAAGACCGCGGGCCGATGCGTCTCCCAATCGGTGTCCGGAGTGTGCCCAGGACCGCCGGCGTCACTCATCCGACCACCTCCACATTCGGTCTCGTGGAGCAAGACTAGAGAGTGATCAGCTTCGGAGCACAAGTCCGGACCGGATCAGCCGGACCGTCCGAGTGACCGGTCGAGCTGCTCACGCACGACCACGGGTGCTCCGCCGGAACGGCGGCGCCGGCCAAGACGGTCATGTGCGTGCGTTCGGTTGTGCGCGTTTCCCTCGGCTGGAGAGCGCGTTGCGCGCAAGGAGTCGTGTGGCTGCCGGATGACGGAGGGCTGAGCTGTGAGGGGACAGGGAGGTACGGGGCGGTGCCGGGCTTACGGTCGTTCGCCAGGTGGCTGTTGGTGGGGTCGGGCGGGTTGGTCTTGTCTTGTGGCGAGGCGGTCGTGGAGTTTCGCGTGCCGGAACTGGTAGAGCGGGCCGGTTTGGCGGAGTAGGCCCGATCTGTGCGCATCGTTGAGGAAAGCCAGGAGACGTGGCGGGATCTGGTTGCGGGTGCGGAATGCGATCCTCCTGCCGTTCACCACCGCCGGCCACAACCCATTACTCGTGGCCGTGCGACCGGACGACGACGGAATCGTCCGCGCCCGGCTCTCGTCGCGACCTCCGCGGTCAACAGCACCCGAACGTCCCGACATCGGCATGAGCGGACGCTGCTGGTTCGTTTGTGCCACCGCATCTTCGACCGGCGGCGATGCAGCGCCCGACGAGCTCTACGACGTTGGTGCTCTGCACCAACACGTGAGGGCGCGACGACGATCGGCGAGCCATCAAGGCCCGCTCGGATCGCCCAGCGATGATCAATCTCAATCCAATGACTCATTTACCAACGGTGGCCAAGATCAATGAGATCTGGTCACGGGAATTGAGACCCCTGCTGCAGGGGCTCATCACGCGTGACATGTTGACCTTGTTGGAACTGCGGATTCCGCGTTGTCTCACGAGATCAATCTCAGTATTGTGTTCTTTCTTCAGCAGATGCGCGCCAGACGTCTTTATGCCCGAGTTCACCGCTGCTCCGCGATGATCACGGAGGCGGTGTCGCGCGGGCAGGAACCCGGAAAGACGCCTCCCTTCAGCGAGAGGATCGGCGTATGGTCGGGTGCGTGGACTATTGGCTGACCATCGAGGTGTTCGACGGTGACGGCTCGCCGGCGAGTGCCTGGCGGCGTGCGCACGGCGACGACCTCACCGAGGCGGCCGTGACCAACGGAGCACGCCAGTGGGGGTGGCACGAGCACCACTGGGGTGTGGTGATCGAGGTTGAGTTCACCGACGATGAGCAGCGCGACCGCTTCCGCGGGCTGGCCGCCGTGCGCGCGGCGTTGGACGCGGTGCCGGATCTGGCTCACGGGTTGCTGGTCTACCCAGGTCGTGGCGGCGGATCGGGTTCGCGTGTACCGCGTCGGCCGCGGCCGATCCCGTCGGCCGGTGCCGGCGAGCTGCCCACCCCGCACGAAGAGCAGCACCTGCGGTTGACAACCCTGCTTGCCTGACACCGGTCCGGCCCATCTGATCGAGGATCTGCCTACCAGAGCAGCGGCGACAGGCAGCGTTCCGCGAGGGCGGCGCGACAAGACGAGGCGGCCGTGTCGACGACAGCACTCGAACGGTCTAACTCCGGGGCTGGTCAATCTTGTGCGGGAACGATCCTCACCGTATACGACATCCGTATGACATCGGTCGTGAGATTACGACGTCAGCGGCGAGACCCTACAACCAGCTGTAGGATCTCACCGCCAGTGACCTATCGATCTTGAATGGCCTGGGTTTTCTGCTTTGTCTCAAGGCGATGTCACCATGATCAGTCTCATGCTCGTGACATTTCCTCGAGAGTGCGCGGTAGAGCAGCCCTGCCGATGTGGCGTTGCCATCCGTTCAACGGCACATCGTCACGACAGACCTATTCACCCGATCTCTTTGGTTCAGTTGCCGCGGGGCCGAAGGCGTGGTCGAGGACGTCGCGGGCAACGGTGGTGCCGAGCCGATGCCCGTCCTTGCCGGCGAAGCGGTAGTGCACCCCGGCCCAGACCCTGGCCTGGTTCAGTTCTGCCATGGCCTGGGAGAGGCTGTGGTAGTGGCGGGTGGTGCCGGAGTCGGTGCTGTAGGCACTGAAAGACAGGTCGTCGCGGCCGAAGAACTTGCGCAGGGCTGTCGTGGTGGCGGCGGTGTAGCAGGTGTGCCCTGACGGGTATTCCGGTGACGGCGCGGTGATCCGCAATGGGGTCCAGGCTGGATCGGCGTCGGTGGCCGGGTTGCCGTCGGTGTCGGCGAGCGGGATCGCTGTTACCGGACGCCAGAAGCTCCAGTGCTTCTTTTCCTGATAGCAGGCGATAAGTGCGTCGGCGGTGGCCAAGTCCACCATCGCGAACATGCGGGCTGTCTGCAGGGTGGCGAGCCGGTGGGTCGTGGCGAGCTGACGTTTGATCGACCACTCCACCAATCGCGGGTCGTCCCACCAGGTCGCCGCTTCGGTCTGGTCGGGTGTACGCGTCGTGCTGGCAGCCGAGCCGAGTGCCTTGACCTCGTTCAGGTCGCGGGCATAGGCGGCACTGCTCAGGGCCGGCGGTCCGGGGGTGCGGTAGTGGCCGGGGTCGATGACGAACGGCTTCAGGGTGGCGAACCAGGCGCCGACCTGGAGGAAGCCTGGCGGGGTTGGCCGCCACTGGCCCGGGGCGGTGCCGACGGGCCAGGTCGCGTTGGAGAACGCGCCGTCGTTGCGGCGGGCATTGATCATGGCCGTGGCCGTGGCCTGGCCGACAGCGATGCCGCCGCGCTCGGAGGGACCGTCGGGGATTGCGGCGAGCGACTCCTCGTACTGCGTGCGCAGGTAGTCGGCTTGAGCGGGGAAAAGCCATACGAGTGCACGGTAGGCCGCAGTGGCGACGGCTGCCGGGGTCGAGTCGCCGGGCTGGCTGCGGGGTGCGATCAGGTACGGCTTGTACGGGGTGCCGGCGATCGCGTTGACGGCGTCGTACACCGCGCCCTGCACTATCGCGAAGCTGCGAGCGGCCGCGCTCGGCGACTGCCGGGCGACCTCGTAGACGGCGGTCTGAGCGTAGAGATTCCAGGTGATGACGGCGTTGGGTGGGGGTTTGGTTGCGGCGGCCGCCCCAGCTTGTGCCGCGGTGGCTGTGAACACCACCGGCACGGTCACAGAAAGCACGATCATGAGAGCTGCCCCGCACAATCCGCGGAACTTTCCAGGCTCACGAACACGATGTGTCATGGGGGTCCCCATCGGCTGATCGGCGCCAGTTCCCTCGAAAGTTCCAGTATCCAACGGCAGTGAAGCATGGACAACGATCCTTGCCGAGTACGCACTTGTGAAGTCGAGTGCTGATGCTCCGCGATGGCAGGCCGGGCCGTGAGCATCTGCTTGGTTCTTTCTCCGGCACGTCCGAAGTAGACGGCAAACGTGTTGCACTGACGTTCGGCGGTCTCACGCGTGACGAGAAGTACGCCATCCTGATGGCGGTGACAGCAACGCGACGGCCTAACGTGTCTTCGGAGGTCGCCGGCTGAAGTGCACGGCGGAACCGCCGGGAACGAATCTCACCACGATGACGCATACGACATCCGTACGACATCGTCCGTGAGATTACGACATCAGCTGTGAGACCCTACAACTCAATCGCAGGGTCCCGCGAGCGATGACATCTTGATCTTCTGCCACCTGGGCGTTCTCGGCTGTATCACGGCCTTGTCACCATGATCAGTCTCAAAACCGTGGCATTTCCTCGCGAGGGCAAGATCAGGCGGCGTGCCCGAGTTGGCCGAGTACGCCACGCTGATTCTTACAAACCGGCGAGCTGAACTAGGCGTCCTTAGAGGACAGTCAGCGAGTGGCTGCCCGCAGTGCCGCGGCGGCGGCGGACCGGACGGCCGGGTGGGGATCGACCAGCGCGTCGGCGAGGAGCGAGCGCAGGCCGGCGGGAGCGGCCCTGCCCAGAGCGGTCGCGGCGTTGGCCCGCACGCGTGCCTTGGGGTCGCGTAGAGCCTCGGTCAGCAGCGGAAGGCGAGCAGGCCCCACTGCCAGATGCCGTGCTGTTTGAGCCGGTCGTTCTGCCGGAGCAGGGGCATGACACCCCCGCGCGCGTTCGGCGTTGACCGCGTGCGGCGGCACGGGTTGGTGTCGTTGACGCCTGCCGCCGTTGTGAGGCCACCATGTCGCCAGTCGTGGGACCACCGACTGCAATGCAGAAGTGGAACGGGCTATCGCGTTGGCGACTAGCGAACGCCGCGTTCCCGAACGACCGGTAAGCGGCATGAGAGTGTGTCGCAGAATGGTCGCCTCACATGGAATTCCCTTGGCTCCACTGTGTTGCGTGTTCGAGGGAGTCGGCGCTCGTAGCTTGCCTCAGCGTCCGAGGTCGTCGGTCCTCGGCTCGCCTTGGTGAGACGCCGCCAGCCGCTGGAACTCCTCCTCGGAGATCGGGAAAGTGGTGTACTCGAGCAGCAGGTTGCTGGTCGGCCGCCAGCCGTCCGGTGTCCACAGCTCGTATTCGAGTTCATACGGGTTCGGCATGCGCTTGGCCAAAAAGAGGACGTTACCGAGATCGTGGACGTCGTCTCCTTTGCGGAAGACTGCTTGGTAGTCGTGAGGCCGGCCGCGGAACGCGTGCGATCTCCCCGTGATCGCAGCGACGTCGCGTGCGATGCGGAAGTGCCGCTCGCTGAGCTCCACCACCCACCAGCCGGGCTCCAGCCGCCCGAGAACGTCGGTGTGCCGCCAGCCGGGGCCGTCGGGAGTCTCGTCTGCCGATCCGGTGCGGCGAACGAGCTCATGGAGGAGGTACCCGCCCCTTGGTGGTGAGCCGTGCCATACGTCGAAGTACCTGACCTCGGCGGTCTCCCGTCCGCGGATGGTCCGTTCCAGATCGTCGCCGCCGACCGGCAGCACAACCCTGTCCCGAGGTTCTTTCCCCAGCACCCACGCACCCTCTCGCAGGTAGGTCTCCCATTGGCCGTCGTCGCTTGAGCGGTAGCGAATCAGCCCGTGCGCGCGGCCGAGGTCCGCGACGTCGTCCAGCTTCTCGAACTCCGCGAAGTAGTAGTGGCCCTCCACCGGTTCAGCTCGCCGCCGTGCCGCCAGCAGAGCGATGATGCCCGTAAGGCTGTCCCGCTCGAAGGGCGCCAGCGGCAACGCATAACGGTGTTCCGGCAGCAACTCGTCGACCACGGCGTACGCGGAGCGCAGGTCGACCATGTCGGCCTCGTGCCGGAACACCGCGAAGCCGCCGCCTTCGAACCCGTCCCGCCGCTCGTGCTTCGCAGGCCCGCAGCCGTCAGCTAGTCGCCTGAGCCTCTCCAGCTCCGCGGCGTTCACCTCGCGGTAGTCGTCGTAGGAGTTCCGGTCGCCGGTTCTCGACAGGCCCGTGCTTTGTGTCCACACTCCATGGCCGGCATACTTCTGCTCGTCGCGAGAACCGATGCTGCGGTAGAGGCCCTTGGCGTTACCGACATCGGACATGCCACGTCCGTCTATGAACAACGCGAAGTAGCGGTAGTCGACCAGATAACGCTCCAACACACGATCACCCCCCTCAGTGATCACCTGATCTTAGCGAGCAGACCGGCGTCCGGAACGCGGCCACTGCTGGCCGCGGCGACGTAAGGCAAGCAGGGTCACGCACGAGCACTGCTGCGGAAAGGTGCGCACGACAACCCTTCGAAGACGAGCGCTCACAGTTCCGGCTGCCGGTGACAGCTACTGCGTGGCACGCAGCTCTCTGCGCCGTGCGAACTCGGCACCGCCGGCCGGCCATACTCCGTGGCTCCCGGCGTTCATGCGTCACGCCACAGCCGGGATGCCGGATTCGCCTTCGCGATCCACAATGGACTCCTCTGATCCCAGTGCCTCGCGATGATCGCGAGCCTGGCCGGTTCGTGGGCCCACCGCCCACGGGGACACCGTGCTGCTCACCGGTGGCTCCGGCGGCCTCCCAGGACCACCCTGATCAACTGAGCGACGCGCATCGCTCGACACCGCTTCCCGATCGGGCAGCACGGACTGTCCGTAAGACCGCTCATCAGGGCCTCCGGCCATGCGTTCGGATCAATAAGACTCCCTGTGATCCAGATGGGGAGAGCTGTGCCCGTACCTACCGCCAGCCGACCTCCGAGACCGGGCAGTCCCACGACCAGCGGCCCCAAAGGAGCAGCATGTCCAGCACTTTCGCTGGTACCGACCAGGCAGAAGCGGCCATTCAGGTCCTCAGTGGACGGGTGACCCGCCACGACGGCTCACCGGCGGTGGGTGCCGCGGTCGCCCTCTCCGCCCAGCGACTGCGCTCGGCCGTCGCGCTCGGCGAGACGACCACCGGGACCGGTGGCGAGTACCGCATCGAATACTCGTATTCTGAGCCCGGAGTGGACCTGCTGGTGCAGGTCACCTCGGCCGACGGCCAGGCCACAGCGGCATTCCGGGCAGGGACGAACGGACGGGCCGACCTCACCCTGCCCGACGATCGGACCGAGTACGCCGCGTTGCTCGACGACATCTCGCCGCTGCTCGATGGTGCCGCTGTCGCAGACCTTGTCGAGACCGGCGACCAGCGCGACCACACCTATCTCGCTCGCGCGACGGGACAGGATCCCACGCGCATCGGGTTCCTGGCGACCGCCGATCAACTCGCGGCCGCGAGCGGCCTGCCCGCCGAACTGTTCTACGGTCTGCTGCGTAAAGGCCTACCGCCCGAATTATCCACCTTGGCCGAAATGCCCGCCGAGAAGGTCAGGACCGCGCTCACTGCCGCAGTCGATGCCGGGATAATCGCTTCGGCCGATGGCTCCACCGAGTTCGCGGCCAAGGTGCGCGAACTCGGTGTCAAAGCGGCGGTCAATCCGCCGGACGGTGCCGGGTTCTCCCCGATCGGCGAGATCTTCGCCGCCGCCATCGCGGACGCCGGTGTCCGCGAGCGGGCTTATACGGCGTATCTCGACCACGTAGGCGACCTCGAGGCGTTGTGGCGGAAGCTTTCCGACGACCCGGGCGCCACCGGACAGGTCGACCGGCTCAAGCTGGCACTCGAGTTCGGCACGCTGACCGATAACGACGCCGCACTCGTGCGCAAGCTGCTCGCGAAGTTCGACGCGAAGGAACTCACTCACCCGCGTGAGCTGGTAAAGCTGGGCGACGGGTGGCACGAACTCATCGAGGAGGTGCCGCACGCGGTCCGCGCGAGCCTCGCCGAGACCGATGAGTCCGCAGGAGACGGAACCGCTGTTCGTCACTACGCCCACGCCTTGAGCACTCGGGTTGCCGAGGCCTATCCGACGGCGAATGTCGCGCACTTGCTGTCGCTGAGCGCCGACCACAGCGAGGCGCCATCGACCCGGTTCCTCGCGGACAATCCCGAGTTCGACCTCCTGAGCACGCCTGTCAACGCGGACACCGTCCCGGACACGGCGACCAGGCATGAACTCGGCGACATCCAACGTACCTTCAAGCTCACTGGCGATTTCGATGCCATGCAGGCGTTGCGGGACAACGGTTTCACCTCCGCGCACTCGATCGCAAGCATCGGTAAGGACGCATTCACGAGCCGGCTGGCCGGCACGATCGACGAGTCCGAAGCACACGCCATCCACGCTCGCGCCGGCCACGTGCACGCCGCCGCCGCCAACCTGGTCACCGACTACCGCACCGCCGGCCAGTTCGACGTGCCGTGGCTGCCCGGTATGGCGGCGGCCGACGCGACCGCCCCATTGCCGATTCCCGACTGGGAGGAACTCTTCGGCTCGGCCGACTACGGCACGTTCGCCGCCTCGCGCTCGATGTACGGCCAGCCCGCCTACCTGGTCGATCTCCTGTACTTCCTGCGGCGGCTCGGAGCGGGAACCGGCGAGAACGAGGGCGTCGTCGCGAACGCGCTGTACGCGCGCCGCGACGACCTTCGGGACATCCAGCTCAGCGACGACAACACCGACCTGAGCCTGCCGTACGTCGACCTTGTCAACGAACTGCTGGAGTCGGCGGTCGCCCCCGCCACCGCCGTCCACCCGAAGGACCGGCAGAGTAGTGGTGATCCGGCGACGCTGCGGATCCAGCCGCAGCACGTCAACCCCGGCGCGTACGAGAAGCTGCGCGCCGCGGTCTACCCCTGGGATCTGCCGTTCGACCTGTGGCGTGAGCAGACCGGCTCATACCTCGGCAACCTCGGCGTTTCGCGCGTTTCGCTGCTGGAAACCTTCGGCGTCGCGGCCGACTCACCGGATCTACTGGACGACGAGCGCCTTGGACTGAACTCCGTCGCCGCGCGGATCATCGCGGGCGAGCCGCTCACCCCACCCCGGTCGCTGTCCGACTACTACGGAATGCAAGCCTCCACCGATTTGGTAGGCGACCTCCGCAACGTACGCACGCTGCTCGACGCCGGTTCGCTGCGCTACACCGAGTTGACCAGGCTGCTGGACACGCGGTTCGTCAACCCCGGCGGCACGCTGTCCATCACCACGAACCCGGACGTCCCGCACGACACGACGAAAATGACCTTGTCGGGCCTGGACGTCGCCGCGCTCGACCGGCTGCACCGGTTCGCCCGCCTGCAGCGCGCGCTCGGCTGGTCGGCGACCGAACTGGACCGGGCCATCACCGGCAGCGGTGGCAGACTGGACCGCGCCGCACTGCGGTCCATCACCGCCATCCGCGCGCTGGCGAGCAGGCTCGATCTGACGATCGACCGGGTGCTCGCGTTCTACCACCCGGTGGAGACCCACCTCTACCGCACCGACGAGCAACCGCCGTTGTACGACCGGCTGTTCCTCGATCCCGCAGTGGTCGCCGCCCCCAATCCCTTCGCCCTGCGACCGGACCGCGGCGAACTGGCGGTCACCGGCAGCCTGAACACCCCGGCGGTCACCGCGGCACTGTCCGCCGTACTGCAGGTCAGTGACCAGGACCTGGCGGAGCTGACCACCGGTCCGCGATCGGTGACCCCGGACCTCGTGCTCAACCTCGCCAACCTGTCGACGCTGGTGCGCACCGTGACACTGGCAGGTGCGCTGTCACTGTCCATTCAGGACCTGCTGCGGTTGATCGAGCTTTCCGGCCGTGGCGGCCCATTTCCTTCACTGGCACCCGCATTCGCTTCAGAGACGACGGAGACCGAACTCGCCGGTGGGGCCCCCATGCGGCCGGAGGTCGGTGCACCCCTGCCCTCCTTCGCCGCCGGGACCGACCACGAACTGTCCGCCGGTGCACTCATCCGGCCGCCCGTCCAGTCCGCCGCCGCCCCTCTCGCGTTGTCCGTCGAAGCCCAGGTCTCGATCACCGAAGCCTTTGTGGATGCGGTGGACGCGATCCAGAGCGCGGGCTTCGCGGTCGAGGAGACCGACTCGGTGCTCACCGACGTGCAGTCCACTGACGGTGCCGTCGTGCCGGACGACAGCGCGCTCGCCACCACCCTCACCGTGCTGCGCACCGCGCTGCGGAGCGTCTACCAGCAGACCGCACCGACGGTCGACGAGAAAGGCGAGCTGACCCGCAAGAACCTCACCTTGTTCGGCTGGGACACCCAGCTGGCCCAGGACGTGGTCACCACCCTGCTGGGTACCGCGACCTACACCGCCGAACTGGCCACCCTGCCGGAAACCGTCGTGTTCCCCACCAGCGTCCCGGTCCGCTACAACGCGGGCGAAGGACAGCTGATCTTCACCGGCGCCATGACCGCCGCCCAGCTCACGCTGCTGCGGGGTTTACTCGACGAACCCGCGTACCAGGCCGCGGTGCGGCAGCTGCACGACGCACCACGCCTTTTCGTCAAGACCCGGATGAAGGCTCTCCACCTCCCGGTGTACTCCGCGCCGCTGAGCCAGCTTCCGCCGGACTTCCCGATACCGAAATCGGTGCAGGGCAAGGTCTACTTCGACGCCGGAGACCGGATGCTCAAGTCGCGCGGCTACCTGTCCAAGGCCGACGCCGACGCGATCAAGGCGGCCGCGGGCAAGGACTCCCCGGTGTCCGCCGCGGTCGACAAGCTCATGACCAACCAGGAAGAGCCGATCACGGGCGACAACCTCTTCCTGACCTCGGCCGACGCGGACGCCTTCTTCGATTCGGGCACTGTTACCCCGGCCGACCGGTTCGGGCGGGTGCTGGCGACGGTCAACCCGTTGCTGCGCAACGCACTCAGCGCGACCACGATCAAGCAGCAGGTCGGCCAGGCGACCGGACTCGACCCGGCCACTGCCGAGGAGGTACTCGGCAGGTGGGTACACGCCGCCTCGACCTCCCCGGTGCTGCAGGACTTCCTCGCCGCCGGCTTCGTCGGCAGTGACCCGGCGGTTCCGGTCAACCGTGGCACCTTCGGGCAGCTGTTCACCTCATTGGCGTTCATCCACCGGATCGCGCACGTCCTGCGCAAACTGCGCGTGACCGCGGCCGAGATCCCGTTCCTGTTCGGCCGCGCCAAGGATGGCGGCTGGCTCGACCTCGACACACTCCCCCACACACCGGTCACCGGAGCATCCGCGCTGTTCACCCCCTTCGTGCGGCTGCTCGAGCTCGTGCGGCTGCGCGACACCATCCCCGGCGGCGCGACCACGCTCGACACCACATTCGGCGCGGCTTTGGCACCCGGGGCGACCATCACGCGGACCGTCGCCACGCTCGCGGTGGGCACCGGCTGGCAGGTAAGCGACCTCACCAAGCTCGCCGCCCTGCGGGGACTCGCCCAGCCTGCCCAGTTCGCCGACGTAGCCGCCCTACGTGCCTTGGCCACGGCTGTGAAGACGGCCGGCAAGCTCGGGGTGACCGCCGACCGGGTCGTGCCGTGGCTGACGGCCAGGCTCACCGCCGACGCTGCCCAAGCCGCTTGGCAAACGGTCAAAGCCAAGCACACGCCCGAGGACTGGTCCGTCGCCGCCGCGCCCATGCAGGACGCGATCCGCCAGCGTCAGCGTGGCGCGCTGGTCTCCTATCTGCTCGCCAACCCGCTGCGTGCCGACGATACTGCCCGCACACCTCACTGGCACGACACGAACGGGCTGCACGACTACTTCCTGCTCGACGTCGAAATGGGTGCCACCCAGCAGACCACCCGTCTCGCCCAAGCCATCTACAGCGTCCAGCTCTTCATCCAGCGCTGCCTGCTCAACCTTGAGCCGCCGGTCATCACCGCGGGCAACGCGATGTGGAAGGAGTGGGAATGGATGCAGCAATACCAGCTGTGGATGGCCAACCAGAAAGTGTTCCTCTACCCGGAGAACTACTTCGAGCCCGACCTGCGTCCGGACAAGAGCCCGCTCTTCGCCGACTTCGAAACCGAGGTCATGCAGAAGGAGATCACCGACGACAGTGTGCTGGCCGCCTCCCATCACTACGTGGAGAAGCTGAACACGATCGCCAGGCTGCACCCGTGCGGCACCTTCTTCCACAAGAGCGCCAACACGATCTACATCTTCGCCCGGACCGAGTCCACCCCGCGCACCTACTACATGCGCCAGTGGGTCGCCAAGACGTACTGGACGCCGTGGAAGAAGATCGATCTCGACATCGGCAGCGAGACACTGGTGCCCGTGGTCTGGAAGGACCAGCTCTTCCTGTTCTGGCCCACCTTCACTCCGGCCGCCGGCACGCCGGGTGACATCCAGCATCTCCCAGACGGCTCTCCCGACCACAAGCTGCCCGCACCGGCACCGTACTGGAACATCCATCTCAACTGGAGCAAGCTCACCGCTGAAGGCTGGGAAGCCAAGAAGATCACCGAGGGCTCCATCTCCACCAGGAAGTTCCACGACAAGCTGAACTACTTCGACCAGCACTCGACGGGCAACTACTTCTTTCACGTAAGCCCCGATGCCGGGGACGAGCTCGTGGTCAAGGTCGTCTACAACGACAGCAGGACCGACCTGGACGGAGCCGACTGCGCCGTCAACGGAAAGTTCACCTTCAGCCCGACCGGCAGGATCGTTGTCAGTCAGCTCACGGCCAGGGCCGATATAGGCCAGTACGAGGAATTCGTGTACGGACCACTGTGGTCCGAGTCGGTCAACAACGAATTCTCCTTGTGGGACAACAAGCTGGCCTTGCTCGAACACTGGTCGCCCAATCCCCGGACCATCGAGATCTTCAGCAACATACCCAGCCGACCCGGCCGGGTACTGTACCCATTCGACCCCAGTACCGATATTCTCAATTTCTTCATGCTCTATTCGGACGGAATCCGAAGCTACGCCATCGAAATCATTCCGCGCCACCCTTCGACGATCGCCGACACCGTGCGGGTGCACAACACCTACCACGCACACACGGAATATCTGCTCAGCACCCTTCGTACAGCACTCACCGTCGACGCCCTGTACTCGCGTGACGTCCAGGGAATCTCCAATCGGGCGTCCGGGAAGTACCTCATCGAACAACCCGCCCAGTACAACATCACCCAGCCCGCCCGGTTCAAGGTGCTGCCGGACGAGGACATCGACTTCAGCGCGGCCGGAGGGTACTCCCAATACAACTGGGAGCTGTTCTTCCACGCACCCTTGATGCTGGCCGAACGGCTCACGACGAACCAGAAGTTCGCCGACGCCCAGAAGTGGTTCCACCGGATCTTCGACCCCACCGACCGTTCGGGTCTGCCCGCCCCGCAACGGTTCTGGCGCACCAAGCCGTTCCAGCTGACACCGGCCGACCCGGCCCGGCCCGGCAGCTACTACCAGCAGCGGATCGAGGAGATCCTCAAGCGGCTGGCCGCCGGCGACCGCGACGAGGCCGCCAAGGTCCAGGCCTGGCTGAACAACCCGTTCCAGCCGGACGCCGTCGCCAGGCTGCGCACCACCGCCTACCAGAAGGCAGTGGTGATGAAGTACCTCGACAATCTCATCGCCTGGGGCGACCAGCTGTTCCGGACGGGCACCGGCGAATCCGTCAACAAGGCGGCACAGCTCTACATCCTGGCCGCGGAGTTGCTCGGCCGCCGCCCCGAGGAGATCTTCGATCCCACGTCGACGACGCCGCAGAGCTTCCGCGGCCTGACCGGCACATCGGTCACGGCCGCCGTCGTCGCCGCCGAACACCTCGTTCCTGCAGGCGAGCCGCTGCCGCACGGCGACGTGTCGGCGTCGATCACGGTCGGCGCCGGAATGGCGTGGCTGAACTACTTCCGGGTTCCCCGTAACGAGAAACTACTGTCCTACTGGGACATCGTGGACGACCGGCTCGGCAAGATCCGCGCCGGGCTGACCGTCGACGGCGTGGCGGCGCAGCTGAGCGCGTTCGGTGCCGAAATCGACCCGAGTGTGCTGGTCAGCGCCGGCGCGTCCGGGCTGGATCTGGCCACGGTGCTCGACGACATCAGCGCGCCGGTGCCGCACTACCGGTTCGCACCGATGCTGACCAAGGCGAAAGAACTGGCGAACGAGGTCAAGGAGTTCGGCGCGGCACTGCTCACCGCACTGGAGAAGCGGGACGCCGAAGCGTTGGCGCGCTTGCGGTCCAGCCATGAGATCACGACGCTGGCCGCGGCGAGGTCGGTGCGACGGCTGCAGGTCGCCGAGGCACAGGAAGCGATCGACGCCGCCAACAGCACGCTGGCGCTCTCGGAGCACAAGCTGGGCTACTACAGCAGTCGCCGGTTCATGAACGCCTGGGAGATCGCCCATACCGTGCTCTCCGGTGGTGCGCTTGTCCTGCAGGGCGTCGCCGCCGGTATCCGCCTGGCGGGCAGCGTCACCTCGAACATCCCCGAGGTGAAGATCGGTTTCCCGACCACGGTCGGCGCCAGCTACGGCGGCAGCAATCTGTCGAACTCGCTGCAGAACCTGGCCGGTTCGCTCGGTGAGATCGCCACGATCGCCAACGGCGCGGGCTCGCTGGCGGCCACCATCGGTGGTTACCGGCGCCGCCAGGACGAGTGGGACTTCCAGCGTGACCAGTCCCGGATCGAGATCCGGCAGGCCAGACGGCAGATCGCCGCGGCCGGTGTGCGCAAGCAGATCGCCGAGGCCGAGCTGGCCAACCACGACCTGACGATCACCACCGCGAAGGAAGCCGACCGATTCCTCTATCGCAAGTACACCAACCAGGAGCTCTACGACTGGATGGCGGGCAGGCTGGCCACCAGCTTCTTCCACGCCTACCAGCTCGCCTATGACGTGGCCAAGCGCGCCGAACGGGCCTACCGGCACGAGCTCGGCATCGAGGAATCCCGGTTCATCACCTTCGGCTATTGGGACACCCTCCACAAAGGACTGCTATCCGGCGAGCGGCTGGCCGCCGATCTCAACCGGATGGACGCCGCCTTCCTCGACGCGAACGCCCGCGAATTCGAACTCGCCAAGCGGATTTCGCTGGCCCAGCTGGACCCGAGGGCGCTGGCCACATTGAAGGAGACCGGCTCGTGCTACGTGTCCTTGCCGGAGGCGTTGTTCGACCTGGACACTCCGGGCCACTACTTCCGGCGGATCAAGAGCGTGAGCATCACCGTGCCGTGCGTGGCAGGCCCGTACACCGGGGTGAACATGACCGCGACGTTGAGCGGCAGCAGCGTTCGGGTGGATCCCCGGTTGTCCGACGGCAAGTACGCGCGAGTACCGCACGACACCAGGTTCCGCGACTACACCGGGCCGATCGAGTCGATCGTCACGAGTACCGGCCAGGACGACACCGGACTGTTCGACCCGAACCTGCGCGACGAACGGTTCCTGCCGTTCGAGGGCGCGGGCGCGGTCAGCCAGTGGCGGCTGTCGCTGCCCACCGGGTTCCGGCAGTTCGACTACGAGTCCATCAGCGACGTGGTGCTGACCATGCGGTACACCGCCCGCGAAGGTGGCAAGCCGCTGGCGGACGCGGCCGTCGGCGAACTGCGGGACGCGCTCAACACGTGGGTGCACGGTGGTGGCGGCAAGGGGCAGTCGCGGGTGTTCAGCGCGCGGCGGGAATTCGCCGACCAGTGGAACCGGTTCATCGGCACGCCCAAGGGTGGTGTCGCGACCG
Organism: Amycolatopsis sp. NPDC049868; assembly: GCF_044461365.1. NCBI lineage: Bacteria > Bacillati > Actinomycetota > Actinomycetes > Pseudonocardiales > Pseudonocardiaceae > Amycolatopsis > Amycolatopsis sp. NPDC049868. Next base: position 100,164 of record NZ_JBITKV010000011.1, on the reverse strand, counting down.
CGACCTTCACGTTGTCGAAGGCCCGTTTCCCGCACTTGTTCCGCGACCACCGGTTCGACGTGTCCAAGCCCGAGGTGGTGCTGGTCCTGTCGCACGACCTCCAGCCCGGCAGCTGGGAGAGCTACGTCGAGGCCTACCCGGATGGCGTACTGCACACCACGCTGACGACACCGCAGGGGGCGCCCACCGCCGACCTCAAGGCGGATCCGACGCTGGCCGGGATGCCGCACGCCAGGTACTCCACCGACCCCGTGGAGATCACCGACACGGGCAAGAACTGGGTCCTCAGCGCGCCGATAACGGACCTCGCCCCCGCGCTGCTCACGCCTGACGGGCGGCTCAACCCGGACGCCGTCCTCGACGTACTGCTGATCTGCCCATTCACCCTGACTCCGAAGGAACGACACTGAGATGAGACACCCTTTGGGGACACCCGGGGCGCCGCGTCGAGCCGTGGCGACCAGCGCGTCGATTTCCGCGCCTGCCGCCGCGCCGGGAACGTGGGTCCCCACCACCGGGAACCTGCCGGCGGCCGCGTATTGGGGCCAGCCGGATGCCGCCGCCGTGCTGCTGGATGTGCTCGACGGCAAGCAGCATGTGCTGTTCGCCGGCGGCGAGGACGGCAGGCGGACCGCGCTCGGCGACTGCGCGCGCTACGAAATCGGCTCCGGCACCTGGACCGCCACGGGTCCATTGTGGACGTCGAGGCGCCTGCACTCCGTGACCAAGCTCAAGAGCGGCAAGGTACTCGTCACCGGCGGCATCACCGGCCCCGTCTCCTCACCCGCCACGGGAATCGGGTCGGCGGAGATCTACGACCCCGGTCCTGGCAAGTGGTCGCCGGTCGCCTCGATGCACGAGCCGCGGTACTCCCACTCGGCCACCTTGCTGCCGGATGGCAAAGTGCTGGTGGCGGGTGGCTGCGCCGTCCGGTCGCCGCGGTCGCACCGGGCGCTGCGCTCGGCCGAGATCTACGATCCCGCGACCGACCAGTGGACCGTGATCGACCCGATGACCGACACCAGGTTCGGCCATCCCGCGCTGCGGATCAAGGGTGACAAGGTGCTCATGGTCGGTGGCATCGTCACCGCCGGGCAGAGCCAGTACGCGCCGCTCGCCTATTGCGAGCTGTTCGACCCGGTCACCCGCAAGTGGACGCCGACCGGCAGCCTGGCCTCTCCGCGCAAGGGGCATCAGGCGACCGAGCTGTCCGATGGCACCGTGCTGGTCACCGGTGGCGACATCCCGGACGTGATGAACGAATGGCAGGTCTACCCGTACAGTCAATGGTCCTGTGAGCGCTACAACCCGGACACCGGCACGTGGGCGGCGGACACGGACCTTGGCTGGGGAATCAGCCACCACCGCGCGGTCCGCCTGTCCACGGGAAAGGTACTCGTCATCGGCGGCACCGACGACGGCACCTTCGACATCGGCTACACCAGCGTCGCGCTCTACGACCCGGGCCCCAAGACCTGGGTCGAGGCCGACGGGCTGACCGTCGGCCGGTGGGCGGGCGCGGCGGTGGCGCTACCCGGTGACAAGGCCTTGGTGGCGGGCGGGATCGTGCGCTCCGGCGCGGCCGCGCCGACGATCGGCGAGGACCTGCTCACCGCGACGGCGGAAGTCTTCACTCTGTGAGCGCCGGCAGCTGGACGACGGCGGGCCCGCTCCCGGTGCCCGCGCAATGGCAGGGCGCGTTCGATGGCGGTGTGCTGCTGGCCGACGGGCGGGTGCTCGTCACCGGCGGCGCGGATTCGAACTGGGCTTCGGTACAGGCCTGCCAGATCTTCGATCCCGAAACCGGGAACTGGACGGCGACCGCGCAGCCGCCGACCAGTCGTTCCATCCACAGCACCACCGTGCTCGGCGACGGCACGGTGCTGGTCGCGGGTGGTTCGACCGGCCCGCCGCGATTCCCGGCGCCCGGGCTGGCCACGGCAGAACGGTTCGACCCGGACACCGGGAACTGGAGCACGACCGGTTCGCTGAAGTTCGCCAGGTGGAATCACTCGGCGACGTTGCTCGAGGACGGGCAGGTGCTCGTCGCGGGTGGGCAGACCGAACGCTCGCCGCGCAACGGCACGGCGACGGCGTCGGCCGAGCTGTACCACCCCGGCGACGGATCGTGGACCTCGATCGAGCCGATGACCGATCCGCGTGCCGGACATCAGGCCGTGGCGCTGCACGACGGAAGAGTGCTCGTCATCGGTGGCACGGCCGAAATCGGCAGCGGTGTCTACACCGGACTGGGTTTCTGCGAGCTTTACGATCCGTCGACCGGCAAGTGGACCCCGACCGGCAGCCTGGCCGGGCCACGCTGGAACCACACCGCGACCGTGCTCGCCGACGGGACCGTCCTGGTCACCGGCGGCGGCTGGTCCGGCATGGTCGGCGACTGGGTGTTCAAAAAGAGCGGCGACTGGACCGCGCAGCGCTACGACCCCGCGATCGGGGAGTGGTCGATGGAGGAGAACTTGTCCTGCGCCAGGGTCTGGCATCAGGCGGTGGCGCTGAAATCGGGGAAGGTGCTCGTGATCGGTGGCGGGGCCGCGCCGAGCCTCGGCGCGGGCTTTCCCAGCACCGCGCTCTACGACCCGTACGAGCGCACCTGGGCGCCAGGACCGAGTCTCGCCGACGGCCGATGGGCGCATCTGGCGGTCGGGCTCGGCGACAGCCGGGTGCTTGTCGCCGGCGGCATCGACACCGATCAGCGCGACTTGGTCGCCACCAGTGAGATCTACACCGAGGGCGACCGATGACGACGAGTACGGGCGGCTGGACGAGAGCCGGCGAACTCCCTCCGGAAAACGCCGCCTTCGACCTCGAAAACGCCATGGTGCGGCTGGACGATGGCCGAGTGCTGCTCGCGGGCGGCACCGACGCGGTCACCTTCGAAGCGATCGCGGCCGCCGCGTTGTTCGATCCCGCTTCGCCGGTCTGGAAGCCCACCGGTTCACTCGCCACCACACGCCGCTTGCATACGATGACCGTGCTGCCGAACAAGAACGTGCTCGCCACCGGCGGCATCGAGGGGCCATTCCGATTCCCACCACCGGCCGTCGGTTCCGTGGAGATCTACGACGTCGACAGTGGGAAGTGGGGGCCGGCGAGGTCGATGTCGGAACCCCGGTTCGGTCATACGGCGACCTTGTTGCCGAACGGCAAGGTGCTGGTCGCCGGTGGCCTGAACGCGCGTGACGCGAAGTCGAACCACACGCTGGCCTCGGCCGAGCTGTACGACCCCGAGACGGACACCTGGTCGGTGACGGGCTCGATGCACGACGCGCGGGCCGAAAGCCAGGCGGTACTCCTGCCCGACGGACGGGTGCTGGTCGCCGGCGGCTGGCACAGCACCGGGCCATGGCAAGGCACGTCGCTCTCCTACTGCGAGATCTACACGCCCGCCACGGGAAGCTGGGAACCGACCGGATCCATGGCGACCCCGCGAGGCCAGCATCAGGCGACCGGGCTGGCCGACGGGAGTGTGCTGGTCACCGGTGGCTTCAGCCGTGGGTTCGGCCCCGGCCCGGTCTTGGATTGGCACAGCCTGGCGAGCACAGAACTGTACGACGCCGCAACCGGCATCTGGCGCCCGGCGGAGCCGATGCCGTGGGGCCTCGACCGGCATCGCGCCGTCCTGTTGCGGGACGGCGGGGTCCTCATCGTCGGCGGTACCGACGAGGGCAGCCTCTCCGGGGGCTACGCCGGCACGATCGTCTACGACCCGGCGGCACGCACCTGGGCCGGCGTCGGCGGACTGTCGGAGGGTCGGTACGGACATGCCGCGCTCTTGCTCGACGACGGCAGGGTACTCGTCGCGGGCGGACTGACCGCCGCTCAACTGGCCGCTTCACCGACCGAGGTCTTCACCCCCTGATCCGCACACGACCGATGCCAGGAAAGGCCCGTTCCTTGCGAGTTTCCGGATCAAGGCTGGGCGCGAAGCGCCTCCGTTGAGGGCGGCGGCGGGGGCATGGATGGAGAACGGGCCTTTCCTAGCGTGCCACGCCGCTCGGACACCGCTTCAGCTGACGCCCGGCGGGGCGGCGGTCAGCGGCGTCTGGACGTGGAAGTGGTAGACGCCGTCCGGCATCAGGAACTGCAGGATCTTCGTCTTGTCCAGCTTCTTCAGTTCGAGGAAGCGATCCTTCGACTCCGGGCGGAGGCGGGAGATGTCCACGCCGCGGTTCGGCAGCTCGTCGCGATGGAAGAACATGTCCTCGACGTTGTACTTGTCCTTCAGCACCGGTTTCATGTCGCGGACCTCGGTCACCACGTGCGTGCCCTTGCCGTCCTCGTTCTTCACGATGGACTGGTGCTTTTCCGGAATGATCGGCTCCCAGCCGTACATCAGCCGCGTCTGCTTCGCCGTCGCATCGCTGAACGCGCCCTCACCGGTCTGTCGCGGATTGCGCGGCAGACCCAGCGCGAAGGGCGAGCCGACCGGCTTCTCCCCGCGTTTCTCGTCCCCGATCATGTCCGCGTAGAACTGGATCACCGCGTCGACCTGCTCCGCGGGCTTGGTCAGCTCGAGGTTCTTGCCCGCATACTTGCCGATGTCGAGTGCCCTTGCCTGTTTGTGCGGCGAAGCGCCCTTGTCGGTGGGCCTGCTCAGGCTGACGATGCTGAAGTCGACGCCGGTGGCTCCGTCCGCGCGGCGCTGGCGTGCCTTGTCGACCATGCGCTGGACGATCCTGGCGATCCCGAGCGACATGACCTCGGGCAGCGGTCCGTCCTTCGGTGCGTTGACGACCGAGTTCAGCTGCTGCGCGATGGCGCCGTCCTTGGCGGGTTTGGTCTTGCTCGCCGGTGTGTCGTCGGTGAAGGTGACGAGTTGATCCCGCCGGGCGTCCAGGAGTGCCTGCGCCGCGGCGACGATCTCCTGTCTGTCCTCCGCCGCACCCAGGCCGGTCGGGTCGGTGTACGTGACCGGGTTCCCGCGGGCATAGGCGTAGATGTCGGGGCCGTCGACGAAGCCGGCCGGGTCGGGACTCACCCATCTCCCGAGCCATGGTGCGTAGTACCGAGCGCCGTGGTAGTACAACCCGGTCTCGGCATCGCGTTCCTTGCCGGTGAACCGATACCGTTTCAGGCTCACCTGTGCGTAACCCGTCGCCGACCGATACGAACTCGTGCCGTAGGGGTGGAACTCCTCATAGGACAGTACGTCCGAGGTGTCACTCAGCTCGACGATCGCGCTGCCCAGCCGGTCCGAAAGCTGGTACCGCCGCACCGGAACCGGCGACGGCACGGTGCGTCCATCGTCCACAGTGGTCGTTTCGACCAGCGCGACCCGCTGGTCGCCGTCGAGCACGTGCAGCGTCTCGCGCTTCAGCCGGACCGAACCGGCGACCTCCCGCACCGCGAGTTCGAGCTGGCCGAGGTAAACCCGGATATCGGTGGTGCCACCGGCGCGTACTGTGGCGCGAACTCGCCGTCCGGTCGAGTCGTACTGGTAATACGCATCGCCGCCACCACCGAGATTCGCGTGCACGAGGCGGTTTTCCGCGTCCCAGTCCATCGACGCCAGCTGCGGCATGGACGTCATGTTCCCGTTGGCGTCATGGGTATAGCGCGCCGAGAAGTCACCCGGCCCATCACCGGGGATGCTGCTCGCCGAAAGCCGGTTGCCCGCATGGTACACGTCATGCCGCCGCGTCCAGCCACCACCGGGCGCGGCGTGCGCGACCTCGATGATGTTCCCGGCGGCGTCATAGGTGTACTTCTCGGTGTAGCGTCGCATGGCTGTGCTGTCGTTGGCATGCGGGATCTGGGCGAAACCGGGCTCGGCGGGTGTGGGCTGAACCTGCCCGATATGTTCACGCCCGCCCGCCTCGACCAGCCGGTACACCGGATCGTAGGTGTAGGTCCGCTCGGGGCCGACCATGGAGTTCGCGAAGAACACCGTGTCTTGTACGGGATCGTCGGCCACGATCAGGTTGCCGACCGGGTCGTAGGTATGCACCACCGACCGCAGCGGCGAACCGTCCGCCGCCTGGCTGTCCGTTTTGGACAGCCGGAAGGTGTCCTCCTCGTAGCTGTGGCTGGTGCGGGCGCCACAGCCGTACTCGATCAAAGTGCGCTGACCGCGCGCGTTGTGGTCGACGTTCTCGATGAACGGCGTCCACGTCCCGGCACCCCTGATCCGGGCGTCCATCTTGTCCAGCAGACCCGCCTCGTTGTAGGCGGGTCTGGTCTGGCTGCCGTCCGGGCTCGTCACCAGCGTGGGTCTGTTCAGCGCGTCATACTCCGTGGTCGTCCGATACAGCGCCGGTTCCAGAAGCCCGGCGGCCGCGGAGATGGCGGCTTCCGGGTCTTCGACGTCCGCCAGCAACGTCCAGTCCGGTTCGGACAGTGCGTCGGCGGCCAGCCGCCGCTCGCTCACCATCGGATTTCCCTTGAAATCGGACTCGGGGGTGCGAACCAGCCCCGCACCGTCGAACACCGCGTAGGGCTTGGTCCGGAGGTTGTGCTGCGTACCTCCGTCGACGGCCTCGCCGTAGTAGTAACGAGTGCGCAGCCGCTCCGGCCCACCGTTGGACGTGGCGTAGGCGTGAGTCGGCCGATGGAGGGCGTCGTAGCGCCATCTCACTGCGGTGTTCCTGGCATCCCAGCCGTGACACGGCTTTCCCACCGCGTCGACGAACGAAAACCGCTCGCCCGTGTCAACGCTGAGCACGTGCGCGGCCTGACCGAGCATGGTGAACCGCTGCTCCCGTACCCGGATCCCCCGCGCGTCGACCACGGCGAGCTCGTTGCCCTGCACGTCGCGTTCGAAAGTCGTCTTGAGCTTCACGGCCCCGTTGTCCGCGATCGCCACGCAGACGCGGCCGAGCGTGTCCAGCAGGCTCCGGCCCGGGGTGCCCGCGTGTGCCGACGCGGCTTCGGCCGAGCGCAGTTCCGCGCTGCCCGGCGGCATCATGCTCCGCTTGGCGTACCACTCGCTTTCGCGAACGGTGTCGTTGCGATCCCAGTGTTCCTGCTCCCATGGCCCGAACACGACCTTGGCCAGTGTGCCGTCAGGGAAGTCGGTACGCACCAGCCTGCCGAGCGGGTCGTAGCCCATGATCGGGGTCACCCCGCGATGCACCAGCTCCGGATCGGTGTCGAAACCGCTGTCGGTGCTGAAGTACGGCTCGTACTGCTTCACCGGGTTGCCCTTGTTGTCATAGATGGTCCGGCCCGTTCCGGCCCAGCGCGGCGTGGTCTCCCCGGCCGCTGGTTCGGCCTGCACCTTGGTCAGCACCACCCGGCCCGTGCCGTCGACGTAGGTCACCGAGACCTGGCGGCGGGCGTCCGCGACAGCGTGCCGTTCACGCACCGACTGGTGGAACCGGACCGGCAGCTCGGTGAGGTCGTACTCCAGCTTCGTGGTGGGGTCGTCCTCCGCCGGCGAATACTCCACAGTGGACATGTCCAGCCGGTCACCTTCGCCCTTGCCCATGAGCGCGGTCGCGATCACCAGGCCGAGCGCGTCGAACCGGGCGCCGGTGCGGTTGCCGTTCGCGTCGGTCAGCAGCCATGGACGGACCAGCCGGTAGTTCAGCGAGGCCTGCGAGACGTTGCCGGCCGGGTCGCCGATCCGGTTCTGGCGCAGGAAGTGCCGGTCGTACCCGATCTGCCAGCGCGCGCCCATCGGATCGAGGTACGCCGTCGGCACGCAGAATTGGGCGGGGTCGAACACCTGCCGTCCCGAGGGGCGCCACCACAGCCCGTCGCGCTGGAGATAACCCGCGCCGGCGAGCATCGTGCCCGTGACCCGTTCGCCGAACAGTTCTCCGATCTGGCCTGGTGCGAACGCCTGGTCGTAGGTCGCGTACGGCAACGCCTTGCTTCCCACCTCGCCGTGCGGCAGCTCAGCGCTCGCGTCGTCCGCGTAGTAGGTCCGCCGCTGCCTCGCGATCAGCCTCCGTTGCCTGCTGGTTCCGGAAAGCGCTTTGTGGTACGGAATTTCCTCGAAGTCACCGGCGAAGTCCGCCACGCTGAAGCGCTCGCGGATGAGCCCGCCGACCTCGTACTCCCGGGTCTGGACCGGTGTCCCGATCCGCCAAGCGGCGCCCGTGTCATTGCGGACCTCGTACTCGGTGACCGTGACGTGCGACAGAGCTTGCGCCGGGTCGGCGGGCCGTCGTCGCGGATAGGCGATCCGCGCGATGGAAAGAACGTTCCCCCACTCGTCGGTGTCCAGTGTCAGCGTCTGCGTGACCCGCGCGTCCACGGGCTGCCGTTCTGTGTGGATGGTCAGTGTCTCACCAGGCACGACGAGCACCACGGCGTTCGCGTTGCCGCCCCGCGCCTGCAGCAGACGAAGCCCGTAGCCGGTTTCGGTCACCAGGTACGGATCTCCAGGCTTCCCCGGCACTTCTTCGGCGTAGATCTCCTCGCGCAGGACACGCCCGCGCAGCGCGCGCACCGCTTCCCGTTCTTCGTCGGTCGTCAGTCCCGGCGGCATCGAGGTGTCAGGAACGGTCAGCGCTGCCGCGCCCGGCCAATACTCGGTGGCGAACTGCCGTGAGAACACCTCCGTATACCACCCGGTGTGCTGCCACCGCTTGGTCAGCACCGGCGGCTGCCGCAGGTCGCCGTCCGGTCCGGTGAAAGTCAGCGCGTCCCGTTGCTCGACGTAACCGAACCCCCGGAACTCACGTTCCACGCCGTCGTAGAAACCATGGCGGTACCGATAGGACGTGACGAGCTTGGTGTCCGCGACAGTGTCGTGAACCTCTACTTCGGACACCAGATACACCGGGAACGGCAGCCGCGTCAGCCACGGTTCGCCCGCGGCCTCGTCAGCCAGCGAGAACCGGGTCGACGACGTGTAACGCGTAGTGGTCCGCAGGCCCATACCATTGTCGGCCGAGACCAGCAGGTTCGGCTTGCCCGCTGCCATGAGGTCGAGACAGCGGACACCCGCCTCGCCGTCGGGGCGGGGCTCGGCGACGAGCAGGCATGCCGTCCCCTTGCCGAGCACATCCGACACCACGGTCGTCGCGGCGACGTCCAGCCCGAACCCGACGCCTGCCGTTTCCGGCGCGCTGAAGGAGTTCCCCGCCTGGTTGAACCACATCCGAACCTCGGCAGGCCCGAGGTAGATCAGGTCCGCGGGCCCGCTTCCGTCCACATCGGACAGCCGGACCCGGCGCTGATCGAAGCGGTCCGGATGATCGAACACGGGCGCGCCGCCCATCGAGATCCTGGTACCGAACCGGCCGTGGCCGAGGTTCGGCCAGTACGCCACCGAACCGTTGCGGACCCGCACCAGGTCGGTGAGCCCGTCACCGGTCATATCGGCGAGGTAGACACTCTGCTCCGCGTCGGCGAACACAAGCCTTGGCCCGCGCTCCTCGGTCGCCGCGCGCGGCACCTCCACACTGTCGCCGAACCCGGTGAGTCCCTCGGAGGGATGCCAGGTGAACCCGTCCGATCCGGTCAGCAGCACGTCGGAAAGCCCGTCACCGGTCAGATCGACGAAGCGGAGGTTGCGGTCGTCCCACGAAAGCACCGGCAGATGCTCGAACGTCGTGAGCTCGGTCCAGCCGCGGTTGTCCGTGCGCCGATGGAACCCCGGTGCCGGGCCGTCGAAGCCGGTCAGCGATTGACGGCCGTCCCCGGCCAGGTCCAGCAACTGTCTACGGGCGAGGCTCGCCCCCGCGGGCAACGGGTCGACCACACGCGGCTCGGCCAGCACGCCGTCACCCCGATTCGCGCGGTAGTACCAGGCTCCGCCCTCTTCGGTGAGCACACCAGGGATACCGTCGCCGTCGAGATCGGCCCACCGGTGGCCACCGGCGAGCCGGACCGGATCGCCGCCCGGGCCCGAAAGAATGGGCCGGATCTCCCCCGCGACGGCCCGGGGGCTGTAGCCGAAGTCGAGCGGCGGGAGGTGCTTGCTCTGGTAGCCGTCCCCCACCTTGATGTAGCCGAACTGCGTCACCGAGGACAACTTGGTGGTGGCGGGGTCGGGTTCGTAACCGAAGTCGGTCGATGCGACGAGCACGGGTCCGGCACCGAGCTCGGGGATACGGTGGAACATCAGGACGCGGCGGCAGAGCCGTTCGGTGCGGACTTCGAAACCGGGACGCCGAGTCGAGAACGGGTCCGGTCTGGTCGTCCATTCGACGGTGTCGTCGGAGGTCGGCACCTCGTCGTGGTCGTGGTAGTCGAACACGACCTCGAAACAGAATTCCCCGCCCGCCACTCGGTTGCCGTACCGGATCCGCTTCAGATACCGGTTCGCGCCATCGGCCTTGTATTCGTAGGCGATGACGTTGCCACGGTCGTCGACCGTTTCATCCACCAGCCACCGGAACACCCGGGAAGGATCGTCCGGATCACTGACGCGGGAAGACTCCTCACGGCCGAAGACGCTCTTGACGTTGTCCTTCGAAACAACACACCAACGGATTTCACCGGTCACGTCGTCCCGCAGCCGCTCGATCCGAGCGAACAACCCCTCGGTCCGCGGCCGGTAGGCGACGACGTCGAACCGGCCGTCACGGTGCGGCGCGGGAAATATCGCGGGTACCAGATCCTCGGCACCGCTGAGCTGGAAGACGTCATCGTCCAGATAGCGCGGCACGCCCTTGTCGGTCCGCCTCGAGATCGACGGCGCTTCCAGCGACCACCCAAGCCCGAATGGCCCGTTGCCTGCGCCCGAATCGTAGGAAAGCGTCAGCCTCGGCGTACCGCCCTCCCGTGCCTCGGTAAGGGAAATCGGCACCGACAGCGAGGCCGTTCCCGTGACCGGGTTCGTGGTGAACTTCTCCCCCATCCCGCGAATCGCACCACCCGCTTTCGGCAAGGACAGCGACGGCTGGTCCCGAACCGAGCTCTCCTGCTCGACGCCGGACGATCGAGCCTCGTTCATAGACAGCCTTCCCCTGGACTCGCCGTGATCATCGCCGGTCAGGTCCGCACGGACGAGGGCTTCCCGACGCGGCGATCGGGCACTCTCGCACGCCCGATCGGGCAGCTCTCAAGGTCGCCGGCAGACCGCCCCGAGCAGCACACGGCGTTGGCCATAGGTCAGGGAGGTAGCTCGTCAGGTTGGTGGAATCGCGGCCAGCGGGCCGCCGTTGGAGGGTGATGAACTGGGGGGCGGAACTTTCGTGTATGCGGTGTCCTGGTCCAGGTAGCGCACCTTGCCGGCAAGGCTGACGACTTCGCACCGACGATTCTCGACCTGTTCGATCCCAGCCCGCGCGAGTACATGAAAGGAAGCTCTCGCCGTGCTCGACGACGTGTACCGGGATATCGCGGAATGGCAGCCCATAACGGTGCGAACCGGCGAATGGGCGCTGCTGTTCGCGTCCTGGGACAGCCCGATCGAATTGTACGACCTGACCACCGACCCGGCGCAGAAGTGCGACGTCGCCGCCGATCATCCGGAAGTGGTGGCCACCTTGCACGAAGTCCTCCTTCGCACCCTAATCTGGGGCGGCGCGGGATGCTTCGGCAATACAGCCACGAAACGATCGGTGATGTCCGGCGATGATGCCCCACAGCCTCAAGTCCAAGGTGGTGCTCGGCGTCATCGGTGCCGAAACCATTTCCCAGACCAGTACCCGCATGACCTGGGTGGCGTTGCCATGGCTGGTCCTGACCACCACCGGCTCGCCGGCGAAAATGGGGGCGGTACTGGCGGCGAACCTGTCGTCCATGGCGTTGCTGGGCATTCCCGGCGGTGCGCTGGCCGGCCGGCTAGGGCCGTGGCGCACGATGCTGCTGTGCGATCTGGCACGCGCGGTACTCGTTTCGGCGATCCCTTTGCTGCACTTACTGGGGCAGTTGCCTTTTCCGCTGCTGCTCGTGCTGGTTTTCCTCATCGGTGCCTTCTACATTCCGCACCACTCGTCCCAGCAGGTCGTGCTGCCCACCGCCGTCGGCGACTCCGAAGTCGCGATCGCCAAGGCGAATTCGGTACTCCAGGGCACGCTGCGACTGGCCAGCCTGCTCGGACCACCGATCGGAGGGGTACTCGTGGGCGTGCTGGGCGCGCCGGGCGTGCTGTGGTTCGACGCCGGGACCTACCTCATTTCCGCACTGATCGTATGGCGGGTGGTTCCGCGGGTCGCGCCACGCCCAGAAGTCCAGGGCTGGGCGGTCCTGACCGCCGGGATGCGCACCCTGTGGCGAGACTGGCTCCTGCGACGGTGGACGCTCGCGATCTCGGCGTTCGAGGTCTCGTGGCAGATGATCATCGCGGCGCTGCCCGTTCTGGTGCTGTTCCGGTACCAGGGCTCCGCGTTTCTGCTCGGCATGCTGACCTGTTCCCTCGGTATCGGCTCGGTGCTCGGCAACATCGTGGTGCTCCGGGTGATGGACCGGGTGGAACCGCTGTGGTGGAGCGTGCTGACGAAGGTGCCGCAGACAGCGGTCTTCTGGCTGTTCGTCCCGGAACTTCCGGCGATCACGGTGTGCGCGGTGCTGGCGGTCGCCGGCTTCCTCAACGGGCTGCTCGAAGGCCCGGTGCGCGGTGTGCAGATGAGCCGGACACCCAAGCCCATGTGGGCACCGGCGATGGGCGCCTTCTTCGCCATCACCGTGCTGTGCGGAGCACTCGGCCTCGCCGCGACCGGCCCGCTCGTCGAAGCGAGCACGCTCACCACGGTCTTTCTCGTGGCGGCCGTCTTCCAGACGATGGGAACGATACCGTTCGTGACCGCAGCTCTCCAAGCCAGACAGGGAATTCAGGCCCAACCGGAAGGCTGACCGTGCCTGCTCGACAGGGCGACCAACTCGCTGGGCAACCAGCCGGCCAGGCACAGAGACAGCGTTTTCGGCACCCGGCGCACTCGATCGTCGGCCGCTTCGAGGTCAGCGAGGTGGCACAGCGCGGCGATTCGGGCACGCAGGCAGTTCCGTATTGCACGCTCGCTGCGCCGGGGCAGGTCGGCGTATCGCGAACGTCTCCTCATACCGACCCGGATTATGGAGTAGTGCGTGAGAGCCAGGGAAAGCAGTTGCGCGAAGGCGTCGAGTTCGGGCATTCCTGGGATCTTCGCTGCCGCTCTGATCGCGTGCCCGATCTGAGGCCAAGAAAGGTCGAAGTTGACCCAGCTCAATGCGACACCCGAGCCACCGCTGAAGATCTTGAGTCGCTCGAACAGCGGAAGCCTGACGAACGAGAATCCGAATCTCGTGACAGCGTCGACGTGCTCTGCGGCAGTGATAGCGGCCGGGCCTTGGCAGGGATCGACCTGGTCGATCTTCCATACACGTCGCGATCGGCGTCATCGACCAGGCCAGGGGCCGGCCTGGAGCTGAATCCAGTCCCCGCCTGCCCCGCGTCCGGGGACAGGTCACGTACTCCTGAACAGTCGGTCCAGATGCACGTCGATCGCGGCGAGCGCGTCTTGGGGCCCGAGCACGTCGAGTTCGATCAGGGGGGTGAAGCCGGTGAGGGCGAGGAGCAGGTTGGTCTCGGTCGCCGGGTCGCGGCCGGAGTCGATGTGCCCGTCGGCGATCGCCTGGCGGACCAACTGCTCGACGAGGGCCCGCCCTTGGACGAGGCCGCGGCGCGCCTGCTCGTGCACGGCCTCGTCGTGCAGCGCCTCCAGGAGGTAGGCGGCGCTCATCCGGCTGGTCGCCCGGGCGTCGGGATGCAGGGGGAGCATTTCCGCGAGCATCAGCCGCAGCGCGTCACGGGGGTGCGGGCGGTCGCCGAGTTTTTCGAGTCCCTGGTGTACGCGCCCCGAGGTCTGCTCGGACGCGAAATCCATGGCGAAGGAGAGCATGGCGGTCCGGGAGGGGAAGTAGTGCTGCAGCTGCCCGAGTGACATGCCCGCCTCCTGCGCCACCACGCGCATCGTCAGCTGTGTGACACCGCGCTGCTCCGCCACCCGCCACAGTGCGCGGGCGATTGCTTCGCGGCGTCCGCGGTGATCCACCTGTTTCGGCATCGCCGGCCCTTCCCTCGTGCCCGGAACTGTTCCAATACAGTTGACATAATACATCTGACCCATAATCCTGGGGTCCGCGCGAGGGGAAGGAATCGGCATGTCCGAACAGCCAAAGGTACGGACCACGGAAGGCGTGGTGCAGGGGTGCCGTCGGCAGGGACACGCGGTGTTCCGCGGCATCCCCTACGCCCAGCCCCCGGTCGGAGCGCTCCGCTTCGCCGCACCCGCGCCGCCGCACCGCTGGGAGGGGACGAGGCAGGCTGTCGAGTTCGGCCCCGTGGCGCCGCTGTCCCTGCCGATCGACGTGCCCCCGCAGGGCACCGACTGGCTGACGCTCAACGTCGGCACTCCGGATCTCGGCGCGGCGGGGCTGCCGGTGCTGGTGTGGATCCCCGTGGGCGGCTACCTCTCGGCGGCGTCGAGCGACCCGATGTACGACCCGGCGGCGCTGGCCGAGGCGGGAGTCGTCGTGGTGACCATCAACTGCCGCGTGGGCGCGGAGGGATTCGCGTTCCTCGACGACGTGCCGCCCAACCGCGGATTCCTCGACCAGATCGCGGCGCTGGAATGGGTGCAGCGCAACATCGCCGCCTTCGGAGGCGATCCCGGCCGGGTCACCGTGGGCGGGGTGTCCGCCGGGGCGGGCTCGGTCGCCGCCCTGCTGACGATGAAGTCCGCGCGCGGCCTGTTCCGGCGGGCCATCGCCCATTCGGTGCCGGGGCTGCACAGCACCCCCGCGCTGGCACGGCAGGTCACCGCCACGTTCGCGGACCGCCTCGGCGCGGCGGCCCCCACCGCCGAGGCCCTGCGCGACATCGACCCATGGCACCTGGCCGCCGAGCTCACCTCCTTCAACGCCGGCCTCCACGCGCACCGGGAGAGCTGGGGACGCCTAACCGAGACCGGCACCGCACTGTGCCCCGTCGTCGACGGCGAGGTCCTCCCGGAAACGCCTTGGCCCGCGCTGACCGGCGCGCGAGCGAGCGGGACCGAACTGCTCGTCGGCCACACCCGGGACGAATTCCGGTACTTCAGCGTCGTCAGCGGACGGTATGGCACCTTCACCGAGGAGGACGCCCACGCGGTCCTGGAACTGCACGCCCCGCGGCCGGACGGCGCGCGGGCCTACCGTGCCGCGTTCCCGCAGGCAGGCCCGGAGGAGCTGGTGGAGACGGTGTACTCCGACGCCCTCTTCCGCATGCCGTCGCAGAAGCTGGCCGAGGCGAACGCGGCAGCCGGCGGCACCTCGTACCTGTTCGAACTGTGCTGGGCCGCCCCGGTGCGCGGCGGCATCCTGGGCGCCTGCCACAGCCTCGACGTGCCCCTGGCGTTCGGCACGCTGGACAGCCCCGTCGGCACCCAGCTCATCGGCGAGGAGCCCACTCCCGAGGCCGTCGCGCTCTCCCGCGAACTCCAGGAGGCATGGGTCCGCTTCGTCACCACCGGCGACGCGGGCTGGTCCGCTCACCGGCCCGGCGGACACCTCACCCGCGTACTGGACACCGAGTCGAAGACCCTGCCCTACCCCGAAGAGGCATCCCGCCAGATCTGGGAAGACCACTCCCCCGTCCCCTTCGGTCTCTCGTAATTGTCCGGGGCGGCTCCTGGATCCATCTTCGAGAAGTATCCGCAGCCTGCTCGACGCGCCCACCGTGGTGCGGACCGCCAGGATCCGCACCACCGCTTCCCGCATGATTACTCCGGTAACTGGCAATACCAGGCGTTACGACGGCACAGGCCGGTGGCCCGGAGCCACCAGCCGGGCTACGCGGTGAAGAAATCGGTCAGCGCGCGGGCGATCCGGCGCGGGGCGTTCTCGGTGGGGATGTGTTTCGCCTCCGGGATGCGGATGAGCGTCGTTCGCGGGATCTCGAGTGAGAACTTCTCGGCGTACTCCACCTTTTCGAATTCGTCGTCCTCTCCCCAGATCAGCAGCTTGGGCGTCGTGGACCGCCGCAGTGCCGGAACGAGGTCGAGGGTGTAGCGGCTCGCGGCCGCGCCCGCCATCGCCAGCCAGGAGCGGCGGACCCGCGGATCGATCCACGGATCCAGATACTCGGCGACCCTCTCCTCCGTGGCGGCGCCTGCCAGGTCCGTTGTCACCGCTTGCCTTCGGGCGGCGAGAAACTCGTCCGCGGTGATCGCCCTGGCCACCGCGGGGTCCAGAAGCCGGGCCACGTGCGGTGCGGGCCAGGAGTCGTAGGTGACCGAGTTGACCAGCGCCAGCCGGGACACCGCCCCCGGATCGTGAGCGAGGAGATGCTGGGCGACGGCGCCGCCGATGTCATGACCTGCCACAGCGACCGGACCGGAGAGCTTCACCGCGGACGCGAACCGCGTCACCCACTCCGCGAGGACCGGGACCGTGGCCGTTTCCAGGGTGAGCTCGCCTCCCGAGCGCCCCAGTCCGGGGAAATCGACCGCGACGGGCCGCAACCCCGCCTCCGCGAGGTCACTCAGCACCGGAAGCCACACCCGGCTCCAATACGTTCCGTGCAGCAGCAAGACGACCGGACCGTCCTGCCCCGCGGTCAAGTAGCTGATCGAATCGCCGTCGACCTGGACCGCCGTCCTCCGCACGCCCGTTTCAGTGCATACACCCATAGGGCCACTGTGACTCGATGCCCACCTCACTGCCGAGGCCCGGAAAAGACATTGATCGGCGAATTCCTGCCAGGGACCGCACACTGCTCAGCCCGTGCGGGGCGTTCAACGTTGCCCGCCGGTCCTGAGGAGTTGTTTGACCACCTTCCCCATCTGGTTGCGCGGTAACTCGTCGAGGAACACGACCTCGCGTGGCCGTTTGTGCCGGGACAGGCGTTGGGCGACGTGATCGATGAGGGCTTGGCCGTCGCGATCGGGGCTGATCACGAAGGCGACGATCTTCTGGCCCAGGTCCGGGTCCGGGACTCCGACCACCGCGACGTCGACGACCGACGGATGGTCCATCAGCGCCGCCTCGATCTCACCGGCCCCGATCCGGTACCCACCGGACTTGATCAGGTCGGTCGACGCGCGGCCGACGATCCGGTGGAAGCCACCGGAATCGCATACGGCCAGGTCGCCGGTACGGAACCAGCCGTCATCGGTCCAGGCTTCCGCGTTGGCGTCCGGACGGTCGAGATAACCGCTGAACAGCATCGGGCCGCGGACCTGGAGCGCGCCGACGGTCCGGCCGTCGTGCGGGATCGGGCCCGCGTCGTCCGCCGACGGCGGCATCAACCGGGTTTCCGCACCGGGAACCGGGAGCCCGACCCAGCCGGCGCGCCGTTCTCCGGACGCCCGCGCGCTCACCGTGATCATGGTTTCGGTCATGCCGTATCGCTCGACCGGCGACTGCCCGGTCAACTCCGCGATGGCTTCGAACAAGGGCGACGGCAAGGGCGCGCTCCCGGAGACCAGCAGGCGCGCTTTGCGCAGGGCATGTGCCGACCGAGGATCCTGTGCGATCCGGTTCCACACGGTCGGGACGCCAAAGTACATGGTGCCGTCGACCGCTGCGTACCGCTCGGGCCGCGGCGCCACCGTGTGCACGACACGGGACCCCCGGCGCAGCGAGCCGAGCACACCCAGAACCAGGCCGTGGACATGGAACAGCGGCAGACCGTGGACGACAGTGTCGTCGGGAGTCCAGTCCCACGCGGTGAACAGCCCGTCCAGTCCGGCGGCGATCGCGGCGCCGGACAGTTGGACACCTTTCGGCGCACCTGTCGTCCCGGAGGTGTAGACGAGCATCGCCGTTCGCTCCGGATCGACGGCCCGCGGCGTGAGCGGGGACGAGCCGGGAGTGATCGTCGGCAGGTCGACGCACTGCGGAAGGTCGCCTGACCAGGCCGTCGCACCCGAATCGCGGATCATGTGGGTCAGTTCGGCCGGGCCGGAGTCCGGAGGGACCGGCAACACCGGCACACCGGCGAGCAGGCAGCCGGTCACGGCGACGACGGTGTCCATCGTCGGCGTCGCCAGGACCGCGATCGGTCCGGTGTCGGGGATCGCGGCCGCGAACCGGCAGGCCCGATCGACCAGTTCGGATCTCGACAGCACTTCGTCACCGACGACGACGGCGCGCTCGAGGTCTTGTCCTGAACCAAGAGAAGTAAGCAACAACGGGATCTCCGGCTTCTTTGTGGGGTGATCAGAGCACCATCGCGGGCAGCACGAGTACACCGACCAGGACGAGTGGCCCGAGCACGACCATGGTCAGGCCGTACCGGGTCAGCGACGCGGTCACGCGGGGCCGCGCTTCGGGATCGACGGTGGTCGCGACCAGCGTCGCGCCCACCGTCGAGAAGGGGGATATGTCCACAATGGAGGAACAAAGGGCCAGCGCGCAGATCAGCGCCCAGCCTGGCAGACCCCCGTGCTGGACCAACGGGATGGCGAGCGGGACCAAGGCGGCGAGAATGCCGGTCGTGGAGGCGAACGCCGATACCAGACCGCAGACCGCGCAGATCACGAGTGCGGCGAAGATCGGCGCGCTCGGACCGGAGGCGAGGTGCCCGAGGAGGTCGACGGCGCCGATCTTCTGCAGGACACCGACGTAGGTGATGATCCCGCCCACCAGCAGCACGGTCGACCAGTCGATCTCCTTGAGCGCCGTCCTTCCGCTTTCCGGGTCGATCAGCGCGAGGACCGCGCCGAATCCGAAGGCGAGCACGCCGACATCGGGCTGATCACTCCGCACCGCGAGCACGACGACCACGGTGAGGAGGCCCAGTACGGCGAACGCGGTGATGACGTGGATCGTCCGGAGCGGCGCGACCCCGGCAGGCTCGACGGTCTCGTCGCCGTCCGAGAACGGGATTCGCCGTTTGCCGGGGCCTCCGAACTTCAGGTAGGACGCCCCGAGCAGGAGCAGGTTCATGCCGATCGCGACGGCGAACAGGACGAGCGGATCGAGTTCGATCCCCGCCGAGTCGGCCGTTCCCCAGGTGACGATGCCGAACAGGGAGGTCGGAGCGAAGCCACCGGCCGACAAACCCGTGCCGATCGCGAGCGCCATCAGCATCGGGTCGATCCCCCGACGATGTGCCACCGACATGCCGATCGGGGCCATCACCAAACCGCCGAGCGGGGAACCCATCGCCGAGACCAGACCGGTGAGGACGAAGAAGGCCACGGGCAGCGCCCCGGTCCGGCCTTGGACGAAAACCAGTGCCCGGTCGACGAGTCGTTCGATCGTGCCGTTGGACTTGGCGATGCCGAAGAAGAACGTCACCCCGACCAGCAGGATCAGGATGTCGATGGGATAGCCGCCGACGATGTCGTCGAGCGGCATGCCCGCGAGCAGCCCCATCGCGGCGGCGGCGGCGAACATCGCGATGCCGATATGCGTGCGGCGGATCTCGGCGATCACGAACACGGCCGCGAATACCGCCAGCGCCACGATCTGCACGGTCATGCGCACACCTCCATTGGTGTCCCACTACCCGATCGGTCCACTGTGTGGCACACTGGTGCACTAGATGGACCGCTGGCGGCTACCGTAGGCCGGACACGCGAGGAGGGTCAAGCAGATGACGACGAACAGCGTGATCTCGGCGATCAAGGTGCTGGAGGCGGTGGGCGAGTCGCAGCCCGTCGGTTTGTCCGAACTGGCTCGCCTCGTCGGCTTCCCGAAGAGCACGGTGCAAAGGACCCTGCGAACGCTGGAGGAGGTCGGCTGGTGCCGCACCGACGACACGGCCCGCTGGCGGCTGACCTATCGGGCGTTCGCGGTCGGGAACCAGGCGCGTGACGCCGGCGGGCTTCGGGAACGGGCGTTGCCGATTCTGCACGAGCTTCAGCTCGAGACCGGCGAGACGATCCACCTGGCCGCTTCCGACGGCCGGGAACTGGTGCTCCTCGAACGGCTCGACACCGCGCATTCCCTGCGCGCGTTCCTGCCGTTGGGCTACCGCATCCCCCTCAACGCCTCCGCCACCGGGCAGGCCTACCTGGCGGCGTGCACCGACCTCGCGGTCGACGCCTATCTCGACGGTGGCGTTCTCGAACAGCGCACCCGGCGCACCATCGTCGATCCGGACGCGCTGCGTGCGCGGCTGACGGAGATCCGGGCCCGCGGCTGGTCGCTCAACCAGGAAGGCCTCAGTGACGGCATCGTCGCGATCGGGGCGGCGATCCTGGACACGGACGGCCGGCCGCTCGGGGCCGTGTCCGTGTCCGGTCCGACCGTGCGCATGACAGAAGCAGTGTTCGACGCGCACGGCAGCGCCGTCGCGGAGGCGGCGCGGCGGATCTCCCGTGGGCTCGGCACGGGTCTGTGATCTGTTCGCCACCGGCGTCGTCCTGCTCGACCGCGGGGATCCAGCCACCCTCCCCCGTTCTCCGGGTGACTTGCTCGCCGGCTGGGTTATCGGGTGATGTCAAGAAACTGGACCGTCCATGTCCGCTCGGTCTTCCGGACGAGTTGGATCGCGGCGTACTCGTTGACCAGGTCTGGCGCCCCACCGGGCGACGTCTCCTTGTCGCGCCCGGTCCTGGCGTCCAGCACGATCGGTCCGCGGTCGTGAAGCGTGCCGTAAAGAGCGCCGTTCCACGTGGAGTTCAACCGCGGAACCAGGCGGCCGGACTTGTCAGAAGAGCCGCCGAGCGTCCAGAGCAGGGCCGCGCTGGTCGCGTCGTAACCCATGAGCATGCCCCGGAACTGGCACACCGTCGTGCTCCGACCGTCGTACGAGCACGCTTCGATCTCGACATCGCGCGTGGTGTCGAACCCCGGGACCTGCTCCGAGATGCCGGTCGCGGTGGCGAGGATTGTGTAATGCGAATCGTCCGAACCCGGGCCGTCATCGCTGGCCAGCAGCCGGCTCGGACCGAAGGTGGCGAGTCGGAGCCTCTCGCGACCGCCGAGGGCGGTCCACAACTGCGCACCGGAGTTCGCATTGGCGGCCTTGACCTCGAATGGCGCGTACTGGTCCCAGTAGCCCTCGGTCGCTGACCGGCCGGCCACCACCTCGCCGTCGACCAATACCGCCTCGAAGTTGTCGAGCTTCCACGTTTGTTCGCGTGAGGCAAGGTCGACACCATACGAGGTGTGGTTCGTTGTCTCAGCGCCGGCCACGACGACCGCGGTGGTCGCGGTGGCCCCGGCGACGAAGACGCGGGGAAACGACGGGCTGATGCCCGGGACGGCCAGGTTGGTGGTCCACAGCCGTTTCCCGGTACGTATGTCCATCGCGACGAGTTCAGCTCTCACACTGTCGGGTGTCGTGCCGCTGCCCGCGACCAGGACCGGGAACGCCGCCAGCGCTGCCTTCCTGCCGTCCACCTCCACGACGGCGGGTGGTCTCGGCTGGCCATCGGGGTCATGGTCCTCCACCGCAGGGCCGACCGGTCCGACCGAGCCGACCGGTGACCCGGTGCCGGGATCGACCGCGTTGACACCGTTGGAAGTGATGTACAACAGGCGGTCCTCGGCAAGAGTCACCGTGCCGCGGGCCACTCCGTTGATCGACGGCACTCCTGTTGGTTCGAACCGGGTGGGTGCGTCGGTGCGAGGCGTGACCTTGGGACCGGTGGTGGGCGACGCGGCGGGGGCCGATCCGATCGGCACTGTGGGCGAGGCGGGGAACGGAGTGCCGACGATGCGATCATCGCCGATCCGGTACGCGGTGATCCCGCCGCTGACCAGCACCAGCGCGAGCACCAGGCCGCCAACGCCGATACGGGTGCGGCGAGACTGGTCGACGTTGCCGCCTGCGATGGCACTGCCCCGCATCGTCGTCGTGCCGCTGACGGTGACGGTCGCACCGCCGACCGGGGAACCGGTGGGCGGAAGGGCGGCGGACGAGTCAGTTCCGCTGTCGGCCAGGTGGCGCGGGTCCGCGGGGTAGGGATGATCGGGTAGACCGATCCAGGCGCGGCACGTCGTTTCCTTCTCCGCGACCTCGACCGGGCGAAACGTCGCCGGGTCCACCACCCTGCTGTGGCGCACCACCTCGTCGAAGAACCACGGCGACACGATCAGGGCGAGCGATCCTGGCGACTGCGCCAGCGCGGACTTCACCGGCGCGGCTTCGACCAAGCGGAAGGTGGAGATCACCGAGGCCGCCGTGACACCGTGCTCGTCGTAGGCCACCTCGCCGGCATGCACAGCCATGCGCAGGCGGATCTGCTCCTCCGGGCGACTAGCGGTGTTGTGCTCCCGCAGGGCGGTGGCGAGCGCTGTCGGGACGACTTCCACGAAAGGCGCCTTCGGCACCAATGCGGGCGCCAGCACGAACACGGCGTCACCGCGGTCCTCGCGGTCACATTCGTCCCACGACACGCCCGCCTGGGTGAACGCCTGCTCGACCACCCGGTACAACGCGTCACGGGCCACGACTTGGTCGCCGTTGGTGCGGCGAGGATCGCCGAAGCTCTCGATGTCTACAACGACGATTGTCTTGTGCACCACCGACGTTTGCTCCACGCACGTTATTCTCACACTTGAGGGTCAGCGGGCGCCCACAGTTCGAGCAGAACGTGGTGGCCAATTCTGAAGCGGCCGATGATTCTGCTCCGGGCTTCTCGCTCGAGCGGGAGAATTCGTTGACATCGAAGAAATCACCATCTGGCGTGCCGGTTCGCGCTACCCTCGGCGGCTTCGTATCGCTTCGATCTCGGAGTCGCTCACCAACGCTTCGACCAGCACCTCCGAGCCGGCGACCTTGGTGGCCCACAGGTCGTAGTCGGTATACAGGCACCAGGAGCGATCCTCAGCCCAGAGGTTGGACGGGCTGAAGTCGGTCTCAGGATCGTCGTACAAGATCGCGGCGTCGCCGAGCTTCCCCACGCGCACATGGAGATTCTCGAAGTCGACGGCCCCGAGCGTCAGCGGGCTGTAATAGGCCAGGCAGCGGGTGACCGGACCCGCGGGACTATGTTCGGTGAGGATCTCGAGCAGCCGCGTCCAGGTCTCGCGGTCCAGGCTTCCCTCGGTGGGCGGAACGATACCGAGCGGCCAACTGCCTTCCTTTTTGACTGAGGGAAAGCATCGGTACGAGGGAAGCAATCCGTCGGGAACCACAGGGTCGCCGGTACGCCGGGCAAGCTCCGCCCAGCGCAAGCGCCGCCACCCGGAACCGGGGTGCTCGGCACGGCCGAGCCCGCCTCCCGTGGTCACGCTGACCGCGTCGAGGTCGACGCCGCCGATGATGTGGGGCTGGACGCTTCCATCCGCGAGGCGCGCCTGGTGGTACTCGTGATGAGTCGTCTCCATCGGCCCTCGTTCGTGCTCGTACATGGCGTTGAGCACCCACGCCGCGTCAGGCATCGCCGGTGGCATGAACCCGGTCAGGCCGTCCCCGCATACCGTCACCAACCAATCCGTGACACCAGACGGGGCCGGCGGCCACAGCTTCGACAACGCGGACATGCCTGCATGATTCCAGTCAGCACGCGCAGAGCTTGCCGCCCGGTCGTGGCTTCGGCAACACGCGTGGCACGCGGTCACCAGCAAAGCGCCAACGCCTGTCTCCGTTCCCGGATGGCCAGCGCGACCGAGGCCGCGGCCAGACCGCTCATGACCACCGTCGCGGCCGCCAGCCGTCGGAGCCGCCACGCGGATCGGTTCGCCCGGGCCGTCTCTTCGTCGCGGGCCCGGATGCTCGCGTCGAGGAACTGGTGTTCCCGGACGGACAATCTCGTCCATCCGGCCAACGCGATCGCTTCGTCGAGCTGACTGCCCCGGTAGAGCGGCGCCGGGTCGCGGTTCGCACGTTCCCACACCCCGGCGGCCTCGGTCAGCCTCCGGTGCAGGTACAGGGCGCCGCGGCCGGTGGACAGCCAGCTCCGCAGCCGCGGCCACTCCCGGATGAGCGCGTCGTGCGCGAACTCCAGCCCGTCGGCGCCGGCGGTCACGAGCCGGGCGTCGACCAGCCGGGCGACCACCGGCGCGGCGGCCGGGTCGAGTTCGTGCGCGGGGACGCGCCGCCGGGTGTCGTGGCCGTCGGTGCCCAGCGTGGTCAGCCGGAGGAACACGTCACGCGCCTGCTGTCGCCCGAGCTCGTCGAGCTCGCCGAAGACCTCCTCGGCCGTGTCGGCCAGGGCACGCGTTATCCCGCCGGACGCCTGGTACGCGGCGAGGGTGAGCGTGGCGCCGTGAGGGCGTTGCCAGGTCCGGCGCAGCGCCTGGGAGACGAGCGGGAGAACGCCGTGCCCTCCCGCCGTCTCGGCCATGATCGTGGCGACCAGCGCGCCTTCCAGCTGGTGTCCGGCGGCGATCGCCGGGCGCATGATCGCCGAGCGCAGCTGCTCCGCGGTCATCGGCCCGGTGTCGACCCGGTTCTCGGGGCGCAGCGCCGCGGCGAGCGCCGGGTACCTGTCGCAGCGTCCGATGAAGTCCGAACGCACACCCACCACGAGCCGGGTCCGGCTGTCCGGTTCCTGGACGGCGTGCAGGAGCACCGCGACGAAGGCGTCACGCTCTTCCACGGTCCGGCAGCGGGTGAAGACCTCTTCGAACTGATCGACGACGAGCAGCAGTTCCGCGTCCCCGTGCCGCCTCGCCAGGAGCTGACGGACACGCAGATGCAATCCCGCCGGATCCGCCGTCAGCTCCCCGTGCAACCGGACCGCCGATCCGCCACTCACCGCGGCCAGCTGGATCGCGCTTTCCCGGAGCGGATGCGGTCCGGGAGTGAGCCGCAGGATCACCCGATCCCGGCCGGATCTCCGGAGAGCCGCGATCAGCCCGGCCTCCAGCAAGGAGGACTTGCCGGCTCCCGATGCGCCGGAAACCGCGAGGAGTCGCCGTTCGGTGACTTGGCGCGACAATTCTTCGACAAGGTGCTCGCGGCCGAAAAAATAGCCGGCCTGATGCGCCCTGAATGCGTCGAGACCCGGATAGGGGATCTCTTCGTCTATTTCCTCGGGCTCCGGGGCACGGTTCATCGCGGCGGTCCCGTACCAGCGCTCCTCCCACTCGGCGAGGTCGCCTTCACAGGCCCGGACATAGGCCAAGGTCACCGCCAGAGTCGGCAGTTTTCGGCCACCCGCCGCGTCGGACAAGGTGCTCGCCGCGTAGTGGGCCCGCTTGCTCAATTCGCGGTACGGCGGGCTTCCGGCGTTCTCACGCAATCGTCGTAGCTCCCCCGCGAACTGTGACAACGAATCTTCGTCCGTAACGAACGGACGCTCATGCCGTGGCATCAGCCACCCCCCAGGTGTCTGCTTTTCTCCATTGTCCGGAAGTTTGTCGTTCGCTGTCCACTCCCCGGCACAGAACGCTCCCGGCGCACTAGACAGATGACAGCGGGTGCCGTGCTTTACGCGGCGCTCGTTCTCGAAAATCGGAAATGGATCGCCGGAGGGGAAATGGATAACGTGACGATCCGCAGAATCGCGGTGGCGGCGGGGGCCGTGGCGCTGACCGGGGGTGTCCTGCTGGCAGGCGCCGGCTCGGCGTCCGCCGACACCAAGGGGAAGCATCACTCGGCGATCGGCGGGGAGGTCGGCACCAGTCACGTGGCCAGGTGGACGACCACCTACTACGACGGCGTCGCGTGGAACGCCACCGTGTTCGTGGACTACGGCCGCAGCGGCGCCTGGACCAAGTGCTCGGACGGCCACGAAACCCACGGACCGTTGGTGGGACCGGGCACCTGGCTGTGGGGCGGCGACTGCTACAACCACGGCCGCATCGTCAACTACGGCTGGTACGACGGCTGACAGTGAGCTGAACGGCGGCCCATTCCCTTATCGGGGGCGGGCCGCCGTCACCCGTCCGCCACAACGACGCCGTCGTGCAGCACCGCACGAGCGACATGCTCACCACGTAACAGCAAACAGCCCGGTTCGCCGGCCATCCACCAGACGGCTAGCGCTTGATCGCGACGCCTCCGGTCATGAAGCGCACCCCGATGGTGGTCGCGTCGGTGACAACCTCGTCGGGCCGCCAGAGCGCCAGCGGCACAATGCCGGGCAGCAGGATCTCCAGCCCGTCGAAGAAGGTCGCCAACTCTGCCGGCGTCCGGACCCGGCCAGTGCCGAGCTGGGACAGCAGCACGCGCTCCAGCTCCTCACTCTCCGAAGAATCGCTCAATCGCGTGAAGTTCGTGATGAAGAAGTACGAACCGGACGGAACGGCGTCGCGAAGCTTCGCGACGATACCGTTCGGGTCCTCCTCGTCGAGCATGTGATGCAGGATGCCGCACAGCATCACGCACACCGGCTTGCCGAAGTCGATCATCTCCTGCACGTCGGGGTGCGCGATGACCTCTTCCGGATTGCGAATGTCGGCGGTGACGACCCTCGTGTTCGCGTTGTCCTGCAGCAACGCCCTGCCGTGCGCGAGCACGATCGGGTCGATGTCGACGTAGACGACCTTCGCGTCCGGATTCACCTCCTGCACCACCTCGTGCGTGTTGCGCACGGTCGGCAGGCCGGAGCCCAGGTCCAGGAACTGCGTGATGCCCTCGTCCGCGGCCAGCTGCCGCACCACACGATGCAGCATTGCTCTGTTGTGCAGCGCGATCTCTTTGAGCTCCGGCATCACCTCGAGGCTCGCCTCGGCGACCTGCCGGTCAATCGCGTAGTTGTCCTTGCCATTCAGCATCACGTCATAGACGCGCGCCGCGGTGGGGACTCCGTCGTCGAGAATGACGACGTCGGACCCGGGCTGTGCCGCACTGTCGGAGGACATCGAGAGTGGCTCTCCTTGCCGATCGTCAGGAACACCCGGCATGGTAGCGGTTCCGACACCACGCGTCACCGGGCCACCGGCCGTCTCACGGCATCGCTGACCAAGCCCGGCCTAACCGAGCACCTCGCGCATGAAGGCCACCAGCCAGTGCTGGGCCGGGCTTCGCGCGTGCGGGTGCCGCGCGTACACCGACACCTGGGCCGGCTCGACCTCGAACGGCAGCTCGAACAGCCGGACCCGGTGCTCGGCCGCGAACATCTCCGCCACCAGCCTCGGCACCATCGCCACCAGCTCGCCGTCCTGCACCATGTACGGCAGCGTCGCGAAGCGGGTCACCTCGAGCACCACGCGGTCGAGCAGGCCGTACGCCTCCAGCGCGCGGCGCGGGCCGTCGTGGCCGGTCGGGCCGAACACCGTCACGTGGCGCTCAGCCGCCAGTTGACCCAACGACACAGCGGAGCCCAGCCGCGGGTGGTCCCGCGCCACCATCCCGAGATATCCCTCGGAAAACAGCGGCATGCGGGCGACTCGCTGGGAGCTGATCAGCGAGGACGCGATGAACGCGTCGACCTCGCCGCGGCCGAGCTGGTCGGCCGCACGGTCGACGTCCAGTGGCCGGACGGTCAGCGTCACCCCCGGCGCCCGCGAAAGCAGCGCCACCATCAGGCGCGGCAACAGCGACATCTCCCCTAGGTCCGACAGGCACAGGGTGAGCTCCGCCCGGGCCGTCGACGGCGAGAACGACTTCGCGCCGCTCACCGCCGTCTCGATCTCCGACAGCGCGCTGTGCAGAGGCTGGTAGAGCGCACGAGCGGTCGTCGTCGGCACCAGGCCGCCGCCGGTACGGCGGAACAGCTCGTCGGAGAACCGGCGCCGCAGCTTCTGCAGGCTGTAGCTGATCGTCGGCTGCGTGACGTGCAGGGACTCCGCCGTGGCGGTCACGCTGCGGGTCTCGTAGAGCAGCACGAACGTGCGCACGAGGTTCAGGTCGAAGTCCGGCATATCGATCCCATCGATGAAGCAGCGAGCCAACATTTATTGGAACACAGCCGCGCGGCTTCATAGAGTCGGTCCGACTTCGAGGAGGCCCCACCCATGCCCACCGCTCTCCGGCTCGCCCACGAGTTCCTGGACCGCCGTGGCCTGACCACCGTCTTCGGCAACCCCGGCTCCAACGAGCTGCCGTTCCTCGCCGGGATGCCGGAGCATTTCCGGTACGTCCTCGGCCTGCACGAAGGTGCCGTCGTCGGGATAGCCGACGGCTACGCGCAGGCGACCGGCCGCCCGGTGCTGGTCAACCTGCACGCCGCCGCGGGCTCCGGCAACGCGATGGGCGCGCTCACCAACGCCGTCTACTCGCGTTCTCCCCTGGTGCTCACCGCCGGCCAGCAGGTCCGGACGGCGATCGGGCCGGAGGCGATGCTCGCCAACGTCGACGCGACGCAGCTGATGCGGCCGCTGGTCGCCTGGTCCGGTGAGCCGAGCTGCGCCGAAGACGTCCCGAGGTCGCTCGCGCAGGCGGTCTTCGAGGCCGAGCTGCACCGGCGCCCGACCTACCTTTCGGTGCCCTACGACGACTGGGCCGCCGAGCTGGCGGAGAGCGCGACTCTCGACCGGCACGTCCAAAAGGGACTGGCCCCGAGCGAAGCCCAGCTCGACGCGCTCGTCGCGAGCGTCGCCGCGGCGAAGAACCCGGCGCTGGTCCTCGGCGGCGACATCGACGCCACCGGGCTCTTCGACCGCGCCGTCGCCCTGGCCGAGCACCTCGGGCTGCCGACGTGGGTGGCGCCGTCGCCGCACCGGCTGCCCTTCCCCAACCGGCACCGGCTCTTCCGCGGCGTGCTGACCGCCGGCATCGCGCCGGTGTCGGCCGCACTGACCGGGCACGACCTCGTACTGGTGCTCGGCGCGCCGGTCTTCCGCTACCACCAGCACGTGCCCGGCGCGTATCTGCCCGAAGGCACCCGGCTGATCCAGGTCACCGACGACTTCGGCGCCGCCGCCCGCGCGCCGATGGGCGAGGCGCTGGTGGCCGACCCGGCGCCGGTGATCGAGGCGCTGCTGGCCAAGGTGCCCGCACGCGGAACTCCCGGCGAATACGTCGAAAACCCGGAACCCAGGACCGGCGAAAAAGCGCTGCATCCGGAGCAGGTGTTCGCCGCCCTGCGCGACACCCAAGCCGCCGACACCCGCTACGTCGTCGAGTCGACGTCGACGAACTCGTCCTGGTGGCGGCAGATGGACCTGCGCCGCGAAGGCTCGTACTTCTTCCCTGCCGCCGGCGGGCTCGGCTTCGGTCTGCCCGCCGCGGTCGGCGTGGCGATGGGCAGCCCGGATCGCCCGGTGGTCGGCGTCATCGGCGACGGCTCGGCCAACTACGGCATCACGGCGTTGTGGACCGCCGCGTACTACCGCGTCCCGGTCACCTTCGTGATCCTGCGCAACGGCGTCTACGGCGCCCTGCGGTGGTTCGGCGAGCTGCTCGGAACGCCGGACGTGCCCGGCACGGAGATCCCCGGCATGGACTTCACCGCCATCGCGGCCGGCTACGGCGTCGAAGCCACCACCGCCCGCGACGAAGACGACTTGCGCGTCCAGCTCAAGGCGACCCCGGACGGCCCCCGGCTGATCCAGGTCGACACCGAACCGACCACACCGGAGTGATCATGACCTTGCTGGAGAACGAATTCCGAGGCGGCAGCGGTGGGACCCACCAGGTCGTCGAGCCGGCCACCGGGAACGTGCTGGGAAGCGTGGGCATCGCGACGCCGGGCGACGTCGCGGAAGCCGCCACGGCCGCCGCGAAGGCGCAGCGGGACTGGGCCCGGCGCAAGCCCGCCGAACGCGCCGCCGTGCTGCGCCGCGCCGGCGAGCTGTGGGAGACGCACGCCGCCGAGGTGCAGGACTGGATCGTCCGCGAAGCCGGTTCGACACGGCCCAAGGCCGGGATCGAGACCGAGATGGCGGCCGGGATCTGCTTCGAGGCCTCGGCCCTGCCCACCCACCCGCTCGGCGAGGTGCTCAGCACCGGCGAACCCCGCTGGTCGCTGGCCCGGCGGGGGCCGGCCGGCGTGGTTTCGGTGATCTCACCGTTCAACTTCCCGCTGATCCTGGCCATCCGCTCGGTCGCCCCCGCGCTCGCGCTCGGCAACGCGGTGCTGCTCAAGCCCGACCTGCGGACGGCCGTGTGCGGCGGGGTGAGCATCCTGCGCGTCTTCGAGGAGGCCGGGCTGCCCGAAGGCCTGCTGCACCTGCTGCCCGGTGACGCCGCCGTCGGCGCCGCGGTGGTCGATGCGCCCGAGGTGTCGGTGGTGTCGTTCACCGGCTCGACCGCGGCCGGTCGGAAGGTCGGCGAAGCCGCCGCGCGCTCGCTCAAGCGCGTGCACCTGGAGCTGGGCGGCAACAACGCGCTCGTCGTGCTGCCGGGCGCCGATGTCGCCAAGGCGGCCTCCGCCGGCGCGTTCGGCTCGTTCCTGCACCAGGGGCAGATCTGCATGACCACCGGCCGCCATCTGGTCCACGAGTCCCAAGTGGACGAATACGTCGAAGCGCTCGCCGAGAAGGCGCGGCGGCTGCCGGTCGGGAACCCGGCCGCGGGCGACGTCGCGCTCGGCCCGATCATCGACGACCGCCAGCTCGCGCACGTCACCGACGTCGTCGACCGGAGCGTCGCGGCGGGCGCGCGGGTGCTCGCGGGCGGCAAGCCGGACGCGCCGTACTACCCGCCGACCGTCCTTTTCGGACTCGACGACACGAGCCCGGCCTGGCGCGAGGAGATCTTCGGCCCGGTGGCGCCGGTGCGCGCCTACCGCGACCTCGACGAGGCCGCACGGCTGGTCAACGACTCCGAGTACGGCCTGTCGGTCGGCATCCTCGGCGACGTCGGCACCGCGATGAAGCTGGCCGACGAGGTCCGCTCGGGCAAGGTGCACATCAACGAGCAGACCGTCGGCGACGAGCCGACCGCGCCCTTCGGCGGCGTCGGCGACTCCGGCAACGGCTCCCGCTTCGGCGGGGCGAAGGCCAACATCGAGGCCTTCACCGAGACGCAGTGGCTCACCGTCCGCGCGGACATCGCGAATTACCCGTTCTGAGGAGGGCGACGATGACAACGACGTCTCGTGGCAAGTGGACGGCGGTCCTCTGCTGGCTGACCGTCCTTCTCGAGGGCTACGACCTGGTCGCGCTCGGCGCCACCATCCCGAGCCTGCTCAAGAGCGGCTACCTCGGCTTCACCGCGGCCGGCGCGACCGCGGTCGCCACGGTGTCGCTGATCGGCGTGGCCGTCGGCGCCGCCGGTCTCGGCCCGCTCACCGACCGGTTCGGCCGCCGCGTGCTGCTGATCGGCTCGGTCCTGCTGTTCTCGCTGTTCACCCTGCTGACGCCGCTCGCGCCGAATGTCGCGACATTCGGCGTCTTCCGGTTCGTCGCCGGGCTCGGCCTCGGCGCGTGCATGCCGGTGGCGCTCACCGTGATGTCGGAGAACCTGCCGTCCCGGCGGCGCGCCAGCGCGAGCACCTTCACCATGACCGGCTACCACGTCGGCGCGGTGCTGACGTCGATCCTGGCGCTGTACGCCAAGGAGGACTGGCACCTGTTGTTCTACGGCGGCGGGATCGTCGGCCTGCTGGCCGTGCCGCTGATGTGGTGGAAGCTGCCCGAGTCCGCGGCCTACCTCGCGGCCCGCGAAACGTCCGAGCGAGTGGGGCTCAGGGATCTGCTCGGTTCCCGGTTCCGGCGGATCAGCATCGCCGTCTGGACTGGTTCGTTCATGGGTCTGTTGCTGGTATACGGGCTCAACACCTGGCTGCCGCAGCTGATGCGCACGGCGGGCTACCCGATCTCGACGTCGATCACGTTGCTGCTGGTGCTCAACGTCGGCGCTGTGCTCGGGCTGGTGCTGGCCGGGACGATCGCCGACCGGTTCGGCATCCGCCCGATCGCCCGGCTCTGGTTCGGTGCCGGGGCGGTCCTGCTGGCGGCGCTGAGCCTGAAGATCGGCAACGCGGTCGTGCTCAACGCGGTCGTGCTGCTGACCGGCGTGTTCGTGTTCTCCGCACAGGTGCTCATCTACGGCTACGTCGCGCAGGCGTTCCCGGCGTCGGCCCGCGGTACCGCGCTCGGGCTGACGTCGGCGGTCGGCAGGCTGGGCTCGATCCTCGGCCCGTTCGTCACCGGGGCACTGGTGACGGCCGGGATCGCCTACCCGTGGGGTTTCTGGTTCTTCGCCGTCGTGGCCGCGCTGGGCCTGGGCGCGTTGCTACTGCTGCGCGGCGAGACGCCGGCCGAGGAGCGGTTGACGCCGGTGTCCGCCGGGTAGCCGCGAAGGGTCGGCCACCGGGACGCGGTCGCCCGAGTTCATGCACGCGTTCTGCGCGCAGCATGGGCTTGCGGCAGCCACTCAAGGAACGCCGGAAGACGACTGTCGACGCTGAACGGATCACAATCCACAGGAACGTCGTCGAGCAGACCTGGCCACATCGTCCTGGCCGCGTTGAAGTAGGCCTGCCCTTCGCGTTGCTCGGGGTGACGTCGCCGTACCTCGGCGACAACGTCAAGGTACTCGTCGAAATCGTCCATCAAGGCCTCCCCGCTCACGCGTCGATCCTAGCGTCCTGAGTCGTTGGTTCGTGTCTTGATTTTCCAAGGGGCTGCGAGTGCCAATGAGGGTTTGAGGGGTGTCCTGGTCGCGGGCGGGCCACCCCGGCCACTCACCTGCGCCGGCCACCTCGCCGCCGGCGCCCGTGTCGCGAAAGTGGCTTTCGCGACACGCTCGGCAAAGCCCGCCTCGCGGATTGTCTTCACCTCATGACCCGCGTTGTCCACACCCCGTCCCCTCAGGCGAGGGTGGCGTCGTAGGCGGTGAGCACGGAACGTAGTGGCTGGAAGAAGCTGACGTGACTGTTCCCGCCGGACAGCACTCCGTAGCCGACGCCGGCGTAGAACAGCGGGCCGCCGCTGTCGCCGCTCCCGATGGGGATGTCCGTGGCGATCGTCCCGACAACCTGCTTGCCGTCGCCGAAGTTCACGGTCTGGTTGACGCCGAGGACCTTCTCGCACGTCTTCTTCGTGGTCATGCCGCTCTTGCACACCGGTTGCCCCACCTGCGGGATGCCCGCGCGCAGGATCCGCTGGGTGCTGCCGTCGTAGAGGTCGACCCGGCTGGGCCCGGAGCCGGAAAGGTCCCGGACGCGGCCGTAGTCGGTCACCGGGAAATGGCTGTCCACATTGGGGCCGATACCCTGCCAGTCCAGCCCGTGTTCGGTGCAGTGCCCGGCCGTGAGGATGTACCGGACGCCCTTGACGAGGATCGCGAACCCCGCTGAGCAGTAATACGGTTCACGACCGGGTCCCGGCGAGACCGTGTACATCGCATCGCCGCCGTTCACCGCCGACTGCTGCGCCGCACCGGCCGCGGACGGCGCCGCGGAGACGACCGGGCAGGCCAGCAAGACGGCCACGGCCGCGGAAATCAGTACCCCGGCCCGCTTACGGCGTGAGCAGCCGAACATGATCATGTCCTTCCGTCCTGTGGAGCCTGGATACGTGCGACCAGTCCAGTGCCACAGGGTCCGCGACACAATCGGAGTCAGCCGGACGAGTGATCAGCCGGCGACCGGGGAAGCCGCCTTCGGACGACGCGCCTGGCGATCTCCGCATCCAGCGGGCTCATCTCCTCGCTCACCGGCTCCGATGGCGGCCACCACCGAAAGTCCAGCGCTTCACCGTTGACGGTCAGCCGAGGCGCGACCTGGAGCTGAGTCCGATATACGGCCAGGAGTTCCCGACGCTCCGGCTTCACGAGATCGAACTCGGCTGCGGCGGCGAACGACAGGTCCACGCCGTGGATGCCGGTCTCCTCACCCAGCTCCCGCACCGCGGCCTCACGCGGGCTCTCACCCGCCTCCCGCATCCCTCCCGGAAGCTCCCACTGCCTCCGCCGGCTGTCGAACATCATCAGGACCGCTTCCGCGTGGACGGCGACAACCAACGACGCGGGCACAGCCACGTGCTCGACCAGACCCTCCAGCTCCCCTTCCGCGACAAAACGGAAGTCGACCAAGGCGTTGCCGGCACGATCGCGGATCGGAAGTTCAGCCACGACGCCATTCCACCGCACTACCGACGGAAAGCACACCAGACGAACCAACCCCGCCGAATTCCGCACATCGGCATGACGTCACCCGGCGCGGTTGCTCCATCCGTGATCCGCCGATGAATCCGCTTCCCGCCCCCGGTCACTACTGATGACGAGTTTCCGGTGGGTTAAGGAGCGCTCATGACTGATCGTGTCCCGGTGGACTTCTGGTTCGACGCGATGTGCCCGTGGTCGTGGATCGCGTCGCGGTGGCTGATCGAGGCGAGCGAAGTCCGCCCGATCGAGGCCCGCTGGCACGTGATGAGCTGGTCGGTCCTGCAACACGGCCGCGACATCCCCGAGGAGCATATGGCGATCGTCCGCGAGGGCTGGGGACCGGCGAGGGTGGCGATCGCGGCGGAACAACGGCACGGCAACAAGGTGCTGGGCCCGCTCTACACCGCGTTCGGCACCAGGTACCAGTACCAGGGCCGGGTGCTCGATCGCGAGGCGATCATCGAATCGCTCAGGGAGGCAGGGCTGCCGATCGACCTGGCGGACGCCGCGGACACGGAGGATTACGACGCCGCTCTGTGGGCGTCGCATCACGACGGCATGAGCCGCGTCGGGTACGAGGTCGGGACGCCGGTGATCGCGATTCGCGGGGTGGCGTTCTGCGGCTGTCCACCTGCACCGTGCAGGCGCCGCAGGTGCCTTGGTTACAGCCGGTCTTGGTGCCCACCAAGGCCAAGCGGTCACGCAGTAGGCCGAGCAGGGTCGTGCGTGGGTCGACGGCCAGCTCCTGATCCTCGCCGTTCACCTTCAGCCGCACCGGCACCGTATCGGACATCAGTTCCTCCCAGCAGGTTCCGAAAACCGGTTGGCATATTGACCAGGTCGCCTTATTCCCCTATGGCCGTCTCAAATGCGTTCTCAGAGAGCGAGATCTGCGGCCACGCCTCCTCCCCATAACGAGTACCGCATCCAGGAGACAGGCCTCGCCATCGGCTAACTGACCCGAGAACACCCAATCAGAGTGCTGCATCCGGCATACGGCCGAGTTCGGAGGCGAGAGTGACGATCTTGACTCTTTGCGCACCGGTGCACGCCGGGCCACCGCCGCCCATGACCCACGGGCAGGCGAACATAACGCCGAACAACATTTTCCGGAGCGCCGATAGACACGCCTGCCAATTCTCCGAGGAAAAGCGGCCACGTCGCCGAGGACTATGCGACACGACGTTCATCAGCAGCGGACTGATCACTCCTCCTGGAAGGGTTCCCTCGTCCGTCCGAACGCGGCGGTCAAATCCGCAAGGGCCGCCCCGTCCGGCTCGGCGGCACCTTCCTGAAGCTCGTCACGCTCGCCATTGGCGGTCGCCGATCAAGGCCGCTTCGGCGCCGCCGTCGGCGAAGATCACCTGACCGGTGACGAACTGGTTCTCCGGGCTCGCCAGCCAGCCGATGAGATGGCCGACCCACTCCGGCCGGCCTGGGAAGCCACCGAGAGGTTGTGGTGCGGCCGCCTCGATGGCGGATCGCATTCGGTCGTCGGTGAGGATCCAAGCGGCGGCCGGGGTGTCCACGACTCCGGGAGCGACGGCGTTGAGCGGAATGCCGACGCCGGCCCATTCGGGCGTCGGGGCGGTCCTTCGTATCCATCTGTTCAACGCGCGTTTCGCGATGCCGTAGGCGGATTCGCGCAATGAGGGGTCGGCGTCCACCAAGGCGATCGCGGTGGCCTCGTCACCATCCGCGCAGGCCTGGAGGACCCGTTCGTCGGCGGGCGCCAGCGATGAGGTCGAGGACACGGCGACGGCCCGCGGCGCATCGCTGCGGGCGAGCAGGGGACGCAGCCCTTCGAGCGTTGCGACCGTGCCGAAGTAGTTCGTCTCGAGGAGCCCGGTCCGGCCGCCGCCGGCGACCGCCAGCACGGCATCGACGTAGCCCCATTTCGCCACCTGCTCGACCAACGACCGGCGCCCGGCGGGCGTCGACAGATCGGCAACGACGTCGGCGTCGCTCAGATCGCAGCCGATGACCCTCGCACCTTGGGCACGAAGGAGCGCCGCGGTGGCGGCTCCGATTCCGGAAGCCGAGCCGGTGACGACGTATCTGCGCCCGCTCATCGGCGCTCCCGGCCGGGGCTGTCGTCGGCGGCTTCGGCAGGCAGGAGCGGTACACCCTTGCGCCTGAAGGTCACCTGGCTGAACACCTCGGCGAGGATGATCAGCACGACGATCTTGAGCCCACCGATCAGCGGGACACTGTCGACCGGCATCGTGTAGGCCAATACCACCGTGCTCACGGCGTCCAGCAGCAAAGCGGAACCCCAGATCACCGTGCACACCCGCACCACTCGCCGGAAGGCGGCCGTGTCACGCCACGCGGCGTTGATCCGCTCACGCAAGGCGCCGCCGGTGAAAGTCTTCAACGCGTACAGGTAATACGGGATCCGCGGGAGCGTCAGAAGGATCCAGATGCCCGCCACAGCGGTGACCCAGCCGTCGCGCGCCAGCAGGGTCCTCGGACTTCCGGTCAGGAAGGACAACGCGACACTGAGGAGCAGAACGGTCATGACGAGACCGGCGAGCATGTCGATCCGCCGTTTCGTGATCACCGAATGAACGGTTTTGGCCGCCGGTGCGACCAGGCCCAGCATCAGGGCCGTCCACTGGTCGGCACCCGCCGCGCGCACACCGTAGAACACCACGATCGGCGCCACCGCGTTGATCAGCAGGCTCATGACCAGCTCACGTTGCGAGCCGGCCTCACCGGTCGCCGCCGGGTTCACCGTGGCCCGCCGGACCGCTCGAAACACACACTAATGACCATGCGGTCAATACTAGTGACCGCATGGTCATTAGTCCAGGGCCAAGAGATACCGCGCGGCGTCAGCCCCCGGCTCGCATGCCCCCGAGCAGGATCTCCGCGAGCTGGGACGCGTAGCCGCGGGGATCGACGTCGGGATGACTTTCGAGATAGGCGAGCATGATGTCGATCGAGCCCTGATAGGTGACCGCCATGACCCTGGTGTCGAAATCACGCAGGCTGCCCTCGGCCTGACCGCGGCGGAACAACTCCTCCTGCCCGAGGTAGGTCTCCTCGTAGAAGTCGGCGACCACCCGTTCAGCGCCGTCGGGCCGCCGAAGGTTGTGCACGATGCGATTCAGCGCGATCAGCTCGTCCCGATGAGTCAGGATCTGCGAGGCCGCCAGGGGCAGGGCGGCACGGATGATGTCCGGCACCGGCTGGTCCAGGTCGAGCCCGTCGACGATCTGCCGCCGCATGGTCTCCATCGTCACCTTCGCCGCGGACTCCATCAGATCGTCCTTGCCGGTGAAGTAACGCCAGACCAGCCCCTTGGCGACATCGGCGCGTGCGGCGATCCTGGTCAGCGACGCGCCCTCGTATCCGCTCTCGGCGACCTCCCGGATCGCCGCCGCCATGATCTGCTTCCGTCGCTGGTCCTCACTGAGGCGTTGGCGCGGGCCGCGTGACGGGCGCGAGGTGGACGTCACGACAGGGTCGACTCTGGCATAGGCTTCGCATCCACGACGGACACACTACTGCCCACCGCTTCGGGTCGCGCCGTATTCATCGTGACCCGAAGCGTCGTCCGATGTGGACAGATCGATCATCCCCCGCCTCGCGGAGACGATCACCGCCAGGAACGCCACCACCGGCGTTCACCTTGCCGCTGGGGCCGGTTCGAGCACGCGGTCGAGGCGGATCGGAAGTGTCCGCTGCCGGGTGCCGGTGGCGTGCCATACGGCATTGGCGATCGCGGCCGCGGTCCCGGCCGTGCCGATCTCGCCGAGTCCGTTGAACCCGGACGGGTCCTGGGGCTCGTAGTCCGGTACGAAGTCGGCCTCGATTTCGGGCACGTCGGCGTGCGAGGCGATGTGATACCCGGCGAAGTCTCCGTTGGCCTGTCTGCCGGTTCCTGGGTCGCGAACGCTTTCCTCGTGCAGGGCCATGGAAAGTCCCATGATCATCCCGCCGGTCACCTGGCTGCGGGCCAGCAACGGGTTGATCACCCGGCCGACGGCGAACATGCCGAGCAGGCGGCGAACGCGTACCTCGCCGGTCGCCGGATCGACGGCGACCTCGGCGAAGACGGCGCTGAAGGTCTGCCGCTCCCGGTCCGGCTGGAAATCGATCATCGTGCTGGTGTCCACCGTCGCGGACACCGGCCTGGCCGGGTCGTTCAAGCTCTCCCGCAGCCGTTCGGCGGCCGCGGTGATGGCGAAGGACCATGACGTCGTCCCGCGGGATCCACCCGCTCCCCATGCCATGCCGAGGTCACTGTCGCCGATCCGGATGCGGATCTTTTCCGTGCCGACGCCGAGCGAGTCCGCGGCGACCGCGGTCAGCGCGGTGCGGGCACCGGTACCGATGTCGCTCGCGCCGATCGACACCGTGAAAGTCCCGTCCGGTTCCGCGGTGATCGACGCGGTCGATGGGAAGACCCCGGCGCTGAACGACGTGGTGGCCAGGCCCGTGCCGATCAGCAGCGGGCCCTCGCGCCGGGAGCGGGGACGCCGGTCGCGCGCCGCCCAGCCGAACCGGCGGGCCCCTTCTCGCAGGCAGGAGACCAGACGACGGCTGCTGAAGGGCATTCCGGAGACAGGACTCACCGTGGGCTGGTTGCGCAGGCGTAATTCGAGCGGGTCGAGGTCCAGCCGCTCCGCCACCTCGTCGATCGCCGACTCCAGTGCGAACGAACCGGGTGTCGCGCCCGGCCCGCGCATCGAGGCCGGGGGCAGGACATCGAGCGGTACGGCGGTGAGCCGCGTGCGGATCGCCGGCGCCGCGTACAGGATCTTGGCCTGCTCGGTGCACCACTCGATGTACTCGGCGAGCGGTGAAAGGGCGTAGGCCGCTCGGTGGTGGATGGCGCGCAGGTGGCCGTCGGCGTCGGCACCGATGGTCAGCAGCTGGTCGGTCGGAGGCCGTGACGAGGTCGTCTCGAAGACCTGTGCCCTCGTCATGGTGACTCGCACGGGACGGCCGAAGTCGCGGGCCGCCAGCGATCCGAGGATCACCTGCGGGCCGCAGGCGCCCTTGCCGCCGAAGCCACCGCCGACGTGTTCGGACCGGACGTGCACGTGCTCGCGGTCGAGCGACCACAACGCGGCCAGCACCTGGGACACGCTGAACGCGCCCTGATTGGAGTCCACGGCGTACAGGTGTCCGTCGTCCCACCACACGGTCGCGGCGTGCGGTTCCATGGCGCAGTGGCTCTCTTCGGGAGTCCGGTACCGCTCCTCGACCACGACCGCGGATGCCGCCAGTTCCGCTTCCAGGTCACCGGTGTCGGCCTCCGGGCCGAAAGCGGTCGACGCCGGACGCGCGGCCGGATGCTCCAGTCCGAAATCCTGGTCGAACGGCTCGGCGTCACAGGTCACCCGCAGCGCGTCCGCCGCCGCGCGGGCCTGCTCGGGGGTCTCCGCCACCACCAGTGCGACCGGCCAGCCGGCGAACGGGACGACGTCGTCCTGCAGGAGCCGCAGGCTGCCGTCCGGCCCGAAGTAGTTTCCGGCGTCCGGATCGAGCCGGGGCGCGTTCCGGTGGTCGAGCACGCCGAGCACACCGGGCATGCCGAGTGCGGTGGACTCGTCGATGTCGCGGATCCGGCCTCGGGAGACCGTGGCGGTCACCATCCAGCCATGCGCCAGGCCCAGGAGCGGCACGTCCGCGGCGTACCGGGCGGTGCCGGTGACCTTGAGCCCGCCCTCGATCCGGGGGCTCGGTGCGCCGACAGCGGGAGAAACCGGGACCGGGTTCATCGTTCGTTCTCCGTTCCCACGAGTTCATCGAGTACGGCCGGGATGAGATTCCGCGCCAGGGGAACCTTGTATCCGTTGTCACGCAAGGGCTCCGCGGTGCTCAAGGCCGCGTCCGCGGCGAGCCGGAACCGATCGGGGGTCGGCCGTGCGCCGCGGAGTACCGCTTCGGCGGAGGTGGCCCGCCATGGCCGGGACGCCACCCCGCCGAGCGCGATCCGCGCGTCGTGCACCAGCCCGTCGCGGAGGTCGAGCGCGGCCGCGACGGACACGATCGCGAAGGCGTAGGACGCACGCTCCCGGACCTTCCGATAGCGCGACCGCGGACTCGCCGCCGAACCCGGCAGCGCGATGGCGGTGATCAGCGCGCCGGGCGGGAGCGCGTTCTCCAGGTCCGGCCGGTCGCCGACCGGCCGGTAGAACCGGGACAGCGGGATCTCGGCCGGTCCGTCGACCGTCTCGTAGCGCACGACCGCGTCGAACGCGGCCAGCGCCACCGCCATGTCCGACGGATGTGTGGCCACGCAGTGCTCCGAGTGGCCGAGTACCGCGTGGTTGTGGTGGACGCCCGTGATCGCGGCGCACCCGCTGCCGGCGGCCCGTTTGTTGCACGGCGAGGCGAGATCGGCGAAGTAGCCGCAGCGGGTCCGCTGCAGCAGGTTCCCGCCCACCGTCGCCATGTTCCGCAGCTGGCCGGACGCGCCCGCCAGCACGGCCTGCGAGAGCGCGGGGAACCGGCGGCGCACCTCGGGATGCGCGGCCAGGTCACTGTTCGTCGTGGTCGCGCCGATGACCAGCCCGCCGTCCGGAGCGTCGCGGACACCGTCGAGCGGCAAGCGCCGCACGTCCACCAGGCGGGTCGGCGCCTCGACCCCGCATTTCATCAGATCGACGAGATTCGTTCCCCCGCCCAGGTACCGAACACCCCTGTCGCCGGCGGCCGCGGTGAGCGCGTCGCGAACATCCGCCGCGCGCGAGTAGGCGAACTCCTTCACTTCGTCCCTCCTTGCCGGGCGGCGGTCTCGAGCACCGCGCGCACGATCGCCGGGTACGCCCCGCAGCGGCACAAGTTGCCGCTCATCCGCTCGCGCACCTCGGCCTCGTCCAGTTCCGACGCACCCTCCGGTGTGACGGCGCTGGGCCAGCCGTCCGCGTGTTCGGCGAGCATCCCGACCGCCGAGCAGATCTGCCCGGGAGTGCAGTACCCGCACTGAAGCCCGTCGAGGCGCGTGAACGCCTCCTGGATCGGCGTCAGCTCACCATCGCCTGCCAAGCCCTCGATCGTCGTGACCGCGGCCCCGTCGGCGGCGACCGCGAGGGTCAGGCACGAGACCACCCGCCGCCCGTCACACAGCACCGTGCAGGCGCCGCATTGCCCACGGTCGCACCCTTTCTTGGGCCCCGTGAGGCCGAGGTCCTCTCGCACCGCGTCGAGCAGTGTCCGGCGGTTGTCCACCGACAACCGGTGGGTCGCCCCGTTGACTCGCAACGAGATCTCGGTGCGCGTTCGATCGGCCATCCTGGTCCTCCCTTGAGCCTCCGGCCAGGGACGTTAAGGGAGGAAGGGCGGCGCGGAAGCCGTCCGCGCCGCATGCGGGAGGATCGAGCAAGAGATCGCGAGTTCTGGTCAACCCCCGTTCGTGCCGAGCCGGACCGCGTCCCGGCGCGGCGGGTCGCCGAACTGCCTCCGGTAGTCGCGGCTGAACTGAGCGGGACTCTCGTAACCGACACTGCGGCCGATCCCGGCGATGTCGCCTGGATCCGCGGCGAGCAGCAGTCTGGCCCGCTGAAGGCGGATCTGTTTCTGGTACTGGATGGGGCTCATCGAGGTGACCAGCTGGAAGTTGCGATGGAACGCGGAGACGCTCAAGCCCGCCGTCCGCGCCAGGTCCTCGACCCGGAAGGAAACCGCGTGGTTGTCGCGAATCCATTGGACGGCACGGGCGATGCGGTTGAGGTTGCTGTCCGGCAAACCGAACTGGCGGAGAAGGGCCCCCTGCGCGCCGGTGAGCAACCGCCAGATGATCTCTCGTTTGACCAGCGGCGCGAGCACGGGAATGTCCCGAGGCTGGTCGAGGAGGCGCAGAAGGCGGATGACCGCGTCGAGCAGCTCGGCGGAGGCCGTGCTGACCGCCAGACCGGCCGGAGCGCCGGTAGCCAGTGACGGCAGGTCCGCGGACTCCGCTCGCAGCAGTACCTCGGTGACGTCGGCCTGTCGCAGGGTCAGGCCGAACCCGAGCGCGGGTTCTTCCGGGCTGGCCCGGCTGAAGTACGCGGTCACCGGCAGGTCGACCGAGGCGATCACGTACTCCCCCGCGCGGTACTCGTACAGGCGGTCGCCCAAAGCGAACCGCTTGGCGCCCTGGGCGACCAGGGCCAGCACCTTGCCATACGTGGTCGGCGTCGGTGGATTGGGCTGATCGGCACGGAAAATGCGGACCTCACTGATCCGGGTGCTCAGATCAGGGCGAGCATGCCGATCCAACAGGGCACGCAACTCGTCGAGCGACATGGTCGCCATTCAAGCACCGAGACCGTCACCGCGGCCACGTCGGCAATCCACAGTGGACATAACTCGGGCCCGGAACCGCGCCTAGGCCGGGTCCTGTAAGTCTGTTCGATGGGCTTCGTGATCCAGGTGGTTCCTGACGGTGCGGGCGGATCG
Source organism: Amycolatopsis sp. NPDC049868 (assembly GCF_044461365.1). Lineage (NCBI taxonomy): Bacteria > Bacillati > Actinomycetota > Actinomycetes > Pseudonocardiales > Pseudonocardiaceae > Amycolatopsis > Amycolatopsis sp. NPDC049868. The sequence goes on along the minus strand of NZ_JBITKV010000011.1, from coordinate 58,103 downwards.
GCCTCGTACCGGGTCGTACTCGGCCGCATCCACCCGTGCCGTCAGGGACCGCCTGGGCGCGAAGACCGCGAACAAGACTTGCAGGACACGGCCTAGGCCGTTGCTGTGCCCGGTCGGCCATCGTGCCCGGCCGCGTGCTCGGCGACGAGCGCACGGAACGCGTCCAGGTCTCCGATGACTTCCTCGACGCGATCGGGCTGCCGGTACAGGCGGTAATAGCGGGCACCGATGGCATCGGGATCGGCCTCTCCCCCGCCGGGCACGACACCCGAGGCGATCGTCACCGTGGCCACATGGATGCCTTCGGGCCGGAGTTCGGCATGCAGCGCGTGCGCCCAGTTGCGCAGACCGGCCATCGCGGCCCCCACGTTGGCCAGAAACGGTGCGGGGATCGTCGAGGACACCCCCGTGGTCAACAGCAGCGTGCCCGCGCCTCGAGCACGCATGTCCGGCAACACCTTTCCCACCGCGGTCACCGCGCCGGCGACGTTCAACTCGAACTGCGCCGTGACCGACTCGACCGTGGATCGCACGGCGGTGGTGATCGGACCGGACGGGCTTGGACTGTATTCCAGGACATCGACCGGTCCCAAGGCGTCCCTGGCCGCATCCATCGCCGCGGCCAGCGCAGCACGATCACGGATGTCCGCGGCGAACCCCGCAGCGCTGACGCCCAGCCCCGCCAGTTCCGCGACCAGGGCATCCAGCCTGCTCTGGGTACGGGCGATCAGCCCGACCCGAAACCCGCGACGCCCGAACGCCCTGGCCACCCCCATCCCCAGCCCCGGCCCGGCACCGACGACGACAAGCGTCTTGTTCACACCACATCTCTCCTGCCATTGCTCGCCGCTGGTTACTGTTTGTTCGTAGCAGAATGACTTGTCGCCACGGCGATGATCAAGACAGCACATTCATGTCCGCTACGCACACCGAGGTAACCCAGCCGGGAGCATCACACGCCATGTCAGTGCCGCCTATCACCAACGCAGACGAGCCGGCCGAGGAGGTCTGCCGGCAGGTCCTTCAGATCCTCGCGCTCATCGGCGACAAGTGGACCATCCTGGTCATCGGCCAACTACGCGACCGCACCCTCCGCTTCGGCGAGCTCCACCGCGCCGTCACCGGCATTTCCCAGCGCATGCTCACCCGAACGCTGCGGCAGCTCGAACGCGACGGCCTGCTGACCCGCGCCATCCACCCCAGCGTCCCCCCACGCGTCGAGTACACACTCACCGAACTCGGCGTCACGCTGCTGGACTCCCTCACCTACCTCGGCGACTGGGCCACCACACACCGGAAACGGATCACCACCAACCGCCGCGACTACGACACGGCCCATCAAGCCGACTGACCGGCGCCCGGGTCAGCTCGACCCAGTCACGGTGATTCGCCGCCGAGACGGAACGCACGGATCTAGTGTCCTGCGTCAGAGGTTCGCGTCGTTGTTTCTTCTGGTCTCGGGGTGGATGAAGGGACTTGCCACGAAATCTACGATTTGCCAACCCCCATACAGAACCAGGCAAAATGCCCAACTCGGGCGCGACTGTCTCGGGATCGGCCTTTAAGGGCAGTCAAGGACCCCACCTTCACCTCACGACCCGCCGTACCTGTCGACGCCGGGTTCTTGCTCTGACTGCCGCGAACCGACCAGGGAGAAAACGACTTGGACGGTGACGCGATGTTCAGTGGAGAACCGGTGCTCGGAAACTCCACCGTGCGTGTCCGGGAAACCCACCAGCGGCGCCGAATCCCTTGCGCCCGATCACACACCGCTCATCAGCGATGCCTGCATTCAGACGAGATCGGCACCCAGGCGGGTACTAACGTCGAACAGCTATTTCGGCAGGTTGCGTACGACACTACGTTCGGATTGGAATCGACCACGAATTACCTCGGTGCGATCTCGCACATACCACTGGACCACTACCACTCTTCAGACAGGAACCGCGATGTCGCGCTACGAATGGGAAGTCACCCACCCTGGAATCGACCTGGTCCGCGCCAAGAGCGAGCCCGAACGTGAAAAGGTGACCACTCACCGAATATATGACAGCTTCACGTCGACCTTCGACATCGCTGTCTTCATGGAACACCACGTGTTCGCCGTCTGGGATTTCATGTCCCTGCTCAAAACCCTCCAACGTCAGCTGACCTGCGTCGAAGTTCCCTGGATTCCGCAGGGGCACCCGACCAGCAGGCGACTCATCAACGACATCGTCCTGGTCGAAGAAAGCGACGAGCTCGATTCGGGATTCAGCAGCCATTTCGAACTCTACCGGGCGGCCATGGCCCAGGTCGGCGCGAACACCAGGGCCATCGACGAGTTCCTCGACGCCCTGCGGGTGGGGAAAACCGTGCCGGACGCGCTGGTCATCGCCGCCGTACCGCGGCCGTCGGCCGAATTCGTTTCGGCGACCTGGCGCATCATCACCGACGCTCCTGTGCATTGCCAAGCCGCCGCGTTCGCCTTCAGCCGGGAAGACCTCATCCCGGAAATGTTCGACAAGGTGATCACCGCCGAGCCGGCGGACGGCCGGCTCCAGCTGTTCCGCGGCTACCTCGAACGGCATATCGAGGTCGATGCCGACGAGCACACGCCGATGGCGATGCAAATGCTCGCCGATCTCTGCGGCGACGACGAGGTCAAATGGAATCAGAGTGTCGACACCGTCCGCACGGCGATGCACGCCAGGATCCGCTTTTGGGACGGCATCGTCTCGGCGATGGACACCGCACTGAGCGGTGCCCGGTGATGCCAGGCCCTGCCTTTCTCAAGCCGCGGCGATTTCGGCCAGAACTTTGACCACTCATGCCTTGCCGAACAGGTTTTGCTGCAGACGTTCGAATGGTTGCGGGGGGACGCTGAACTCGCCGAGGAACGGGTTGTCCATCGCGGCGATGAGGAAAATCATCATGGCGATGAAGACGGCGAACAGTCCGGAGATGACCAGATGTGGCGCGAGCCGCTCGACGGCGAGCATCGACGTGAGAAGCAGGTTGATCAGGGCACCGCCGACGAGCACCCACCAGAGCGCGCCGGGCAGGCTGGCCGACACCGAGTTGAGCACTTTCCGCCTGGCCTCGACGAACGAGTTGAACTGGCTGTATGCCTCGGCGTGCAGCACTTCCTGGCCGGGTGTCGTGGGCTCGAAGGTGGTCATCCTGCGCTGAATGACGTCGACCTGATCGGTTCCCTCGGTCGGTATCTCGCCTTGCTGCTGTTTCGGCCAGCTGACCTTGACGAGGTTGTCGACGTAGAACTCGATGTCAGCGCGGAGCTGGCTGCGAAACGGCTCCGGGTAGCCGGAGACGTCCCGGTAGAGCGCGGCGACCGCGGTGGCTTCGTTGGCGACGCTCGCCTCCGCTTCGGAATAGGTGGTGTAGGTGGCGGCCGCGATGAGCCCGAGCAGCAGGCCATAGAACAGCCCGGTTCCGCTGAGCACCAGATCCAGCAACGAGTTGCGCTGCTCGCGGTCTTCGCCGCCGAACAACCGATCCATGGCGGGGCGGAGAAGGATGACCGCACTCCAGCAGATGGCCAGTGCCACCGCCACGAACAGGAGAAACATGCCCCAGTTCGGCAAATCGTAGAGCCACGAGAACATGGGATTCCTTCACTTGTGAACGAGGAACTCACGTCAGTGAACCGCGTGTTCCGCACACAACGAAGGCCGGGCAAACGATCGAGGGACCGCCGACGACGAAACTCATGCTTCCAGGTGATGTGCGCATTGTATTTCGCGGAACACCGTGGCTATGTGCTCAGGCGTTGAAATCGACTGATTGTCGAGTCGACCGGGCCTTCCAGCCGACCGCGGTCTTGTAATCGCTGATCACGCCGCCGATCGCTCCTCCACTGGCCGGTGAAAGATCGCCACGAGGGCGAACCAGAACAAGATGCAGATGCCGGCCGGGGCCAGGAACGACTCGGGAAGCACGTCTCCCACGAAGGAGTACGAGGCGAGCCAGAGCCCCGTGATCGTGCCGACCACCATGACCGGCCAAGCCCTGCTGACCAAGGAACTCGACACGATCCACACACCGGCGAGCACATGGCCGCCGAGCCGGACCGCCCAAGCCGTGTCGTGCGGGACGTCGTTGATCATCAGAATGCCGGCGAGCACGTCCAAGGCCACCCATCCGTAGCCGGCGGCCTTGGCCCACGGTGCCGCCTCCAGGCGCGAGACGAGGAAGAACAGCACGAGGGGAAGAAGTGCCACCGCGCGCAGGCTGAGGTAGTGCCGTCGAGAATCGAGCATTGAGGAAGTCCTTACTCGCAGGTCTCGTCGCCCGGGATGAACCGATCCACGGCACAGCTGGGTTCCGTGCCGCCGGCCGCGGGCAGGGGCCGGTCAGCGGGTCGCGTCGAGGGTGGCGAGGGTCTGCGCGTCGAGGGTGATCGCGCCCGCTGCCAGGTTCGCTTCGAGGTGGGCGGCGGTGGCGGTGCCGGGGATGAGGAAGGTCTGGGGGCTGTGGTGCAGGAGCCAGGCCAGGCCGACCTGGGCCGGGCTGCACTCCAGTCGTTCGGCGGCGGCGATCACGGCGGGTACGTCGGTCACCTTGGCCATACCCGGGATCGCACCACCCAGCGGGAAGTAGGGCACCCAGGCGATCTGCTCCTCGGCGCAGAGCTTGAGCAGGTCCTCGTCGTCGCGGGCCACGAGGCTGTAGGAGTTCTGCACGCACACGATGCCCGCCGGCAGCGCCCGGCGCGTCACATCCGGGGAGACACTGCTCAGGCCGATAGCCCCGATCTTGCCCGCGTCGCGCAGTGCGGTCAGTTCCGCGAGCTGGTCGTCGAGGTCGACCTTCTGCTCGTCGGGGAAGGGGATGGTCATCCCGGCGTCCATACGGCGCAGGTTGACCACCGGGACCTGCTCCATCCCGAGCGAGGTGAGTTCCGCTTCGACACTGGCCCGCAGTTCCTCGGGGCGCTGGGCCATCCGCATCGGGAACGGTCCGTTGTGGTCGGTGACGGCGCCGACCTTGGTGACGACCAGCACGTCGTCCTCGGGCCGCAGCGCCTCGCGGATGAGGCCGTTGACGAAGCCGTCGCCGTAGAAGTGGGCGGTGTCCACGTGGTCGACACCGAGGTCGAACGCGTGACGCAGCAAAGCGATGGCCGCCGGACGGTCGTCATGCAGGCGCTCCAGCTGCATCGCGCCGTATCCGATGCGGGACACCGAGCGGCCGGCCAGCCGACCGGGAGTGGTTTCGAGGGGCATGGCTTCCTGCTCCTGTGAGAGACTGGGCGTATACGGAGGACCCTCCGTTACTTCTGACCATAGCACTAACGGAGGGCCCTCCGCTTTGCCTTCGTCGTCACACCCCCGAACCCCGGACCCTGCCGAGCCCGCCGGCCGGCCGGTCCGCCGTGATGCGCGGCGCAACCGCGAGAAGCTCATCGCCGTCGCCCAAGCCGCCTTCGCCGCCGCCGAGGGGCCGGTCTCCCTGGAAGGCATCGCCCGCCAGGCCGGCGTCGGCATCGGCACCCTCTACCGCCACTTCCCCACCCGCGAGGATCTCGTCGACGCCGTCTACGCCAGCGAACTCGACGCCGTGACCGCGAGCGCCCCCGACCTACTCGACCAGCACCCGGCCGACATCGCCCTCCGCGCCTGGATCGGCCGCTACGCCACCTTCGTCGCGACCAAACGCGGCATGATGGACACGCTGCGCACCGCCGTCGCCTCCGGGCGCATCGCGGCTCCCTCGCGCGAACGTGTCGCCGCCACCATCGCCACGATCCTCGGCCAGGGCGCCGCGACCGGCACTCTCCGCACGGACGTCGACCCCGATGACGTCGCCACACTGCTCGTCGGCGTGTTCGCGGCCATCATCGACGGCGCATCTCAAGAGCGGACCGATCGCCTGCTCGATCTCCTTGTCGATGCGGTGCGCCCGAAAACCGGTTAACTGATCACGATGTCCGATGTGGACGCGGCGGCTCCGAACGGCATCGCCGGATAGGCCGTACGGATGCATCGACCGGCAGTTTCCGCGCATTCGGTCGCGTCGGCGACTGGTGGCACATAGTTTGCAACTGGCGCACTTGTCCGTCCATAAGTAACCGGGGAGAGCGGCCGCTCACCCCGGCGAATCGTGCTCGGCAGGGGCTTGCCGCCTCGACCGTGGATGGCCAGGTGCTCCTTCTGACCGACGCCACTCTCCTTGCCCAGTAAGGGATTCAGCATGCGCAAGTGGATGACCAGATTACTCGTGGCGGGCGTGCTCGCCACGACCGCCGCGACCGCCGTCTCGGCGGTCGGCACGGCCGGTGCGGCCGACGGTGTCTCAACCGCGGCCGCCGAGTCGACGTTCCCGCTGGCCGACCCGGACACCGTCCAGGCGAAGGACGGCTCGTACGTCACTTACGGCACCACGGTCGGCGCCGGTGTCGGCGCCCGGTGCGGTGTGACCGGCAAGCTGTTCGTGCCGGTGCTCGTGCACGGCTCCGGCAATACCGTCGGTGTGGGTACCTGCGCGTCGGCCGACGCACTGCCCAACGGGCCGGGCAGCTGGGCGGAGGGCAACATCTGGGCACCCGGCGTCGTCCGCTTCGGCGACACCTACTTCATGTACTACACCGCGTCCAAGCGGGGCAGCGGCCAGAAATGTCTCGGCCGCGCCGTCTCGGGCAGCGCACGGGGGCCGTTCACCAACCCCGTCGAGTGGGCTTGCCCGGACAACGGCCGCTGGGCCATCGACGCGAACCCGTTCGTCGCGGGCGGCGCCATGTACGTCGCCTACCGGGACGACGCGATCACCTCGTACCCGGAGACCGGCATCTCGGTCGTGCGCACCCAGTCCAACGGCATGGCGGACTGGGCCACCCGTCGGGACGCGTTGAAGAGCACCGACATCGGCTGGGAGACCATCCGGATGAGCGGCGGCACGCACGTGATCGAGAACCCGTCGATGTTCAAGTCCGCCGACGGTTACTGGTACCTGGCCTATTCCGGCAACAACTGGGACAGCGCACGATATGCGACCGGCATCGCCAGGTGCGGCACCGGCCCGATCCCGTCGACGCGCTGCACACCGCGGCAGAACGGGGTCGAGCGGCCGTACTTCGGGTACACCGGCACCGGGGGCCTCAACCCCTACCGCGGCCTGCCCGGTAACCACCCCGGCCCGGGCGGGATGGACTTCTTCCAGGCAGCCGACGGCCAATATCACGCGGTCTACCACTGGTGGAACGGCACCAGCCGGTTCCCGATCGTGGCGGTGGTCCTCCGCAACGACGGCGGTTTCTACCTCAGTTAGCTGAAAGGGTTTTCCTTGTGGGTGAACGGCGCGTTCATGAACGCGCCGTTCACCCATGCCTGCGTTCACGGAGTCGCAGTTGCCGTTGGCTTCGGGGTGGTCGGTTTGGTGAACCATCCGGCGTAGGTGAGCAGCAGTCCCATCACGGCCAGAAGGCCGAAGAAGACGCGGGCCAGGATCACTCCGGTTGGCGAGAGCATGGTGGCTTCGGCGCCCGACTCGATCGTCGAGGGGACGACGATCAAAAGGAATCCTCGTAGGGCGACGAACCAGCCGAACAGTGACACGGTGACCGCGAGCGGTCCGCGCCAGCTGCGGTGGCCGCCGATGATGACCAGCCCGGCACCGAGCATGAGGGCGCCGAGCAGCAGAACCAAGGCGGGCTGGGCGAACAGGTTGTCGACGATGTCCAGCCCTTCGGGCAGACGGATCGCGTAGACGGTGGTGAAGGTTGCGACATAGGGCCCGATGACCCGGGCGAAGGTCCGCGTGCGTTGTTGCGCTTCGACGGTGGCGGTGGACACGGGTGCTCCTTGTCTTCGGGTACGCGGGGTTACCGGGTGCGGTCGACGGGCCGTCGCCGATCCGCGTCGGGGCGGTAGCCGATCTGGTGAAGCACGGCGCGCAGGAACTGCTCGACCTCGTCGGCCGTGCCGGTGTCCGGCCGGACGGCGAGGTGTTGCCAAACCGCGCCGGTGAGCAGGTCCAGCAGGACGTCCGGATCGCTGTCGGCAGGCAGTTGCCCGCGGTCGCGAGCGCGTTCGAGCACGTCCCGGCGGGCGTGGTCGCGGTGCCGGCCGAACTGGTCGTGGTACGCGCAGGCGAGCTCCGGATGGTCCTCGATCGCCCCGTAGAGACGGCGCAGGAGGCGGCGTTGTCGCGGGTCGGTGAGGACGAGAACCCACCCGGCCACCAACTGCTCCACGTCGCGGATCTCCGGGCTCTGCGGAGGATTGCCGTAAGCGGCCTCCACCGTGGCGATCAGGAGCCGGGTCTTGTCCGGGAACCGCCGGTAGACGGTGGCCCGGGTGACCCCGGCTCGTCGAGCGACCTGCTCGATGCTGGTCGCCTCCGCGCCGCGCTCGATCAACAGCTCCAGCGCGGCGCCCAGGATCGCCGCGTCGGCTTCCTTGCTCCGCGGACGGCCAGGTGCACGGTCTTCGGCTTCCACTCTCATTACAATACAGTACTGATCCGTATTGAAAAAGCCGGGACTTCCTGATGGCGAACGGACGCAAGACCGTCGTCTGTTCGGGTCTTGCCGGTGAGTGTGCGGTCAGCGACTGTGAGTACTGGTTGTTTCGGGTCGTGTGGTGTCGGGGACACGCGCTGACCTTCAGGGGGGCTCGTCGACGATGCGTCGCGTCACGGTGGTTTTCTGTCTTGCCCTGCTCATGAGCGTTTCCGCACCGTTCGCCGCGGCGAACGCGACTCCGCGCGATGTGGCGGCGCCGAGCATCGACCACGTCTTGTACTGGAACGAAGTACTGCTCGACGTCTTCCGGCGTCAGACCGGTGAGAGCGCGGCGCCGACACGGCTGGCCAGGTCGGCGGCCATGATGCACGGCGCCGTCTACGACGGGGCCAACTCGGCGCGGTGCGCGACCGCGACCGGATGCCTCGGGCAGCCGTATCTGACGCGGGTGCCCGTGCCGTCCGGTGCCGCTCCCGATCCGAGCAGCGCGATCGACCGCGCCGCCTACAAGATCCTCACCGGCCTCTACCCCGGCAGTCCGGTCGACTTCACCGCGAAGCTGGCGACGGCGCAGTCGACGATTCCCGACAGCGTCAGCCAAGAGCAGCGAGACCAAGGCGCCGCGATCGGCGAGCGGGCGGCGGCGGTCATGGTCGTGACCCGGGCGAACGACCACTCGAACGAAACCGTCCCCTACACCCCGGGCACCCGGCCCGGCGACTGGCGGCCGACCGGCTCCGGTGACGCGCTCAACCCGAACTGGGGTCTGGTCCGGCCGTTCACCATGGACACACCGAACCACTTCCGCCCATCACATCCCGAAGGGGCACAAGACATCGGCGAGCTGCTCGCCTCCCCGACCTACCAGGCGCACGTGGCTGAAGTCCGCGAAGTCGGCAAGCTGAACTCACCCTCACGCAGCGCTGACAAAACCCAGGCCGCACACTTCTGGGCCAACGATCTCGACGGCACCTACAAGCCACCTGGCCAGCTGCTCGAGCACACCGCGATCATCGCGCGGCTCCTGCCGGGACAGGATCAGTTCGGCAATGCCAAGCTGTTCGCCTTGGTGTCACTCGCCCTCGCCGACGCCGCGATCGCCGCCTGGGACGCGAAGTTCCGGACCGACATCGACCTCTGGCGTCCGGAAACCGCGATCAAGCTGGCCACGACCGATCCCGACCCGAACTGGCAGCCCGAGTCACGGCGGACCGACGGCACCACCTTCTCGCCACCGTTCCCCGCGTTCCTCTCGGGCCACGCCACCTTCGCCGGAGCGTGGGCCGGGGTCATGAAACGCTACGTCGGCACCGACAACTTCGGCTGGACGGCGACCACGGACGACCCGTTCGCGCAGGGCATCACCCGGTCCTTCGGCACGTTCAGCGACGCGGCCAGGGAGAACCAGCTCAGCCGGGTATGGCTGGGAGTCCACTACCGCTTCGACGGCGAGTACTCGTTGCCCACTGGCGACAAGATCGCCGACTGGGTGACGCGGAACTTCCTCGGCACTGATTCGACGCTCGGCCTGGACTCGTTCGCGCGGACGGTGACCGCCGGATTCGGCCCGGCCGAGGCCGGCGGCGATTGGTGGGTCGGCGGCCCCGCGACCGACTACGCCGTACGCGGCGGAGCCGGCCGGATCACGATGCCCTCGGCCGGCGCGGGACGCAGCGCGTACCTGAACCGGATCCGCTCGACCGACACCGACTTCGCCGCCAGGATCAGCACCGACAAGATCGCCACCGGTAACGGGACCTACATTTCCGCCGTGGGGCGGAAAGTGAATGACGCGGGCACCTATCGGGCCACGGTCGTCCTGCGCCCGGACGGCAGCGTCCGGCTCGGACTCCGCCGTTCCGACGGGACGGGCGCGGAAACACCACTCACCACCGACCAGCAGATCGCCGGGCTCACCTACCAACCCGACAGCATGCTGCGGATCAGGCTCCAGGTCACCGGCACCTCGCCGACCACCTTGCGTGCCAAGGTGTGGGCGAACGGAACGGCCGAACCCGGCTGGCAGGCAACCGTGACAGACCAGACCGCCGCGCTTCAGGGCGCCGGAAACGCCGGCCTGCTCACCAACCTTTCCGGCTCGGCCACCAACGCGCCGCTCACCGTCTCCGTGGACGACGTCTCCATCTTCCGCACGACCGGGTAAGTCCGGATACGATGCGGCTGCCGCGGAAACCAGGGGGAAAGATGTCAGGTCGCTCCGACATCGACGTGCTGCTGCGCATCATGCCCGACGATCACGGTGCCGACGAGCGCGTCGACTGGGCAGCGGCCGAGGCTCACCTGGGTACCTCCCTGCCCAGTGACTACCAGGCCTTCATGGCTGTCTACGGCGGTGGAGCCGTCGAGAACCTGGTCATCCTTCCGCCACTGTCCACAGGCGACAGCTGGTCGGGATCGATCGCCGAGCACACCAAGCAGTTGCGCGATCTATGGGACATCGAGGGAGGCGTCCCTGGTGCTCCCCCGGGCGCGGACCGGGTGCTGCCCTGGGGAACCGGATGCAACGGCGACGAGCTGGGGTGGCTGATGACCGACCCGAACCCGGACCGGTGGCCGGTGGCGGTCTGGCGCCGTCACGAATCACCGGCTTGGGCACTGTTCGAGTGCGGCATGGCCGGGTTCATCCGCAGGCTCATGACGGCCGATTTCGACAAGTGCCCGCTCAGCGATCTGTCGCTGTGGGGACGCGTGAGTTCCTTCGTCCACCATCAAGAGCAGCACCGGCGATTCCAAGCGGGCCTGGACCCGATGACCGGCGAGCCCGATCCCTACGCCGGCATGTTCGCTTGAACGGACATCGGCCGAAAACGTCGCTCGCGGGTTCTTTGTTTCACGCTGTGAGCTGAACCTCTGTCGCCGTAAGGTCCGCGGTGAGCAGACTGGAGAGATGGACCTGGGTTTTCGTGGTGAGGTGGCCGACTTCTATCACCGGTTTCGGCGTGGTTATCCGCCGGCCGTGATCGACTCACTGGTCGAGATGTTCGCGTTGACAACCGATGACGTTGTGGTGGATCTGGGGTGCGGAACCGGCCAGTTGACCCTGCCGATCGCCGAGCGGGTGCGGTCCGTGGTCGCCGTGGACCCGGAGCCGGACATGCTTCTCCGCGCTCGGCGCGCCGCGAGTGAGCATGAGGTGACCAACGTGAGCTGGATGGTCGGGTCGGACACCGATATTCCCACGCTGGGCACCCTGATCGGCGATGGACGCCTGGGGGCGGTGACCATCGGACAGGCACTGCACTGGATGCGCCACGAGGAGTTGTTCCGCGCGGTGGTTCCGTTTGCCCGGTCCGGTGGCGGTGTGGCCGTGGTGACCAACGGGACACCGTTGTGGCTGCAGGACACGGCGTGGTCCCGCGCTCTGTGTGGCTATCTGGAGGACTGGCTCGGCAGCAAACCGACCCGCACCTGCGGTACCGACGACGCCAGCCAGCGGCGATATCGCGACAGCTTGATCGCCGCAGGCTATGACACGGCGGTCGTCAGCGTCGACTACTCCGACGAGCTCAGCGCGGAACAGATCGTCGGTGGCGTTTATTCGGCGTTGCCCGTCGCCCGCATTCCTCCCGCGGAACAACGCCCGCGCTTCGCTGAGCGACTCGGCGAAGTACTCCAGCCCCACCAACCGTTTGTCGAGCAGATACAGGTGACGATCCTGATCGGCCGGATCCCGTGAGACAAGCGCGCCCACCTCAGTGCCAGGCTCAGCAGGCGCCGTTCTGCACCGGATAGTGGATGACTACCGCACCACCGGTGGCGTAGTTGGCGACATCGGCGGCCACCTGCCTGCCCTGCGGGGATTCCCTCGCCGCGGTCATTGCCGCGGCGTCAGCGAACTCGGCCTCGAAAACCGCGAAGTACGGCGCCTGTCCCTGCGTCGCCGCCACCTCGAAGCTGTAGCGCCACGCGAGCAGGCCGGGCATGCGCGTGACCAACGGGAGGTGGTTGTTCACGTAGTAGTCGCGGAAGTGGTCGGGATCGGCGGGCTCGGGATACAGGACCACCAACTTGTGCACAACAGCCTCCGTTCAGCAGCACCCCCAGGAGCGCGCGATCAACGCGAGGCGGACAGTAGATCAGACGCCACGCCAAGATCAAGTGCGATGCGGATGAGCCGATCGCCGGACCGGTGACCCCGCTCCGCCGGAATGGCCGCTGTCCAGGTGGCCGGTGGCGCACTCAAGAAGCTCCTCGCCGCAGAACGAGCGACCAAGGTCTCGCGCGCGATCGAACTCGCGGCGAAAAACGCCAAAGGTTGGCGTGCTTCGTTCGACGCGCTGCGCCAAGGCAAGAACAGCGGCGTCAAAACTGTGTCGACCGTCGCCGACCTGCGGACACTGTTCGACCATTGGACCGCAGGTGCGCAGCGGCTTCCGGGCCGGGGATAAGATTCCCGACGTGTTCACGCTGCAAGACGGCACGACGATGCAGTGGCGCCCGACGTCCAAGACTGGTGGCGAGACAATCGACATCTTCCCAAGCGGCAAGAATGCGTTGAGGGTGCGTCTCGATGGATGACCCGCGGGCGCGGGAGATGCGTGAGATCGAACGAGCCGTGGCGCCGACGCTCGACAGGGGGCTCGACGACTGGGTCCCGGTCGACACCCTGATCTGGAACTCGGCGACCGCGAACTCTGCGCCACCACCGTCACCGTTATGGCCAGAACCGATGACGACATGATGACCATCGCCGAGGCGCTGCGCGGCGATCTCCGGGTGATGCGGGTCTACACCGAGACCAAGCAGGAAGCCTATAAGCGCTTCAGCGCGCTATTCGCGAGTCAGCCGGAACTTCTGGAGCTGACAGGGCCGGAGGCCCTGCCGGCCGTGGTGACCGTCATACCGATGGACCAGACCGAGCCGGACGCTCTCGCCGACCAATTCCGCACTCAGTTCCCCGCCGCGCAGTCCGTCAAATCCAGTACTGAGTACCTCAGCAGACTTGGAGTGTCGCAGATCCCCGACCAGACCTGCCCGTCCAGCGGGGAGCGCCCCTGGCCGACCATCTGACCGATCACCCCGACAACCCGCACGTTGCCATCCACCGCTTACCGGGACGGGTCGTACCGGCTGTTCTGGGCGTCCCACCGCAGCGCCAGACGCACCTTGCTGAGCACATCCGCCCAGTACTGGACCTCTGACCACAGGTGTCGGGTTGCGGAGGAAGCTTGGTCGCGCCGTCGAGAACTTCGGTACCCGTCAGGCTGTCGTCGTAGAGCGTGAGCCCCGCCTCGCCTCCGCGGTCATCGAGGATGTCGGCGACATGGCTGCTGACCAGACGCGCGACAGCATCCGCTCAGCTCCATCGAGCGGGCGGTCGCGATAGTGACGCAGGTTGCCGAACAAGAAGCGCCCGCCATTCAGCGTTGCCGAAACCCCGCCGAAAGTCGACCCGGTACACCCCCCACCCCCGGAAAGCCCGGCTCACCGCCATGCGCGGCAAGACATGCGCGACACTTCCTGAGTGATCACGATGCAGCCCGTTCTGGAGGTTTACGCGACAGATGGCTTCGCCCTCTGGCCTGTCGCCGAGGTCGAATCGTTCGGCTATCTGGCGCTCAGCGGAGAGCTCACGCCCCTTGAGGTTGGGACAGCGGTGATGCACATCGCCGGCTGCAACGACATCGACCCTGAGGTCGACGGCCGCCCGCCCCGCCCCGCCGACCCGCTGAGGTCGTTCCTGCACGGTCTGCTCACCTATGACGCGCTCTTCGCGGCCGGCGGCTTGAAGGTGACAGATAGCGTGACGGGCGTGGCGTTCCTGCCGGGCTGCTGTAACGGTCTGGAGGATTGGCGCGAGTGGTACCAGGTTCTCGAGGGCGACGGGCTGGTCGGGTTCGGGCACGATCCTGATCCTTGTGCCGAGCGCCACGGCGAGACTGTCCGGCTGACCGTCGACGCTGAGCTGAGTGGCAGCCCGGTGATCGATTTGCCTGCCGCTGATGTCCGGCGTCTTCTCGCCGGAGTCGAGCACGACCTCGCCGGTTTCCTCGCGCTGGCAGCCGTCTGGGCCGGCCAGAACTTGCCCCGCCACGCCGTCCCGGTCATCGCGGCCCTCGCCCGTGCACTGGACCTCCCGCTACCCGCCGATGTGTCGGCCAGGAACCTGGAAGCGCACACCGACACTCACTTGACTTGACGCAGAGATATCGAGGCGCAAGACCGCTTCGGGGGCCCGTCCATCCCTTTCGGCGCCCCTGCCGAGCAGTACCTGACCTACCGGTCCCGTCTCGACTCACCTGCGGCCGGTTCGAACCCGCTTCTGGCCAGGGTCGATCCCGGTCACGAGCCCCGCGGCTCGGCAGAACGAGCGCGACGGACCGCACTGGAAGACCAGAGCACTCGTCGACTGGGCAGCGGGACGCCCGTTCGCCCCACGACAGGGCCTTGCCCCGCCCGAAGAGCCAGACCGAATGCGACGGCCATCTGCCAGTCGGCCGGGCGCCGTTCTCTCATGCCGCTGATCGGTCGTCACGGTGTGGTGGGGCGGTCAGGCGGGGGTTGGAGGGATTTCCATGTGAGTTCGGGGAGCGGGCCGCTGGTGATGTCGAGGTCCGCGCGGGCGTGGGCGTAGAACTCGTTGCGTAGTCGCATGGCGTTCCGGTAGGCGTTCGTGAACGTGGCTGTGTCGGGGTGTTCCTCGCGCAGGATGTGTTCCAGTTGCCACACCTGCTCGCTCCATGCTCGTGCGGCGGAGATCGTCGCCGGTTCGCCGAGGAGCAGGACGGTCTCCCATCGTGCGGCTCGTTCGGTCTCGCCCTCGGCGAGGTCGGTGAATGCGGAGTCGAGGTCGATGGGCTGGCCTGTGGGCAGCAGCTCTTGGGTCTCCGCGATCCGGCGGCACAGCCGGACCATGTGCTTGACCGCGTTGGCGTACTCCGAATATGCGAGCAGGCGCTTGTCGTCCCACCGGGCGGACTGCGTGCGCCGCCAACGGGCTCGCTCGGTGAGGGAGGTGACGACGAACGTGGCGGCTGAGCCGAGCAGGACACCGGCGATGGTCAACACCTGCGCAACGATCGGGTTCACAGATCACAGCCTGCCATCTCCCAGGACGTCCTACCTACCCATTCGGAGATGGCGACAACAGAGGCTCGCAGCCCCGCCGACCGGGCAGCGCACGCTCATGCCGGGCAGATGTTCGACGTGACCGTCACGGTCCGGCGGTTGGATCGTCGAGGTCGAGCGCCGGCATCGCCGCTATGTCCGGAGCCCAGGTGCCGCAGAACCCCGGCTGGACCGCGAGGTCCACCAACTCGATCCGGGCTCCGATGCTGTCGAGACGGTGGTAGGTGAAGGAACGACCGTAAGGGCAGGAGTCGAACTCGATCGGTGCGCCTCCAGCCACCAGGCGCTGGCTGTCCGCCGTGACGTCCTTGGACCAGTAGCCGATGTGGTCGAAGCGGGAACCGTCGGTCGCATCCCACGGACTACCGGCTGAGCCCTGGATAACCTCGAAGAACGGCGGCCCCTTGACGGAGAACACGATGCTGTAGTCCCAGTCCCCGAGAGTGCCCGCGCGGATTGGACTCCAAGCCACGCCCAGAGTGCGGGTGAGGTCTTCGGTCGCCCGTCCGATGTCCTGAACGACGAAGCACAGGTGGTAGAAGGAGTTCACCCGCCCTGTCTACCAACTCCGCGATGTACGTGACCGCCTCACCGAGACGCCGCCACATGTCCCGGTCATGCCGCTGATCGCACGCTCATCCCGATGAGTGCGCTACTGCTGGGGCGGGTTTCGCACTGAAGCGTTGTCGGTCGGATTCGAGGCGCTCGGCCAGTCGAAGGGTGTCTTCGATAGCGCTCGAAGGGGCGCTTCGATGCGGATCCGGCAGTGAACGTCAATCAGTTCACGCGAACGAGTGAAAGCTCTTCAGGCTCTGTGCGGCTGCCGGGACTATGGCGGCACCTTTGGCCGAGTGACGTGATCTGGGGAGTTTTCGTGTCGTCTGACGCACTGCACCGCACTGTTCTGGTGGTGGACGTGGAGCAATTCAGCGGCCGGAAGAATCCGGAACAGAGGAATGTACGCGACGCCGTCTATGCGGCCTTGGCTCATGCGCTCGGCTCGTACTGGAGCGCCTGTCGTCACGAAGACCGCGGTGACGGTGTGTTTCTTCTGGCGCCGGCGGATGTTCCGAAGCGGCTGTTCGTCGAGCAGGTGCCCGGTCGCCTGGTGAAAGCGTTGAACAGGCACAACCGGGCGCACGGGACCGGCGAGCGGATCCGGTTGAGGATGGCGGTACACGCCGGGGAAGTTCTGCTCGACGCGCACGGCGCGACCGGCGTCGCGATCAACCACACGTTCCGGTTGCTCGACGCGTCGCCGTTGAAGGAGGCCCTCGCCGGGTCGGCCGGTGTGCTCGCGGTGATCACCTCCGACTGGTTTTTCCGTGAAGTGGTCTGGCACAGCGCTGCTGATGAGACCCGCTATCGGCCCAAACGCATCCGGGTCAAGGAAACGGGGACGGTGGGGTGGATCTGCCTGCCGGACGACCCTTACCCGCCCGACGTCAGCCAGGCGGAGTGGCCGGAGGACGTCTGCCCCTATCCGGGTCTGCGTGCGTTTCAACCAGACCAAGCGCGGTGGTTCTTCGGCCGCGAGGCGACCTTGTCGGTGTTGATGGACAAGATCGATCACCGCAGCGGGCCGGTCTTCGTCGTCGCGCCGTCCGGTGTCGGCAAGTCGTCGCTGCTTCGGGCAGGCGTGATCACCGCGGTGGCCGACAGCGGGCGCCCGTGGTTGTTGCTCACCCCGGCAAAGGAGCCCTGCGAGACGCTGGCACAGCAGGTCGCGCAGCTCATCGACGGCAACGTGGATGGCGTGCTCTCGGCAGTCAGATCAGATCCTGCCCTGCTGGCAAGCATGCTGCCTGACGGGACTGTCGTCGTGGTGGACCAGTTCGAAGAGGTGTTCACCCTGTGCGCCGGCGAGGCCGAGCGGCGGCGTTTCATCGCCGCACTGATCGCGATACGTGCGGTTCTCGGGGTGCGGGGCGACTTCTACAACCACTGCCTCGCTGACGATCAGCTCGCGACGTTCCTGCCGGCAAGCCAGTTCAACCTCCAGGCGATGACTCCGGCCGGGTTGCGAGCGGCCATCGAGCGGCCGGCTCGGCAGATCGGCGTCGACGTCGAGCCGGGTCTGGTCGAGATCCTCCTGCACGAGATCGGGACGGACGCGGGCGGGCTCCCACTGCTGGCACACGCATTGGCCGTCACCTGGCAACGGCGTACGGGCGACAAGCTGACCTTGGCGGATTATGACCGGGCCGGGCGGATCCAAGGCGCGATCGTGGCCACCGCGGACGAGGCCTACGCGCGTTGTTCCACGGCCGAGCAGCGTGTGATCTTCCAGCACATCCTCATGCACTTGGTCGTGGTCAGGCACGACGCGCCGCCTGCCAGGCGGCGCGCGGATCCGGCCGAACTTGTCAAGGGTTTCGACGCACCGCGGACCGCTGAGACAGTTCTCGGCTGGCTGATCGAGAAACGTCTGGTCACGCTGGACGACAACGCCGTCGAGCTTTCCCACGAAGTGTTGCTGCGGGCGTGGCCGCAGCTCGGCACCTGGATCGAGACGGGCCGCAACGATCAGGTCATCCGGCAGCAGTTGATCGAGGCCGCCGAACAGTGGGAGCGGGAAGGGAAACCGGTCGGATCGCTGTATCGCGGCGGTCGGCTGGCCATCGCAAGGGGCTGGCAGTCCAGGAGTGAGCACCGCGCCGCCCTCACGCCGCTCGGAGCGGCCTTCCTCAGCGCGTCGATCCGGCACGAAAGCCGGCGGGCCGGAGTTCGTCGAACCGCGGTCACCATGTTGGCCGTTCTCGGCCTTGTCGCGTCCAGTGCCGCTGTCTACGCCTTCCAGCAACGCGACATCGCCCATGAACAACGTGACGCCGCGATCTTCAACAAGGTCACCGCCGAGGCGAACCGGATACGGGGCATTGACGTGTCGCTGGCGGCCCAGCTCGATCTCGTCGCCCACCGGATGCGCCCGGCCGATCTGGATACGGGCACCCACTTGATCGTCGACGCGAACGCGCCGCTGTCCGCCACGTTGCCCTCGGGCGCCAAGGAAGTCAGCGTGGTGGCGTTCAGTCCCGATGGGCGAACGCTGGCCACCGGCAGCGGCAGCGGTGACCGACTCGTGCGGTTGTGGAACGTCGCCGATCTGACCCGCCCGGTGCTGCTGAGCGAAACCATCAGTCACGGCGAAGCAACCCGTGCGCTGGCGTTCAGCCCGGACGGACGCACTCTGGGCACTGGCGGCGCTGACCACACGGTGCGGCTGTGGAACGTCACCGACCCAGCCCGCCCTGGAGCGCTCGGCCTGCCGATCACGGGGCACACCAAGACGATCTGGTCGTTGGCGTTCAGTCCTGACGGGCGGACGTTGGCCAGCGCGGGCGACGATCGGACCGTACGGCTGTGGAACGTCACCGACCTCGCCCAGCCCACGGCACTCGGCCCACCGATAACCGGGCACACCGACTCCGTCTACTCCGTGGCGTTCAGTCCTGATGGCCGGACTCTGGCGACCGTCGGCGATGACCGGACAATGCGGCTGTGGGACATCGCCGCGCCGGACCGAGCCAAACCCCTCGGGCCACCGTTGACCGGACATGTTGGGGCAGTCCATTCGCTGGCGTTCAGTCCCGATGGACGGACGCTGGCGAGTGCGAGCAACGACCGGACGGTGCGGCTGTGGAACGTTGCCGACCCGGCTCGCCCGGTGGCGCTGGGCCGGCCGATCACGGGGCATGCCACCGCAATCCGGTCGTTGGCGTTCGGGCCCGACGGGCGGACGCTGGCCACCGGCGGCGATGACTACACCGTGCGGCTGTGGGACGTCAGCGATCCAGCCCGCCCGGCGCGCATCGGTGCGCCGATCACCGGGCATGCCGACGGCGTCCGGTCGATGGCGTTCAGCCCGGATGGCCGCATCCTGGCCACCGCCAGTGGCGACCGGGCGGTAAGGCTGTGGAACATACCCAACACTGTCCTAACCGGACATACGAGAGAAGTCAACGCGTTGGCGTTCAGCCCGGACGGGCGCATCCTGGCCACCGGCGGCGGCGACCGGACCGTCCGGCTGTGGACGCCGGCCGATCGGCGGCAGCTGGGCCTGCCGCTCACCGGCCACCAAGACGACATCAAGGCCTTGGCGTTCAGCCCGAATGGCCGCGTGCTGGCCACCGGCGGCCTCGACCGGACCGTGCGACTGTGGGACGTCACCGATCCAGCCCGCCCGGCGCCCATCGGCGCGCCGATCACCGGGCATGCCGACGGCGTCCGATCGATGGCGTTCAGCCCGGACGGCCGCATCCTGGTCACCGGCGGCGATGTGAAGGACGAGAACACCGCGCGGTTGTGGGACGTCGCCGACCCGGCCAAACCCGTGCTGCTGACCCGGATCGTGATCGGACCGGACGCCAACGCCTTGGCGGTGGCGTTCAGCCCGAACGGAAGAACTCTGGCGACGGGCACCGAATACAGCGACGTCTCGGTGTGGTTGTGGAACATTTCCGATCCGGCCAAACCCACGTTGCTGGCCGGCCCCCTCAAAGGGCACCAGGACGATATACGCCGGGTCGCGTTCAGCCCGGATGGGCGGACATTGGCCAGCGGCGGCAACGACGAGCAGGTGCGGCTGTGGGACGTCACCGATCCCGCGCACGCCACACCGCTCGGCGAACCCCTTGCCGGCCACACCAACCCCGTCTTGGGGGTGGCGTTCAGCCCGGATGGGCACACGGTGGCCAGCAGCAGCGGCGACAACACCGTGCGGCTCTGGCGGACAGCCGACCGGACACAGGTGGGTCAGCCGCTCACCGGACACCAGGCCGCCGTCAAGACGGTGGCGTTCAGCCCCGATGGCGCCACCCTCGCCAGCGGCAGCGATGACCACACCGTGCGGCTGTGGAACATGACCGTGCCCCAAGCCATACACAGCATCTGTGCCATCACGGGGAACACACTCACTCGCGAGATGTGGGACAAGCTCGTGTCGGCTGAGCTGCCATACAGCCCGCCGTGTTCCTGAGACAGGTGGCGGGTACACCATTTCGCCACGGAAGAGCACGGGAGAAGTGGACGACGACCGGCCACGGTGCCAGTGTCGAGCGGTCGAGAAGTCTCGATTCATTGCGCTAGAAGGGATTTCTCATGCCGAAGGTGGCGACTCAAGCGTCCGTGTCGCTGGACGGTTTCATCGCCGGTCCGGAGAACGGAGGGTTTGAGTACCTTTTCGCGTGGTGCCGCGCCGGCGATGTCGAAGTGCCCACCGCGATGCCGGGCCGGTCGTACCAGGTCTCCGAGGCGTCCGCCGACTATGTCCGTGACATGATCGACGGCTATGGGGCCCTGGTGGTCGGGCGAAACCAGTTCGACGGCATGGACGGGTGGGGCGGACAACACCCCATGCGCGTGCAGGTCTTCGTGGTCACTCATTCGGTGCCTGAAGGCTGGGCTCCCGAAAGCGCCGAGTTCGTCTTCGTGACCGAGGGCGGCGTCAAGGCCGCCATCGACCAGGCCAAGGCGGTCGCCGGTGACAAGACCGTCGGCGTGGGCCCGGGCGTGGTAGCCCGCGAAGCGCTGGAAGAGGGATTGCTCGACGAGGTCCGCATCGACCTCGTGCCGTTCATGCTCGGCGATGGAGTCCGTTTCGTGGACGCCCTCGGCGCCGCTCCCATGAAGTTCGGCGATCCCCAGGTCATTCAGGGCACGAGGGTCACGCACCTCATCTATCCCGTGGAGACCAACGGATAGCCACTCAGCGAAGTATGGCCGCCACCAGGTCGGACCCCAGCTCCGTCAGGCTGGGCAGATTGGCGGTGTAACGGACATATCGGCCCCTCCGTCTGGCCGTGAGCAAGCCCGCGCGACGCAGGGCGGCGAGGTGGCGTGAAACCTCCGGGGACGAAAGTCCCCAGGCGTGGGCCAGTTCGCCGGTGGTGTGCGGGCCGCGGGCCAGGGTGCGCAGCAGCCGCAGTCGTACCGGATGCGCGAGTGCCTCCAGCCGTAGCGTGACCACTTCCAGCGACACCGGCTCCGATGGACTCGCCTCGGCGACGGGGTATTGCACCACCGGCTGCCACCCGGGCGCGTGCACCACCACCAGATGCGGGCGGCCGAAGACGCTGGGGACGAAGGTGACCCCTGAGCCGCGGGCGGCGGTCGCGTTGTCCTGCAGTTTGTCCACGACGATGCACCTACCGTCCGGCGCCAGGGTCACGGCGCCGGAGACCGACGCGAGTGCCGCCCCGATGCCCTGGCGCTTCAGCAGGTCGCTCTTCAGTCGCAGGTCGGTGGCGAGCCGTGCGGCGACGCCCGTCCAGGCCGCGTCGAAGAAGGCCTCAGCGCACTGCTCGAGGGTGTCGCGCACCCGCGCCCGCACGGCGGCCGGATCCGCGAGCAGCCGTTCCGCGAAGGCTTCTTGGAGCGCGCCGCGTGCTTGGGCCAGGTCCAGGGCCCGCTCGCGCGCCGTCGCGTCGGCGAGCGGCGACGGCGCGGCGAAGTGGACCCTGTTGCTGCCGCACGTGGTTACGAGCGCGGCGGTCACATAGGTTTCGTCGTCGATCTGGTCCACCTCGTCCAGCTCCTCGGCGAGGGTCGGCCGGGGACGAGCGGGGACCAAGAAGTCGGCTCGTGAGGAACGCCAGAGGAACTCCGCCTCCCTGAGCCGTTCGGCCAGTTCCGGCCGCAGCCCTGCCCAGACATCCCCGGCCCAGCCGGCGAGCTGCGGGTGATGCCCGGGTTCGGCCAGCACGTGGAGCATCGCGGTCAGCTCGGCCAGCGGCGAGGCGGCGAACCGCAGTCGCTCGGGCGGCAGGCCGTCGATGTCGATCCTCAACGTCATCCCCTCATCATCGTCGGCCGGATCACCGGCGACCGCGTCGGTTGACGGTGTCCGTCAACCGACGCGGCGACCCAGGCGGCCGACCGCACCGTTGACGCCATGGCAACCACCACCAAGATCCGGCCCCGCGCCCTCGTCCGGGCTTCCGGAGGCCCCCGCTACGCCATCGCCCTGGCGGTGGACGCGCTCGGCACCGGCCTGCTGCGGCCCTTTCTCCTGCTTTATGGGGTGACGGTGCTGGGCCTGTCCGCACCGGCGACCGGTATCGCCATGACCGTCGGCATCGTGGTGGGCCTGGTGTGCATGCCCGCGGTGGGCCGATGGCTGGACCAGGGCGCGCGCAGCACGGTCGTGGCCGCGTCGATGCTGGTACGGGTGCTGGGTGTCGCGCTGCTGCTCGCCACACCCGCGGGTCACGTCTGGCTGTTCGCGACGGCGGCGCTCTTCCTCGGCATCGGCAACCAGGCCTGGCCTGCCGCCCACGCGGCTCTCGTGGCCACGGTCGCTCACGGCCGGGAACGCGACGCCGCTCTCGCGGCAGGCCGCGCTCTGCGCAACGCCGGCCTGGGGGTGGGTGCGCTCCTCGCCACCGCTTGTCTGGCGGGCGGCACCACCGCGTTGCAGGCGCTGGCAGCCGTCACCGGGCTCGCCTATCTCGCGGCGGCGACGTTGGCGTGGTCGGTCCACGTGCACGCGTATCCGGCCGCTCCCCCGGCCGAAGACAGCGACGACGGGACCGCACCCCGGATGCGCGCCCTGTTGGGCGCCAACGTGATCTATGTCTTCTGCCTCAACATCCCCGAAATCGCGCTCCCCCTGGTCCTGGTGACCCAGTTGCACGCCTCCCCGGTGTGGTCCGCGGCCATCTTCGTCGCGAACACGGTGCTGGTGGTCACCCTGCAGGTTCCGGTCACCGTCCTGTTGTCCCGTTTCTCCCGGCGGACCGTGCTGGCTCTCGCCGGCGTGGTGCTCACCGCGTCCTACCTCGGTTTCCTCGCGGCCACCTCGCTAGGCGACGGCTGGGGTGCTCCGGCCGTCGCCGCGGTGTCCGTGGTCTGCACCCTCGGCGAGATCATCTACGCCGGCAGCGCCACCGCGCTCGTCACCGCCCTCGCCCCGGTCCCTGTCCTGGGACGCGCGCTCGCCCGCTTCCAGCTTTCCACGGGCTTCGGCCTCGCCGTCTCGCCCGCGGTCATCACCGCTCTCGCGCCCCACGGTTCCGCCGCTCTCTGGGGCAGCCTCGCCGCCGCGACGCTCCTCTCCGCCTTCGCCGTTGCCGTCGAAGGACGAAGTTCCCCTTGACCGCCGACAAGTCAAGGGGCTGGTCGGGGTGCTCTCTGATGGGCGGCGGTGGCCGTTCCCGGCAGAGTTGATCTTGTCAGCAAGATGCCCAACCGCCGTGGCACACCTCGAAAACGCCGTTTGGTGTGCCGGGCCGAACGGCTATGTTCGCCGGATGAACTTCCTTGATCATGTCCTTCTGGGAGTGCGCGATCTCGACGCGGCGGCGGACCGGTTCCGTCGCGAGTGGGGCCTGGGAACCGTGCCTGGCGGATCCCCGGTTCCGGGAGTCGCCAACGCGGTTGTTCCTCTCGCGCCACCGGTTTATCTGGAACTCGTCACCGCCACCGACGCCGACGCGAGTGAGGCCGCGGCGCGATTGGCGGCCCTCACCGCGGCGGGAGACCGGCTCTTCACCTGGGCGATCGAGCCGGACGATCTCGACGCTCTCGCAACGGGTTTGGCGGTCGAGCCGTTGAGCGGCGGCGGAGACACGGGGCGGTGGCGCTCGCTTGGCGAGGTCGAACAGGGCCGGCCGTTCTTCATCGAATACGACATCGCTCGCGCAGACCGCGTCGAGGGATGGCAACGCGCGTATGCCAAGGCGGCGCATGACTGTGCGCCTGGCCGAGTGACGTATCTGGAGGTCGGCGGCGACGAGTCCGAGATGCGGCACTGGGTGGGCGAGGTCGATGTGCCGCTGCGTGTGGTGGGTGGCGAACCACGTCTTGTGGCAGCGGGGATCGCCACCGCACGAGGGGAAATCCTGCTGCGCTGAGCCGGTGGACGGGCTTTCGGCACTCGCGACCGGGGACGAAGTGCCCATGGCGCCGGGGCGCAGGCCCCTGAACACGAAGGTAGACGGCGTCTACGTTCGGTGGTGAGACCGAGAGGACTTTCGCCGAAGGAGACGGAAACATGGCAGCTCACCCCTCGCCCCGCGAACGCCTCGAAATCCGGTGGCGAAAGCCCACTCGTGACCATCCACAACCTCGGTCGTACCGTCCTCAATGGACGGATCCGGCGACGACGTCGCCCGCATGACCGGCACACGGTGAATCGAACCGCGCGTGTTCACAGAACATCGGGCTCGTCGTTGCCGACCGCCCGGATCGCCCGGCGGACCGGCACGAACGAGATCAGCACCAGCCCCGCGAAGAAGAACACCACCAACGAGATGATCGCGTACCGATAAGACCCGGTGGCTTGGGCCATACCCGCGAACAGGAGCGGGCCGAGCCACGACGTCGCCCGCTCACCGACCTCGTAGACCGAGAAGTACTGCGCCTCCCGGCCTGGCGGGATCATCTGGCTGAACAACGATCGGGACAGCGCGTTCGTCCCGCCGAGCACCAGCCCGATCCCCGCGGCCAGCAGGAGGTACTGCACCACCTGGCCCGGCTGGACGAAATACGCCGAAGCGACCACGAGCACCCAGACGGCCAAGCTCGCCATGATGGTCTTCTTCGCGCCCAGCCGCTTCGCGACCAGCCCGTGCAGCACCCCGCCCGCGAACGCGACGAACTGGACCACCAGGATCGTCGCGATCAACACCGTGTCGGAGAACCGAAGCTGCTCACTGCCGTACTGGGCCGAAACGTTGGCCACCGTGGAGATCCCGTCGGTGTACACCAGATAGGTCCCGAGGAACGCCAGCGTCAACGGGAACTTCTTCGCCGCCCGCAAGGTGCGCCCGAGTTCGCGGAACCCGGCGGTGAACACCGAGCCCTGCTCGTGGCGCGGCGGCGCCGCACGGCCGCGCAAGGCCCGCAGCGGGATTATCGTGAACAACGCCCACCACAACCCGGAAGTCGCGAAGGCGATCTGCGCGGAGTTGGCCGTGCTCAACCCGAGCGCGTCGTGGAAGACGTACACGCCCAGCTGCAACGCCAGCGCCAGCCCGCCGCCGAGGTAACCGAACGCCCAGCCGCGGGTGGACACGCCGTCTCGCTCGTCGGCCGTGGCGATCTCGGGCAGGAACGAGTAGTAGATCACCACCGACGTCCCGTACCCGATGTTCCCGAGCACGAACAGCACCACTCCGAGCTGCCAGTTCGCATCGGCGACGAACGCCATCCCGGTCGTCGCCGCCGCTCCGCCGAACGCGAAGACGGCCAGCATCCGCCGCTTGGCCTGAGCGCGGTCCGCGAACGCGCCCATGATCGGCAGCACCAGCACCTGGATCACCGTCGCCACCGAAAGGAGATAACCCCAGAGGGAACCGGCGGGGAAGTTCAGCCCGAACACCCCGATCGCGCAGTCTCGCAGCTTGTCCCTGGTCCCCTGGGCGTCGGCCGGGCAGGGGTTCGGGCCGTTGAGGGCGGTGTCGCGCAGCGCCGCCTCGGCCGCCACCGAGGTCAGGTAGAGCGCCCCGAACACCGTCGTGACCGACGTCGGGAACACCGAGTTGGCCCAGTCGTACCAGACCCAGCCCCGTTGCTCGCGCCGTCGGACCGCGTCACGTCCGGTCTCGTCCACCGTGGCCATCGTTCCTCCGCGAACTCGTCCGGGGTTCCCGAAAGAATGGGTCGCCGGAGGTCACCTGGATAGGGACGTTGTGGCCCCAAAGCCGACGACTTTCGGCAGTTACGCATTGTGGCGATGGAAGGGAGAACGACATGGTCAGCAGCGCTGTCTTGACCTTCGACCTGTCCGTGGAGATTCGACGGCCACCGGCGACGGTGTTCGCGTTGCTCGCCGATATCCAGGACTTCGAGCCGATCCCGCGTGACGCCGTCGTGACGCTGGTGAAGGAGCCGAGCGGACCGACCGAAGTGGGCACGCGCTGGCACGAGAGAGTCAGGCTGGCCCCGCACATATGGCTCCACGTGGAGAATCTCGTGTCCGAAGCCGATGCACCGCATCGCCTCACGATCGACGCCCGCAGCTCCTGGATGACCGCACATTTGACGTACGAAATCGAGCCCGTCGCTGACGGAAGTGTTCTGCGTCAACACGAAACCCTTCGCCTGCGCGCACTTCCGCGGTGGCTCGGCCCGTACATCGAACGCCGCCTGCGGCCACGGCTGCACCGACGGCTCAGCGACATCAAGGCGATCCTGGAAGCTCCGCCCAGCTCCGGAACGCCCTCGACGGCCTGACGAACACGGCGCGGGATCAGCCGGCCAACCGCAGGGGCGGCACGCCCGCGGCCCAAGTGTCACGCTTGTACCGCAGCAGCCGCTCTTTCAGGTCCTCGTGATCGGTTTGCCGATCCGGTGGAACGGGCGCGGCGAGCGGCCCGGCCGCGGACTCGATCGCGGCCACGAACCGGGCGACCTCGGCGGGCGACGGCACGAGGTCACCACCGAGGTAGGCAAGCACCAGCAGGTCTTCCCCTGAGTGGGTTTCCATGGCGAAGGCCCAGCCGTGCCCCTCGTCCCACAGGAGGGCCGTGTCCCGGCCAGGACGCCCGGGCAACCGCACGTCCAAGGCGACATACGCCGACGCGGGGTGATCGAGATCCACCGCGCAGGACTCCACCCCCACCCCGACCGCGACGCTCACAGCGGCCAGGTAGCCGGCCAGCCCGCACCGCAGGTCGTGGTCGGCCTCGATTCCGGTAAGCAACGAGATCACCTCTGTCGGGATCGGGACGTCGACCGGTCGCTTCGATCCGGCCTCTCGGCCCAGACCGTATGAGTCGGCGACGGTCGCAGGATGGCGCCGTACGGCCCTCGACCGAAGGACTTTCGTCCCCCTCTCGAGATCGCCGGCGCCGAAACGTTCCCGTCGGGACCCGTGGCTGTCTCGGACGGGACCAAGGACCCTCTCGCCGACCGGCCCGCGGATCGGATGCTGCCTTGGTCAACATCGTCCGCGCGAGCAGGAGAACCGGATGAATGCCCTGGACCTGGCCCGATGGCAATTCGGGATCACCACCGTGTACCACTTCATCTTCGTCCCGTTGACCATCGGACTGTCCTTTCTGGTCGCCGGGATGCAGACGGTCTGGGTCCGCACAGGGGACGACCGCTACCGGCGGATGACGAAGTTCTGGGGGAAGCTCTTCCTCATCAACTTCGCCATGGGCGTGGCGACCGGCATCGTGCAGGAGTTCCAGTTCGGCATGAACTGGTCCGACTACAGCACCTTCGTCGGCGACATCTTCGGCGCGCCCCTCGCGATCGAGGGTCTGCTGGCGTTCTTCATGGAGTCGACGTTCCTCGGCCTCTGGATCTTCGGCTGGGACAAGCTGCCGAAGAAACTCCACCTGGCCACCATCTGGATCGCCTCGATCGGCACGGTGCTCTCGGCGTACTTCATCCTGGCCGCGAACTCCTGGATGCAGCACCCGGTCGGCTACGAGGTCAACCCCGTCACCGGCCGCGCGGAGCTGAAGGATTTCGGCGCCGTACTCACCAACTCGACCGCCGTCGGCGCGTTCGCGCACACCATCACCGCGTGCTTCCTCACCGCCGGCATGTTCGTCGTCGGGATCAGCGCCTGGCAGCTCAAGCGACGGCGCGACACCGACGTCTATCGACCGTCGATGAGGATCGCGCTGATCACGGTGCTGATCGCCGGTTTCGGGGTCGTCCTCACCGGCGACCTCCAGGCCCGGCTGATGACCGAGCAACAGCCGATGAAGATGGCCGCCGCCGAGGCGCTTTACGACACCGTCGCCCCGGCCTCGTTCTCGTTGTTCACCATCGGCTCGCTCGACGGATCCGAGGAGAAGTTCAGTATCCGGGTGCCCGGCCTGCTCTCCTTCATGGCCACCGGGAGTTTCGACGGCCGCGTAGAGGGGATCAACGACCTTCAGGCCACCGAGCAACAGCAGTACGGTCCCGGTGAGTACCGGCCGAACATCCCGGTCAGCTATTGGACGTTCCGCCTGATGATCGGCTTCGGCTTCCTCTGCATGCTCCTCGCGATCGCCGGCCTCTGGCTCTTCCGCCGCGGCCGGACACCGCGAGCCCGCTGGTTCTTCCCCGCCGCGACCGCCGCGATCGCCCTGCCCTTCCTGGCCAACAGCGTCGGCTGGATCTTCACCGAAATGGGCAGGCAGCCCTGGTCGGTGTTCGGAGTGCTCAAAACCGCCGACTCGGTGTCCCCGACGGTCTCCGCGGGCGCCGTGCTGACCTCGCTGATCGTCTTCACCGTGCTCTACGGCCTGCTCGCGGTCGTCGACGGCTATCTGATGGTGCGCTACGCCAAGGCCGGCCCGCCCCCGCCCGCCGCGCCGGAAACCGATTCCGACGAGCCGCGCCCCGCGGCCTTCGCCTACTGAAGCCGCCCCGGACCTGGAGACCTGTCATGGCCCTCACCGATATCTGGTTCCTGCTCATCGCGGTCCTCTGGACCGGCTACTTCGTGCTCGAAGGCTTCGACTTCGGCGTCGGAACGCTGCTGCGCGTCCTCGGTCGCGACGACATCGACCGACGCGTGCTGATCAATACGATCGGCCCGGTCTGGGACGGCAACGAGGTCTGGCTGCTCGTCGCGGGCGGCGCCACCTTCGCCGCCTTCCCGCTCTGGTATTCGAGTCTGTTCTCCGGCTTCTACATGGCGCTCTTGCTGGTGCTCGTCGCGCTGATCCTGCGCGGGGTGGCGTTCGAGTTCCGCAGCAAGATCGACAGCCTTCGCTGGCGGAACACCTGGGACTGGATCATCGTCGTCGCGTCGGCGGCTCCAGCCCTGCTGTGGGGTGTCGCCTTCGGCAACATCGTGCACGGTGTCCCGCTCGACGCCCAACACCACTTCACCGGATCGTTCTTCACCCTTCTCAATCCGTACGCACTGCTCGGCGGACTGGCCACGCTGACGCTGTTCACCTTCCACGGCGCGGTCTTCCTCACGCTCAAGACGACGGACGCGCTGCGAGACCGGGCCCGCAATCTCGCCAGGGCGCTCGGCGCCGCGGCGATCGTCTTCGGCGGCGGATTCCTCGGCTTCACCGCGTTGGAGCACGGCGGATGGGCGTGGCTCTCCTCCGCCGTCGCGGCCGTTCTGCTGGCCGCGAGCGTCCTGTTCGCCACCACCGAACGGGATGGGGCCGCGTTCGCGAGCACCACGGGCGCGATCATCGCCGTCACCTTCACGCTGTTCTGGTCGCTCTACCCGAACGTGCTGCCGTCGACCACGGACGCGGCGTTCAGCCTGACCACGACCAACGCCTCGTCCACGCCGTACACGCTGGAGATCATGACCTGGGTCGCCGCCATCTTCACCCCGGTCGTGCTCGCCTACCAGGCCTGGACGTACTGGGTGTTCCGCAAGCGGATCACCCGCGCCTCGATCCCGGCGGGCGGCGGGCTTCCCGTGGAGCGCCGATGAAGCCGCTCGACCCGCGGCTGCTCCGCCACGCGAGCGCGGTCCGGCCGTTCATCGTGGCCTGCGCCGTCCTGGGCGTGCTCACCGCGGCGCTGGTGATCGCCCAGGCGGAGCTGCTGGCGACGACGATCACCCGGGTGTTCCTCGACGGCGAGTCGCCGGGTGCCCTGCTGATCCCGCTCGGGCTGCTGCTGCTCGTCGTGCTCGCCCGGGCAGGGATCGCCTGGCTCTCCGAGACGACGGCGCACCGCGCCGCCGCCCGGGCGCTCTCCCAGCTGAGGGAAACCGTGATCGCGGCGGCGCTGCGGATCGGACCCCGGCGAGCGGAGCGCTCCCCCGCGGAGATCGCCGCGCTGGCCACCCACGGCGTCGACCGGTTGGACGGCTACTTCTCGCGGTACCTGCCGCAGCTGCTGATCGCGTCGGTGGTGCCGCTGGTGATCGGCGTGCGGATACTGGCGGCCGACTGGGTGGCCGCGGTGATCGTCGGCCTCACCGTGCCGCTGATCCCGGTCTTCATGATCCTCATCGGCCTCTACACCCAGCGCGACGTCCGAAAGCAGTGGAAGGCGCTTTCGGTGCTGGGCAACCACTTCCTCGACCTCGTCGCCGGGCTCGCCGAACTGACCGCGTTCGGCCGCGCCCGCGCGCAGCTCCGCTCGCTGCGGGAGACCGCCGAGAACTACCGCACCCGGACACTGCGGACCCTGCGCGTCGCGTTTCTTTCGGCGCTCGCGCTCGAATTGCTGGCGACTCTGTCGGTCGCGGTCGTCGCCGTGTCGATCGGGCTCCGCCTGCTCGGCGGTGAACTCGACCTGCGGACCGCGCTGGTCGTGCTCATCCTCGCGCCCGAGGTGTATTTGCCGCTCCGGGCGGTCGGCGCACGGTTCCACGACAGCACGGAGGGCCTCGCCGCGGCGGAAGAGATCATCGCGCTCGCCGGCACCCCGTCCGGGGACACCGGCACCCGTCCGGCACCCGACCTCACGGCTCTGCCGGTCAGCTGCGAGAACGTCACGATCGAGGGCCGCTCCGGACCGATCCTCGACGGATTCACCCTGCGCGTGACGCCGGGCGAGGTCATCGGGATCACCGGCCCCAGCGGAGCGGGCAAGTCGACGCTGCTCGACCTGCTGCTCGGCTGGCGACGGCCCGACAGCGGCCGGGTCATGGCCGGCGACGTCGACCTGGCCGACATCGGCCGGGCGACTTGGCATCGGCGTCTCGCCTGGGTACCGCAGCAGCCCCACCTGGTCGCCGGAACCGTGGCGGGGAACATCAGGCTGGGTTCCCCCGATGCGACCGAAGACGCGATACGCGCCGCAGCTCACTCCGCCGCCCTCGATGTCCCGCTGGACACCGTCGTCGGCGAACTCGGCGCCGGACTGTCCACCGGGCAGCGCAGGCGCGTCGCGCTCGCCAGGGCGATCCTGCTCGACAGGCCCTTGCTCCTCCTCGACGAGCCCACCGAAGGAGTCGACGCGGAGACCGAGGCCGCGATCCTCGACCGGCTGCCCCAAGTGCTCGCCGGGCGGACCGCGGTGATCGTCAGCCACCACCCGGCGGTCCTGGCCCGCTGCGACCGGGTCGTCACCTTGGGCACCCCGGCCCGGGCGGTGAAAACCGAGACGGAGCCGACGGAGAAGCCCACGATTGCTCGCCCGGCTCCGGCCGTCCCGGAGATCGAACCCACCACAGTGGACGGTTCGGCCCCGAAATGGAAACCACTGCTGGACGCCGTACGACCGCATCGGTGGCGGCTGGTTTTGGCTTGTCTGGCGGCGACTGCCGCGCTCGGCAGCGGGATCGCGCTGACCGCGACCTCATCGTGGCTCATCGCGAGCGCCGCCTTGCACCCACCGGTGCTCAGCCTGATGGTCGCGATCGTCGCGGTGCGGACTTTCGGCCTGGCCAAAGGGATCCTCCGCTACATCGAACGGCTGCTTTCGCACGATGTCGCCTTGCGAGTGCTGACCGAACTCCGGATACGAGTGTGGGCACAGCTAGTCCGGATCGGTCCGGCGAACGGCGCCCGGCTGCGCCGTGGAGATCTTCTGCACCGCCTGGTATCCGATGTGGACAGTCAGCAGGACCTCCTGATACGGGGCCTGGTCCCCGGGATTTCGACCTTCGTGGTCCTCGCGGGCACCGCCGTCACACTCGGGGTGATCCTGCCGGCGGCCGGGCTCGCGGCCGCCATCGGCCTGTTCACCGCGGGAGTGCTCGCTCCACTCGCGGCGGCCTGGACGGCCGGCCGGGCCCAGCGGGACACAGCCCGGCTGCGCGCGGACCTGACCACCGGAACCGTCGAGCTCTTGCAGGCTTCGGCGGACCTCATCGCACACGACGCCGCCGTCCGGCGGCACCTGCGGCTACGCGAACTCGATGCCCGGTTGACGGCACTCTCCCGTCGATCCGCGCTCCGACGCGGGCTGGGCACCGGAATCTCCACGGTCGCGGTCGGCCTCACGTCCTTGGCTTGTCTCGTCATCGGCGCCCTCGCGGTACGGGCCGGCCTGATCCCCGGCCCCGCGCTGGCCGTGCTCGCGCTGACCCCGCTCGCGACCGCCGAACTCGTGTCGGGACTGCCGGAGGCGGCACAACGGCTGCTCGGCGCGGGACACTCCGCGCGACGGCTCAGCGAACTGGACGCGATCCCGGCGGCGTGGACGGAACCCGCTCTCGCCGCGACAGCCCCGGCCGCCGTGGAGCTGGCGG
Source organism: Amycolatopsis sp. NPDC049868 (assembly GCF_044461365.1). NCBI lineage: Bacteria > Bacillati > Actinomycetota > Actinomycetes > Pseudonocardiales > Pseudonocardiaceae > Amycolatopsis > Amycolatopsis sp. NPDC049868. Next base: position 25,485 of record NZ_JBITKV010000011.1, on the reverse strand, counting down.
CTGAGCGCCTGTCCATCCGCTGGCCACAGGCGCGGCGGGACACCGTCCACAACGTCGATCTCCGGGTCACCGGCGGACACCGCCTCGCCCTCACCGGCCGATCCGGATCGGGCAAGAGCACGGTCATCGCGGCACTGATGCGCTACCTCGCACCCTCCGGAGGCCGCGTCCTGCTCGATGGCGTGGACACGCGGGCTTACGACGACGACTCCGTCCGGGAACAGATCGCCTGGTGCGGCCCGGACACTCATCTGTTCGACAGCACACTCAGGGAGAACCTGCGGCTCGCCAAGCCGTCCGCGAACGACGACGACCTGCTGACGGCACTCGGGTCGGCGCAGCTCGGCCCTTGGCTCGCCTCCCTCCCCGACGGTCTCGACACGGCGTTGGGCACGCACGGGACACCGGTCTCCGGCGGGGAGCGGCAACGTATCGGCGTGGCACGCGCACTGCTTTCCGATCGTCCGATCCTGCTGCTCGACGAACCGACCGCCCACCTCGACGCACCGACCGCCACGGCGCTGGCCACGGACATCCTGACGGCGACCGAGGGAAGACCCGCGGTGGTGGTCACCCACCGGCCCGCGGAGTTCCCGGCCCTCCCCTCGCTGAACTTGACGCCACGTCGGAGAGAACCACTGATGGGTCCATAAAGGTTTGCGCCTCAGCGCAAACATGTTGTCTCACCGAACAGCGGAAGTCATTCTCCGACGGTGCTCAACGGGTGAGCACAGGATCGAACACCGAGGAGGACTTCATGGCCAACAAGATTCTGCTGCGGGGGACAGTCGCTGTCGCGGTACTGGGAACCACTCTGCTCGCTCCGGTGACCGCGTCCGCCACAACGGCCTACGAGACGCTCAACGAGGTGTGGACGAACAACCGGGACGGGCAAGCCATCTTCAAGCCGCACGGCGAGCACCTCTACGCCTGCGACTGGGCGTTGGACGGCGACACGATCGTGGCGTATGCGAAGGCGGGCGGAAAGGTGGTGGCGAAGGCGGTCGACACCAATGGCTACCCCGACCCCTGCGGCCACGACAACTTTTCCCTCCCCGAAGGTACGCCCGTGGAGATCAAGGTGTGCCACAAGGAGGACGGCTACTGCACCGATTGGAAGAAGGTGCAGGACGCCTGAGGGCTCGTGGGTGCCCCACAGGGCACGGCGAGCCCGCTGGAGCAGTGGACGATGGGCACTCAGCCGCCTGAGGAAAGGCGGTTCTCCAGTGCCCGAGGCAGCGGGTAGGCGCGCTCTGCGGGGAACAGCCGCTGGGCTTTTGCGGCATGCCCGGTCTGTGTCAGGGAAGCAGCCTTGCGGACCTGCGAGGTGAGATCGGTGAGACTCACAATCCAGTCGTCGGTGAACGAGCGGATCAGCTGGCGGCCAATGCCGACCTGGATGCTGTAGTGGTTGAGTGCCGCCCCGCGCGGCGAGCGCTCCGGGTCCCACTGGACATGGACGGCCGCCTCGGCGACGGCCGCCGGGTCTGCGGTCGTGAGCACGGCCCGGGACAGAGCCTCCTCCCAGCCCTCTCGCGTTATCCGCACCGCGAGAACGCGCTCTTGACCGGGTTTGCGGGCCCAGTTGCTGCGGTGCATCAGCCACCTGAATGACGGCTTGATCCACGTCATCCTGCGGAATGAAAACGGCGCGACGAAGCGGCCCGCCCGCAGTGCCGCGTCGGCGATGGCAGGCGTGTACGCCTGGTAGACCACGATCGTGCGGGCGTCGTAGTCGGCACGAATCTGATATCGGGGTGCCATGCGCCGCACCCTGCCATCCGCCCCATGAGCCTCGCGAGCCGTTTTCTCGCCCTTGCCGGACATGGTCAGCCTTGTCAGAGAGGGTGCAACGCAGACCACGACGCCGCAGATAGGCTGATGCGGCGCTAGCCGAGAGGCAGAACCTCGTCGTCCGCGTGCGTGCCGAACTCGGCGACGCGCACCTCCGCGATGTGCTCGTACCGGCTGATCCGGTCGGTCCACTCCGTGTCGACGCCGAACGCCGCCTGCGCGAAGCCCACCCGACCGATGGCCTCGGCCAGGCCAGGATCACCAGGGGCCAGCAGCCGCAACGGCTCGTCAAGCGCCACGGTGTGCGGCGGTATGAAGTACTCGTCCGGTACAACGGTGCGCGCATGGACGAGCGCGCCGACAGCGACAACCGAGCCGGGCCCCAACCGTGCGCACTGCAGAACCGTCGCCGCGGTCGCCACATAGACACACCTGCCGACCTCGCAGCCCAGCAGCGTGGCATGCGGCCCCACGAAAACGTGGTCGCCGACAAGCACCGGCTGATCGCCGGCGACCGCGGATCCGCGCAACACCGCGTTCTCGCAGATCACCGACGCCTCCCCGACCTCGATACGAGCCCCCTCGGCATCGAGCACCGCGCCGTACATCACCCGCGCCCTCGGCCCCACGCGGACATCACCGACGAGCGTGGCCGTCGGAGCGACGTAGGCGGTGGGATGGACCTGAGGTTCCTTCCCGCGGTGCCGGATACGGATTCCCTGCGCTTCAGCGATCATCAGCAGATACTCGCCCGGCCGGCCGCGCGCATGCTGGCGGATTTCGGACATCGCGTTCGCCGGGACCTGCGCCATCCGCGATCCCAGCGCTGGTCGGGGTCCGCCGGATCACGCGTGTCGTCCATCGGATCACGCGTGTCGTCCATCGGATCACGCGTGTCGTCCATCGGATCACGCGTGTCGTCCATCGGATCACGCGTGTCGTCCGCCCAGTCGGCCGCCCGTTCTTACCGATTTCTCATCCACGTCTGGTCGGCTGATGCCATGGACGACGTGGCCTTGGCGGTCGAGCGGATCACCAGGTTCTTCGGGAAGCGCGCCGCGCTGCGGGACTTGAGCTTCACGGCACGGCGCGGGGACGTCGTCGGTCTGCTCGGTCCCAACGGCGCGGGCAAGACCACGGCGATCCGGTTGCTCAGCACGGTGTTGTCGCCCACCGGCGGGCGGTTCACCGTCGCCGGGGTCCCGCATACCCGCCCACTCGAAATCCGGCGGCGGATCGGCGTGCTCCCGGAGAGCGCGGGCTACCCGGGGCACGACACCGGACGCGAGTACCTGCGGTTCCACGCCCGGCTGTCCGGGCTGACCAGGACGGCCGCGGACCGGACCGCGAGCCGGATGCTGGCCGAGGTGGGCCTGACCGAACGGGGTTCGTCCCGGATCTCCTCCTACAGCCGGGGAATGCGCCAGCGCCTCGGTATCGCCCGCGCCTTGCTGACCGAGCCGGCGGTGATCTTCCTGGACGAGCCGACACTGGGGCTCGACCCGGCCGGGCAGCAGGAGGTCCGGGGAATCGTCCGGAGGATCGCGTCCGAGAACGGGACGGCGGTCGTGCTGTCCACCCATATCCTGCCCGAAGTCGAGGAATCGTGTTCCGCCGTGGTCATCCTCGATCGTGGGACGGTTCGCCTCACCGGAACCGTGGCCGAGGTGATGAAGGCGGCCGGTATGCGACGGTCCGCCAGGCTGCGGGTACCGGCCGACCTGATCGGCCGCGCCGGGACGGCGCTGAACGGAATGGCGGGAGTCACGCTCGAAGCCGCCAACGACGGAAGCGGTGTACTCACCCTCTCGACGGATGAACGTGATGACGAGGTGATGAACCTCGTGCTGCGCCGGGTACTGGCCGCACACGTGCCCATCCTGGGCTTCGAGGTGGACGGCGCTGGTCTCGGGACCGCGTTCCTGGCCTTGACCGATGGGGAGATCCGATGAGCGAGCGGCCGGGTCGAGGCCCGTGGGTGATCGCCGCACACGAGATCCGCGACCTGTGGTCGAGCGGGCGCGGCCCCTTGCTGGTCTTCGCGTTCAGCGTGCTGTTGAGCGCCGTCACCTACCTCGCGGCCACCAACCAGGTCCTGGACTACCTCGCCCAGCGGGACGCCGTCGATCTCATCCTCCAGGTCGTCATGGCCGTCGGCGGCCTGGTGACCCTGGTGGTGAGCGCGGACGGGATCAGCGGCGAACGCGAACGGGGAACGCTGGAAAGCCTGCTGCTCGCGCCGATCTCGCGCAGGGACATCGTGCTGGGAAAGCTTTCGGCCGCGCTGACTCTGTGGTTCGCCACGTTCCTCGTCGGCGTGCTCTACATATGGGTGCTCGGCAGGTTCGCCCCGATCGTCGGCACGGCCGTGCTGCTCGGTCTCGTGATCGGCACGTTGCTGGCGTTCGCCCTCTCCGCCACGGGTTTGCTCATCAGCGCCGTCGCGAGCTCGAACCGGGTGAGCCTGTCGGTCAGCCTCTTCCTCCTGCTGGCCTTGTACGCCCTGACCCGGCTGCCCGCCACTCCTGGCCAGAGCCTCACGGCCGAGTTGCTCGTGCGGGTCAACCCGATCGGCGCCGGCCTGCACTACGTGTCCGGGATTCTGGTCCGCGGCACCGGCTGGACCACGGAGCTCTCCTACCTCGCCGCGCCGGTACTGGCCGCGGCGATCGCGGGCGGAGCCTTGACGATCACGGCACCCGAAATCGTCCGGCTGACCAATGGGGTGAGTGCCAGGTGATGCTCTTCGCGGTACTCGCGACGCTGGCGGGCTTGTCGGCCCCGGTGGATGTCGCGGTGACCTTGGACCAGGACAAGGTGACCATCGCCCGCGGCGAGAAGTTCACGGTCCGGTCCCGGATCGTCAACCAGGGCACGGCACCACTCGCTCCGGCCAAGGCGCATGTGAACGTCGCGAGCCTGACCGGTGCGGTGTCCGTGGACCCCGAGGATTGGTCGGGCAGCCCGATCGTCGACCTCCCGGCGCTGGCACCCGGGGAAAGCACCTCGTTGTCGTGGGAACTCAAGGCCGGTGACATCGGCGGCTTCGCGCTCTACGTCGTCGTCCTGCCCGCGGATGCGCGTGTTCCCGGCACGGCCGTCAAGGCGAGCGCTCCGGCTCATGTCGAGGCGTTCGCACGCGAAACGGTCGACGCCGCCGCGACGTTGCCTTACGTGGTGGGGATCCCCGTGGTGCTCGGGGCCGCCGCGGGCGCAGCCAGATGGCGCTTGCGGCGCGTACGGTAGGACGATGCCGGCGGCACGGGTTCTCCTGGTCGAGGACGAGGCGGTACTCGCCACCGCGCTCACCGACGGGCTGAAGCAGGACGGGTTCGCCGTCGAGACCGCGGCTGACGGGCTGGCCGCCTTGGACCTCGGCATGGCCGGGCCGTTCGACGTCATCGTCCTGGACCTGATGCTCCCCGGACTGGGTGGCCTCGACCTGTGCGCCCGGCTGCGCGACGCGGGCGTCGACACCCCCGTACTCGTGCTCACCGCCCGCACAACCGAACGTGACCAGCTTTCCGCGCTGCGTCTCGGCGCCGACGACTACCTGACGAAGCCGTTTTCCTACCGGATTCTGGTGGCCAGGCTGCACGCCCTGCTGCGCCGGACCGGTGTCCGCCGCGGCACGGTACTGACGGCGGGCGACCTGACCCTCGATCGGGCATCGCGGCGATGCCGCCGAGGCGAAGCCGACATCGATCTGACACCGCGCGAGTTCAGCCTGCTCGAACTGCTCATGTCCCGGCCGGGCCAGGTCGTGTCGAAACGGCACGCGCTCGACGAAGTGTGGGACTTCGCGTTGTCCGACACCGAATCCAACGTGCTGGAGGTGTACATCTCCTATCTGCGGCGCAAGATCGACCTGCCGTTCGGGCGCACCGCGATCGGTACCGTGCGGAGCGTCGGATACCGGCTCGATCCCGATGGCGGTTAAAGAGCGGCTCGCCAGGCTGGCCACCGTCCGCGTGCGGCTGACCGTTCTCGCGGTACTCGTCGTGGGCGCCGGCGTGAGCGCCGGGGGGATCATGGTGCTGGCGCTGGTCCGAAGTGACCTGATGGCGACCGCACGGGACGCCGAACAGGTCGACGAGGGCGTGGAAGCCACGGCGTACGCCCTGCTGCTCGCCGTTCCCGGGTTGCTCGCCGGTATCGCCGCCATCGCGTGGGTGCTCGTCGGGAGGGCGCTGCGACCGGTGGAGATCATCCGGGCCCGGGTCGCCGAGATCACCGCCAGCGAGCTCGACAATCGCGTGCCCGAACCGTCCACTCAGGACGAACTGGGCCGGTTGGCCAAGACCATGAACGAGATGCTGGAGAGGCTGCAGGTGGCGCACGAGCGCCAGCGCCGGTTCGTCGGGGACGCCGCGCACGAGTTGCGCAGTCCCTTGGCGGCCATGACGACCCGGATCGAGGTCGGCCTGGCGCATCCGGACGGCACCGACTGGGTCGAGCTCGGGCGCCAGGTACACCACCAGGCCGCGAGGCTCACCGCTCTCGCCGAGGCCTTGCTCATCCTGGCGCGTACCGATTCCGGTGTGGATGACCGGGAATGGGTCGACCTCGACGAAGTGGTACTGGCGGAGGCGGAATCCGTTCGAGCCCGTGCCCGGGTCTCCGTGGAGCTTTCCCCGTTCTCCGCGGTCCGTGTTCGCGGCAGGCCGCACGATCTTCGTGCCGTGGTCCGGAATCTGCTGGACAACGCGGAACGGCACGCGCGGCGGTCGATCGTCGTCGGTCTGCGCCGTGCCGACGGGCACGCCGAACTGGTCGTGTCCGACGACGGCGACGGGATCCCGGCAGCGGACCGGGAGCGCGTCTTCGAACGATTCCTGCGCCTGCACGACGCCCGCGACCGTGACCGCGGCGGCGCCGGGCTGGGCCTGGCCATCGTGCGTGACGTCGCCACCGGTCACGGCGGGCGGGCCTGGGTCGCCGATACCGACCACGGCGCCGAACTGCATGTGCGGCTCCCGCTCACTGGGCCGTGACCGCCGTCTTCCGCTCACGCGGCTTTCCGAACCGCAGGTACAGCGACGGCACGACCAGCAGGTTGAGCAGGGTCGACGTGACCAGGCCGCCGAGGATCACCAAAGCCATCGGGTGTTCGATCTCGTGGCCGGGGATACTGCCCATGACCACCAGCGGCACCAGTGCGAGACCGGTGGCCAGCGTGGTCATCAGGATCGGGGTGAGCCGTTCCCGGGACCCGCGCAGCACCAGTTCCGGGCCGAACGCCACGCCCTCCTCCCGTTCGAGGTGCCGGTAATGGCTGATCAGCAGGATCCCGTTGCGGGCGGCGATGCCGAGCACCGTCAGGAATCCGACGAGTGAGCCGAGCGAAAGGACTCCCCCGCCCGCGTACGCCGCGAGGACTCCGCCGACCAGTGCGGACGGCAGGGTGAAGAAGGACAGCGTCGCCAGCCGCAAACTGCCGAAGGACACCTGCAGGAGCAGGAAGATCACGATCACCGCGGCGATTGCGAAGATCAGGATCCGCGTCTGCGCGTCCTGCCGTTCGGCGTACTCGCCGAGCAGTTCGGCGTGATGTCCTTGCGGGAACTGGATTCCCGCCAGCTTGCCTTCGAGTTCGGAGACCACCGCGCCGAGGTCGCGCCCGCTGACGTTGGCTCCGATGTCGATGCTGCGTGAGCCGCCGTCGTGTTCGATCACGTTCGGCGTCGGCCTGATCCGTACGTCGGCGACGTCCCCGAGGCGTACCGATGCCCCGGTCGGTGTGCCGATCGGGAGGTCTCGCAAGGCATTGACGCTGTTTCGGGTCTCCGGCGTGCTCCAGACGAACACCCCGTACGCCTTGCCGTCCCGGTACACCTCGTTGACCTCTTCGCTCGCCACCATGGTGCCCGCGGCCCGGCGGACGTCGCCCGGTTTGATGCCGTGTTGCTGTGCCTTGGCGAGGTCGACCTCCACCTCGATCTGCGGGATCTCCACCTGCAGGTCCACGTGTTCCTCGATCACGCCGTCGATCCCCGAGAGGACCTGTTTGACCTCGGCGGCCTTCTCCCGCATGGTCTTCAGATCCTGGCCGTACACGCGTACGACGATCGCCTCGCTCGCCCCGGACAGCACCTCCCTGATCCGTTCCTTCAGATAGGTCTGGACGTCCCGGCGCAGCCCGGGGTACCCGTCCACCACCTTCTGGATCGCGGCCACCGTCTTGTCGTAGTCGTACGCGGGATCGACGCTGATCCAGTTCTCCCCGAAGTAGATGCCGACCACCTCGTCGGCCTGCAGCGCTTGGCCGATGTGCGCGCCGAAGTTGCGGACGCCGGGAATCTGCCGCAACTCCTTGCTGGCCTGTTCGGTGATCCGGGCCATCTCCTCCTGTGAGGTGCCGGGATTGGCCACCCAGTGCATGAGGAAGTCGCGTTCCTTGAACTCCGGCAGCAGCGACTGGCCCAGTCCTGGCAGGGCGAGGATGCCGCCCAGCACCACTACCCCCGCCGCGGCGTAGATCTTGCGCGGTTTGCGGAGGATCCTGGTCAGCAGGGCTTGGTAGCCGCGCTGCAGGGAACGCGCGACCGGCGATCCACGACGCTCCAGCGGCGCCTTCCGCAGCAGGATGAGCGCGAGCGCCGGGGTGAGGGTCAGCGCGACCACCATCGACACCCCGACGGCCAGGGTGTAGGACAAGGCGAGCGGCCCGAAGAACGAGCCGGTCAGGCCGTCCAGGAAGAAGACCGGGACTGCGGCGGCGATGATGATCAGCGTGGCGTAGACGATCGGGCCCCGCACCTCCAGCGAGGCTTCCAGGATGATCGAGGCCGTCGACCGGGTACTGCCTTCCTGACGGGCCTGTCTGAGGCGGCGCATGATGTTCTCGATGTCGATGATCGCGTCGTCGACCACCACCCCGACCGCGATCACCAATCCCGCCAGCACCATCGTGTTCACCGTGGCGCCGCGCAGATAGAGCACCACGCCCGCGGCGATCAGCGACAGCGGGATGGCCACCAGGCTGATCAGGGCGGTGCGCCACTCGAACAGGAAGACGATCAGCACCAGGATGACCAGCAGGCACCCCAGCAGCAGGGCGAGGGTGAGGTTGTCGAGCGCCGTGTCGATGAAGGTGGCGGGCCGGAAGATCGTCGTGTCGATCTCGATACCGGGCAGGGCGGGCCGCAGCGAGTTGAGTGCCTCCTCCACTCCTCGCGTCACTTCCAGGGTGTTGCCCCACGGGAGTTTCTCCACGATGAGCATCAGCCCGGCGCCGTCGTTGATGACCGCGTCGCCTTCCAGTTGCTGGTGATCGACGACGACGTCGGCGACGTCGCCCATCCGCACCTGCTGCCCGCCGGCGCCCTGCCCGAGGTTCACCTTGGCGAGTTCGGGCGCCGAAACCACCGGCAGCACGTGTTCGATACCGAGTCGCTGGCTGGGTGATTCGACGAAACCGCCGGTTCCGACCACCGCCCCGGAGGAGAACCTCAGCAGCCCGGTCTCCAGCGAGTCGGACGTGGCCTGCATGACCCGGTTCAACGTGAGGTTGTGCTCACGCAGCCGCGCCGCGTCCACCTCGACGTTGAGGTTCTCCAGCCGCTCACCCCAGATGGCGACGTTGGCCACGCCCGGCACCCGCAGCAGCCGATGCCGGACCTTGTACTTGGCCAGGGTGGACATCTCGATCAGCGGCATCGTGGCGGACGACAGGCCGATCTTCATCACCCTGCTCGTCGCCGACAGGGGCTGGATCATGGTCGGCGGCCGGGCCCACGACGGCAGCCCGGGCGCGACCGTCGCCACGCGTTCCGACACCAGCTGGCGAGCGTCGAGCAGGTCGACGCCGGGTTTGAAGATCAGCTCGACGGACGAGAGCTGGGGCACCGACTTGGATCGCATGACGTCCAGCCCGGCCACGCCGTTGAGGGCCTCCTCGAGCGGAACGGTGACCAGCGACTCGACCTCGGCGGCGGACAGGCCGATGCATTTGGTCTGTATTTCCACCCGTGGCGGAGCGAACTCGGGAAAAACGTCGACCGGGGTGTCCTTCAACTGCCCGACGCCGATGGCCATGATTCCGGCGGCGACGGCGACGACGAGAAATCGGAACCGCAAGGCCGAGCGGACGATCCAGCGAATCATGGCGCACGCCCCTAATCAGTTATTTTCCGACACCGAGTTCTGCGCCGTACAATTCGGCCGCGCCTATCGTGACGACATTCACCCCGGCCGCCGGTCCACTGGTCAGTACCGCCGTGTCACCGGCTATCCGTTCGACGGAAATACGCTGCCGGACGTAGGTCAGCGATTGCGGATTGGTGAATGTCCACGCCTGCCCCTTGGCGTCGTAGAGGACCGCCGCATAGGGAATGGTCTTCCGTTGCTGATCGTCCCGCACCACGGCGGTCTTGATGTCGAGTCGTTTCGCCGCCTGCTCGGTCAGCTTCACCGTGGCGGTCTCCGCACCACTCGCCTTCTCCACCTTGGCGGGCTTCTCCCCACCTGCCGGGCCGGCCTGCGGGCCGCAGGCGGCGAGGGCGAGGCAGGCGACGAGAACGAGCGCCGCCGAGGGGCTGGGCCGTGTCGTCCTAGGCCGATTCCACATTGGACTCTCCTCTTGGCGCGAACCTCAGGTACAGGGCCGGAAGGACGAACACGGTGACCAGTGTCGAAGTGACGAGGCCGCCGAGGATCACGATGGCGAGCGGGGCCACCAGCTCAAGCCCGGTCACGCTGCCCATGACGGCGAACGGAAGCAGCACCAGTGCGATGGCGAGGTTGGCCGTCACGATCGAGCCGATCCGCTCCCGAACACCACGCAGGACCAGATCCGTCCCGAACTCCTCTTCTTCGCGGAGCCGCTGATAGTGGCCGAACAGGGCCATCCCCTGCCGCACGGCGACCGCCAGGATCGCCAGGAAGCCGACCATCGTGCCGAAGGTCGTGACGCCACCGGTGAACGCCGCCGCCAGCGCTCCGCCCGCCAGCGCCCCCGGCAACGTCAAGAAGAGCACGGAGGCCAGCCGCCAGCTCGAGAACGCGGCCTGCAGCAGCAGGAAGATCCCGATCAGTGCGGCGATCGCGAGAATCCAGGCCAGTCGCCACTCGTCCTGCTTCTGCGTGTACTTGCCCAGCACCTCGGCGTGATGCTCCACCGGGAAGCCGATCCGCTGCACGCGGGCTTGGACGTCCTGGATCACCGAGTCGAGATCCCGGCCCTGCACGTCGGCGATCACGTCGACGCGCCGCTGGACCGCGTCCCGCTTGATCACCACGGGATAGGGCGCCACCCGGACCTCGGCGAGTTCACCCAGCCGGACCCGCCCGCCGTTCGGGGTGTCCACCAGCACGTTCTGGACGTCGGTCAGGCTGTGCCGGGTCTCCGGCGACCCCCACACCACCACGTCGAAGACCTTCTGCTCTTCGAACAGGCTGCCCACCTCGACCCCGGACAGGAACGTGGCCGCGGCACGCCGTACGTCACCCGGTTTGATGCCGTTGCGGTGCGCGGCTTCGAGGTCGACCTCGACCTCGACGGTCGGTTCTTCGGCGGGCAGGTCGACTCTGGGCTCGCCGACCCCGTCGACGTCCGCGATAGCCCGTCGCACCTCTTCAGCCTTGCCGCGCAGCACGTCCGGGCTCTGGCCGTAGAGGCGAACCACCAGCGAGCCGTCGGCTTCGGCACGCACGTCGTTCATCCGCGCCTCCGGGTAGGTCAGCACCTGGCTGGACAATCCGGGATAGCCGCCCGCGACGTCGCGGATCGCGGCCAGTGTCGAGTCGTACGGCGCGTCCGGATCGAGGCTGACCCACAGTTGCCCGGAGTTGATGTTGACCACCTGGTCGGAGGTGACCGCACGCCCGACATGGGCGGCGACGTTGCGCACGCCGGGAAGGGCGCGCAGTTCCTGTCCCGCCCGTTGGGTGATCCGGTTCATCTCCGCCCGCGAAGTGCCCGGTGCGGCGTCCCACTGCACCACCAGCGTGCGGTCCTGCAACGCGGGAAGCGTGGCGCCGGCCCCGAGCAGGGTGGGCAGGCCGGCGATCCCGACGGCGAGGACGACGGCGATCGCCACGTAGACGGTCCGCTTCCCGGCGACGAACCGGGCGAGCAGCGCGCCGTGTACCCGCTGAAGCAGGCGCACCACGGGTGGATCGTCACGGCGCGGGTCGCCACGGCGGAGCAGCACACTGGCGAGCGCGGGCGTCACGATCAGCGCGACCGCCATCGACGCCAGCAAGGCGATCGCGTAGGCCAGCCCGAACGAGGAGAAGAACGCGCCGGTCAGTCCGCCGAAGAACAGGAAGGGGACGATGGCCAGCAACAGGATCACGGTGGCGTAGACGAGCGGGGTCCGGATCCGCACCGACGCCTTGACGATCTCGGCCGCGGTGGAGCCGTCCGCACCGTCTTCTTGGCTTCTCTGCCGCAGTCTTCGCCTTATGTGGTCGATGTCGACCACCGCGTCGTCGACGACGACCGTGAGGGCTATCGCGAACCCGGCCAAGGCGACGGCGTTGAAACCGGCGCCCAGGAAGGACAGGACCAGGCCCGCCACGAGCAGCGACAACGGGACGACCACGGCGCTGACCAGTGCGACCCGCCAGCTGAAGAACATCGACCCGAGCAGCACCAGCAGCAGGAGCAGCCCGATCAGCAGGGCGAGGCCGAGATTTCCGGTGGCCTGCTCGATGAACGTCGCGGGCCGGTACACGGTGGTGTCGACGGTGACGCCGGAAAGCCCGGGCTGCAACGCTTTCAACGCGTTCTCGACGCCTTTGGTCACTTCACCCGTATTGAAGCCGGGGAACGTCTCGACCACGAGCATCAGGCTCGGCTCGTCGTTGACCAGCGAGTCACCGATCAGTGGCTGATGATCCTCGACCACGTTGGCGACGTCGGACAGGCGCAGCTTCCGGCCGGCCGGGTCCTCGATGGTGACCTGGGACAAGGCTTGCGGCGTGCTGATCGGCAGCACGTGCTGGACGCCCATACGTTGCTGCGGGCTCTCCACGAACCCGCCGCTGCCGGGTGTGGACGCCTCCAGGAAACTCAGCGGGGACACCCACAACGCGTTGCCCGTCGTGCGGATGACCTGGCTGACCGGTACGCCGTGCTGTCGCATCTTCTCCGGATCCAGGTGCACCTGAAGCTGGCGCTCACGCTGACCGAAGATGGCGACGTTGGCCACGCCGGGCACACCGAGCAGCCGCGGCTTGATCTTCCAGCGGGCGAGCACCGACATTTCGATCAGCGAGACGTCCTTCGACGACAACCCGACCATCATCAGCCGGCTCGTGGACGACAGCGGCTGCATGATGACCGGCGGTTTGGACACGTTGGGCATGTCACCCGCCTGCACCAGCCGCTCCTGGACCATCTGCCGAGCGTCGAGGATGTCGGTGCCCGGCTCGAAGATCATTTCGATGGAGGACAGGCCGGGCACCGATTCCGACCGGATCTCGTCGATCCACGCCACCTGGTTGAGCAGGTCGGCCTCCAGCGGCGCCGTGATCAACTGCTCGACCTCACCGGCCGACAGGCCGAGCGCCTCGGCCTGGATCTCCACCCGTGGCGGGGTGAACTCCGGCAACACCTCGACGGGAGTATCGCGCAGCTGGAATGCGCCGAAGACCATCGCCACGAGAGCAATCGGAAGAACCAGCAGCCGGAACTTAATGCTCGAACCCGCGAACCAGTGCAACATTGGCAGCGACCTCCCAGGAATTGCTCCAAAAGGTTTCTATCCGATCGCCCGTTCGGTCTCGCCTACTACATCTTCCGCGTCATCACAGGCCATTAATACCCGCCCGGCGTCCGCTCCACATTGAGTGCTTCGGACTCGCGACGGAACCGACTGCACGAAAATTGCGGTATTTATACCTATTCATGCCTTCTGTGCCGTAACATGTATTTGTTTCAAGGTCGAATCCCGGTTGGAAACGTTTTCTCATTAGGGGTGAAGTGGCACCGCTCGTAGGGCGCTGCGAAGAGATACTGCGTCTTCGGCATGCCCTCGCCATCGTGGACAAGGGCGGCGGAGTCGCGATCGCGATCACCGGCGAGCCGGGTATGGGCAAGAGCCGTCTGCTCGACCACCTCGCGAGCATCGCCGGGGAGGGACCGGTGGCCAGGACCGTACTCTCCGCGCAGGCGGCCGAGTTCGGGCGAACCGAGCCGTTCGGCGTGCTGATCGAGGCGCTGGACGACGCCGTCGAATCGGCGCTGGCCGCCGATCCCGGTCTGCTCGACGGACATGCCAGGAAGCTGCTCACCCCGATCCTGCCTGCCCTACTGCGCCGAGACGGCATCGGAGATCGGCACTCGTACCCCGGCGATCGCGCCAGGCGGTGTCACGAGCTCCGCAGGCTGCTGCGAACGCTGGCGGCGGGGCGGCCGGTCGTGCTCATCCTCGACGACGTGCACTGGGTCGATCGAAGTTCGGCCGAGTTCCTCGGGCACCTGTTGCGCCATCCCGCGATCCCTCGCCTGCTGATCGCACTCGCCTACCGGCCGGTGCAGATGCCTGCCCTGCTGGCACAGGACATCGAGCGCACCGAACGCACCAGCAGGCTCGAGGTGATCGAGCTCCCGCCGCTGACCATCCGCGAAGCGGCCGAACTCCTCACACCCGTGGTACCGAGTTCGAGGCTCAACGCGGTGTACGCGGCCAGTGAGGGCAACCCGTTGTATCTCAAGGCGGTCTGGCGCCGCCACACCGAACGGAGCGTGCCGTCCGACGGCGCCGACCCGGCGCTGCGAGTGTTGCTGAACGCGGAACTTCCGGCGATCTCCACGGCCGGACTGCACTTGCTGCGGGCCGCGGCGGTGCTGGGCGATCCCTTCGATCTGCTGCACGCGGCGGCGCTGGCCGGGCTGACCGGCCGGGCGGCGGATATCGCGCTCGAAGGTCTCGTCGAGCGAGACCTGGTGCGTCCGACGAGTTCGGTGCGGGTATTCCGGTTTCGGCACACGCTCATCCGTGACGCGGTTTACGCACTGACCGAACGAGGGTGGCTGGTCGCCGCCCATCGGCGTGCGATCGAGCAGCTTCGAGGACGCGGCGCGGGCGTCGTCGACATCGCCCGTCACGTCGCCCAGGTCGCGGAACACGGCGACATGGAAGCGGTGACGATACTCGAAGAAGCCGCACACGCGCTGCTGACCCAGGCGCCGGCCACCGCCGCCGGTTGGCTTGCCGACGCGGAGCGGCTGTTGCCGCACAACGGCATCGAGACGGATCTGCGCCGGATTCGTTTGCTCGGCGAGCTCGCCGACGCGCTCCTGCGGTCCGGCAAGCTCATCGACGGCAATCGACGACTTCGGGACCTGCTCAAGCTCGTGCCTCCCGACCATCACGAGATCCGGGTGCGCTACGTGTGCGAGAGCGCGGAATCGGACCAGCTCACCGGCCGGTTCGACCGCGCCGAAACCCTGGTGCGGGCCCAGCTGCGGGAACTCTCACAAGATCGCCCCCAGGAACGGGCGACCCTGCTGGTCGCCCTGGCCACGGGGGGATTCCTGCGTGGCGCACTGGCGGACGCGCTGAGCCATGCACGCCAGGCGAACGCGCTCATCACCGGCGATGCCGCCCCGGACCGGCGGCTGGCCGCCTTGAGCACACTCGCGATCACGGCTGTGGCCGGCGGGGAAGTACTGGTCGCCGCGGAAGCGAGCGCGCAGGCCGCGACCCTGTTCAATTCCCTGGACGACGAGCCGGCGGCGAACCAGCTGGTCCACCTCGCGGGACTGGCGTGGGCCGACTACTACCTCGGCTGGCACGACCAGGCGTTGCGAGTGGCACGCCAGGCCACCCAGCTCGCCCAGCGCACCGGTCACCTGTCGACACTCCCGTTGCTGCTCCTGTGTGTGAACAGGGCGCACCTGCACGCCGGCCGGCTTCGGCAGGCGCTCGATGTGGCCGGGCAGGCCGAGGAGATCGCCCGATCCAACGAGAGCGACGACCATCTGTCCATGGCACTCGCGGCGAAGGCCGAGGCCGTCCTCTGGCTCGACGGCTCGACCGCCCCCGCGACCCGCCTCGCCGTCGAGGCCTTGGCCGCGGCAGGCTGGCGAACCGGCCTGGCCGGTCGCAAGGCCGCCTTCGTACTCGTGGAGACGGCTCTCACCACCGGTAGCCCACAGCACAGCGTGCGTCAGCTGCTCTCGGCAGGCGGCGGTCCCGCCTTGCCTGCCTGGCCGCACACCTGCCGCCCGAAGGTGTTCGAACTGCTGACCCGCGCCGCACTGGCCTCCGGCGACCTCGACCAGGCGGAGCGCTGGGCGGCCAACGCGGAACGGGCCGCGACCCACACGGAGTTCGGCGGGCCGAGTTATGCCCGGCTCGCCCGGGCCCGGCTCTTCATGGCTCACGGCGATCCCAAGATGGCCGCCGGTCTCGCGCTGACCGCGGCCGACGGATTCGGCAACGAGGGATTCCTGATCGAGGAAGGACGTTCCCGTGCGGTCGCCGCGTATGTGCTCGCCCAGGCGGGCGCCGGCCGCGACGCGGTACCGCAGATCCGCAAGATCATGCGGATCGCGCGTGACTGCGAATCCACCCGCCTCGCCGTCATGGCCGAGCACGCGACCGTCACGGTGCCCGGCACGAATGCCGGGCAACCGACCCATCGCGACCCCTACGCACCGCTATCCCGCCGAGAACGGGAAGTCGCGGCACTGCTCGCCACCGGGATGACCAACCGGGAGATCGCGAATCGGCTGGACGTCACCATCCGGACCGTCGACGCGCATGTCAGCCGCATCCTGCGCAAACTCGGCGTCCCGTCGCGCGCCGCCGTCGTCGGCCTCCAGCTTCCCGAGGGGACGACGTCGGGCTGACTTGGCGATCGGGTCCGGATCTCAGTGTCCGCGAGCGATCCATTCGGCCAGGTGTGGCGCTTCGGTGCCGATCGTGGTGGGGTCGCCGTGTCCGGTGTGGACCTTGGTGTCCTCGGGCAAGGCGAAAAGCCGTTCCTTGATCGAGGAAATGATCGTCGGGAAATCCGAGAACGAGCGTCCCGTCGCGCCGGGCCCGCCCGAGAAGAGCGTGTCCCCGGAGAAGAGCGCGTTGGCCTCGGGCAGGTGCAGGCAGACCGATCCGGGCGAGTGCCCCGGCGTGTGGATGACCTCGAACTCCGTGCCCGCGACTGCGATCCGCTCGCCGTCCTCCGTAGGCCGGAAACGGCCACCGGGGTGGGTCATCTCCCACAGCTCCCGGTCCCCCGGATGCAGAACGGCAGGCGCGTGCAGGTGTTCGCTCAGCAGCGGGGCGACGGTGACATGGTCGTTGTGCCCGTGGGTGCAGACGATGGCGACGACGTCACGGCCGCCAACGGCCTCGGTGATGGTCTTCTCGTCGTGCGCGGCGTCCACGATCACGACCTCGTCGTCGTCTCCGACGAGCCAGACGTTGTTGTCGACGTCCCAGCTCCCGCCGTCGAGTTCGAAGACCCCGGCGGTGACGACGCGCTCGATCCGCAGGTTCCCGCTCACAGGATCACCACCGAACGCAGCACTTCGCCGGCGTGCATGGCGTGGAACGCCTTCTCGACGCCGTCGAGCGAGATCCGCTCGGTCACGAACCGCTCCAGCGGCAACCGGCCCTGGAGGTACAGGTCGATCAGCATCGGGAAGTCCCGCTCCGGCAGGCAATCGCCGTACCAAGACGACTTCAGCGAGCCACCGCGGGAGAAGAAGTCGATCAGCGGCATCTCCAGGCGCATGTCCGGTGTCGGGACGCCGACCAGCACCACGGTGCCGGCCAGGTCACGGGCGTAGAACGCCGCTTTCCACGTCTCCGGACGGCCGACCGCGTCGATGACGACGTCGGCGCCGAAACCGCCGGTCAGTTCCTGGATCGCGGCGACCGTGTCGGTATCGCTCGCGTCGACGGTGTGGGTCGCGCCGAGCTCACGGGCCCACGCGAGTTTCCGTTCGTCCCGGTCGACCGCGATGATCGTGCCCGCGCCGGCCAGCCGGGCCCCGGCGATGGCGGCGTCACCCACTCCCCCACAGCCGATGACCGCGACCGAGTCCCCGCGGCCGACGGCACCGGTGTTGACCGCCGCGCCGAGCCCCGCCATCACGCCGCAGCCGAGCAGGCCCGCTACGGCCGGGTCCGCGGCGGGATCGACCTTGGTGCACTGTCCGGCGTGGACGAGTGTCTTGTCCACGAACGCGCCGATGCCCAGGGCCGGGGTCAGCTCGGTGCCATCGGTCAGGGTCATCTTCCGCGTCGCGTTGAAGGTGTCGAAGCAGTACTGCGGACGTCCGCGCTTGCAGGCCCGGCACTGCCCGCACACGGCGCGCCAGTTGAGGACGACGAAGTCCCCTGGCTGTACGGAATGCACGCCCTCTCCGACGCTTTCCACGGTGCCCGCGGCCTCGTGGCCGAGCAGGAACGGGAACTCGTCGTTGATGCCGCCGTCGCGGTAGGTCAGATCCGTGTGGCAGACCCCGCAGGCCGCGATCGACACGACGACCTCACCGGGTCCCGGGTCCGGGATCACGATGTCCGTCAGCTCCACCGGAGCGTTCCGGGACCGGGCGATCACCCCGCGCACCTGCTGTGGCATTCCCTGTTTCCTCCACCGTTCGGCGATATAGGCATGCGGATGAGCGCATGCTTCACGTGAGGTTAGGCCGGAAACGCGCGGCGGCGACCTGGCCATCGGTCCAGTGGATCCTGTCCTTTCGACCAGGCAAGCTAGGCTCGCCCGATGCCGGATCCAGCCGACCTGACCGCACTGCGCGACGTCATCGAAGGCCCGCTACGTGAAATCGCCGACCGGTTCTCGCGTTTCCTCGCCGACGGCTGGCCGCACCAGGCTCTGGTCATCTTCACCCGGGAGTGCACCGGGCGGCCTCGCAAGGTCACCGGCGCCCGGGAGATCACCGACAAGGTCACCATCGCCGAACTCGAAGCACTCAAAGCGAGCGTTCCTCCCGGCCATCAGCTGACCACGACGGCCACGCTCGGCGGCACCACCCGGACGGTCTGGGCCGTGCAGGACCCGATCGGCACCCTGCTCGTCCTCGTCCCCCGGTCGGCCCGGACCCGTTTCCCGCAGCCCGCCCGCCTGGCGGAGGTCTTCGGCATCGTCGCGACCTCGATCCGCCAACAGGTGACCCAGGCCAGCCCGGACTACCTCGCCGAATCCCGCGCGGCCTCCAGCGAACGCGCCCGGACGATCGCCGAGATGGCCGCGGCGCACGAAACCGCGCTCGTCACCGTCCTCACCACCCTGCGGTCGACCCGGCTGGACGACCACCGCGCCCGGCTCGCCGCGACCGACTCCGCCTCGGCCGCGCTGGTCGCGCTCCGAGCCGCCCGGGAAACCGATCTCGCGCGATCCGAAGAGCCCGCGTATGCCGCCTTCGGCAGGGTACGGCGGGAAATCCGGCAGATGCTGCGCCACCACGACGCGGAGCTGGAGTTCACGGCCCCGGCGAAGAACGGACAGCCGGTACCGGGCGAGGTCGCCCACGCCGCCAGGGCGATGACGTGTGCGGCGGTCCTGGCCTTCACCGGCCAGCCGGATCTGACCCGCCTCCGGATCGCCTGGTCGAGCGACAGCACCGCGCTGCACGTCGACATCCGAGATCAGGAATCCGGGAACCTCGACGTCCACGGCCTGCGATCGCAGCTCGACGGACGTGCGAAAACGCTGGGGGCCACCGTCGAGATCGACGCCGTCGCCGACTGGGGCAGCCGCGTCACGATCGACCTCCCGTTCGAGCCGGCCGCGGGCAGGGTCGACGAGATCCAACTGACGGGCCTCAACCCTCGCGAACTCGAAGTGCTACGGCTGGTGGCACAAGGACAACGCAACAAATCCATCGCCGCCGCGCTCGGCATCACCGAAAGCACGGTCAAGTTCCACGTCGCAGGCCTCATGAAGAAGCTGAACGTCACCTCGCGCGGTGAAGCCGCGGCCTTGGCCCTGAGCGCCGGAGTCCCCGGCACTCAGGGCGCCACGCCATGATCGGCGATCCGGCTACCAATACCGCACGGAACAGATGGAGCACGGTGCCGTGGTCTCGTCGTGTTCACACAGGACGTAGCGGGCGGCCCGCGAACGCCGGAAGTCCTTCAGCCGCCCGCACAGCCATTCGAGCGGGGTCAGCGGCCGGTAGCCGGGTAGCTCCTGGGGAACGGCGTCGCGTTTGCGCTGAGACCACATCTCGGTCGCCCATCCTGGTGTCGGCCCCCGGGAACTGAACGGCATCTCGTGTCGGTCGAGTGGCCGACACCGTACCCCGGACCCCGCCGATCAGCAGAAGCCCGCACGAGCCTTCTCACGGTCCGGTGCCACCCCGAATTCAGCGGGCTGGCAGGTGGTTTCGAGCACCGACATCCACAGGTCGCCGTCGGGGTCGACCTGGTTGCGGCGACTGGTCATCAGGGAGAACGGGACGTGCACGAAGCGGCGGCGCCAGCGCGCGACCGCGGCTTCGGTACGACCGGCCATGGCGGCGTGCACCGCGGCGTGGGCGAGACGAAGGCAGTAAACGCTGTCGTAAGCGTTCGCCGCGACGCTGCGCACCGCGTAGCTCGGGTCGATGTAGCGCATCGTGGGGGCCAGGCCGGCCGCGGCCAGGTGTCCGGCGATGCTCGCTTTGAGCAGTTCGCCGATGTTGCCGAGTCTGATGTTGCCCGAGGCGTCGGTGCCGTGCCCGTTGTGCTCGGGCAGACCGTGTTCTTCGAGAAGGTCTTGGCCCGCACCCTCCGCCAGGACGATCACCACGTGGCCTTTGGCTCGCACGTGCTGCTCGACGTGGGCCAGCAGACCGTCCGCTCCCCCGAGGCTGAACGGGATTTCGGGGATCAGGACGATGTCCGCGGCGTTCGCGGCCAGCGCGGCATAGCTGGCGATGAACCCGGAATGCCGGCCCATCAGCTTCACGATCCCGACGCCGTTCGGGCTGGCCGCGGCTTCGACGGAGACCGCGGAGATGAAGTCGGTGGCCCGCGCGAACGCGCTCTGGAACCCGAACGACTGATCGGTGAAGGGCAAGTCGTTGTCGATCGTCTTCGGCACTCCGATGACGGCGATGTCGAGGTCGCGTGCCCTGATCGCCTTACCGAGGAACGTCGCGGCGCGCATTCCTCCGTCACCGCCGATGACGAACATGACGTCGATGCCGCGCTGGACGAGGCTGTCGACCATTTCGTCGGCGTCCTGGCCGCCTCGGGAGCTGCCGAGGATGGTGCCGCCGGCGTTGTGGATGTCGCGGACGCGCTCGGGTGTCAGTTCGACGGTGTCGTGGCGGTGTTCGGCCGTCAGCCCCTGGAGGCCGTTCCGGAAACCCAGGATCCGCTTGACCTTGTAGTGCACGGCGAGTTCCTGGACGAGACCGCGGATGACGTTGTTGAGACCGGGACACAGTCCACCGCAGGTGACGATGCCGGCGGTCACGCGCGCGGGGTCGAAGTAGATCTTGCGGCGCGGCCCGGCGGCTTCGAAACTCGGGGCCGCGCCGGACGGGAGGTCGTGGCCGGCCAGCATGGACACGGTGTCCTCGAGCAGGACGCGGTCGCCCTCCGCGACGTAATGCGGCGAGGTCTGCTTGGTGGAGAGCATCTCGGAGAACGGCGAATCGAAACGGCACTCGCCGAGGCGGCGAACGCGGAGGTCGTCCAGGTGCAACGTCACCGAATCTCCTTGATCGTAGGTGCTTTCCGGGGTGGTTATCCGAAGATCGTGTGCGTGATGTGCCGAACCTGGCCCCTGGAGATCAGGAGTGATTCGACGATGGTCCCGCCGTCGCCTTTTCTCGGCCGTCCGACGAGTGGCCCGCCGCTGACGCCGGTGGCGACGAAGAAGGCACTGCCCGCCACGAGCTCGTCACGTTCATAGACGCGGTCGACGGACATTCCTGCCGCACGGATCGCCGCCGCCTCCTCGTCACGTTGCGGGACCAGGCGGCCCAGCATGCCTCCGCCCAGCGCGCGGACCGCCGCGGCGGTCATCACCCCTTCCGGAGTGCCGCCGACGCCTAGGAGCAGATCGACGTCGAGACTCGGCAGGAGCACTGCCAGACTCCCTCCGACATCGCCTCCGGCCGGTGTCTGCACCGCCGCGCCCGCGTCGACCACCCGGGCGATCAAGTCCTTGTGCCGCGGCTTGTCCATGATGACGACGCGAAGCTCGGAGACCTTCTTGCCGAGCGCCCGGGCGACCTTGCTCAAGGTGTGCTCGGGAGAGTCGTCGAGATCGATGATGTCCTTCGCCTGGGGCGGCACCACGATCTTGTCCATGTAGAACCCCGGTCCGGGTGACCACAAAGTGCCGGCCTCGCCGAACGCGATCGTCGCCAGGGAACCGGGAAGGTCCTTGGCACAGAAGGAAGTTCCTTCGAGCGGGTCCACCGCGATGTCGAAATCCGGTCCCCGGCCGTCGCCGACGATCTCCCCGTTGAACAACATCGGGGCGTCGTCCTTCTCCCCCTCCCCGATGACGACGGTTCCCCGGCCGGGCGCGTCGGCCAGGGCTTC
The DNA here is from genome assembly GCF_044461365.1 of Amycolatopsis sp. NPDC049868. Taxonomy (NCBI): domain Bacteria; kingdom Bacillati; phylum Actinomycetota; class Actinomycetes; order Pseudonocardiales; family Pseudonocardiaceae; genus Amycolatopsis; species Amycolatopsis sp. NPDC049868. The sequence goes on along the minus strand of NZ_JBITKV010000011.1, from coordinate 3,226 downwards.
CCGCATGGCCGTGGTCGCCGCCGCGTCCGCGGCCTTCTGATCGTGCCGTCCCACCCAGGCGTAGCTGGCCACCGCGGCACGGCAGGTGGCGGCCAGCGCCACCGCCTCCAGGGTGTGGATGTCGACAGTGCTCCGCGGTGCGACCTCGTTCCGGCGCTGCATCTTGGACTCCTCTACTCGGACGTGGCATCAGGACGAGATCGCGGCACCGGTCACTCGAGATTCGCGTGCAGGCGCCACAGTTCGCGGGCCTGGGTACCGCCGGACTTCCACAGCGTGTGGAACAACGCGTCGGTGATCAGCAGGACGGACTGTTCGAACAGGCTTCCGGCGTACTGGACGGACGCGGTTCCGTCGAAATCCTGCTTGTCCGCTGCCGGGACGACGAGGACCTCGGTCGCGATCTTCGCCAGCGGCGAAGATGCGGCCGTGGTCAGCGCGATCACGTCCGCGCCCTGGTCGCGCGCGGTCTGTGCGGCCCGGACCACCCGTGCCGTCGTCCCCGAGCCCGACGCCGCCACCAGCACGTCGCGCGCGCCGATCGCCGGCGCGGTCACCTCACCGACGACGTGGGTGGGGAGTCCGAGGTGCATGAAGCGCATCGCGGCCATCTGGAGGGCCAGCCCGCTTCGCCCGGTACCGATCGTGAACACCTTCGGCGCCTTCAGCAACAAGGCGCCCGCCCTCGTCCAGGCCGGGAAGTGTACCCCGGCGCTCACCTTGTCCACTTCTCCGACGACCGCACGCGTCGCGTCCGAGAAAAGACCGGGATCGAGGTTCTTCGAAATCGATTGCGTCACCGAAATCTTCCTCCATTTCGCGGGACTCGCTTCATTGAGAAGAAATAATTGCCCACCGGTGCGACGTCCCTCAAGACATCCGGCATTGGGAACCGCTATCCCCTGATCACGAAAACGAATGAACACCGAGAGCAGCGTGAGACAGGCGGCCCCGGCTTCGCGCCGGGGCCGCCGATACGGGCTGGTCAGCCCTGCCGCGCGAACCGCACGCTTCGCAGTGCCGCTTCGACGACGGCCTCGGCGGTGATGCCGAACTGGCTGAACAGCGTCTTGCAGTCCGCCGAAGCACCGAAATGCTCCAGCGACACGATTTCGCCCGCGTCACCGGCGAACCGGTGCCAGGGCTGCGCCACACCCGCTTCGACGATCACCCTGGCACGCACCGAGACGGGCAGCACTTCGTCCCGATAGGACCGATCCTGCCGGTCGAACCACTCCACGCACGGCATCGACACCACCCGGGTGGCCAAGCCTTGTGATTCCAGGATCTTCCTGGCTTCCACGGCCAGCTGGACCTCGGAACCGGTGCCGACGAGCACCACGTCGGGTTTGCCCGAGGATGCCTCGGCGAGGACATAGCCGCCGCGGGACACCCCCTCGGCGGAGGTGCCTTCCAAGGTCGGCACGTCCTGGCGGGTGAGCGCCAGCCCTGCCGGTCCGCCGGTGTCCTCCAGCACGGCTTTCCAGGCGTGCGCCGTCTCGTTCGCGTCCGCCGGGCGCACCACCGACAGCCCGGGGATGGCGCGCAGCGACGCCAGCTGCTCCACGGGCTGGTGGGTCGGTCCGTCCTCACCGAGTCCGATCGAGTCGTGCGTCCACACGTAGATGGCGGGCAGCCGCATCAACGCGGCCAGCCGCACCGCCGGGCGCATGTAGTCGCTGAAGATGAGGAAAGTGCCGCCGTACGGCCGGGTTCCACCGTGCAGCGCGATGCCGTTGAGGATCGATCCCATCGCGTGCTCACGGATGCCGAAGTGCAGCGTGCGACCGTAGGGCTGAGCCGTCCAGGCCTCGGTGGAGATCTCGGCCGGACCGAACGAGTCCGCGCCCTTGATCGTGGTGTTGTTGCTCTCGGCCAAATCCGCCGAACCACCCCAGAGCTCGGGCAGCGTCTTGCCGAGTTCGGCCAGCACCGCGGCCGACGCCTTTCGCGTGGCGACGCCCTTTTCGGACGGCTCCCAGACGGGGAGGTCGCCGTCCCATCCGGCGGGCAGCTCACGGCGGGCCATGCGGTCCAGCAACGCCTTGCGCTCCGGGTTGGCCTGCGCCCAGGCGTCGAACTCGAGCTGCCACTTCTCGTGGTCCGCCCGGCCGCGGCCGGCCACTTCGCGGGCATGGTGCAGGACCTCGTCGTCGACCTGGAAGCTGCGCCGCGGGTCGAAGCCGACGGCGCTCTTGACGGCGGCGAGTTCCTCGGCGCCGAGCGCGGCACCATGCACCTTGCCGGTGTTCATCTTGGTCGGCGCCGGGTAGCCGATCACGGTGCGGAGCACGATCAGGGTGGGGCGCGCGGTCTCCGCCCTTGCCTGCTCGACGGCGTCCAGGAAGCCCGCCACGTCCTCACCGCCGTGGACCGTGAGAACCTGCCAGCCGTACGCCTCGTAGCGTTTGGCGGTGTCCTCGGAGAGAGCGATGCGGGTGTCGTCCTCGATGGAGATCTCGTTGCTGTCGTAGACCACCGTGAGGTTGCCGAGCCGCTGGGTTCCGGCCAGCGACGAGGCCTCGGAGGTGACACCCTCCTCGATGTCGCCGTCCGAAGCGATCACGTAGACCTGGTGGTCGAACACGCTCCGGCCCGGCTCGGCGTCCGGGTCGAACAGTCCCCGCTCACGACGGGCGGCCATGGCCATGCCGACCGCGTTCGCCAGGCCCTGGCCGAGGGGGCCCGTGGTCGTCTCCACTCCGACAGTGTGCCCGTACTCGGGGTGCCCCGGCGTCAGCGAATCCCACTTGCGCAGGGCCTTCAGGTCGTCGAGTTCCAAACCGTAGCCGGAGAGGAACAGCTGGATGTACAGGGTGAGGCTCGAATGCCCGGCCGAGAGCACGAACCGGTCCCGTCCGATCCAGCGCGCGTCGCCGGGGTCGTGCCGCATGACCCGCTGGAAAAGCGCGTAAGCGACGGGAGCGAGGCTCATGGCCGTGCCGGGGTGCCCGCTCCCGCAGTGTTCGACCGCGTCCGCGGCCAGCACGCGCGCGGTGTCCACCGCGCGCCGGTCCAGCTCCGTCCAGTCTTCGGGGAGCCGCCTGGTGGTCAAGCGGGCGAGCTCGCCGATCGATTCGTTTGCTGCCATGAACGCGCTCTCCTGATTCGCCGCGTGCCGGATCGGTGGGGGTGTTATCGGGTGGCGCGTTGTTTGAGTTCTTTGGCCGCGGCGGCGGGGTCGGTGGCGTTGTAGATCGCGCCTCCGGCCACGGCGACTTTCGCT
>NZ_JBITKV010000010.1:0-363686 GCF_044461365.1 Amycolatopsis sp. NPDC049868 | reverse complement strand
AAAACGCTCGACTGGTCAACACCAGCCGAGCGCATGCGTAATCTACTGACGACCACATAGGCCATCAGGTGTTGCGAGGACCCCAAGAATCCGCCCACCGGCGACGGGCTCCTCGGCATGCCCATATTCAGCCCCAAACGTTTGTGTGTCGCGAAAACCACTTTCGGGACATCACACGTCGCGAAAGTGGCTTTCGCGACACACGCCCAGACCGCGGGCCTCGCCAATGCCTTCACTGCCCCTGGACCGAGCGGGAAGAAATGCCAGCCCATTCCAACCCGAACCGCCACGTAGAACTCCTCAAAGGTAAATGGCCGCCGGAGTTCCCCGATTGCCCGTCATCTGGTCCAGCGCCCATGCCCGTCCGAAATCGGCCAGTGCGGGCCCCGACCAGTAAGCGGGAATACTGATTCCCTTCCACAAGGGCATCTTCGGCCCGCTCAGGGTTCCGTGACTGACCTGCACCTGGACCGCGCCTTCCACCCAGGTGAAGACGAAGTGCGCGTACATGAACATCCACGCTTGCCTGCCCAGCAGATCGCGCGCGAGCACCGGCCCCTCGGAGGGGTACGGCGCCGTGTAGATCACTTGCTTTCGGCCGCTGCGGTAGCTGATCTCCTGTGCCGTGACACCAGGAGGAAGCATTGAAGGCTCCACTCGATCAGTCCTCCACAATGGTGATCGTGCCGTGCCCATCACAGCCGGAACAACCTTTTCCATCACAGTCGCCACAGACTGAAGTAAGATAGTTCATGATGTGAGCAAGTTAGCGAGCACGACGACACCCGGACAAGCCGAACGAAGCCATTCCATTCCGACGGATTACAAATTCCGAATTATTGCAGCAACGCAACGCATTCGACGTGGTGCGTCATCGGGAAAGCGTCGAAAGCGCGCAAATCCACCAGCCCGTATCCGTGCTCCTTGAACAGCGCGATGTCGCGCGCCAAGGCGGCCGGGTCGCACGCCACGTAGACGATCCGGTCCGGAGATCCCTCCACAATGGACTCCACGACGGCCTTGCCCGCGCCCTTGCGCGGCGGGTCGAGGACGACGACGTCCACCGGTTTGGGGGCGTCGGCCAGCAGGTGTTCGACGCGACCGGAGCGCCAGCGGACCTGCGGGAGGTCGGCAAGGTTCTCCTCGCCGTCGGCGACGGCACGGCGGCCGGACTCGATGGCCAGGACACGCCCACGCGGGCCCACCTGCGAAGCGAGCACAGACGCGAAAAGACCGACGCCGGCGTACAGGTCCCAGGCCACGCCGTCGCGCGGCGCCTCCGCCCATTCCGCGACGACGGCGGCGAGCGCGTCCGCGGCGGCCGGGTGGACCTGCCAGAAGCCGTGGGCGTCCAGGCGCCAGTCGCGACCGGCGGCGTGCTGCACGGCGATGCCGCCCGCCAGCTGCCGCGACCGGGTCTTCCCGTGGACCGTCGAAAGGTCGCGAAGGTGCACCTGCTCCTCGCCGTCCTTGGTGACCTCGATTTCGCTGCCGGGCCGCCAGTTGCGCGACACGACGTCGTCGAGCGCGCCGGGGACGGTGATCGGGCAGTCGTCGACCGGGATCACGCGGTGACTGTGGTGCGCCCGGAAGCCCGCCTTGCCGTCCTTGCCCGCGACGAGCCGGACCCGGCTGCGCCAGCCCAGCGGGCCACCGTCGAGCGCTTCGACGACGACGTCGCGCTCGATCCCGGCGAGCCGCTTCAGCTGCTCCATGACCACGGCGGCCTTGAGTTCACGCTGATGTCCGGGCGTGGCGTGCTGCCAGTCGCAGCCGCCGCACTCCCCCGGCGCCGCGAGCGGGCACGGCGGCTCCACACGTTCGGGCGATGCTTCGAGCACCTCGATCGCGTCGGCGCGGCAGAACGAGCCGCCCTTGTCCTCGGTGACCGAGGCCAGGACCCGCTCGCCGGGCAGCGCGTGCCGGACGAACACGACCCGGCCCTCCGTCCGTGCGACGCAGTGCCCGCCGTGCGCGACCGCGCCGACCTCCAGCTCGATCGTTCGTCCGAGCCAGGTGCCGGTCGACGCGTCCACACTCATTCTGCTTTGTCCTTCTTCTTTTCAGGTTGCTTGGCCACCGGAGTGAACCCTCGGCGCACGTCGCCGGCCGCCGGACGGGCCTTCCGGTCGCGTTTGATCGCCTTTTCCGACGATTCGAGCTGCCACGGCACGCTGGTCACCATGACGCCGGGCTGGAACAGGAGACGTCCCTTCAGCCGCAGCGCGCTCTGGTTGTGCAGGACCTGCTCCCACCAGTGCCCGACCACGTACTCGGGGATGAACACGGTCACCACGTTGCGCGGATTGTCGCCGCGGACACGCTTCACGTAGTCCAGCACCGGTTTCGTGATCTCGCGATACGGCGATTCGATCACCTTCAGCGGCACCTTGAAATTGTGCTCGTCCCATTCCTGGACGAGTTTGCGGGTCTCGACGTCGTCGACGTTCACCGTGACGGCTTCGAGGACGTCCGGCCGCACGGCCTTGGCGTAGGAGACCGCGCGCAGGGTCGGCAGGTGCAGTTTCGAAATCAGCACGATCGCGTGGTTGCGCGAAGGCAATACGGCCGGTTTCCGGTCTATCTCACGCAATTCCTCGGCCACCCGGTCGTAATGCTTCCGGATCGCGGTCATCAGCACGTAGATCGCCACCATCGCCGCGATCGCGATCCAGGCGCCGAGCAAGAACTTCGTGACCAGCACGATCACCAGCACGGTGCCGGTCATGGTGAGGCCGATCGCGTTGACCGTCTGCGAACGCCGCATCCGCCGTCGCACCGTCGCGTCGGTCTCCCTGGCCAGCAGGCGGTTCCAGTGCCGGATCATGCCCGCCTGGCTGATCGTGAAGGAGACGAACACGCCGACGATGTAGAGCTGGATGAGCTTGGTGACCTCGGCGTCGAACGCGATGATCAGCACCAGCGCGAAGGCGGCGAGGAACAGGATGCCGTTGGAGAAGGCCAGCCGGTCGCCGCGGGTGTGCAGCTGACGCGGCAGGTAGCGGTCCTGGGCGAGGATCGAACCGAGCACCGGGAAGCCGTTGAACGCGGTGTTCGCGGCCAGCAGCAGGATGATGCCGGTGGCGAAGGAGATGTAGTAGAACGCCGGGGTGAAGTCGGCGAACACCGCCTGCGCGATCTGCGCGACGATCGTCTTCTGCTCGTAGCCCGCCGGAGTGCCGGTGAGCTGCGTTTCCGGGTGCTCGGCGAATTTGACGTCGGTGATGATCGCCAGCGTGATGATGCCGATCAGCATCGTCACCGCGAGCACACCCATCATCAGCAAGGTGGTCGCGGCGTTCTTCGATTTCGGCTTCTGGAACGCCGGGACACCGTTGCTGATCGCCTCGACCCCGGTCAGCGCCGCCGCACCGGAGGAGAACGTGCGCAACAGCAGGAAGAAGAACGCGAAACCGGTCAAAGAGGCTTCTTCGTGCAGCTGGAAGTCCGCGCTCTCGGCCCGCATGTCGGCTCCGGACACCGCCTCGATCAGGCCCCAGATCACCATGCCGAGGATGCCGATGATGAACCCGTAGGTCGGGATCGCGAACGCTTTGCCCGATTCGCGAACTCCGCGCAGATTCAGCGCGGTCAGCACGACCACGATGATGACCGCGGCGATCACCTTGTTCTGCGCCACCCACGGAATGGCCGAACCGATGTTCGCCACGCCGGACGACGTCGACACCGCGACCGTGAGCACGTAGTCGACCAGCAACGCGCTGGCGACGGTGAGGCCGAATTTGCCGCCCAGGTTGGTGTTCGCGACTTCGTAGTCACCACCACCGCTGGGATAGGCGTGCACGTTCTGCCGATAGGACGCCACCACGACCAGCATGACGAGCGCGACGGCGACGCCGATCCACGGCGCGAACGCGTACGCCGACAAACCGGCGACGCTGAGGGTCAGAAAGATCTCCTCAGGCGCGTAGGCGACGCTCGACAACGCGTCGGACGCGAAAATCGGCAGCGCGATGCGCTTCGGCAGCAGCGTATGCGAGAGGCGGTCGCTCCGGAATGGACGTCCGAGGACTAGCCGCTTCAATACGGTCGGGAACTTCGACACCACCGAAGAGTAACGGCGACGCGCAGCGTCTCGGTTGAGGGTGGCGGAGGGGAGGATGGTGGAGGTAACGGGCAGTGCCCAAGGTAGGTTCGGCGCTGGTCTGTCCGGGTACCTGCGGGCGGGTGAACGTCCGACGACGAAGGAGGCAAGGCGTGCACGTGGTGATCATGGGATGCGGCCGGGTAGGCGCATCCCTGGCCGCGGCGCTGGAGCGGCTGGGGCACGAAGTCGCCATCATCGACAAGACCCAGCAGGCGTTCCGGCGGCTCGGCAGTGATTTCCACGGTCAGCAGGTGGTCGGCGTCGGCTTCGACCGGCAGGTGCTGATCGAGGCCGGGATCGAACGCGCGGGGGCTTTCGCGGCGGTGTCCAGCGGCGACAACTCCAACATCATCTCGGCGCGGGTGGCCAGGGAGAACTTCGGCATCGACAAGGTCGTCGCCAGGATCTACGACCACAAACGCGCGGCGGTCTACGAACGGCTCGGCATCCCGACCGTGGCGACCGTGCCCTGGACGACCGACCGGTTCCTGCGCACCCTGCTCCCCGACGGTGTCGCCTCGGAGTGGCGTGATCCGTCGGGCAGCGTGGCGCTGCTGCGGCTCCCGCTGAACGAGGGCTGGGTCGGGCACAGCGTGCGCGACCTGCAGGACACCACCGGCGCGCGGGTCGCGTTCATCATGCGGTTCGGCACCGCGGTCCTGCCCGACACCAAGGCCGTGATCCAGGCGGACGACGTCGTGTACGTCGCCGCGAAATCAGGCACTGTCAGCGACGTGACCAGCGTCGCCGCTCGCGAACCGGAAGAGGAGAACTGATGCGGGTCGCGATTGCCGGGGCAGGCGCGGTCGGCCGGTCGATCGCCGCGGAGCTGATCGACGGGCGCCACCAGGTGATGCTCATCGAACGCGAGGCCGACCAGTTCGAGCCGCATACGGTCGAGCAGGCGGACTGGGTGCTGGGCGACGCGTGCGAGGTCTCGATCCTCGAGGAGTCCGGGATCGAGGAATGCGACGTCGTGATCGCCGCGACGGGCGACGACAAGGCGAACCTGGTGGTCTCGCTGCTCGCGAAGACCGAGTTCGCGGTGCGCCGGGTGGTGGCGCGGGTCAACAACCCGGCCAACGAATGGCTGTTCAACGACGCCTGGGGCGTCGACGTCGCCGTCTCGACCCCGCGGATGCTCGCGGCGATGGTCGAGGAGGCGGTGAGCGTCGGCGATCTGGTGCGGCTGATGACGTTCCGGCAGAGCCAGGCGAACCTCGTCGAACTCACCCTCCCGGAGGAGACGCCGCTGGCGGGCAAGGCGGTCAGCGAGATCAACCTGCCGCGTGACGCGGCGCTGGTGACGATCCTGCGCGGCGACCGGGTGATCGTGCCGCAGCCGGAAGACCCGCTGGAGCCGGGTGACGAGCTGCTGTTCGTGGCGACGTCGGACGTGGAGCCGGAGATCCGGTCCGCACTGGGTTACTAGTTCTCCGTGGCGGGCGCCTGCGCGTACTTCGCGCGCAGGCGAGCCTCCACCTCTTCGTCGGTCTCTTCGCGCGGGGCGGCTTCGGCCTGCGCCTTGAGGTGCTTGTCCGACCGCCGCACCGCCCAGACGACGGTGAGCAGGCCGAGCGCGTACAGCGGATAGCCCATCGCGATCTTCGCGAAGGCCAGCCAGCCGGTGTAGTCCTCGTCGTAGAGCCAGCGCTGGACGACGAACCGGGCACCGAAGATCAGCGCCATGGCTGCGGTCGCGATCGAGTAGGAGATCAGCGACTTCTTGTCCTTGCGCCAGGCGTGGCCGCTGCCGTTCAGCGCGTTCCACACCACGCCGGCGAGCGGCCAGCGGACGACGATCGACAGGACGAAGACGCCGCAGTAGACCAGGCTCGTCCAGATGCCGAACAGGAAGAAGCCCTTGGCCGAACCGGTCCGGTAGGCGATGAACGCCGCGATCGCCACGCCGAAGAACCCGGAGATCGCGGGCTGCAGCGGCTCCTTGCGGACGATGCGCAGCACGGTGATCGCCACCGCGCTGCCCACCGCTGCCCAGATCCCCACCGTGAGCCCGAAGATCGCGTTCGCGATCACGAACACGATGACCGGCAGCGAGGAGTAGAACAGCCCGGACAACCCGCCCATCTGTTCCAGCAGGGTGGGCTGGGGCTTCTTGTCTTCGGTCTTCTCTTCGCCGCCGACGGGTTCAGTCACGATGCGGGATCAACTCACAGGGCTCTGAAGTTCGTAATAGGGGTTGTAAAGCACCTTCTGACCATCACGTTCGGCCATCCGGCCGCGCACCTTGATGGTTCGCCCGGGTTCGATCCCGGGGATCCGGCGGCGTCCGAGCCAGATTAGCGTCACACCCTGTGTGCCGTCGAACAGCTCGGCCTGCAGCGTCGCCGCCTCGTTGGTCGGGCAGAGCTCCACACTGCGGAGTCTGCCGAGCACCGTCACCTCTTGACCCGACCGGCAGTCGCAGGCTCGCTGCGCTCCGCCGGCCTCGGATTTTTCGGACAGATCGTCGGCGTCGAGATCCTCGACGTCGCTGGTCAGCTTGCGGACCAGCCGGCTGAAGTAGCCGCCGTCTTTGGCGGGCATAACGGTGCTCCTGTGCTCCGGGGCCCCCGACTTGAACGGCCCGTGCGTAATCCAGCGTAACTGTGCACGGACCAGGACAACGGGTTTGGGAGAAGATCGCAACGTGACCTCCGCTATTCCGCCTACGACGGCAGTAGTACTCCCCGGCACCGGGTCCGACGAAGTGTTCGTGCGCGCCGTGTTCGCCGGTCCGCTGCGGGCGCTCGGCATCCGGTTGCTCGCCCCGCCTCCGCCCGCCGGCGACCGTCTCGCGGACGGCTATCTCGCGGAGCTGGACAGGCTGTCCGGCGAGCACGGTCCGCTGCTCGTCGGCGGCATCTCGTTCGGCGCGCACCTCTCGGCGGAGTGGGCGGCGCGTAATCCCGGTCGCTGCACCGGCCTGCTGGCCGCGCTCCCGGCCTGGAACGGCCCGGCCGGGCGAGCACCCGCGTCGCTCGCCGCGCGGCTGTCAGCGGATCTGGTGGCCGAAAACGGGGTCGACGGCGCGCTGGCGAAATCCTCCGACGGCGTCCCGGAGTGGCTCGCGGCGGAACTCGGCCGCGCGTGGCGGCGGCACGGTGCCGGGCTGGCGGCGAGCCTGCGGACGGCGGCGGCCCGTCCCGCCCCGTCGCTCGAAGACCTGAAGGGCCTCGACGTGCCCGTGGGGATCGGCGCGTGCGTGGACGATCCGATCCATCCGGCGGAGGTCGCCCGCGCGTGGGCGGACGCCCTGCCGCGCGCCGAGGTCGGCGAGTCGACGCTCACCGCCCTCGGCGCGGACCGGGAGTCGCTGGGCCGGGCGACCGTGCTGGCCTGGCTGAGGGTTCTTTAACCCTGCTGCTCGGCGATGTGCTGCGCGACGGCGTCGGGCAGCGTGATGGTCAGCGGGGTGCGGACCGGCATCGGCGCGTCACCGCGGTCGACGATGGTGTGCCGCACGATCTCCCGCAGTACGGCGGGCGCCTGCGACGCCTGCGACTGCGGACCGGCGATGACGCCGCGGAGCATCCAGCGCGGGCCGTCGACCCCGACGAACCGCAGCGCGACGTCGCCGATGATCGCGGACAGCTCCAGGCCCCATTCCCCCATGCCGACCGAGACCTTGGCGCCGTCGGCGCGCAGCTGCTCGGTGAGCTCGGTGCTGACGTCCTTCCACAGGCCGCCGGACCGCGGCGCCGCGTAACCGCTGACGGTGATCTGGCCCTGTTCGGTGACGACGTGCACCGCGCGGACGCCGCCGCTCTCCGGGTCCATCTCGACCTGGACCTGGGAACCGTCGGGCACCGGCACCTTCACCGAGCCGAGGTCGATCCTCGGGATGCCGTCCTCGGGCGCGTCGGCGAGGTCGAAGGGGCCGTCGGAGGTCTCCGACAGCTGCGACTCGATCTCCTCGTCCGCGTCATCGGTTACGGGACGCTCCTCGACGTCGGGCGCGGCGTGCCGTCCGCTCGGCTTCGCGCGCTTGCGTCCGAAAATCCCCACTAGTTCTCCGTTCCTTCCCTGGCTCCGGCTCCCAGTGTGGCGTGTCCGCCCGTGGAGCCATACCCTCCCTCGCCGCGCTCGGACGGCTCGAGCTCGGCGACCTCGACGAACTCGGCCTGTTCGACCCGTTGCACGACCAGCTGCGCGATCCGGTCGCCGCGGGTGAGCACGACCTTCTCGGAGAGATCATGGTTGATCAGGCAGACGCGGATCTCACCGCGGTACCCGGAGTCGATCGTGCCCGGGGTGTTGACGACCGAGAGGCCGACGCGGGCGGCGAGACCCGAGCGCGGGTGGACGAAGCCCGCGTACCCGGGCGGCAGCGCGATCGCGACACCCGTGCCGACCACGCCGCGTTCACCGGGCGCGAGCACGAGATCCGAGGTGGTGACGAGGTCGGCGCCCGCGTCACCGGGGCGCGCGTAGGCGGGAAGGGGGACCGAAGGATCGATCCGGGAAAGCAGTACCTGAACGGTGGACACGGGCGGCGAGACTACCCTGAAGACGTGGGTGAAAGTGTGAGCGCGGCCGAAGGCGGCGACGTCAAGCATTCAGAGCGGCTCTATGTCCCGTGGTGGGGCTGGCCGCTGCCGCTGCTGGGCGGCGGGTTGCTGGCGGCGGAGATCGACATGGGCTATCCCGGGCTGCGCGGGTGGCTGCCGTACGTGGTGCTGATCCCCGCGGTGATCGCGCTGATGGTCTCGCTCGGCCGGTCGAAGGTGAAGGTGACCGGCGGCGCCGAGCCGGAGCTGTGGCTACGCGACGCGCACCTGCCGCTCAAGTTCGTCGGCGACGTCGACGTCATCGACAAGGAAGCGAAGCGCAAGGCGCTCGGCCGCGACGCCGATCCGGCGGCCTTCGTGCTGCACCGGGGCTGGGTCGGCCCGGTCGTGCGGGTCTGGCTCACCGACCCCGACGACCCGACGCCGTACTGGCTGTTCAGCACCCGGCATCCGGAGAAGGTGGCCGCGCTGCTCCGCCACCCCGCCTCGAAGTCCTAGACACGGGCTCGTGCTTGTTCAGGAAAGGGGGCCGGCCACTCGGCCGGCCCCCTTATTCCTGTTTCAGTCCCCGAAGCCCCTGTCGCGCCGTCCCCTGTGCCCGTAGGCTCAGGCACAGTCGCGGCAGATGAGCCGTCCGCCACTCTCCTCGGCCAGCCTGCTGCGGTGGTGCACCAGGAAGCAGACGGAGCAGGTGAACTCGTCGGCCTGCTTGGGCACGACCTTGACGGTCAGGTCCTCCCCGGAAAGTCCGGAGAGGTCCGCGCCCGGCAGCTCGAAGTTCTCGGCGGTCGCGTCCTCGTCGACGTCCACGACGCCGGACTGGTTTTCGTTACGCCTTGCCTTCAGCTCTTCCAACGAGTCTTCGGCCAGCTCGTCGGCTTCGCTGCGGCGCGGAGCGTCGTAGTCGGTCGCCATTAGTCCCTCACCCCTGCGATGCTTTCGATGTCAGATGGCCCGGACCCGCGAGCGCGCGGCTCGTGAGTCCTTCGTGCCGCTGGTTAACGTCCCAGCGCCCCTGTTTGTGCCCGGCTGGGCAGTGAGCGAGGTCTCTCTTTTGCGCCTCTTACTGCCGCCTGAGCCCGCGAAGGGTAGCTCACGCCGATACCGGCTCTGCAACGAGTCAGACATTGCCGCGATTACGTCACCCAACAGGGGGAACCCTGCTGTCAAGACGCCTGTCGTCCGAATGGGTTGCCCCCGCGTCGGGTACCTCACCCCATGGGCTCGGCCGCTTGCCCGGAGTGGCCATCGCGTGGTGCTATCCGGAGGCCCGCGCCGATCATCCTCGCTGTAACGCATAGGCTGATCGGACACGATGGTGAGATGAAGCACCGTCCGGGGATCCGGGCTTTGGGGAAGGGACTGGCAGGTGGCGTCGGGGAACGGCATCGGGGACCGCGGGGCGAGGCCGTATCGCAAGCACAAGCCGCTGCCCGCGCTCATCGTCATCGGGGTGATGGCCCTCGTCGCGGTCATCGTCTGGGTGAACGTCGTCGCGAGCAAGTCCGACATCGACGCCAGGGTCCGCTGCGATCCGCCGCCCGTGCCGCAGCAGGGTGTCACCTACACGCCGCTGGCGCACAACGGCCTCGACGACCGCGCACCCGTCCCGCCGGACAAGGTCGCCGTCCAGGTGCTCAACGGATCCCAGGTCCGCGGCCAGGGCGGCATCGTCACCAACACGCTCCGGGAACTCGGCTTCTCCCAGATCGTCGAGCCGGACGTCGACCCGGCCTACAAGAACGCCGAAGCCAAGTGCCGCGGCCAGATCCGCTTCGGCGAGAACGGCGCGGCCGCGGCCCGCACGCTGAGCCTGGTGGTCCCGTGCGCCGAACTGGTCAAGGACAACCGCAAGGACGCTTCGGTCACCCTCACCACCGGCACCCTGCTCGGCGACATCCGCCCGAAGGCGGAGGCGCGCCAGGTCCTCGACCAGCTCACGCAGTGGTCGAAGGCGCAGCAGGGCAGCGGCGGCGGTGAGCAGTCCGCGGGCGGCGGTGCCCCGGTGCTCGACCAGGCGCTGCTGAAGGCCGCCCGCGAAGCCCCCTGCTGACCCGCTCTCAAACGCTATGAACGGGCCGTTCCTTGCAAATTTTGCAAGGAACGGCCCGTTCATAGCATTCAGATCGTGCCCACACCCGAGTCGATCAGCGCCTGCCGCAACGGAGCCGCGATCGACGGCGCCACCGCGAACGTCGCGTCCGGCCCCAGCTCCGCGTCCTGCCCCGGCAACGACACCTGAGCGCCCGCCTCGGCCGCGATGAGCGCTCCGGCGGCCCAGTCCCAGTGCCCGAGGCCGTGTTCGACGTAGGCGTCCAGCCAGCCCGCCGCGACGGCGCACAGATCCAGCGAGGCGGCCCCGTTGCGCCGGACGTCCCGGACCCGGGTCGCCAGTTCCGCGACGAACCGGGCCTGTTTCGTCCGCCGTTCGACCTTGTAGGCGAATCCGGTGCCGACGAGCGTCAGATCCAGCCGAGAGGGGGCGTTGACCGCCAGCGGCCGCCCGTCGAGGAACGCGCCCTGCCCGCGCGCGGCGGTCCAGCGGCGCCCGCTGACCGGTTCGACGACGGCGCCCGCCACCGACACCCCGCCGACCTGCGCGGCCACCGAGACGGCGAACCAGGGCAGCCCGTAGAGGAAGTTCACCGTCCCGTCGATCGGGTCGACCACCCAGGTCACGCCGTCACCGGCGATCCCCCCGCCCTCCTCGCCGAGCACGGCGTCGTCCGGGCGCAGCTCGGCGAGCCGGGCGCGCACCAGCCGTTCCGACTCGTGGTCCACCGCGGTCACCACGTCGGTGTCGGCGGATTTGGTGTCCACCCGCACCTCGCGGCCCGCGTTCATCCCGGTCCAGGCCTCGTGGACCAGCTCGGCGGCTTCGCCCGCGACACGCTCGGCGACACCCTTCAGCAACGTCTCGTCAACTCCCACGTCCGCCATGTCACCACATCCGGTTAAAGTCTCCGAGGCAGGCTTCTGAATCGTGCGAGAAGGGACCACGTCCGTGGTGGAGGCGACCCGAGGTTTCGGTATCGACATCGGCGGCAGCGGGATCAAGGGCGCGCTGGTGGACTTGGCGCAGGGACAGCTGATCGGCGACCGGATCCGGGTCGACACGCCGAAGCCGTCGACCCCCGAGGCGGTGGCGGACGTCGTCGCCGAGATCACCGGTCAGGCGGGCTGGGACGGCCCGGTGGGTGTCACCCTGCCCGCGGTGGTCAAGAAGGGGGTCGCGCACACCGCGGCCAACATCGACCGCAAGTGGATCGGCACCGACGCCGACGCCCTGTTCGCCAAGCGACTCGGCCGCGGCGTGGACGACATCGCGATGCTCAACGACGCGGACGCCGCCGGCATGGCCGAGATGCGCTGGGGCGACCCCGCGGCGCGGCGCGGCGTGACGGCGCTGCTGACCTTCGGCACCGGCATCGGCAGCGCGCTCTTCCAGGACGGCAAGCTCGTGCCCAACACCGAGTTCGGCCACATCGAGGTCGACGGCTTCGACGCGGAGAAGAAGGCCGCGGCGTCGGTGAAGGACAACGAGGAGCTGTCGTATCCCGAATGGGCGGAACGGGTGAACAGGTATCTCTCCGTGCTGGAAAATCTGATCTGGCCGGATCTGTTCATCGTCGGCGGCGGGGTCAGCAAGAAGTCGCACAAATGGGTCCCGCTGCTGGACATCCGCACACCGGTGATCGTCGCGTCGTTGCAGAACAACGCGGGCATCGTCGGTGCGGCGGCCGCCGCGGCGGAGGGCATCGAGCACTGACGCGACCACGCTGACATCAGCCCCGCGGATGTCACTTCGGCGCGTCGCACGGCGTGTCGCGCCCGCCGGTCGGTGGTCCGCGCCGCGACGCTGTCACGTATCGTCGTTACAATGGAACACGGCCCCCGGCGGCGGCACTCACGAGAACGAGGGAAACCGCAGGCCGAGGGGTGTTCCCCGAAGTTTGAGGCAGCCGAGACCATCACGCCTCGGCTCGTCATGATCGACCGCTGCGAAAGGGCGTAAGTGGCAGCCGCAAGAACCGCAACCCGAAGCGGGACGAAGACAGCGACCGCAGCCGGCGAGCCGGCCGACGAGGCAGCCACCGACGCGGCGAAGCCCGCGGCGCGCAAGACCGCCGCCAAGGCGGCCGGCGCGAAGAAGGCCCCGGCGAAGAAGGCTCCGGCCAAGAAACCCAGCACCAAGAGTGCGAAGACCGAAGACGGCGACCCGGAAGACGGTCCCGGCGACCTCGACGAGGCCGACCTCGAGACCCCGGATCTGTCCGACCTCGAAGAGGTCGAGGTGGATGTCGTCGACGCTTCCGTCACCGAGGAGACGGACGAAGACGCGGAGTCCGAGGAGGACGTCGAAGAGACGCCCGCCCGCGGGCGCCGCACGTCGACCGACAAGAACGCCGGCAAGTCTTCCGACAACCCGGACTTCGTCTGGGACGAGGAAGAGTCCGAGGCGCTGCGCCAGGCCCGCAAGGACGCCGAGCTCACCGCTTCGGCCGACTCGGTCCGCGCGTACCTCAAGCAGATCGGCAAGGTCGCCCTGCTGAACGCCGAGGAGGAGGTGGAGCTCGCCAAGCGCATCGAGGCCGGGCTCTACGCCGCCGAGCGCGTCCGCAACGCCGAGGAGGAGGGCGAGAAGCTCGTCACCCAGATGCGGCGCGACCTCAAGTGGATCGTGCGCGACGGTGAGCGGGCGAAGAACCACCTCCTGGAGGCGAACCTCCGGCTCGTGGTCTCGCTGGCCAAGCGCTACACCGGCCGCGGCATGGCGTTCCTGGACCTGATCCAGGAAGGCAACCTCGGTCTGATCCGCGCGGTCGAGAAGTTCGACTACACCAAGGGCTACAAGTTCTCCACGTACGCCACCTGGTGGATCCGTCAGGCGATCACCCGCGCGATGGCCGACCAGGCCCGCACCATCCGTATCCCGGTGCACATGGTCGAGGTCATCAACAAGCTCGGCCGTATACAGCGTGAACTGCTGCAGGACCTCGGTCGCGAGCCCACCCCCGAAGAGCTCGCGAAGGAAATGGACATCTCCCCGGAGAAGGTCCTCGAGATCCAGCAGTACGCCCGCGAGCCGATCTCGCTCGACCAGACCATCGGCGACGAGGGCGACTCGCAGCTCGGTGACTTCATCGAAGACTCCGAGGCCGTCGTCGCGGTCGACGCGGTGTCGTTCACGTTGCTGCAGGACCAGCTCCAGTCGGTGCTGCAGACGCTGTCCGAACGTGAGGCGGGGGTGGTGCGGCTGCGGTTCGGCCTCACCGACGGCCAGCCGCGCACGCTCGACGAGATCGGCCAGGTGTACGGGGTGACCCGTGAGCGCATCCGGCAGATCGAGTCGAAGACGATGTCGAAGCTGCGTCACCCGTCGCGTTCGCAGGTGCTGCGCGACTACCTGGACTGATCCCAGGATTCCCGGAAGACCCCGTCACCGCTCCGGTGGCGGGGTTTTTCGCGTCTCGCTCGTAACGTCATTCGATCCTCCGCCGACTCGTTCTGCAACGACGAGGAGGTGCCCTCCATGGCAGGCAATCGGGAAACGGCCGCGCAGCGCCGCCGGAAGCTGGCTGTGGTCGGCCCGTGCAGACCGATCGGGCAGAAGAAGACCAAAGCCGCGGATGCCCAGACGCCCGCTGACCGCACCAACGCTTCCAAAGTCATCCCGCTCAAGCGCATTCGCACCCTGCTCGACAGCTACTGTCAGCCTCCACCCGTACAGGCACAACGAGGTTTGAACAGGACCGCTCTCCTTACAGAGCTCTGCCGACTCACCAGGCAACCGGATGCGGCTTCAGCACTCCGTGTCGCACGGGACCTGATCCAGCGCACGCGGAAGTCCCCAAGAACAACCAGCCTGGCGGCGGCCGACACCCGGGGAGTCAACTTCGGAGAACGCTGCACTCGCATCCGCTCGGTTGTCGTCAACCCGGTCGGCAACGGCAAACGCCGTTGAGGTCCCGGTGCGTCGCACCGAATCCCAACGCGGGGTTTTCGTGCCTGGTGTCGAAACGCGGCCCGCCCGTTCGACGCGTGGGTATGACGAAACCTCACGCCACCAAGAACCTCGACCGCTACGGATCCGCGGAACTCCCCTGGAGCCGCGCGCGGGATGTCCTCGCCGAGGACACCCCGACCGCCGACCTGACCTTCTTCGTGACCACCGTGCGTCCCGACGGGCGCCCGCACTCGGCGGGCGTCGGCGCCGTGTGGGTGGACGACGCCCTGTACTTCAAGGGCGGGCCGGGCACCCGGCGGTCCCGCAACCTGGCCGCGAACCCGGTGTGCGCCGTTTCGGTGCGGTTGCGGGGAATCGACCTCACGATGGAGGGCGAGGCGCACCGGGTCACCGACCCGGCGACGCTGGAACGGGTCGCGGCGGTCTATCGGACGGGCGGCTGGCCCGCGACGGTGGAGGGCGACGCGCTCACCGCCCCCTTCAGCGCGCCCAGCGCGGGCGCCCCGCCCTGGTACCTGTACCGCCTCGCCCTGCGCCGGGCCATCGGCGTGGCGGGCGCCGAACCCCATGGCGCGACCCGCTGGGACTTCACCCCGTGAACCCAGCGGTCCGTGAAGGCCTCCTTGCCTACCCTGAAGGTCGTGAAGGCCTCCTTCCTTACCCTGAGAGTAGGGAAGGAGGCCTTCACGGACTTGCGAGACTTCAGGACCGACCGGTCAAGGTGGTCCACGGGACGTGCACGGTGACCCGCTCCCGGAGCTGTTCGTTCATCAGCCACAGCTCCCCCGTCGCCGGCCAGTACGACAGGTTCTGCGTGTTCACCGGCGCCCGGCCGCTCAGCCGCGACGTCGAGGTGCCGCCGACTCCGCCGTGCAGGCACGAAGGATGGTCGCCCGCCACCCCGGCGTACTCGGGGCACACGCCGGTCAGCACGAAATATCCGTTGCGCGCCACCGCTCCCTGCATGCCCCACACCGGTGACACGAAGCCTTCCTTCGCGTGCACGGTGCCGTCGGCCGAAAGCTGGGGCAGCCCGGTCGCGCGGTCGAACGGCCACCGCAGCACCCGGCCGCCCGCCGCGTTCGGGATGTGTTCCGCGGTCACGATCGAGCCGTCACTGTGGTCGAACGACATCGTCGCGAGACAAGGCCGTGTCCCGGGCGCGTTGGTGCAGGCGCCGCCGCCGGGGTACCAGTACGCGCCGATCTGCGGCATCGCGTAGTCGTAGAACGCCGCGTGGTACTTGCCGTCCGGGCCCTTGCCGACGACGCCGGAGCTGTCGTCGACCTTCCAGAAGTGCGTGGTGTCGAAGACCCGCACCACGCCCCCGGTGGTCGCGACGAACAGCCGGTTCCCGATCCAGGTCATGCCGTGTCCATGCCCTTGCACGACGGCGAAATTGTCGTTCGACGTCGGTTCGACGAGCAGCACGTGCCGATATCCCAGCCCGGTCGCGTCCACAAAGGACAGACGGACCATGGTGTCGCCGGGGGTGTGCCAGGACGTCGCCACCACCCGCTTGCCGCCGACCTTCCCGGTCGCCGCGTCGGCGTCGCCGGAACCGGTGAGTCCCTGCGGGATCCAGTCGTTGGTCTTGTCGTCGTTCGCGTCTTCCCAGCAGAATCCCGCCGGGTTCAGCGCCGCCGCGAGATACGTGGCGTGACACAGCGGCCGCGCCTTCCGGTTCGCCGACGACAGGATCTCCGGCAACCCGCGAGCCGGGAGGTGGTTCTCCAGCGCGGCGATCCGGGCGCCGTAGGTGCCGAAGCTCGAACCGGAGGTCCAGCGGAAACCGTCGACCGCGGCCGCGTCCAGCTTCGGGAAGGCGGCCGCGGCGGAGGCGACGCCCGGGATGAGCGCGAACACCAGCAGGAGTGAAGCGAGAAGTCCCAGCCTCTTCATGCCCGCGAGCTTTCCGGTCGCGCGCATACTTTCGATACAAACCGCGTCAGGACACGGAAAGCCCATGCTCGGCCAGGGATTCTTCGACGCGCAGCCGTTCGATCTCCCGGTCGAAACCCTCCGGCAGTTCGGCCAGCCGGTGATCGACCTCGACCTCCCGGCAGGCCTCGACGAGCAGCGCGTCGTACGCCTGCCTGGTGCCGTACCGGCGGACGGCGGAGGCGCCGGACGGAAGCTCCGCCAGCAGCCGGTGCACCCGGCGGAGATCGGCGGCGAGTTTCTCGATGGGTGGACCGGCCGGGAGTTCCGGTCGCCGGCGGCCGCGCCACCATCGCACCCCGGCCGGCACTTTCAGCGCGCACCAGAAAAGAGCCGAAGGCGCCACGGCGACAACGGCGTACAACGCGACAGGCCCGATGGCCATGACTCATGGTAATCCCGTGCGGAGCGGCGGAGAACCCGCGAATCCGGGCTATATTCGCGACGTGCTGACCGAGGGCTACCGCTATCCGGACGCCGGCGACCATGTCACCGGCGTGTTCATCCGACGGCACGAGCCCTACGACGGCTATTGGACGGCCAGCGAGGACCGCGCGCTCGGGAAGGTCGCCGAACGGCTCACCGCGATCCTCGGCCCGCGCGAACGGGTCAAGGCGCTCGACGCCGGTTGCGGGGAAGGCCGCCTTCTCCCCTGGCTCGCCCGGTTCGCCGCCGACGTCACCGCCGCGGATCCCGACCCGGACAGGCTGGCCAAGGCACGCGGGACCGTCGTCGAGGACACCGAGTTCTCCTTCGCCGTCTCGCCGATCACCGGCTTGGACGGCGGCCCGTACGACCTCGTGGTGTGCAGTCACGTCATCCAGCACGTGCCGACGCCGGACGTCGGGCCGATCCTGCGGCGGCTGGCCGGGATCACCGCGCCCGGCGGCGTGCTGGTGCTCGCCTACAGCCGGTCGCCGATCGGACAGGGCGCGTTCAGTCTCGACAGCGTCGAAGCGGGCGACGAAGTCCGTTCACGCCGTGTATCGCGCGAAGAGTTCGACAAAGCGCTGCACGACGGCGGCCCGGCGCTCCCGGTGCGCCACCTGGACCCGGTGGAGATCGCCGCCGACGCCGCCGAGGCGGGCTGGCGCACCGAGTGGGAGTGGACGTATCACGTCCTCGACGATCTCGGCCCGGCCGACGAGCACATCGACCGCGACGAGCTGGTCAACGCCTCCGGCCCGCTGCGCCGCCACCTCGGCCGCGACCTGATCACGCTGCTGCGCCGCGCATGACCGCGGTGCTCCTCACCTTCGCGTGGGCGGTCCCGCTGTCCGAGCGGGAGGCCGAGAAGGTGCTGGACGGCGGACGGGACCGCGGTCTGCTGGCCCACCTCGACGGGAAACTCGGCGACGAGTGGACGGCGGCGGAGGATTTCCTGGCCAGCTATACGAAACCGCCGCGAAGACGGGTGCTGCGCAAACGCAGGCTGGCGATCCGCGTCGGCGAGGCCGGCCTGCCGTGCGAACTCGTCGTCACCTGGCATCCCGGCTATCACGCGATGACACTGGTCCTCGCCACCACGATCACCGGCGCGGCGGCGAAGGGGCCCGCCGCCGAGTACGACCTCGCCATCGCCGTCCTGCAAAGCCTTCAGGGCCGGGAGACGACGAACGGCGAGAAAGGACTTCACGGCGGCTACGGCGACAAGACGTTCCCGTCGCTCCTCAAGGCCGTCACCCACATCTTCGAGGACCTGACCAAGGGCTGCGGCCTGACCGAGGGGCTCGGCCGCAAGGGCTGGTGCGTCGAACTGCGGTCCCACGACGGGCATCCGCCTGCCCAGCGGGTCGCCGCCGATCCCCGACCGTTCTACGGGATGGCGACCAGCGACGAGGGCTGGCGGTTCGTGCCTCGCGAGGTCGCCAGGGACGCGCTCGGCCCGTCATGGGGCACGCGTTCCTTCGTCGCCGCGTACACGATGGCGGGCGGAATCGTCTGCCTCAACAGCAAGGATTCCGAGTACGTCGAGCACCAGGCCGAGCTGATGCGCGGCACGTTCGGCGACGCCGAGCCGTACTTCGGCATCGACAGCGAGATCGGCGGGCTCGACCACGGGATGCTCTTCATCCTCGAACGTGTCCTGATCCGGATGGCGCTGGCCGACCAGTGGCTGGCGTCGATGAAGAAGACCGGGAGCCGCACCCGGCTGTTGCGCGGCTCGCTCGACGACATCCTCGAAATGCTGCATTCGGTGCTCCCGCCCGAGATCGATTCGCTGGAGCGCCGCCTGGTCACCAGCATGGGCGTGGAGCGGATCATCGCCCAGCTCGACCGCCAGGCCGAGGCGATGGACGAGGAGACCAGGTACGCCTACGAGAACACGGTGAGCGCGCGGGTCACGCGGCTCACCGTGGTGACCGTCGTGCTGACGGTCGTCACCATCGTCCTCGGGGTCTTGCAGGTGCTCGTCTCACTCTGACCGGCGGCGCTGCTTGCGGGCGCGTTCGGCGAACAGCACCCCCACGCCCGCCGCCACCATGAGCGCGCTCACCACCACGTGCATCCCCGGCGGGAGCAGGTGGAGCTGGACGAACCAGCTCGGGTTCGTGCTCCCCAGCAGCCGGTTGATCAGTCCGCCCCCGCCCTGTACCAGCAGGAGGATCCCCAGCAGTTCGATCATCGTCGTGCCCCTTCCTCGACGTTGGCCTTGGGTGAGAACTCCTGCCACAGCGGCCCGGTGGCGAACCAGATGGCGGTCAAGACCCCCAGCCTCGGCAGCCAGCCCCACAACGGGTCGACCTGCGCGGTGCCGCCGACCACGACGATCAGCAGGAGCAGCACCCCGGCGGCCAGCCCGCAGGCCAGCACGCATTTGAACCAGTCACGCCATTCGGCGCGCACCTTCTCCCGGCCCCTCGGTTTGGGCGGCGGTGGCG
This sequence comes from Amycolatopsis sp. NPDC049868, assembly GCF_044461365.1. Lineage (NCBI taxonomy): Bacteria > Bacillati > Actinomycetota > Actinomycetes > Pseudonocardiales > Pseudonocardiaceae > Amycolatopsis > Amycolatopsis sp. NPDC049868. The sequence continues at coordinate 344,276 of NZ_JBITKV010000010.1, read as the reverse complement.
GCCCGCCCGCGAACCGGTGCGCGAACCGCACGTCGGCCCACTTGATCATCGAATGCCCGAACACCACGCTGAAGCCCAGGTACACCGCGGCGAGGCCGTGCACGAAGTTCGCCGTGGCACCGTTGCGCAGATCGATGACCGTCGCGACCAGCACGACGACGTCGATCACCGGGGTCAGGAGCAGCAGCGCGACACCGGTGCGCTTCAGCTTGAGCGGATAGCGGGCGACGAGGCCGGCGAGGATGGCGACCCAGAAACCGATCTCCCCGCCGGCGATCACGGCCGCCATCGGGTTTTCCGCGATGAAGTCCCAGATCTTGTTCACGAGCCGAGTCTGGCTCGCGAGATGACGAAGCCGCGTCGGCGGACGGCACGAGATCATCGTCATCAGTTCGTAGGACCCCGTGGCGTGTGCCGGTGTGCTGGGATGGAACGGTGCCCACGTTCGTCCCGCGCCTGAGCCACCTCGCCGAATGGAAACAGGACCTCGTCATCGCCTCCGGCACCTGGGTCCTCGGCGTGCTGGTCTATCTCAGCGGGATGCACGTGCTGCTCAACGGCAAGGACGACACGCCGTTGTGGATCCGGCTGAGCGAACTGACCGTGTTGTGCCTGCTGGAGGTGCTGCGCCGCAAAGTCCCCTTGGGACTGCTGTGCGGGCTCGCCGTCCTCGCCGTGGACATCGCGTTCGGTCCCTCGCTGCCGATCTTCGTCATCTTCACCGATTTCCTCTACGCGACGACGCTGTACGGGTCACGGCGGGTCAGCAGGGTGATGATCGGCATCGCCGCGATCGGGACGCTCGCGGCGGTCTGCCTGGCGCTCCTCTTCTCCGCGCAGTGGCGTACGGCGATCCTTGTCGCGTTCGCCTTCTTGCCGTTCCTGGTCACCCCGGTGTGGTGGGCGGCCAACGTCCGTCAGCAACGGGACATCGCCGACAACGAGCGGGCGAACGCGGTCCAGCTGGCCACGATCGGCGAACTGGACCGGAAGGCCGCCGTGGCGGGGGAACGGTCGAAGATGGCGCGGGATCTGCACGACGTCATCGCCGGGCATCTCTCGGCGATCGCGATCCAGTCCGAAGCCGCGCTGTCGATGGCCACCGCCGACCCGAAGCTGTCCAGGAAGGTCCTGGAATCGGTGCGGGAGAACAGTGTCAGCGCGCTGGAGGAGATGCGCGCGATGATCGGGCTGCTGCGCGCGGACACCGAGATCGAGACGACCGCGCCCGCCCGGCTGGCCGAACTGTCCAAATTGGTCGAATCGGCGCGGGCGAGCGGGCTGGTGGTCGAACTCGGGGCCGTGCCGGACCGGTCCGCCCACCTGCCCGCGGCGGTCGACCTGACCGCGTACCGGATCGCGCAGGAGGCGCTGACCAACGCGATGAAACACGCTCCCGGCGGGCGGGCCGTCCTCGACATCCGGTCGAGCGGCGGCATACTCACCGTCGAGGTGCGTAATGATCTTCAGCCGGGCCGCCCCGGCGACGGCGGGACCGGCCTCGGCCTGCTGAACATGCGGGAACGCGCCGCCGCGGTGGGCGGCACCTTCACCGCCGGGCCGTCCGGCGGTCGCTGGCTGGTCCGCGCCGAACTGCCTCTGGAGGGGTCTTGAGCGACGGGAACATCAGGGTGCTGGTCGCCGACGACCACGGCGCGATCCGGGCCGGGCTGATGATGATCCTCGGCAACGCCGAGGGCATCGAGGTGGTCGGCGAGGCCGCGGACGGCGCCATCGCCGTCCGCCAGGCGAAGGCGCTGAAGCCGGACGTCGTGCTGATGGACGTGCGGATGCCCGGGGTCGACGGCATCGCGGCCACCCGGGAACTGACCGCGGAGGGGCTGTGCGAAGTCCTCGTGCTCACCACCTTCGATCTCGACGAGTACGTCCACGCCGCGCTGCGGGCGGGCGCGGCCGGGTTCCTGCTGAAGTCGGTGGAGGCGTCGCGGCTGATCGAGGCGGTGAAGCTGGTCGCGGCGGGCGAAGGAGTGCTCGCGCCACAGGTCACGCGGAAGCTGATCGCCGCCTTCGCCGCCGGGACCCGTGAACCTTCCGTCGTCCCCGCCGGGCTCGAAGACCTGACCGAACGCGAGCGCGAAGTGCTGGCGTGCCTGGGCGGCGGCCTGTCCAACGCGCAGATCGGGACGCGGCTGCACATCGGCGAGACCACGGTGAAGACGCACGTCTCCCGGGTGCTGACGAAACTGGGGCTGCGGTCACGCGTGCAGGCGGCGATCCTGGCGCAGGAGAACGGCGTCGTGCTGGAGGGGTGAAACCCCACCGATCTGCGAGGTGGACGGTGATCTTCTAGCGTGACCCTTCATGCGGCGAACTCTGGACGTGGACGAGGTCCTGAAACGGCAGGATTCCGGTGAGCTGAAACGCCGCCTGCACGGGCGCGACCTGATCGGGTTCGGGGTCGGCATCATCATCGGCACCGGCATCTTCACCCTCGCCGGGGTCGAGGCGAAGACCCACGCGGGCCCGTCGGTCACGCTGTCGTTCGTGCTCGGCGCCGTCGTGGCGGGGATGGCCGCGCTCTGTTACGCCGAACTCGCCTCCAGCGTGCCGACGGCGGGAAGCGCGTACACCTACGCCTTCGCCACCCTCGGCGAGACCTTCGCCTGGATCATCGGCTGGGATCTGCTGCTCGAATTCGCCCTCGGCGCGGCCGTCGTGTCGCGCGGCTGGTCCGGCTATCTCGCGAATCTGATGGGGCTCTCCCCCGACTGGTTCGGCGAAGACGCGAAGGTCAACATAGGCGCGGTCGTGATCATCGCCGTGCTGACCGTGATCGCCGTCCTCGGCATCAAGGAGTCGGCGCGGGTGACGAATCTGCTCGTGCTGGTCAAGGTCGCGGTCTGCGTGCTGATCCTCGCGGTCGGCGTGTTCTACATCCGCGGTGAGAACCTCACCCCGTTCATCCCGGCCGCGCAGCCGCCGACGGAGACGGCCGGGACCCTGCACCAGCCGATCGTGCAAGCCGCGCTCGGGCTCGAACAGTCCGTCTACGGTATCGCCGGCATGGTGACCGCCGCCGCCGTCGTCTTCTTCGCCTACACCGGTTTCGAGGCGCTCGCCAACCTCGGCGAGGAGACCGTGAACCCCAAACGCGATCTGCGGGTCGGCATCCTCGGCGCGCTCGGCGTCTGCGCGCTGCTCTACATCGGTGTCTCGCTGGTGCTGACCGGGATGGTGCCGTTCGCCGAGATCGACACGGGCGCCCCGCTCGCCGACGCCTTCGACCGGGTCGGCCAGCACTGGGTGGGCGCGCTGATCTCGCTCGGCGCGGTCACCGGGCTGACGTCGGTGATGATGGTGGAACTGGTGACGATCGGCCGGATCGGGTTCGCGATGGGCCGCGACGGCCTGCTGCCGAAGAAGTTCGGCATGGCGCATCCGCGCTGGGGCACCCCGCACCGGATGACCATCGCCGGCGCGGTGCTGATCGCGGCGCTGGCCGCGTTCGTCCCGATCTCCGAACTCGCCGACATGGTCAGCATCGGCGCCCTGTCGGCGATGATCATCGTCGCGCTGGCCGTCCCGGTGCTGCGCAAGCGCCGCCCGGACCTGGAACGTCCGTTCACCGTGCCGTTCTCGCCCTATCTGCCCGTCGTGGCGGCGCTGGCGTGCTTCTACCTGATGCTGAACCTGGACGTGATGACGTGGCTGCGGTTCGCCGCGTGGCTGCTGCTCGGTCTGCTGATCTACGTCTTCTACGGGCGCAAGCATTCCCGTTTCGCGAAAGACGACCTCAGCTCCACAGACCTGCCGTCGTGATCGCGGCGACGGCGGCCTCGGCGTCGCCGTCGTCCACCACGACCAGCATCCGCTTCAGCGCCGCGGCCACCCATTCCACCGGCTGGTCGTGTAAACCGTTGTCCCCCAAGGACGGATAACCGTCCATAATGGACACCAGAGTGCCTTCGGCGCCGATCCGCATCCCGGCGGCCAGCACGTGATGCCCGCCGGGCGGGCGCCACCGCGACGACCACAGCGGCGGGATACCGGTGTCGAGATAGTCGAGCAGCGCTCGCGCCGGGGTGTCGTGCGCGCCGAATTCGGCCGGATCGACCTCCGCGATCAGCGCGACCCTCGGCAGCCGCCACAGCGCCGCCAGGAGCATGAACAACGAGTGCGGAGCCCAGTTCCCGGTGGCGGGCACGGCGACGAGCCGCCCGCCCGACAGCGTCCCGATCGCTCGCGCCAGACCTTCCGGCGTGGCGCCCGCCAGCGCCGCGACCTCGGCCTGGCCCGCGACGTCGAAGCCCGCCGCGCGCAGGGCGGCCAGCGCCGTGAACGGCCCGGCGAGCCCGTCCCGCTGCGGGAGTTCGGCCCGCGCGACGGCGACGAGGTGCTCGCCCCCCGGCAGCCAGCGGCGACCGGACAGCCCCGTCCGGTCGCCGTCGATTCCGGAGGACATCAGTCTTCGAACGTCCACGACTGCATGATGAACGGGCCGTCGTTCGACGCCCCGGCCGAGGTGTAGGTCGCCAGCGCGGCCTTGTTGTCCGTTTCGACCCCGACCCACATCCCGCGGCAGCCGCGCTCCCGCGCGATCCCGGCCAGCGCGTCGACGAGGTCGCGGCCGATCCCGCGCCGCTGATAGTCCGGGCTGACGTCGAGTTCGTTGAGGAACATCTCGGTGCCCTTGTCCGGATGCGTCACCTCGGTGCCGGTGATCATCCCCGCGGGCTCGCCGTCCTCGTAGGCGATCAGGAGGTGGTTCTCCTCCCCCGCGAGGAACTTCTCGGACGCCTCCCGTTGCGCGGGGCCGTCGAACAGGTGCTGAGCGGCGACGACCTCCTCGACGGTGCCGGCCCGCCGGATCTCGGCCACGTGTCCTCCCGGTGCTGAAAGCGCCACAGACCGCTCAGTATCCCGCTCAGAGGGGCGCCGAGTCATCACGTTTCCCCGGAGAGCGCAGTGCCACCCCGGCGACGACGGCCAGCGTGCCGAGCGCTTCGGGCAGGGCCGGGACCTGACGGAGCCACAGGAAGCCGATCACCCCCGCCGTGACCGGCAGCAACGCGAGCAGCAGCGCGAACCGCGCCTGCCCGGCCTTGCGCAGGACCACTTGGTCGAGCGCGTACGGCACGACGGTCGAGAGCACGCCCACTCCGACGCCGAGCAGCAGCAAACGTGGCGAACCCCACACCGCGCCGGTGCCGAGCGCCAGCGGTGACAGCACCACGGTGCCGACCGCGAACCCGACGGCCAGCCCGTCGATCCCGTTCCCGCCGACCGCGACCCGCTTCCCGAGCAGGATGTACCCGGCCCAGGCGGCCGCCGCGCCGAGGGCGAACAGCACGCCGAGCAGGCTGCCTTCGAGCCGGACGTCCGCGATGGCGAGCACGCCGGCCGCCACCAGCAGCAGCGCGAAGACGTCGCGACGAGTCCGCGAGCCGAACGCGGCCACCACCACGGGCCCGGCGAACTCGAGGGCGACCGCGGTACCCAGCGGCAGCCGCGCGATCGCCTCGTAGAAGAGCACGTTCATCCCGGCGGTGACGACACCGAAGGCACCCGCGAGCAGGAACGTGCGGCCGGTCCACGCCGAGCGGGGTGGCCTGCGCCACGCGAGGAGGACCACCGCCGCCCCGAGACAGCGGAGCCAGGCCACCCCCGCGGGGGAGGCGACCGAAAAGAGACCTACGGCGACGGCCGCACCGGCGTACATCGAAATTCCGCTGAGAACGAACAAGATCGGCGACGGCACGCTCGGAAGACGGTTCCGGACGACTGCGATTCCCACCCCCGCATGGTGCCTGACGTGGGGAAAGGTCCCTCGATGGGGAGTCTTCTCCCACGTTGCGTGATTACGCTACGGCATACGAGGTAATTACCAGTGACAAATGAGACACCCGCACGGGAACACTTGCGGGCCGCCAAACGTCTGGAAGAGTGGAAGCACGAACACGGCGGGGCCGGGAACGAACGTTGCCGGCATCAGTGCCGAAGTGGTCGTAGCTGGATCGATGGCACCGGGCCACCGGTGCCGGGACGGAGGGAGACTCCAATGACTTCACCGACGCTCACCCGCCCCGAACTGACCGCTGCCGACCGATGCGACCGGTGTGGAGCTGCAGCCCAGGTTCGAGCCATTCTCAGCACCGGTGGCGAGTTGCTCTTCTGTGGTCACCACGCCCGCGCACACGAGACGAAGCTCAAGGAAATGTCCGCGGACATTCAGCGGTAGCCCACCAGTCCACGACCACCGGCGGCCGGCTACTCCCCCAGGGGAGAGAGCCGGCCGCCCTGTTTTTGCCCTTCAAAAACATACAGACAGCATGTATGTTAGTTGCCATGACGACCAGCGACCTCCTCGGCGAAGCCCACGTGGCGGATCTCGGCGACGCCCGCATCCGCTACCGCGACCGCGGCGAAGGCCCTCCCGTGGTCTTCGTGCACGGACTGCTGACCAACGGCCTGCTCTGGCGCAAGGTGGCGCCCGCGGTCGCCGACGCCGGCTTCCGCTGCCTGACCCCGGACTGGCCGCTGGGTTCGCACGAGATCCCGGTCCCCCACGCCGAGCTGACCCCGCCCGGGGTCGCGGCGCTCATCGCGCGGTTCCTCGAAGCGCTCGACCTGACCGATGTGACCGTGGTCGCGAACGACACCGGCGGCGCGCTGACACAACTCCTCATGACCACGAACCCGGAGCGGGTGGGCCGGGTCGTGCTGACCCCGTCGGACTCCTTCGAGCGCTTCCTGCCGCCGTTGTTCGCGGGGCTGAGCCCGCTGGCGCGGATCCCCGGTGGCGTCGGGCTGGTGACCGCGGCGCTGCGCTGGCGGTGGCTGCTGAAGACCACGGACTTCCTCTGGCTGGCCAAACACCCGGTCCCGGACCACATCCTCGACGCGTATCTGCTGCCCAGCCGCCGGAGCGCGGAGATCCGCGACGATCTGCGCCGGTTCATGGCGAGCGTCGACAATCGCTACACCCTGACCGCCGCCGAGCGGCTGCCCGCCTTCCAGAAGCCCGTGCTGCTGGCCTGGGCGCCCGAAGACCGGCACTTCCCGTTGTGGGTGGGCCGCAAGCTCGCCGGGGTCCTGCCGGACGCCGAACTGAGGACGATCGAGGACTCCTACGCCTTCGTGCCGGAGGACCAGCCGGAGCGGCTGAGCGGCATGATGGTGGAATTCCTGCGTGCCCACGCCACGACGTAGCCAGACCGAACGTTCGCAGTCGACGCAGGCCGCGTTGATCACGGCGGCGCGGACGCTGTTCGCCGAGCAGGGTTACGCCGCCGTGCCCGCCGACGAGATCGTCCGGGCGGCGGGCGTCACCCGCGGCGCGCTGTACCACCACTTCGGGGACAAACAGGGGCTGTTCCGTGCCGTGATCGAGCAGATCGAAACGGGGATCACCGAGGAACTCCAGGCCGTCCGGGCGTCGACGGACGACCCGTGGGCGGGGGCGCTCGGGGTGCTGAGCCGGTTCCTGGACCTGTGCCTGCGGCCCGAGGTGGTGCGGATCGCGCTCACGGACGCCGTGTCGGTGCTCGGCTGGCAGGAATGGCGTGAGCTGGAGAACCGGTACGGGCTGGGCATGATCACGGAGATCCTGGAGTCCGCCGCGGCGGACGGGCTGCTGATCGACGCGCCGATCCCGGAGCTGGCGCAACTGGTGCTGAGCGCCTGCGCGGAGGCGGCGCTGATGATCGCGCACGCCGAAGACCGCGAAGCCGCGAAGGAGAAGGCCCTGGCCGCGCTGGTGGCCCTGCTGTCCGGCCTCGTGAAGCAGCCGGGCTAGTCCTCCGGTCACCAACGCCATGAACGGTCCGTTCCTTGCGAAATTTGCAAGGAACGGACCGTTCATGGCACGCGAGTGTGGCCTAGACGGTGTCCAGAATCATCTCGAAGGCCGCCTCAGCCGCCCCCAGCAGCTTCACGTCCGCCCCGAGCGCGGAGCTCACGATCTGCGTCCCGCCCACGGCCCGGCTGACCAGGCTCCGCCGCCGGACCTCGGCCGCCACCGACTTCACGACCGAATCGGGCAGCACGGTGAGCAGGTCGCCCAGCACCACCAGCTGCGGGCCGAGCAGGTTGACCACGTTCACCAGGCCCAGCGTCAGCCATTCCGCGAACTCCGAGAGCCGCTCCTCGGCCGCGTGCGGATCCCGGCCCAGCGCGCGCAGCTCGAACAGGATCGCCCCGCGCGGGGTGTCCTCGGGCAGATCGAGCGCTCGGCACAGTGCCGCCTCGCCGACCTCGGTCTCCCAGCAGCCGCTGGACCCGCAGTAGCAGGGACGGCCGCCCGGCCGGATCGCCATATGCCCGATCTCGCCGACGTAGCCCGCGCCGCCGCGCAGCGACGAGCCGTCCGCGATGATCCCTCCCCCGACACCGACGTCGGCGGAGACGTACACGGCGTCGGACGAGCCTCGCGCGGCGCCGCGCAGGTGTTCGGCGATGGCGCCGAGTTCGGCGTCGTTGCCGACCAGGATGGGAATACGCAGCACACCGCCGAGCCGTTCCCCGAGCGCCACGTCGGTCCAGCGCAGGTTGGGCGCCTCGTGGACGTGCCCGTCGGCCCGGCGGACGACGCCGGGCACGGACACGCCCGCGGCGATCGGCTGGACACCGAGGTCACCCGCCAGGACGGTGGTCGACTCGATCACGTGCGTGATCACCTCGTCGGCCTCCCGCGTCCGGCCGTGGAGGTTCCAGCTGTTGCGCCCGAGGATCTGGCCGCCGAACCCGACGAGCGCGATCGCCACGTGTTCGACCTGGAGGTCGACCGCGAGCACCACCGCCGCGTGCGGCTGCGGCAGGACCAGGAGCGAGGGGCGGCCCGCCCCTCGTCCCGGCCTCGGGACCCGCTCCTCGACGACCCCCGCTTCCGCGAGGCCGTCGACGAGGGTCTTGATGGTGCTGCGGTTGAGCCCCAGCTCGGTGGCGAGGGTCGCCCTGGTGCTCGGGCCGCTGACGTGCAGCAACCGGAGCAAGGTCGTGCGGTTGTGCCTGCGCACCTCGTCTGGTCGTGCAACGGGTGTGCTGGTCACGGGCTTCATCATTCCATGCGGACTCAGCGCGGCGACGCAGCCGCGCGGCGACGGGACAACGCGTCCACTGTGGCCGCGAGAAGCAGCACCAGACCGGTGACGATGTTGACCACCGCCGCCGACTGCTTCAGCAGGCCCAGCGCGTTCTCGACGACCGCGAGCACGAGACCACCGATCACCGCGTCGACGACCCGGCCCTTGCCGCCGAACAGCGACGTACCACCGATGACGGCGGCGCCGACCGCGAACAGCAGCGTGTTGAGGCCACCGGCCTGCGGGTCGACCGAACCGACCTTCGACGAGTAGACGATCGCGCCGACCGCCGCCACCGCCGAGCAGATGACGAACACCGAGGCGCGGATCTTCTCGACGTTGATACCGGCACGGCGGGCCGCCTCGCGGTTGCCGCCGACGGCGTAGATGTGGCGGCCGTACTGCGTGCGGTTGAGCACGTAGGTGCCGAGCACCAGCAGGCCGAGCACGATCGGCACGACGTACGGGACGCCCGAGATCACGATGTTCGGGTTCGGCGCGCGGTTCAGCGTGAGCAGATAGGTCGCGATCGCGGCGACCACGCCGATCGCGCCGACCTTGAACAGCACCATCGGCGTCGGCTGGGTGACCAAGCCCCGCTTGAGCCGCGAGAAGTGCTGGCCGAGTGTCACCGCGGCGAAACCACCGGCGGCGATCAGGAAGAGCACCCAGCTGCCCACTGTGGACAGATTGCCGTTGGCGACCTTGAACAGCACGTCCGAGGTGCTGATGCCGAGCGTGCCGCCCTCGCCGATGAACTGGAGGATGACGCCCTGCCAGGCGAGGAAGAGCGCCAGGGTCACGACGAACGAGGGCATGCCGATCTTCGAGACGAGGAAGCCGGTGAGGACACCGATCGCGCCACCGACGCTGATCGCGAGCAGCATCTCGATCCACGCGTTGGCCGCGGTTCCCGACAGCACGAGCGCGATGGCGAGCACGGCGAACCCGACGCCCGCCCAGATCCGCAGGATCACGCCGAGCAGCGCGGCGACGGCGAGGACGACGAGGAACGCGATGAACACGCCGTTCCCCATGCCGCCCAACAGGTTTCCGTTGCGCACGTAGTGCATCGCCAGCACCGCGGCGGTGACGCCGGAGGCGGTGCCCGCGGACAGGTCGATCTCGCCGAGCAGCAGCACGAACACGATGCCCATCGCGATGATCGCCTTGCCGGCGCCCTGCGCCATCAGGTTCGCGATGTTGTTCATCGTCAGGAAGGTGTCCGACAGCGAGGCGAACACGATCACCAGCACGAGCAGGCCGAGCAACGCCGGGAGCGAACCCAGCTGTCCCGCCTTGAGCCGGGAGAAGTAGTCACCGACCGCTTCGCGCGTCGACATCGATGTCGTGTCGATGCCGAAGTCCGTGATGGCCGCCGACGGGTTGAGCGCGGCGGCCGCCGACTTGCCCCCCTCCGGCGAGGCGGGCTTTGCAGGTGTCTCAGTCATTTCCGGTTCTTTCTCGCCTCGGGTCAGAGGACGGCGGCTTCGGGGCGGGCAAGGCCGAGGTCGCCGGAGCGACCGGCGGTGATCAGTTCCACGACCTGGCCGTGGGTGACGTCCTTGGTGTGCACCTCGGCGACGAGACGGCCGAGGTAGAGCACCGCGATCCGGTCGGCGACCTCGAAGACGTCGGCCATGTTGTGGCTGATCAGCACCACACCGAGGCCCTGTTCGGCGAGGCGGCGGACGAGGTCGAGCACCTGACGGGTCTGCGCGACACCGAGCGCGGCGGTCGGCTCGTCGAGCAGGACGACCTTCGAGTCCCACAGCACGGACTTCGCGATCGCGACGGTCTGCCGCTGCCCGCCCGAGAGGGCCGAAACGGGCGTGCGGACCGACTTCACGGTGCGGACCGACAGCGAGGCGAGCGTCTCGCGGGCGGCCTTCTCCATGCTGGCCTCGTCGAGCAGCCATTTGCTGCCGCGTTCCCGGCCGAGGAACATGTTCTGCACGATGTCGAGGTTCTCGGCGAGGGCGAGGTCCTGGTAGACGACCTCGATCCCCAGATCCGCGGCGTCACGCGGGCCGTGGATATGCACCGGCTTGCCCTGGAACTTCACCGTTCCCGAGTCGTAGCCGTGGATCCCGGCGATCGACTTGACCAAAGTGGACTTACCGGCGCCGTTGTCGCCGACCAGCGCGGTGACCTCACCGGCGCGCACGTTGAAGTCCACGTCGTGGAGGACGTGGACCGGCCCGAAGCTCTTGTTCAGCTGCTTCAGTTCGAGGATGGGTTCACTCATGGGGTTCTCCCGGCTGGGTACCGGGCCGGTGCGCTCCGTCGTGAGAACGCACCGGCCCGGTCGTCTGGATTTAACGGGTCAGGAGATACCGAGCTGCGTGCACGCCGCGGCCAGGTCGCCGCCGCAGATCTCGGCCGCCTTGACGTAGCCCTGCGTCACGACCTCCTTGACGCCTTCCTTGGTGGTCAGCTTCGGATCGAGGAGCACGGACTTGACCTCGCGGTTGCCCTTCGGGTCCTTCGCCTTGCCGGTGGCCAGCGCGTCGGCGCCCGCCTTGTCGCCCTTGGCCAGCAGGACGGCGAGCTTCGCCGCGGCCTCGGCCTCTTCCTTGATGGGCTTGAAGACGGTCATGTACTGGTCGCCGCGCAGGATCGCCATGAGGCCGTCCGCGGTGGCGTCCTGGCCGGTGACCGGGACCTTGCCGTTGAGGCCGTTCTTCTTCAGCACGGTGATGACCGCGCCGGCGAGACCGTCGTTCGCGGCGACGACGCCGTCGACCCTGCCCTTGTTGTCGGTCAGGATCTGCTCGAAGGTCTGGCCGCCCTTCTGGTTGTCCCAGTTGTCGATGGCCTGCTCGCGCACGAGCTTCAGGTCGCCGCTGGCGAACTTCGGCTGCAGGACGGACTTCTGGCCGTTGGCGAACAGCGTCGCGTTGTTGTCGGTCGGGGCACCCTCGATCATGACGACCTCGGCGCCCTTCTTGTCCTTCAGCGCGTCGGCGAGGCCCTGGCCCTGGAGCTGGCCGACCTTCTCGTTGTCGAACGAGACGTAGTAGTCGGAGCTGCCGCCGAGGTTGAGGCGGTCGTAGTCGATGGTCGGGATGCCCGCGGCCTGCGCCTTGCGGGCGACCGCCGCGCCGACCTCGCCGTTGATGGCGGCGATGATCAGGACCTTGACGTTCTGCGCGATCATGCCGTCGGCCAGCGTGGTGAACTTCTGGACGTCGCCCTGGGCGTTCTGGACGTCGGCGTCGAAGCCCGCGTCCTTGAGCGCCTTGGTCAGGAACGGCTTGTCGAAGGACTCCCAGCGCGCGGAGGTGGCGGTCTCCGGCAGGATGACGCCGACCTTGCCACCGGCGGCGGCGCCGCCCGGGGCGGGCGCGGACTGCGAGGAGTTGCCGCTGCCCGAGTCGGCGGTGTTGGCGCCGCAGGCGGAGAGCACCAGGCCGGCGCCCACCGTCGCGGCGAGGAGGGTAAGGGTTCTGCTGCGCATCCTCGTTCCTTCCGGATCTTGCCCGCGGGCGGCGATCCTGAGGGACCGGTCGCACCATCGCGCATATGTTGTGGGCGACAACATATGCCGCCGAACGGGTTTCGCGGAAGACGGCTGAATCGATTAAGCCTCGTCAAATGGACACGGTTTGGCAACGTGGCCGTAGCAAGACGTACGAAGTCTAAGTGCGTTGACGGTGTGACCGCCACCACTCACTCAGCGTGATCTTTGCAGCTCGGGTTCTCTGCCCCCGAACGCTATGAACGGTCCGTTCCTTGCAAATTTTGCAAGGAACGGACCGTTCATAGCGCTTGCTACGGGGCGGTCACCAAGAACGCAGCGTGACGATCCGCTCTTCGAGTTGCTCCACCGAAGCCATCGCCGTCGGCGGCCCGCCGCAGACCCGGCGCAGTTCGTTGTGGATCGCGCCGTGCGGCTTCTTCGTCCGGTGGTGGTGCACGCCCACCAGCGCGTTCAGCTCCTTGCGCAGGCTGCCGAGCCGCTCGCTGACCGACTGCGGCCGCGCGACCGGCGCGGCCTCTTCGGCCTTGGGCTTGCGCCGCTTCTCGTCGGAGAGCTGCTCCTCCTGCCGCTTCCGCAGCAGCGCGCGGACCTGGTCCGGTTCGAGCAGCCCCGGCAGGCCGAGGTACTCCTGCTCCTCGTCGGAACCGGAGAACACCGCCGTGCCGAACGAGTTCCCGTCGTAGATCACCTGGTCGAGCTCCGCGGAGGCACCCAGCGAGGTGAACGCCTTCTCCTCCTCGCCCGGCTCGTCCTCGGTGCGGTTGGCCTGGGCCAGGAGTTCGTCGTCCCAGCCCTCCTTCTCGCGGTGTGGCTTGCCGAGGACGTGGTCGCGCTGCGCCTCCAGCTCGCTGGCCAGTTCCAGCAGCACCGGCACACTCGGCAGGAAGACCGAAGCCGTCTCGCCGGGCTTGCGGGAACGCACGTACCGGCCGATGGCCTGCGCGAAGAACAGCGGGGTCGACGCGCTCGTGGCGTAGACACCGACGGCCAGGCGCGGGACGTCGACGCCTTCGGACACCATCCGGACCGCGACCAGCCAGCGGTCGGTCGAATCGGAGAACTCCTTGATCCGCCCGGACGCCTTGGGGTCGTCGGAAAGGACGACCGTCGGGTTCTGGCCGGAGATGCGCTGCAGGATCTTGGCGTAGGCACGCGCCGAGTCCTGGTCGGTGGCGATCACCAGACCGCCCGCGTCCGGGATGCCGTTGGCCCGAAGCTGCGTGAGACGCGTGTCCGCGGCCTGCAGCACCGACGGAACCCACTCGCCTGCCGGGTCGAGCGCCGTGCGCCAGGCCCGCGCGTTCTGCTCGGCGGTCAGCGGCTCGCCGAGCCGCGCGGTGAACTCCTCCCCCGCGCTGGTGCGCCAAGAGGCTTCACCGGAGTAGGCGAGGAAGACGACCGGCCGGACCACGCCGTCGGCGAGCGCGTCGGCGTAGCCGTAGGCATGGTCGGCCTTGCTGCGCTGGAAACCCGAGCCGTCGGCCTCGTAGGTGACGAACGGGATCGGCGAGTCGTCGCTGCGGAACGGCGTCCCGGTGAGCGCCAGACGGCGGACGGCGGGGGTGAACGCCTCGCGGATCGCGTCGCCCCACGATTTCGCGTCGCCGCCGTGGTGGATCTCGTCGAGGATGACCAGGGTCTTGCGGTTCTCGGTGCGCACGCGGTGCAGCGTCGGATGCGCGGCGACCTGCGCGTACGTGAGCGCGACACCTTGGTAGTCACGCGAGGTGACACCGGTGCCGTTGCGGAAGTTCGAGTCGATCGCGATCCCGGCGGCCGCGGCCGACGCCGCCCACTGGTGCTTCAGGTGCTCGGTCGGCGCGACGATGGTGATCTTCTCGACGGTCCGGTCGCTCAGCAGCTCGGCGGCGATCCGGAGACCGAACACCGTCTTGCCCGCGCCCGGCGTCGCCACGGCCAGGAAGTCCTGCGGCTTCTTCGTGAGGTACTTCGTCAGCGCTCGCCGCTGCCAGGCACGCAGCGGGCGGGCCGTGCTGTCCTTCGCCGCGGGAGGCGCGCCCAGCTCGCCTCGATCGCGTTCAACGGTTTCCGACATGCAGGTTCCCCTCCTCCCTCACCCGAAACGCCTGGTCATCCACCCTGACACAAGCGAAAACCCCCACTTGGGTATCCGGCCGCGACGCCGGCGCCTGAGGTGAGGGCACTCCGAGAACCCTACCTCGGAGCCCCGTGGAACGCCGGAAGCGCCACCCCCGTTGTCGGGTTACTCACCCGAAAACCCAGGGGTGGCGAGCCGAATGGCGTGGCATGGACCATGCTGGACACCGTCAAGGGCGCTCGGCGCCGGCGGAGGAGCTGCATGAGCGAGGAGAACGGCCGTCCCGACACGGCCGCCGAGGTCGCGAAGGGCCGCAGGGGGCCGTTGCGCCTGCTCAGCCGCACGCTCAGCAAGGCGTGGGACGGCAACATCTTCTCCGAGGCCGCCGAAGCCGCGTTCTGGCAGACGTTGTCCCTGCCCCCGCTGCTGCTCGGTCTCCTCGGTTGCCTGGGCTTCGTCGGCGACTGGTTCGGCCAGGAGGTCGTGACCGCGGTCCACGACCGGATCATCACCTTCAGCAAGACGATCTTCAGCGACAACGCCGTCCACGACATCATCGAGCCGACGGTCAACAGCATCCTCACCGTCGGCAAGGGCGAGATCGTCTCCGTCGGCTTCCTGATCTCCCTGTGGGCCGGTTCGTCGGCGATGTCGTCGTTCGTCGACGCGATCACCGTGGCGCACGACCAGTACGGCGTCCGCAACGACGTCTGGCAGCGGATCTTCGCGCTGCTGCTGTACCTGGCCGGGCTGGTCATCCTGGTGGTCGGGCTGCCGCTGCTGGCGATCGGGCCGGACCTGCTCCCCCAGTTCTTCCCCACCGACTGGCGCGGCACGGTGTCGTACTGGGTCGGCACGCTGTACTACCCGGTGCTGGCCGTGATGATCGTGCTGGCGCTGACGACGCTGTACAAGCTCGCCCTGCCGCGCAGGCTGCCGTGGCACCGGGGGCTGCCGGGCGCGATGCTCGCCATGGTCGTGTTCCTGCTCTCCAGCATCGGGCTGCGGATCTACCTGAACTGGATCACCAAGACCGGTTACACCTACGGCGCGCTCGCCGCGCCGATCGCGTTCCTGTTGCTGATGTTCTTCATCGGGCTCGCGGTGGTCGGCGGCGCGTACTTCAACAGCGCGATCCAGGAACTGTGGCCCGCGAAGGCGACGAAACGCCAGCGCCGGAAATGGCGGCGGCTGGAAATGGAACGCGCGAACGAACGCATCCGTGCCGAAGAGGGTCGCAAACTGTGGGAACGGACGACGGTCCCGCTCCGCCGTCCCCGCCAGAACAGCGAGAGCGAACCGGAACAATCGGTGAACGAAGAGACGCAGAGCGAAACCGATCAGGTGTCCGAACGGCGAAGCTGAGGGAAACCTCATCCCGAAGTCGTACTCCGATTCCACCCGTGGTGTGAATCCATTCCACCCCCCGCCGTGAAAAGCTCGCGGTAATCCGCACGTTCCCGAGCTGCCTTTCTGGGGGATCCCGTCATGTCCACGCTGGCCAGACTGAGCCTGCGCAACCGAAGTCTCATCGGGCTGCTCGCCCTGGTGGTGATCGGCTTCGGCGCCTTCGCCCTGCCGCAGCTGAAGCAGCAGCTGTTCCCATCACTGCAGTTCCCGCAGGCGCAGGTCATCACGCCGTACGCAGGCGCGTCACCGGACGCCGTCGACCGTCAGGTCACCGAGCCGCTCGAAGGCGGTCTGCAGGGTTTGAAGGGGCTCGAAGAGCTGAGCTCGACGTCGTCGGAGGGGCTGTCGCGGATCACCGCGCAGTTCGAGTTCGGCACAGACATCGACGCGGCCGTCGGGCAGATCCAGCGCGTCGTCGACGGGCTCAAGGCCCGGCTGCCGCAGAACAGCGAGCCGTCGGTGGCCGCGGGATCCACCGACGATCTCCCGGTCGTGCTGCTCGCCGCCGGGACCACCGGTGACCCGCAGGCGCTCGCGCCCGCGCTGACCGGGGAGGTCGCGCCGGAACTGCGCAAGATCGACGGCGTCCGCGAGGTCGACGTGACCGGTGCGCGGCAGCCGCGGGTCACCGTCGCGCTGGACTACGCGAAGCTGGCGGCCGCGGGTGTCGACCCGTCGTCCATCGCCACCACGCTGCAGACCGCCGGTGCCGCCGTTCCGGCCGGGACACTGACCGAAGGCGGCAAGACGCTCACCGTCCAGGTCGGCGGCGGACCGACCACAGTGGACACGATCAAGAACCTGTACCTGACGCCGTCGCAGCCATCGCGTCCCGGGGCGCCGGCGGGCAAGCCTGTGAAGCTAGGTGACGTCGCGGACGTCCAGGCCGGGTTCGCGCCGCCGACGTCGATCACGCGCACCAACGGCAAGCCGAGCCTCGGGCTCTCGATCACCATGGTGGAGAACGGCAACGCGGTCGCGATCTCGGAAGCGGTGCGGGACAAGCTGCCCGAGCTGTCGAAGAAGATCGGCGCCGAGATGAGCGTCGTGTTCGACCAGGGCACCCCGGTCAAGGACGCGATCAGCGGCCTGACCACCGAAGGCCTGCTGGGGCTGGCGTTCGCGGTCGTGGTGATCCTGCTGTTCCTGATGTCGGTGCGCTCGACGCTGGTGACGGCGGTGTCGATCCCGCTGTCGGTGGTCGTGGCGCTGCTGGCGTTGTGGACGGGCGATCTTTCGCTGAACCTGCTCACCCTCGGCGCGCTCACCATCGCCATCGGGCGGGTGGTCGACGACTCGATCGTGGTGCTGGAGAACATCAAACGACATCTGGCGTACGGCGAGGAGAAACAGCGCGCGGTCCTCGACGGCGTGCGTGAGGTCGCGGGTGCCGTGACGTCGTCCACCCTCACCACCGTCGCGGTGTTCCTGCCGATCGCCTTCGTGGGCGGGTTCGTCGGCGAGCTGTTCTCGCCGTTCGCGATCACGGTCACCGTGGCGCTGCTGGCGTCGCTGCTGGTCTCGCTGACGATCGTGCCGGTGCTGGCGTACTGGTTCCTCAAACCGCCCAAGACCCCGGCGGACGAGCGCGAGGCCGAGCTCACGCGTCAGGCCGCCGAGGACAAGGAACGCCGCGGGCTGCTTCAGCGCGGGTACGTCCCGGTGATCCGGTTCGCGACCCGGCGCCGCGTCACCGTCGTACTGCTGGCGCTGATCATCTTCGGCGGCACGGTCGGGCTGGCCTCGCAACTGAACACCAACTTCCTCGACCAGTCCGGCTCGACGACGCTGAGCCTTTCGCAGAAGCTCCCGCCCGGCACCAGTTCCGAGGCCAAGGAGAAGGCCGCGGGCGCGGTGGAGCAGGCGCTCGCCGCCGAACCGGCCGTCGAGACCTACCAGGTCAGCATCGGCGGGGGCGGTTTCTTCGGCGGCGGCGGGACGGCGACCAGCATCCAGGCCACCGTCGCCAAGGACACCGACCTCGACGCGCTGTCGGATCGCTTGCGGGGCAAGCTGGACAAACCGGAGCTCGGCGAGGTCAAGATCGGCGCGGAAGCGGGCGGGTTCAACTCCGACCAGGTCTCGATCACCGTCACCGCACCGGACGAAGCGGCGCTGAAGCCCGCCGCCGAGCAGGTCCGCCAGGCGCTTTCCGGTGTCCCGGACCTCACCGAGGTGACCAGTGACCTCGCGCAGGGCTCGCCGCGCGTGCAGGTCGAGGTCGATGCCGCCAAGGCCGCCGCGAGCGGGCTTTCGGCGACCACGATCGGCCAGATCGCGAACCAGGCCATCGCCGGCCGCACGGTGACGCAGCTGCCGGTCGATGGTCAGCGCACGGACATCGTGCTGCGCGCGGGCACGGCCCCGGTGTCGGTCGACGCGGTCAAGGCGCTGCCCATCCCGAGCGCGACCGGCGTGGTCCGGCTGGACTCCGTCGCCACCGTGTCCACAGTGGACGGGCCGGCCGCGGTGCACCGCACCTCGGGCGAACTGAGCACCACGGTCACCGCCAAGAACACCGGCGCGGACCTGGCCGCCACCACGAAGGCTATCCAGTCCAAGTTGGACGGACTGACCTTCACCGGTGGCGCGGCGTACAAGCTCGGCGGTGTCAGCGAGGATCAGCGCGAGGCGTTCGGGAACCTGTTCCTCGCGCTGCTGGCCGCGGTCGCGATCGTGTACCTGATCATGGTGGCGACGTTCCGCAGCCTGATCCAGCCGCTGATCCTGCTGGTGTCGATCCCGTTCGCGGCGACCGGCGCGATCGGGCTGCTGCTGGCCACCGGGACCGCGCTGGGCCTGCCCGCGCTGATCGGGATGCTGATGCTCGTCGGGATCGTGGTGACCAACGCGATCGTGCTGATCGACCTGATCAACCAGTACCGGGCCTCGGGGATGAGCGTCGCGGACGCGGTCGTCGAAGGCGGCAGGCGACGGCTGCGGCCGATCCTGATGACCGCGGCCGCGACCATCTTCGCGCTGATCCCGATGGCGCTCGGGCTGACCGGGCAGGGCGGGTTCATCGGGCAGCCGCTGGCGATCGTGGTGATCGGCGGGCTGGTCAGCTCGACCCTGCTGACGCTGATCCTGGTGCCGACGCTGTACACGATGGTCGAGACGCGGAAAGAGAAGCGCCGCGCGAAGAGGGCGGCCCGCCGGTCCCCGGCGGCTCCGCACTCGGAAGACCTCACCCCGGAACCCGCCCGGTAACCCGTAACTCGCGTGATCGAAGCCGTAACTCGCGTGATTGGAGCAGGTACGCCTCCAATCACGCGAGTTACGCGTCTGACCACGCGTGTCACGCCTTCCGGAACCGCCAGGTCTTGCTGTCGAAGGCCACACACCACGAAGGCGACAGCACGACGACCCGCAGGGTCCCGTCGGCGGCGACGTCGATGCCCTCGGTCTCGAAATTCCCGCTGCAGGTGCTCTTCAAGGGCAGCTGCCCCAGCGACGTCACCCGCCCGGTCACGTCCGAACCCGACAGCGCGCCGGAAAGATCCACCTGCAGCAGCGGCTTCGTGGTCCCGAACAGCGAACCCTCGGGATCGTCGGACGAGCACAGCAGCCGGGTCGCGGTGAGGAAGTCGCAGCCCTGGATGTCCCGCACCGGCTTGTCGAGCCGGATCGCGGACGAGTACGGCAGGTTCGCCGAAGGGTTCGTGTGCGCGACGCCGGGCATCGGGTGCACGAGGAGCCGGTCCATCGTGCCCCACTCGCCCGCCACCATCCAGCGCGCGTCCGGGGTCACGGCGGCGAACGAGTTGTTGTTCGCCTCCCATGATTCCAGCGTGTGCGTGTAGTTCGCCCACTGCCCGCCGGGCGACTCGACGCGGAAGAGCTTCGCGCCCCTGTCGTCGCGCTGGTACGGCTCGACGTACCAGCCTTGCGCGGAGCCCGGGTCGCCGACGTGGTTCCAGCCCTGGGTCGACAGGCTCATCGGGACGGTCGCGATCCCGGTGTAGCGGTAGATGGTCCCGGACGACCGTTCGATGGTGGCCAGGCCCTGGCCCTCGTCGAGCGGACGGGCGTTGTCCGAACCGACCGTGGTCCAGCCCGTGACGGCTTGGGCGGCGGCGGGTGAGAACACCGCGACCAACGCGGCGATGGCGAGCACGATCCCGGTTCTACGCATGAAGGCTCCGTCCCGGCTGGGTTTCGCTGGCGGGTACTGATTACCAGCGAAAACCGGGCCGGGCAGCCACCATGTGAAGGATTTTCAGATTTTGTCCGGTTTCGGACACCGGACGGCCATGGCTCAGTCGCCCGGCTTGAGACCGTCGTAGATCTTCTTGCAGTCCGGGCAGACCGGCGAGCCGGGCTTCGCCGACTTCGTCACCGGGAAGACCTCGCCGCACAGCGCCACCACGTGCGTGCCCATGACCGCGCTTTCGGCGATCTTGTTCTTGCGCACGTAGTGGAACATCTTCGGCGAATCGTCGTCGGTGCCGTCGGTGCCCTCGGGACGGGTATCCGGCTTCGGAAGGGTCTGTGTACTCACCCCTCCATAATGCCCCAAATCCTCCTGCGCACACCGACGACCTGGCAGGATCTCGCCCATGTTCCAGAAGGTGCTCGCGACGTTCGGCTCGGGCGGGGCCAAGATCGACGCCCGGCTGCTCGACCGCACGGTCTCCCCCGGCCGCCCGTTGCGCGGCGAGGTCCTGCTGCTCGGCGGCGAAGTCGATCAAGAGATCAACGGCCTCTCGGTGAAGCTGCTCGCCAGGGTCACGGTCCCGGACGAGCGCCGCCCCGGCGTCGAGGACCTCGAGTTCGGCACCCAGCAGCTGGCGGGCAACGAGCGGATCGGGCCCGGCCAGCAGGTCCGTATCCCGTTCGAGGTGGCCCTGCCCTGGGAGACGCCGATCTCCAGCGTCTTCGGCAAGCCACTGAACGGGATGGCGGTCGGCCTGCAGACCAGCCTCGACATCGCGAACTCCGTCACCGACCCGGTCGACGTCGACGGCGCCGCGATCGAGCCGCTGCCCGCGCAGAAACGGATACTGGACGCCTTCAGCCGGATCGGCTTCGTCTTCCGCGAGGCCGTGCTGGAACGGGGCCGGGTCGACGGCGCGGTCCAGCAGCTCCCGTTCTTCCAAGAGATCCGCTTCACCCCCTCGCCGCGGTTCGCGCCCGTCTTCACCTCGGTGGCGGTGACCTTCCTGTCCTCGCCGTCGGAGACCCAGGTCGTGCTGGAGGTGACCAAACGGGTCCGGGTGTCCAAGAGCGGCGGGTTCGGCGGACGCGGCCAGGAGTTCCTCGGCCTGTTCAAGGTCGACCACGCCGCGCTGGAACGGGTCAAGTGGGAGCCACAGCTCGAAGGCTGGCTGCACGAGGTGGCCAAAGCACGCGGAATCTTCGACTGATGGACTGGCCGACCGCGATCACCAGGCTCGGTGGCGATCACCAGATCGCCGCCGTCGCGTGGAACGACCTCCAGGCCCGCTACGCCGAACCGCATCGCCGCTACCACGATCTCCGGCATGTCACGGCCGTCGCCCGGGACAGCGGGGCCCTCGCCGTGGCTTTCGGCCTTGGCGCCCGTGAGCGGGCCCTCGTCGCCATCGCGGCGTGGACGCACGACGTCGTCTACGACGCCCGCCCCGGCGAGGACGAACAGGCGAGCGCGGCCTGGACGCGCGACGAACTCACCAACGCCGGTGTCCCCGCGGCCGACGTCGAGCGCGCCGGGGAGCTGGTCCTCAGCACGATCCACCACGCCGCCCCGGACGAAGACCTCCTCGCCACGGCGCTGCTGGACGCCGATCTCGCGATCCTCGGCGCCAAGCCGCAGGACTACGAGCAGTACGCGAACGGTGTCCGGGAGGAGTACTCCATCTACTCCGACGAGGACTGGCGGGCGGGCCGCGCGCACGTACTCGAGAACCTGCTGGCCAGGCCGCGGCTGTACCGCAGCGACATCGCGCGGGCACGCTGGGAGGGCAAGGCGCGCGAAAACCTCTCGAACGAACTGACCCGATGGCGTGACGCGGACCCACATCACCGATGATGTTCGTTCGTGACTCCGCAACTGTCCCTTCACGAAGAGGTCGCCTCCGCCCTCGACGGCGGTGACCCCGTCGTCGCGCTGGAGAGCACCATCCTCTCCCACGGTCTCCCGCCCGGCCGCAACCTCGACGTCGCCCGGCGGCTGGAGAAGGTCGTGCGCGACGGCGGCGCCGTCCCCGCCACCATCGCCGTCCTCGACGGCGTGCCCCTGATCGGCCTCACCGGCGAGCAGCTGGAACGCGTGTGCGCGCCCGGCGCGGACCTGGACAAGCTCTCCCTGCGCGACATCGGCCCCGCCGTCGGCCTCGGCCGCTCCGGCGCGACCACGGTCGCGAGCACCGCGGCGCTGGCCGCCGCGGCCGGGATCGGCATGTTCGCCACCGGCGGGCTCGGCGGCGTGCACCAGGGCGCGGCGCAGAGCTGGGACGTGTCGGCGGATCTGGGCGTGCTCGCGAAGGTGCCGACCACGGTCGTCTGCTCGGGGGTGAAGTCGGTCCTCGACATCGCCGCGACGCTGGAGGTGCTGGAGACCAACTCGGTGCCCGTGCTCGGCTACCGCACCGGCGAGTTCCCGGCGTTCTACCTGCGCTCGTCCGGATTCGAGGTGCCGTGGCGGGTCGACGACGCCGCGCAGGCCGCCTCGGTCATCGCCGCCCACCGGGCGCACGCGGCTTCCGGTGTACTGCTGGCGAATCCGATCCCGGAAGCGTCCGAAATGGACCGGGAACTGCACGACCGGCTGCTCGCCGAAGGGCTGGAACTCCTCAAGGCACGTGGCGTGCACGGGAAGGATGTCACGCCGGTGCTGCTGGAGCACTTCCACACCGCCAGCGAGGGCGTGAGCCTCGACGCGAACGAGGCCCTGGTGCTGTCCAACGCGGAACTGGCCACCGAAGTCGCCGTCGCGCTCGCCAGGACCGCGGCATGAGCGGCAGCGGCGCCATCGTCGTCGTGGGCGACGTCGGTCTCGACGTGGTCGCGCGGCACGAGGGCCCCATCCCGCACGGCGGCGACATCCGCGCGAAGGTCCACTTCACCAGCGGCGGCGCGGGTGCGAACACCGCGCTGTGGCTGCGGTCCGAGGACACGGAGACCACGCTGGTCGCGCGGATCGGGGACGACTCCGGCGGCCGCATGGTGAAGAGCGAACTGGAGGCGGCGGGCGTCCGCTGCGAGTTCGCGGTGGACCCCGAGGAGCCGACGTTCTGCGTCGTGGTGCTCGTCGACGGCGCGGGTGAGCGGAGCATGCTCGCCGACCGCGCCGCGAACGCGAAGTTCAGCCCGTCCGACATCACCGAAGCGGCGCTGAGCGGGGCGAGTCACCTGCACCTCTCGGGCTACGTCCTGCTGTACCCGTCGTCACGGCCCGCGGCGCTCGCCTCGCTGGCCGCGGCGAAGAAGGCCGGGCTGACGACGTCGGTCGACCCGCAGGCGGCGACGCTCATCACCGACCCCGCGGCCTTCCTCGACGACGTGCGCGGCGTGGACCTGCTGATGCCGAACACCAGCGAGCTGGTCGCGCTGACCGGGTCGAGCGATCCCGAGGCGGCGAAGGAACTGCTGGACTACGCCGGCGAGGTCGTGGTCACCGCCGGTCTCGACGGCGCCAGCTGGATCGACGCGAGCGGCACCATCACCTCGGTGCCCGCGCAGCCGGCGGAATGCGTCGACTCCACCGGTGCGGGGGACGCTTTCGACGCCGGTGTGCTGGCGGCGTGGCTGCGCGGCGAATCCACCGTGGAGGTCCTTCGGGCCGGGACGCGGCTGGGTGCCCGTGCGGTCTCGAAGGTCGGGCCGCAGCCGTAGTCCCTCGCCGGACGCTATGAACGGTCCTTTCCTTGCAAATTTTGCAAGGAAAGGACCGTTCATAGCACGCGCGAAACGAGTCAGCCGCCGTCGATGACGCGATGACCGGAGCTCTCGATACGGGTCGGTTCGGCCTGGTACCGGTTGACCTTCTCGCTCTTGCGCGGCGGCCGGTCGTTGGCGATCAGGACGGCGACCCACGGCAGCGGGATCGAGATCGCGATCAACGCCAGCGCGAGCCACCAGGTCTCGTAGAAGATCCCGGCGAGGATGAGACACGGGATGCGGAACGACATCATGATGATGTACTTCCGCTTCCGCTTGGCCAACTGGTCTTCGTAGGACGGGGCGGCTTCGGTGATCAGCACCGGAGCGGGTTCCCTCGGCTCGGGACCGTGGGCGGGCGCGTTCACAGCACCACCTCCGGCCTCCATGCTCCCACTCGCCCGGCTCATCCGACACCCGGGTGGGTGAGCCGGTGCCAAGCCGCGACCACGAGCGCCTCGACGCCGGTCGAAAGCGTCGGGTGCGGGATCGGCGCGAAAAGCGGCGAATGGTTCGACGGGATGTCCTGTTCGAAGCGCCCGGCGGTCATCGCGGCGATCACCTTGCTCTCGTCCAGGCCGCCGACCAGCCAGAACACCGACGGCACCCGGGCGGCGCGGCCGAATTCGCTGAAGTCCTCACTGCCGGTGACCAGCGGCGCGGGCATCACCCGGCCCTCGCCGAAGTGGTCACGGAAGGCGGCGGTGAGCCCCTCGGTGGCCGCGTCGTCGTTCTCGGTGACCGGGAACGCGCCGATCCGCTCGACCTCCGGCGGTTTCGGCGCGCCCGCGGTGGCCGCCTCGCCCTGGACGATCCGCTCGACCGCCGCGACGACCTTCTCCCGCACGGCCTGATCGAACGACCGGATGTTGACTTCGAGGACGGCGTGGTCGGCGATGATGTTGTGCGCGGTGCCGACGTGCAGCGATCCCACGGTCACCACCGCCGATTCGGTCGCCGAGATCTCCCGCGACACGATGGTCTGCAGTTTGAGCACCACGGACGCGGCGAGCACGGCGGGATCGACCGTGGTCTCCGGGCGCGAGCCGTGCCCGCCCCGGCCGTGCAGGGTGATGCGGAGCGCGTCGGTCGCCGCCATGATCACGCCCGGCCTGGTCAGCACCCAGCCCGCGGGACCGGGCACGACATGCTGGCCGAGCACGACGTCGGGTTCGCCGGCGGGCCCGAAGACCCCGTCGCGGACCATGCCGGCGGCGCCGTCCCCCGCTTCCTCTCCGGGCTGGAAGACGACCATCAGCGTGCCGGACCAGTGCTCGCGGCCGGCCGCGAGCAGCGAGGCGGCGCCGGAGAGCCAGGTGGCGTGCATGTCGTGGCCGCAGGCGTGCATCACCGGGACTTCGCGGCCGTCGGCGTCGACCCCGCGCGCGGTGCTCGCGTACGGCAGGCCGGTCTTCTCCTCGACCGGCAGCGCGTCGATGTCGGCGCGCAGCATCACCTTCGGCCCGGGGCCGTTGCGCAGCACGCCCAGCACGCCGGTGCGCCCGATGCCGGTGTGCACCTCGTAACCGTCGGCCTCCAGACGCCGCGCCAGTTCGGCGGCGGTGCGGGTTTCGGCGAACGACAGCTCCGGATGCCGGTGGAGGTCGGTGTACAGGTCTTCCAATCCGGGCAGCGCCGCCTGCAGCGGTGCCAGGACACGTTCGAGGCTCACCACGCCATCCTGGCAGTATTACCGAACGTGAGCACACGAGCGGCCCTCCCCGACCTGTCCGACGACGTTTGCGCGAGGCTCCGTGACGCCTTCCGCCGGACGGGTTACGACACCGATGGCGTGATGGACGCCCTCGGTTCCGCGCATGGCGCCCTCGGCCGCGGCGAACCCGAACTCGCCTACCGCGCGACCCGCGACGCGGGTGAACTCGGCACGCTGATCCGGCTGTTCCTGCTGGGTTCGACCGAGCCGGAGAAGGACGTCGAGGCCGCTTTCGCGCCGCTTTCCCTCGATGACGCGGTCGCCGCCACGCTGCTCGTGCCCGCGGCCGACGGTTACCGCGCCGGTCTCGACGTCCGCCCGCACGGCGACGACGAAGGCTCGTGGTGGGTCGTCGCCGACCCCGACGCCGACATCCTGGGCCGGACCGTGCCCGAAGACCACGTGCTCGGCGTCGGGCATGCCTCCCTCAGCCTGATCCGGGCCACCAGCCGCCGCGAGGTCGGCAGCCTGCTCGACGTCGGCACGGGTAACGGCGTCCAGGCGCTGCACGCCACCCGGCACGCGAAGAAGGTCACCGCGACCGACGTCTCGGCCCGTGCGCTGGCGCTGGCCGCGGCCACGTTCCGGCTCAACGAGCTGGACGTCGAACTCGTCCGGGGCGAATGGTTCGCGCCGGTCGCGCGGCGCCGGTTCGACCAGATCGTCTGCAATCCGCCGTTCGTGGTCGGTCCGCCGCGGGTCGACTACACCTACCGCGACTCCGGTCTCGCCGGCGACGACGCCAGCGCGCTCGTGGTGCGGCAGCTGCCCGGGTTCCTCAACGACGGCGGCACCGGTCAGCTCCTGGCGTCCTGGCTGCACGTGAAGGGCGAGGACTGGGGCGATCGGGTGACCCGCTGGCTGCCCGCCGAAACCGACGCGTGGTTCGTCCAGCGGGACATCGCCGATCCCGGCCTCTATGTCGGCACGTGGCTGCGTGACGCGGGCATCGACCCCCGCTCCCCCGAAGGCCGCGCGAAATCGGGCGCGTGGCTCGACTGGTTCGCCGAGAACGACGTTCAGGGCATCGGTTTCGGCTTCGTCACCCTTCGCCGGGCCGGCGGCGCGACTCCGACGATCGTGTGCGAGGACCTGCGCCAGGCCTACGACGACCCGCTGGGCGCCGAGGCCGCGAACTGGCTGGATCGGGTGGAATGGCTTCGCACTAACGGGGATTCGCTCCTCGATATCCGATTCCGGGTCCCGGAAACGGTTCTGCTGGAGAGCGTCGCCGAGCCGGGCGAGGAAGGTTGGGCCACGACCGTCCAGCGGCTGCACCGCACCGACGGTCCCGGTTGGTCGCACGAAGTGGACGAACTCGCGACACGGCTGCTCGCGGGCTGCCAGGGCGCGTTGCCGCTGGAGGACCTGATCGTGCTCCTGGCGGCCGCCCAGGGCCTGGAACCGGAGGAGCTGGCCGAAGCCGCGTTGCCCGTCGTCCGGGAACTGGTCCGGCACGGCATGCTGCTGCCCGCCGTCTGATGCGGGCGGTGGTGGCGAGGGTCACGGAAGCGAGCGTGACCGTCGGCGGCGAGGTGACCGGCGCCATCGACGAGCCGGGTTTGCTGGTGCTGCTGGGAATCCACGTCGACGACGAGGCATCGGCCGCGGCCAAGGTGGCGACGATGGCCCGCAAACTGCACGAAGCTCGCATACTTCGCGACGAGGAGTCGTGCGCCACCACCGGCGCTCCCCTTCTCGTCGTAAGCCAGTTCACTCTTTACGGCGACACCCGCAAAGGCCGCCGTCCGTCCTGGACCGCGGCCGCCCGGCCCGAGGTCGCCGAACCGCTCGTGACAGCCGTCGTCGACGCGTTGCGCGAACGCGGCGCCCGGGTCGAAACCGGCCGGTTCGGGGCCATGATGTCGGTCCGGAGCGTGAACGACGGTCCGTTCACCCTCCTCATAGAGGTCTAGACCACGTTTGTTTCTCCCGCGCACGGGCATTCTCAGGAAAAGCTCAGGGTTGGTGGAGCAACGCCCCAGGTCAGCCACCCGTCTCCTCTGTAGCGGCCGGGAACGTTTTCGGACCTCCCGGCGTTGAGCCAAGTGTCCAGCCAAGCTGGGCCGACGAGGAGTAGCGGGTTTTCCACAGGGCCTGCTACGCCGAGGCGGATCCGGCGGACACATCGCAGCACGTTCAGCCCGTGACCGGGGAGGCAGAATGTCAGTCCAGACTCTCGAACGCGAAGCGCGCGGGATTCGCGAGCGCCGTATCCCGGCGCAATCCACCCAGGAGCCGGTGAGCACGGGGGCGCTCACCGACGCCGACCTCGACGCCCAGAGCCCGGCCGCGGACCTCGTTCGCGTGTACCTCAACGGAATCGGCAAGACGGCGCTGCTGTCCGCCGCCGATGAGGTCGAGCTGGCCAAGCGCATCGAAGCGGGCGTGTTCGCCCAGCACATGCTGGACACGGCCGAAGGCCTCACGCCGAAGCGGCGTTCGGAGATGTCCGCCCTGGTGCGTGACGGCCACAGCGCGAAGAACCACCTGCTGGAGGCCAACCTCCGCCTCGTGGTCTCGCTCGCGAAGCGCTACACCGGCCGGGGGATGCCGCTGCTCGACCTGATCCAGGAGGGGAACCTGGGTCTGATCCGCGCGGTGGAGAAGTTCGACTACTCCAAGGGGTTCAAGTTCTCGACGTACGCCACCTGGTGGATCCGCCAGGCCATCACCAGGGGGATGGCCGACCAGGGACGCACCATCCGGCTGCCGGTCCACCTGGTGGAACAGGTGAACAAGCTGGCCCGCATCAAGCGCGACCTGCACCAGCAGCTCGGCCGGGACGCCACCCACGAGGAACTGGCCGCCGAATCGGGCATTCCGGCGCACAAGATCTCCGACCTGCTCGACCACTCGCGTGACCCGGTGAGCCTCGACATGCCGGTCGGCACCGAGGAGGACGCCCCGCTCGGCGACTTCATCGAGGACTCCGAGGCGACCGACGCCGAGAGCGCCGTGATCTCCGGTCTGCTCCAGGACGACCTGCGCCGCGTGCTCGCGACGCTGGACGACCGCGAGTCCCAGGTGATCCGCCTGCGCTACGGCCTCGACGACGGCCAGCCGCGCACGCTCGACCAGATCGGCAAGCACTTCGGGCTCTCCCGTGAGCGCGTTCGGCAGATCGAGCGAGAGGTCATGTCGAAGCTGCGCCAAGGCGAGCGTGCGGACCGCCTGCGCGCCTACGCTTCGTAGTGCTACGGAGCCTTTCGGCGCGGAAAAAGCAACACCCGTTCGGCAGCGTTGACTTATGACCTGCGTCACGAGACCGTCGAGCAGGTAAAAAGTCTTCGCGGTCGGGTGTTCGCGCCCGGATCGCTTTCCCCGGGAGGTCGGGTCCGTCGGGGTGGGCCCGGCCTCCCGAACTATTTGTGTGGCACGGCGACAAATTGCAGCGCGGGAATTGCATTTCCGCCTTCGCGCCGGACGTGCCGCCGGTCACGTGGGCGCCGCCTAGTACCGTGAGCGGGTTCCCGATGCCGGCAAAGGAGCCCGCGCAGTGGCGCCCACCACGTTCCAGTACACCGAAGTCCTTCCGCTCGCCAAGGACACCCGCACCGAGTACCGGCTGATCGGCACCGAAGGTGTCGAGGTCGTCGAAGCCGCGGGCCGGAAGTTCCTCAAGGTCGAGCCCGAGGCGCTGACCAAGCTCGCCAAGACCGCGATCACCGACATCCAGCACCTGTTGCGCTCGTCACACCTGGCGCAGCTGCGCGCGATCGTCGACGACCCCGAGGCCAGCGGCAACGACCGGTTCGTCGCGATGGACCTGCTGCGCAACGCGGCGATCTCCGCCGGCGGTGTCCTGCCGATGTGCCAGGACACCGGCACCGCGATCGTGATCGGCAAACGCGGCGAAGGCGTGCTCACCGGCGCCGACGACGAGCGTGCGCTGTCCCGCGGTATTTTCGACGCCTATCAGGAGTTGAATCTGCGCTATTCGCAGATGGCGCCAGTGAATTTCTGGGATGAGCGCAATACGGGCACCAACTTGCCCGCGCAGATCGAGCTCTATCACAAAGATGGCCAAGGCGACCCGAGCTATGAATTCCTGTTCATGGCCAAGGGCGGCGGCAGCGCGAACAAGACGTTCCTCTATCAGGAAACGAAAGCCGTCCTGAACCCGAAGCGGCTCGCGAAGTTCCTCGACGAGAAGCTGCGCAGCCTCGGCACCGCGGCCTGCCCGCCGTACCACCTCGCGATCGTCGTCGGCGGCACGTCGGCGGAGTTCAACCTGAAGGTCGCGAAGCTGGCCTCGGCCCGCTATCTCGACGACCTGCCCACCGAGGGTTCCGAGCTGGGTCACGGTTTCCGCGACGTCGACCTCGAACAGCAGGTGCTGGAGATGACGCGCCAGTTCGGCATCGGCGCGCAGTTCGGCGGCAAGTACTTCTGCCACGACGTCCGTGTGATCCGCCTGCCGCGCCATGGCGCGTCCTGCCCGGTCGGCGTCGCCGTGTCGTGCTCGGCCGACCGCCAGGCGAAGGCGAAGATCACCGCCGACGGCGTGTTCCTGGAGCAACTGGAGCGCGACCCGGCGCAGTTCCTGCCGGACGTCACCGAGGACGATCTGTCCGACGAGGTGGTGACCGTCGACCTCAACCGGCCGATGGCCGACATCCGCGCCCAGCTCTCGCAGCTGCCGGTGAAGACCCGCCTGTCCCTGACCGGTCCGCTCGTCGTCGCCCGCGACATCGCGCACGCGAAGATCGCCGAGCGGCTCGACGCGGGCGAAGAGATGCCTCAGTACCTTCGCGACCACCCTGTGTACTACGCGGGCCCGGCGAAGACGCCCGAGGGCTACGCGTCGGGTTCTTTCGGGCCGACCACCGCGGGCCGCATGGACTCCTACGTCGAGCAGTTCCAGGCCGCGGGCGGTTCGCTGGTGATGCTGGCGAAGGGC
The DNA here is from genome assembly GCF_044461365.1 of Amycolatopsis sp. NPDC049868. NCBI lineage: Bacteria > Bacillati > Actinomycetota > Actinomycetes > Pseudonocardiales > Pseudonocardiaceae > Amycolatopsis > Amycolatopsis sp. NPDC049868. The sequence continues at coordinate 313,805 of NZ_JBITKV010000010.1, read as the reverse complement.
AACCGGTCCAAGAAGGTGACCGCGGCGTGCAACGAGCACGGCGGGTTCTACCTCGGCTCGATCGGCGGCCCGGCCGCGCGGCTCGCGCAGGACTGCATCAAGAAGGTCGACGTCCTCGAGTACGCCGAGCTGGGGATGGAAGCGGTCTGGAAGATCGAGGTCGAGGACTTCCCCGCGTTCATCGTCATCGACGACAAGGGCAACGACTTCTTCGAGGCCACCTCGGAACCGGTGCTGCAGATCAGCTTCCGCTGACCTGCTCCGGCCCAGTGTCATGAAAGGGTCGTTCAGGACGTTTTTCGTCCTGAACAACCCTTTCATGACATCGCGGGGATGTCCGCCCCAGCGCCAGGTGCAGGACGCTATGAACGGTCCGTTCCTTGCAAATTTTGCAAGGAACGGACCGTTCATAGCGCGCGCGTGGGGGGTCAGCGCATCTGCTTCAGCACCACGGTCCGCTCCCCCAGCGGCGCCGAAAGCGCCACCGAGATCACCGGATGCCGGATGTCCATCGTGCACATCTGGCCGGTCTGCCCCTTGAGTTCGGTCAGGTTGACGGTGACCCTGGTCCCGTCCTGCTGCGCGGCCTCCGCCGTCGCGTGCCCGCAGCCGCCTTCCTGGCCGCGGATGTTCAGGATCGTCCCGCCGTTGCTGGTGTACACCTCACGCGGGTAGTCCGCGGGCAGTGCCGACGCGTCGAGCTGCTTGTCCGGCAGCTTGGTGCTGCCTTCCGGAACCTCCTGGCGCGGCGCGCTCGGCACACCCGGCTGACTCCCCGGAGCGGGCGTCGGCGAGGAAGACGGCGGCGCGGTCGGGGACGGCGGAACGGTACTCAGGGTGCCGCTCCCGGGTCCGGCCGCGGGTTCCGCCGCCTGGTTCTGCGCCCCGCAGGCGGATACCGCAACGACGATCAGGCCAAGGCCGATGACATTCGTTAAGTACCTCATGTGACTGGGACGGAACGAAGCCGCCATCGGGTTGCATCCCGAACCCGGTCAAACGATGACCTTCCGGGTCCCGAGCGGCTGGGCGAGTTTCACCGGCAGGACGGCGTAGCGGATCACCTGCGGGCACATCTCCCCCGGCTTCGCATGGTCGATGGTCACGGTGACCACGACCCGCTGCGCGTTCTCCTCGGCGAGGTTCGCCCTCGCCTCGTCGCAGCCGCTCAGTTCGAGGTGCACGTTCAGGCCGCCGTTCTCGGCACTGACCTGCACAGGCAGTTTGGTCTCGACCTGGGACGGCGGCAGCATCTTGTCCGAGGGCGGCGGGCCGACGGTCGGGCGTGACATCGGCGGTTTCGTGCCCGGCGGGCTCGCCGGGAGCGAGGTGGGCAGATCCGAAGGTGTGGTGACGACCGGAGGGGTGCTCGTGTTCGCCGGCGCCCCGGGGCCGCCCGCGCCGCAGGCCGCCGTCGCGGCGAGCACGAACCCCGCGCCCAGCGTCTTCGCTGCGTTCATCATGGTGTCAAGACGGAACGAGCCTCGCGGAGGGTTGCATCATCGCTGTGCCGCGCGGCCACGGACCAGCCCGAGGAGCACCACCCCGGCGAGCGTGACGGCCAGCAGCAGCACGGTGCTCGCCGACGCGAGGAACACCTGCCCTCGGTCGGTGAGCGCGAAGATGCTCGCGGGCAGCGTGCGCCAGTCCGGCGGGTACAGCATCATCGTCGCGCCCAGTTCGCCCATCGACATCGCCAGCGCGAGGCTCGCCGACGCCGAGATCGACGGCAGCAGGACCGGCAGCCGCACGCGCAGCAGCACCCGGACCGGTGAGGCACCGAGACTCGCGGCGGCCTGTGCCAGGAGCGGATCCATCCGCGCGATCGCGGCGGAGACCGTGCTGTAGGAGAACGGCAGCAGGATCATCACGTGCCCCAGCAGCACGATCCAGCGCGTGCCGTTGAAGGCCAGCGGCGGACGGCTGAACGCGACGAGCAGCGCCAGCCCCAGCACCACCGACGGCACCGCGATCGGCAGGTGGAACAGGGTGTCGACGGCCTTCCTCAGCTTCGCAGGCGCGGACGGCGCCGCGAGCGCGGCCCACGTGCCGAGCAGTACCGACACCAGCGACGCGATGACGCCGGTCTGGATGCTCACCGAGAGACTCGCGAACGTCTCCCCGGACAGCGCTTGCGCGAAGTGCGAGCCGGTGAGCGCGCCCGGCAGCAGCCCCGTCCAGTTCCCGGCGACCGACGCCAGCACGATCATCAGCAGCGGTGCCAGCACGATCGCGGTGAACAGCACCGCGAACACCGCCCACAGCAGGACGCGGCTACGCCTGGTCCACAGCAGCACGACGGCCTCCCTTCGTCAATCGCCGGTAGGTTCCGTACAGGGCGAGCGAGAACACGACGTTGACCACCGCGATGACACAGGCCTGCGGGAAGTCGAACGTGACGATTCCCTTGCCGTAGACCAGCATCGGCAGTGTCGTGACGTCCTTGGCGCCGAGGAACAGCACGATGCCGAACTCGTTCATCGCCAGCAGCATGGTCAGGCAGGCACCGGAAGCCAGTGACGGCAAGGCCTCCGGCAGGATCACCTGGCGCAGCACGCGGCCGGGTTTCGCGCCGAGGCTGGCCGCGACCTCCATCTGCGCCGACGAGACCTGTCCGAACGCGGCGAGCGCGGGCCGCATCACGAACGGCGTGTAGAAGGTGATCTCCGCCAGCAGGATCCCGAACGGCGAGTACAGGAACCCGCCCGCGCCCAGGATCCCGGCGCTGCCGTAGATGAAGGTGAACGCGAGCGCGATGAGGAACGACGGGAACGCGAGCACGGTGTCCACCAGCCGCGAGAGCGTCCGCGCGCCGGGGAACGGCACGAACGCGATCACCAGCGCGAGGAACGTTCCCAGCACCACGCAGCCCGCGGTGGCGCCGAGCGCGAGCGCGACGGTCTTCCAGGCGGCGTCCCGGAATTCCGCCGAGCCGAGCACCTCCAGCCACACCGACAGCCCGGCTTCTCCGGTCTTCGACTCCAGTGATTGGAGAACGACCAGCACCAGCGGGTAGCCGAAGAAGCCGAGCAGGACGAGCACCGGCGGCAGCAGGAGCCAGCCGCGACCGGGCTGTTTCTCCCGCCGCCGTGACGGTGCCGTCGTGGCGGCGAGCGCGAGGCCGGTCATCCGACGCCCACCAGCGGGCAACCGTCCGGAATGGACACTCCGACCCGCTGCCCCACGTTCGGCAGGCCGTCGATGTCCGGCACCTCGGCCCGGACCTCGTTCCCGTCGTGCGCGAGTTCGAGGTCGAGCCGGAAACCCGTGCCACGCCACTGGACACCGCGCAGGACCGCGGGCAGCGCACCGGGGGCGTCCGCCGCGGTGATCCCGACCCGATGCGGCCGGACGCCGAGCGCGACGGGCTGGCCCGCCCGGAAGGTCCCGGACGGATCGGCCGCCAGCTCGCGGTCGCCGACGCGGACCCTGGTGCCGTCGGCCTGGATCAGCTCGACCGGGATGAGGTTGGAGGCGCCGAGGAAGCTCGCGGTGAACTCGGTCGTGGGACGCTGGTACAGCTCGCGGCTGGGCCCGAGTTCGACCAGTTTCGAATCGCGCATGACGGCGATCCGGTCCGCCAGCGCCAGCGCCTCGCCCTGATCGTGGGTGACGTAGATCAGCGTGGTGTCGGGCAGTTCGGCCCGCAGCCGCAGCAGTTCCGCGACCATGTCCTCGCGCAGCGCGGCGTCCAAAGCGGACAGTGGTTCGTCCAGCAGCAGCACGCGTGGCCGGATCGCCAAGGCCCGCGCGAGCGCGACGCGCTGCTGCTGGCCGCCCGAAAGCTCGCGGGGGTAACGGCGGGCGTACTCGCCCATCCCGACCAGCTCCAGTGCCTCGGTGACCCGGCCCGCCGTCTCGGCACGGGGTGTTTTCCTTGCCTTGAGACCGAAAGCGACGTTGGCCTCGACCCGCATATGCGGGAACAGCGCGTAGCTCTGCACGACCACGCCGAGGCCGCGCCGGTGCGGCGGCAGATCGGTGACGTCTTCACCGTCGAGCAGGACCCGGCCGGTGCTCGGCACGACGAAGCCCGCGAGTGCCTTCAGCGCCGTCGATTTACCGGAACCGGACGGCCCGAGCATCGCCAGCGTCTCCCCTCTCGCCACGGTGAGGTCCAGTGGCGAGAGGGCGGTCGTCTGGCCGAAACGGACGGATACGCCGCGGAATTCGACCGCCGGGGTCATCGGCCCACGGCCTTCTTGTACGCGGCGAGGTCGGCGTCGAGCTTCGCGAGGACGGCGTCCCAGTCCGGCTGCCAGATCTCGACTCCGGCGAGGGCGGCCTTCACCTTGTCCGCCCGCGGGCCGGACGGCGTGACGTCGGTCCGCGACGGGGCCCCGAAGGCGTCGACGGCCTTGCCCTGTACCTCGGGCGAGAGCAGGAAGTCCAGGAACTTCTTGGCGTTCTCGGCGTGCGGCGCGTTGTTCACCAGACCGGCGTAGTACGGGAGGGCGAAGGTGGAGCGCTTGCCCTGTGCGTCGGCCGGGAAGAAGACCTCGAACCCGCCGCTCTTCTCGATCGCGGCGAGGTTCATCTGGACGTCGCCGTTGGCCACCAGGATCTCGGCCTTGGCCACCTTCGGCTGGAGCTTGCCGGTGGAGGACGACGGGCCGACGTTGTTGGCTTCGAGCTTCGCGAGGTAGTCGAGCGCGCCTTGGTCGCCGAGGACGTGCTGGAGCTGCAACAGGACCGCGGTTCCGTCGCCTGCCTCGCCGGGGGTCGAATACTGGAGCTTGCCCTTGAGCGACGGGGACAGGAGGTCGTCCCAGGTCTTGGGCGAGGCCTGCGGGTTGCGGATGAAGCTGAGGTAGTTGTTCATGAGGGCGAAGTAACGGCCCTGGCCGTCCTTCTGCCCGGCGGGCACCTGGTCGATCCCGGCGGGCGACGTGGCGGCGAGCAGGCCCTGCGACGCGGCCCGCTGGATGAACGGCGGCAGCGTGACCAGGATGTCGGCCTGGGTGTTGGCCTTCTCCTTCTCCACCCGCGAGGCGACCTCGCCCGAGCCGGCGGTCACCGCCTGGACGGTGATCCCGGTCTTGGCCTTGAACTCTTCGATGCGCTGGGCGTACCAGTCCTCAAGACCGTCCACTGTGTACAGCGTGACGGTCTGGTCGCCCGCCGCGCCACCGGCGGTTCCGCCGCAGGCGCCCAGGGTGAGGGCGAGCAGACCGGCGAGGGCGGTGGCCGCGAGTTTCTTCATGTCGTCAAAGCTCCTTTTAGGACAGCAGGGCGGGGAGGTCACGGACGGATTCGAGGACGTGGGTGGCGCCGGCGGCTTCGAGTTCCGGCCTCTTCGCCGATCCGGTGAGCACGCCGGCGACGAGCGAGGCACCGGACCGCAGCCCGGTCTGGACGTCCGAAGGGGTGTCACCGACGACGGCGATCCGGCGGACGTCGGTGATTTCGAGCCGCAGCGCGGCGGCGAGGACCAGGTCCGGATACGGGCGGCCGCGGACCCCCTCGCCCGGCGCCAGCACGGCGTCGGCGAGGCCGTGCCAGCCCAGCGCGTCGAGGATCGCGTTCTGCGTGGCCGGCGCGAAACCGGTGGTGAGCGCGACCTTCACGCCGCGGGCGCGCAGTTCCTGGATCGTTTCCTCGGCGCCGGGGATCGGCTCGCAGTGGCCGTCGGCGACGAGTTTCTCGTAGGCGTCCTGGAAGGCGGTGTTCGCGCGCTGGGCGAGTTCTTCGTCCTCGTCGAGCAGGGCGCGGAAGACGACGATCTTGGACTGCCCCATGGTTTCGACGACGTAGTCGAGCATGCCGGGGAATCGGCTGTCCTCTTCGGACACTCCGGCGGCGGCGATCGCGGCGGTGAAGGCGCGGATCACCAGGCCGTCGTCGGCGACGGTGGTGCCTGCCATGTCCAGGACGACGAGTTCGGTGTTCACCAGGACAGCTCCTCAGCGGTGTCTTCGGCGATGGCGGGGGAACAGGTCATGCCGCGGCCTCCCGGCCCGGTGACGAGCCACGCGTTGTCCGCGACGCGGGCGCGGTGCACGATCCGAGAGGTGTCGGTGGTCTGGGCGTAGACCCCGGCCCAGCGGCGGGTGATCCGCGGCAGCGGGCGGCCGAGCAGTGCCCCGGCGACCTCGGAGAGGTGGTCGTACGGGGCCTCGATGGTGTCGAACGAGAACGGCTCGTCGTATTCGTGGGTGTCGCCGATGGTCAGCGAGCCGTCGAGGCGCTGGACCATGAGCAGCTGCATCTTGGCGGCCGCGGCGATCTCGCTCTGCGGCTGGCCCGTGTTGAGGCCGTCGAGCGCCTCGCCGCGGTACGCCGGGTAGTACCGGAAGCTGTCCGCGTCGGCGACCGTGGTGGTGAGGGTTTCCCCGAGTGGCTCGGTCTGGGCCATCTGCAGCCGCACACGGCGGACCGGCGTCGTCCCGGCGAGCTCCTTGACCAGGCCGCCGGTCCAGGCGCCGGTGCACAGCACCACGACGTCGCCCTCGTGGGCCTCACCCGTGTCGTCGACGACACCGCGGCCGGTCAGGTCGCGGATCTCGCGGCCGGGCACCCAGGTGTAGCGGCCGGACTTCGCGAGTTCGGCGCGCAGGGCGGGCTGGGCGACACGCGGTTCGACGGCGGCGTCGCGGTCGCACCAGAGCGCGCCGAGGAATTCACCGCGCAGGGCCGGGTTCAGCTCGCGGGTCTCGGCGGCGTCGAGCAGTTTGAAGCCGCGGTCCTCCGTGCTCGCGGCCGCGGCTTCGGCGACGGCGAGTTCGGCTTCGGTGCGGACGACGGTGAGTGAGCCGTTCGGGCGGAAGCCGATCCCTTCGACGCGTTCCCCGATGCGCTCCCACAGCACTCGTGCCCGGGCGGCCGTCTCCAGTTCGGGACCAGTGGCGCGGCCACCGACCCAGACCAGGCCGAAGTTGCGCACGGAGGCGCCCCTGGCCTCGGGTTCCCGTTCGATCTGGACGACGTCGTGGCCGCGTTCGACGGCCTGCCAGGCGTGCTGGGTGCCGAGCACTCCGCCGCCGATGATGAGGATTCGCACACCGCAGACGCTCGCCTGCGCGCACCAACGCTCCGTGACCCCAGCCCTAACCCCAGGTGAAGTGCCTCCGAAATGTGGACCAGACCTGTTATCTTCGCGTTACATTACCCCGCGTTTCGTCCTCTGGATGCGGTCGTTGAATCCGCAAATATCGCGTTCAGAGGACCGAATGCGGCGGGTGGCTACTCCACGCGGCCCAGTCGGGTCTCGAAGGAGAGCCGGTCGCCGCGGAACAGCGACCGCACGCGCTCGAACGGGACCCCGTCGGTCCCCCACGAGGTCCGGTGCATCAGCAGCATCGGCAGCGCCGGGTTCGTCCCGATCAGCAGTGCCTCCCGCGGCGTGGCGAGCACGGTCTCGACCCGCTCCTCCGCGCCGTCGAAGACCACTCCCAGCCTTTCCCGCAGGCAGGCGTAGAGCGACTGTGTGGGATCGAACACATCCATGAGCGTCGGGAATCGCGCGGCGGTGAGATAGGTCGATTCCAGCCCGACCCGCTCGTCGTCGGCGAGCAGTACCCGTTCGATGTGGATGACGTCGTCTTCGGGGTCGATTTCCAGTTCCGATGCCAGCGACGGACCCGCCTCCCGGCGTTCCAAAGAGATCAGATTCCGGCCCGGTTGAATGCCCTGCCTCCTGAGTCCTTCGGTGTAACTCACCAAAGCGAGCGGCTGGACGAGCTTGGGGCCGGCGACGTACGTGCCGCTTCCCTGCCGCCTGCTCAGCCGCCCTTCCAGCACGAGTTCACCGACGGCCTGGCGGACCGTCGCACGGGAAACCTCGAATCGTTCGGATAGTTCCCTTTCCGTGGGAAGTACCGCTCCTTGCCCTAATTCGGAGATCACGTCGAGCAGATCGACTTTGACCGCGTAATAGCGGGGAATGCGGCCGTGCTCGGGAATTCCGTCCCGGACCGGGCCGTCGGCGGGGGGATGCAGTCTAGGCGAACGCGCTTTCACGATCCAGATCCTAGGCCCGATTCCCCATGCCTGTACTGACCCGAACGAAGTGTTCATGACACGCTCACACTGGTGGCCGAAAGGGCACCTTCGCCGGGCGTTCAGCCTTCCGGCGGTTCCGGCGATCACCGCTCCGGGAGTAGGGCCGTTGGGCACTCCGGCCTACGCCATTCGTCGGCGGCCAGGCCCGGACGTCCGTTAATCACCACCATCGGCCGAAAGATCCGAAGAAAGTTGGTTGTCCCGGTGCGTACCCACCTGCTGTAGTCAGTTGGCCGCAGTCAGTCTCCCTGCCTCCACTGTGGACAGCCGGAAGGAATGAACCCTTGAACATCAAGCGTCGGTTCAGCCTGCTCAAAAAGACCCTGATCGCCGTCGCGGCGGCCGGAACCCTGGCGGGCCTCGCCACGGCTCCGCAAGCCGTCGCCGCGCAGCCGCCGTCCACCGACGTGGTCGGTGGCACCCGGGCCGCTCAGGGCGAATTTCCTTGGATGGTCAGGCTTTCCATGGGTTGCGGCGGTGCGCTCTACACCCCGCAGATCGTGCTGACGGCCGCGCACTGTGTGTCGCGGACGGGGGCCAACACGGGTATCACCGCCACCCTCGGTGTGGTGGACCTGCAGAGCACGGCGGCCAAGAAGGTCAAGTCGACCTACGTGCACCGGTCGCCGACCTACCCCACCTCCACCGGTGGTGACTGGGCCCTGATCAAGCTCGCCAGCCCGGTCAGCGGCATCCCGACGCTGCCGATCGCCACCACGACCGCCTACAACAGCGGCACCTTCACCGTCGCCGGCTGGGGTGCCGCGACCGAGGGTGGCGCGCAGCAGCGGTACCTGCTCAAGGCCAACGTCCCGTTCGTCTCCGACTCGACCTGCAAGGCGCAGGGCGGCAGCTACGCCGACCTGATCGACAGCGCCGAGATCTGCGCGGGCAACGTCGCCTCCGGTGGCGTCGACACCTGCCAGGGTGACTCGGGCGGCCCGATGTTCCGTCGCGACAGCGCCGGTGCCTGGATCCAGGTCGGCATCACCAGCTGGGGCGAAGGCTGCGCGCGGGCGCACGCTCCCGGCGTCTACACCGAGGTGAGCACCTTCGCGACCGCGATCAAGAACGCGGCCGCCGGTCTCTAGTCCCACCGCACGGCATGCCATGAACGGTCCGTTACTTGCGAAATTTGCAAGTAACGGACCGTTCATGGCGTTCGGGGGCACCTCAGCGAGTCTTGTCCAAACGCGACAGTGTCTCCTCGTACCCCGACACCAGTTCCGCGATCACGTCGGCGACCGGGCGCACCCGGTCCATCCGCCCGACGATCTGCCCCACCGGCATCGAGACCACACTCGGATCCGCCGCGTGGTGGATCCGGTTGTGCGCATGGGAGACCAAGAGGTTCTGCAGCGGCATCGGCAGCGGCTCCGGCGCGTCGGGCGCGGCCCACGCCTCGGTCCACCGCGTCTTGAGCAGCCGCGCCGGTTTGCCCGTGTAGATCCGCGTCCGGACGGTGTCGGACGACCCCGCCGCGACCAGCGCCCGCTGCATCGCCTCGGACTCCCCCATCGTCTGGAAGTATTCCTCCGTGGCGAGCCAGAAGGAGCCCATCCACACCCCGGACGCGCCCAGCGCGAGCGCGGCCGCGACCTGCCTGCCCGAGCCGATCCCGCCCGCGGCGAGTACCGGGACGCGGTCGCCGACGGCGTCCACCACCTCGGGCAGCAGGACCATCGACGCGATCTCGCCGGTATGCCCGCCCGCCTCATATCCTTGTGCCACAACGATGTCGACGCCGTTGTCGACATGCCGGACGGCGTGTTCGGCCTTGCCTGCCAAGGCCGCGACCGGCACACCCTTCGCGTGACACTGCTCGATGACGTCCACCGGCGGTGACCCCAAAGCGTTGGCGATCAACCGGATGGGGTGTTTCAGCGCGACCTCGACATGAGACCGGGCGACCGAATGCAGCCAGCCCAGCACACCCGCGCGTTCGTCGGTGTCGTCCGGCAGCGGGGGCACCGCGAGATCGCGCAGCGTCCGCTCCACGAAGTCGCGATGCTCCTGCGGGATGTGCTTCGCGAGATCGATCGACGTCCCTTCGGCCGGGATCTTGGCCGGCATCACGATGTCGACGCCGTACGGCTTCCCGCCGGTGTTCTCGTCCATCCAGGACAGGACGGCGTCGAGCTCGGCGGCGTCGTTGAACCGCACGCAGCCCAGCACGCCGAGACCGCCCGCCCGGCTGATCGCCGCGGCCACGTGCTCGGACGGGGTGAACCCGACGATCGGCAGATCGATCCCGAGCCGGTCGCACAGAGACGTCCGCATGAAACTCCTTACGCCGGTTGGATGGTGATGGGCTCGTGCTCGGAGGCGTAGCGCTGCGCCCAGGGATAGTCCGGCTTCCCGCTGGGCGAGCGCCCGATCTCCTCCGCGAGCCAGAGACTGCGCGGCACCTTGTACCCGGCGATCTCGGTCCGTACATGCGCTTCGAGCGCGGCGACGTCGAGCTCCTTGCCGGACCTCGGCTGGATCACCGCGGCCACCCGCTGGCCGAGCCGGTCGTCGGGGATGCCGATGACGAGCGCGTCGAAGACGTCCGGATGCGATTTCAGCGCGCCCTCGACCTCTTCCGGGTACACCTTCTCGCCGCCGGTGTTCACGCACTGCGATCCCCGGCCGAGCAGGGTCACCGTGAGGTCTTCCTCGTAGCGCGCGTAGTCGCCCGGGACGACGTACCGCTTGCCGTCGATCTCGACGAAGATCTTCTCGGTCTTCGCGGGATCCTTGTAGTACCCGAGCGGGACGTGCCCGCGCCGGGCGATCAGGCCGATCGCGCCCGGTTCCGGCTCGACGAGCGCGCCGTCGTCGTCCACCAGGATCGCGTCCTTGCCGAAGTTGACCCGGGGACCGGCGGAATGATCACTGTCCTTGCTGACCATGCCGATACCGGTGAACCCGCTTTCGGAGGAGCCGATCGCGTCGGTGATCACCACGTTCGGGAGCAGCGACAGGAATTCCTGCTTCACCGATTGGGAGAACAGGGCGGCGTGACTCGACACCGCCACGATCGACGACGCGTCGTAGTCGCCCTCGCGATAGGCGTCGATCAGCGGCCGCGCCATCGCGTCGCCGACGATGGTGAGCACCTGGACCTTGTTGTCCTGCACGGCTTTCCAGACCTCGTGCGCGTCGAACCGCGGGACGAACACGACCGGGCTGCCGGTGAACAGCGCGCCGAACGCGGCCCACTGCGCGGCGCCGTGGATCAGCGGTGCCGCCGGGAGCCGGACCAGGCTGCCCGACTTGCCCTGTTCGGCGAGGGTCCACTCGTCCGGCACGTACTCGCCGGTGACGAAGTTGATACCGCCGCCGAGCGCCCGCCAGATGTCCTCGTGGCGCCACAGGACGCCCTTGGGATAGCCGGTGGTGCCGCCGGTGTAGAGGATGTAGATGTCGTCGGCGCTGCGCTCGGCGAAGTCCCGCTCGGGTGAGCCTTCGGCGAGCGCGGCTTCGTAGTCCACGCCGCCGTAGGACGAGTAGTCGCCGTCGCTTCCGTCGTCGACGACGACAACGTGTTTCAGTTTCGGGGTTTCCGGCAGGACGGCGGCCACCTTGTCCGAGTAGCCGCGTTCGTGGACCAGCGCCACGAGGTCGGCGTTGTCGAACAGGTACCGCAGTTCGCCGTGGACGTACCGGTAGTTGACGTTGACCGCGATCGCGCGCAGCTTGTACGCGGCGATCATCGATTCCAGGGCCTCGATCGAGTTCCGGGAATAGACACCGATGTGGGATCCGGGTCCCACGCCGTGTGCGGCGAGGTGGTGCGCCAGCCGGTTGGCGCGCTCTTCCAATTCGGCGAAGGTGACCCGCCGATCGCCACAGACGACCGCGATGCGCTCCGGCACGGCGTCGACGGCGTGCTCGAGTAGATCCGCGATGTTGAGTGCCACTTCCTCAAAGTAGAACATGTTATCGTTCTGGGCAATGGCCGCTCTATGGGAGGCTGAAACTTTGGAAAACGTGGTGAACGAACCTCACGCGCTGGTGGAAAAGATCGGACACACCCTCGTGGTCACGATGAACCGACCGGAGGCCCGCAACGCGCTCAGCGGCGAGATGCTCGGGATCATGGTCGAGGCGTGGAACCGGGTCGACGAGGACGAAGACGTCCGGTGCTGTGTGCTCACCGGCGCGGGTGGCGCGTTCTGCGCGGGCGCGGACCTGAAGTCGATGTCGAAGAATTCGCCGTCCGACTCGTTCGAGAAGGGCACGTTCGACCCGAGCAGGATCGAGGGACTGCTCAAGGGGCGGCGCCTGACGAAGCCGTTGATCGCGGCCGTCGAAGGCCCCGCGATCGCGGGCGGGACGGAGATCCTGCAGGGCACGGACCTCCGTGTCGCGGGCGAGAGCGCGAGGTTCGGGGTGTCCGAGGCGCGGTGGAGCCTGTTCCCGATGGGCGGTTCGGCCGTGCGGCTCCCCCGCCAGATCCCGTACACCGTCGCCGCCGACCTGCTCCTGACCGGGCGGCACATCACCGCGGCCGAGGCACTGGAGATCGGCCTGATCGGCCACGTCGTGCCGGACGGCAAGGCGCTGGACAAGGCCATGGAGCTGGCGAGCCTGGTCGCCGCGAACGGGCCGCTGGCGATCCGCGCGATCCTCAAGACGATGCGCGACACCGAGGGCATGCACGAGGAAGAAGCCTTCAAGCTCGACGCCCAGTACGGCATCGAGGTCTTCGCGAGCGAAGACGCGAAGGAAGGCCCCCGCGCCTTCGCCGAGAAGCGCAAGCCCGTCTTCCGGGGTCGCTGACGGCGAACTCGCGTGATCAGACGGACGACACGCGTGATCAGACGGACATCACCGTGTCGTCCGTTCAATCACGCGTGATCTCCGCCTGATCACGCGAGTTCCGGGTTACGGGACGCGGTGGCCTTCCCAGTACGGGTCGCGGAGCTTGCGCTTGTAGAGCTTCCCGTTCGGGTCGCGCGGGAGTTCGGGCAAGTAGTCGACGGAACGCGGGAGCTTGAACTTCGCGAGCCGCGACGCCGCGTACTCGAGGATCTCCGCCGTCAGCTCCTCGGAAGGCACGACACCGTCCGCGGGCTCGACCACGGCCTTGATCGCCTCGCCCCAGTCCTCGTGCGGAACGCCGAACACCGCGACGTCGGCGATCTTCGGATGCATCACCAGTTCGCCCTCGATCTCCGCCGGGTAGATGTTGACGCCACCCGAGATGATCAGATCCGCCTTGCGGTCGTGCAGGAAGAGGTAGCCGTCCTCGTCGAGATGCCCGACGTCACCGAGGGTGAACAGGTCCCCGACCCGGGCCTTGTCCGTCTTGGCCCGGTCCTTGTGGTACTCGAACTTCGAGTCGCCCATCTTCATGTACACCGTGCCGGTCTCGCCGGCGGGCAGTTCCGTGCCCTCGTCGTCGAGGATCTTGATCGTCGAACCGGGCCACGGCAGCCCGACCGAACCCGGCTTCCTCAGCCATTCCTCGCCCGAGATCGCCGTCCCGCCGCCTTCGGTGGCCGCGTAGTACTCCGTGACGACCGGGCCCCACCAGTCGAGCATCCGGCGCTTGACCTCCAGCGGGCACGGCGCGGCGCCGTGGATCATCACGCGCAGCGAGCTCAGGTCGTAGGCCGCGCGGACGTCGTCCGGCAGCGCGAGCAGGCGGCGGAACTGCGTCGGGACCATATGGCTGTGCGTGACGCGGTGCCGGTCGATCAGCCGCAGCATGTCCTCGGCGTCCCAGCGGTCCATCAGCACCGCGGTATGGCCCAGCTGCAGGGAGATCGCGACGAAGTTGAGCACGGCCGTGTGATAGAGCGGCGATCCGCACAGATGCACGTGGTCGTCGTGCGGTGCCAGGCCGAAGATCCCGAAGAACCACGTCGACGCGCCGGGCACGGAGTCGGGATCGGCGCCGGTCAGCGGCCGCCGGACACCCTTGGGCCGCCCCGTGGTCCCCGACGTGTAGAGCATCGGCGAGCCCGCCGTGCGCCGCTCCGGACGGCCGTCGCCCTCGCCGGAGCCGAGTTCCTCGATCCGGCGGAAGCCCTCGACGTCGCCGACGGCGAACCGGCCGCGTTCCGGGATCCCGGCCTCGTCGGCGGCGGCGATCGCGACGTCGGCGAACCGTTCGTGCGCGAGGAAGGCCTTGGCGCCGCTGTCGGACAGGATGTAGGCGACCTCCGGCCCGACCAGATGCCAGTTGACCACCACGATGTACAGACCGGACTGGATGGCGGCGAAGTAGGCCGCCACGAGTTCGTCGCCGTTGGGTTGCAGGACGACGACCACGTCCCCGGCCTCGAGCCCGAGGGCCTGCAGCCCGCGGGCGTACGCGTTCGCTTTCGCGGCGAGGTCCCCGTAGCCGATCGAGCGGCCGTCCGGATCGACGAGCGCGACCCGCTCCGGCTCCTGCGCGGCGATGTTCCAGACCCCAAGTGTCCCGGTAGCAGTCGACATACCGCGAATCTAGAACGCGTTCCACTCAAGAGCAACCGCCAGTCAAGCCCAGATGGCCGATCTTGCCCATAAATCGAGAACATGTTTCACTCAGGATGTGAGCGCACCTGAACTCCCGCTGTCGGCCCCGCTCAACGTGGGCTTCGACTACACGCGTTCGGTCGGCCCGGTACTCGGCCGGTTCGTCAACGTCCTGCGCGAACGCCGCGTCGAAGGCGTCCGGGGCAGCGACGGCCGCGTCCACGTGCCCCCGCTGGAATACGACCCCGTCACCGCCGAAGCCTTGTCCGAGTTCGTTCCGGTGGCTTCCGAGGGCGAGATCGTCTCCTGGTCCTGGATCGCCGAACCCGTCGACGGTCAGCCGTTGTCGCGGCCGTTCGCGTGGGCGTTGATCCGGCTCGACGGCGCCGACACCTCGATGCTGCACGCCGTCGACGCCGGTTCCCCTTCGAATGTCCACACCGGACAGCGGGTCCGGATCCGCTGGGCGGACGAGACCGTCGGGCACATCCGCGACATCGCCTATTTCGTGCCCGCCGACGGGCCCGACACCGAAACCACGGAGGCGCCTCCCCCGGTCGCGAAACGCGACGAGGGCGCACCGGTCAGCGTGGTGATCACGCCGATCCACCTGCGCTACGAACATTCCGCGTCACCGGAGGAAAGCCGCTACCTGCGCGGGCTCGCGGAGGGGAAGCTGATCGGCCAGCGCTGCCCGTCGTGCGGGAAGGTCTACATCCCGCCGCGCGGCGCGTGCCCGACCGACGGTGTCCCGACCACCGACGAGGTCGAACTGCCCGACACCGGCATCGTCACCACGTTCTGCATCGTGAACGTGCCGTTCCTCGGCCAGAAGATCAAACCGCCGTACGTGGCCGCGTACATCCTGCTCGACGGCGCGGACATCGCGTTCCTGCACCTGGTCCTCGGCTGCGACGCGGCCGACGTCCGGATGGGCATGCGGGTCCGGGCCGCGTGGAAACCGCGGGACGAATGGTGGACGTCGCTGGAGAACATCGGCCATTTCGAACCGACCGGCGAGCCCGACGCGCCGTACGAATCCTTCGCCCACCATCTGTGAGGACCACCGTGCCAGATGTAGCAGTCGTGGGCTTCGCGCAGGCCCCCAACGTCCGCAGCACCCCGGGCACCACCAACGGCGTGGAAATGCTGGTGCCGATCTTCGCCGAGGTCTTCGAGCGGACCGGTCTGTCCAAAGAGGACATCGGGTTCTGGTGCTCGGGTTCCTCGGACTACCTCGCCGGCCGCGCGTTCTCGTTCATCGCCGCGGTAGACGCCATCGGCGCCTTTCCGCCGATCCACGAGTCGCATGTCGAGATGGACGCCGCCTGGGCGTTGTACGAGGCGTGGCTGAAGATCCGGATGGGCGAGGTCGACACCGCGCTGGTCTACGGCTTCGGCAAATCGTCGGCCGGGCAGTTGCGGCGGGTGCTCGCCCTGCAGATGGATCCCTACGTCGTCGCGCCGTTGTGGCCGGACTCGGTGAGCATCGCCGGGATCCAGGCGCGGCTGGGTCTCGAATCCGGGCTGTGGTCGGAAAAGGACCTCGCCGAGGTCGCCGCGCGCAGCCGCGCCGACGCCGCGGGCAATCCCGCCGCACAGGTCTCCGGAACGGTCGAGGTCGCGGAGCTTCTCGACGCACCGTACTTCGCGGATCCCTTGCGGGCCCACGACATCGCCCCCGTCACCGACGGCGCCGCCGTCCTCGTGCTCGCCTCGGCCGAACGGGCGGCGGACCTCGTCGACAGCCCCGCGGTGATCACCGGGATCGAGCACCGGGTCGACTCCCCCGCGCTCGGCGTCCGGGATCTCACCAAGTCACCTTCGACGGCGGCCGCCGGGCGTGCGCTCGACCTCGACGGCGTCGAGCTCGCCGAGCTGCACGCTCCGTTCACCCATCAGGAATTGATCCTGCGCGACGCGCTGGGTCTCGGCGACCAGGTGCGGATCAACCCCTCCGGTGGTGTGCTGACCGGCAATCCGATGTTCTCGGCGGGGCTGGCGCGGATCGGCGAGGCGGCGAACCGCATCCTCGACGGCAGCGCGCGCAAGACCCTCGCCCACGCGACCAGCGGCCCCGTCCTCCAGCAGAACCTGGTCGCGACCTTGGAGGTCCTCTCGTGAAGCACCTCGCGGCCGTACTGGGAACCGGCCAGACCCACCACAAGGCCAAACGCACCGACGTGTCCATGCCCGGCCTGCTCCGGGAAGCCATCGACCGGGCGATGCTCGACGCGGGGACCGGCTGGGACGACATCGACGCGGTCGTCCTCGGCAAGGCACCGGATCTGTTCGAGGGCGTGATGATGCCCGAACTGTTCCTCGCCGACTCACTCGGCGCGACCGGGAAACCGTTGCTGCGCGTGCACACCGCGGGTTCGGTCGGCGGGTCGACCGCGCTCGTGGCGGCGTCGCTGGTGCAGGCGGGCGTGCACAAACGGGTGCTGACCGTGGCTTTCGAGAAGCAGTCCGAGTCGAACGCGATGTGGGGCCTGTCGATCCTGCCGCCGTTCCAGATGCCGGTGGGCGCCGGTGCCGGCGGCTACTTCGCGCCGCACGTGCGGTCCTACATCCGGCGATCCGGCGCGCCCGACCATGTCGGTGCGATCGTCGCGGCCAAAGACCGCCGCAACGGGGCCCTCAATCCCTACGCCCACCTGCGGCAGTCCGACATCACGGTGGAGTCGGTCCAGGCGTCGCAGATGCTGTGGGATCCGATCCGCTACGACGAGACCTGCCCGTCTTCGGACGGTGCGTGCGCGATGGTGATCGGTGACGAGGCGTCGGGAGACGCCGTACCCGGTGGCGCCGCGTGGATCCACGCGACCGCGATGCGCACCGAGCCGACCACGTTCGCCGGACGCGACCAGGTCAACCCCCAGGCCGGCCGGGACGCCGCGGCCGCGTTGTGGCGGGACGCCGGTATCACCGACCCACTGTCCGAA
Organism: Amycolatopsis sp. NPDC049868; assembly: GCF_044461365.1. Lineage (NCBI taxonomy): Bacteria > Bacillati > Actinomycetota > Actinomycetes > Pseudonocardiales > Pseudonocardiaceae > Amycolatopsis > Amycolatopsis sp. NPDC049868. The sequence goes on along the minus strand of NZ_JBITKV010000010.1, from coordinate 296,406 downwards.
GTGGACGCTGCCGAGATCTACGTGCCGTTCTCGTGGTTCGAGCCGATGTGGCTGGAGAACCTGGGATTCACCGACGAGGGCCAGGGCTGGAAACTCACCGAGGCGGGCGAGACCGCGCTCGGCGGGCGCCTGCCGATCAACCCTTCGGGCGGTGTGCTCTCGTCGAACCCGATCGGCGCGTCCGGGATGCTCCGGTTCTCCGAAGCGGCCAAACAGGTGATGGGCCGGGCCGGGGACTACCAGGTCGACGGCGCGCGGATCGCGCTCGGGCACGCGTACGGCGGCGGTTCGCAGTTCTTTTCGATGTGGGTGGTGGGGTCGGCCAAGCCCGGTTCCTGAGCTGTCCGGCCGTCCGATGTCAGGAAAGGGTCTTTCATGACGTTTTTCGTCCTGAACGACCCTTTCCTGACACGGCTGGACCTCGAACCCGGCATCGAACCCTCCTTCGGGTCAAGGACGACGGCGGGGCCGGAGGCGTTGCGCGGCCAGTGTCGCGAGCACCCCGGTCACCGCGCCCACCAGTACCGGCTTGAGCCCGTGCCGATCGGGCGCCGCGACGACGGGCCGGACCACCACGGGCGGCGGCGGCCGCACCGGGTCCGGCGGGGCGTCGCGCGCGGTCGCCGTCCAGGCCGTGACGAACACCAGCATCCGCGCCACCAGTGAGATGAAGAAGATCAGACCGATGATGGAGCCGAACGCGACCCCGGTCGGCGAGTTCCCGATCAAGCGCAGGTAGATCCCACCGGCCTGCTTCAGCAGTTCGAAGCCCAGCGCCAGCGCGACCGCGCCGCGCATCGCGCTGCGGACGCCGACCGGTTTCCGCGGCAAGCGGGTGAGCACCCAGAGGAACACGAGCCAGTTCGCCAGCAGCGCCAAGGGAATCGAGATCGCCGACAGCACGTTGTGGCCCCAGGCGGTGTCGTCCACCCCGGCCAGCCCCAGCAGATACCGGCCGAGCGCGGACCCGGAGATGGTGATGGCGAAGGAGACCAGGAGCGCGCTCGCGAGACCGAGCAGCGCGAGCAGGTCCGCGGCGATCGTGCGCAGCAGCGGGAGATCCGACCGGTTCTGGCCCCACATCGCGGTGAGGGCGTCGCGTAGCGAGTTCATCCAGTTCCAGCCGGAGTACAACCCGATGATCAGACCGATGACACCGACGCTGGTGCGCTGCTCGACGAACCCGGTGAGCAGCTCCCCCGCCTTGTCACCGAGGCCGCCGGGCAGCGTGCCGGTGATCGCGTTCAGCATCGATTCGATCAGCTGCGGCTGGCTCGCCAGCACGAAGCCCGCCACCGACACCGCGACCATGAGGATGGGCACCAGAGAGAACAGGCTGAAGTAGGTGATCGACGCGACGTAGTGGTAACCGGCGTACTCGATGTAGCGGTTCACCGCCCGCGCCACGTGGTCCAGCCAGCGGTAGCGCGCACGCAGCCGCTTCCATGTCGTCGGTGCTTGCTTCTCCCTCACACGCCAATGTCTACCTCAGAGCCTGTTGGCGAAGCTGGAGACTCACCCGCAAAGCGGCCAAACGCGTGGACCCGCCCGGCCGAAGGCCCCGCTATCGCGGTGGCAGGGCACCCGTTCACCCATCGTGACGTGACCACCCAGGCGTGCCCTGCCGACGTCGATCGCGGACGCGGGTTCACCGACAGACACTCAGCGAGGTCACGGGTCGTGGGCAACACGCGATCAAGCGAGCGCGACGAGCCGCGAGCCGTCGTCCTCCGGCAGCGACGGGCCCGCGGTCGCCAGCACGGTGTTGCCGAGAAAGTCCAGCTCACAGCCGAGGGTGGAGAGGAACGCGGTGTCGGCGGCGTCCCGTCCGGTGGCGATCCGGCAGAGGCTCTGCCTCGGCGCGAGGCCGGTGGCGTCGAACACGTACCAGCGGCCGTCGATCGCGGCCTCGAACACGGCGTGGAAGTCCATTGGGGACAGTCCGGGCGCGTAGACGGCGGCGAACCGGGCGGGGATGTCCAGCACACGGCACAGCGAGATGCAGACGTGCGCGTAGTCGCGGCAAACCCCTTCCCCGGCGAGGTAGGTGTCGACGGCGTCGTCGGTCGGCGAACCGGAACCGACCACATAGGACAGGTGCTCGCGTACGTGCCGGACGATCGCCTCCACCTGGGTGCGCGTGTCGGGCAGACCGCCGAAGCGGGACAGCGCGAGCCCGCCCATCCGGTCCGAGGGGCAGTACCGGCTGGGCCTGGTGTAACGGATGACGTCGTCCATGCCGGCGGGCTCGGCGTCGACCGGGCCGAGAGTGTGCCCGGCCCGGTATCGCACGACGTGTTCACCGGGCGGCAGATCGACGACCTGGGCCCTGGTCCCGTGTTCGAACGCCACCTGGCGCGGCGGCGCGGGATAGCCGAACTCCTCTTGCCCGGCCCCACCGGCGAGCGCGATCACGAACGCGGCGGAGCCGGGTTTCGTGACCCGGAAGGACATCTCGACGTCGACCTGCACGTGGGGACCCATGGCCCCATGGTGCCCCACGGCATCAGGCGTAGCGGACCTGGTAGTGCTTGATCCCGTTGAGCCAGCTCGACCGGAGCCTGTCGGGCGGGGCGAGTTCGGTGATGTTCGGCATGACGTCGGCGATGGCGTTGAAGATCAGATCGATCTCCAGGCGCGCGAGGTTGGCGCCGATGCAATAGTGCGAACCCGTGCCGCCGAAACCGACGTGCGGGTTGTCCTCGCGGAGGATGTCGAACTTCTCCGGCTGGTCGAAGTGGTCCGGGTCGAAGTTCGCGGAACTGTAGAACATCCCCACCCGGTCGCCCTTGCGGATGTGCTGTCCGCCGAGTTCGGTGTCCCGGGTCGCGGTGCGCTGGAAGGCGACCACCGGGGTGGCCCAGCGGACGATCTCGTCCGGTGCGGTCTTCGGGCGCTCCTTCTTGTACAGCTCCCACTGATCGGGGTGATCGAGGAACGCCTTCATCCCGTGGGTGATCGCGTTGCGAGTGGTCTCGTTGCCCGCGACGGCGAGCAGGATGACGAAGAAGCCGAACTCGTCCGACGCCAGCGATTCGCCGTCGACATCGGCCTGCACCAGCTTCGTGACGATGTCGTCCATCGGGCATTTGCGGCGTTCTTCGGCCATGTTCCAGGCGTAGCCGACGATCTCCGCGGACGCGGCGAGCGGCTCTACCTCGTACTCGGGGTCGTCGTAAGAGACCATCTGGTTCGACCAGTCGAAGATCTTCAGGCGATCTTCCTGCGGGATGCCGATCAGTTCGGCGATGGCCTGCAAGGGAAGTTCGCACGCGACGTCGACGACGAAATCGCCGGAGCCCTTCTTCTTGGCCTCGCTGACGATCCGCTCGGCGCGATCGCGCAGGGTGTCCTCCAGCTTCGCGATCGACCTCGGCGTGAAGCCCTTCGACACGATCCGGCGCAGCTTCGTGTGCTGTGGGGCGTCCATGTTGAGCAGGACCAGACGGTTGGCTTCGAGGCTGTCGTCGGTCATGTTCTCGTCGAACCGGATGATCGCGGTCTTCTCCCGGGAGGAGAACAGCTCGCTGTCCCTCGACACCGCCTTGACGTCATCGAGCCGGCTGACCACCCAGTAGCCGTCATCGCGGAAGCCCGCGGTGTTGTGCGGCTGAGGGTTCCACCAGACCGGCGCCGTACGGCGGAGTTCGGCGAACTCCTCCAGAGGCAGTCTGGTGGCGTACAGATCCGGATCGGTGAAATCGAAACCGGCGGGGATCAGGGGAGCGGCCACGGGCTACCTCCTACGCGGTTCGCCAATGAAACACGTTCTAGACCCGATTGAAGCATACGGCGTTTACCAAGTGAAGAGTTTCAGTGAAACCCGTTTACTCGACTCGCGTTGATCTTGCGACCCCTGCAAGAAGCGAAAACGACGACCAGTGATCAAAATCCGGCCAACCCTGGGGCAGCTTGCCCAAATCAAGAACGTGTTCTACTTTTCTGGGTAGTGAACAGTGTTTCCCAGGAGGCGAACGTGGGTAGTCCGGTGATCGTCGAGGCGGTCCGCACCCCTATCGGCAAGCGCAGGGGGCACCTGGCGGGGCTGCACGCCGCCGAGATCCTCGGCGCGGCGCAGCGCGCCCTGCTCGACCGCGCGGGACTGGATCCCGCGCTGGTCGAACAGGTGATCGGCGGTGCCGTGACCCAGGCAGGCGAGCAGGCGGGCAACGTCACGCGCACGGCGTGGCTGCACGCCGGGCTCCCGGAGACCACGGGCGCGACCACCATCGACGCCCAGTGCGGCTCGGCGCAGCAGGCGACGCATCTGATCGCCGGGCTCATCGCGGCGGGCGCGATCGACGCCGGCGTCTCGTGCGGCGTCGAGGCGATGAGCCGGGTCCCGCTGGGCGCGAACCGCGGCGAGGGCATCGGCACGCCGAGGCCCCAGTCGTGGTCGATCGACATGCCGAACCAGTTCGGCGCGGCCGAGCGCATCGCCCAGCGCCGCGGGATCACCCGCCCCGACGTCGACCGGTTCGGGAACGACTCGCAGGCCAAAGCCGCCGCCGCGTGGGCCGCAAGGCATTTCGATCGCGAGGTCGCCGCGGTGAAGGCACCCGTGCTCGGCGAGGACGGCACGCCGACCGGCGAGACCCGGCTGGTGTCGCGCGACCAAGGGCTTCGCGAGACGACCGTCGAAGGCCTGTCCAAGCTCAAGCCCGTCCTCGACGGCGGCGTGCACACGGCCGGGACGTCGTCGCAGATCTCCGACGGCGCCGCGGCGCTCCTCCTGATGGACTCGGACCGGGCCAAGGCACTGGGCCTCAAGCCGCGAGCGCGGATCGTCTCGCAGGCGTTGGTCGGCGCGGAGCCGTACTACCACCTCGACGGCCCCGTGCAGGCGACCGAACGCGTCCTCGCCAAGGCGGGGATGACGATCGGCGACCTCGACCTCTTCGAAGTCAACGAGGCGTTCGCATCGGTCGTGTTGTCGTGGCAACGGGTGCACCGGCCCGACGAGGCCAAGGTCAACGTGAACGGCGGCGCGATCGCGCTCGGGCATCCCGTCGGCAGCACCGGCGCCCGCCTGCTGACCACGGCGTTGCACGAACTGGAACGCCGCGACGCGAGCACCGCGCTGGTGACGATGTGCGCCGGAGGCGCGCTTTCCACCGGCACGATCATCGAACGGATCTAGCGTCTAGCCCAAGGCGACTTCGACCACCGGACCGTTGTCCGGCCTCGCGAGCCTTTTGAGCCCCTGGCCCTCCTTCCAGAAGTCGAAATAGATGGTGTTGCCCTCGACCCAGGTCAGCACCACCTCGGTGAGGTCGAGCCGGAAGACGTGCGCCTCTCCGTCGTCGCCCTGCAGGCGGGCGACCTCCGCCGGATCGGTGATCTCGACGGCCTTTCCCGACACCTTCGCGTCCGCGCCGCCCTCGTCGATCGCCGAGGCGGCGTGGATCGCGAACCTGCCGTCATGCCGCAGATCCTTCGCCTTCATCGCGCCGATCATCGAACCGATCAGCAGATCCTGCTCACGGAAATCGACTTCACTGCCACTGACCCGGGGCGAACCGTCCCGCCGGACCGTCGCCAGCACATGCGACTTCGCCGCGGTGAACCGCTCTTTGACCTTGGCCGCCACCACGGGTGCCTCTTCACTGAACTGCTGCCACGTCGCCATGCGCACCAGCGTCCCACCGGGGTCCGACAGTTTCGAGCGGTCAGGGCCGCGGCGCCCCCATCGGGTTCGGCAGCGGGATCGCGCCGGTGTCGAAGATCCGGCGGCTCAGCGGGACGGCGATCCGCATGACCTCGGCCGCCCCGTCCTCCCCCAAGGCGTCGAGCGGACCGGTGGCGAGGCGGTCGGTCTCGTCCTCGATCCGTTGGCGCAGCGCGATTCCCGGGTCGGTGAGGCGGAGATCGCCGTCGAGGATTCCCCGTCCGGACAGCCGCGCGACGCTCGCGTCCCACTCGTCGTCGGACCAGCCACGGTTGATCTGGATGACGTCGCGGGTCACCGCCCCACTGCCGATGTGGGTCAGTGTCGTGTCGAGCCCGCGCAGCCCGGCGGCGACGGCGGAAAGCACGTGACCGTCCCCGCGATGCTCGCGCAGCACCGTCGCCGCGAGCCAGACCCGGCCCGCCGGCGTCGCGGGCCTGGCGACCGAGGACCAGGCGGCGGCCAGCGGCCTGGCCGCGTAATCGCAGCCTGCGACGGCTTGTTCGAGCAGATCGGCGAGTTCCCCGAAAGGCGCGTCGGCGGGCAAGATACGGTTCAGGGCTTCTTCGACGGCGTCCATCCGGCTCCGGAGGACGATGGCCGGATCGGCGTACTTCCAAGCGTCCGGCAGGGATCGCGCGACCATCCTCGGGGCGAACCCGAAGAGCATCGCGGTCGCGGGTGCTTCCGGAAGCGGCCCCAGCGGCGCGACCCGGCCCGCGAAATAGCCCATCCACCAGCCGGGCAGGCCTGCCGCCTTGGCCGCGGCCGCGGTCTCGGGGGCGAAGTAGACGACGGCGTGCAGCGGCTCGACCGCTTCCCAGAGACGGCGCTGAAGTGACTTCACTCCCCCATCTTGCCCCGCCTAAAACCAGATGCGGCTCCCCGTGGCATGGTGTGTGATCACGAGATGCTGATCAGCTTGGAGAAGCCGGGACCCGCCGGACTGAACGAGGCCGTGGCCGCGTTGCGGGAGTGGCAGTCCGATGGGGTGGCGTGGCAACTGCATCCCGGTGACCTCGGCTGGTTCTGGCGTAACGGGGCGGCCGCGACGGCCGAGACGGTCCGGATCTGGCGCCGGGACGGCCGGATCCTCGCCGTCGGGTTCCTCGACGGAGCCGACCTCCTGCGGCTCACGACCGCGCCGGACGTCCGCCGGGACGAGGAATTGGCGCGACGGCTGGCCGAAGACGTGGCCACCCCCGAGCGTGGTGTCCTGCCCGCGGGAAAGGTCTTCGTCGAGGCGCCGATGGACGCGCTGCTCCATGACGTACTGCCCGGACAGGGCTGGCACGTCGACGAGGAGGAGCCGTGGACACCGCTGAGCCTCGACCTCACCGAGCCGGTGAAGGCCCCGGACCTGCGGATCGAGACGGTCGGAGCAGAGCTGGCGCCCGTGTGGGCCGGCGTGATCGGGGCGGCGTTCGACGGATCGACGTTCACTGCCGAAAAGTGGCGGACGATGACGGCCGGAGCGCCGTACGCCGATGCCCGGTGCCTGCTCGGCTATGACGACCGAGGCGACGCCGTCGCGGCGGTGGCCGTGTGGTCGGCCGGTCCCGGCAGTCCCGGGTTGCTCGAACCGATGGGCGTGCACCGGGACCAGCGAGGCCACGGGTACGGCCGGGCGATCACCCTCGCCGCGGCGGCCGCGCTCCAGGAGCTCGGTTCGTCGAGCGCGACCGTGAACACGCCCAGTTCCAACGTCGCCGCCGTGACAACCTACAAATCGGGCGGGTTCCGGCCGTGGCCCGAGATCCGGGACCTGACGCGAGACGCCTCGTAAGCGAAGGCGTGACTCGCGTGATCAGAGACGTGACTCGCGTGATTGGACGCCGCACTCGGGTGTTCCGCCTCTGATCACGCGAGTTCCGGCTTCGATCACGTGAGTGCGGCACTCACGAGACAGCACCGAAGAACTAAGCGCCGTAAACGGGTTCGGGCACAGGACCCTCCGCCAGCAGCTCCGCCACGACGGGACCGAGTTCGGCAGGTGACCACCGGGAACCCTTGTCCCGCACCGTGCCGTGCCGCCAGCCCTGCGCGATCGAGACGCGTCCGCCGTCGACCTCGAACACCCGGCCGGTGACCCCGGACGACTCCTCGCTGCCGAGCCATACCACCAGCGGCGACACGTTTTCCGGTGCCATGGCGTCGAAACCGTCCTCCGGCGCGGCCATGTCGTCGGCGAAGGCCACTTCGGTCATCCGGGTGCGGGCGGCCGGGGCGATCGCGTTCACGGTGACGCCGTAGCGCGCGAATTCGGTCGCCGCGACCAGCGTGAGACCCAGGATGCCGGATTTCGCGGCCGCGTAGTTCCCCTGTCCGACGCTGCCGAGCAGGCCGGCCCCGGAACTGGTGTTGATCACCCGCGCCACCCGTGTCCGGCCCGCCTTCGCCTCGGCTCGCCAGTACTCGGCGGCGTGCCGCGTCGGTGCGAAATGCCCCTTCAGGTGGACGCGGATGACGGCGTCCCATTCGTCCTCGCCGAGGTTGACCAGCATCCGGTCGCGCAGGAAACCCGCGTTGTTGACCAGGACGTCCAGTCCGCCGAAGGTCTCGACGGCCGTCCGCACCAGTGCCGCGGCGCCGTCCCAGGAGGCGATGTCGTCGGTGTTCGCCACCGCTTTGCCGCCGAGCGCCTCGATCTCGTCGACGACGTCCTGCGCGGGCCCCGCCGAACCGCCGCTCCCGTCGATCCCGGCGCCGAGATCGTTCACCACCACCCGCGCGCCCTCGGCGGCGAACGCGAGCGCGTGCGCCCGTCCGATACCGCGACCGGCTCCGGTCACCACCACGATCCGGCCGTCGGCGATCCCGCTCACACCGGCTCCTTTCGTTCTTTCACCAAGGAATTGGAAGCGGCGAGGAAGGCAGGCACCTCTCCCCCGCCGTGGACGGTCAGGCAGGCTCCGCTGACATAGGAGGCCAGCGGGGACGCCAGGAACACCGCGCAGGAACCGATCTCGTCCGGATCCGCCAACCGTCCTAACGGGACGGTCGCGCCGACGGCCTCGATTCCCGCCTCGTCGCCGTAGTGCAGATGCGAGTGCTCCGTCCGCACCATGCCGACGTCGAGACCGTTGACCCGCACCTTCGGCGCCCATTCGACGGCGAGCGACGCGGTCAGGTTGTCCAGGCCCGCTTTCGCCGCACCGTAGGACGCGGTCCCCGGTGATGGTCTCGTCGCGCTGACACTGCTGATGTTCACGATGACACCGCCGCTTTCCTGCTCCTGCATGACGGCGTTCGCCGCACGGGCGACGGTCAGCGGTGCCAGCAGGTTCAGCGCGACGATCTTCTCGTGGAACCGCGGCGACGCGTTCGCCGCCTCGGCGTACGGCGCGCCGCCCGCGTTGTTGACCACGACGTCGAGCCTGCCGTGCCGCCGGACGACCTCTTCGACGAGCGCGTCGACCTCTTTTGGGTCGCGGACGTCGCAGGAGATGAAGGTCGACGCCTTGTCCCCGGCGCAGACCGGCCGCTCTGGTTCGGTGCGGGCGCAGGTGACGACTTCGGCGCCGGCGCGCAGAAAAGTCCTGGTGACACCGGCGCCGACGCCGCGTACCCCACCGGTCACCAGCACCACGGCGCCGTCGAGCCGGAGTTCGAGTGCCATGCCGGGCCTCCTTCACGGTCGCTGTACCCGGGCCGGACGTCCTGCTAACGTACCAAGCAAGTGCTAGGTTTGGTAGCGGCGAAGGGTGCAAGATGACCGTTTCCACCCACTCACCGGAGCCCGGCATCGCCGTGGTCACGGTCGACGAGCCCCCGGTGAACGCGCTGAGCGTGAAGGGATGGTTCGCCCTCGCGTCCGCCGTCACCGAAGCCGGACGCGATCGGTCGACCCACGTGGTGGTGCTGCGCGCGGAGGGCCGCGGGTTCAACGCGGGGGTCGACATCAAGGAGATCCAGCGCGATCCGGGATACGGCGCACTGATCGGCGCGAACGAGGGCTGCGCGGCGGCGTTCTCCGCGGTGTACGACTGCGCGGTCCCGGTGATCGCCGCGGTGCGGGGTTTCTGCCTCGGCGGCGGGGTCGGCCTGGTCGGCAACGCGGACGTGGTGATCGCCAGTGAGGACGCGACCTTCGGGCTCCCCGAGGTCGATCGCGGCGCACTCGGCGCGGCGACCCATCTCGCGCGACTGGTCCCCCAGCATCTGATGCGGGCCTTGTACTACACGGCCTCCACGATCACCGCGGCCCAGTTGCACCACCACGGCTCGGTCTACGCCGTCGTCCCGCGAGAGGAACTCGACGAGACCGCGCTCGGCGTCGCGCGGCAGATCGCGGCGAAGGACACCCGCGTCATCCGCGCCGCGAAACAGGCCATCAACGGCATAGACGTCCAGCCCGTGCACCGCAGCTACCGCTTCGAGCAGGGATTCACCTTCGAACTCAACCTGGCGGGCGTCTCGGACGGCGCGCGCCAGGAATTCCTGGACGGTAAGGGGAAGTGATGGCCGACAAGCGGATGACGCCGGACGAGATCGCCGCCGAACTCGAGGACGGCATGACGATCGGGATCGGCGGCTGGGGCTCGCGGCGCAAGCCCATGGCGCTGGTGCGCGCGATCCTGCGCTCGCCGGTCAAGGATCTCACCGTGGTCTCCTACGGCGGTCCCGACGTCGGATTGCTGGCGTCGGCGGGCAAGATCGAACATCTCGTCTTCGGCTTCGTCACGCTCGACTCGATCCCCTATGACCCGTGGTTCTCCCGGGCGCGGGAATCCGCGGCGATCACCGTCACGGAATACGACGAAGGCGTTTTCGGCACCGGGCTTTCCGCTGCCGCGCAACGACTTCCCTTCCTGCCGACGCGGGCTGGCCTCGGCTCCGGCGTGCTGGACCTGAACCCGTCGTTGCGCACCGTCCGTTCGCCGTACGACGACGCCGAAGAGCTGCTGGCCGTGCCCGCGCTCAGGCTCGACGCCGCCTTCGTCCACCTCAACCGCGCCGACGCCCGGGGCAACGCGCAGTATCTCGGACCGGATCCGTACTTCGACGAGCTGTTCGCGCTCGCCGCCGACAAGTGTTACGTATCCACGGAAAAGATCGTCGAGACGGCCGAGCTCACCGAAGCGGGTCCGGTGCAGAGCCTGCTGCTGAGCCGGATGCTCGTCACCGGGGTGGCCGAAACACCGAACGGCGCGCATTTCACCACCGCCGTCCCGGACTACGGCCGCGACGAACGTTTCCAGCGCCACTACGCCGAATCGGCCAAGGACCTCGACGCGTGGCCGGGATTCGTCGACAGGTTCCTGTCCGGGGACGAAGCGCACTATCAGAAGGCCGTCGCCGAATTCGGGGAGTCCGCGTGAGTGACATCAGCCGTGCCGAAGTGGCCGTCGTGGCCTGTGCCGAACTGTTCCGCGGTGACGGCGAAATCGTGGTGAGCCCCATGGGTTTCATCCCGTCGCTGGGCGCGCGCCTCGCCAGGCTGACGTTCGAGCCGGACATCCTGCTGTCCGACGGCGAGGCGTACCTGATGACCCCGGACGCCGTCGTCGAAGGCTGGCAGCCGTTCCGCAAGGTCCTCGACACCGTGGTGCCACGCGGAAAGCGGCATGTGGTGATGGGCGCCAACCAGATCGACGGCGAGGGCAACCAGAACATCTCGGCGATCGGCGAGCATTCCCAGCCCAAGAAACAACTTCTCGGCGTTCGGGGCGGGCCGGGCAACACGGCCAACCACCGCACGAGCTACTGGGTTCCCAGGCACGGCAAGCGGGTCTTCGTCGATCGGGTCGACGTCGTGTCCGGTGTCGGCTACGCCAGGGCGCGCGAAGCCGGCTTGCGGTATCACGACGTCCATCGGGTCGTCACGAACCTCGGGGTCCTGGACTTCGGCGGCGAAGACCACGCACCACGGCTGCTTTCCGTACATCCTGGGGTTTCCGTGGACGAGGTCGTCGAAGCGACTTCGTTCCCGCTGATCACCGACGGTGTCACGGAGACCCGGTCGCCGACCGAGTCCGAACTGCTCCTGATCCGGACCAGCCTGGATCCGAAGTCCTTGCGGGACAAGGAAGTTCCGTCATGAAGACCGCGCTGACCGAACTGGCGGGCATCAAGCATCCGATCGTGCAGACCGGGATGGGCTGGGTCGCCGGGCCGCGGCTGGTGTCCGCGACGGCGGAGGCGGGCGGCCTCGGCATCCTCGCGTCCGCGACGATGACCTACGACGAGCTGGCGGCGGCGATCAAGGAGGTCAAGAGCCGCACGGCGGAGCCGTTCGGGGTCAACCTCCGCGCGGACGCCGACGATGCCGCACGCCGGGTCGAGCTGCTCATCACCGAGGAAGTCCGCGTCGCGTCCTTCGCGCTCGCGCCGAAGAAGGACATGATCGCGCGGCTCAAGGACAACGGCGTGCTCGTCGTCCCTTCGGTCGGCGCGGCCAGGCACGCGGAGAAGGTCGCGGGCTGGGGCGCGGACGCCGTCATCGTGCAGGGTGGCGAGGGCGGCGGGCACACCGGCGGGGTCGCGACGACGCTGCTGCTGCCCTCGGTACTGGACGCGGTCGACATCCCGGTGGTCGCGGCGGGCGGCTTCTTCGACGGCCGGGGGCTGGCCGCCGCGCTCGCCTACGGGGCGGCCGGGGTCGCCATGGGCACCCGGTTCCTCCTGACGAGGGAAAGCACCGTCCCCGACGAGATCAAGCAGGCGTACCTCGCCCGCGACCTCAACGGCACCGTCGTCACCCGCAAGGTGGACGGCATGCCGCATCGCGTGCTCCGGACGGAACTGGTCGACGCGCTCGAGTCCGCCGGTCCGGTGAGCGGGCTCGCCCGCGCCGCGCGCAACGCCGCGAAGTTCCGGAAGCTGACCGGGTTGTCGTGGCGTTCCCTGGCCACCGAAGGACTGCGGATGAAACGCGGCGGCGACCGGACGTGGTCGCAGGTCCTGATGGCCGCCAACACGCCGATGTTGCTGCGCGCCGGCCTGGTCGAGGGCGACCGGAGCGCCGGGGTGCTGGCGTCCGGGCAGGTCGTCGGCCTGCTCGACGACCTGCCCGCGGTCGCCGACCTGATCGAGACGATCGTCGCCGACGCCACCGGCATCCTGCGGCGGCTGGCCTCGGAGTGAGCGGCCGGGCGCGCTGTGCTTGACTTCGGCCATGATCTCGGAGAGTCGTTGTCCGGTCGAGGACGGTGAGCTGTACGTCCGCAGCACCGGTGAAGGGCCGCTTCTGCTCCTGATCGCGGGCGGGCTCGGCTCGGCGGACACCTTCCGGGCGATGACGAAGCTGCTCGCGGACGACTACACCGTCGTCACCTACGACCGGCGCGGTCACTTCCGCAGCACGGACACCAGCACCGGCCCGGTCAGCGTGCCGAAGCAGGCCGACGACGCCCACGCGGTGCTCCAGCACGTCGGGGGCGGGCCCGCGAGCGTGTTCGGGACCAGCGCGGGCGCCATGATCGGCCTCGACCTCGTCGCCCGCTATCCCGACGCGGCGACGATGCTGGTCGCGCACGAACCGCCCGCCATCCAGCTGCTGCCCGACGCGCTCGGCTGGCTCGACGAGGCCAACGCGCAGGTCCGGCTCGCCCAGGCGGGTGACCTGATGGGGGCGTTCAAGCGGTTCACCGACGGGATCGCCGGTGCCGCGCTGCCCGAACTGCGCGCGATCCGGCTGCCGAACGAGGAGGACTGGAAGCGGCTGTTCGGCCGCGAGTTGGCCGAGATCCTCGACTATCTTCCCGATCTGCGCGCCCTGCGCAGGAGCAGGACCGAGATCGTCCCCGTCGCCGGTGTCGGCAGCCGCGGGCACTACCACTACCAGCCTGCGAAAATCCTCGCGCTGGAGCTGGGATTGCCGTTCACCGAGGTACCCGGCGCGCATCTCGCGCCGCAGCGGAACCCCGCCCAGTTCGCCGAAGCACTGCGGAGTCTGCTCGAAGGCTGAGTCACGGCATCAGCGGCAGCTTCCCGACCAGCTTGTCGATCCGGTTGCGCGGGCCGACGATGCCGATCGCGCAGTAGTCCATCTCCTCGGTCGGGATCTCCTTCATCGTCGCGAGGAAATCGGTGTAGACCCGGATCTGCTGGGCCACGGCGGGCATGTCGGCGACGTGGCAGCCCGGCGAGGCCGCGGCCTTGGCGCGGATGGCCCGCAGCTTCCCGGCGTCGGCCGACAGGATCGAGCAGCCGACCCAGGGCAAACCCGTGTAGTGCTCGCCGCCGGCGTCGACCGCTTCGTCGCCGAGGAGACCGGTGACGCCCCGTGCGGTGGCGACAGCCGTGCAGACCGCCGCGTTGACCGCGCGGCCGGGCGGCAGCTCGCTGTTGACCACGATCACCCACTTCAAGCGGGCCGACCGGGTGGACGCGGTGAAGTCGATCTCCTCGGGGGCGAATCCGATGGCCGTACCGTACTCGGACATTCAGCTGGTCTCCTGCTCACTTCAACGGATGAACAAGGCCAAGTTAGGAGGACATACGAGTACAGTCCACCGGGTTCGTACTTAATACGGCGAGAGGGCTGCGATGGCGCGGTTGGACGAACTTGATAAGGCGATCCTGGCGCAACTGCAGTCGGACGCACGGAAGACCAACCGCGAGGTGGCCGCCGCGGTGGGCGTTTCGCCGACCACCGCACTGGACCGCACCCGAGGACTGCGCGAACGCGGCGTGATCCGCGGCGCGCTGCTCGACGTGGACCTGCCCTCGATCGGCCGCGGGGTGCAGGCGCTCATCGCGGTACGGGTGCGCCCGCCCTCGCGGCGGAACATCGAGGGCTTCCGGAACTGGGTCAACGCGCTGCCCGATCTCGTCGGGCTCTACGTGACCACCGGGACCGAAGACTTCATCCTGCATGTCGCGGTCCCCGACAACGACGCCCTCTACGCCTTCGTGATCGACAAGCTGACCGAACGTCCCGAAGTGGCCGACGTGCGCACGTCGATGGTCTTCGAGCACAGCAGGCGCACCAAGATCACGCCCGTGGACCGTTAGAGCGCCCGGATGACGCGGGCGGGGTTGCCCGCGGCGAACACCTTCGACGGCAGATCACGTGTGACGACACTGCCCGCGCCCACCACCACGTCGTCCCCGATGGTCACCCCGGCGCACACGATCACGCCGCCGCCGAACCAGACGTTGTCGCCGATGGTGATCGGCGCCGCCGACTCCCAGCGCTGCCTCCGCAGCTCGTGGTCCTCCATCGGGTGCAGCGCGGTCAACAGCTGGCAGCGCGGGCCGATGGAGCAGTCCGAGCCGATCTTGATCGGCGCGCAGTCGAGCAGGATGGCGTCGTAGTTGAGGAAACTGTTGGCGCCGATCTCGATCAGGTAGCCGTAGTCGCACTGGAACCGCGGCATGATCCAGGAACCCTCACCGAGTTTTCCCAGTAGTTCACGCAGAATCGTGTCCCGCTCACCGGTCTCCTCGGCGCCCGTGCCGTTGAACCGGTCGACGAGGGCCTGCGCGCGCCTGCGATCCGCGACCAGCTCGGGGTCGTTGTCCCGGTACAGCTCGCCACGCAGCATGCGGTCCTTTTGCTCACCCATGCCGCCAACCTACCGAAAGAGCCCTGCCGGCGAGCTTCCCTCGGGAAGCCGCCGGCAGGGCGAGGTGAATGCTTGCGGAGCGTTCTTCAGTTGTGTCGATCGGTTTCGAGTAGGGCCGGCCCGGCGGGTGGGTGAGGTGTAGGGGGGACCCGCCGGGCCGGAGATTCTTCCTTTCTCTTCGCAGGTTCCTGCTTCCGCTTCAGGGCGTCATTCGCGGCACTTGCGGCCTTCGTTGACGCAGTCGACGAGGCGGTCCATGACCCGGTCCGGCATCACGTTCGCGAAATCGTCGTGGTCGGAGAAGGGGTTGTGGTCCTCCTCCGGGAACGAGTCCACTTTGTACTGTCCGTTGACCTGGATCTGCCGCGGGATCCGGTAGGTCAGTGAGATGGTCAGCTCCGGGACGGCGGTCAGGCCGTTGGCGCATTCGCCGTTCTCGTCGGGGTATTTGATGTGGTCCCGGTGGTTCTCGCTGTCGATTTCGTTCCCGTCGAGACAGCTCGGGAACGTGTGCACCCGCTTGACGTCACTGCCCTCGGGACAGATCGGGTACTGCTTGATGATCCTGTCCTCGAAGCCGGTACACGTCCAGCTCTCCCGCGCGTTGGCGGGGCCGTTCGTGCTGACTTTCGCGTCACCGTAGAGGATCCGGAGGAACTTCGGCATCTCCTTCACCTTCTCCCTGGCGTTGCCCTTGAAGGTGATGTCGACGACCGCGGGGCGCTGGATCTCACCGTCGTTGCCGGCGAGTTCGTTGTCCGCGTTCGGTTCTTCCAGCTGAGCCTGCTCCTGCTCGTCGTTCTGGTTGTTCTGGTCCTGATTGTTCTGGTCCTGATTGTTCCGGTCTTGCTGTCGATTCCGGTCGCCGTCGCGGTTCTGTTGTCGCCCGCCTTCTTCTTCGGTGTCGATCCGCACCACCGGCCAGAAGTACGCCGACTCGTCACCGTTCCGGCAGGTGGTACCGGCGCCCAGCAGGCTGTCGTTGTCCGAATCCGCGTTCGCGGACAGGTTTCCGACGTAATCGTGCAGATGCTGGGCACCGTTGCGGATACCCGGCTGCGCGATGAAGTTGTCGGGATTGAAATGCCCGTTCTCGTTCCTGCCGCAGTCGACGGTGAACGAACCCGTGGACGCGTTCCGGCCCGGCCTCGGCTCGTCGACGTTCGGCCGTACCTTCGTGATGTCCACGAACTGCGACCTGTCCACCTCGTCCGCGGAGGCGCGCTCGGGGTCGCCGGTCGTGGTGGACACCACCAGCCCGCCGACCGCGATCGACAGGCCCAGCAACGCGGTCGCGATCTTGGTCCTGCGGGCGATACGATGGCGCCCTTGATTTCGTGCCATTGGCTGCTCACCTCATTCGTTTCCGGGCACGCCGATCACTCGCACCCGGGCATGAGCCACGCATTTGTCGAATACGGGAATAACCGAATTCGCGGCGAACCCTTCTGTTCGCCCGCCGATTCAGATCCGGCTATCTGGAGATACGGCCCCCAGGCGGATCCGGTTCAAAACGCGATCCGGCCGTTATCTTTCCGTTATAAGACTACCGGCGCACGACGGCCAGCACGGTGCCGTCGCGCTTGTGGACCTCGAACCGTTCGATGTCGGCCTTCTGCAACGCCGTCGAACCGGTGATGACGAGGGGATCCGGGGAACCGGGGACGCCGTACCCCTTGGACGGCACGCTCCAGTTGTTGACGACGTAGGCCTCTCCGCCGTGGGAGTAGGCGAAAAGCTGGCAGGTCATCGGCCCGATGAGGCCGCGCAGTTCGAGCTCGACGGCGCTGCCCCACTCCTTCTCCTGCACCGTGACCTCGGCCGCGACGGCGTTGCCGGCTTCCGACCAGCCGAACGGGGCGGCGCCGCCGTCCGGGCCCGCCTCGCGCTCACGGGACGACAACGGAGACGGCACCACCGACGTCACGACGGAGGGCGCGGCTTGCGTGGTGACCGGCTCACGATCGGTGAGCGAGAGAACCGTGAGCGGCCCGCCGACGACGAGCACGAGCACGGCGGCCGCCGTCGCCAGCCGGATCACCTTGCGCCGGCGGCCCGCCTTGGCGGCGTCCGCGAGCAGCATCCGCAACACCCGGGGGCCCGGGCCCTTCACGGGCGGGTCGGGCCAGCTCTTCTTGACCATGTCCAGGATGTCGGGCAGGTGGTACATCTCCACCAGCTCGACCTGACAGTCGGGGCACTCCAGCAGATGTGCCTCGAACCTGGCGTGATCCTCCTCGCCCAGGACGCCCAGCACGTAGGCGGCGATATCCGTGTGGACCGCTCCGGACACCTCGCTCACCCCCGCTCCTGCAGCGCCCTGCGCAACGCGCGCACAGCATGGTGGATCCGCGATTTCACCGTACCCGGCGGAACCCCCAGCGTCGCCGCGACCTCGTTCACGGTGCGGTCACGCAGGTAGGTCTGCTGGACTGCTTCACGTTGTTCCGGGGAAAGATTGCGCAGGGCCTCGTAAACGATCATGGCCGCGAGCGTCTTCTCCGATTCGTCCGGTACTCCGATCGAATCCGACTCCAGTTCCTCCACCTCTTGAGGGCGGGCGCTCCGGCTCCGCCAGCCGTCGATGACGATGCGCCTGGCCACGGTGAACAGCCAGGCGCGCAGCATTTCCGGCTGCCGGTCGAGTTTGCCGGCGTTGCGCCACGCCTTGATGAGCGTCTCCTGGACCACGTCCTCGGCCCACTGACGATCGTGGCCGGTCAGCTTCAGCACGAACGCCATCAGGCTCGATCCGAACTCCTGGTACAACGCCCTGACGAGGTCGTCATGCCCGTTCGACGCGGGTTCATGATCGACCATTGGTTGCAGTATCCGAGAGTGGCGTCCCACGCGGCACATCTTTGTGGGATCAGGGGCGATAAGTCCAGTACCAAAACCGTTCCGGCCCGGCTCACCGGGCGGGGGAAAGTTTTTTGAACCGTTCTCTCCCCGTGACCGTATCCCCTACCGAAGACCCCGACCCGGCGCTGTCCCCCGCACCGCCGAATCCACTGTGGATCTTGACTGTCCACAGTGGAATTGAAGCTGCCTGCACACCATCTCCCCGCGGTGATGGCGTTCTCCTCTGCCCCGACAGGAGGATTTCCGTGAACCCCGTGTCACGCTCGGTCATACCCCTGCCCTACATCCTGGCCGCGGTCGCGCTGACCGCCGCCTGCACCACCGGTACCGCGGGACCGAACGGCTCGCCGGGAGCGGCCTCCACCGCCGGAACGGCGCAGATCCCGGGAATGCCCGACCCCGCGGCCGAACCCGCCCCCGGTGTCACGGCGGCGACCCTGTTCGACCTCGGGCCGATCGTCACCGACACAAACGGCTTCACGCTTTACCGCTACGACAAGGACACGGTGAATCCGCCCAAGTCGAATTGCACCGAAACCTGTGCGCGGACCTGGATTCCCGCCAAGGCGGGCGCCGACCTCGTGGTGACCGGGATCGATCGTGCCTTGGTCGGCACCGTGACCAGGGACGACGGCACCGAGCAGATCACGCTCGCGGGCTGGCCGCTCTACCGCAACGCCAAGGACGCGATGCCCGGCAACACCGGCGGGCAGGGTGCCGACGACGCGTGGTTCCCCGCCAAACCGGACGGGACGAAAGTGCTGCTCACCGCCGAGACCTGGCAGGCCGATGACCTCGGCATCTGACCTCCCCAGACTCGCCCGCCCGCTGATCGTCCTGCTGACCGCGGCCGTGGTGAGCCTTTTCGGCGCGGTAGGCGACGCGCACGCCCAAGACCTCTCCGCGGCGGACAAGAACCTGATCGTCAACGTCAAACTGGCCGGGCTGTGGGAAATGCCCGCCGGGATGTGGGCGCAGGAACGCGGGAAGAGCAAGCGGACCCGCGAAGTCGGCCGGACGTTGATGATCGACCACGGCAGGCTCGACACCGCGACGCACGCCATCGCCGACCGGTTCGGCATCGCCCTGCCAGCCGAGCCGTCGGATCAGCAGTCCGCGTGGCTCGGCGAGATGAAGGCCGCCCGCGACGACACCGAGTTCGACCGGATCTTCGCCAACCGGCTCCGGTACGCGCACGGCGTGCTGTTCCCCATCATCGCGCAGGTCAGGGCCGGTACCCGCAACGACGTCGTCCGCGACTACGCCACCACGGCCAACCAGGCGGTGCTGCGGCATATGACCCTGCTGGAGAGCACCGGCGTCGTCGACCAGTCGCTGATGCCGGAAGCCCCGGCGCCGCAGTCGAATTCGGCCAACGCCGCGATGGACGTCGGCTTCGGCGATCTCGTGCTCGGCCTGCTGCTCGCGGTGGTGCTCGGCGGCGGACTGTTCTTCGCCATCCGGACCCTGCGCAGCAAGAACACCCGGACCCGCAAACGCGCGGCCGCCCTCGAACCGGATCCGGTTCCCAGTGCCCCAGGAGAGATCAATGTATGACCAGTGGTCCGAGGTGGTGATCGTGCTGACCCAGAAAGCGGACACCGACCCCGGCATCAAGGGCATGGCGCAGACCTCCGCCCGGATCTCGTACGGCTTCATGTGCCTCACCCTGTGCTGGGGCGTGTTCACCGCGACCGGCTGGATCAAGTCGCTGACCGGGCGAAAGGCGCTGCGCAACTCGCATATGGTGCTCGGCATCCTGACGCTGTCGTTCGGCGTCGTGCACGCGATGTCGTTCCTGTTCCTGCCCGACGGTTTCACCCTGGCGCAGATCACGATCCCGCTCCTGCCCGGCACACTGGCGCGGCACGAGCTCGGCGTCGTCGGGCTCGAGGTGATGCTCGCCGTCGCGCTGACCGGCGGGATCAGCCGGTTCAGTTCCTATCGGCGCTTTCTGTGGATCCACCGCCTCGCCTATCCGGCGGTCGCGATCACCGCGCTGCATTCGTTCTTCGGCGCCATGGCCAACGGACATCTCGGCCTGTTGTGGTTCGGCGGGATCACCCTGCTGGTCCCCGTGGTGCTGCTGACCGCGCTGCGGTTCACGCCGACCCGGTACCTGGAACGGCTGGGCCTGGTCGAAGAACTGGTCTGAAGACTTGGAGAGACGAAAAATGATCTTCGGAAGCATACGGCGTGGCACCCGCGTCAGCGTCGACAACGAGCGGTGCGAGATCTTCGGCTTCTGCGAGATGGAGGCGCCGTCCACCTTCAAGATCGGACCGGACGGCAAGCTCCGCATCCGCCGGATGGTCGACCGGGACGGGCTGGACCAGGCCATCTCCGCCGCGCGGCTCTGCCCGAAACAAGCCATCAGAGTCAAGGGAGAAGGGGCGTACGACGATGAGTGACGGAGATCGGATCGTCATCGTCGGCGCGGGCGTCGCCGGGCTCCGCTCCGCGGAACGGTTGCGGGAGCTCGGTTTCGACGGCGAGATCGTGCTGGTCGGCGACGAGCCGCGGAAGCCGTACCACCGGCCGATGGTGTCGAAGGAGCTCATCACCGGCGGGGTGAAACCGGTGGCCGCGAGCCTGGAGCCCTACGTCGACCTGGACGTCCACTGGCGGCTCGGCACCCGCGCGACCTGGCTGGACAGCAAGGAACGCACGGTGCATCTGCCCGGCGGGGAATCCCTTTGGTACGACGGGTTGATCATCGCGACCGGCGTCTACCCCCGGCATCTGCCCGGCTCGCCGCGCCACGATCCCCGGGTCCGGGTACTGCGCACAGTGGAGGATTCACTGGCCGTCCGGAGGGCTTTGGGCAACAGCAACAAGTCCGTCGTGGTGATCGGCAGCGGCCTGATCGGGAACGAGTTCGCCGCGTCGATGCGGTACATGGGCCGGGACGTCACGCTCATCGGTCACGCGAAGGCGCCTTTGCACCGCTTCGGGGAGCGGATCGCGTCGGCGCTCACCAAGGAGCATCAGCACCATCGCGCCAAGCTGGCGATGAACACCGAGGTGCGGAACTGGATCAGCACCAAGGAGACGGTCGGCCTGCACTTGACCAACAACCAGTTCCTGGTGGCCAGTTGCGTGGTGCTTTCGATCGGCAGCGTGCCGGCCGTGGACTGGCTGCGCGGGTCGGAGCTGACCATCGACGACGGTGTCCTGTGCGAAGCGACCCTGTTCGCCACCGGGGCGGAGGACGTCGTGGTCGCCGGTGACGTCGCGAAATGGCCGAACCTGCGGATCGACGAGACCCCGCGGCGGGTCGAGCATTGGATGAACGGCGTCGAATCCGGGCGCGCGGCGGCGGAAAGCCTGATGCTGGGCCGCGGCAACGCGCGGCCGTACACGCCGCTCCCCCGCGCCTGGTCGTCCCTCTACGACGCGCGACTGCAGACCGTCGGGATGCCTTCGCTGGGCAAGGACACGATCGAACTTTCCGACGGGGTCACCGGTTTCGTCCGCGACGGCAGGCTGATCGGCGCGGCGGGCTGGGACCGGCCGAAGGCGATGATCCACTGGACCGCCGAACTCGACCGGCGGCTGCCGGTGCCCGAGCCGGTGTTCCCCGCGCCCGCCGAACCCTCGTTGGCGGCTACACCCATCGGCGAGGACATTCTCGCTCCCTTCGAGCGGGACTTCCTGTCCGAGACGCCGACCGAGGCCGTCCCCGTACTGGAAAGGATGCCCTGGGCTCGCGTTCCCGCCGGGTGACCCGGGAGCGTGAACGGACCGGGGCCGCGCGCGGCGGCCGCGGTCCCCTCAGGTGGCGGTGGGTAGCTGGGCCTCCGCACCCACCGCCACCCCCTGGGGACGCCGGGAGGTACCGGGACCGACGGTGATTCGGGCTCCGTCGGGTACCGCCCTCCGGGCTCCCCGTATCCGGTCGGGGCCCTTCCAGGCTTGACTCACCTGGGAGGGCCCCACTCACGAGGACGGCGGCTTCACGACCACCGTGTCGTCCGGCCCGACCACACGCCCGTCGGAGGCGTGAATCTCCAGCCCCCGCAAGGGAAGCCGGCCGTCGCGGTCCACCAGTTCCGACCGCGGCTCCCCCTCGGCGAAGAAGTGCGCCTCCCCCCATTGCCGCAGCGCGACGATCACCGGGAACAGGTCTCGCCCCTTCGGCGTCAGGACATACTCGCTGTACGTGCTCCCGTCCGAGGCCGGGACCAGGTCGAGCACTCCGTGCCCGACGAGCGCCCGCAGCCGGGCGGACAGGATGTTCTTCGCGACACCGAGGCTGCGCTGGAACTCCCCGAAGCGGCGGACGCCGTCGAAGGCGTCGCGCACGATCAGGAGTGACCACCAGTCGCCGATCGTGTCGACCGAGCGCGCCACCGGGCAGGAGGCTTCGTCGAACGTCGTCCGCTTCACCATGGTTGCATCTTACAACCGCAGTGCTCTACCGTCAGAGTGGTAGCAAGTTGAAACCATCTGGAGGATCTGTGCACCGCGGTGTCGTCCTGTTGTTCGCCGTGGCCGCCGGGACGGCCGTCGCCACCATCTACTTCGCCCAGCCGTTGCTCGTCACCATGGGCACCGACCTCGGCATCGCGTCCTCGACCGTGGGCGGCATCGTCACGCTCACTCAGTTCGGCTACGGACTGGGCCTGTTCCTGCTGGTCCCGCTCGGTGACCTGCTCGACCGGCGGCGGCTCGTCGCCGGCCTGCTGACGCTGCTGGCGATCGCCGAACTGGTCGCCGCGACCGCCCCGACCGGGATGGTGCTGTTCGCCGGGATGGCGGCGATCGGCGTGCTCGCGGTGGTCACGCAGCTCCTGGTCGCGTTCGCCGCGTCGCTGGCGGAACCCGGCGAACGCGGACGCGTGGTCGGCCTCGTGACGACCGGCGTCGTCCTCGGGATCCTGCTCGCGCGCACGGTGTCCGGCGCGCTGGCCGACCTCGCCGGCTGGCGCGCGGTGTACGTCGTGTCCGCGGGTGTGACCGTGGTGATCGCGATCGTGCTGTATCGCGTCCTTCCCGCCACGGCCCCGGGAAAGGCCATGGGCTACGGGCGGTTGCTGCGGTCCACGTTGTCCCTTTTCGCCGAGGAGCCCGTCTTCCGGACACGCGGCATACTCGCGCTGCTGATCTTCGCCGCGTTCGGCACGTTGTGGAGTTCGGTCGCCTTGCCGCTCAGCGAGGACGGTCTGTCGCATACCGCCATCGGCGCGTTCGGGCTGGCCGGGGCCGCGGGCGCGCTGGCGGCGGCACCCGCAGGACGGCTCGCCGATCGCGGCCGGGCGCGGTGGACGACCGGGCTCGCGCTCGGTCTGCTCCTGCTTTCCTGGGTGCCGCTGGGTTTCACCCGCACGTCATTGTGGGCGCTGGTGGTGGGCGCGATCCTGCTCGACCTGGCCGTCCAGGCCGTGCACGTCACGAGCCAGACCCTGATCTACCCGCTCCGGCCGGACGCCGGAAGCAGGTTGATCGGCGGGTACATGATCTTCTACTCCGTCGGCAGCGGCCTGGGCGCCATCGGCTCGACCGCCGTTTACGCCGTCGCCGGCTGGACGGGCGTCTGCCTGCTCGGCGCGCTGTTCAGCGCGTCGGCACTCGCCGTGTGGGGAGTCAAAGCCGCTCGATGATCGTGACGTTCGCCGTACCGCCGCCCTCGCACATCGTCTGCAACCCGTAGCGGCCGCCCCGCCGCTCGAGTTCGTGCAGCAGGGTCGCGAACAGTTTCGTCCCGGTCGCGCCGATGGGATGACCGAGAGCGATCCCGCCGCCGTTGACGTTGACACGGTCCGGATCGGCGCCCGTCTCCTCGATCCACGCCAGGACGACACTCGCGAACGCTTCGTTGACCTCGAACAGGTCGATGTCGTCGATGCTCAGCCCGGTCTTCCGCAGCGCGTGCGCGGTCGCCGGGATGGGCCCGGTCAGCATCCACACCGGATCGGCCGCCCGCACGGAAAGGTGGTGGATCCTGGCGCGCGGGGTCAGCCCGTGTTCCTCGACGAACTTCTCCGACGCGATGAGTGCCGCGCTGGCACCGTCCGAGATCTGACTGGCCACGGCCGCGGTGATCCGGGAACCCTCGCTCAGCGGTTTCAGCCCGGCCATCCGTTCCCTGCTGGTGTCGCGCCTGGGCCCCTCGTCCAGGGCGGCACCGGCGAACGGGGTGATCTCGGCGGCGAAGCGGCCTTCGTCGATGGCCGCGATCGCGCGCTGATGGCTGCGGAAGGCGAACTCCTCCATCGCCTCGCGGGTCAGGTCCCAGTGCTCGGCGATCATGTCGGCACTGCGGAACTGCGAGACCTCCACGCTGCCGTACCGCTCCTGCCAGCCCTTCGAGCCGGAGAACGGATCTTCGAAGCCGTACTCACGTCCGGCCAGCATCGCCGCGCTGATCGGGATGGCGCTCATGTTCTGCACGCCACCGGCGAGAACGAGGTCCATCGTCCCGGACAGCACCGCCTGTGCGGCGAAATGCACGGCCTGCTGGCTCGAACCGCACTGCCGGTCGATCGTCACGCCCGGCACGTGGTGCCCGAAACCCGCCGCGAGCCACGCCGTGCGCGCGATGTTCCCCGACTGCGGTCCGAGCGTGTCACAGCAGCCGAGGATGACGTCGTCGACCAGGTCGGCCTCGACGCCCGCTCGTTCGACGACGGCCTGGATGACGTGGGCGCCGAGGTCGGCGGAATGGATGCCGCTCAGCGCTCCCCCGCGTTTGCCGACCGGGGTCCGGACCGCGTCCAGTACATACGCCTCACCCACGTTTCCTCCTTTTGGTTGCGATGCCGTCCAGCAGGATCCCGAGGTACTGCTGCGCGACGTCGTCCGCGCTCAGCGTGCCGCCGGGGTTGTACCAGCGCACCGCCACCCAGACGGTGTCGCGGATGAACCGGTAGGTGAGTTCGACGTCGAGGTCCTCTCGGAACACGCCGGCCGCGATGCCGTCGGTGAGGATCCCGTTCCACAGTTTGCGGAATTCGGTGTTGCGGTCGTTGAGGTAGTCGAACCGCGGCAACTGCATGAGGTGCTTCGCCTCGGATTGGTAGATCGCCACCTCGGCCGGCCGCCGGTGAATGGATTCGAACGACGCCACGACGACGGCTTCGAGGGTTTCCCGCGGGCCTTTCCCTTCCGCGACGATCTCGGCGTAGGCGCCGAAGAGTTCGTCGAGAAATCCGGTGAGGATCTCGTCGGCCATCGACTCCTTCGAGTCGAAATGGTGGTAGAGACTGCCCGAAAGGATGCCCGCCGCGTCCGCGATGTCCCGCACGGTGGTGGAGACGTAACCGCGCTCGGCGAACAGCTTCGCCGCCAGGGCGAGCAGTTCGGCGCGGCGGGACCCTGGACTGGCTTTCATTGCTACCTCACGCATGCTGGGAACTCACGGACACGACCTCGCCGGTGAGGTACGACGAGTACTCACTGGCGAGGAACACCATCACATTCGCCACTTCCCACGGTTCCGCCGCCCTCCCCGAGACCTCCCGCGCGGTGAGTTCGGTGAGCAGTTCCTCGCTGGTCACCTTGGCCAGGAACGGATGCATCGCCAGGCTCGGCGCGACCGCGTTGACCCGGATGCCGTGTTCGGCGACGTCGACGGCCGCACACCGGGTGAGCGCCATGACTCCCGCCTTCGCGGCCGCGTAATGGGCCTGCCCGGCCTGCGCGCGCCAGCCGATCACCGACGCGTTGTTGACGATCACGCCGCCGTCACCTTGCGCGATGAACCGGTTCACCGCGGCCCTCGTCGCGCGGAACGTGCCGTTGAGGGTCACGTCGATGACCCGGGCCCATTCGTCGTCGGCCATGTCCACAATGGACTTCGTGCCGCCGAGCCCGGCGTTGTTGACGAGCACGTCGATCCGGCCGTAGTGCGCGGCGGCGCCGTCGATGAGCGCCTGCACCTGCTCTTCTTGCGTGACGTCGCAGGGAATCGCGTGGACGTCACCGAGCTCGGCCGCCTTCTCGCCGAGACGCCGCTCGTGCCAGTCGCTGATCACGACCCTGGCACCTTCCTCCAGCGCGCGTTTCGCCACCGCGGAACCGATCCCGGTGCCGGCCGCCGCCGTCACCACGACCACCTTGTCCCGCAGGAGGTTCGCCCCCTCGGGGTACTTCGGTACCGGGATCACGGGCGTACCTCCCTTGGCAGGCCGAGCACCCGCTCGGCGATGACGTTGCGCTGGATTTCGTTGGAGCCGCCGTAGATCGTGTCGGCGCGAGTGAAGAGGAAGAGCCGCTGCCAGGGGTCGAGCCCGTCTTCCGCGAGCATTCCCCGCGCGCCGCGGACGAGCATCGCGAGCTCCCCGAGGTCACGATGCCAGTTCGCCCAGACCAGTTTGGACACTTCGGCCACGCCCGGTGAAGCGTCGCCGAGAGTGCGGATCGCCTGCGCCCGCATGACCTCCAGGCCGACCCAGGCGCGGTCGATCCGTTCGGCGATCACCGGGTCGTCCGGCGCGATCCTGGTGAGTTCTTCGAGTTCCCGGCGGAAGCCGACCTGCTGCCCGAGCGTCGCGACACCACGCTCGAAGGCGAGGGTGCCCATCGCCACGCGCCAGCCGTCGCCGGGTTCCCCGACCACGAGGTCCTTCGCCGTGCGGGCGCCGTCGAAGAAGACTTCGTTGAACTCCGAGGTCCCGGTGAGCTGCCGGATCGGCCGGACCTCCACTCCCGGCTGTCGCATCGGGACGAGCAAATAGGACAGTCCTTTGTGGCGTTTCGAGCCGGGCTCGGTGCGGGCCAGGACGAAACACCAGTCGGCGACGTGCGCGAGAGACGTCCACACCTTCTGGCCGTTCAGCACCCACTCGTCGCCTTCGAGGGTCGCCGTGGTCGCCACGGCGGCGAGATCGGAGCCCGCGCCGGGTTCGGAATAGCCTTGGCACCACAGTTCTTCGACCGCCACGATCGGGGGCAGGAAACGCTTCCGCTGCTCCGGAGTGCCGAACGCGAGGAGAGTGGGGCCGAGGAGTTCCTGTGCCAGGTGACTCACCCTCGCGGGCGCGTTCGCCCGCGCGTACTCCTCGTGAAAGACGACCTGCTGTTCCAGCGTCGCGCCCTGGCCGCCGTGCTCGACCGGCCAGCCGACGCAGGTCCAGCCCGCCGCCGCGAGGCGCCGCTCCCACTCCACGCGTTCGTCGAAGGCCTCGTGCTCCCGCCCCGGACCGCCCAGGCCGCGCAGTTCCGGCGGCAGGTTTTCCGCCAGCCAGGTGCGCACACGGTCACGGAAACCGTCTTGAGCCACGCCTGCCTCCTCTAGCCAAACCAGAGCCTGGTGCGTAGGCTACCCTACCAAGCACTTGCTAGGGAGACTTCGATGACTGAAGGAACCATCCCGGCGGCGCTCGACAGGGCCGCGGAGCGCTTCACCGGGCGGGAAGCGCTGGTCGACGGCGAAGTCCGGCTCACCTATGCCGAACTCGCCCGACGGGTACGGCAGGCCGCGCGGTTCTTCGAGGGCCACGAACGGGTCGCGATCTGTTCCCCCAACACCTGGCACTGGGTCGTCGCCGGGCTTGGAGCGCTGTACGCCGGTGCGACACTGATCCCGGTCAACACCCGTTTCACCGCGCGCGAGACCGTCGACGTCCTTGAGCGCGCGAAGGTCTCCGCGCTGGCGATCACCGGCACGTTCCTCGGCACCGACCGGCTGGCGGATCTCGGCTCTTCCCGGCCCGGCACCATATTGCGCATCCCTGTCGAAGGCACCGAGGAACCCGTCGACGGCGTCACGGAATGGGACGCTCTCTCCGGTCTTGACAGTGAGTTCGTCAGTCCTGCACGACCCGGCGACGTCAGCGACATCCTGTTCACCTCCGGGACCACCGGCCGCAGCAAGGGCGCGATGAGCAGCCACCGGCAGGCGCTGAGCGTCGCCGAAGCCTGGGCGGAGTGCGGTGGCTTGACCGAAGAAGACCGGTACCTCGTGATCAACCCGTTCTTTCACAGCTTCGGGTACAAGGCGGGGATCCTCGCGGCGATACTGCGGGGCGCGACCCTGCTGCCGCAGCGCACCTTCGACGTCCGGGAAACCCTGCGCCTCGTCGAAGCCGAGCGCGTCACGGTGCTTCCCGGCGCGCCCACGATCTACCAGGTCCTGCTGGACGCGCCCGAACGCGGGAACCACGACCTGTCCAGCCTGCGGCTCGCCGTCACCGGCGCCGCCACCGTACCGGTCACGCTCGTCGAGCGGATGCGGACCGGCCTGGGAATCGACACGGTGCTCACCGCGTACGGCCTCACCGAAGCGGTGGTGGCCACGATGTCCCGCCCCGAGGACGACGTCGAACTGGTGGCGAACTTCTCCGGCCGCGCGACGGCAGGCTTCGAGGTGAAACTCGGCGAGCACGACGAAGTCCTGCTGCGCGGGCCGAACGTGATGCTCGGCTATCTCGATGATCCGGACGCCACCGCGAAGGCCGTCGACGCCGAAGGCTGGCTGCACACGGGCGATGTCGGCGTGCTGAACGAACGCGGGTATCTGAAGATCGTCGACCGGATCAAGGACATGTACGTCTGCGGTGGGTTCAACGTCTACCCGGCCGAAGTCGAGCAGGTGCTGAGCCGCCTGGCCGGCGTCGCCGAAGCCGCCGTCGTCGGTGTGCCGGACGAACGGCTCGGCGAGGTCGGCAAGGCCTTCATCCAGCTCAGTCCCGAGGCTTCACTGTCCACAGAGGACGTACTTGCCCATTGCGAAGGCCGGTTGGCCAACTACAAGACTCCTCGATTTGTCGACTTCGTGGCGGAGCTTCCGCGAAACCTGTCGGGGAAGGTACTGAAACGCGTGTTGCGGGAGGAGAACGGATGACCGTCGAGTACGAGCGGCGCGGGCCGGTGGCCGTCGTCACGATGAACCGGCCGGAGTACCGGAACGCGCAGAACTCGGCGATGACCTACGCGCTCGACGCCGCGTTCACCCGCGCCGTCGACGATCCCGAGGTCAAGGTGATCGTGCTGGCCGGGGCGGGCAAGCATTTCTCCGCCGGGCACGACATCGGGACACCGGAACGGGACGTGGACGTCTCTTTCGAGCGCAAGGCGGTGCTGTGGTGGGACCACGTCGGCGCCGAGGGCGGTGATCAGCGGTTCGCCCGCGAGTCGGAGGTCTACCTCGGCATGTGCCGCCGGTGGCGCGAGATCCCGAAGCCGACCATCGCGAGTGTGCAGGGCGCGTGCATCGCGGGGGCGCTGATGCTGGCGTGGGTATGCGACATGATCGTCGCCTCCGACGACGCGTTCTTCGCGGACCCCGTGGTGCGTATGGGGATTCCCGGTGTCGAGTACTTCGCGCATCCCTGGGTCCTCGGTCCGCGCGCGGCCAAGGAGGTGCTGTTCACCGGTGAGCGTTTCACCGCACAGCAGGCCAAGGAGTGGGGCATGCTGAACCGGGTCGTCCCGCGCGCCGACCTCGAAACCGAGACGATGGCGCTGGCGGAGAAGATCGCGGTGATG
The DNA here is from genome assembly GCF_044461365.1 of Amycolatopsis sp. NPDC049868. Lineage (NCBI taxonomy): Bacteria > Bacillati > Actinomycetota > Actinomycetes > Pseudonocardiales > Pseudonocardiaceae > Amycolatopsis > Amycolatopsis sp. NPDC049868. The sequence goes on along the minus strand of NZ_JBITKV010000010.1, from coordinate 266,934 downwards.
CCGCGGATGGGGCTCGCGCTCGCCAAGAAGGCCGTCAACCAGGCCGAGGATCTGATGGGTCTCCGGTCCGGAATGGACTCCGTGTTCGGGCTGCATCACTTCGCGCACGCGCACAACGCCGAGGTTTCCGGCGGCGACTCGCTGGGCGGGCAGGACGCGCGGTCGATGCGGGACGCGAGTTCGTGATGAACCTCGAACTGGACGAGCGGACACTCGCCTTCCGCGACGAAGCACGTGCCTGGCTCGCCGCGAACGTCCCGGCCGAGCCCTTGAAATCGTTCGACACCGCCGAAGGATTCGCTCAGCACCGCGAGTGGGAGTCCCGGCTGGCCGACGCCCGCTGGTCGGTCGTCTCGTGGCCGCGCGAACTCGGCGGGCGGGACGCGAGCCTCCTGGAGTGGGTGCTGTTCGAGGAGGAGTACTACGCGGCGGGAGCGCCGTCGCGGGTCAACCAGAACGGCATCTTCATGCTCGCGCCGACGTTGTTCTCCCATGGCACGGAGGAACAGCAGGCCCGGATCCTGCCGAAGATGGCGCGTTCGGAGGAGGTCTGGGCGCAGGCGTGGTCGGAACCCGAGGCGGGCAGCGACATCGCCGCCCTCCGGAGCACCGCGACCCGCTGCGACGGCGGCTGGCGGGTCAGCGGGCAGAAGACGTGGAGCTCGCGGGCGGCGTTCGCCGATCGCGCGTTCGGCCTGTTCCGCAGCGACCCGGAATCGGCACGGCACAAGGGCCTCACCTATCTGATGGTGGATCTGCGGTCCGAAGGTGTCACCGTGCGGCCGATCCCCCAACTGGACGGCGAACCGGGGTTCGCCGAGATCTTCTTCGACGACGTCTTCGTCCCCGACGAGGACGTGATCGGCGAGCCGGGCGAAGGCTGGCGGGTCGCGATGACCACGGCGAACAACGAACGCGGCCTTTCCTTGCGCAGCCCCGGCCGGTTCCTCGCCGCCGCCGACCGGCTGGTCTCGCTCTGGCGGGACGCCGGGCGCCCCGCGCACACCGCGGACCGGGTCGCCGACGCGTGGATCGGCGCACGGGCCTACCAGCTGTACACCCTGGGCACGGTCACCCGGCTCTCCGGCGGCGCCGAGCTCGGGCCCGAATCGAGTGTCAACAAGCTGTTCTGGTCACATCTCGACGTCGCGCTCCACGAAACCGCGCTCGACATCCTCGGGCCGGACGCCGAACTGCGGGGCGCCTGGAGCGACGGCTGGCTGTTCTCCCTCGCGGGCCCGATCTACGGCGGGACCGACCAGATCCAGCGGTCCATCGTCGCCGAACGGTTGCTCGGCCTGCCGAAGGGGGCTCGATGAGATTCGCACTCTCCGGCGAGCAGGAGCAGTTCTCCCGCAGCCTGAACGATCTTCTGTCCGGTGTGGACACCGACTCGGCCAACCGCGCCTGGGCGGCGGGCGATCCCGGCCCCGGGCTCAAGATCTGGCGGCGTCTGGCGGAACTCGGCGTGACCGCGCTGGCGGTCCCCGAGAAGTACGACGGGCTCGGCGCCACACCGGTGGATCTGGCCGTCGGCTTCGAACGACTCGGCTACCACTGCGCTCCAGGGCCGTGGACCGACACCGTCGCCGTCCTGCCGTCCTTGCTCGACGACGAACTGCTGACATCGGTCGCGTCCGGTGAGACGCTGGCATCGGTCGCCTATGCGCCACACGTGCCGTACGCCTTGGATTCCGACGTCGCGGACGCTCGTCTCGCCGTCGAGAACGGCAGGCTGCGCGCGTTCACCCCCGGCTCACTTCTGTCCTCTGTGGACAGTTCACGGCGGCTGTTCCCGCCGGTGGCCGGGGACGATCTCGGCACGGCGTTCGACGCGGACCGCGCGTTCGAACTGGGCTGTCTCGCCACCGCCGCGCAACTCCTCGGCGCGGGACGGTGGCTGCTCGACACGTCGGTCGCCTATGCCGCGCAACGCAAGCAGTACGGCCGCGAGATCGGCGGCTATCAGGCGGTCAAGCATCTGCTCGCCGATGTGGCGACCGCGCTCACGCTGGCGGAGCCGCTGCTGTTCGGCGCGGCCGTCACGCTGGACCGGCGGGACGTCTCCGCGGCCAAGGTGGCGTGTGGCGACGCCGCGCACCTCGCCGCCCGGACGGGGCTGCAGGTGCACGGCGCGATCGGCTACACCGCGGAACACGCGCTGGGCCTGCGCCTGACCAGGGTCCGCGCGCTGGTCGGCGCCTGGGGCACGCCACGGTTCCATCGGGAGCGGGTGCTGTCATGACGTTCACCGCCGAGCAGGACGCGCTGCGGGACAGCGTCCGGAAACTGCTGGACCGGGAAGCGGATCCCTGGCCGGAACTGTGCGAACAGATCGGTGTGGCGGCGCTGGCCGTACCCGAGCGGTTCGGCGGGCTCGGCGCCGGGACGGCGGAACTGCAGGTGGTCGCCGAAGAACTGGGCAGGGTCCTCGCCGACGTCCCGTTCCTCGGCTCGGCCGTGCTCGCCGTGCACGCGGTACTGGCCACCGGGAACGATGAAGCCTCCGAGCGTCTGCTCCCCCGCCTCGCCGAAGGCACCGTCGGCGCGGTGGCCTGGACCGACGCCGACGGCCGGTGGGACGACACGCCTGCCTGCCGTGTCGTCGGCTCCGCCGTCGAGGGTGAGGCGCACTATGTCCTCCACGGCGACGAGGCGGAGATCCTCCTGGTCGTCGCCGACGGCTCGCTGTACGAAGTCTCCGATGCCCGGCGGGTGCGGACTCCGGCGATGGACGAATCCCGGCGGCTGGCCCGCGTGAGCTTCGAGCGCGCTCCCGCCCGGCTACTCGGCCCCGTCGACCTCGGCGCGCTGCGAGATGTCGCGTGTGCCGTCCTGGCCGCCGAACAGGCCGGGGCCGCGGCGCGGGCGTTCGAGTTGACGGTGGAGTACAGCAAGCAGCGGCACCAGTTCGGCAGGCCGATCGGCGGTTTCCAGGCGTTGAAGCATCGGATGGCGGATCTTCACGTCCTGGTGGAGACCGCGCGTTCGGCGGCCTACGCGGCTCCGGAGTCGAGCAGGCTGGCGGCGGTGGCGAAGGTGCACTGTTCGGAGGCGCTGGCGACGGTGGCGGGCGAGATGATCCAGCTGCACGGCGGGATCGCGATCACCTGGGAGCATCCGGCGCATCGCTATTTCAAACGGGCGCATGGCGCGGCGCGGTTGTTCGGCTCGCCCGGGGAGCACCTCGGGAGGGTGCGGCCGCCGTTATCGTGACGCCCCTTCGTCTAATCCAGGAACCGGGTGACGGCGCGGATCCGATCGCCATCGAGGGTGAGGACCATCAGTCCGGCGGGGGTCTCGCCGTGGCGGCAGCGGAAGGCGGGCTGGTTGTTCGCCCGTGCCGGCGTCATGGTGAAACGCTCCACGGGAACGGCCATGGTGACACGGAGGAAACCGGCGATCGCTTCGAGTCCGTGGTACTCGTGCGGGGCCGGCGGCATGGCGAGCCAGGCGTCGTCGGTGAGCAGGCTGAGGACGCCGTCGAGGTCGCCCGCGGTGAAAGCGTCGGCGAATCGCCTGGTCAGCTCGCGTTCCTGAGGTGACGGCCGGTGCCCGGCGCGCTCGCGATGCTTGTCGAGGGAGGCGCGGGCGCGCTGAAGGATGCCTTTGACCGCCGTCTCGGTGGTGCCGAGCATGCTCGCGACCTCACCGGCGGGAAAGCACAGGACGTCACGCAGGACGAGCGCGGCGGCTTGTCTCGGCGGGAGGAGCTGGAGGCCGGTGATGAAGGCGAGCTCGATCGCCTCCCGGGTGCCGTAGCGTGCTTCGGGCCCGGGCTCGCTGTCGGCGACGCGCTCGAGGAGCTCGTCCGGGTACGGCTGTAACCAGGTCATCTCGCCGCGACGGCTCGGCTCGGGCGGGTCGAACGGCGGCACCGGCTCCAGAGGGCGACGGCGGCCCGCGTCCCTCAGTGCGTTGAGGCAGCGGTTGGTGGCGATGCGGTACAGCCAGGTGCGGAGCGACGAGCGTCCCTCGAAGCCGTCGAGGCCTCGCCATGCGGCCAAGAGCGTCTCCTGAACGGCGTCCTCGGCGTCGGTGAGGGAGCCGAGGATCCGGTAACAGTGCAGGTGGAGCTCGTGCCGGTACGTCTCGGCGAGCTCGCGAAACGGCTGGTCGTCCGTTGCTCTGGTGCTCACAGGCCGATCCTTTCGCGGCGCACCGTTCCGTTCGGGGCGGGGGTGGTGTCTGACGAGGTGAAGACCGACGAAAGGAACCATCATGACCAGTCCAGCCTTGGCTGTCGCGCTCTCCTACCACCGCGCGTGGACCGGCAAGGACTTCGAAAAGGCGATGACCTACGTCGCCGGCGACATCGTCTGCCACACACCCGGCGGGCCGCTGGCCGGTGCCGAGGCGTTTCGCGGGTTCATGGGCCCGTTCACCGAGATCCTCACCGGGTCGACCCTGCTCTCGGCGTTCGGGGACGAGACGACGGCGTTGCTGATGTACGACACGGCGACCCTGCCGGTGGCGAGCGCGCCCGGGGCCGAGTTGCTGACGGTGCGGGAGGGAAAGATCGTGGAGTTGCGGATCGTGTTCGACCGAGCTCCTTTCGATGCGGCGCGGGAGGCTGCTGCGCGGTCCTAGCTGCCGCGGTCACCTCAGTGGCGCGTGAAGGACTCCTTCCCTCGGCTCAGCGAAGGGAAGGGGGCCTTCACGCGCAGGGTTTCCGGGCGAACGCTCCCTGGGTGTCATCAGGACCCGCCCGCCTCATGGCTCCCACGGGGACAGGCGCCTGGGCGCGCCGGTGTCGCCGCCCGGCGGGTTTCCGGGTGGCCACAACGCACGGTCACCGCAGGGCTCTCAACCGGACGAGCTCTGGGCAGGCCGCGGCGACAGCCCGGAGTACGTCGGGATGGCCACAGGACCTGCCCAGCCCCTTGGCTCCCCGACCGGGCCGGACCTTGGGCGTGCCGGTGTCGCCGCCCGGTGTGTTTCCGGGTGGCTTCAAGGGTGTGTGTGGGTTAGAGGGGTGGGGTGTTGTCGTCCGGTGGTTGGGGTCGTGGGTGGTGGAGTGGTTCGGGGGTGGTGGTGTGGGTGTGGCCGGTGGGGGTGGTGATGGTCATGCCGCCGTTGCCGGTGGGGTCGGTGGTCCAGCCGGGTTCTTCTTTGAGCATGTTGTGGATTTTGCAGGCGGTGTGGCAGTTGTGGTGGTCGGTGTTGCCGTGGGATGCCCAGGTGGTGATGTGGTCGATCTCGGAGAACGCGGCGGGGCGGTGGCAGCCGGGGTGGGTGCATTCTTGGTCGCGGGCTGTGATGAGTCGGGCGAGTGAGGCTGGTGGCCGGTAGGTGCCGGGGCTGGCTTCGAGGAGTTGGCCGGTGGCGGGGTCGGTGATCAGCCGGGACCAGGTCGAGGTGGGGTCGGTGGCGATCTCCCGGGTGAGCCAGCCGGGGATGGGTCCGTAGCCTGCCAGGGTGGCGGGGTCTTCACGGGCGCCGGTCAGGGTGAGCAGGTCGACGTAGACGTGGATGTGCGCGCGAGGGGTGCCGTGCCCGTCCTCGGCCAGGAGCCGTTCGGCGAAAATGTCCGCACGGTGCTGATCCAGCGTGCGGGACTTGTCGGAGTGGCGGCGGGCCTTGGCCGCGCGGGACAGCGAGGCGTACACCGAACTCGCCACTTCGGCGGGAAGATAGCCAGACAGCTTCGACATGGTCTCGTCTTCGTGTTCCAGCGAGACATGCCGCAGCGCGCGTTTCCGCTCGGCGCGTTCACGGTAGCCGTCGGGGTCGAATTTCTGCACCGCGTGATCCACCGATTTCCGGATCGCCGTGGGATCACGGTCGGCGAGCCGTTTGGTCATGAACGCGTCCACCAGTGCGGCGACCTCGTCGGAGACCTCACGGGTCAACTGGCTGACCTTCGACGCCTTGTACAGATCGATGTCACCCTTCTCCAGCGCCGCCAACGTGTTCGGCAACCGCGCCACCAAAGCACACGAGGTCTCGACCAGTAGATACGCCTGATTACGAGAGACCGAGAAGGCCAAAGCGACCTCCTCGGTCACCGATCTTCGCGAGCCACCCACCGCGGCGAACCCGGCTATCGAATGCACCTGCCGCCCCTGCGCACGACGAAGCACCACCTCTTCGTCGTACGCGGCATCGAGAAGACGAGCGGCTTTCGGATTGAAAGCAAGAGACTGGGTCATAACCATGATCATACTCGAACGTAAGTTCGATCACCACTGAATCCGCGGGGGTGGTTTCAACTGGTGAGTGCACCACTTCTAGTCTGGCAACACTTTGCTGAACGCTTCGATCGGCTTAAGCCAGCCCAGCGTCTGCCCGTGGCCGGTCGTCGAGTTCGTCTGCGATGGCATCGAGTTCGTCCTGTGAATACCCGGATAGGTCGGTTCCTTTGGGAAGGTACTGGCGCAGCAATCCATTGGTGTTCTCGTTGCTGCCGCGTTGCCAGGGCGAGCGCGGATCACAAAAATACACCGGCATGCCGGTGGTCATGGTGAACTTCCTGTGGCCGCCCATCTCGCCACCCTGGTCCCAGGTGACGCTGTTCTTGACAACGTCAGGCAAGGTGTTCATCTTGGCGGCCAGCCGAGGGGCCACATTCTCGGCCATGCGATCATGAGGAATACGCACCAGCATGACAAAACGAGTGCGCCGTTCGACCAAGGTCGCGATCTGCGACTGATTGTTCGCGCCGACGATCAAATCGCCTTCCGGAAGCCCGGCACGGCACGATCCTCGACCACCTCCGCCCGCAACGTCCCTTCGCCTGTACGAACAACGCCTGATAAATCGCTTCATGTGACACCCAGCGAGAATGATCCATCGGATGGTCGAGCCGCAACCTGTACGCGATCTGCATCGGCGACCACTTCTTCCGCAGCCCCTCAAGTGGTTTCAACTGGGTGACTGCACCGCCTCTAGTCTAGTAACACTTTGCTGAACGCTTCGATCGGCTTAAGCCAGCCCAGCGTCTGCCGCGGCCGGTCGTCGAGTTCGCCCTGTGAATACCCGGATAGGTCGGTTCCTTTGGGAAGCTACTGGCACAGCTATCCATTGGTGTTCTCGCTGCTGCCGCGTTACCAGGGCGAGCGCGGATCACAAAAACACCGGCATGCCCGTGCCAGGCACGGTGTTCATCGGCCGGCATCACACAGCGCCGTATGCCACTTCCTCTCGCCGACAGGCGCCGACGGTTCATTCCCCTCGAATCGGTTCTTCAGCTGGCCAGGCGGGCACGCAGGACGTCGAGTTCGGTCTCGGACAGGCCGTTGCCCAGGAGGAAGTCGGGCATCGTCAACGACGTGATCGTCGAGGTCAGCGATGCTTCTATGGTGGTGTTCCTGGTGGCGAGCAGCTCGGTCACCGCGGCCAGTTGGTCACGGGCACCGAGTTCGTCGTACCGCGGTTTCATTCGGTCGTAGGTCAGCAGGTAGTCGGCGATGATCTCTTCCGGAGAGGCTCCGGCCAGTCTGAGCAACACCAGGGCAAGGAGTCCCGTCCTGTCCTTGCCGCCGGCGCAGTGGAACACCACGCAGCCTGGAGCGGCATGGGCGATCGCCCGCACGGCGGCGACCACCGGCTCGGGGTGTTCGGCGAGCATCGCCGGGAAGTACAGCGGCGAGGACAAGTGGTCGATGTTCTTCCAGTGCTCGTAGAAGGGGGTACCGATCGGGTCGAGCGGGGCATGCACGGTCGTGATCCCCGCCGGTCTAGGCGCACGGTCCGGCTCGCGCTCGTCGGAATCGCGCAGATCGACCACCGTGCGGACCCCGTAGGCCCAGGCCGTCGCCCACCCGGCCTCGCTCAAGCGTGTCGGCGCCTCCATCCGGACGACCGCCCCCGGCCTGACTCGCCCCAACCCGCTCAAGTCGCGGACATTGACACACCCATCCCAGGAAAGCTCTCTGTCACCGGTCATGGTCATAAGACGCGTCACGCCTGCTCTCGGTTGACACACTCGCTGGTTCATTGCCCACCGAGCGCCCGCCTCCACACCCGCTCGAACTCCTCACCACCGATCCTCGACGCCACGAACTCCCGCTGCGCGTTGATCTCGGCAAGAGGCGGAACAGGGATCTCTCCCAAACCTGTGCCGCCGACCTCGCGCTCCTCGTCGGCCCAACCGAGCCTGCCGTCGCGGAATCGCTCCACTTTCCGGCGCTCATAGCCGTCGAGGCCGACCTCGCTGAGGATCTCCACAGGCTCCTCGGCGAATTCGTGCACCCACACGACCCGCAGGTACCACAGCCGCGCCCTGACCATCACGACCCCAGGGTAGGGCCAACCCCCGCACCAACCCACCGGCGCACCGCATTCACCCCGGCCCCGCCCGGAACCAGACTCACAACGGTGACCGCAAACCTCCGCACAGGCAGCGATTTCGCCCGCCTGTCCCGCCGCGTCAGCGAAGCGGGCCTCCTCGACCGCCGCCCCGGCTACTACGTCTTCCGCATCGGCCTGGTCGCCACCCTCTTCGTCGGCGGCTGGATCGCCTTCTTCGCGATCGGGGATTCCTGGTGGCAACTGGCGATCGCCGTGTTCCAGGCGGTGATGTTCGGCCAGATCGCCTTGCTGTCTCACGATCTCGCGCACCGCCAGGTGTTCCGCACCCGCCGTCCGAGCGAGATCGCCGGCCGGATCGCGGGCAATCTCGGTGTCGGCATGAGTTACGGCTGGTGGATGGACAAGCACACCCGCCATCACGCGAACCCGAATCACGAGGATCTCGACCCCGACGTCGATCCGGACATCCTCGTGTGGTCGAAGGACCAGGCGCGCGCCAGCAAGGGACTTCCGCGGTTCATCGGCCGCTACCAGGCGTTCCTGTTCTTCCCGTTGCTCACCCTCGAAGGCCTGAACCTGCACTTCTCCGGTATCCGCGCGGTGTGGAAGCCGGGCCTGCGACGGCGCGGGCTCGAAGCGGCCCTGCTACTGACGCATTTCGCGCTCTACTTCAGCGCGCTGTTCGTGGTCCTCTCGCCAGGCAAGGCACTCGTCTTCTTCATCGTCCACAAAGCACTGTGGGGTGTCTACATGGGATCGATCTTCGCGCCCAACCACAAGGGGATGCCGATCCTGTCCGGCGACACCGAGCTCGACTTCCTGCGCAAGCAGGTGCTCACGTCCCGCAACGTCCGCGGTGGCCGGGTCGTCGACGTCGCGCTCGGCGGGCTCAACTACCAGATCGAGCACCACCTGTTCCCGAGCATGCCTTCACCGCATCTTCGCCGTGCCCGGCCCATCGTCCAAGAGTACTGCGCGGAAATCGGCGTCCCGTATCACGAGACCGGCCTCATCGAGTCGTACTCGCTCGCGTTGCGGAGTCTGCACGAAGCGGGTGAGCCGATCCGACTTTCGTCGGGTTCACCGGCTGAGACGCCCACCGGACGCCGTTGACACTCCAGATACGGCTTCTTACGTTCAGTGCATGTCGCCCCCGAAGATCTTCCCCGGCGCCACCCTGCATCCAGAACCGTTCCCGCGGGCCCTGCGCGCGGCGATCACGGCCAGCGGGCTCCCGCTGGACCGGATCCGCCATCGTCTCGAACTCCGCGGCGTCTCCATCAGCGTGCCGACGCTGAGCCACTGGCAGTCCGGCAGACGGAGACCGGAACGCCCGGAATCGCTCCGGGCGCTCGCCGAACTCGAACAACTGTTGTCCTTGCCGCCGTTGGCCTTGCGCTCCTTGCTCGGCCCGCCCCGGCCCCGCGGACGAAAGAGCTCGGTCCCGGCGCAACGCCGGGACCGAGCCACCACCGAGGGAACCTACCCGACGTAGAGCGTGCGGTTCGGGCTACCGCTACCGGGGTTGGTGACCTTCCCCGGAGTCGAAGCGCTGATCAGCGCCTGAGCGACCTGCGCCGCGGTGGCGCCGGTGTGCGAAGACAAGTACAGCGCGGCGGCACCGGCCACATGCGGCGCGGCGAACGAGGTGCCGTTACCGGTGTAGGTCGCGGTGTCGCTGTCCTTCCAGGCCGAGGTGATCGAGACGCCGGGCGCGAACAGGTCGATCACCGAGCCGTAGTTGGAGAAGGAAGCGCGGCGGTCGGTGCGGTCCGCCGCGGCGACCGTGAGCGCCTCGGTGACCCGGGCCGGCGAGGTGTTCGCGGCGTTCACGTTGGAATTACCGGCGGCGATCGCCCAGGTGATACCCGCCTTGATGGAGTTCCGCACCGCGGTATCGAGCGCAGTCGACGCGCCGCCGCCGAGGCTGGCGTTGGCCACGGCGGGCTTCGTGGCGTTCTTGGTGATCCAGTCGACGCCCGAGATCACGCCCGCGGTCGTGCCGCTTCCGTCGGAACCGAGCACGCGCACCGGATACAGCGAAGCGCCCTTGGCGACACCGTATTTCGCACCGGCGATCGTGGCCGCGACATGGGTACCGTGACCGTAACCGTCGTCCGCGTTCGTGTCATTGTCGACGAAGTCGTAACCCTGCTTCACCCGGCCGCCGAAATCGGTATGCGTGGCACGGATCCCGGTGTCGAGAACGTAGACGTTCACATTCGAAGCGGTCGTCGAGTAGTTGTACTTGCTGTCGAGCGGAAGATTGCGCTGATCGATGCGGTCGAGCCCCCACGACGGCGGATTAGTCTGCGTCGCCTCGGCGCGCAGGACCTTGTTCTGTTCCACGAAGGCGACCGCCGGATCGGCCGCGAGGCGTTTGGCCTGCCGTTCCTTCAGCGCCACCGAGAAACCGCTGATGCCCTGCGTGTACTGCCGTCCGATGGCGCCCCCGAACTTGCTTGCCAGCGAAGGCTTGTCGGCGGTCGACCCGTCCTTGAGCACGACGATGTAGCTGTCGGCGACGGTGCCTTCCGCGCCTGCGCCGACGATCGCACCCTCGGCCGCCTGTGCCGGCGTCACGCCTGCCAAGACCGTGACGACGGCGGCCGCCAATCCGATTCCGGTCAGTCTGCGAGAATTCACGTTGCTGTCCCCATTCCTTGGTGAGCTTCCGCCGAAAACGCTAAGCGGAAGCCACGGGAAAGGACAGCTTTACATTTTTTCAGTTTTACATTTTTACAGTTCCAGTTAAAGCCAATCGTCCGGACGCGGCCACGGCATGAGCGCGGCGAGCGCGTCCGTCACCGGTTCGGTCACCGTGTACCGCCCGCGATGGAACAGCAGCGGCCGATCGTCCGAAGGTTCCCCGAGCGCGGTGACCCGGCCGACGACGACGTAGTGGTCCCCCGCCTCGTGCACGGCTTCGAGCGTGCAGTCGATCCACGTCAAAGCCCCGGTCAGCAAAGGAGATCCGGACGGGGCGGGCGTCCAGTCGACCGACGCGAACTTGTCCGCGCCCCGCGCCCCGAACACCGCGCTGACGTCTTGCTGGTCTTCCGCGAGCACATTGACGGCGAACCGGCCGGACTCGGCGAGCACCGCCCACGTCCGGGAAGTCTTGGCAGGACAGAAAAGCACCAGCGGAGGATCCAGCGAAAGCGCCGCGAACGACTGGCAGGCGAAGCCCACCGGCGCCGTGCCGTCGTGCCCGGTCACCACCGCGACGCCCGTGCAGAAATGCCCGAGCACCGTGCGGAACCGCGCCGGATCGATGTCCGCGCCGAGGTCCGTCACCGGGGTCACGACTGCCCTGATACTCGATGTGCGCCGACTGAAAAGTCGTGTCCCCACAACGAAACCGCCGTACTTTCTCGGGCGATCCAGCTCTCGTCGTCCACCTGACGCCCCTCGCAGCCGTATTCGACATCGAAGCCGCCGGGGGTCTTCATGTAGAACGAGAGCATCAGATCGTTGACGTGCCGCCCGAGGGTCGCCGACATCGGCACCTTCCGGCGGATGGCCCGATCGAGGCAGAGACCGACGTCGTCGGTGTTCTCCACTTCAACCATGAGGTGCACGATGCCGCTCGGTGTCGGCATCGGCAGGAACGCGAGACTGTGGTGACGCGGGTTGCAGCCGAAGAACCGCAGCCAAGCCGGTGCGCCGTCGGCGGGCCTGCCGACCATCTGCGGCGGCAGCTTCATCGAGTCCCGCAGCCGGAATCCGAGCACGTCACGGTAGAAGCGCAGGGAAGCCTCATCGTCGTGTGTGGACAGGACGACGTGCCCGAGCCCCTGCTCGCCGGTCACGAACTTGTGCCCGTAGGGGCTCACCACCCGCCGATGCTGCAGCGCGACCCCGTGGAACACTTCGAGCGTGTTACCGGAAGGGTCCTCAAAGGACACCAGGCCGTCGACCCGGCGATCGGCCAGCTGATCCGGTGTACCTTCCTTGTACGGCACCGAATGCGCGTCGAGCGACGCCCGGATCTCGTCGAGTTCGCCGGCGTTGGCGACCTCCCAGCCCGCGACGGCGAGCCTGTCGCGCTCGCCGGGGAACACCACCAGCCGCGCCGGGAAATCGTCCATGCGCAGGTAGAGCGCTTCCGGATTCGTGCCGGAACCCTCGACCATGCCGAGGACCTTCAGCCCGTACTCACGCCACGCGGCCATGTCGGTGGCTTCGATACGCAGGTAAGCGAGCGAACGGATACCCATCAGGAGGCTCCCAGGAAGTCGAGTGCCAGCCGGTTGAATTCGTCGAACTTCTCCAGCTGCGCCCAGTGCCCGCAGCCGCCGAACACGTGCAGCTGGGCCCGCGGGATCGTCTTGAGCGCGAGCAGCGCGCCGTCGAGCGGGTTGACCCGGTCTTCCCGCCCCCAGATCAGGAGCACACGTTGGCGCAGGCGATGTGCCTCGCGCCACAACATGCCCTCTTCATAGGTGTCGGGCTGGGCGAACGACTTCCCCATCGCCTTCATCGCGGCGAGGGACTCGGGCGCGCTCGCGGCGGCGAACCGCTCGTCGATCAGTTCGTCGGTGATCAGCGACTGGTCGTGCACCATGATCCGCAGGAAGGCTTCGAGCTTTTCGCGGCTCGGCCCCGGCGGGGCACTGAACCGGCCGAGGTTCTTGATGCCCTCGGTCGGATCCGGCGCGAACAGGTTCACGCTCAGGCCGCCCGGCCCCATCAGGACCAGGCGCCCGGCCCGCTTCGGATGGTTGAGCGCGAGCCGCACGGACGTCCCGCCGCCGAGCGAGTTCCCGACGAAATGCGCCCGCTCGATACCGAGTTCGTCCATCAGCCCGACCACGGCGTCCGCGCTGTGCCGGAAGTACTGCGGATGCTCGGTCGGTTTGTCCGACCGGCCGAACCCGGGCTGGTCGATGGCCAGCGTCCGGTAGTTCTTGCCAAATACCGGCAGGTTCCGGCCGAAGTTGCTCCACGCCGACGCGCCGGGCCCGCCGCCGTGCAGCAGGATCACCGTCTCCGGATGTTCCGCGCCCGCCTCGTGGTAGTGCAGCTTGAGTCCACCTTGGACGGTGACGTACTTGCCTTCGGTCATCAGACCATCGCATTCTCGACGGGCAGCCCGAAGGCGCCGGTTCCGAACATGACGTAGGCGCGCTCGGCGTCGTTCGCCGCGTGCACCCGGCCGGCGTGGGCGTCGCGCCAGAACCGCTGGATCGGGGTTCCGGCCTGCAGCGCACGACCGCCGGAGTTCTCGAAAAGCCTGTCGATCGCGAAGATCGCGCGTTCCGTGCCGCGGACCTGGTCGCGGCGGACCCGCAGCCGCGTCGGGAACGGGAGCTTCTCCCCCTTGCACGCCAGCTGGTACAGCTCGTCGATGTTGTGCGTCAGCTGGAGCCAGGCCGCGTCGATCTCGCTGGCCGCCTCCGCGATCCGCACCTTCGCGAACGGGTCCTCTTTGGACTGTTCGCCCGCGTACGCCGCACGGACCCGCTTGCCCTGGTACTCGACGTGCGCGTCGTACGCGCCCTGCGCCATCCCGATGATCGGCGCGGTGATCGTGCTCGGATGCACCGAACCGTACGGCAGCTTGTACAGCGGTCCGGGGTTGATCTCCTGCCCGGGCGTCTTGCACTTCGACGTCGCGATGAAGCTGAGCGCGCGGTGCTTCGGGACGAACACGTCGTTCACGATGATGTCGTTGGACCCGGTGCCACGCAGGCCCACGGTGTCCCAGACGTCTTCGATCGTGTAGTCGGAGATCGGCACCAGATAGGTGCAGAAGTCGACGGGTTTCCCGTCCTTGAACGTCGGACCGCCCAGCAGCACCCAGGTCGCGTGGTCGCAGCCGGAGGAGAAACTCCAGCGCCCGCTGAGCCGGTAGCCGCCGTCGACGACGTCCGCCTTGCCCATCGGCGCGTACGACGAGGAGATCCGGACGTCGGGGTCGTCACCCCAGACGTCCTGCTGCGCCTGCGCCTCGAACAGGCCGAGGTGCCACGGGTGGACGCCGAGGATGGAGGCGACCCAGCCGGTGGACCCGCACGCGCTCGCGACGAGTTTGACCGCGGTGTAGAAGCTCACCGGGTCGACTTCGATGCCGCCGAACGTCTTCGGCTGCAGCATTTTGAAGAACCCGGTCTCCTGCAGGGATTTGACGGACTCCTCGGGAACGCGCCTGGCGTCCTCCGCCTCCTGCGCCCGTTCCCGCAGGACCGGCAGCAGCTCCCGGATCCCCGCGATCACGTCCTGCGCGGCGTGCTCGCTCATATGCGTTCCCTCTCTCGCCATACTCCGTGAACCGGATCCAAGACTAGAACACGTTCTCGTTTTTGTCGACCGATCCCCGGTCGAGCGCACTGTGCAGTCCGGCACGCCGACCGGAAAACACACAGTCGGCCAGCGACAGACCGCTCACATAGGACCTAGAACAGATTCCCACCGCGGTCCGGCCCGCCGCGTACAGACCACGAATCGGGACACCCGCCCCGGACCGGACCGCGCCGGTCTCCTCGTCCACGACCAGACCGCCCAGCGTCAGCATCGGGCACGGGTAGCCGAGATTCGGCTTGATCGAGACGTCGATCAGCGAATACGGCGCCCGGTCCAGCGGCCGCGCGAACTCCGCGGGTTTGCCCGCCGGATCCGCACCGGAACGCGCGGCCTCGACACTGGCGGCCAGCCCGCCCGGATCCACGCCCGCCTTGCGCGCGACCTCGTCCAGCGACCCGGCGACGACCCGTTGCCGCAGGAGATAGCGCACCTGAAGCCCTTGGAACCATTGGCTTTGCCCGCGTGCGTCCCGTTTGACCTCTTGGACGATGGCGTCGTCGACCAGCAGCCAGCCGCGTCCGCCGTGCTCGGCGATCATGCGTTCGCCGACGGCGGCGCCGTACCGGGATTCGTCGATGATCCGGCCGCCCGTCTCGTCCACAAGGAGGCCGCCGAGGAACGCCGACGGCGGGGTGATGAACCGCCAGGCGGAGATCCGCCCGAGTTCGGCGGTGGCCCCGCCCGCTTCGACACCCATCCGGATGCCGGATCCGTCGTCGGCGGAGGTCCCGAGCGCCAGCCCGCCCCGGTACGCGGGCGCGTGCTCGCGCACCATCTCGCGGTTCGCGATGAATCCGCCCGCCGCGAGAACAACCCCGCGAGTGGCGGAAATCCGCAGCTCACGACCGTATCGGCGTTCGATCCGCTCCACCCGCCGGTGCAACGACTTCCGCAGCGACGGCACGTAGATCCCCGGTTTCGCGGCATACGCGGACAGCTTCCGATGCGTGGCCCGCACGCGAGCGGGAGCGTCCCGCAAGGTGGACACCACGACGCCGGTCACGGTCCCGTCGGCGTCCACGATCAGGCTCCGTGCCGCCGTCTGCGGCAGCACCTGGATCCCGCGGTTCCGGACGGCGTCGGCCAGGCGTTTCATCAGCAGTTTCCCGGAGGTGCCGGGCCCCTTGACACGATGCCCGCGCGGCGCCGGCTTGGCCGCGTCGCGGAAGCCGCCCGCCGCCTCGCTGCCCGAGTAATACAGATAGTGCTTGTCGCTCGGATAGGAGGTCTTGTAGGGACAGAGGCTGCCCTCGAAAGGGACACCTTCGCCTTCCAGCCAGGAGATCATCTCCGTACTGCCCGCGCAGAACCGCCGCAGGGTCTCCTCGGAGACGACGTCGCCGACCTCGAGCCGCAGGTAGTCGTACATCGCGTCGACGCTGTCGTCGACACCCGCGTCCCGCTGCTGCGCCGTCCCGCCACCGGCGTAGACGACACCGCCGCTGACCGCGCTCGCGCCACCACCGGAGAACCGGTCCAGCACGAGCACCCGGGCACCGGCGTCGGCCGCTTCGATCGCCGCGCAGGCGCCCGCCGCACCGAAACCCACGATCACCACATCCGCGACGAGGGAGTCCATGGCCCCACCCTAGAACTAGAACACGTTCTCGTCTATGGTGACTGGAGCAGCACGGATGCTGCTACCTGCTTCCTACAACGTGTTTCAGGTGAGGGGCGTATGGAGTACGACGTGATCGTGGCGGGCACGGGTGCCGCCGGGATGACCGCCGCACTGTCCGCAGCCCACCGGGGACTCTCGGTCCTGGTCGTGGAGAAGGCCGCCCACTTCGGCGGCTCCACCGCACGCTCCGGCGGCGGCGTCTGGATCCCCGGCAACCACGCGCTGCGCGCCGCCGGGATCTCCGAACCCCCGGAGCGGGCGCGCGAATACCTCGAAGCGATCGTCGGTGACGTGGTCCCCGCCGAACTCCGGTCGGCCTTCCTCGACCGCGGCCCCGAGGTCCTGTCCTTCGTCTGCGACAAGACGCCGTTGCGCTTCCGCTGGGTCCGCGGCTACTCCGACTACCACCCGGAGGCCCCCGGCGGGCGCGCCGGCGGACGATCGGTCGAACCGGTCGCGTTCGACGGCAACCTGCTCGGCCCGGAACTGGCGAATCTGGAGCCGCCGTACAGCGCTCCCCCGCTGGGCGCGCCGATCACCCAGGCGGACTACCGGTGGCTGAGCCTGCTCGCCCGGCATCCGCGCGGCATCCTCCGCGTGCTGAGCCTCGGCGGCCGCTGGCTCGCGGGCCGGATCCGCCGTCAGCGGCTGCTGTCCATGGGGCAAGCGCTTGCGGCCGGGCTGCGCGAGGGGCTCCGGCGGGCGGAAGTCCCCGTCTGGCTGAACACACCCCTGGTGGATCTGGAGATCGAAGGCGACCGGGTGACCGGCGTAGTCGTACGCCACGAGGGTGAGGACAAGACGATCCGCGCGCGGCTCGGGGTCGTCCTCGGCGCGGGCGGGTTCGAGCGCAACGAAGAGATGCGGGTCAAGTATCAGCGGGCGCCCATCGGTACGGAGTGGACCGTCGGCGCGGAAGCCAACACCGGCGACGCCATCGACGCCGGGCTCAAACTCGGCGCGGCCGTCGATCTGATGGACGACGCCTGGTGGGGTCCGTCCATCCCGCTCACCGGCGGCCCGTGGTTCGCGCTCGCCGAGCGGTCACGGCCGGGCTGCCTGATGGTCAACGCGCGGGGCGAGCGCTTCGTCAACGAGTCGGCGCCCTACGTCGAGGCCGTGCACGCAATGTACGGCGACGGGGACGGGCCCGGTGAGAACATCCCGACCTGGCTGGTGTTCGACCAGCGCAACCGCAACCGGTACATGTTCACCGGCCTCGGGCCCCGCCAGCCGCTGCCCGGCCGCTGGTTCAAAGCGGGCATCGCGGTCAAAGCGAGCACCATCGCGAAACTCGCCGAGCGGATCGAGGTCCCGGCCGACGCGCTGGAGAACACCGTGCGCCGGTTCAACGGCTTCGCGAAAAGCGGCGTGGACGAGGACTTCCACCGCGGGCGCAGCGCGTACGACCACTACTACGGCGACCCGCGGAACAAACCCAACCCGAGCCTGGGCCCGCTGGACGTCGCGCCGTACTACGCGGTGAAGATCGTGCCCGGCGACCTGGGCACCAAGGGCGGATTGAGGATCGACCCGCACGCGCGCGTCCTGCGCGAGGACGGGTCGGTGATCGACGGGCTTTACGCGGCGGGCAACACGAGCGCGGCGGTGATGGGCCGCACCTACGCGGGCCCCGGCGCGACGATCGGCCCGGCGATGGTGTTCGGCTACCTTGCGGCCGAGCACCTCGCGCAGCAAGATCACACCAAAGCGGGAGGCAGCCGATGACGACGGAATCCGTACGGCAGATCGACGCGGGCGCACCCCCTGCGCGGTTCGCGCGCGGCTGGCACTGTCTCGGCCTCGCCGAGTCGTTCCGCGACGGGAAACCGCACGCCATCACCGCGTTCGGGACGAAACTGGTGGTCTTCGCCGATTCGTCCGGCAAGCTGAACGTACTCGACGGGTACTGCCGTCACATGGGCGGCGACCTCACCCAGGGCGAGGTCAAGGGCGACGAGATCGCCTGCCCGTTCCACGACTGGCGCTGGAACGGCAACGGCAAATGCGTGTCGATCCCCTACGCCAAACGGGTTCCGCTGCGGGCGCGGACGAAGTCGTGGCAGGTGCTGGAGGAGAACAAGCAACTGTTCGTCTGGCACGACCCGGAGGGCAACCCACCGCCGGAAGGCGTCGTCATCCCCCGGATCGAAGGCATCTTCACCGGCGAGTGGAGCAACTGGACCTGGGACTCGGTGCTCATCGAGGGCTCCAACTGCCGCGAGATCATCGACAACATGGTCGACATGGCGCACTTCTTCTACATCCACTACGCCTTCCCGACCTACTTCAAGAACGTGTTCGAAGGTCATATCGCCACGCAGTACCTGAACACGAAGGGCCGCCCGGACAAGGGCATGGCGTCGAACTACGGCGGCGAGGAGAACCTGCTGCGGTCCGAGGCGTCGTACTTCGGCCCGTCGTACATGATCAACACACTGCTCAACACCTACCAGGGTTTCGAGATCGAGAACGTGCTGATCAACTGCCACTACCCGGTCACCGAGAACTCGTTCGTGCTGCAGTGGGGCGTGAGCGTGAAGAAGTTCGAGGGCGTCTCGGACGAGCACGCGGACAAGATCGCCGGGAAGTTCGCCAAGGGTATCGGCGTCGGTTTCCTGCAAGACGTCGAGATCTGGCGTAACAAGACCCGGATCGACAACCCGTTGCTGTGCGAGGAGGACGGGCCGGTGTACCAGCTGCGCCGCTGGTACGACCAGTTCTATGTGGACGCCGCCGACGTCACCGAGGACATGACGCGGCGGTTCGAGTTCGAAGTGGACACCAGCCGCGCCAACGAGGTCTGGGCGGCGGAGGTGGCCGAGAACCTGGCACGGCAGCAGGCGGAAGAGGCCGGGGTGTGAAGCCCGAGACCGTCGAATTCCTCACCGCCGGGCTGCGGCCGCTGAACTGCCGCTCGTGTGGGACGTGCGTGCTGGTCAAGAAGAACAGCATGCAGCACACCAGCATCCAATGGACGAGTGACGCGTCCCGGAGCTGCCCGGTGTTCGCCGAGCAGAAGGCTTCCGGGGCGCAGACCGCGTTGCTCGACACCTGCGGCAATCTCAGCGAAAGCATCGACGCCGCGTTGAAGGACGGCCTGCTGGAGGTGCCCGAATGAGCGGTCCCGTCACCGTGACCGTGGCCGAGGTGATCACCGAGACGGCCGACGCGCGCTCGATCGTGTTCGAGATCCCGGCCGAGCACGCCTCCGTTTTCGCTTACGCCCCAGGGCAGTTCCTCACCGTACGGGTGCCGAGCGAGCGGACCGGGTCGGTGGCCCGTTGCTACTCGCTCTCCAGCGCGCCGCACGAGGATCGGGTGCAGGTCACCGTCAAGCGCACCGCCGACGGCTACGGGTCGAACTGGCTGTGCGACAACCTCCAGGCCGGGCAGGAGGTCCAAGTCCTCCCACCGGCCGGGGTGTTCAGCCCCGCGTCGCTCGACGAGGATTTCCTGCTGCTCGCGGGCGGCAGCGGTATCACGCCGGTGATGTCGATCCTCAAATCCGCGCTGGAGCGCGGCACCGGCAAGGTGGTGCTCCTGTACGCGAACCGCGACGAACGGTCGGTGATCTTCGCGCGCGAACTGGCGGACCTCGCCGCGAAACACGCGGACCGGCTGGTCGTCACGCACTGGCTGGAGAGCCTGCAGGGGCTGCCGGCCGAGGCGCATCTGCGCGCACTGGTGGCGCCGTACACCGCGTACGAGGCGTTCATCTGCGGCCCTGGGCCGTTCATGGACGCGGCGCGCACGGTGCTCAAGGAGCTCGGGCTGCCGCGCAAGCGGATCCACCTGGAGCGGTTCCTGTCGCTGGGCGGGAACCCGTTCGAGGTGGCCGAGCCCGTCGCCGTCGAAGAGGCCGAGACCCCGGCGTCGGTCGAAGTCACCCTCGACGGCGAGACCAGGAACCTCGCGTGGCCGCGCCGGACGAAACTGCTGGACCTGTTGCTGGAAAAGGGTTTCGACGCGCCGTACTCGTGCCGCGAGGGCCAGTGCAGCGCGTGCGCCTGCCGGATCACCTCCGGCGAGGTGAAGATGCTGAACAACGAGGTCCTCGACGGCGACGACATCGCCGAAGGCATCGTGCTGGCATGCCAGTCCCTGCCGCTGACCGACGAGGTCACCGTCACCTACGAGTAGGAGTTCCCCCGTGCCCATCGATCCTTCGGTCGCGATCGGCGCCGACCTCGGCGAGGTGAGTTTCGCCTGGACCGCGTCGGACGTGCAGCTCTACCACCTGGCACTGGGCGCCGGCGCCGACCCGATGAGCCCGCGCGAACTGCGCTACACCTACGAAGACGGCCTCCAGGTGCTGCCGACGTTCGCCACCGTGGCGGCGAACCTGCGCGTGTTCGAGCCACCCGCTGTCTCGTTCCCCGGCGTCGAGGTCGACCTCGGGAAGGTGTTGCACGGCAAGCAGGAAGTGATCGCGCACCGGCCCATCCCGGTCTCGGGGAAGGCCGTGGCGCGGACGCGGATCGTCGACGTCTTCGACAAGGGCAAGGCGGCCGTGATCGTGAACGAGACGGTCGCCACCGATTCGGACGGGACTCCTCTGTGGACACTGCGGTCGAGCATCTTCGCTCGTGGTGAAGGAGGTTTCGGCGGCGAACGCGGCCCGTCCGACCGGGCAGAACCCCCGTCGCGGGAGCCGGACGCCGTCATCGACACCCCGACGCTGCCGCAGCAGGCGCTGCTCTACCGGCTCTGCGGGGACCGGAACCCCCTGCACGCCGATCCCGCGTTCGCCGCGGCGGCCGGGTTCGACAGGCCGATCCTGCACGGTCTGTGCACCTACGGCGTCATCGCGAAGGCGGTCACCGACGAATTCCTCGACGGCGACACCGCCCGCGTCGCGTCGTTCTCGGCCAAGTTCGCCGGTGTCGTCTTCCCCGGCGAACCGCTGCGGACCCGGGTCTGGCGCGAGCCCGCCGGGCTGCTGATCGCGACCACGGCGCCGGACCGGGACGACGCGCCCGTCCTTTCCGACACTTTCTTGACCACGACAGACTGAATCATCGTTCCCGCAGGTAGCGGCTCTGGCTAGACTCGGCCGAGTGCGCCCCTTGATCTCGGACCCGTATGCCGAACTCGGCCGGGACTACGCGCGATCGAGACGGCCGGACCCCCGTGTCGCCGCCGCCATCACCGCGGCCCTCGGCGACGCCCGCTCGGTGGTCAACGTCGGGGCCGGAGCCGGTTCCTACGAGCCGGAAGACCGCGACGTGGTGGCCGTCGAGCCGTCACGGCGGATGATCGCGCAGCGTCCGGCCACGGCGGCCCCCGCCGTCCAGGCCTGCGCGGAAGGGCTGCCCTTCGCCGACTGCGCCTTCGACGCCGCGCTGGCGGTGCTCACCGTCCACCACTGGACGGACGTGACCGCCGGGCTGGCCGAGTTGCGGCGCGTCTCCCGTCGCCAGGTGATCGTGACCTGGGATCAGGCGGTGTTCGCGCGGTTCTGGCTGGTGCGGGACTACCTGCCGGAGATCGCCGAACACGAGAGCAGGCTGGCCTGCCTGGACCGGGTCGTCGAAGAACTGACCGCGGCGGGCCCGGCACCGGCGGTGGCTCCGCTGCCGGTGCCGTCGGACTGCGTCGACGGATTCCTCGGCGCGTATTGGCGCAGGCCGGAGGCCTACCTGTCCGAACGCGTGCGCGCGGGGATGTCCGGGGTGGCCCTGCTGGACCAGAACGTCGTCGCGACGGCGGTCGAGCGGCTGCGCGCCGATCTCGCGGACGGGCACTGGCACCGGCACCACGTCGGGCTGCTCGGCCGGACGGAACTCGATCTGGGCTACCGGCTCGTCATTACGTGACCGAGTACACAGTGGACACTCTCGCGGCGTGAACGGCGGTCGACCTCGGGAGCGAGGCATGGTATTCATGGCTCTCGTGACGGCAGGGACGGGAGCGGCATGACGACGGAGTACTTCGTGGTCCGTGGCCAGGTGGAGAAGGGCGATCAGCGGGGCAGGGAACTGGGCTTCCCGACCGCCAACATCGCGCTGCGCGACCAGGACGGCCAGGTCGGCGACGGAGTGTGGGCGGGCTGGGCCGAACGCGCCGACGGCACCCGGATCGCGGCTGCGGTCTCGGTCGGCAGGCGGCCGACCTACTACGGCGCGGACGGCTACCGGCTCGTCGAGGCGCATCTGCTGGACTTCAGCGGCGACCTCTACGGCGAGGTGCTGACCGTATGGCTGGGCCACCACCTGCGCGAGCAGGAGGCATACCCGTCGTCGGAGGCGCTGATCGTCGCGCTCAACAAGGACATCGCCGACGCTCGCAAGTGGGCCGAGGAGAATCCGGCCGGCGGTTTGCCGGACGCGGGTGCCGCGGAAGCCGGTGTCGTGCGGCGCGTCCCGCTCGGTTCCTAGACCGCCGCGCCCAGCAGCATGTAGCCCATGCCGAGCCCCATGATCACCCGGCACACCCGCCGCGACGTCTGACCGGAGGCCGAGGCGCCCCGCGTCGCCAGCACCCCGGCGCGCACGGCGTCCGCCGCGAAATACGCGGCCACGGCACCGAAGATCAGCGAAAGCCACAACGCGGAAGTGCCACCGGGGCCGGACATCACCAGCCACGGCCCGTGGGTCACCTCGCTGTGCGGCATGAACGTCACCATGAACAGCATCGCGACGGCGGAGACGGCGTGATGCCCGCACGACGAGTGCCCAGAGCGCCGCCCCTTCCACCACGAGACGGCGAACCAGCCGGCGGTCAGCGCCAGCACCGCCTGCCAGCCCGCCGCCGGGATCGGGCCGCCCACCGGGGACAGCATCGCGACCATGGCGACGACGAGCAGCAGTTCGGCCAGGTCGCCGTTGCGGACCGCCGCGCCCTGCCTGCCGTAGTCCAGCCGGACGAGTCTCAGCACGCAGGGCAGGACGAGCGCGGCGAACACCGCGGTCAGGGTCCACGCGACGACGATCGGTCCAGACATGGCACCTCCCGGCCGGTAACCCTTTCACCGTGGCAGGTACCGCTCTAGTACACCATCGGGCATTGAGGTGATCTCAGCCCGCGGTCAGGACCAATCCGCTCGTGGGTACGCCGGTGCCGGCGGTCACCAGCACGCGCGCGGCCCCGTCGACCTGGTTGACGGCGTCGCCCCGGAGCTGCCGGACCCCTTCGGCGATCCCGTTCATCCCGTGGATGTAGGCCTCCCCCAGCTGCCCGCCGTGCGGGTTGAGCGGGAGCTTCCCGTCCAGTTCCAGGGTGCCCCCGCCGATGAAGTCCTTGGCCTCGCCCTTCCCGCAGAAGCCGAGTTCTTCCAGCTGCATCAGGACATAAGGGGTGAAGTGGTCGTACAGCACGGCGAGGTCCATGTCGCCGGGGCCCAGCCCGGACTGCTCCCACAGCTGCCGTCCCACCACCCCCATCTCGGGCAGCGCCGGCAGATCGTCGCGGTAGTAGCTGGTCATCACGTACTGGTCCGGCCCGCTCCCCTGCGCGGCCGCCGCGATCACGGCGGGCCGGTGCCGCAGATCGCGCGCCCGCTCGGCGCTGACGATCACCAGGGCGACCCCGCCGTCGCTCTCCTGGCAGCAGTCCAGCAGGTGCAACGGTTCGGCGACCCAGCGGGAGGCCTGGTGCTCTTCGAGCGTGATCGGCTTGCCGTAGAACCACGCCTGAGGGTTGGTCGCCGCGCGGGCGCGGTCGACGACGGCCACCCGGCCGAAGTCCTCACTGGTCGCGCCGTACTCGTGCATGTAGCGCCGGGCGAGCATGGCGACGGTCGCCGCCGGGGTCGCGATGCCCATCGGATAGTGGAACGCGTTGTCGACGCCGGACGAGTTCACCTGCCCCGCCGCGGCCGAGGACACCTGACCGAACCGCATCCCCGACCGTTCGTTGAACGCCCGGTACGCGACGACGACGTCCGCGACCCCGGTCGCGACGGCCATCGCGGCCTGCTGCACGGTCGCGGCCGCGGCCCCGCCGCCGTAATGGATCCGGCTGAAGAACTTGAGTTCGGGGATGGCCAGTTCCCGCGCGACGGCGATCTCACTGTTGCCGTCCATGGTGAACGACACCAGACCGTCCACATCGGACGGATCGAGCCCGGCGTCGCTCAGCGCGCTCGAAACCGCTTCCGCCGCCAGCCGCAGTTCACTGCGCCCGGAATCCTTCGAGAACTCCGTCGCACCGATCCCGGCGATGGCCGCCCGTCCGGAGAGGGTCATCACTCGCCTCCCAACGTGATCGCCACGGTGCCCACCACGTGCTCGCCGAGACCGTCCACACCGGACACCGAGACCACGACGTCGTCACCGTCCCGTTCCGTGACCCGGCCGGTGAAGGTCAGCGTGTCGTAGGCGTAGCAGGGCACACCGAGCCGGATCTTGATCGATCGCACGAACGCCTCCGGGCCCGCCCAGTCGGTCACGAACCGTTGCACCAGGCCGGTGTCGGTGAGGATGTTGAGGAAGATGTCCTTCGAGCCGCGCTGGACGGCGGCGTCGCGATCGTGGTGGACGTCCTGGAAATCCCGCGTCGCCAGCGCGGTGCTCACCACGAACGTCGGGGTGGCCTCGATCGTCAGGGGCGGCAGCTCGGTGCCGACCGAACAGTCCTTCATCGCGCGACCCTCCAAGCGGGCAACGTCAGTTCCTCGTCGATCTTCACGAAGGCCGCCTCCACCGGGAGTCCGATGTGGACGGTCTCGGGATCGGCGTCGAGCAGCTCGCCCATCACCCGGACGCCCTCCTCCAGTTCGACGAGCGCGACCACGAACGGCAGATCCTTGCCGGGGACCTTCGGATGGTGGTGCACCACGTAGCTGTAGACCGTTCCGCGGCCGCACGCGACGACATAGTCCGGCTTGGCGTCGAAATCACCGTCCGGCGGCATGGGCCCGGGCGGATGCCGCAGCGTCTCGCCCCACCGCTGGATCCGCAGCTCCCCTTCCCGCAGACCCGCCCAGAAGAACTCCGTGTCCTTGCTGATCACCGGCCGTAGCACGGGCGCGGCCGCCGCCTTGGCGGGCGCGGCACCCGGCGGACGGAACTTCAGCACCCGGAACACCATGTCCGCGACGGCCTCGTCGCCGACGTACCAGGTGGTCTTCGTCGTCACGAACCAGCCTTCGCCCAGCGCGGTGCGTTTGGGCCCGACCACGCTTTCGAGTTTCGCGGTCGCGGCGACGCGTTCGCCGTGCCGCAGATACCGGAAGTAGTTCTGTTCGGAGTTCGTCGCGACGACCGAGGTGAACCCGGCCTCGTCGAGCACCTCCATCATCGCACCGAGCGGATCGTCCGACGCCCTCGTCCCGTGCAGCCCGCCCATCGTCCACACCTGCGCCATCGCGGGCGGCGCGACGAGTCCCTTGTGGACACTCGTGGCGGCGAACTCCTCGTCGACGTACACGGGATTGCGGTCGCCGATGGCTTCGACCCAGTTGTTCACCATCGCCTGGTTGACCGCGTCACGCGCGGCCCTCGGCGCGGATTCCCCGCGCGCGGCGATCCGTTCGGCCGCCTCTTGGATGCTCATCGCGGCACCCTCGGCAAGCCGAGCCCCGCGGTGGCGATCAGCTCGCGCTGGATCTCGCTGACGCCGCCGCCGAAGGTCAGCACCAGATTGCGTTTGGCCACCACGTCCAGCCATTGCGCCAGTTCCGCGGTTTCGGCGTCGGCCTGGTCGCCGTGTCGCGCCACGATCTCCTCCAGTTTCCTGGTCAGCCGCTGGATGCGCTCGGAGCCGACGATCTTGGTGGCCGACGCGTCGGCCACCGCCACCGGTCCGGTCGCCGACGACGCCGCGACCTGCCAGTTCAGCAGTTCGTTGATCCGGGCGGTCGCCAGGGTTTCGGCGAGTACGGCCCGGACGTCGGGCAGCTGGAGCAGCGGCGTCCCGTCCGGGGTCTTCCTCGACGCCGCCCACTCGCGGACGCGGTCGTGGAGACCGCCGATCCGCCCGGCGGGGCCGAGCATGACGCGTTCGTGGTTCAGCTGCGTGGTGATCAGCCGCCAGCCCTCGTTCTCCTTGCCCACCAGCATGTTCGCGGGCACCCGGACGTCCGAGTAGTAGGTGGCGTTCACGTGGTGGGCGCCGTCGCAGGTGATGATCGGCGTCCACGAATAGCCCGGGTCGCGGGTGTCCATGATGAGGATGGAGATCCCCTTGTGCCTGGGCGCGGCGGGATCGGTGCGCACGGCCAGCCAGATGTAGTCGGCGTCGTGCCCGCCGGTGGTGAAGATCTTCTGGCCGTTGACGACGTACTCGTCCCCTTCGCGCACCGCCGTCGTGCGCAGGGCCGCCAGATCCGTTCCCGCGTCGGGTTCGGTGTAACCGATGGCGAAATGCACCTCACCCGCGAGAATCTTGGGCAGGAACAGGGATTTCTGCTCCTCGGTGCCGAACGCCTGCAAAGTGGGCCCGACGGTTTGCAAGGTCACCGACGGCAGCTGGACGTCGGCCCGGGCGGCCTCGTCGACGAAGATATGCTGCTCGATCTCGCCGAAGCCCCGGCCGCCGTATTGTTCCGGCCAGCCGACGCCGAGCCGGCCGTCACGGCCCATCCGGCGCACGATCTCCCGGTACACCGGCCCGTGCCGCTCCCGCAGCATCGCGCGCCGCTCGTCGGCGCTCACCAGCCCGGCGAAGTACTCACGCAGTTCGGAGCGCAACTCGTGTTGCGCCGCGGTCAGTTCGATCAGCATTCTCACCCCGCCACCAGTTCGCCCAGAGCGGCCAGCCGATGCGAGGCGCCGCCGAGCGTTCGTCCCAGATCCTTGACCGCCGACGAGAACCGGTGCAGCGGATACGTTTCGTCCACGCCGATCCCGCCGTGCAGGTGATGGCAGACGGCCAGCGCCGCGGGCGCCTCCTCCGCCAGCCAGTAGGCCGCGATGTCGAGCTCCGCGTCGGCGTCGAGCCCCGCCGCGAGCCGCCAGACCGCCGACCGCGCGGCCAGCTGGACCGTCCTCGAAGCGACGTAGACGTCCGCGATCTGTTGCGCCACCGCCTGGAACGCCGCCAACGGGCGCCCGAACTGCTCGCGTTCGCCGACGTGTTTCGTGGTCAGCGCGAGCGCGCCGGCGAGCAGCCCGTCGCCGAACGCCACGGCGCCCGCGAGCGCGAACCGGTGCAGCGTGGCGATCGACTCGCCAGGGCCGTGCCCGTTGAGGAGATCGGCGTCGGTGACGGTCACCGAATCCAGCGTCATCGTGTAGTCCGGTGTGCCGGAAGAGGTTCTCGTCGGACTCAGGGTCACGCCGTCCGCGCGCGGATCGACGAGGAAGACTCCGGAGCCACCGGGCAGCGAGGCGGGCGTCAGGATCCGGGTCGCTTCCGCCGCGAACGGCACGCCGACCTTGACCCCGCTCAGCCGCCAGTCCCCCGCCGATTCCGCGACGGTCGCGGGCCGGGCGGTGAACGGCGCGGAAGGTTCGTGCAGCGCGGCGGTGAGCACGGATTCACCGGCGGCGACCGGCGGGAGCAGCGCCGAACGCTGGTCCGGCCCGCCGAGCGCGGCGACCGGCAGGACACCGAAGGCCAGCGACGCCAGCCCCGGCGCCGTCGAGGCGACACGGCCGAGTTCGGTCAGCACCAAGGCGACTTCGGCGACGCCCAGGCCGTCGCCGCCGAGTTCGGCGGGCAGCGCCAGTGCGAGCAAACCGGCGTCGGCCAGCGCACGCCACGCGTCCGCGGGCTCACGCTCCTTGCCGAGCACGCGCGCGGCCAGCGCGGTGACCTCGGTCTGCGTCTCGTCGAACTGGAAGTCCACACTGGCTCCTCACCGGGGCGAACGGGCACAATATTGAAACCTGTTCTAGTCTTAACCGGAAGGAGCCGCGACGGCAAGGGGGGAGGATCTAGGAGGTGGCCTCGATCAGTTCCGCGAGCGCGTCGGCGAAGTGGTCGGCGAGCGGCCACAGATCACCGGTGAGTTCGCGCGCGCCGAGCAGGCCGACGTCGACCCTGCCCGCGTTGGACAGCACGGTGATGTTGAGCCCGGCGCCGTGGAACACCGGTCCGAGCGGGTAGAGCCCGGTGATCCGGCAGCCCAGCAGGTACAGCGGCATCGGCGGACCGGGCACGTTGGAGACCACCAGGTTGTGCACCACCGGATGCCGTTCGGCCAGCCGCAGCGCGGAATACGCGCGAACCGCGAGCCCGAACATGGTCGCCGCCGAGAACTGCGCCCAGTCCTGGAGCATGTCCGCGTCGATGTCGTGGTGATGGTCCTTGGACAGCCGGTTCGACTCCGCGAGCATGAACACGCGCGCGGCGGGATCCTCCAGATGGGTGGGCAGCGACGCGAAGAACGCCGAGACCTTGTTGTTCCCGTGCTCGCGTTCGGTGCGTCCGTGTACCGAGACCGGAACGGTCGCCACCAGCGGATCCTCCGGCAGTTCGCCGCGATCTCGCAGGAACTGCCGCAGGGCGCCGGCGACCACGGCGAGGACGACGTCGTTGACGGTCACCCCGAAGGCGTTCTTGATCCGCTTGACGTCGTCGAGGTCGAGAGAGGCATAGGCGACGCTGCGGTGCGCGGTGATCGTCCCGTTGAACGACGTCCGCGGCGCCGTGAACGGGACCGGCATTCCCTTGCCCTGCAACGCTTTGCCCAGCCACCTCGGCACGAGTTCGAGCAGGCCGGGGAGCAGTTTCGCCACCTCGACCGGACGTTTCGCGAACGACGTCAGCCCAGCGCCGAACAGCGCGCGCCTGCCGGGAACGTCCGCGTTGCGGCGTTCGTCCTGTGCGATCTCCGGCGGCGGGGCGTCCGGTTCGAGCCCGGCGAGAGAGGCGATGAGGCTGGCGCCGCCGACCCCGTCGACGCTGGCGTGGTGCATCTTCAGCAGGACCGCGATCCCGCCGTCCGCCAGGCCTTCGATGACGTACAACTGCCAGAGCGGCTGCGTCCGGTCCAGCCGTTGTCCCGCGATGTGGGCGCAGAGTTCGGCGAGTTCCCGCCGGTCACCGGGCGCGGGTACGCCGATGCGGTGAACGTGGGCTTCGAGGTCGAAGTCGTCGTCCTCGACCCAGACCGGATGCGCCAGGTTCCAGAGTGGATTGTGCAGCTTGCGCCGGAACGCCGGGATCAGCTCGACCCGTTCGGCCAGTTTCTCCTTGAAGCGCTCGAAATCGTAGCCACCGGGCATGGTCGAACCGTCCAAGGTGAGCAGCCCGCACACGTGCAGTACCTGGGCAGGTGTCTCCAGGTAGAGAAAACTCGCGTCCAGACCACTCAATCTCTGCATGAGAATCACCTTAAGTGAACTTTGCAACCCGTTCTAGGTGGTCACCCGGCGGTAGGATCGGTGGCCATGCAGCCGAGTTTCGTCCTCCGCCAGGCACTCCAGCTCGCGCTCACCGCGAACGCGCTGAAGCCGCCGAGAGGTGCCCGGACGGCGGTCCCGGCGTTCTTCGCGGGCTGGCTCACCGGGGAACTCGCCCCGCATCTGCTCGCGCTCACCGCGGCCGACGCGGCGGCACACGTCGCCCGGCACCGCGGCGGGTCGAGCAAGATCGGGCTCGCCCTCGCGGCGGCGTCGGCGGCCGGGCTCGGCACGCTGATCGCGCAGTCCCAGCGAGCGCGCGGCGAGATCGAGACAGCGCTGACCGAAGGCATCGGCGAGGCGTACGCCGACGAACTCGAGCACCCGCCGAGCCCGACCGACCTCGCGACTCCGTGGGGCCAGCTGGCCATGCCGTTCCGCATGCGCGACCCCGAGGTCCGGCGGACCCGCGACATCGCCTACGCGCCCGGCGGGAAGCGGTTCCTGCTCGATGTCTACGCCCCGCGCGAACCGGTCACCGGCGCGCCGATCCTGCTCCAGGTGCACGGCGGCGCCTGGGTGATCGGCAACAAGGACCAGCAGGGCCTGCCGCTGATGCTGCACATGGCCAAACGCGGCTGGATCTGCTTCGCGATCAACTACCCGCTCTCCCCCGCCGCCCGCTGGCCCGCGCATATCGTCGCCGCGAAACGCGCGCTGGCCTGGATCCGGGAGAACGCCGAGGCCTACGGCGGCGACCCGTCCTTCGTCGCCGTCACCGGCGGATCCGCGGGCGGGCACCTCGCCGCGCTGCTGGCACTGACCGCCAACGACCCGGCACTGCAGCCCGGCTTCACCGAAGCCGACACGAGCATCCAGGCGTGCGCCCCGCACTACGGCGTGTACGACTTCGCCGCGACCAGCGGACGACGCTCCAGCCAGACCCGGCTGAAAACGCTCATCGCCCGGCACGTCTTCGAGGCGGACCGGGATCCGGTGAACTTCCTCGACGACTACATCGCGGCATCCCCGCTCGACCGCATCACCGAGGACGCGCCGCCGTTCTTCGTCATCCATGGCGTCCACGATTCGCTGGTTCCGGTGGGCGAAGCGCGCGAATTCGTGCGGCGCCTGCGGGACAAGTCCCAGCATGAGGTCGCGTATGCGGAGATCTCCGGCGCGCAGCACGCCTTCGACGTCTTCCCCTCGATCCGCAGCGCCCATGTGGTGCGTGGGGTGGAACGGTTCCTGGAATGGAGTTACCGCACCTGGCGGCGGCGCCAGGGCACCTCGTAGTGGGTCCCTCCAAGTACATGAAGGCCCCCTTCCTTGCGCTAGACGCAAGGAAGGGGGCCTTCATGTACTGCAGCTGCGAGCGAAGGGCAGCGGTGGGGCATGAGGTCAGGGTGGATAGATCACGTCGGTCGGCCGGGCGGAAGACGGGCCGTCGACCCGCCAGCCTTCGCCGTCGCGCACGAACCGGTACCACCGTTCGTCACGGCCGTAGCGCAGTTGCAGATCGCCCTGGGTGATCCGGTTCCGCCAGGTCTTGGGCTCTCCCGGCAATCCCGACTCGGCGAGGTCCGCCCTGGCCTGGGCGAGCGGCGCCTGCCCCGGCCGCCACACCTCCCGGACCACCGTCATCCCGCCCCTGCCAGCCTCACGCCAGGCCTGCGCCCACAGGGCCAGATCCCGCACCGCCACCCCGGCCGCTTCGGCGAGCTCGGCGACCAGGTGCGGCTCGCTCGCCGCCGCGCGGCGCGCGAGGTCTTCCTCGAACGTCAGCTCCACTTCCCGCTCGGGCCCCATGACCAGCAGCTCCCAGGCCCTCGCGGCGGCGTCGGCGGCCAGCTCGACGAACATCTCCCCGCTCCAGCCGGTGCGATGCGGCGGGTCGAGGTCGAGGACCGCGGGCGGCCCGACCGTGCCCGGGACGGCGGGCCGCGGCGGCAGCGCGGCGATCCGCCGGGTGTAGGCCCGCCTCGGGTCCACCCCGGGCGCTGCGGGGGCGCGCACCCGCTTGCCCGGCTCGCTCGCGGGCGCGCGGCGGGACCGCAGTTCCGCGAGCACGGCCTCCCTCGGCCTGCCGCGCAACAGGAACAGCACGAACGGATCGGCGTCCACCTCGTCCGCGACCAGGTAGTACACCGCGGCGACGTGTTTGCACGGGTTCGCGCTGTCCGGGCAGGAGCACTTCGGGCGCAGATCGCCGGGGCCGGGCAGCAGATCCGCGCCGGCGGTCCGCGCGTCCTCGGCCAGCTCGCCGGGCAATTCGCCGTCGAGGAGGGCGGCGACGTGCCCGAGCCGCGAGCCGACCATGCCGAGCAGGCTCTCCCACTGCGGCTCGGTGAACGCCCGCATGTGGATGGTCACCCGGTACGGCACCGCCCGGCTGCCCTGCACCCAGGCCGTCACCTCGCCCGCGCCGACCGCGAGCTTGCTGACGGTGCCCTTCCGCGCGTACGTCCGGCCTCGCGGCAGGCGGTTCGGGTCGAGTTTGGCGCGCTCCTCCAGTGCCTCGACCCACGCCTTGCCCCACCACGTGTTACCGAAGGTGCGCCGTTTCCGGCCGGTCACGCCGGGCATCACGTTTCCCCGAGCCGGACCAGATCGGCCAGTTCGTCGTCGGACAGCTCGGTGATCCAGTCCTCACCCGCGCCGATGACCGCGTCGGCCAGCCCGCGTTTGGTCTCCAAAACCTTGGCGATGCGCTCTTCGAGCGTGCCTTCGGCGATCAGCCGGTGCACCTGGACCGGCCGGTCCTGCCCGATCCGGTACGCGCGGTCGGTGGCCTGGTCCTCGACGGCCGGGTTCCACCAGCGGTCGTAGTGGATCACGTGGGTGGCCTTGGTCAGGTTGAGCCCGACCCCGCCCGCCTTGAGCGAGAGCAGGAACACCGGCACCTCGCCGGCCTGGAACCGGGCGACCATGTCCTCCCGGACCTTGGGCGTGCTCGATCCGGACAGCAGCATCGTCGGCAGCCCGCGTTCGGCCAGGCGTTTCTCCAGCAGGCGGCACAGCTGGACGTACTGGCTGAACACGAGCACGCTGTCGCCCTCGTCGAGGATGACGTCGAGCAGCTCTTCGAACGCGGCGAGTTTGCCGGACCGGCCGTGCAGCACCCCGGGTTCCTTGAGGTACTGCGCCGGGTGGTTGCAGATCTGCTTGAGCTCGGTGAGCAGTTTGAGCACCTGCCCACGCCGGGCCACCCCGTCCAGTTCGCGGATCATCGCGAGGTTCTCCCGGACCACGGCCTCGTACAGCGTCGTCTGTTCGGCGGTGAGCGGGACGAACCGGTCGGTCTCGGTCTTGCGCGGCAGCTCGGGGGCGATATCCGGATCGGTCTTCTTGCGGCGCAACAGGAACGGCCGGACCGTCGTGGCCAGCCGTTCGGTGGCGGCGACGTCACGGTCGCGTTCGATCGGGCGGGCGACCTTGCGGCGGAACCCGTCGAGCGAACCGAGCAGGCCCGGCGTCGTCCAGTCGATGATGGACCACAGTTCGGTGAGCCGGTTCTCCATCGGCGTCCCGGTCAGCGCGACCTTCGCGGCGGCCGGGATCTTCCGCAATTCCTTGGCGGTGGCCGAAAGCGGGTTCTTGACGTGCTGCGCCTCGTCGGCGGCGATCATCCCCCAGTCCACTTCGGACAGTGCTTCGCGATCGCGGCGGAGCACGCCGTACGTGGCGAGCACGACCTCGTCCGGCGCGACCTCGTCGAGATGCCGTCCGCCACCGTGGAACCGGCGCACCGGGATATCCGGCGCGAACCGGGCGAACTCGCGTTCCCAGTTGCCCAGCAACGACGTCGGGCACAGGACGAGCGTGGGGCCCTCGCCGCGCGGGCGGCGGTGCAGATGCAGGGAGATGAGCTGGATCGTCTTGCCGAGCCCCATGTCGTCGGCGAGGCAGGCGCCGAGACCGAGCCCGGTCATCGTCGCCAGCCAGCCGAGTCCCGCCTTCTGGTACGGCCGCAGGGTGGCCCGCAGTCCGGCCGGCTGCTCGATCGGTTCCGCGGCGCTTTCGCGGATTCGCTGGAGCAGCCCCGTCAGCGCCGAAGGGGCGGTGAACTCGACCTTTTCGCCGTCCAGCTCCAGTTCCCCGGTGAGCGCCGCGGCCAGCGCCTCGGCCCCGGACAGCTTCTTCGCCCGGTGGGCGCGCACCTTGGCGATCAGCCGCGCGTCGACCTTGACCCATTTGCCCCGCAGCCGCACCAGCGGCCGCTTCGCCTCCGCGAGCGCGGTGACCTCGGCGTCGGTGAGGTCCTCGCCCCCGAGACTCATCCGCCAGCGGAACCGCAGCAGGCTCTTGAGCGTGAACTCGGGCCCGGTGACGCTGCCCGGAGCCTGCGTCGCGCTCGCCTTCGCCTTGAGCTCGCCCGCGAAGAGGTCTTTCGGCCACTGCACCTCGATGCCGGCACCGCCCAGCGCCGCGTCCCCGTGGGTCAGCAGGTCGACGACCTCGTCGTAGTCCAGCGCCAGTCCGGTCGGCGCGGCGGACTGGAGCATGCGGCCGAGCGGCGCCCATGCCCTGGCACCTCGGCGCAGA
Source organism: Amycolatopsis sp. NPDC049868 (assembly GCF_044461365.1). Classification (NCBI taxonomy): domain Bacteria; kingdom Bacillati; phylum Actinomycetota; class Actinomycetes; order Pseudonocardiales; family Pseudonocardiaceae; genus Amycolatopsis; species Amycolatopsis sp. NPDC049868. Next base: position 232,977 of record NZ_JBITKV010000010.1, on the reverse strand, counting down.
CCGAGCAGCAGTTGCGTCTCGACCTGCTCACCCATGCGTTCCAGCACCGCCTCCGGCGCGTCCCACAGTGTCGCCGCCTCGACGATCAGGCTCGGGTCGGCGGCGCTCCGCACGGCGAGGACGGCCTCGAACGCGGGCTCGTCCTCGGGGTCTTCAGGTTCATGGACCTCCATGCGCAGGACGAGATGCGCGCCCTGGGCCTGCCGGGCGCTCAGTTCCGCCAGCCACGCGGCGCCGTCCGGCCCGACCAGTGTCGGCTGGGCGGCCGCGAACGCCGGACCGCCCGCCGCGACGCTCGCGGCGGGCGTGCGGACCAGCACGTCCGCCGTCGCGTCCCAGAGCGCGCGGATCAACGACTCCGGCGAATGCAGCCGGATCCGCTTCAGCCCGGACAACGGCAGCGCGTGCGCCTCGGGCGGCAGCGCGGCGGCGAGCCCGCGCAGCATCTCCTCGTCGGCGACGTCGAGCGGGCCGACCCGCCACGAATCCACCCCGCCGGGTGAGGCCGCGGGCAGCAGCCTGCCGCGGGCGATGAGGTTCACCCCGGCCTCGGCGACGGCCGACCACGCGGCGATGGCCGGGCTCAAGTCGCCCTCCGCGGTGAGCAGCCGCGGAATCGCGCGTGACAACGGGACGAGCGCCGCGTCGACCTTCGTGCGCCGGAAGACCTTGCCCGCCGGAAGCACGAGTTCGATCGCGGTGTCACCCGCTACGCCGTCTCCCCAGAGCGCCAGCACTCCGTCCCGCGGGGGATCCGAGGGGACGAAGGTGGCTTGGGTTCCTGTGCCGAACTCCACGACCCGCACGCTAGAGCACGGGACCGACATCCCTCGGGCGGCGGTGCTATGAACGGTCCGTTCCTTGCAAATTTTGCAAGGAACGGACCGTTCATAGCGCGCGGAACGGGCGTGACAGGGACGTTCAGGACCGGGGCAGCCCCAGCAACCGCTCGGCCGTCAGCGACAACAGCACCTGAGTCGTCCCGCCCGCGATGCTGAGGCACCGGGTCAGCAGGAACTCGTGCTGCGCCGGGTCGCCGTCCACGAGAGCGCGCTCACCGAGCGACTCCAGCGCGAACTCCGCCACCGCCTGCCGATGCCGCACGCCCAGCAGCTTGCGCACACTCGACTCGGCGCCCGGGTCTTGCCCGTCGAGCCGCCGCAACGTCGCCCGCAGGTCCAGCACCGAACACGCGCTGCCGTCGGCGATCAGCGCACCGAGTCCCTCCAGATCGGCGCCCTCCCCCGAAGTGGCGAGCAGGTTCTCGACGCCCTCTCCCACCGCCGAGCCGCTCCCGAGGGCGACCCGCTCGTTCGCCAGCGTCGTCCGCGCCAGCCGCCAGCCGCCGTCGACCTCCCCGACCACCATCTCGTCCGGGACGAACACGTCGTCGAGGAACACTTCGTTGAAGACGGCGTCGCCGGTGATCTCGCGCAGGGGCCGCGTACTGATCCCGTCGGCGGTCATGTCGACCAGGAAGTAAGTGATCCCCTTGTGTTTCGGCGCGTCCGGATCGGTACGCGCCAGGCAGATCCCCCAGTCGGCTTCGCGCGCGAGCGAGGTCCACACCTTCTGGCCGTCGAGCAGCCATCCGCCCTCGACGCGCCGGGCCGTCGTGCGCAGCGACGCGAGATCCGAACCCGCCCCCGGCTCGCTGAACAGCTGGCACCAGGTGATCTCACCGCGCAAGGTGGGTACGGCGAACCGTTCGCGCTGCGCCGGGGATCCGTGTTCCAGCAACGTCGGCACGGCCCAGCCGCCGATGACCAGATCCGGACGGCGGACACCCGCGCCGTCGAGCGCGGCGTCGATCCGCAGTTGCTCGGCGGCCGTGGCTCCCCTGCCGTACGGTGCCGGCCAATGCGGGGCCAGCAGCCCCGAATCGGCCAGCGCTACCCGCCGCTCCGGCTCGGGCAGGGCGGCGATTTCGCCGACCAGGTCACGAAGTCCGGCGTCCTCACCGACGTCGACGCCCAAGGTCCGGCGATCACCGCGCAGCGCGAGTTCGGCCGCGCGACGGCGCCAGCGGGCGGAACCGCCGAGCCACTGCCGCAGGGCGACGGCGCGGCGCAGGTAGAAGTGCGCGTCATGCTCCCAGGTGAATCCGATGCCACCGAGGACCTGGATGCAGTCCTTCGCGTTGGCCACGGCCGCGTCGAGCGCGTAGGCCGCCGCCGTCGCGGCCGCGAGGGAGTGCTGCGCGGGGTCTTCGGCCGCCCTCGCCGCGTCCCACGCGAGCGCGTCGGTGGCTTCGGCCCGGCACAGCATTTCCGCACACAGATGCTTGATCGCCTGGAACGACCCGATGGGACGGCCGAACTGCTCCCGGACCTTCGCGTACTCGACAGCGGTCCGGAGGCACCATCGGGCGATCCCCGCCGCTTCGGCGGCACCGAGCGTGGCGGCGTAGGCGTCCACCGGCAGTGCCTCGAAAACCGCTTCGGCCCGCACCTTTTCGCATTGGACCCGGCCGACCGGCCGCGAGAGGTCGAACGGCTCGCTCCGCTCGATGTCCATTCCGGACGCTCCGGGCGCGACGAGCGCGGAGACGGCGCCGTCGGAAACGAGCGTCCACGCCGACGGGTGAACGTCGAGCGATGGCCCCGACTCGCCGTCGACCACCGAATCCGCGATTCGGAAACCGTTGCCGAGCACCACGGCCAGCTGTTCGGTCCCGTCCGCGAGACCGGGCAGGATCTCCTTGGCGGTCTGGGGAACCGTCGCGAGCAACGCTCCACCCAGCACCGTCCCGAGAACAGGGCCGGGTACGAGCGCTTCGGCCGCTTCGGCGAGTCCGGCGGCCAGATCGGCGAGCGTGCCACCGGCGCCGCCGACGTCTTCGGGAATCGCCACGCCGAACAGGCCGAGTTCGGCCAGCCCTGGCGGCGGCTCGGCGATCCGGCCACTTCGGACGGCGTCGACGGGACGGGCCGAGGCCGCCCAGGCGCGGATCGACGCGGCCAAGGCCGCCTGTTCTTCGGTGAGCGCGATCGACACGGGTGAGACCTCCTCGCCGGACCTACCCGCGAGTGTAGAACGTGTTACAGTTTCTTGCCCAGTGGGTCACGTCTTGAACAGTTCGTCCGCTTAGGTACGCTACGTGAGGAAAGTGGAACAAGTTCCGGCGAAGGGGGACGTGGCGATGCCAGGGAAGGCCAAGACGCCCACGAGCGCGAAGGCGCGAAGCGGCAACGGTCTCTCCGCGCTGGGCGGCGAGGAACTCGGCTCCGCGGCCCAACGCGACCGGCGGCGCCGCATCATCGACGCGACCCTGACGCTCGCCGCGAAGGGCGGGTACGACGCCGTCCAGATGCGGGCCGTCGCCGAGAAGGCGGACGTCGCGCTCGGCACGCTGTACCGCTACTTCCCCTCGAAGATCCACCTGCTGGTTTCCGGGCTGGCCAGGGAATTCGAGCGCGCGCAGGAGAAACTCGACCGCGCGGCCATCCCCGGCGACACCCCGAGCGAGCGGCTGATGTTCGTCCTCGGCCGCAACACCCGGCTGATGCAGCGGGATCCGCACCTGACCGAAGCGATGGTCCGCGCGTTCATGTTCGCCGACACGACCGCGGCCGCCGAGGTCGAACAGGTCGGGCGGCTGATGGAGAACATGTTCGCCAAGGCCATGGGCATCGAGGACCCGACCGAGGCCGATCGCGACATCTTCCACGTCATCGCCGACGTCTGGATGGCGAACCTGGTCGCCTGGGTGACGCGGCGCGCGTCGGCGGCGGATGTCGCGAACCGGCTGGAACTGTCGGTGCATCTGCTGCTGGACAAGAACGTCTGAACGCTATGAACGGGACGTTCCTTGCAAATTTCGCAAGGAACGTCCCGTTCATAGCGCACGCTAGGCGGTGAGCTTCGGCAGCACGTCCCGCCCGAAGGTCTCGATGAACTCGTCCTGGTTCCGCCCCACGTTGTGGATGTAGATCCGGTTGAAGCCGGCGTCGACGTATTTCTGCAGCGCCGCGCGGTGCACGTCCGGGTCGGACGAGACCACCATGCGCCCCTCGAAGTCCTCACGCCGCACCAGTTTCGCCATCTGCGCGAAGTCGAACGGCGAGCGGATGTCGGCCTTCGGGAACTTCATGCCGCCGTTGGGCCACTGGTCGAGCGCGTTGGCCCATGCCGTCTCGTCGTCCTCGGCCCACGACAGGTGCACCTGCAGCAGCTTCGGCATCGAGTCCGGGTCCTTGCCCGCCTTGCGCGCGCCGGTGCCGAAGTTGTCGAGGATCCCCGCCAGCTTCTCGATCGACGCGCCCGGCGTGATCAGCCCGTCCGCGAGTTCGCCGGTCTTGCGCGAGGTGTACGGACCGGCCGACGCGATGTAGATCGGCGGCGGCTCGTCCGGCAGCGTCCACAGCCGGGTCGTGTGCAGCTTGAAGAACTCGCCGCTGTGCTTGACATCCTTTCCGGTGAACAGCTTCCGGATGACCTCCAGCGCCTCGAACATCCGCCGCACACGCTCCGGCGCTTCGGGCCAGTAGCCGCCGATGATGTGCTCGTTGAGCGCTTCGCCGGACCCGATACCGAGCCAGGTCCGGCCCGGGTAGGTCGCCTCCAGCGTCGCCGCGGCCTGCGCGACCATCGACGGGTGCAGCCGGAACGACGGGCACGTCACGCCCGGCCCGAGGTCACCCGTGGTGTTCTCCGCCAACGACGCGAGCACGCTCCACACGAAGGACGCTTCACCCTGTTGAGGGACCCACGGCTGGAAGTGGTCGGCCGCCATCTGCCCGGAGAACCCGTGCTGTTCGGCCAGCGCGGCCAGCCGGATCGACTCGCGAGGCGAGAACTGCTCCAACGCCGCGGCCAAGCCGATTTGAACCTCAGTCACGCCTGCTGCCCCTTTCGAAAGCTCTCGGCGACCTTCGCGAACTGGTCGAGTAGTTCCAGTGTCGCCGCTTCGGGCTCGGTCGGCAGGAAGAGCGTCGCCTCGTCGACGCCGCCCTCGACGAGCTTGGCCAGCGCGTCCTCTTCCGGGGTGGCGCCGAAGGCCGAGAACTTGATGTCGCCGCGCCCCTGGTCGGCCAGCCACTGACGTGCCCGGCGGAGCTCCTCCGGCGGGGTGTGCGCGTGCGGCAGCCACCCGTCGCCGTACTTGGCGATCCGCTCCATCGCCTTCTGCCCCGCGCCACCGATGTAGATCGGCGGATGCGGTTTCTGCACCGGCTTCGGCCACGCGAAGATCGGGTCGAAGTCGACGTGCTCGCCGTGGAATTCGGCCTCGTCCTTCGTCCAGATCTCCTTCAGCGCGGCGAGTTGCTCGTCGACGAGCGCGCCGCGGGTGCGCGGATCCGTGCCGTGATTGCGCATTTCCTCCCGGTTCCACCCGACGCCGACGCCGAAGACGAACCGGCCTCGCGAAACCAGGTCCAGCGAAGCGACCTCTTTCGCCGTGTGGATGACGTCGCGCTGCTGAAGCAACGCGACGCCCGTCCCCAGCTTCAGGGTCGACGTGGCCCCGGCGGCCGCCGTCAGCGCGACGAACGGGTCCAGGGTCCGGTAGTACACGCGCGGCAGCTCGCCGCCGCCCGGGTACGGCGTTTCCCGGCTGACCGGGATATGCGAATGCTCCGCGATGTGGAGCGAGCTGAATCCGCGCTCTTCGGCTGCTGCGGCGAGGACGTCCGGCCTGATGCCTTCATCGGTGACGAAGGTGGCGATTCCGATCTCCATGTCCAGCAACTACCCGGACACGCCCCGCGATATTCCCGCGCCGCTACACGTTGCGCCGGTACTGCCCGCCCACCTCGAAGAACGCCTCGGTGATCTGGCCGAGCGAGCACACCCGGGCCGCGTCCATCAGGACACCGAACAGGTTGCCGCCGCGGGTCGCGGCCTCGCGCAGCGTCTTGAGCGCGACCTGTGCCTCGGCCTGGTGGCGGTGCTGGAAGTCCTCGAGCCGCTCCAGCTGCGAACGCTTCTCGTCCTCGGTCGCCCGCGCGAGTTCGACCTCGACGTCGTTCTCGCCGCCGTTCGGGTTGCGGAAGGTGTTGACGCCGATGATAGGCAGCGTGCCGTCGTGCTTCTGGCGTTCGTAGAGGATCGACTCGTCCTGGATCTTGCCGCGCTGGTAGCCGGTCTCCATCGCGCCCAGCACGCCGCCGCGCTCGGAGATCCGGTCGAATTCCAGCAGCACGGCCTCTTCGACCAGGTCGGTCAGCTCGTCGATGATGAACGAGCCCTGCAACGGGTTCTCGTTCTTCGACAGGCCCCACTCCTTGTTGATGATCATCTGGATGGCCATCGCGCGCCGCACCGAGCTCTCCGACGGCGTGGTGATCGCCTCGTCGAAAGCGTTGGTGTGCAAGGAGTTCGCGTTGTCGTAGAGCGCGCACAGCGCCTGCAGCGTGGTGCGGATGTCGTTGAAGCTCATCTCCTGCGCGTGCAGCGACCGGCCGGAGGTCTGCACGTGGTACTTGAGCTTCTGCGAACGCTCGTTGGCGCCGTAGCGCTCCCGCATCGCGACCGCCCAGATCCGGCGCGCGACCCGGCCCAGCACCGAGTACTCGGCGTCCATGCCGTTGGAGAAGAAGAACGACAGGTTCGGCGCGAAGTCGTCGATGTTCATCCCGCGCGCGAGGTAGCTCTCGACGTAGGTGAAGCCGTTCGACAGGGTGAACGCCAGCTGCGAGATCGGGTTCGCCCCGGCCTCGGCGATGTGATAGCCGGAGATCGACACCGAGTAGAAGTTCCGGACGCCGTGCTCGATGAACCATTCCTGGATGTCGGCCATCATGCGCAGGCTGAACTCGGTGGAGAAGATGCAGGTGTTCTGCCCCTGGTCCTCCTTGAGGATATCCGCCTGCACGGTGCCGCGGACGTTGCGCAGCGCCCATTCGCGCAGTTCGGCGGCCTCGGTTTCGGACGGCTCGCGGCCGTGTTCGGCCTTGAACGCCTCGACGCGCTGGTCGATCGCGGTGTTGAGGAAGAACGCGAGGATCGTCGGCGCCGGCCCGTTGATCGTCATCGACACCGACGTGCTCGGCGAGGTCAGGTCGAAGCCGTCGTAGAGCACCTCCATGTCCTCCAGCGTCGCGATGGAGACGCCCGAGGTGCCGACCTTGCCGTAGATGTCGGGGCGGGTGTGCGGGTCGTGCCCGTACAGCGTCACCGAGTCGAAGGCAGTCGAAAGGCGCTTCGCGTCGGAATCGGCCGACAGGAGCTTGAACCGCTTATTGGTCCGGAACGGGTCGCCCTCGCCGGCGAACATCCGCGCCGGGTCCTCGCCCTCGCGCTTGAACGGGAAAACGCCCGCGGTGTAGGGGAAGTATCCGGGCAGGTGCTCGCGGCGCAAGAACGACAGCAGCTCGCCGGATTCGGTGTAGCGCGGCAGCGCCACGCGCGGGATCCGGTTGCCGGACAGCGTGTCGCGCCAGAGCTGGGTGTGCAGTTCCTTGTCGCGGATCTTCACGACGAGCTCGTCGGCGCGGTAGGACTCGGCGAGCTCCTGGAAGCGGGCGAGCAGGTTCGCCGATTCACCGTCCACATCGGACTCGGCGGCGGCGAGCAGGCCGTCGAGCGCGTCGGTGCTCGCGTCGACGGCGGTCAGCGCCTCCTTGGCGGCGGCGAGGTGCTCGCGTTTGCGCAGCGCGGCGACCTGCTGCTCGGTCTTGGCGTGGTAACCGCGGACGGTCTCGGAGATCTCCGCGAGATAGCGCGTCCGGTTGGCCGGGATGATCGTGCTGGCGTCGGTGGAGACCTTGCCTTCGACCTTCGGGAGCACACCCGCCGAAACGGTCAGCCCGCGTTCGGCGAGGGTGTCGCGCAGGTGCTGGTAGAGCGCGGTGACACCGTCGTCGTTGAACTTCGCGGCACTGGTGCCGTAAACCGGCATGTCCTCGGGCGAGGAGCTGAAGGCCTCGCGGTTGCGCACGAGCTGGCGCGCGACGTCGCGACGGGCGTCTTCGGCGCCGCGGCGCTCGAACTTGTTGATCGCCACCGCGTCGGCGAAGTCGAGCATGTCGATCTTCTCCAGCTGCGACGCCGCGCCGAACTCCGGCGTCATGACGTACAGCGACTGGTCAACGTAGTCGACGATGCCGGCGTCACCCTGGCCGATACCGGGCGTCTCGACGATCACGAGGTCGAAGCCCGCCGCCTTGCAGGCGAGGATGGACTCGGAGAGCCCGGTGGGGATCTCGCCGCTGGTGGTCCGCGTGGCGAGGGAACGGAAGTAGACCGGGCTGCCGTCGAGGCAGTTCATCCGGATGCGGTCGCCGAGCAGCGCTCCCCCGCCCTTGCGGCGCGACGGGTCGACGGCGAGCACGGCGATGCGGAGCTTGTCCTCCTGGTCCAGCCGGAAGCGGCGGATCAGCTCGTCGGTGAGCGACGACTTGCCGGAACCACCCGTCCCGGTGATGCCGAGCACCGGCACGGTCCGCGACTTGGCGGCCTCGGTGATCTTGTCGAGCAGGTCCCGCGGCAGCGACTCGCGCTGAAGCTGGGTGATGACGCGGGACAACGCCGGGATGTCACCCGAAAGCAGTTTGTCCAGCGAACCGGGCGACTGCGCCGCGAGGTCGGTGTCGCAGGCCTTGATCATCAGGTTGATCATGCCCGGGAGGCCCATCTCGTAGCCGTCCTCGGGCGAGAAGATCCGCGCGACACCCCGCGAGTGCAGCAGGTCGATCTCCTCGCGGACGATGACCCCGCCACCGCCGCCGAACACCTTGATATGCCCCGCGCCGCGCTCGTTGAGCAGCTCGACCAGGTAGCTGAAGTACTCGACGTGCCCGCCCTGGTAGGCACTGATGGCCACCCCCTGGACGTCCTCGGCGATGGCCGCGGTGGCGACCTCGTCGACCGACCGGTTGTGCCCGAGGTGCACGACCTCCGCGCCCTGCGACTGCAGGATCCGCCGCATGATGTTGATGGACGCGTCGTGCCCGTCGAAGAGGCTCGACGCCGTCACGAAGCGAACGGGGTTCACGGGCCGGTGCAGGTCGCTGCTCATCCCTCCAAAATACTAGGACTTCCTACTGTTTTAAACCCATCCTCTTGCGTGACGGCGCTCTCACTCGTCCTTGACAGATCAACTCGCACCAGTATATTCAACCTAAAGGTTAAACAACCGATTGATTGAGCAGCGATGACCACTGATCAGCTCAGCGCCACGTTCGCCGCCTTGGCGGACCCCACCCGGCGGGCGATCCTCGCCCGGCTGGCCACCGGCGAGGCCAGCGTCAACGAGCTGGCCGAACCCTTCTCGGTCAGCCTCCAAGCCGTCTCGAAACACCTCAAGGTCCTCGAACGCGCGGGCTTGATCAGCCGGAGCCGCACGGCGCAATGGCGGCCCTGCCGGCTGGAGGCCGCCCCGCTCGGCGAAGTCTCCGACTGGGTCGAGCACTACCGGCGCTTCTGGGAAGGCGGCTTCGACCGCATGGAAGAACACCTGGCCGAACTTCAGAAAGGCGAAACCGATGCCTGAGACCACCACACTGCCGTCGATCGTCTCGGCCGACGAGTGGCAGATCGCCCGAGACGCGTTGCTGGCCAAGGAAAAAGAACTCACCCGTGCCGCGGACGCGATCGCCGCCGAACGGCGACGGCTGCCGATGGTCCGCTTCGACAGCGGATACGAGTTCGAAGGCCCCCAGGGCAAGATGACCCTGCTGGACCTCTTCGAGGGACGACGTCAGCTGATCGTCTACCACTTCATGCTCGGACCCGGGCAGAAGGCGGGCTGCCCCGGCTGCTCGATGCTCGTGGACAACATCGGTCACCCCGCCCACCTGCACGCCCGCGACACCACGCTGTACGTGGTCGCGCCGGCGACGCTGCCTGAGATCGAGCGGTACAAGGAGCGAATGGGCTGGACCATGCCCTGGGTCTCGACCCTCGGCGACTTCAACCCCGACTGCGGTGTCGACGGCGGGTTCGGCATCAGCGTCTTCCTGCGCGACGGCGACGACGTGTTCCGGACCTACTTCACCACCGGCCGCGGCGCGGACCAGTTGGTGGGGACGCTGCGCTACCTGGACCTGACGCCACTCGGACGGCAGGAGGCCTGGGAGGAGGCCGGTCAAGGGACCGACGGCCCCGGGCACTGGTGGAAGCGCCACGACGAGTACTGACGCATTCAGTCCTCTGAATCCGGGGAGGGGATGTCGAGAACCCCGCGTCCGCTCCGACCCCTCGGTGTCCGGCGCCCGGAAGGCAGGCGCCACACCGAAGGGATCAAGCCATGCGCAAGCTCGTCTACGCCGTCCACACCTCGCTCGACGGCCGCATCGAAGGCCCGGGCGGCGAGTTCGACTGGGCGGAGATGGGCTCCGACCTGTCCGGCCACTCCAAGGAACTCACCGACCGCGCCGACACCCTCGTCTACGGGCGGCGGGTCTGGGAGATGATGTCGTCGTACTGGCCGGAGGCCGAGACGATCTCGGACCACCCGCACGACCTGGAGTACGCCCCGATCTGGCGTGAGACGCCGAAGATCGTGTTCTCCCGGACGCTGGACAAGGCCGGCTGGAACACCGAGGTGGTCGGCGGCGACCTCACCGAGCGGGTCACCGAACTCAAAGGCAGGCCCGGTAAGGATCTGCTGCTGATGGGCGGCGCCGGACTCGCCACCGCGCTGTCGGACCGCGGCCTGATCGACGAGGCCCACGTCGTCGTGCACCCGGTGGTACTCGGCGGCGGCAAGCAGGTGTTCGCGGGCGGAGTGCGCACGGACCTGCGGCTGACCGGCACCCGCACGATGGACGGGCGCGCGGTACTGCTCACCTACGAAAAGGCGTGAAACCTGGGCGGCAGCCCCTACGCTGCCGCCGTCAGGATCACCTCGCGTTGCTCGCCCGCAACGCGATCCACTGCCGCATCGCGTATTCGACCAGCGTGATCAGCGTCTGCTTCGTCGACTCCCGCTCCCGGGCGTCACACCGGACGATCGGGATGTTGGGGTCGATCGACAGCGCTTCACGCACGTCGTTGATGTCGTGCTCGAGGATGCCGTCGAAGGTGTTCACCCCGACGATGTAGGGCAGGCCCCGGTCCTCGAAGAAGTCGATCGGCGCGAACGAGTCGGCCAGCCGTCGCGTGTCGGCCAGCACCACGGCGCCGATCGCGCCGCGGACGAGGTCGTCCCACATGAACCAGAACCGCTGCTGCCCGGGCGTGCCGAACAGGTAGAGGATCAGGTCCGCGTCCAGGGAGACCCGGCCGAAGTCCATCGCGACCGTGGTGGTCGATTTGTTGGGCGTCTGGTCGAGGTTGTCGATCCCCCGACTGGCGTCCGTCATCATCGCCTCGGTGGTGAGCGGGACGATCTCCGACACCGAACCGACGAAGGTCGTCTTACCCGCACCGAAGCCACCCGCCACGACGATCTTCGCGGATGTCATGGTCGGGGGCGCGGTTTCCCGCGGTGCCTTAAAGCCGACGGAGTCCACTCAAAACCCTTTCCATCAACACCAGATGTGCCTCGGCGCCGTCATTGCCCGAAATCGTCTTGTGCACGCTGACCAGTCCCGCGTCCGCCGCGTCGCTGATCAGCACGCGTGCCACACCCAGCGGTACACGCAGGGTCGCCGCGATCTCGGCGACCGAACGCGGGGTGCGGCACTCCTCGATGATCGAGACACACTCGATCTGGTCCGCGGCCACCGCGGGGAGGCTACCCGCGACGACATGGTCCTTGGTGGAGATGAGGGTCTCCAGCTCGAGAGCGTAGTTCGCCTTGGTCCGGCCCCCGGTGAGGGCATAGGGCCGGACGATCGCCGTCTCTTCGAGCGGCGACGGCGTCTGCTCGAAGACGGCGGGCATGATGAACTCGCCGCTGGGTGGGCCCGGGTCGAAAAGGCCACCTGGTCTCGGCCCGACGGCACCTGCGCCGCTGTCGGGTGGAGAGGCAAGTGAGGTCACGCGGTCTCCTTGATCGGTCGGCTGCGGGACTGCCGATTCCCCGGCGGCGTGTGCTCCGCCCGGCTGGGAATCCTCTGACTGCTTGTTCTTCTTGCGCTTCCGACGACCACGGCCCGAATCCAAGGTGAAGCCGTTCAGGACGTCGGCGAAGGTGCCGTCGTCCCGTGAACCGGCAGGATTGGCAGCCCCCGCGTGCGGAGGCTGGTGCTCACCCGTCTCCGGCGGTTCGCCGAAGGATCCGGATCCGGTGCTCATCGGGACATCATCCCACCGGTTCGCCGATCAGCGACCCACCGGCGCCCTGCAATTGTGCGCGGAGTTCCGGCGTGAGGATCTGGCCGACGCGATCGACGAGCATCGTCATCTCGTAGGCGACCTGTCCGATGTCGCAGTTGGGGGCGGCGAGGATGGCCAGGCAGGAGCCGTCGCTGATGGACATCAGCACCATGATGCCGAGTTCCATCTCGACGACGGTCTCGTTGACCGCGCCCGCCTCGAAGCAGCGCGCGGCACCCTGGGTCAGGCTCACCAGGCCGGAGGCGACGGCGGCCAGCTGATCGGCGCGGTCCAGCGGGAGCCTGCTGGACGCCGTGAGCAGGAGGCCGTCCGCCGACACGACCACGGCGTGCGCCACTCCGGGTACCCGCTCGGCGAAGTCATTCACCAGCCACCCGAACTGGTTCTGCTGGGGCTGGGCCGGGTTCGGCGAGGTCATTCACCCTCCAGGGTTTCGTGGTTGGCTTCGGTCGCCTGGGCTGTGTGGTGCCGTCCGCGCTGGATGCCCTGCTGGAAACTGCTCAGGCGACCGCGCACGTCGTGCGCGTCTCGCTGTGGTCGGGGGGTGACCGCCCCGGCGGGCGGTCCCGCGCTGCCCGGGAGCAGCTGCTCCCCGCGACGGCGCCTGGGTAATCCTGCCGAAGTCGTCCGCGAGGGCACGGACTGGGACACCGCTTGGGCGGCTTTCCAGCCTTCGTCGGAGCCGAAGTTCCAGGCGTCCGTCCGCTCGGTGGCGGCGACCGGCTCCGGTTCCGGGCTCGCTGCCTGCGGTTTCCGGCTGGGCAACGCGGCGGGCGGGGCCGCCGGACGCTCGGCCGTTTCCGGCGCCTTCGCGGGCTCAGGTGTCTTCGACGACTCCGGGGCCTTCGAGGGCTCAGGTGCCTTCGCGGGTTCCGTGGCCGCTGCCGGCTCGGGCTTCGTGTCCGGCTCGGCGGCGACAGGCTCGGCGGCGACCGGGGTGGCCTTGTCCGCCGCTTCCTTGCGGCCTCGTTTGACGCCCTGCTGGAAGCTGCTCAGCCTGCCGCGCACGTTCGCCGGGTCGCGGACCGGCAGTTCCGATTTGGCGGCGGGTTCGGCGGCCGGTACCGACGACGCCGCGCTGCCCGGCAGGAGCTGCTCGCCCTTGCGGCGACGCGGCAACCCGGCCTGGGTGAACGTCGACGGGGCGTTCTGGGAGACCTCCTGCACCGTGCGGAAGGCCTTGTCGCTGGCGAAGTCCCAGCTGCGGGCCTCTTGCTCGGCGGTGGGGGCGGCCTCGGCCTTCTTCTCCGCTTCGGGTTCCTTCGCCCCCGGCTTCTCCTTCTTGGCCGCGGGTTCGGCCGCGGGCTTTTCCGGAGCGGGAGCGGGCGAACGGAACCACGCCGAGAGCATCTCGTCGAAGATCGGGGTCGTCTCCGATTTGGGCGCTGCGGTGGGGGCGGCCGGGGCCGGGGCGGGGGTGGCCGCCTGGTTCCACCACTCGCTCAGCGTGGTGTTGTTCTTGGCCTCGAACAGTTCCTTGCCGCTGGGCAGATCGCCTTCCGCCGGGGCGGGCTTGTCCGCCTCTTTGGCGACCGGCTCGGGCTCGGCGGCGGGTTCCGGTTCGGGACGGCGGGGCTCCGGCGCGGGCGGCTGGGCGGGCGGCGGTGTCGTCTCGTCCTTGGGGATCGGGCTGAACAGCGCCGTTCCCGAGATCTCCAGATCGGACGGCGGCCGCGGCTCCTGGGAGCGGCTGTGCCCGTTCACCCCCGGCTTGGCGTGACCGGCCAGGTCGTTCGCCGACGGCCACCGCTCGCCGCCCTGCGAGGGCACGCTCGGCATCGCCGGGCGTGAGCCGTTCGTGGGGCGCTGGCGGCGGGGCAGGCCGCCCGGCTGCTGCGGCGGCAGCGGCGCGAGGCGCTGGGTGATCGGGCCGGTCGCGGGGCCGGGGTCTCCGCCGGGCGGGACCATCACCAGATCCGCCGGAACCGAGACGGTGGCGCGCACACCGACGATGTCCTTGCCGCCGTGCAGCGAGACACCGATGCGGTGCCTGCTGGCCAGCCGTCCGACGACGAACAGGCCCATCCGGCGCGAAGTGGTGAGGTCGACGTTGGGGGCCTCGGTGAGCCGGGCGTTGGCCTCGGCGACCTCGGCCTCGTTCATCCCGATGCCCTTGTCGAGGATGTCGATGCCGAACGAGCCGTCTTCGACGAGCCTGGTCGCGACGGTCACCTGGGTCTCCGGCGCCGAAAACGCCGTGGCGTTGTCGAGCAGTTCGGCGATCAGGCGCATCAGATCGTTGGCCGCGTACCCGACCAGCCGCACCGGCGGCGGGTTCTGCACGGTGACCCGTTGGTACTGCTCGATTTCGGAGACCGCCGCGCGCACGACGTCGGTGGCGGAGACCGGCTGACCGGACCGCCTGCCCGGCTCGGCGCCGGAGAGGACCATCAGGTTCTCGTTGTTGCGGCGCATGCGGGTGGCGAGGTGGTCCAGCTGGAACAGCGTGGCCAGCTGGTCGGCGTCCTCTTCGTCGCGCTCCAGCCGCTCGATCAGCTGCAGCTGCCGCTGCACGAGGCTCTGGCTGCGGCGGGAGAGGTTGACGAACACGTTGCTGTAGCCGGTGCGCATCGAGGCCTGCTCGGTGGCCAGGCGCAGCGCCTGGTGGTGCACCTTGTCGAAGGCCCTGGCGACCTCGCCGATCTCGTCGTCGCCGCCGACCGGGACCGGCAGCACGTCGGTGCCCTGCGAACGGCCCTCCTGGATGTTGCGGACCGCGTCGGGCAGCTGCTTTTCGGCGACGTCGAGGGCGCTGGTGCGCAGCACCTTCAGCGAGCGAAGCAACTGGCGGGTGATGAGGAAGACGACGGCGACGGCGAGCACCATCGCACCGAACAGCAGGACCGCGAGCAGGCCCGCGCCGCTGCTGGCGTCGTCGACCAGTTCGGCCGACACCGCGCTCGTCTCGGCGCCGAATTTGTTCGCGACCTCGCCGACCTTGCCGATCACCGCGGTCGACGCGTCGGTCCAGCCCTGCGCGGACAACGTGCGGAACGCTTGCGCCGAAGGGGTTCCCTGCTCGCCGAGCGCGGTTTTCGCGAGCCTGTCACGGTTTTCCATCGCCTGGTCGGTGACGGCGGCGCTGAATTCCTGTCGCTGCTGTTCCGAAGCGGCGGCGCGGAAGTCGGTGAGCCGGTCGGTCAGCCGGAGTTCGGCGGTGCGCAGCTGGTCGAGCTCGCTCGGCGCGAGGCTCGACCGCGCGATGCCGAAGGAGACCAGCGCCTGGCTCAGCGACAGTTGTTCCTTCATCACGGCGAGGTCGTGCAGCGCCGTCGGGGTGCCGCCGAGGTCGTCCTGGCTGGCACCGGCGGCCAGCGCGGTGTCGAGGGCGAGCAGCGCGGTGGTCACCTCGGTGTACTCGCCGATCGCCTGGACGGGGTCGAGCTGCCCGGAGGACGCTCGCTGCCGGATGTCGGGCAGCCGGTCGAGCTGGGCGGCCGCCGCTTCACGCGCCGGACGGAGCGACGGCTCGTTCTCCACGGCCCGGGACGCGGCGGCACCGTAGAGCGGGATGGCGGTGTCGACGTCGGCTCGGGCCGAGCCGAGTTCCAGGGTCCCGCCGACGGTGCCGGTGGTCAGCCCGGCGGCGGACTGGGTGCGTTCGCGGCCGAGGCCGTCGGCGAGGGTGCGGATGTGCCCGCTCAGCGCGACGAAGCGATCGAGCCGCTGGTAGCCGTCGGACCGGCCGACCTGGCCGGCGATGGTGGCGATACCCAGCGCGAGCGCGATGAGGATCGGCACCAGCGTCACGGCCGACAGCTTCACCGGCAGGCTCCAGTCCCGCCAGCGCACGAGCGTGCGCCAGCCGGTGGCCCACCGAGATGGCCGGGGAGTGCGTCCCAGCAGCTCCCCGACCGGCACTTGGCCTTCTCCTGCAACGGTCACGTAGGTGACTCCCTGTCCGGCGTCCTGGCACGGTCTGAGGCGTCCGTTCCCGCGAGATACCTGCCTGCGGGGAACTCGACCCCGGCCTGACCACGTGATCGATCGCGACGTGAGGGACCCTGTCCGGCGATCCCAATGTTCCCAGTGTTCCCAGTGTGCCCGGGAGCACCGGTCCGCTTCGGGAGGTCTTGCACCTGCACGTGCAGGTCGCAACCTGCGAAGTGCATGGTCGTCGAGATCAACTTTTCTTTGCCAATCGATCACTGCGGGTCGGCCGGGCCAAAGAATCGTACACCAATCCGGGTGCCGTCAATTCCGTTCAGTACACGGGTGCTGACCAGCGAAAAGTGTGCTTCCGAACGATCTGTGGGGCCCGAAAACCGCCCGAGCGTCACAAACGAGGGAATTCCGGTTACGGGTTGCGCGGATACACAGGGTGCCCTAATCACCCGATCAGCCTACGTACGGTAGCCACGTCGCCCGGTCGAACTACTTTCCGTGCCCCCAACGGGTGGGTCAAGCCCAAATATGTGCCCGATGTTGTGGCCTTGCCACCCACGCCGGTTCGATGTCGCCCGACATGGTGATTTCTTTCGAGGCACCCGGTGAAGCGGGGGATCTTCCCCGGTCCGGGATGGCGGGCACGGTATCGAAACCCGGTGCCGCCCGGTAGCGAAACTACGATCTGTCACCAAATTGAGGGACAGAGCGTGGTCGTCGTCCGTCGTTTGCCGCAGTGGGCCGTTCGGGCGACGACCCCGTGTGACAACCCTGCTCACTATTACGAGTGATAAAGCCCGGTCATTCCGGCCGAAACGATTTCCGGGAACACTAATACGAGGGGAAACCGAAATACCGGCTCTTGCCTTCGTGGAACCGGGGTCGCCTATTCAGAGCGGGTGTAGCCGTAGTTAGTATGTGCGCTCCCCGTACCGCGCCACGGATGCAAGCCCCGGAGGAACCCATGCCCGACGTCGCGCGTCCCTACGCGGCGAGCAACGCCCTGGAGGACACCGGGCAGATGCCCGCGCTGTTCGTCCGCGAGCGCCAGTCCACTCCCCCGCCGCCGCGCCCCGCCGGCCCGGACTTCGACCGGATCCAGCACGGCAAGGAGTTCGTCGCGCTGCGCAAGACCTTCCGGCGGTTCGTGTTCCCGATGAGCCTGCTGTTCTTCACCTGGTACATGACGTTCGTGCTGCTGGCGGCCTACGCCCACGACTTCATGAGCCGGAAGGTGTGGGGTGAGGTCAACGTCGGCATGCTGCTGGGGCTGGGCCAGTTCGCCAGCACGATCCTGATCACGGTCGCGTACCTGAAGTTCGCGAAGAAGCGGCTCGACCCCAAGGTCGAGGCGCTGCGGGCCGCCGCCGAGGCGGGTGGGCGATGAGCATCCCCGACAACAACCCGGCGCTGAACATCGCGGTGTTCGCGCTCTTCGTCGCGATCACCCTGTACGTGGTGTACCGCGTCAGCACGCGTAATTCCTCCACTTCGGACTACTACGCGGCGGGAAGCGCCTTCACCGGACGCCAGAACGGCATCGCTCTTTCGGGTGACTTCCTCTCGGCGGCGTCGTTCCTCGGTATCGCCGGGGCGATCGCGATCCACGGCTACGACGGCTTCCTGTACTCGATCGGGTTCCTCGTCGCGTGGATGGTCGACCTCCTGCTGATCGCGGAGCTGCTGCGCAACACCGGCCGCTTCACCATGGGCGACGTGCTGAGCTTCCGGATGAAGCAGCGCCCGGTCCGTGCCGCGGCCGCGACGTCGACCCTGGTGATCTCCTTCTTCTACATGCTCGCGCAGATGGCGGGCGCCGGTGGCCTGGTGGCGCTGCTGCTGGACATCCACGGCGGTATCGGCCAAGCGCTCGTGATCGGCGTCGTCGGCGTCGTCATGGTGCTGTACGTGCTGGTCGGCGGGATGAAGGGCACCACGTGGGTGCAGATCATCAAGGCGACCATCCTGCTGCTGACCGGCGCGCTGATCACCGTGTTCCTCTTCGGCAAGTTCGGTTTCAGCTTCTCGAACCTGCTCTCGGCCGCCGCCGACAACAGCCCGCTCGGTGACGAACTGCTGGAGCCGGGCGGCTCCTACGGCAAGAGCGAGGTCACGAAGCTCGACTTCGTCTCGCTGGCGCTGGCGCTGGTCCTGGGCGCCGCCGCGCTTCCGCACGTGCTGATGCGCTTCTACACGGTGCCGAACTCGCGCGAGGCGCGGCGCTCCGTGGTGTGGGCGACCGCCTGTATGACGATCTTCTACCTCTGCACGCTGGTCATCGGCTTCGGCGCGGCCGCGCTGGTCGGCCCGGAGGCGATCAAGAACGCGCCCGGCGGGGAGAATTCGGCGGCGCCGCTGCTCGCGCTGAACATCGGCGGCACCCTCCTGCTCGGCATCGTCTCGGCGGTGGCCTTCGCGACCATCCTCGCCGTCGTCGCCGGGCTGACGATCACCGCTTCGGCCTCCTTCGCCCACGACGTGTACGCCAACATCTTCAAGCGCGGCAAGGCGGAACCGGCCGCGGAGGTCCGCGTCGCACGGCTGACCGCGGTCGCCGTCGGGGCGCTCGCGATCATCGGCGGCATCCTGGCGAACGGGCAGAACATCGCGTTCCTGGTGGCGCTCGCGTTCGCCGTCGCGGCGTCGGCGAACCTCTCGACGCTGCTGTACTCGCTGTTCTGGAAACGCTTCAACACCACCGGAACCCTGTGGGGCATCTACGGCGGGCTGATCGCCAGCCTGGTGCTCGTGTTCTTCTCGCCGGTGATGTCCGGGGCCGCGGACTCGATCGTCAAGAGCGTCGACTTCCACTGGTTCCCGCTGAAGAACCCGGGCCTGGTGTCGATCCCGTTCTCGTTCCTGTGCGGGTTCGTGGGCACCTTCGTCGGCCGGTCGAAGGCCGATCCGGTCAAGCACGCCGAGATGGAGGTGCGGTCCCTCACCGGGATCGGCTCCTGACGCGCGCGCCATGAACGGTCCGTTCCTTGCAAATTTCGCAAGGAACGGACCGTTCATTGCATCCGGAGGCCGTCCAACACGATCGTGAGCAGCCGCTTCGTGTCCTCTTCCGAAGCCTTGCTCGCCGCCGAACCCAGCCCGTGGCCGAGCCGCAGGATGTCGACACCGGCGACGTCGGCCCGGAGCACTCCCTCGTCCTGCGCCGCCTTCACGATCGTGTCGGCCGCGGCCCGCAACCGTGACTGACACCAGCCGAAGACCTCGGAGCCTGCGTCGACCGACGCCTTCAGCGTCATCGCGAGCCCGTGCTTCTCGATCACGTAGATGACGTGCGTGGCCAGCCAGGTTTCGAGCGCCTTCCCCGGCGGCAATTCGTCGAGCAGGTCGTACGCCTGCTGCGCCAGCCCGTCGATCTCATCGCGGTAGACGGCCTCGATCAGCTTGTCGCGCGTCGGGAAGTGGCGGTACAACGTGCCCGCGCCGACCCCGGCGCGTTTGGCGATGTCGTCGGCCGGCACGTCCACGCCGTCGGCGGTGAACGCCTCCTTCGCCACGGCCACGATGCGCTCGTAGTTGCGCCGCGCGTCCGCACGCATGGGGCGGGCCGGATCGGCCGTGACCATCTGCACCTCCTCGGGCGACGAAAACGGAGACGTTCTCCGAATTCACTTGCGTAAGCGGAGACACTCTCCATATCATCGCTCACGACCTCAAGTGGAGAGTCTCTCCGCTTCATCTCGTTACGTCTTTGGAGTATTCCTTGACCGAACGAACCCTGCGTGCCGAGCCTAGGCCGGACACGGCCGGGGCCCCACCACCTCCGCACCGGCTGGTCCTCCCGATCATCCTGACCTGCCAGCTCATGCTCATCCTCGACGCGACGGTGATGAACGTCGCGCTCCCCCGCATCCAGTCCGAACTGGGCTTCACCGACACCGGCCTGTCCTGGGTGATGACGGCGTACAGCCTGGTCTTCGGCGGTTTGCTGCTGCTCGGCGGCCGCGCGGGCGACCTGTTCGGCCGTCGCCGGACGTTCGTCGTCGGCGCGGCCGTGTTCACCGCCGCCTCCCTGCTCGGCGGCCTCGCCGGCTCGGCGGAGCTGCTGATCGCCGCCCGGGTCGCGCAGGGCGTCGGCGCCGCGCTCGCCGGGCCGAGCACGCTGGCGCTGATCACCAGCACCTTCACCGAAGCCAAGGCGCGGGTGCGCGCGCTGGCGTTGTTCTCGGCGATGTCCAGCAGCGGTTTCGCGATCGGCCTCCTGCTCGGTGGCCTGCTGACCGAATGGATCTCGTGGCGCGCGGCGCTGTACATCAACGTCCCGTTCGGGCTCGCGATCGTCCTGCTCACCTCGCGATACGTGGCCGAGCCGCCCCGGCGGCGCGCCAGGCTGGACCTTCCCGGCGCGTTCACCGGCACCCTCGGTGTCGGCTCGCTCGTGTTCGCCTTCACCCACGCCGCGTCGCACGGCTGGGGCGACACGATCACCCTCGGCAGCCTCGCCGCCGGGCTGGCGTTGCTGGCCGCCTTCGTCACCATCGAGACCAGGGTGAGCGAGCCTTTGATCCCGTTGCGCCTGTTCGCCGAACGCGACCGGGCCGCGGCCTACGTCAACTTCTTCCTCGGGCCGATGGCGATGATGTCGATGTTCTTCTTCCTGACCCAGTTCCTGCAGGACATCGCGGGTTTCGCCGCGTTGGAGACCGGCTTCGCGTTCCTGCCGATGGCGGTCTGCATGTTCCTGCTGAGCAGGCTGATCCCGAAGCTGCTCCCCCGGTTCGGGCCGAAACCGCTCGCGCTGACCGGCACCGCGCTGATGACCGGCGGGGTCGTCTGGCTGACCACACTGACCACGGACAGCGGCTACTTCTCGCATCTGCTCGGGCCGATGCTGCTGATGGGCGTGGGCGCGGGGCTGGCGTTCTCCCCGCTCAGCGTGATCATCATGGCGACGGTGCCCACCGACGACGCGGGTGCCGCGGGCGGTGCGTTGCAGACGTTGCAGCAGGTCGGGGCGACCTTGGGACTGGCGATCCTGATCACCGTGTTCGGTGCGGTGACCCGGACCCCGTCCGGGAGCCCGGCGGAGACGACCGTCGACGGGATGACCGCGGCCTTCACCGCCGCGGCCGTGGTGACAGCGGTGTCCTTCCTGGTGGCGCTGACCTTCCGGCGCCGGGCTTAGTGGTCACCGCCGGAAGTCCTCCGGGGGTCTCGACGGCCCAGCTTCCTGCTGGACGCACGGCCGAAAGGCCCGAGTACAACCCGGTACGAGGACCTTCCGGCCGCACGCCCAGCAGAAACCTGGATCCGCCGAATACCCCCGAAGGACTTCCGGCAGTAACCACTTAGAGCTTCGCGCCCGCCTGGACCTTGTGCGTCACCTTGCGCTCCATCACGAACGAGAAGAACGGGATGCAGCCGGCGATCAGCACGAGCAGGGTGCCCTTCATCGACCAGCGGGCCTTGATCGCGAGGTCGACCGCGAGCAGCAGGTAGATCAGGTAGAGCCCACCGTGGACCATGGGGATCATCTTCACGAACTGGGGAAGTTCCACGCTGAAGACGTACTGCAGCAGCATCTCGGCGACCAGCCCGAGGAGGGCCACACCGGTGGCGTACGCCGCGACGCGGAACCGGATCAGCGGTCCGCCCAGCGAGACCGGGCGGGCCGGGGCGGCGTCGTCAGTTCGGGTGGTCATAGGGTCTCGAACCTCTCTGGGGACTACTTGTCGCGGGCGTTGAGTTCGCGCAGGTACTTGTTGTACGCGGCGAGCTCGTCGTCCTCGGGGGGCGGCGGCACCGGGGCACGCCGCTGCCGGGGCGCCGGCACCTCGGGCACGGCGGTCTCGGCCACCGTCTCCTGGGCGTCGGCTTCGGCGGCGCGGCGGCGGAGCTTGCGGATCCGCCAGAACATGAACGCGGGGAACAGCCCGAACAGCGGCCACTGCAGGACGTAGCCGAGGTTCTGGAACGTCCCGCTCGCCGAGGAGAACCGCTCCCACTGCCACCAGGCGAGCCCGCAGCACAGCGCCAGGCTCACCAGGCAGACGCCGGCGATGCCGAGACGGCGCAGGATGACGGGCGAAGCGGACACACATCGACGCTAGCACTGGGTGCGCGGCGAATCGTCGCCGACCTGGGCGCTCGGGACCTTGGTCCCGGCTGTTCCTTCCGGTCCCGCGGCGTGCCATGAACGGTCCGTTCCTTGCGAATTTCGCAAGGAACGGACCGTTCATGGCACGCGCGAGGTCACGAGGCGGCGGCCACGGACTTCGCGTAGCCGTCCGCCAGCCCGAAGACCTTCTGCGCGTACTCGGTCGAGTTGTTGTACGACAGGATTCCCTGCCACCACCCCGAGGCGGCCGACATGTCGCGGTTGTTCACGCACAGGTAGCGCGCCGCCGCGAGCGTCGCGTCGTCGATCTGCTGCGGGTCGCCGACGCCGTCGCGGTTGCCGTCGGCGGCATACCGGCGCCAGGTGCTGGGGATGAACTGCATCGGGCCGACCGCGCGGTCGACGGCCGCGTCACCGTCGAACTGACCGCCGTCGGTGTCGCCGATCGCCTTCACGCCGGGCGACCCGTCGAGCGGGACACCGATGATCGGCTTCGACGGCCGTCCGTCCTGGCCGAGGACGGCGCCGCCGTACTGGCCGTGGTTCGACTCGATCCGGCCGATACCCGCCAGGGTCGCCCACGAGATCTTGCAGTTCGGCTGCATCTGGCGCATCGCCAGTTCGGCGTTGCCGTAGGCGAGCAGCGCCCTGGCCGGGATGCCGGTGGCCTGGGCCGCCCGCTCGGTCCAGGCGGTCAGCGGGTCCTTGC
This sequence comes from Amycolatopsis sp. NPDC049868, assembly GCF_044461365.1. Taxonomy (NCBI): domain Bacteria; kingdom Bacillati; phylum Actinomycetota; class Actinomycetes; order Pseudonocardiales; family Pseudonocardiaceae; genus Amycolatopsis; species Amycolatopsis sp. NPDC049868. The sequence goes on along the minus strand of NZ_JBITKV010000010.1, from coordinate 210,142 downwards.
CCGGCTTCGGCTGCGCCTGCTGGGGCGAGGTCTGCTGAGTGGTACCACCCGCGAGGGTGGCGTTGACCGGGGCGACCGAACCGGGTTTGACGTCCGCCGCCTTGACCTGCAGCGCGGGGATCTCCATCGTCGTCGGGCTCGCGACCGGGGCGGACGCCTTGGTCACCAGCCAGATCCCGCCCCCGGCGAGGCCGAGCACGGCCAGCACGATCACCAGCCTGCCGAGTACCGCGGCGCCCACCCCGCGTCGTGGCGGAGCGGGCGTGGCCGGGTCGTCGACGAGCTCGTCGTTTTCGGGGGTGGTGCGCACGAAGCGAGTCCTCCAGCGTGGGCGGCGATCACGACCGATGCTCGAACAACGAGCCCGCGCAGGTTAGCGTTACGCGGTAGCCGAGATCGCCCCTGCCACGCCGGTTCACCCGCGCGTGCGAGAAGTTCTCATCAGGCGGACTTCTGCTGCCTCGCCAGCCGCGCCACGCACCAGGCCGGGGCGCTGCCGCGGCGAAGGTGCTGCAAAACGGTCATCGGGCCGAGACGGCGGCTCAGGTCGGACGGGGCGAGCCCCGCCGCGCGGTAGTCGAGCGCGCGCTGGTCGAGCGGGCTGATCCCGGCGTCCCACCAGGCTTCGGCCTCGGCGACGCCACCCACCATCTGCCACCAGCCGGCGGCCGCGACGAGCAGGTCCCGCGGGACCTCCGGGAGACGACGGCTCATGGCGTCGAGGTAGCCGGGGTCGGCGGCCTCGACCGGCGCCCAGCGCGCCTGGCCGGACTGCTGACGCTGGCCCGGGATTCCGGGAGCCTGCCTTGGCACGTCGGCCAGCCACGCCGACGCGATGCGGTCGGCCTCCTGCTCTTCGGGGGTCTGCTCACGCTCGGCCGCCCACTGCCGGATCAACGCATCGACTCCGGGATCTCCGGTCATCCCTGCCTCCTCATGATTCCCCGACTGACAAGTCCTGACTTACTTGCCCGGCTGGAAGTTCCCGCTGCCCTGGGGCTTGCACCTGCGGAAACTCCTCGCCCAGGAGGCCGGCTCCGGCGCCTGGAGGACCAACCGATCACGCAATGTGAGCACCGTAGGGGCGCGGAGGTCTTTTCCGCCAGAGCTTCCAGGGCACGAATTCGTCGACCAGCGGGTTTTCGGGGGCAATCCACCCGGATGGTCGAGTCGTGCGACCGAAATCCGAGACGGGTGACGCTGAGTGATAACCGCAGGTGGCTGCGCACGGTGATCACCGGCGTCGCCGAGGACACCGATGATCACCGGAACGAGGGATCAGGAGAAGAGGCTCCGGACGAACGTCACGATGGCTTCGGCACCGGACCGGAGCCAGCCGAGGGCGGTGTGGACGGCATCGGCGGATTGCGTCGGCCTGCTGATCAGAAAGAAGAGCACGAGCGCGACGACGGCGATCACGAGGAATTTCTTCAAGCCGGGCGACATGGCTCCATCCCATCACACCGTAGTGTCCAGACGATGACTCCGCGCGCACTGCGGACTTTGTCACCACTTTAAGGAGAATCGGGCCCTGTTGCCCACCCGTATTCGCCTGAGGGAGCGATCGATGAGCGAAAACGTTCTCGTCCACCGGGAAGGGCCGGTGACGACGATCACGCTGAACCGCCCCGAGTCCCGCAACGCGGTGGACGGGCCGACCGCGGCCGCGCTGGCGGACGCGTTCCGCGCGTTCGACACCGACGGGGAGGCCGCGGTCGCCGTCCTCACCGGTTCGGGTGACGCCTTCTGCGCCGGAGCCGACCTGAAGGCCGTCGGCACCGGCCGCACCAACTCCCTCAGCCCAGCGGGTGACGGGCCGATGGGCCCGACGCGCATGGCCCTGTCGAAGCCGGTGATCGCCGCGGTCCGCGGGCACGCCGTCGCGGGCGGGCTGGAACTGGCGCTGTGGTGCGACCTGCGGGTCACCGACACCACGGCCGTCTTCGGCGTTTTCTGCCGCCGCTGGGGCGTGCCGCTCATCGACGGTGGCACGGTGCGCCTCCCCCGGCTGATCGGCCACTCGCGGGCGATGGACCTGATCCTCACCGGCAGACCGGTCGACGCCGACGAGGCGCTCGCCATCGGACTTGCGAACCGGGTCGTGCCGGACGGCGAGGCACTGGCGGCCGCGCAAGCGCTCGCGCGCGAACTGGCCGCGTTCCCCCAGGCGTGCCTGCGTGCGGATCGCAAGTCCGCGTACGGCCAGTACGGGCTGACCGAAGACGAGGCGATGCGGGCGGAGTTCTCGAACGCGCTGATCGGCGGCGGGCTCGCGGAAGAGGCCGTCGCGGGCGCCAGCCGGTTCAGTGACGGTGCGGGGCGTCACGGCAGTTTCGACGGCCGGCGGCCCTAATGTCTGCCGGATGACAGAAACCGGAGTCGCGCTCAGACCGGTGTCCGAAGAAGACCTGCCGATGCTCGAAGCGCTCACGAACGATCCACGGGCCGCGGGCCCGTTCGAGTGGCACGGCTGGCACGACCCGCATTTCCTGCGCCGCCGCTGGTCCGAGACCGGCATGCTCGCGGCGGACAACGGGATGCTGATGATCGAGCTCGACGGGCAGCGGCTCGGTTTCGTCTCGTGGCACAAGACCAGGACCGGCTCGACGTCGTACTGCTGGAACGCCGGGCTCGTGCTCATCCCCGAGGCACGTGGCCACGGCTACGGGACCGAGGCCCAGCGGCAGCTGGTCCGGTACCTCTTCGCGCACACGCAGATGAACCGGGTCGAAGCGTCGACGGAGGTCGGCAACGTCGCCGAGCAGCGCTCCCTGGTGAAGGCGGGCTTCACCAGGGAGGGCGTGCTGCGCGGCTACGGGTTCCGGGACGGGGCCTGGCGCGACCACGTCCTCTATTCGGTGCTGCGGTCCGATCTCGACGTGGGCTGAAAGCGGGGCCTGAGTGGCGATTCGGGCTCGGGCCAAGGGTGTTTTAGGTACCTACTGAACTTTGGGTGCGACCTTCACCATGCCCAGTACATGAAGGCCTCCTTCCTTGCGCCAGGCGCAAGGAAGGAGGCCTTCATGTACTTCAGCTGCCCAACCCAGCCGGGGCCGAAGGCTCCCTTCGCCGCATCAGTCGCGGGAAAGTCCCCTTCAGCTCACGCGATGGTGCCCGCGGCCCTGAGCCGTTCGATCCCGTCGGCGTCCACGCCGAGTTCGGCGAGGACCTCGGCGGTGTCGCCGCCCTTGGGCCGCGGCGGTTCCGGCGTGTCGGCCGGTGTGCGGTCGAACCTCGGCGCGGGAGCGGGCTGCAGCATGCCGCCGACGTCGACGAACGTCTTGCGCGCGACGTTGTGCGGATGCGACGGCGCCTCCTTCGGGGAGAGCACCGCCGTCAAGCACGCGTCGGTGCCCTCGGCCTTCGCCACCAGTTCGTCGCGGGTGTGCTTCGCGACGGCCTCGGCGACGATCTTGCGCAGCTTCGGCCACTCGTTCTTGTCGACGTGGACCGGGGTCTCCTCGGGGTCGAGCCCGAGCACCTTCACCAGATCGCCCCAGAACCGCATCTCGATCGCGCCGATGGCGACGTATTTGCCGTCGGCGGTCTCGTAGGTGTCGTAGAACGGCGCGCCGCCGTCGAGCATGTTCTCGCCGCGCCCGCCGGACCACAGCCCGGAGTCCAGCAGTCCGTGCAGGCTGGTGGTCAGCAGCGCGGCACCGTCCACCATGGACGCGTCGACGACCTGTCCCTTGCCGGACGTCTGGCGTTCGAACAGCGCCGCCAGCACGCCCATCGCGAGCAGGAGGCCGCCGCCGCCGAAGTCACCGACGAGGTTGAGCGGCACCACCGGCCGCTGCCCGGCGTGCCCGATGGGTTCGAGCGCGCCGGAGATGCCGATGTAGTTGATGTCATGCCCGGCGACGGTCGCCAACGGGCCGTCCTGGCCGTAGCCGGTCATCCGGCCGTAGACCAGCCGCGGGTTGCGGGCGTGGACCTGCACCGGTCCGATGCCCATCCGCTCGGCGACACCGGGACGGAAACCCTCGATGAGCACGTCGGCGTCGTCGGCGAGTTTCAGCACCAGTTCGACCCCCTCGGGGGTCTTGGTGTTGATCCCGATCGACCGCCTGCCCCTGGCGAGCGGATCGTTCGGGAACCCGATGACGTCGTTGCCGGGTGTCGCCCGGTCGATCCGGACGACCTCCGCGCCGAGATCGGCGAGGATCGTGCAGGCGAACGGCGCCGGGGCGAGCCCGGCCAGTTCGACGACCTTGAGCCCGCTCAGCGGGCCGGCCTTCTTCGCCACGTCTTTCCTTCCTGCGCCAACGGTTTCCTACAGCGTGCGGGAGATGATTTCCTTCATGATCTCGCTGGTGCCGCCGAAGATCCGGGAGATCCGGATATCGGCCCACGCGCGCGCGATCGGGTACTCGGTCATGTAGCCGTAGCCGCCGAAGAGCTGCAGGCAGTCGTCGACGACCTTGTTGACCCGTTCGGTGGTCCACAGCTTCGCCATCGCCGCTCCCTGCACGTCGAGTTCCTTGCGCAGATGCCGTTCGATGCACTGGTCGAGGAAGGCACGGGACACCGCGGCCTCGGTCGCGGCCTCGGCGAGCTTGAACTTGGTGTTCTGGAAGTTGTAGACCGGACGGCCGAAGGCCTGGCGGTCCTTGGTGTAGGCGATGGTCTGGTCGATCGCGGCCTCCATCCCGGCGACCGCGGTGACGGCGATGATCAGCCGTTCCTGCGGCAGCTGCTGCATGAGCTGGATGAAGCCGAGACCTTCCTGGGCACCAAGGAGATTGGCCACGGGGACGCGGACGTCGTCGAAGTTCAGCTCCGCGGTGTCCTGGCCCTTGAGGCCGATCTTGTCGAGGACGCGGCCGCGGCTGAAGCCCGGGGTGTCGGTTTCGACGGCGATCAGCGAGACACCCTGCGCGCCCGCGTCCGGGTCGGTCTTCACCGCGACGACGACGAGGTCGGCGTGGAAACCGTTGGTGATGAACGTCTTCGCGCCGTTGATCACGTAGTGGTCGCCGTCGCGTACCGCGCGGGTCTTGATGTTCTGCAGGTCCGAACCCGTGCCGGGTTCGGTCATCGCGACCGCGCCGACCATCTCGCCGGAGGCGAACTTCGGCAGCCACGCCTTCTTCTGCTCCTCGTTCGCGTACTCCAGGATGTAATGCGCGACGATTCCATTGTGGACGGTGACGCCCCAGGCGCTGTCGCCGGACCGGGCCTGCTCTTCGTAGAGCACGGCCTCGTGGGCGAACGTGCCGCCGCCACCGCCGTACTCCTCCGGGATGGACAGTGCGAGCAGGCCGACCTCGCCCGCCTTCGTCCACAGCTCGCGGTCGACCTTCTTCTCGGCCGCCCAGCGCTCCTGGTTCGGCACGAGTTCCTTCTGGCAGAAGGTCCGGGCGAGATCCCGGAGGTCTTCGAGCTCCGTCGTGCTCCACGAACTCTTCTGGATCTGCAAGGGCACGGCCAACGCCTCCTGATCGAACCTGGAAAACATGACGCTTAGGATGTAAGTTCTATTCGGAATGTACATCCGTACCGAGCTGCACGTAAAGGGGGCTGGATCCGGTGAGTGTGCTCGGCAGGACCCATCGCACCCAGGCCGAGCGACGGGAGCAGACCCGCACCGCACTGCTCGACGCGACCATCGACTGCCTCGTCGACCTCGGTTACGCGCGCACCTCGGTGCAGGAGATCTGCGCCCGCGCCGGTGTCTCGAAAGGCGCCGTGCAGCACCATTTCTCCGCGAAGGCCGAGCTCATGGCCGCCGCCGTCGCGCATCTGACGGAGAAGCTGCGCGGACGCCTCGCGACGTCGATCTCGGAGCTCCCCGGCGGCGCCTCGGGGGTCGCGGCGGCGATCGACCTGCTGTGGGAGGGCTACTCGGGCACGCTGTCCACGGCCGCCACGGAACTGTGGGTCGCGGCGCGCACCGACCCCGAACTCCGCGAGGCGATCCGCCCGGTCGACCGGGCGCTGGGCCGCTCGACGCTGGAGCACGTCACCGCGGTCGCCGGCGATCTCCCGAAGGAACGCGCGGAGATCCTCTTCTGGCTGACCGTGAACCTCACCCGCGGACTGGCACTGGACGCCGAACTCGGCGGTGATCCCCAGCGGCGGCGGCAATTGCTCGACGAGTGGAAGCGCGTCGCGGTCATGTTGTACGAGGACACCTCCGCGTAGCACGCGCGAAAGTCCTTGACCAGAGCACAGGTGACACTTATCTCCTCGGCCGATTCGTGATGGAATTCCTTGCTGGCCAACAAAACCGGCGGAGGAGCCGATCATGAGCGCGCCGCAGCAGCAGCCGTACCAACCGACTGGCCCGTTCAGCGCAATCCCGCCGTCCGCCGCGCCGCGCCCGCCGTCCGACGCGCGGCTCCCTCGCCTTTTCGCCGCGATGATGGGGGTTTTCGCCGGCCTGCTGGTACTTCTCGCGACTTTTCTCCCGCAGTCGACGTACGAACAGATTTCCGAGGGCAAGCCGGTGTCGAAATTCGCCGAAACCGGCTGGACGCGGACCTTCGACATCGAACCCTCGGCCGAAGAGAAGGAGTTCTACGACAAGACGCATGTCGCCCGCTACGGCATCCCGCTGTCGGCCGCCGCGCTGACACTGTTCGCGGGGGCGGCGGTGGGTTTCGCCACGTACCGGCGGAGTTCGACCTCCATCGCCGCGACGACGTCGAGGACACTGCTGGTCGCCGGCGGGGCGGGGACCGCGATCGGCGTCTGGATGCTCGGCATGGACATCTCCGCGAGCCTGAGCTTCGGGCAGGACACCGGCCGCTTCGTCTCGCGTTATGGGACCGGCAGCGGTTTTTGGATCCTGCTCGCGGGCGGGCTCGTGGCGTTGCTCACCATCGGACTGGCGATCGTGGCCAACCGGCGTGAACCGGCGCCGCCTCGGCAAGTCCCTTACCCGGTCGCCTACACCCCTTACGCGCCCGGCGTCCCCCAGCAGCAGTATCCGCGGCAACAGCAGCCGCAGCCCTACGAGCCGCCGTCTCCCCCGACACCACCCGCGGGGTCCGCGTTGCAGCAGCAGGACATCCTGCGCCCGTCGCCGGACAACCCGCCACGACCCGACAATACGTGAAACATATTCATATCAGCGGTGCACGGTCTCCATACCGGCAGTATGCTGTACTCGTCGGTAACACCTGGGCTCTGCGTGGCGCCTCCCCGGCTCCGCGCGGCATGGAACGGAGACGGCATGACGAGCACGACACCGGCGAGCGCGGGCAACCACACCGAAGGGCCGGCCACCATCGGCGACGTCCCCGGCGCCCCCGCCATGGCGAGGGCGGAGCGGCTCGTGCGCCGGGTCGTGGGCGGCGCGGATTCGGCTCCCGTCCAGATGCGCGCACCCTTCACCGGGCAGCCGATCGCGACCCTCCCCCAGGCCACCGACGCCGACGTCCGCGCCGTGTTCGACCAGGCAAGGGAAGCTCAGCGCGCGTGGGCCGAGCGGCCGGTCGAAGACCGCCAGCGCATCCTGATCCGCCTGCACGACCTCGTCCTGAAGCGCCAGGAAGAGGCGCTCGACCTCGTGCAGATCGAGGCGGGCAAAGCCAGGATGGACGCCTTCGACGAGGTCAGCGCCACCGCCCTCGTGGCCGCCTACTACGGCAAGCACAGCGCGAAGTTCCTTTCGCCGCGCCGCGCCGCCGGGCTGATCCCGGTGCTGACGAAGGTCGGCGAGATCCGGCACCCCAAGGGCGTCGTCGGGATCATCTCGCCGTGGAACTATCCCCTCGCGCTGACCGCGATGGACGTCCTGCCCGCGCTCGCGGCGGGCAACGCCGTCGTGCAGAAACCGGACAACCAGACCGCGCTTTCGGCGCTGTGGCTGCAGGAGGTCGCCGAGGAGGCCGGGCTGCCCGCCGGTGTCTGGCAGATCGTGCTCGGCCGGGGCTCGCGGATCGGCGACGCCCTGGTCGAAGAATCGGACTATCTGTGCTTCACCGGATCGACGCCCACGGGTAAGGGGCTCGCCGCGAAGGTGGCGGAGCGGCTGACGAGCTACTCGCTGGAACTCGGCGGCAAGAACCCGATGATCGTGCTGCCCGACGCGGATATCGCCAAGACCGCCACGGGCGCGGTGACCGCGTGCTTCTCCTCCGCGGGGCAGCTGTGCGTCTCGGTCGAGCGCATCTACGTCCACGAGTCGATCCGCGAGGAGTTCACCCGCGCCTTCGTCGCCAAGACCGCCGCGCTGCGGCTCGGCGGCGCCCTGGATTACCAGGCACAGATGGGATCCCTGACCTCCGAGGCCCAGCTGGAGACGGTGTCGGCGCACGTCGAGGACGCCCGGTCCAAGGGCGCGAAGGTGCTCACCGGCGGCAAGGCCCGGCCCGACCTGGGCCCGCTGTTCTACGAGCCGACCGTGCTCACCGACGTCACCGAGGACGTCAAGCTGTTCGCCGAGGAGACTTTCGGGCCGGTCGTGTCGATCTACGGCTACACCGACGTCACCGACGCGATCGAGCGCGCCAACGACACGAAGTTCGGGCTGAACGCGAGCGTCTGGTCGCGCAACGGCCGGGCGGGCTGGGAGGTCGCGGCGCGGCTGAAGGCCGGGACCGTCAACGTCAACGAAGGCTTCGCGGCGACCTTCGGGACCGTGGGCCTGCCGATGGGCGGGATGAAGGAGTCCGGAGTCGGACGGCGCAACGGCGCCGAAGGGCTGCTCAAGTACACCGAGGCCCAGGCGATCGCGGTGCAGCGCGGGATGCCACTGCGCCCCGGCAAGGGAATCCCGCCGAAGCTGTGGGCGCGAGGCCTGAGCGCGGGCCTGAAGGCCCTTCGCCGCCTCCCCCGCCGCTGACCCCCTTCCGCATTTCGTCCTCTGAACGCGGTACTTGCACACGCAAGGAACGCATTCAGAGGACGAAACGCGGCTAGGAGGAAGAAGACGGCGCGGCCAGCAAGCCCCGGTCGTAGGCGATCGCGACGGCCTCGGCCCGGCGGCTCGCGCCGAGTTTCGCCATCACGCGCGAAAGGTGGACGCTCACCGTCTTCTCGCTGATGTACAGCTCCTCGCCGACCTGCCGGTTGGTCCGGCCGAGCGCGACACGCTCCAGCACGTCGCGTTCGCGATCGGTGAGCGGGTCGACGACGTCACGCCGCGGCGCCACGGCCTCTCCGGGGAGCTCGACGCGCGCCCGGTGGCTGAGCTCCCGGACGGCTTCACGCAGCGGGCAGGCGCCCAGCCGATCGGCCACGGCGTGCGCGGCCAGCAGCTCCGACGCGGCGAGCGCGGTGTCGCCGTCCGAGGCCAGCAAGGACTTCGCGTGCTGCAGGCGGCACATGGCCTGCTCGTACACCGCGCCGTACCCGAACGCCTCGACCGCCTTCGCCCACAACTCGGGATCCCCCGCGCCGCGCAGGCAGGAGCCGAGCGCCTCCAGCCGGGCGAGCCACGCCAGCGCCTCCGGGCCCAGCGACACCGAACGCGGGATGCCGTGTTCGGCGCAGTGACGGCCGTGGGCGAGCAGCTTCTCGCCGGCTTCCACCGCGGCCTCGGCCGTCGCCAGATCGCCGCGCACCCGGGCTGCGGCGGCCTGGGCGACGGCCGCGGTGAGGCCGTGCACGCTGATCCGGATCCCGCCGAGCAAAGCGGGTTCGACCTCTTCGAGCCAGTCGATCAGTTCCCGCGCCTGCCGCACCGCGCCCGCGTGGTCGCCTCGCCACGACGCGAGCTGGATCGCGGCGTCGGCCGAAGCGAGCGCGATCGAGTAGTCCGCGCTCCAGTGCTGACGCAGACTCGGCAGGATCTTGTCCGCGTCCGCGAACCGGCCGCGGCCGACGACGAACTGCGCCCAGATCCCCAGGAAGCGTCCGGCGACGACACTCGACACCCCGCGGCCCGCGCGGCCGGCGTCGTCGTCTTCCGGCCAGTCCCCGCTGACGTACCGCAGCGTGAGGTGTTTGGTCCGCAGCTCGATACCGAACGAGCTCCAGGTCAGCCCGGTCTCCTTGGCCCGCTGGATGCCCTTGGCGTAGTACTTCAGCGCGGACCGGATCTCGGCCCGGTCGTCGTAGCTCAGCCCGAGGAAGTGCAGCGCCCGCAGCTCACCGTTGAGCGCGCCGGAATCCCTGGCCTTCCGCTCGGCCTCGCGCAGCCGCTCCCGCGCCAGCTCGACGTCGCCCGCCGAATCGGCCAGCGTCCCGAGCGAAACCAGCGCCGCCGCCTCCGCCCCGCCCGCACCGACCGCTCTGGCGTCGGCGACCGCGGCCAGCGCGCACTGCAGCGCCTCGTCGTGCCTGTCGATCAGCCGCAGGATCCCGGCGCGGGTGGCGAGCACCCAGGCCCGCGCGGCACTCGCCTCGGTGTGTTCGACCAGCTCCCAGGCCTTGTCGATCGCCTCGACGACCTCGTCGAGCGTGCCGTCGACCGACAGCAGCGCCTCCGCGTGCCGTCGCCAGACCTTGGCGGCCCGCTCGTTGCCGGTGTCCGGGCCGAGGGCCTCGGTCGCGGACCGCGAATAGGCGACCGCGCGCTCCGGCTCCCCCGACGTGCTCGCGAAATACGACGCCTCGTGCAGGAGGCGCAGCTCGTCCACGTCCGACGGCCGGTCCGCCGCGGGCACGGCGTCCCAGATGGACAGTGCCTGCTCGACGTGCCGCAGCGCGGAACCGGGCGCGCCCAGCTTCTCCGCCTCGTCCATCGCGCGCAGCAACGCGGCCAGCGCGGAGACGAAATCCTTGCTCTCGAGGCTGTGGTGCGCGAGCCGCGCCTGCTGGCCGCGGCCCTGTGCCCGGTCGCGGATCCGCGCCGCGTACGCCGCGTGCATGCGCACCCGCTCCCCCGGCAGCAGGTCGCCGTACACCGCTTCCTGCAGCAACGCGTGGCGGAAGGTGTAGAAACCGTTCTCGATCACCAGTACGTGATGCTGCACGGCCTCGCGCAGCGCCTCGTCGAGTTCGAGCTCGTCCAGCCCGGAGATCTCGGCGAGCGCGGCGTGCGCCACCGCGTCCTTCGCGACCGAGACCACGCGCAGCACCCGGCGCGTGATCTGGGAAAGCTGCTCCACCCTGGCGAGGAGGACCTCGGCCAGCCCGGCGGGGAGTTCACGGCAGTCCTTCGCGGACGCGAGCAGCTCCTCGACGAAGAACGGATTGCCCTCGGACCGGGCGACGATGTCGGCGATCATGTCCTGGCCGATCGGCTCGTCGGCCAGTGCCTCGACGAAGGCGCGCGCGTCCTCGGCGCCGAACAGCTTGACCTCGACGCGTTCGACCGCGCCCAGCCGGACGACCTCGGACAGCAGCGCCCGGAGCGGATGCCGCCGGTGGACGTCCTCTTCGCGGTAGCTCGCCACCACCAGCAGCCGTTGGGTGCGCAACCTCGTCAACAGGAAGGACAGCAGGTTCCGGGTGGAACCGTCGGCCCAGTGCAGATCCTCCAGGAGGATCACCACGGGCCGGCGCTGAGCGATGACGGTCAGCACCCCCAGTACCGCGTCGAACAGCTGGAGCTGGCCGAGGTCCTGCTCGGGACCGAGCCGTTGCGTCGACACCCGTTCGCTCGCGGTGAGCTGACCGTCTTCGATGGCGGGGTAGTCCTCCGCCTGCTGCATCTGCGGGAGCAGCCTGCCCAGCGCCGGCCGGGCCCGGACCGCGGCCGTGACCGCGGGATCGGAGGTCGTCGCCAGCGGCGCCAGCGCCTCGGCGAACGGAAGATAAGGAAGACCGCCCTCGTGGACGTCGATACAGCGCCCGGTGAGCACCAGGGCGCCCGCGCCCGCGGCGTACTCGCCGAGCGCGGTCAGCAGGCGGGTCTTGCCGACGCCGGCGTCACCGGAGAGCAGCACCGCGCCGGCCTCGGCCCGTTCGGCACGGGCGAAGGCGGCGCGGAGCTGCCGCATCTCCTGTGTGCGGGCGACGATCGGGATTCCGGAGCCAAGACGGGGCACGAGGTGCATTCTTGCCTACCGGGCCGACAACTTCGCCTGTGTTTTCGCCGAGAGCTTCATCGCACTCGACCTCTACCGGGTGATGTCGCCGCTGCGGGCGGGCACCTGCCGGGCCTCGCGGCGCTCCTGGGCGGGCACGTGGACCTCGGCGCGCTGCGCGCGGACCCGCTTGCTCGCCCGGCGAGCCCGCTCGACCCACACGCTGCGGCCGGCCCGCTGGAGCTCTTCCCGCCGGTACTCGATCTCGGCCAGTACGCCGGTGAGAAGGGCGTCGTTCGTATTCATCACTGTCTCCCCTTAGGAACTTCACTGCCTTGTTGGTAATGAAGAGATTCGTCCTGAGGGGTGCCCTGAGGCATCGGGTGATCACCTACACCCGGACGTGATTCGACCCCTTACGCCGGCCCATCCCCTGCTCGGGGGGCGTAAGGGGTCGAGTTCGTAGGTATCTAGCCGTGATCCGGGCCACTCGCGCGCACAGCACCGAGCAGCCCGCGCCAAGCCTGCGGCGAGAGGCGGAAGGCACCTCCGTCAGGGTCCTTGGAGTCCCTCAACGCGGCACCGGAACCGGTGAAGGCGACCTCGACACAGTCGTTGCCGCCACCGCTGTGGCTGCTCTTGAACCACCGGGCCTGGGAAAGGTCATCGTTGGGCGTCATGCTCCCCACTCCTTACTCGTTCTCCAGGGACTTCGAGCACTCCGAGTCCCGTTACTGCGGTGTCTCCGGAAGGGCCGCCTGTTCGGCGAACCTCCCGGCGGCCTCGGCGATCACCTCGACCGAGTCGTCCGGCTTCAACGCGGCGGCACGCAGATGGTCGAACATCAACGTGTATCGCCGGACGTCCGGGGGTTCCTCCAGATAGAGCCCGCTGGAGGTGCTGTCGACGTAGACCACGTCGGTGTCGGCCAGTTCGGGGAAGCCCATGACGAGGAACGGACCCTCCATCCCGGGATGGGCACCCGCGCCGAACGGCACGATCTGGACGGTGACGTTCGGCTGGGCCGCCATCGTGACCATCCGGTACAGCTGTTCCGCCATCACCTCGGGCCCGTCGACCACGCGGTGCAGGACCGCTTCGTCGATGACGGCCCAGTACTCCGGGGGCGAGGGGTCGGTCAGCAGCTCCTGCCGCGCCATCCTCGCCGCCACCCGGCGCCTGATCTCGGCGTCCTCGGCGTCGGGCCGCATCGCCCTGATCACGGCCTTGGCGTAGCGCTCGGTCTGCAGCAGCCCCGGCACCAGCAGCGCCTGGAACGCCCGCAGCGAACTCGCGTCCGCCTCCAACCCGACGAAGGTGCCGGTGAACACCTCGTTGTACGCATGCCACCAGCCGCGTTTACGGGCTTCCCTGGCCAGCTGGACGAGCGCTTCCTGCTCGTCACCGGCGATGCCGTACAGCTCGAGCATGTCGCGCGCGTCGCGCGGGGTGACGCCGACGTGCCCCGTCTCGATGCGGCTGACCTTCGACGCCGAGCATTCGAGCTTCTCGCTCACCTCGTCGATGGTGAGGTCGGCCGCTTCGCGCAACCGCCTCAGCTCGCTCGCCAGCCGCCGGCGGCGCACGGTGGGCCCCTGACCCCTCGTCATCACGGCACCTCCACAAGCTGTCCGAGCACCAACGATCGCGACACGGCGAGGAGAACAGTGTTCAGTAACCCCGCACGAAGCACATCTAACCAGCCCGAGACACATTCGGTGAGATGGTCACACGACCATTTTCACCCACGCCCCGACTTTCATCCTGCAATTTGCAGATTGCCGTTGTAGGTTGAGCATCGTGCAACGCGGTACGCCCGCCTCACCGGCGTCAGCGGATCCGCTCGCGGCACGGGCGCGGGGTCGCGAGCTGCACCGATGGGTTTCGGAAGGATACCCGTCGAAGCCGGATTCACCCCCGGTGCAGGGCCGGAGCCGTCCCCCGATCGGTTCCGGCCCTCCCTTTATGTCCACACCCATTCGGTAATACTCTGGCTCCAGATGTTAATTCGTTTCACCATTCCCTCTAAAGGGTGGACAAGACGGCATCTTCGATGCGGAACGTCACCGTTCACACGACTCGGAGAAGCCCTTCCTGAACGACGGTGGCGATATGCGTTCCGTCCGCGGCGAAGAACCGGCCGGTCGCCAGCCCCCGGGCACCCGACGCCGTCGGCGACGCGCTGTCGTAGAGGAACCACTCGTCGGCCCGGAACGGGCGGTGGAACCAGAGCGCGTGGTCGAGGCTCGCGCCGAGCACCTTGTCGAGATCCCAGTAGACGCCGTGGCGCGCGAGGACCGAGTCCAAGAGCGTCATGTCGGAGGCGTAGGTCAGGACACAGACGTGCAGCAGCTGCTCGTCCGGGAGCTTGCCGTCGGCCCGCATCCAGACCTGGTTCCTGGCGGGCCGGTCGCCCGACTTCCTGGTCACCCACGGCGGATCGTTGACGTACCGCAGGTCGATCGGACGCGGCCGGTCGAGATGGCCCATGAAATAACCCTCGGCCCGTTCCTGCAGCGTCGGGAGCGACTCGGGGGCCGGGACGTCCGGCATGGCCTCGGAATGCTCGATACCGCCCTCGTCCTTCTGGAACGAGGCCGACAGGGAGAAGATCGCCTTGCCGTGCTGGATGCCCACGACGCGGCGGGTGGTGAACGAGCGGCCGTCGCGGATGCGGTCGACCTCGTAGACGATCGGGACGCTCGGGTCACCGCCGCGGATGAAGTACGCGTGCAGCGAGTGGACCTTCCGCTCCTCGGGGACCGTGCGGCCGGCGGCGACCAGCGCCTGCCCCGCGACCTGCCCGCCGAACACCCGCACCGGTGAGTGGGCCGGTGAGACACCGCGGAAGATGTTCTCCTCGATCTTCTCCAAGTCCAGCAGCGCGACCAGCCGGTCGAGCACGGGCTGGCCGCCTACTCCGCCGGCGTTGTCGAAACCGGCCGCGGCTTCCCTGGCCATCTCAGTCATGACCTGAACTTTAGGCCGTAAGGGTGCCTTGGGCCCGGGTGAGGCGGGACGTTTGTCGCGAAGGCCACCTTCGGGACACCTGGGACGCTAGGAACGGTCCGTTCCTTGCGAAATTTGCAAGGAACGGACCGTTCCTAGCGTTGGCAGGGGCGGCGGGGGTCAGGCGTGGTCGTCCTCGCCGAGGCGGTGCACCCGGATGAGGTTGGTCGACCCGACGGTCCCGGGCGGGGAACCGGCCACGATGACCACCAGATCACCCTTGGCGTACTTGCCCATTTCGAGCATCGCGTGGTCGACCTGCTGGATCATCTGGTCGGTGGAGCCCACCTTCGGCACGATCCGTGTCGTGGTGCCCCAGGTCATCGCGAGCTGGCTGCGGACGCTCTCCTCCGGCGTGAACGCCAGCAGCGGCAGCCGCGTGTGCAGCCGCGCGAGCCGGCGGACGGTGTCACCGGACTGTGTGAAGGCGACCAGCGCCTTGGCGTTCAGCCGCTCCCCGATGTCACGGGCCGCGTAGGAGATGACGCCGCGCTTGGTGCGCGGGACGTGCGACAGCGGCGGGACGACCGGCGAGTCGGTTTCGACGGCTTCGATGATCCGGCCCATGGTCTTGACCACGTCGATGGCGTAGCGGCCGACGCTGGTCTCACCCGAGAGCATGAGCGCGTCCGCGCCGTCGAGCACCGCGTTGGCGACGTCCGAGGCCTCGGCGCGGGTCGGGCGCGAGCTGTTGATCATCGATTCGAGCATCTGCGTCGCGACGATGACGGGCTTCGCGTTCTCGCGGGCGATCTGGATGGTGCGCTTCTGCACCAGCGGGACCTGCTCCAGCGGGAGTTCGACACCGAGGTCACCGCGGGCGATCATCACCGCGTCGAAGGCGAGCACGATCGCTTCGAGGTTGTAGACCGCTTCGGGCTTCTCGATCTTCGCGACCACCGGGAGGCGTCCCTTGCCGACGCGGTCCATCACCTGGTGGACCAGGTCGATGTCGGCGGGCGAGCGGACGAACGACAGCGCGATGAAGTCCACGCCGAGTTCCAGCGCGAACTCGAGGTCTTCGATGTCCTTTTCGGACAGCGCCGGCACGGAGACGTCCATCCCCGGCAGGGAGACGCCCTTGTTGTTGCTGACGGGGCCGCCTTCGGTGACCTCGCAGACGACGTCCGGGCCCTCGACCTGCTTGACCACGAGGCCGACCTTGCCGTCGTCCACGAGGAGACGGTCGCCGGGCTTCGCGTCGTCGGCGAGTCCCTTGTAGGTGGTCGAGACGCGGTCGTGCGTGCCCGCGACGTCCTCGACGGTGATGCGCACGATGTCGCCGTTGTGCCACTCGACCGGCCCGCCCGCGAAGGTGCCGAGACGGATCTTCGGCCCCTGGAGGTCGGCGAGGATGCCCACCGCGCGGCCCGATTCGGCGGCGGCGGTGCGGATGAGGTCGTAGACCTGCTTGTGGTCGCTGTGCGTCCCGTGGCTGAAGTTCATCCTCGCGACGTCCATCCCGGCGTCGACGAGTTGCCGCATCTTCTCCGGCGTAGCGGTCGCGGGGCCCAGGGTACAAACGATCTTCGCGCGTCGGCTCACGTTCGCACAGCGTAGTCCCTCATCGCGAGTACGTCTGTACCGATACCGAAAGTTCAAGAAAAGTGTCAGTTGACCTGGGCGAGCGGGAACCGCCGAACCCGGTTCGGCGGTTATCGGCGCGGCTTCTCGCTGGGGCCGACGCGATCCCGCGCCCATTCGTTGAACACGCGGACCTGCCGCCACGCCTTCCGCACCCGGTCGAGGGCGCCGCGTTCGTGCAGGATGTCGTCCGGCTCCCAGCCGCGGACGGCGTACACCGAGCGGTACTTCAGCAGGTCGATACGGGGATGGTCCTCGGCGAAGCCGCGCGGCTTCGATTTGAGCCTGTCCCCCTTGACCTCCCAGCCCGCCTTCTCCAGCTTCGCGAGGATCTTGGCGAGCTCGGCGCCCCGGAGTTCGGTGTCGACGGCCTTGCGGAAGCGGGCGAGCTGATCGGACTCGAAGTGGAAGCAGCCGCCGCCGACGCGCAGCCCGGCCGGGCCGACCTCGACGTAGTACGCGCCGCCGCCGCGGCCCTGCTCGATCACCGCGCCGCAGTGGGTCTTGTACGGCGTCTTGTCCTTGGCGAACCGGACGTCGCGGTACGGGCGGAAGACCTTGCCCTCGCCGAAGCCGTCGCCGAACTCCGGGACCAGTTCCGCGAGCAGCGCCTCCATCGGGGCGCGGACGTCGGTCTTGTACGTGGCGAGGTTCGCGTCCCAATAAGACTTGGAGTTGTCCGCTTCGAGACCGTCGTAGAAGTCGATGGCGTACTCGCCGAAACCCTCGAAACCCATGCGGTGACCGTAATCCCCGCCACCGACAGAAGCGCGTGAAGGGGGCCTTCACGCGCTTCTGCCGGAGAGAGGCTTACTTGGCCAGTGCGGTGATCAGCTCACCGTCGGCCGTGTCACCGGACAGCTCCCAGAAGAAGGCGCCGCCGAGCCCCTGGTCCTTGGCATAGGTGACCTTGCCGCCGATGGTCGCCGGGGTGTCGTAGCTCCACCAGTCGCTGCCGCATTTGGCGTACGCGGTGCCCGCGACGGTGCCGGTGGCCGGGCAGGTCGTCTTCAGGACCTTGTAGTCCTGGATGCCCGGCTCGGTGCCCGCCGCCGGACCTGTCGCGGTGCCGCCCGGGGCTTCCTGGGTGACACCGGTCCAGCCGCGGCCGTAGAAGCCGATGCCCAGCAGCAGCTTGTTCGCCGGGACGCCCTTGCCCTTGAGCTTCTGGATCGCGGCGTCGGAGTGGAAGCCGGCGGTCGGGATGCCCGCGTAGCCGGTCAGCGGCGAGTGCGGGGCCGTCGGGCCTTGCGCGGCCCAGGCGCCGAAGTAGTCGTAGGTCATGACGTTGTACCAGTCGAAGTACTGCGCCGCGCCGCCGTAGTCCGCGGCGTCGATCTTGCCGCCGTCGGTGCCGTCCGCGGTGATCGCGGCGGTGACCAGCTTCGAGCCGAACTTCTCCCGCAGGGCCTGCGCGAGGTTCTTGATCGCGGCCGCGCCGCTGGTGTCACACGAGAGACCGCAGGCGTTCGGGTACTCCCAGTCGATGTCGATGCCGTCGAAGACGCCGGCCCAGCGCGGGTCGTTGACGAGGTTGTAGCAGGACTCCGCGAACTTGGCGGGGTTCTTGGCGGCCTCGCCGAACCCGCCGGACCAGGTCCAACCGCCGAACGACCACAGCACCTTGAGGTTCGGGTACTTGGCCTTGAGCTTCTTCAGCTGGTTGAAGTTCCCGCGCAGTGCGCCGTTGTCCCAGCTGTCGGCGACCCCGTCCACACTGCCCGCGGCGTCGTAGAACTTGCTGGTCGCCGCTTCGGCGTCACCGAGCGCGCAGCCGCCGTTCGTCACGTTGCCGAACGAGTAGTTGATATGTGTCAGCTTGCTCGCCGAGCCCGACGTGTCGATGTTCTTCACATGGTAGTTCCGCTGGTAGACGCCCCATTCGGCGAAGTACCCGAGTACCTTGCCGACCGAGGCCTCCGCCGCTTCCGGCGCGGCGGTCGCCTGCTGCGCCGGAGCGGCGACGGCCAGCGCGCCGAGCGCGACGGCCGCGGCACCCACGATCGCGGTGAGCCTGAACGAACGGGACATGCGTTCTCCCTTCACGGTCACCGGCGGTGACGAGAGGACTGCGGCGGGACACGCACAAGCTAAGTGGACTAGACCACTCCGTCAATGGTTCAGACCAAGACTTTCGGATGGACATTTTCGAACATTCCTTGACGGAAATATGCCGCACGGGGCACATTTCCCGGATGATGCAGACTTTCGAGATCCTCGCCGAGCCGCGGCGGAGGACCATCCTCGACCTCTTGCGCGACGGCGAAAAGTCGGTCAACCAGCTGGTCGAGGTCCTCGAATTGAGCCAACCGGCCGTATCGAAGCACCTGCGCGTCCTACGCGAGGCCGGTCTGGTCACCGTCCGCGTCGCCGCCCAGCGCCGGTGCTACCGGCTCCGCCCGGAACCGCTCGCGGAGGTCGACGCCTGGCTCGCGCCGTACCGCCGGTTCTGGGAAGGACACATCGACGCGCTCGAACGGCACCTGGACGACGACAATCAGTGAATAGGTAACGGCTCGAACGTGATGCCGCAGTCGGCCGCGCGCCGCGTCCCCCAGTCGTAGAGCGCCTGGAGTGCGGGCCGTAACCGCTCCCCCTCCTCGCTCAGCCGGTACTCGACGTGCGGCACCCGGCCCTCGCGGCTCTCCCGGAGCACGAGGCCGTCCGCCTCCAGTTCGCGCAGATGCTGGGTCAGCATCTTCTCGCTGACGCCCGGCATCCGGCGCCGGAGTTCGCCGTACCGGTGCACTCCTTCCTTCAAATGCGCCAGGATCACCGGCTTCCACTTGCCGCCGATGACGTCGACCGCGAGTTCGACCGCGCAGTGGTACCGCTTCATCGCCGCTCTCCTTGGCACGCACCGAAAAGTAAGCGGTTGTCCCCGGCGATCCGGGGTGGTTGCCTTGCCGGACCGGAAGATCATCGCCGCTGGGAGGACCTTACGTGACCGAGACGCCGACGTTGTACGAATGGGCCGGCGGGCTGGCCGCCCTGCGCAGGCTGACCACCGTGTTCTACGGCCACGTGCTGAAGGACCCGTTGCTGGAGCCGGTCTTCCGCCACATGGACCCCGGCCACCCCGAGCACGTGGCGGTCTGGCTGGCCGAGGTGTTCGGCGGGCCGGAGACCTACAGCGGCGAACACGGCGGTCACCGGCACATGGTCGGACGGCATCTGGGCCGGGCCATCACCGAGGAGCAGCGCCGTCGCTGGGTGAACCTGCTCTTCGACGCCGCCGACGAGGCCGGGCTCCCGGCCGATCCCGAGTTCCGCTCCGCGTTCGCCGCGTACGTCGAATGGGGCAGCAGGCTGGCGGTGATGTTCTCCCAGCCCGGCCGCGAGGTCACCGTTCCCGAGCCGATGCCGAAGTGGGACTGGGGTAACCGCCCGCCCTGGCAGCCGCCGTCGGACTGAGGGCGCATAGTGGGGCGGTCGTGAAAGGAGGCCGCCGTGATCCGGGTGGACGGCCGGACCCTGCGCTGCGCGGACGTCGTGACCGCCGCGAACACCGAGGGCCCGCTGAGCATTGACGTTTCGATCGCCGCGCTGCGAGGCGCGGAAAGCGCGTGGAAGCTCGCCGAAGAACTGAGCACCCGCCGGATCGTCTACGGCCGCACCACCGGCGTCGGCGCGAACAAGGAGGATCCGGTCGGCGAGGGCGAGTCGCCGGATCACGGGCTGCGGCTGCTGCGCAGTCACGCGGGTGGCAGCGGCGACGTCATGGCCCCCGGTCAGACCAGGGCGATGATGCTCATCCGGCTCAACCAGCTGCTGGCCGGACGCGCCGGGCTCAGCCCCGACCTGATCAGGGCACTGGCCGAGGCGGTGCGGACCGGGGCACTGCCGCTCGTGCACCGGCTCGGCGCGATCGGCACCGGCGACCTCGCTCCGCTCGCGGAGACCGCGCTCGCCCTCACCGGCGAACGGCCATGGCTGGCCGGCGGTGTGCCACCGGTGCCGGTCCAGGCGGGCGACGCGCTCGCGTTCATGAGCAGCAACGCCGCGACGCTGGCCGAGGCGACCCTCGCGGCGATGCGGCTCGACACGCTGACGCGGGCGAGTCACGTCGTCGCGGCACTGACCTACATCGCGCTCGACGGGAACCCGGAGGCGTACGCGACCCCGGTGCACGAAGCGCGTCCGCACGCCGGGCAGGTCGCGTGCGCGGCGGAGATGCGGCGGCTGCTCGGGATGGAGGGGACACCCAAACCGGGCAGGCGTATCCAGGACCCGTTCGGGCTCCGTGCGTTCCCGCAGGTGCAGGGGCCCGCGCTGGACGCGATCCACTACCTGCGCGACGTCCTCGCGGTGGAGATCAACGCCAGCACCGAGAACCCGATGATCTCGACGGTGCACCAGGACGCCTATCACCACGCGCATTTCCACACCGCCTACGTGTCGACCGCGCTCGATCAGGTGCGCGCGACCGTCCACCAGGTCGCCGAGCTGTCGGTGGCCCGGCTGGGTGATCTGGTGGAGCCGGAGTTCACCGGGTTGCGGCCGTTCCTGGCGGCCGGGCCTTCGGGCAGCTCGGGCGTGATGATCCTGGAGTACGTCGCGCACGACGCGCTCACCGAACTGCGGCAGGCCGCGCTCCCGGCGACACTGGGCACCGCCGTCGTCTCACGCGGGATCGAAGACCACGCGAGCTTCTCCACCCAGGCCGCGCGGGCGGCGACCGCGGCCGGGGCGGCGTACCAGCAGGTGCTGGCGTGCGAACTGGTCGCGGCCGTCCGGGCGCTGCGGATGCGCAAGGCCGAGCTCGTCTCCCTTCCCGCGCGCGACGCCTACGAGACCGCCGCGGCCGTGCTCGACCCGAGCGTCGAGGACCGGCCGCTCACCGACGACATCGCCCGTGCCGTGTCCCTTTTGGACACCCTCGCGCGCGTCTGACCCCACGGGAGGTCAGCAGCACGTGCGGAAGGCGAGGGACCGGAGCCGGGCGTTCGTCGCCGCCGGCCGGTTCGCGGCGGCCTCGACGGCGTCGAGCATCCGCCGTCGCTCCGCCTTGTCGAGAACCCGGCCTCGGGTGATCACCGTGTCGATCTTCGCGATATTGCGGATGTCCGCGGCCGGGTCCGCGTCGAGCAGCACGAGGTCCGCCTCCTTCCCCACCACGACCGTGCCCGACGTTGCTTCCCTGCCAAGGAACTTCGCCGCGTCGGCCGTGACGGTCTTCAACGCCCGCACCGGTGAGAGCCCGGCCTCGACCAGGAAGGCGAGCTCCTCGTGCAGCCCGCTGCCGGGGAAGGTGTACGGATTGAGGCAGTCGGTGCCGCCGATGAGCCCGACGCCCGCTTCGTGCGCGACGCCGACCAGCCGCAGCGTCTCCTGGTAGTACCGCTCCTGGAGGGCGATGTCCGCCGGGGTCTTCGGCGCGAAGCGTTCGATGCCCATGGCCCAGCTCTCGCGCACGTCGGCGGGTACGTATTTCAGCCGCGGGTCCCGCTGATGGGTTTCGGCGGGCTGTGTGACGACCCGGTTGATCGTCAGCGTCGGCGAGTGCCAGGTGCCGTTGCACCGCAGCCGCTCGAAGTAGGCTCGCGCCACACCGCGGTCGTACGTGCCGACCGACTCGAACTCCAGCCGCCGAGCCAGGTTGAAGAAGTCCCGCGGCGCCGCGGGGTCGTAGGGCGTCGTCTTCAGCCTGGCCAGGATCTCGTCGCGCCGGGACGAACAGTGGATGGACACCCCGAAGAAATGCTCGAGGCTGTGCTGGCCGAGGTCGCTCGCCTCGAGGTGGGACAGCTTGTACGGCCAGTGCCCGGAGAACCGCAGGCCCTGGGCGCGGGCTTCGTCCGCGACCGCGCGCACGGCGACGGGCGAGAGGTAGGAGTAGGTCTTGACGAGTTCGGCGCCCGCGGCCTTCTCGGCGCGGACGACGGCGCGCGCTTCGGCTTCCGTCGAAACCTGGAGCACCGGCGGGCCCAGGAGCGTGACCGGTCCGTCGACGATCCCGCTCGCCAGCACGACGCGCGGGCCGAGCAGCTCACCGCGTTCGATCTTGCCCTTCGTGGCGCGGTTCTCCGCGTACCCCCACATTTCGCGGACGCCCGTGACGCCGTGCGCGAGGTGCAGTGGCGGGACGATGTCCTCAAGGTCCGCGCCGTGGGTGTGCATATCCCACAGTCCCGGGACGAGGTACTTGCCGCGGCCGTCGATCACCCGCGCGCCACCGGTTTCCGGCACCGGGCCGGAGCCGACCCAGGCGATCCGGTCGCCGACGAGCACGACCGAGACGTCACGCCGAGGGGCCGAACCCGTGCCGTCGATCAGCGTGACCCGGGAGATGACGACGATCGCGCCCGTTTCCGCGGCGGCCGTACCGGGCAGCAGCCCGGCGAACGCCACCCCGGTCCCGCCGGCGGCCAGCCACCTCAGGAACTCGCGCCTGCTGGACCCCATGAGCACCGCCGCCCTTCCACCCTGATCCCCCAGGTGGCCGATTCAACTCGCCACGATGGCGGGGCCGCAAGCAAAGTGAAGGCCCCTTACCCGAGGTCAGCACGATGTAAGGGGCCTTCTCCTGAATCAGGGCTCAGCCGAAGAAGACCTCGGCCTCTTCGTACCGCTCGACCGGGACGGTCTTCAGTTCGGCGGTCGCCTCGGCGAGCTTGACGCGGACGATGTCCGTGCCGCGCAACGCCACCATCACGCCGAAGTCGCCGTCGGCCACGGCGTCGACGGCGTTGAGGCCGAACCGGGTGGCGAGCACGCGGTCGTACGCCGTCGGGGTGCCGCCGCGCTGGACGTGCCCGAGCACGACCGCACGGGATTCCTTGCCGGTGCGGGCGGCGATCTCGTCGGCCAGCCAGGTGCCGATACCGCCGAGCCGGACGTGCCCGAAGGCGTCCTTCTCACCGGTCAGCAGCTTCTCTTCGCCGCCCTCGGGCAGCGCGCCCTCGGCGACCACGATGATCGGCGCGTACTCCTTCTCGAAGCGGCGCTCGACCCACGAGACGACCTGGTCGACGTTGAAATGCCGCTCCGGCACCAGGATCACGCTCGCGCCGCCGGCGAGGCCGGAGTGCAGCGCGATCCAGCCCGCGTGCCGCCCCATGACCTCGACGACCAGCGCGCGGTGGTGCGACTCGGCCGTGGTGTGCAACCGGTCGATGGCCTCGGTGGCGATCGAGACGGCCGTGTCGAAGCCGAAGGTGTAGTCCGTGGCGCCGAGGTCGTTGTCGATCGTCTTGGGCACCCCGACGACTCCGACGCCGTCGTCGGTGAGCCGCTTCGCGACGCCGAGGGTGTCCTCGCCGCCGATCGCGATCAGCGCGTCGACCTGCTGATCGGCGAGCACCGCCTTGATCTTGTCGACCCCGCCGTCGACCTTGTACGGGTTGGTCCGCGACGAGCGCAGGATCGTGCCGCCGCGGGTCAGGATGTCTTCGACGTCGTTCAGGCCTAGCGGACGGCTGTCCCCGGTGAGGGGGCCGTTCCAGCCGTTGCGGAACCCGACGATGTCCCAGCCGTGCACCTCGATGCCCTTGCGCACCACAGCGCGGATCACCGCGTTGAGTCCCGGGCAGTCGCCACCGCCGGTCAGCACACCGACACGCATGAGAAGCCTCCGTCTTGTGTTCCGTAGAGATGACAGTCACATGTCCCGATGCCAGCGTAGCGGCAGTTCTCTGGATCGGTGCAGGGCGGACCACCTCGGAAATCGGTCCGCGTGGCGGATGTGCTAGCTTGGCCCCGTGCAGCGCTATTTCTGGTTTACGAAGCCGGCCCCGGGTGGGCACGGCGGCGTGAACCTGCGCTGACCTCCACCCCGAGCCGGATTTCACACCGGCTCGGCGAGTTCCCGCGGGTCGGTATCCCTTTCGAAAGGAACCAGACCCGCGATGTCTCCCTCCGCTGACACCCTGATCGCCCTCGACGGGCACCGCACGGCGGCCATCAATCCGCTGCTGTCGCCCGCGATGCTGCGGCACGAACATCCGATGACGGCGGAAATCGCCGATACCGTCCTAACCGGGCGGGCCTCGGCCGTCGACATCCTCGACGGCCGGGACGACCGGCTCCTCGTCGTCGTCGGGCCCTGCTCCGTGCACGACGCGGACGCCGCGCTCGACTACGCCCGCCGCCTCGCCGCCAAGGCCGAAGAGCACCGCCGCGACCTGCACATCGTCATGCGCGTGTACTTCGAGAAGCCGCGGACCACGCTCGGCTGGAAGGGCCTGATCAACGACCCCGGTCTCGACGGCACCTACGAGGTCAACCACGGCCTCCGGATGGCGCGCAAACTGCTGCTCGACATCTCCGCGCTCGGCCTGCCGGTGGGCTGCGAATTCCTCGACCCGATCACCCCGCAGTTCATCTCCGACACCGTGACCTGGGGTTCCATCGGCGCGCGGACCGCGGCGAGCCAGGTACACCGGCAGCTGTGCAGCGCGCTGTCGATGCCGGTCGGGATCAAGAACTCGACCGAGGGCGACGTCCAGGTCGCCGTCGACGCCACCCGCGCGGCCGGTGCGAGCCACGTCTTCGCCGGGATCAACCCCGACGGGCTCGCCGCGCTCATCACCACCGCGGGCAACGAGGATTGCCACGTCATCCTGCGGGGCAGCTCCGCCGGCCCGAACTACGACCCCGCGACGGTGGCCGACACGCTGGCGCGGCTGGCGAAGTCGGGGCTGCCGGAACGCGTGATCATCGACGCGAGCCACGGCAACAGCGCGAAGGACCACGTGCGGCAGGCTGCGGTCGTCCGGGAGCTCGCCGGGCGGATCGGGGCCGGTGAGCGGGGCATCGCCGGCCTGATGCTGGAGAGCTTCCTGGTGGAAGGGCGCCAGGACCTGACGCTCGGCGAGGCGGCGTCGCTGACGTACGGGCAGTCGATCACGGACGCCTGCCTCGGGTGGGAGACGACTGCCGAACTGCTGGACATCCTCGCCGAGGCCGTCGACTCGCGGCGCTGAGCCCGTCCCGAACGCTAGGAACGGTCCTTTCCTCGCAAATTTTGCAAGGAAAGGACCGTTCATGGCGTTCGTGGGGTGCGTCGCCTCGCCGCTGGCCCTGGCAGCGCGCGAGTGTCATGAAAGGGTCGTTCAGGACATAAAACGTCCTGAACGACCCTTTCATGACATCCGAAGGCCACCAGCGCCCGAGAGGCGGCTTACCGGTGCCAGTAGGACTCGATGATCTGCCACCGCTGGTAGTTGTGCCGCGCGTCCGCCAGCGCGTCGTGCTGGTCGTCCGGGGCCGACGGCAGCTTCGGCTTGCCCGCGTCCTCCCAGCGTTGCCGCAGGTCACGGGTGAAGCGCGGCAGCTGGCGCGGCAGCGCGGGCATCGGCCCCCACAGCTGCGCCAGCGCGACGTGGTCGTAGGCGGCGAACCAGGCCCACAGTTCGATCCCGCCGGGCGGTTTGCCGAAGAACTCGAGCAGATCCGTGCGGATCTTCTCGCGGCTGCGCCACGCCGGGTCGGCAGGCGACGGGAGTTTCGGGAGCACGTTGTCGCGGACCCAGGGGCCGGCCTTGCCGGGGTCGAAATCGGTCGAGACCGCGTAGAACTCGCGGCCTCTTTCGTCCACGACACCGATCGACACCAGATCGATGGTCACGCCGTCCTCAATGAATTCGGTGTCGTAGAAAAAGCGCACCGGAGAACCCTAGTGGGGCCTCAGCCGACCTTGGTGTCCGGGATACGGGCGACGTCCTGGGCGGAGGGCTGCGCGGGCACCTTGGGGCGGAGTCCCGCCTCCTCGGCGGCGAGCAGTTCCTTCGCCTTGGCGGCGTAGATGTCGACGTACTCCTGGCCGGAGAGCTCCATGAGCGCGTACATGATCTCGTCGGTGATGGACCGCTCGATGAAGCGGTCGCCGGCGAGGCCTTCGTAGCGCGAGAAGTCGAGCGGCTTGCCGAAGCGGATCTCGAGGCGGCGCGGCCACCACATCTTCGAGCCGATCGGGTTGACCTTGTCGGTGCCGATCATGGCCACCGGGACCACGACGCCGCCGGATTCGAGCGCGATCCGCGCGACGCCGGTCTTGCCCTTGTACAGACGGCCGTCCGGGGACCGGGTGCCTTCGGGGTAGATGCCGAGGAGGTGTCCTTCACGGACCAGCCGGGTCGCGGTGTCGAGCGCGGCCTGCGCGGCGTTGCCGCCGGAGCGGTCGATCGGGAACTGGCCGACGCCGGTGAAGAACCACTTCTTCAGCAGACCCTTGAAGCCCTTCTCGGTGAAGTACTCCGATTTGGCCGGGAAGGTCACCTTGCGCTTGACGCGCAGCGGCATGAAGAAGGAGTCGGCCACCGCGAGGTGGTTGCCCGCCAGGATCGCGCCACCGTCGTCGGGGATGTTCTCCGCACCGACGACTTTGGTGGGCCACAGCGCCTTGAGCAGTGGCCCGATAAACACGTGTTTCATGAGCCAGTACAGCACTGCGAAAACTCCTCCTAGCAGCTCAACCCCTGTGCCCGATGGTCAAGACTACGAATCGCGCATCCCCGGCACAACGAAGTCCACCCGGTTACCCGTACCCAGCGACGGATCTCACATCGGATCCGGCCCGATTCCGGCAGTGGCCGGGGCCCCACAAGCCGCTCCGGTCGTGCGAACATAGTAGACCTACCCAGCTCTCACGGAAGGCGATCGCATGGCCGTCCTCGCCGGCGCGGAACCGTTCGCTCACACCGGTTCGACCGAAGCAGGGTTCCTGCTGTGCCACGGATTCACCGGCACTCCCGCGAGTATGCGGCCGTGGGGCGACCATCTGGCCGAAGCCGGTTACACGGTGCGCTGCCCGCTGCTCCCCGGCCACGGGACCCGGTGGCAGGACATGAACCGGACAGGCTGGGAGGACTGGTACGGCGCGGTCCGCGAAGAGCTGCTGGCGCTCTTCTCGACCTGCGAGACGGTGTTCGTCGCCGGGATGTCGATGGGCGGGACGCTGACGCTGCGGCTGGCCGAGGAGTTCGGCGACCGGATCGACGGCATCGTGCTGGTGAACCCGTCGGTCCTGACCCTGCGCTGGGACGCCAAGCTGCTGCCCGTCCTGTCGAGGATCCTGCCCTCGGTTCCGGGCGTGGCCAACGACATCGCGAAGCCGGGCGAGACCGAGCTGGCCTACTCGCGGACGCCCGTGCGCGCCGCGGCGAGCCTGGCGAAGCTGTGGAAACTCACCCGCGCGGATCTGCGCAAGGTGACCCAGCCGGTGCTCCTGCTCCACTCGGCCGTCGACCACATCGTGGAGCCGGTCAACTCCCGGGTGATCCTGGACGGGATCGGCAGCGACGACGTGACCGAGGTGGTGCTGGAGAACAGCTTCCACGTCGCCACCCAAGACCACGACGCAGGCCTGATCTTCACGCGTACGGTGGACTTCGCCCGGTCCGTGCGCCGGGCGGGACAGGTGGACGCCGGATGAGCAGAGGCAAGGACGGGCCGGAGGACGTCGACGCGACGTTCGCCGAGATCGTGGCCGACCTCCGCGCGGAGGGTGTCGGCCTGTTCCCGGAAGACGACCTGGAGAAGACGGCCGAGAAGCCCGCCGAGAAGGCACCCCGGCCCGAGCCGTCGGACGCCGAACCCGAACCGGGCTGGCGCGGCGGCGGCACCAGCTGGGACAAGACCCTCTTCGAGGACGACCCCGCCGGGTCGAGCGACGACGAGGGCCACTTCGTGCCGCCCGAGCCGCCTCCCCTGCCGCGTCCGCGCAAGGGCGCGTTCATCGTCCTGCTGTTCTTCCTGCTCGGCCTGCTGCTCCTGATCGCGCCCACCCTGATCGGCATGGGCACCCGGCTCGGCACCCCGCTCGGGATCCTCGCCCTCGCGACCGCGATCGCCCTGCTCCTGCTGCGGGTCCGCCAGGGGCCGCCGCCCGGCGCGGATCCGAACAACGGCGCCCAGGTCTGAGCTACCGGACAATTCGGCAGATGAAGATCGACTTCACTCCCTCGCGCCGGTCGACGGTCGGCGCGGAATGGGAACTCGCCCTCGTCGACCGGCGGACCGGTGAGCTCTCGTCGGTCGCGGAACAGGTGCTCGACGCCGTCCGTCCCGACGGTGAGGAGGAGCATCCGAAGATCAAACAGGAACTGCTGCTCAACACCATCGAGGTGATCAGCGGGATCTGCGACACGATCGCCGAGGTCAAGGCCGATCTGAACACCTCGCTCGACCTGGTGCATTCGGTGCTGGACCCGCTGGGCGTCGAGCTGTTCTCCGCCGGGTCGCATCCGTTCTCGACGTGGTACCAGCAGAAGGTCACCGACAAGGAGCGCTACGCCAAGCTCATCGACCGGACCCAGTGGTGGGGACGGCAGATGCTGATCTACGGCGTCCATGTGCACGTCGGCGTCGACCACCGGGACAAGGTCCTGCCGATCCTCGACGCCCTGCTCAAATACGCGCCGCATCTGCAAGCGCTTTCGGCGTCTTCGCCGTACTGGGGAGCGGAGGACACCGGGTACGCGTCGAACCGGGCCTTGATGTTCCAGCAGCTGCCGACGGCCGGGCTGCCGTTCCAGTTCCGGAAGTGGACCGAACTGGAGAGCTACGTCGACGACATGTTCACCACGGGCGTGATCGACCACTTCTCCGAGATCCGATGGGACATCCGGCCCGCCCCGCATTTCGGGACGATCGAGATGCGGGTGTGCGACGGGCTCCCGACGCTGGAGGAGGTCGGCGCGATCTCCGCGCTGACCCAATGCCTGGTCGACGACTTCAGCGCGCGCCTCGACGACGGCGAGATCCTGCCGATGCTGCCACCGTGGCATGTCCAGGAGAACAAGTGGCGCGCGGCGCGGTACGGCGTCGACGCGATCGTCATCCTCGACGCGGCGGGCAACGAGCGGCTCGTCACCGACGACACCTACGACCTGCTGGACCGGCTCGAACCGGTGGCCCGGCGCCTCGACTGCGTCGACGAACTGCGGTCGGTGGAGACCATCCTGGCCTACGGGCCCAGCTACCTGCGTCAGCGCGCGGTGGCGAAGCAGTACAACGGCAGCCTTCGCGCGGTCGTCGCTTCGCTCATCTCGGAGATGCGGAACGGGAAGATCGCTCGCCCTTAGCCGAGGTGTCCCAGAAGAGTGCCCGGGCCGAAGGTCGAAGCCCCCAAGGCCTCGACACGGGAACGCAGCTCTCGATCGGCGGTCACCACGACGACGTGGTCGTCCGGGCCCGCGGCACGGGCTTCACGCGCGACGGCGACGATCTTGTCGTCACCTTCGCCCTCCGCCTCGACGACCTCGACGCCCGGCACCGGCTCGACTCCCCGTGCCTTGCCCTCGACGACCAGCACGACCTTCGGCCACCACGACCATCCGCCGCCCCCGGGCAGCGCCGGGTCGGCGAGCCCGGTCTCGGACAAGGTCGCGAGCTTGTCCCGCAACCGTTCCGCGGCGCCGCGCCGGTCTCGCCACCAGCCGTCCGGCCGCGATCCGACGACGTTCGCGCCGTCGACCACCAGTACCAGCCCGCGATCCAAGTGTTCCCTCAATCCCGGCCACGCCGCCGCGAAGTCGCGATGCAGCCGGAAGCCCGCCACCTCGCCCGCGCGTACCCATCGCAGTTCCGCGCTCTCCGCGCTCTTCACCCTGGCCGAAAGCGGGCCGATCGGCGCGGCCAGGACCGTGGTGTAACGCCAGTTCCCGTGGTCGACGTGCGACGCGGCCAGCGGACGGACCCGGGCGGGCGGGATGTCGGCCTCCTCGTGCGCCTCACGGGTGGCGGCCTGACGCGGGCTCTCCCCCGCCTCGACGGCACCCCCTGGCAGCGCCCAGGTGCGTCCATGGTGGACCCACCAGGCCCGCCGCTGCAGCAGGACACCGCGTACGGGATCGGACAGCAGCAACCCCGCCGCGCCGTTCAAACCCCAGTGAAGATGCCCGAAGTCGCACTTCACGAAGCCGTTGCCGTCTTGCCGGGTCACGGCTTCAGCGTGTCACACCGATCTCGGCACCGGGAGCCTTCGCCGCGTCGACGGCGAGCGCGGCGGCGCCCACGATCGCCGAATCGTCGCCCTGGTGCGCGGCCCTGATCCGCGCCAGCGGACGGTGCCCGGCGCCGGTGATCTTGCCCGCGTAGTGTTCGCGGGCCTCGTCGAGGAACAGCGGAGCCGATTCGGACACGCCGCCGCCGATCACGATGAGCTCGGGGTCGAAGACGTCGGCGACCAGCGCCAGCCCCTCGGCCAGCCACTTCGCCAGCTCGGTCATCGCACGCTGGGCGATCGGGTCGCCGTCGCGGGCGGCCCCGGCGACCCGGCGGCCGGTGACCGAGCCGGGATCTCCCCTGGTCTCCCGCGCCAGCACGGTCGACCGGCCGGGATGCCGCGCGAGGAGTTCCACCGCCGTCGCCGCCAGCGCCGTCCCGCTGCAGTACCGCTCCCAGCAGCCGTACTTCCCGCATGGGCAGGGCCTGCCGCCGGGGACGACGGTCAGATGCCCGAGTTCCGGCGCGACGCCGTACGCGCCCCGGTAGATCTCGCCGTCGAGCAGGAGTCCCGCGCCGATCCCGGTACCGAGGGCGATCAGCGCGGCGACATGAGCGCCGCGGGCGGCCCCGAAGCGGTATTCGCCGACCGCGGCGGCGTTCACGTCGTGTTCCAGGGTCACCGGCAGGCCGACCCGCTTTTCGATGCGCTCGGCCACGGGCGCGGCACGCCAGGACAGATGCGGCGCGAACATCACCGTCCGCCGGTCCTTCGCGACGAACCCGGCGACCGCGAGCCCGACGCCCGACACGTCGTGCCGGTTGCGGAGGTCTTCGACGACCCCGGAGATGGCGTCTTCGAGCGCGTCCTCCCCGCTGGGTGTCCCGACCCTGGCCGTGTCCATCAGCGAGCCGTGCTCGTCCACCACGCCGGCACGCACGCTCGTGCCCCCGACGTCCACGCCTACCGTCAGCAACTCACTTCTCCCGGTCCGGCTGCCAAGCGTCGCGCCTGGTCACCGTGATGTGCTGGACCCGCGAAGCTCCCATCGGGACATCTTCGGCCGCGGGCTCCTTCCGCGCAGGCTGGAACCCCGGCATGTGCACGCCGGCCTCGGGTTCCCAGCGGTCGGCGAGCACCGCCCGCAGCAACGCGACGAGCTGGGCGGCCTGCTCCATCAGGCGTGCCACGAACTCGGGCCGTTCCCCTCGGAAGACCCCGACGATCGCGCAAAGCGGGCACCAACCGTCGGCATCGTGGTCGGTGCAGCCGTGCCCGGCGGAGATCAGGCCCTCCAGCCACGGTGCGGCGTGCTCGACGACCAATTCGACCAGGAGGCGGATCTCTTCGGCCAGTTCGAGCGGCTTCGATCCGGTGTACTCGTTGTTCTCGCTCACCCGGGTCCCCGGTTCCCGGCCAGGCTCACGACCAGGCCGTGCGCGTCGGATTCCGCACCGGTGATCCGGCACGGGCGCAACATCTCCGGCAGCGCGATCAGCCGCCGGAAACCGTCGACGGTGACGGCGAGATCATCGTCCACTCTGGCCAGGTCCACTTCGGAATCGCGATGCAACGGCACCGCGATACGCAGCTCGTAGCCGCCGTCCGATTCGGACACCTGCAGCAGCGGGGTGACACCTTTTTCGTTTCCTGCCAAGGGATCCAGCCCTTGATAGAGTTCGTACGCGATTTCCTGCAACGCCTCGATCCCCACCGGCTCGACGGCTCGATGCTCGACGGGTTTCACCTGTCCCGGCCCGAAACCCGCCTCGGCGAGTTCGGCGAGGACGGCGTTCTGCTGGGTGCGCCGGGTCCGCATCCACGTGGCCGCGGCGCCGCGCCAGAACCCCGGCGCGGGCATGAGCCGGTTGACGATCAGCCCGTCGACGCCGATTCCGCGCAGGGCAAGGGAACTGAGGGTGCGACGGGCTTCGGCGACGACGACGCGTTCCGGCGTCAGCACGAGCCGCACGGTGGTGGTGGCCGGATCGGTCAGCAGCGTGCGCAGCGACTCCAGATGCGCGCCGAGCCGCCGCACCGCGGACGCCGTCCGCCGCGCGCCGGGTTTGAACATCCTCGACAGGTAACCCGAGACGGCTTCGGGCAAGGCCAGCAGGCGCAGGGTTTCCGCGGTCGGCCCGCAGTCCACGACGACCGTCTCCCAGGGACCGTGCTCGGCGAGGCGCTGGACCTCGGTGAGGGCGAGGAGTTCGTCGACGCCGGGCACCACGGTGAGTTCTTCGGCGTCGAGCGAGTCGAGGCCCACTCCCGCGAGCGCCGCCTGCAGTTCCCGCCGGAGTTCGCGCCAGGTGCTGTCGACGAGGCCTCGGGTGTCGATCTGGGCGGCGTGGAGCAGCGTGTCCACTTCGGACGGTTCGCCGCCGAGCCGTCGGCCGAAGGCGTCACCGAGGGAATGCGCCGGGTCGGTCGAGACCACGAGCGTCTTCCTGCCCCGCCCGGCCAGTGCCGCCGCCGTCGCCGCGGCCAGCGTGGTCTTGCCGACACCCCCCTTGCCGGTGAACAGCAGGATCCGCATGCCTACCCTTCGACTCAGGATGCTTCAGCGCGCTTCTTGAGCTCCTTGAGCGCGGTGTCCATGACCATCTTCTCGGCCTTGCGGCGCAGCAGCCCGATCATCGGCAGCGCCAGCTCGACGGACAGCGTATACGTCACCTTGGTGCGTCCGGCGCCCAGCGCTTCGAGGGCGTAGCGGCCGTTCTGGGCCTTCTGCATCTGCCCCTTGACCAGGTGCCAGCTGACTCCGTGGCCGTCGGCGTCCCAGTCGTATTCGAGGGTGTAGACGTCCTTGATGGGCCCGGCGTCGAGGGTGAGTTTCACCTGCTTGGCGCGACCGTCGGCGTCCTCGCCGAGCACCTCGGTCTCCCGGACGGCCTTGGCCCATTCCGGGTACGCGGGAAAGTCGGCGATGACGGCCATGACCCGCTCGGGCTCGGCGTCGACCTCGATGGATTGCGTGGACTGCTCGGCCATGGAGTGAAGCCTAGAGCGTGTCGTGCGGTTCCCGGGCGGGCGGGTGACCACACGCGCGCGTTTTCTTTTCGCCGAAGGCCCGGATTCGAGGAGGCGGGCCGCCGATCGGCGTAAGGCGAGCATCGTGCCGGAGCCTCGGCCCGGCTGCTCGAATCCGGCAGCGCGCGCCCGACGAACAGGCTCTAGCCGGGACCGACCGTCACCAGCGAAGCACGTACGGCTGTGCGGTCTCTTTGAAGTGACCGACGTTACGGCATTCGGTCCTGCCGAGCCTCGTCCGCGGGATCAGCGGCTGGTGGACGTGCCCGAAGACCGACCAGCGCGGCTGCTGCTCGCGGATGAGGTCCACCAGCGCCGCCGAGCCGATCTCGGACCGCCGCGCGATCACGTCGTAGGTCAGCTCCGAGACGGCGGGCGGGATGTGGGTGCACAGGACGTCGACCTTCTCCAGCCCGGCGACCGCGGCGTCGTACTCCTCGCGGGTGCGCAGGTACGGCCGCCAGAAGCCATTGCGGCGCGGGACCACGTTCGGCGGGAGCAGCGCGCCGCCGATGAACCCGAACCGCAGGCCGCCGAACTCGGCGACCTCGCCGTCGAGGACGGTGATGCCGTCGCCGGCGAACTCGGGCCACAGCGAGGGGTCGTCGACGTTGCCGGGGGTCGCGAACGTCGGCGCGGTCAGCGCGCCGAACAGGACGCCGTACTGGTCGTGGATCGCCTCGCCGACGGCGGCGGCGGGATCGGCCAAAGTGGCCCACAACGATCGCGAGAAGGCAACGGTCTCATCACGAGTGCCCTCACGCCGCAGCCGCGCGAACTCGCCGACCTTCTCGGCGCCGAACAGCGCGCCCATGATGCCCTTGTCGTGCTCGCGGTAGTCGACGAAGTCCAGCAGGTCGCCCAGGACGATCAGCGCGTCGGCGCCGTCACCCGCGCGTTTGAGCGCGTCGGCGTTGCCGTGCACGTCCGACACCACGTGAACCCGCATGTTCTCCCCTGTGCTCCCCGTACCTACTCGCCCCGGGGACCGACCCCGGGCTCCCGCCCGTCCTCCAGGACCTCTTTGAGCCCGAGCGCGATCGCCTTGGCGGCACGGGCGCGGCGGTCGAACTCGCGGCGCAGCTCCCGCGGCGCCAGGCCGACCGGCTCCCCGTCGGGACCGGCGGGGGTGGCGCGCAGGAAGTAGTGCAGCAAGGTGCCGTCGAGCACCGGCTCGAGCCAGACCTCCATGGTACCGATCAAGGCACCGCGCACGGTCCAGCGCAATCCCTGTTCCCCGCGGTCGGTGTAGACCTCCAGGACGAGGTCCGGCCAGTAACGTGACCAAGATCGCGGATCGGCGAAAGCGGCGGCCACGGTGGAGGGCGGGACCACGAGGAAGGTCTCGTCGACGATGTCGAGAGCTGGCGGCGCCTGGTTCACAGCGGCAGAATGTCATGCCCTGGGTATGGCCGATTCGTCAGCATGGTCTTAAGGTGCACGGCACGCTAAGTTGACTGGCGGGTAACACCGGTCACACCACTTGCACGCGAACACGGAGGTTCCTCGTGCGCGAATACAGCGCCCCCGCCGCCAATCCGGTGACCGACGACGAGAATCTCGCCGACGTCGTCTGGGCGAACGCCGAGCGGTTCTCCGATGTCGTGAGTTTCCGCCGCCAGGTCGACGGTACCTGGTTGGACGTCACCGCCAAAGACTTCGCCGCCCAGGTTCTGGCCGTGGCCAAGGGAATGGCCCAGGCGGGCATCGCACCGGGCGACCGGGTCGGGCTCATGTCCAAGACCCGCTACGAATGGACCCTGATCGACTTCGCGATCTGGGCCGCCGGCGCGGTCACCGTCCCGATCTACGACACCTCGTCGGCCGAGCAGGTCCACTGGATCCTCTCGGACTCGGCCGCGAAGGCCGTGTTCGTCGAGACCGACGAACACCTCGCGACGCTGGAGTCCGTGAAGGGCCGCCTCGACGGGCTCGAGCACACCTGGCAGATCGAGGCTGGCGCCGTCGACCAGCTCACCGAGCAGGGCGCCGAGCTGAGCGACGACGACCTGCACGAGCGCCGCCGCACGGTGAAGGCCGGCGACCTGGCCACGATCGTGTACACCTCGGGCACGACCGGCCGCCCCAAGGGCGTCGAGCTGACCCACCGGAACCTCCTCGCCGAGATCCGCGCCGACATCGCCGCGTTCCCGCAGCTGATGGAGCAGGGCAACTCGCTGCTGGTGTTCCTGCCGCTCGCGCACGTCCTCGCCCGCGCCATCGCGGTGACCGCGCTCAGCGCGCGGGTGACCCTCGGGCACACCTCGGACGTCAAGAACCTCGTCGCCGACCTCGGCACCTTCCGGCCGACGTTCGTCGTCGCGGTGCCGCGGGTGTTCGAGAAGGTCTACAACGGCGCGAAGCAGAAGGCGCACGGCGACGGCAAGGGCAAGATCTTCGACGCCGCCGAAGCCACCGCGGTCGCGTACAGCCAGGCCCAGGACACCGGCGGTGCCGGGCTGGGGCTCAAGGTCAAGCACGCGCTGTTCGACAAGCTGGTCTTCAGCAAGCTCCGCGCGGCCCTCGGCGGCCGGTGCGTCGCCGCGGTGTCCGGCGGTGCCCCGCTCGGCGTGCGGCTGGCGCATTTCTTCCGCGGCATCGGCGTCCCGGTGTTCGAGGGCTACGGCCTGACCGAGACCTCCGCGGCGGCCTGCGTCGGCACGCAGGACGGGTTCCGCGTCGGCACCGTGGGCCGCCCGGTCGCCGGCACGTCGGTCCGGATCGCCGAAGACGGCGAGATCCTGTTGAAGGGCGACGTCGTGTTCGGCGGCTACTTCAACAACGCCCAGGCGACCGCCGAAGCGCTGGAGGACGGCTGGTTCCACACCGGCGACCTCGGCGAACTGGACAACGACGGCTTCCTCAAGATCACCGGGCGCAAGAAGGAGATCATCGTCACCGCGGGCGGCAAGAACGTCGCCCCGTCCGGGCTCGAGGACACCATCAAGGCCAGCCCGCTGGTCAGCCAGGCGATGGTCGTCGGCGACCAGCGGCCGTTCATCGGCGCGCTGATCACCATCGACGAGGAGTACTTCCCCTCGTGGAAGTCGCAGCACGGCAAGCCTTCCGACGCCTCGGTGTCCGATCTGGCCGACGACGCCGAACTGCGCGCCGAGATCCAGACGGCCGTGGACCAGGCCAACAGCGCGGTGTCGCAGGCCGAGGCGATCAAGAAGTTCACGATCCTCTCGAAGGACTTCACCGAGGCGGGCGGGGAGATCACGCCGAGCCTGAAGCTGAAGCGCAACATCGTGAACAAGAACTACGCGACCGACATCGAGGCCCTGTACAAGAAGTAGCCTTTCGCGCGTGAAGGCCCCCTTCCCTCGGCTGAGCCGAGGGAAGGGGGCCTTCACGCGCTTGGCGCTCGCAGTCAGTCGGCTAAACGCGAATGGTCTCGTCCCACTCGATGTGGTGCCGATAAAGCCAGTTCCGGTCCCGATCGGTAATCGTGCCCGAAGACACCGCCGCGCTGCTGGCCACCAGCTCCTCCACCCGCGCCCGCCGCAGCCGCTCGTAGGCCGCGAAAGCCGTTGGCGCGTCAGGAAGATCCCGCAAGCACTGGGCCAGCACGACACTGTCCTCCAGCGCCATCGACGCACCCTGCCCGGCGGCGGGCGACGCCGCGTGCGCCGCGTCGCCGACGAGCACCATCGTCGAGTTGAACCACACCGGTGTCGAGGGCACGTCGTAGGAATGTCCGCCGAAGACGTCGTCTCCGGTGGACTGGATGATTTCCGCGGCGGGCAACGGTTCCCCGTCGAAGGCGGCGAAAGCGGCCGAGCGCCATTCGGCCGGAGTCAGGCCGGAGCGCACTCCCTCGGCCGTGGGGAGCCGCGCGAACCAGTACGTCGAGCCGTCGGGCGTGCTCGTGTAGCCGAAGAAGGCGTGCAGGCTCTGGATCATCCGATAGAGGGAAGGCGCCTGCGGGATGCTCGTGTCGGTCGTGTAGCCGTAGACGACGTCGAGCCCCGTCGAACGCGGCGGCGGGCAGTCCGGGTCGATGATCGTCCGGACGACCGACCGCAGGCCGTCGGCGCCGATGAGGATGTCGCCCTCGGCCACGGAACCGTCCTCGAACCTGGCGATCCCCGGCGAGGCGGAAACCAGCCGCTTCCCGCGTTCGAAGGTGATCCCGCGTGAGATCACCTCCTCCTGCAGCGCGTGGTAAAGCGACGCTCGCGTCATCGTGCGCGGCCCGGCGAGACCGTCGATGTCGAAGGAACGTCGTTCGACGGTCCGCCCGTCCGGCGTCACGAGTTCCAAGCCCGACGCGCCGAAGGAGTTGTCGATCACCGGTGCCTCGGCGCCGATCGCGCGCAGGGCGTCCATGCCGTTGTGCATGATCGTCAGGAACGCGCCCGCGTCCTCGCCGCCGGACGAGTACGCCTCGTGGACGCTCGCCTCGATCCCGGCCCGTCGCAACGCCATCGCGGTCACCGTGCCGGAGATGCCGCCGCCGATGATCACTGCCTTCACCGCGAACCCCCTCCTCGTGTCGCCGACCCCCGACGGTACCGGGAAACGGCGACACGAGAGGGGGGATCACGCGCCGCCGCTGGCGACGATGTCGCCGTTGACGCCCTTGGGGAAGAATCCGCCCTCCTTCACCGCGCCCGGGTTCAGGTAGACGACGTTCAGCACCCGGTCGGCGCCGCGGCCGAAGCAGATGCCGTTGTGGTCGGTCGGCACGATGTTGGCCTGGTTGCCGAGCAGGACACCCTGGTCGTCGTCGCCGGGACCGTCGAGGGCGTCGCGCGCGTTGGAGATCTTGGCGGCCGCGTCGCCGAGTTCCCGGTCGAACAGCGCGGTCCGGATGGTGGCGGCGTGGTAGGCCTCGGCGGCCAGGATGCCGGCGGCCGCGTCGAGGAACGTCTTGTTGGTGATCAGCGGGGCGGCGCCCTTGTAGGCCGTCACGCCGACGTCCTCGAACAGGAACGCCGCGAGCAGGAAGTTCTTCTCGTTGGCGAACGGGTCGAACTGCTGGTACCCGCTGATCAGCCCGGCCGCCTTGGCCGCGGCGGTGAAGCTGTCCTTGAGGTCGATCTCGGGCCGCGACACCGCGGCCTCGCCCAAGGCGCCGCGCAGGAATTTGACGTGTGCGACCTCGTCGCCCGCGATCTCCTTCGCGAACTGGTGCAGCGCCTTGTCGTGGAACATCACCTTCTTGCCGCCGGCGACGCCGCCCTGGGTCCCGGCACCACCGGTGAGGTCGTCCGGCAGCCCGCGGCCATGGACGGCGAAGGAGTAGAACTCGGCTTCGAGGTACTCCAGGTTGAGCGCGAAGTTGAGGACGGCCGCGTCGCTGGGAGCACCCTCGGCGGCAGCGGCGTCACCCGTGGCCGAAGCGGACGAAGTGGCCTGAACGCCGAGGTAGGTCGCGCCGACGACACCGAGCCCCGCCGCGCCTGCGGCCTTCAGGAACCGGCGGCGATCCGTGCGGTTCTCCGCGCTGCGGGAGATCAGGGTACGAACGAAGGGCTTTCCGAACACGAGTGGTTCCTCTCGTCTTTGCGGTGCACACCCACCCACTCGGACGTTCGGAACCACTCGCGGCCCGGATTGGAGAAGATCTCGAACTTGTTTCTCACGACCCACTCGACCTGCGCGATACCCCGGCGATCGTGTCGCGAAAGCCACTTTCGGGACACCTGACGTCGCGAAAGTGGCTTTCGCGACATGCGCCTCGTCGGCAAGGCTCTCGGTGGTTCGGCGCAAAACGCCCGAACCGGCCGCAACTGCCCTGAAAGTGTCCCCTGTGGACGGTCAAGAAGCTGTCAGGCCACCGCGACGAGCCCCCGCCACCCACTTGACCAGCGGATAGGCGACTTACTTCTTCGTCGCCGCGGCAAGGCGAACGCAGACGGCGAGACCGCGGATGGCCTCTTCCACCTCGGCCAGCTCGGGGTACGTCGGCGCGATGCGGATGACGGCGTCCTCGGGGTCGTCGCCGTACGGGTGGGTCGCGCCGGCCGGGGTCAGGGCGATGCCCGCCTCCTTGGCCAGCCGCACGACCTCCTTGGCGGTCCCGGACGGGACGGTCAGCGAGATGAAGTACCCGCCGGTCGGCTTGGTCCAGGACGCGAGGCCCGATTCGCCCAGTTCCTTGGTGAGGATCTCGTCGACGGCCGCGAACTTCGGCCCGATGAGCTCGGCGTGCTTGCGCATGTGCTCGCGGACGCCGTCCTCGTCGCGCAGGAACAGCGCGTGGCGGAGCTGGTTGACCTTGTCCGGGCCGATGGTCCGCTTGCCGATGAGGCCGGTCCACCAGGCCAGGTTCGCCTCGGAGGCACCGAAGAAGCCGACGCCGCCGCCCGCGTAGGTGACCTTCGAGGTGGAGCCGAAGACGAACACGCGGTCGGCGTTACCCGCCTCGGTGGCCAGCGCGAGCAGGTCGGCCAGCGACGCCTCGTCCTCGGTGAGGTGGTGCACGGCGTAGGCGTTGTCCCAGAAGATGCGGAAGTCCGGGGCGGCCGTGGTCATCGTCGCCAGGCGGCGCACGGTGTCGTCGCTGTAGGTGACGCCGGTCGGGTTGCTGTACTTCGGCACGCACCAGATGCCCTTGATCGCGGCGTCCTCGGCGACGAGACGCTCGACGACCTCCATGTCCGGGCCGGTCTCGGTGAGCGGCACCTGGATCAGCTCGATCCCGAAGCGTTCGGCCAGCGCGAAGTGACGGTCGTAGCCCGGCACGGGGCACAGGAACTTGACGCTCGGCTCGTCGGCCCAGCGGCGCTCGGCGCCCGGGAGCTTGCTGAGGAAGGCCTGCACGATCGAATCGTGCATGAGCTCCAGGCTGGAGTTGCCCGCGGCGAGCAGCTGCTCGGCCGGGACCTGCAGCGGCCCGGCGAAGATGCGGCGGAGCTCGGGCAGGCCCTTGAGGCCGCCGTAGTTGCGGACGTCCGTGCCGTCCTCGGCCTTGCGCACATCTCCGGGGAGGGCGAGCAACCCGTCGGCGAGGTCCAGCTGGCGAGGGGACGGCTTGCCGCGGGTGATGTCCAGGGAGAGGCCACGGTCGACGAGGGCCGCGTAGTCGCGGCGGGCGCTCTCGACATCGACAGGTGCAGTGGTCATGCCTAACGCTAAACCCGGCGGAGGTCGGGCGTGAGACGAGGGTGGCCCTAGGCCCGCGCGCACAAGATCCGATAACGGTTCCGGCGCTTTTTTCATCGTTCGTAACGAGGCCAAATGCCCTATTGAACCGGCACCGTTTCCCGCATTCTCGGCAGTACGAGGAAAAGGGGAGAAAATGAGAGCGAAGAAGTGGGCAGCGGTGACGCTGATGGCGGCGGGAACACTGGCCGCGTGCGCGGTACCGAATCAGGGAACGGCGACTCCGGCCGTCACGGTGGCCGCTCCCCCGAACACGATCGTGATCCAGCCACCCGCGGTCGCCGCCCCGCCGCAGACGGTTTATGTCGCACCGCCCACGACACAGACGGTCTATCCCGCACCCTCGGTTCCCGTGGCACAAACGGTGATCGCCTTCTACGACGCGATCAACCGGCGTGATTTCCTCACCGCGTGGAATCTCGGCGGGCAACGGCTGGCGAAAGGCGGCACTTTCGCTTCCTGGTCCAGTGGATACGCGACGACTTCGTGGGCGGCCGTCACCGTGCGGAGCGTGCGCGGGAACACCGTGTACGTCGACCTTTCGGCGCGACAGAACGACGGTTCACTCCGCACTTTTTCCGGTTCTTACACCGTTTCCGGCGGCGTGATCACCGGCGCGAACATGAAACGCCTCTCCTGACGCCGCCGCTCCCGGCGGCGATGCGTGAGCGGGCCAAACGCCCGCCTGGTTCACTCCATGACGCGCGGAACGGGCAGCCGGGCCGAGGTGAGCTGCCGGGCCGCGATCAGCGCCACCGCGACGAGGAGCAGCGAACCACCGACGCTGAACAGCACCGGGGTGAGCGTCCAGCCACTTCGCTCTGCGTGCAGGGACGAAGCCGCCGCCGCGTAGCCTGCCGCGATCCCGATCACGGCACCGGAGATGGCGACGAGTCCAGCCTGTCCGGCCGCTATCCGGCGCCTGAGCCGGGGATCGGCACCCACGGCCGCGAGCACGGCGAAATCACCTCTGGACTCACCGGCCGCCAGCGCGACGCCGGTGATCACGATGGCGAGGGACAGCGCGACCGCGACCCCGGCGGCGATCTGGTTGACGGCCATGATCGTGCGGGGTTTCGGATCACCTCGCTCGACCGTCAGTTCCCCCGCACCCGCCGTTCCCCGCAGCAGCAGGGATCGCACCTCGTCCTCGAGTCCCGGCGTGGGGATCGAGGAGCCGCGGAACAGCATCGAGACATCGCCTCGAGGCTTAAGGCCGTACCGTTCCGCGCTCGCCTCCGACAGCAGCACCATGGGCGCGAGCTGGGTCTGCTGATTCCCGACGACCACGGCGGGCAGGGTGTGCCGCCGTTCCTCGGTCCGTCCTGGCTCCGGCAGCGAAGTGGCGCCGCCGACGCCGTCCACCGCCCCTGGTCGCAACGTGACCTTTCCCGTGTCGTCCCGCAGCGCCGGATTCAGGACCAACGCCGCGCCGGTGTCGAACGCAGCGGATTCGGTCGCGTCCGGGGGCCGCCCGATCAGCGCCGGCAGTGCACTGGGTGCCGCGGCCGCCACCACCGGCGCGGTCAAGGAGAACCCCGTCTGCTTCGCGCACTCGTCCACACTGACGTTCTGGGAGCCGCCGCGGAGGGACTGGTCGAGACAGCGCCGAAGGGTGCTGTCGGCCTGAACGAAACCTGGGAGCCCGCCTCGCTCCGCCGGATAGATCACTTCGCGGAACACCCCGGTACCGGGCATCCCGAGCTTCGCGGCCGCGACCGCCGCCGTCTCGCGATCGAGTGGCTGGTCGGCGGAGAACACGGCCGTGCCCTCCACTGTGGACGGCACGTAACCGGTCGACTGCCTGGCCAGCCCGGTCAGCAGGAACGCCGCGGTCGTGGTGAACATGACGATCCCCGCGATCGCGGTGGCCAGCGCGGACGGCCGGGCGGTCGCCATCGAGGCGTCGCGCAGGACGAGACG
Source organism: Amycolatopsis sp. NPDC049868 (assembly GCF_044461365.1). Lineage (NCBI taxonomy): Bacteria > Bacillati > Actinomycetota > Actinomycetes > Pseudonocardiales > Pseudonocardiaceae > Amycolatopsis > Amycolatopsis sp. NPDC049868. The sequence continues at coordinate 167,731 of NZ_JBITKV010000010.1, read as the reverse complement.
AAACCACAGCGGACCTCGGTGCCCCCGCACCAGCGCGGCCAAGACGACCGTCAGGCCGAATCCGCAGCCGAGCACGATCAGGGCACCGCCCAGCACTGCCGGGCCGGGCCCCGCGGTGAAGCCGAGACCGAGCAGCGCCACGCCCGCGACGACGAGGCCGAGCGCGGTGAACCGCCGCGCCGTTCCGGCTCGTGCGGCGACCACGTCCCTGCCGTGCAACGCGTCGAGCGGTCTGGCGACCGCGGCCGGCCTGCCGACGAGCACCGAGCTGATCGTGGTGGCGAGCACCGCGAACAGGGCGATGATCAGGAGGAGGCCGTAGGGAATCGTCAGTGCGCCCCAATCCTGATCGGCGCGGTCCTCGAAGACGGGCAGCAGTGCCCACGCGGCCAGAACCCCCGCGGGCACTCCGACGGCGACAGCCAGACATCCGCACAGCACTCCCGTGGCGTAGGCGATCGACACACGCTGCCGCGGCTCGGCGCCGACCACGGCGAGCAGGCCGTGTGTCCGGCGTTGCCGCCGGGCGACGACCGCGAACGCGGCGCAGGTGACAACCGCGATCTCGGCCAGCACGGCAAGGAAGACACCCAGTACCTCCAGCACCGGAGTCTCCTCGATCCGGCTGAGCACGCCCGCCCGGTCGAGAACGGTCTCACCGGCGGCCGCCAGCGCGCCTGGCTCGCCACGCACCAGCCAGACCAGGGAAACGTCCCCGCCGGCGCTCACCACGGGATCCACCGCGGCCAGCACGGAGGGGGTGAGCGGGACGATCACGAAGGCCGAGGCGGTGTCGATACGGTCCGCGTAGAGACCGGACACGACGGCGTCACGGCCGCCCGCGGACAATCGGACGGTTTCGCCTGGCGCCACCCCGAGCCGCCCGGCGACCGCGACGGAAAGACCGATTTCCCGCTCTGGCTCCGGAGCACGTCCCTCCACCAGCCCGAACAAGGGCGAGGTCGTCGCGGTCTCGGCGAAGGCATGCAACGCCACGGAAACGTCCCGGTTCCCGGCGCCGACGACGGCCCTCGTTTCGAGGAGCGGCTCAGGATCGCTCCCGGGCCCCAGCGCCGTGGTCAGCCTGGCCTCGCCTGCGCTCACCTGTTCCGTCAACGGGACGTCGGGCACGGGGACCGACGTGATCCGCCCGTCCGCCCCGCCGAGCGCCCGGGCGATCCTTTCCTCCGGGGAGAACTCCGAAGTCGCCGTCACCGTGAAATACGCGCACACGCCGATCAAAGGCAGCGCGACGAGCGCGACGACCAGGATGGTGACACCCCGGCTTCGCCGCAGCTCCCGTCCCGCGATGCGCAGCGCGAGTCTCCAACGCCGCAAAACGTTCATCGGGCGGCACCCGGTTTCTCGACGAGTGCACCGTCGAGCAGGTCGATGCGGCGGTCCGCCCACTGCGCCACCGCCGCGTCGTGTGTCACCACCATGCCCGCCGCTCCGTCGTCCACCTGCTTGCGCAGGAACTGCAGGACTTCGGCAGCGGTCGCCGAATCCAAAGCCCCGGTGGGTTCGTCGGCGAGCAGCACCTTGCGCCCGCCCGAGAGCGCGCGGGAGATGGCCACCCGCTGTTGCTGTCCGCCGGAAAGCTGATCGGGGAAACGATCTTCGAGACCGCTCAGGTCCACCGCGACCAGCGCGGCGCGGGCCTGCGCGGCGGCCTCCCGGCGGTTCACCCCGTCGAGTTCCGCGGGGAGCATCACGTTTTCCAATACGGTCAGCGTCTTCACCAGATTGTAGTTCTGGAAGACGAAGCCGATATTGCGGCGCCGATGACGGAAGAGTTTCTTGGCGCTCAGTTTCCCGAGTTCGACCCCGGCGACCGTCACCGTTCCGGAGTCGGGCCGCTCGAGCCCTCCGGCCACCAGCAGCAGAGTGGACTTTCCCGAGCCGCTGGGACCGAGCACCGCGACCAGCTCGCCCGGTTTCACGGCCACATCGACGTCGCGTAACGCGTGCACGGTGGTTTCACCGGCGACATAACGGCGATGAATACCGGAAAGCCGAATGAGCGCTTCTTCCACCATCGAGTCACCCCTCATTTTCGGCAAGGCTACCGCGAGCGGGCAGTCCGGACAACGGCCCGGCAGCCCGCTCGCGGCATTCGCTCAGTTCCGGGTTTCCACGATCACACCACGGATACTGAACAGACAGCTTCCCGTTCTCAACGCCCAGGTGCCTCTGCCGACCCACGGGCTGTAGGTGTCGGGAGCGAAGGCGCAATCCGCACGGAGCCGGACCTCGCCGCTACGGACGACACAGGTGCCGATCCCCTGGTCTCCCGAAGTACTGGTCACACAACTGACGTCCGCCGCCGAAGCGGGGGAGACCGCGACAAGCGACCCGGCCGCCACCGCCGCCGCCACTCCCACACCGGACACCACACGTTTCACCACGGAATTCATCAAGCTCACCCTTCGACTTGAGTTGACTTGCAAGGCAACAACTCCGGAATCCGCCATTATTCAGGAATGGATAATGGTTCAGATCGTTCAGCACGATTTCCCCAAGCCGGACACATCCGAAGCACGAAAAACACCAGAACGGCGAAGATCACCGCCACCACACTTCGGCAATCAGAGCTCATCCGACCGAAAAGTACGGATTCCGCAAACAGTTCCCCATCCCCAGAGATCGACATTTTCGACCTCACGGCGAAGATTACTCTCACGACTCCCGCGGACAAAAAGACCCATTCGAGTGAACCGGGGCCGGACCCTCCACAAAGGAGATTTCACGGCGCCTGCCTCGGCAAACACGAGATCGACCCCACCGTTCCGGGATCCGCGCCACTGCGGGTGCCACAATTAAAAATTCAGCTTTCACGCAGATCATCCGAACGTTTTCAGGATCCCCGGGCGGCTCGGCGATCACTCGCGACGCTCAGAGCGGGGTGAGCTGGGAGATCTTCCACCGGCCGTCGATCCGCACCGCCGCGACCGAAAGCTGGGACACCGTCGACTGCGGCGCCCCGCCACCGGCGGTCATCGTCTGCTGGTCGAGGAACAACAGCACCTCGGCCTGATCGCCGCGCAGGGACCGGACGCCCAGTGACCGCACCGTCGTCGTGCGCACCAGCTTCTCTTCCTCGGCCCGCTTCCGCGCCGACGCGAACTGGTCCCGGTACTGGCCGGTCGCCTCGCCGGTCAGCACGTCGGCCGCGGCCCGCTCGGTGCGCGCGAGGTTGCTGTAGTCGTAGGAGAACACCGCCTTCACCCCGGCGCCGACCTGGTCCGCGACCTCGGCCGTGGCGGCCTGGTCGACCAGTGCCGCGTTGCCGTCCGACCCCAGCGAGGACGCCTGGAAGCCGAACCACACCGCGCAACCGGTGGCCACCACGATGATCGCGATCAGGAGCCGCGGGACGCGCCCGGTCATGCGCCGGCCGCCTGGACCGCGCTGACCTTCCAGCCGTCCTGGACACGCTGGTAGTCCACGGTCAGCCTGCTCACCTTCGGCGCGGCCGATCCGCCGCCGGTGCTGACCCGCACGTCCAGCACGGCCATCAGGCGCGCCGTCCCGGCAGCGGCGTCGAGCTCGGTGACCGCGGCCTGCTTGAGCTTCGCGGTGGCGACGGTCTTGCTCGCGTTCGCCCGGTCGATCTGGATCTGCCGGTCGCCGGTGAGGTCCTTGCCCAGCCGTCCGGTGGTGACGCCGAGCCAGCGGTCGACGTCCTTCGCCCCGCTGCGGTAGTCGATCGTGTTGAGCACCTCCAGCTGGCCGGCCGCGGCGGCGAGGACAGCCTCACGCTCACGGCCCCTGGCCAGGCCGTCGTCGCCCGCGGCGCGCCACCACGACCAGCCGGACCAGGCGGCCGCGAGGACCGCCAGCGCGGCCACGACGGTGAGGGCGCGGGTGAGCATCACTTCCCGCCCAGCAACGCGCCGAGCCCGCCGGGCGCGGATCCGGTGAGCAGGCTCAGCACACCCGGCAACTGGGCGGATTCCGCCGCCTGCGGGGTCTGCTTCGGCCGCTCCGGGACCGCGGGCGGCTTCCCGGCGTACGGGGCGTTCTGCGAGCCTCGCACGCCCGTGGGGCTTCCTGGCGGCTCGGCGCAGTACGCCTGGGTGTTCACCGGCGCTTCGGTGGTGTCGTTGGCGGGACGCTGCTTCGTGCCCTCGTAGCCCTTCGTGCACGAGATCGGGTCGAAGAAGTTGAACACGACGCCGAGGTGACCGGTGCCGTCCGGCGACGTCGAGCGCGAGAACGCCGAGATGATCGGGTACGCGACCAGGAGTTCTTCGATGGCGTCGGTGCGGGCGGAGGTGATCTGGGCGGTCGTGAGCGTGTTCGCGAACAGCACCCCGAGGTCGGTCCCGGAGACCGCGAGCACGTCGCTGATCTGGCGGCTCAGCTTCGGTGCCTCGTCGATCACGCGCCGTAGGTCCGGGTCGGACGTCTTCAGCTGCGCGGCGATCGTCTTGAGCCCGCTGGAGAACTGGGTGATGTTGTCCGCCTGCCGCCGCTGCGTGTCCAGCACCGTCCGCGAGTTGGCGAGCAGGCCCTGGGTGTCGGGCAGGTACTGCGTCGCCGTGGCGGTGAGCGAACCCGTGCTGTTCAGCAGCTGCCGCAGATCCGGGCCGGCGTTCGCGAACGCCTCGTAGGTCTCGTCGACGACGGTCCGCAGCGATTCCGGCTTCACACTCGACACCAGCTTGTCCAAATTGGACAGCACGGTGTCCGGGGCGAGCGGGATCGAGGTCTTGTCGCGTTCGATGACCGACCCCTCGGCCAGATACGGCCCGTTTTCGTGCATGGGCAGCAGATCGACGTACTGCTCCCCCACCGCCGACCGGTTCGCGACCGCGGCCTTGGTGTCCGCGGGGATCTTCGGCGCGCCCGAATCGATGTCGAGGCCGAGGTCGATGCCGTGTTCGGTGAGCGTCATCGACGCGACCTTGCCGACCGCGACGCCGCGATAGGAGACCTCCGCGTTGACGAAGATCCCGCCGGAATCCACCAGCTGCGCGGTGACGAGGTAGCCGCGGGTGCCGAAGAGCCGGTCCAGCCCGGCGTAGTTGCCGCCCGCGTAGACGACCGAAACCACCGCGATGACCACGAACATCGCCAGCTGGATCCTGATCTTGCGCGTGATCACCGGCCACCTCCGAGCAACGGTCCGAGGATCCCGCCCAGTACGTCTCCTTGGGATCCCTGAGGAGCCTGTGGGAGATCGCCGGTGGGCAGGGGCAGCACAGGCGGGGCGGCACCGTTGTTGAACGGGATCGCACCGGGCGTGCCGGTGCCCTGGGTGCCCGGCAGCTGGATGATCGGCTGCGACGAGTTGTTCATGTTCTCCAGGAAGGTGTCCAGTTTCAGGTCGATCTTGGCTTCCACGTTCGCGTAGTCGCCCTTGATCACGTTGCCCGCGTAGTCCGGGAACGGATATGTGAGCAGGATCCGCAGCGCGGTCGGCAGGTCCTGGCCCGCCTCGGTGAGTTTCTTCAGTGTGGGCTGCAACGCCCGCAGGTTCGCGACCAGCGTGTCCTTGCTCGCCTTGATCGTCTCGGTCGCCACCCCGGAAAGGGTGTTCAGCGACTGAAGCATGCCGACGAGCTGATCCCGTTGCTCGGTCACGACCTTGAGCCCCGGCGACAGGTTGTCGAGCGCGTTCGTGAGGTTCTGCGTCTGGCCGACCAGGGTTTTGGAAAGCCGGTCGAGACCGTCGATGGCGCGCAGGATCTCGCCCTTGTGCCCGTCGAGTTCGGTCGCCAGCTTGTCCACTTGGGACAGCAGGCCGCGGACCTCGGCCTCGTTACCGGTGAGCGCTTCGTTGAGTTCGTGGCTGATCTTCTGGATCTGTTCGACCCCGCCACCGTTGAGCAGCAGGGAAAGCGCGCCGAGGACCTCTTCGACCTCGGGGTTGCGGTTCGTGCGGTCCAACGGGATCTTCGCGCCCTCGGCGAGCGTTCCTTCGGGTTTCCCAGGAGCGTGCAGGTCGACGAACTTCTCCCCGAGCAGGCTCGACTGCCGCAGCTCGGCACGCGCGTTCGCGGGCAGCGCGATGTCGCCGTTGACCACCATGCTCACCCACGCCGAGCGTGTGTCCGGCGCGAGATCGATCTTCTCGACCCGGCCGACCGGGACGTCGTTGACCTTCACACTCGCCTGCGGCACGAGGTCGAGGACGTCGGAGAACTGCGCGGAGAGCCGGTACGGGTGGTCCCCGAGATCCGCGCCTCCCGGCAAGGGAGTGTTGTACAGCCCCGAAAACCCGCCGTCACTGCACCCGGCGAGCACGAGGACGCCCGCCATCACTCCCGCGATCTTCTGCCGCTGCCGCCTCATTTCGGGAGTCCTTTGGTCATGACGTCGACCAGCGGGAGCGGCAACGGCGGCAGTTCGCCGCTCTGCAGCGAGGCCAGCACCTGCGGGACCGACGGGAGTTTCAGCGTGCCGTCGAGGACGGGCGCGAGCTGTTTGCAGATGTTGCCCAGCGCGTCCGGGATCGGTTTCGGGGTGCTCGCGCTGATCAGGCGGCATACGGTCAGGATCGGGGGGTGGGTCAGCTCGTTCAGGTTGTCGCGCACCGCGATCGTGCCGGACGCGGCGTCGTAGGAGTTGATGAAGTTGGTCGCCCCGGTCGGCGCGATGTCGATCACCTCGGCGAGCGAGGCCCGCTGGTCCACGAGCACCTTCGTCAGCCCGGCCAGCTTGTCCACATTGGACGAGAGCAGATCCTTGTTCTCCGCGACGAACTTCTCGACGTCGCCCATCGCCGTCGCCAGTGAGCTCAGCGCCGCGCCCACATCGGCGGAGTCGGCGGCCAGGAAACCGCTCACGTCCGCCGCCCGGCGATAGAACTCGTTGAGCTGCTTGTCGCTTTCGGCCAGCGCGCCGGTGAAGGAGTTCAGGTTCTGCACGGTGGTGAACAGGTCGCCTTTGGAGCTGTCCAGGGTCTTGGCCAGTTCGGACAGCCGCGTCACCGTGGTGTTGAGGTTCTTCCCGTTGCCGGCGAGGTTCGCCGCCGCGGTGTCCAGCACGTCGGACAGCGCGCCGTTCTTGTTGGCGCCGTTGGGCCCCAGGCTGGTCGAGAGCTTGTCGAGGCTGGTGTAGAGGTCGTCGAGTTCAGCGGGCGTCGCCGTCTTCTCCTTGGCGATCACCGTGTCCGACGCCATTTCGGGGCCGCTCTCGTACGCCGGGGTCAGCTGGACGTAGCGGTCGCTGACCAGGCTCGGTGCTACGACAACCGCGCCCGCGTCGGCCGGGATCGGGGTGTCGCCGTCGATCCTCATGTCGACCCGGACCGCCTCGCCCTGCGGTGTCACGCCGGTGATCTCCCCGACCTTCACCCCGAGCACCCGGACCGACGAACCCGCGTAGAGCCCGACGGTCTTGCCGAAGTAGGCGCTGATCCTGGTCCCGCCCGGTTCCTTGAACACCAGCCACAGCCCGGCGGTCAGGAGCAGCACGAGGACGCAGGCGAACGCGACCCAGTTGTAGAGCGTGCGGGTCCGGGTGCTCATCGTCCGCCCACCCCCTGGTTCGGCGCCGCGATCGGCGGGGTGCAGCCCTCCGGGTTCACCTGGAACGCGCCCGCGATGATCGTCGGCGGCAGCAGGCCGCACAGGTAGCCCTCGAACCAGCGTCCGTTGCCGGTCGCGTTGGCGCCGACGCGGGCGAACGGCGCCATCAGCGCGAGGCTGCGGCTGAGGTTGTCCTGGTTGCGCTGCAGGATGTCGGTGACCTTGCCGAGTTTCTCCAGCGTCGGCTTCAGCTGTTGCCGGTTGTCGGCGACGAGACCGGACAGCTGCGCGGAAACCTGTTGCGTGCCCTTGAGCAAGGTGCTGATCGCGTCCTTCCGGTTCTGCAGCTCGGCGAGCAGGAGATTGCCGTCGTCGAGGATCCGTTTCAGCTGCGCGTTGCGATCGGACAGGGTCTTGGACACCTTGCTCGTGTTGGCCAGCAACGCCTTCAGGTCACTGTCGCGTGAGGACACCGTCTTGGACAACGACGAAAGCCCGCCGAGGGCGTCCTTGAGGTACTGCGGGCTGTCCTTGAGCGCGTCGGAGAGGACGGTGAAACTCGTCGCCAGCTGCGCGGTGTCGATCTCGCCGACCGTGCCCGACAGCTCCTGGAACGCGTCCTGCAGTTCGAACGGCGTCCGCGTGCGGTCGAGCCCGATGGTGGTGTTCGGGTCCTGGTTCGCCTTGCCCTTCGGCGTGAGCGCGAGGAACTTCTCCCCCAGCAGCGTCTTGATCTCGATCGACGCGGCGGTCGCGTCGCCGACCCGGACGTCCTTGACCCGGAACTTCACCAGTACCTTCTTGCCGGCCAGCTCGACTGAGCTGACCTGCCCGACCTTGACCCCGGCGACCTGGACCTCGTTGTCCGGCGCCAGCCCGGCCGACTCGCCGAAGTACGCCGAGTACGTCGTCCCGCTGCCGAACAACGGGATCCGGTCGGAGAAGTACGTCGTCGCCGTGATCAGCACGATCAGGATCAGTGTCACGCCGCCGACCACGGCCTGGTTGCGTTCCTTGAGCGGCTTCACGGCCCGCACCTCTCCGGTCGCTGCGTACCGGGCAGCGGCGTGATCGGCAGTTCGATGTCGAGCGACTTGATGCCGATACTGCCGGAGATCCCGCACAGGTAGTAGTTGAACCAGCTGCCGTAGCTCAGCGTCCTGGTGAACTTCTGCAGGTTGCCCGGCAGTACCTGCAGGAGATGGTCGAGCAGCTGTTCCGAGTCACCGAGGTTCTGCGACAGCGCGCCGAGCTGCGCGACGTCGTCCTTGAGCGCCGGCCGCGCGTCGGCGAGCAGGCCGGTCGTGGCGACGGTGAGGTCGCCCAGCGCCTTGACCGCTTCCCCGATCGGCTGGCGCTGCTCGGAAAGCCCCGTGACCAGCCGCTGGGTCTGATCGATCAGCTCGCCCAGCTGTGGCGAGCGTCGCTCGACCGTGCCGAGCACGGTGTTGAGGTTCGCGATGACCTCGCCGATGATCTTGTCCTTGCCCGCGATGGCCGACGTGACCGACGCGGTGTGCGCGAGCAGGCTGGTGATCGTGCCGCCCTCGCCTTGGAAGACCTGGATGATCTCGTAGGACAGTTTGTTGACGTCCGCGGGGTTCAGCGCGCGGAACAGCGGTTTGAACCCGTTGAAGAGCACTGTCAGGTTCAGGGCCGGTTTGGTGCGCTCGGGCGGGATGATCCCGCCGCGTGGCAACGACTTCTCGTCCCCGATATCCGTGCCGAGGGAGAGGTACCGCTGGCCGACCAGGTTGCGGTACTTGATCGTCGCGGTCACCGACGCGGGCAGCCGGTGCGCGGTCTGGACGTCGAAGTGGACCTGGGCGAAGTTCTTTTCGCCCTCCTCGATCTCGATCTTGCCGACCTGGCCGACCTTCACGCCGACGATGCGGACGTCGTCGCCCTCCTTGAGGCCGGACGCGTCGGTGAACTTGGCCGTGTAGCCCGAAGTCTCGCCGAAGTTGGTGTTCGCGATGGTGGCGCCGAGGATCGCGGTGAGCAGCACGGTGACGACCGCGAAGACGAGGATCTTGACCAGATCCGGCACGAAGGACCTCATCGCAGCTCCACCTCCGCCCCGCGGTACAGCGGCCCCACCAGCAGGCTGCCCCAGTTCGGCACCTGGTCCGGCGTCGTGCCCATCGCCGGCGACACGAGCAGGTCGATCAGCCGCTGTTCATCCGGCGTGTTCACGACCGAACCGCCCGCGCTCCCACCCGCGGGCAGCGTGCCGTCGGGATCACGCGGCGGCGCGGGCTTCGACGACCCGTCGTCGATCGCACCGTCCGGCGGGTACTGCGGCCAGCGGCCCGGCGGCGGGACCTCCGGGTAGCACCGCGGCCCGCGTTTGTCGTTGTACTTCGGCTCGTCGACCCCGGGCAGGTACTTGCCCCGGCTCGGCGTGAACTCGATCGTCACCCGGCTGACCTCGGGATGCGCGGTGCCCTTGCCGAACGCGAGTTCCGCGCGCGGCACCGACCCGGCGAGCTGTTTGAGCAGGCACGGATACTCCGGCGCGTATTTCGCGAGGACGTCCAAAGTGGGCTGAAGGTTGGTGGTGAGGCGGATCAGGTTGTCCTGGTTGACCTTCAGGAAACTCGTCAGGTCGATCGAGGCCGCGGTCACCGTCGAGTAGACGTCGGCGAGACCGCGCTGGCTCTCGACCAGGGTCTTGCTCGTGGTGGTCAGATCCGCGAGCGCGGCGAGCAGATCCGGCGCGGCCTTGTCGTAGATCTTGGCGGCGTCGGCGAGTCCGGTGATGTCGGCCTTGAGATCCGGCAGCGACGGGTTCACCTTGCCGAGGTAGTCCGAAAGCCCCGCCATCGTCGCGCCGAGCTGCTTGCCCTGACCGTCCAAAGCGGACGCGACGGCGTTGAGCGTGCTGGCCATCTTCTCCGGCTGGACGGCCTGCAGCAACGGCATCACGTTGCCGAGCACGGTTTCCAGCTCGATCGCGCTGCTGCTGCGGTCCTGCGGGATGAGGTCGCCCTCGGCGATATGTCCTTGGGGCTTCTCGGGGACCTGCAGGGCGACATACCGCTCGCCGAACAACGTCTTCGGCAGCAGCCGCGCGGACACGTTCGACGGGATGACCGACGTCTTGTCCGGCTGCAGCGCCAGGTCCATCGTCGCCCGATCACCGTGGGCCCGGATCCCCCGCACCTCCCCGACGACCATCCCCCGCACCTTGACGTCGGCGCCCTCGCGCATCTGGTTGCCGATGCGATCGGTCTCCAGCTTCACCATGGTCACCGCGGTGAAGGCCTTCTGGTAGAAGGCGATGGTGGTGACGAAGAACAGCACGACCACCACGAGGAAGATCAGCCCCAGCACCTGGTGCCGGAGCCGCCGCAGCAGAATCCCCCTGTTCACCCGGAAATCCTCACTGTCGTGGTGGCGCCCCAGATCGCGAGGCTCAGGAAGAAGTCGAGGACCGAGATCAGCACGATCGAAGTCCGCACCGCGCGGCCGACCGCGACGCCGACCCCGGCGGGCCCACCGCTGGCGGTGTAGCCGTAATAGCAATGCGACAGGATGACGAGCACGCTGAAGATGATCACCTTGAGGAACGACCAGAGCACGTCCTCGGGCGGCAGGAACAGCGTGAAGTAATGGTCGTAGGTGCCCGCGGACTGGCCGTAGAGCCAGATGGTGATCTGCCGCGAGGCGAGATAGGACGAAAGCAGGCCGACGGCGTAGAGCGGGATGACCGCGGTGACCCCGGCGATCACCCGCGTCGTCACGAGATACGGCATGCTCGGCACACCCATCACTTCGAGCGCGTCGATCTCCTCGGAGATCTTCATCGCGCCCAGTTGCGCGGTGAACCCGCAGCCGACGGTGGCCGAAAGCGCGAGCCCGGCCGAAAGCGGCGCGACCTCGCGAGTGTTGAAGTAGGCCGAGATGAACCCGGTGAGCGCCGCCGTGCCGAGCTGGTTCAGCGCCGAGTAACCCTGCAGGCCGACGATGAGACCGGTGAACAGCGTCATCCCGATCATCACGCCGAGCGTCCCGCCGATCACCGCGAGCGCGCCGGTGCCGAAGCTGACTTCGGTCAGCAGCCGGAAGATCTCGCGGCCGTAGCGCCGGATCGTGCGCGGGGTCCACGCCAGCGCGCGGAAGTAGAACGACAGCTGGCCGCCGAAGCCTTCCAGCATCGCTCCTGGACGCGCGATGATCTCGAGCGTCCGATCGGAAACAGCGGGTTCGCCTGCCATGTCACATCGCCTTCGGCGGCACGATCCGCAGGTAGATCGCGGTCAGCACGACATTGATCAGGAACAGCAGCAGGAACGTGATGACCACGGCCTGGTTCACCGCGTCGCCGACGCCCTTCGGCCCGCCCGCCGGGTTCAGCCCGCGGAACGCCGCGACCACTCCGGCGACGAAACCGTAGAGGAGCGCCTTGATCTCGCTGATCCACAGGTCCGGCACCTGAGCGAGGGCGTTGAAGCTGGCGAGGTACGCGCCCGGGGTGCCGCCCTGCATGACGACGTTGAAGAAGTAGCCGCCGAGCACGCCGACGACGCTGACCAAACCGTTCAGCAGCACCGAAACCACGATCGCGGCGAGCACGCGGGGCACGATCAGGCGCTGGATCGGGTTGACCCCGAGTACCTCCATCGCGTCGATCTCTTCGCGGATCTTGCGGGCGCCGATATCGGCGCAGACCGCGCTGCCGCCCGCGCCGGCCACCAGCAGCGCGGTGATCAGCGGGCTCGCCTGCTGCACGATCGCGAGCGCGCTCGCGGCGCCGGTGAACGACTGCGCGCCGATCTGCTGCGTCAGCGATCCCAGTTGCAGGGCGATGACCGCGCCGAACGGGATCGCCACGAGCGCCGTCGGCAGGATGGTGACACTGGCGAAGAACCAGCACTGCTGGATCCATTCGCGAAACTGGAACGGTCGTTTGAAGATCGCGCGCAGGACTTCCCACGACAGCGTCGCGAGCCTGCCGACCTGTGTGAGCGCACCCGTACCGGGGACGGACACCGTCGCTCCCACAGAACCTCCCAGTCGCCTGCCCCGAGTCTTACTCCACCTGTCAACGCCCCATTGCGTTAGCGGTGTTCACTTTGCTCTCGGCACCTCCGCGTCAGAACTTGAGAGCGTGCGTCGCGGTCGCGCCGCCATCGGCGATGAACTCGGCGCCCGTGCTGTACGAACTTTCGTCACTGGCCAGGAACAACACGAGTTTCGCGATGTCCTCCGGCTGCCCGACGCGGCCCAGTGCGACCTTCTTGCCCACCCACGACATGTCGACTTTCTGCCCGCCCGCGGCGGCGGCGACCATCGGGGTGTCGATCGCGCCGGGATGGACCGAATTGACCCGGATGTTCTTCGCGCCGAGTTCGAGCGCGGCGACCTTGGTCATCCCGCGGATCGCGAACTTGCTCGCGGTGTAGGCGACGAGGAACGGCATCCCGGCGAGCCCCTCCACTGAGGACACGTTGACGATGGAGCCGCCTCCGGCCCCGGTCATCGGTTCAACGACCGAACGCATCCCGAGAAACGCCCCGATCTGGTTGACCCGGATGACGCGTTCGTAGTCGGCGAGCGTGGTCTTGCCCAGTTCCGAGAAGTGCAGGATGCCCGCGTTGTTGACCAGCACCGTCGGCGGGCCGAACTCCGAGCGGGTGCGCTCGATCGCCGCGTCCCACTCGGCCTCGTCACCGACGTCGAGGTGCTGGTAGACGGCTGATTCGCCGAGATCGGCGGCGAGTTTCTTGCCGTCGAGGTCGTTGATGTCGGCGATCACCACGCGCGCGCCCTCGGCGACGAACAGCCGCGCGGCCGCCTCGCCCTGCCCGCGGGCGCCGCCGGTGATCAGCGCTACCTTGCCGTCGAGCCTGCCCATCGTCATCTCCTCTGATTCACGGCAGCGACATGATCTCGGAGGCGGAGAACATCCGTTCCGGGTCGCGGTCGGCGAAGTAGCCGCCCACGCTGGTGGCGAGTTCTTCGGGGGTCCAGGTGCCGTTGACGGTGTCGAACCGCTGCTCCACCGACGGCGGCCGCATCAGCGCGACCATCCCGCCGTAGACGAGGAACACCTGGCCGTTGACGCGATCGGCGTCCGGCGAGCAGAGGAAGGACACGAACGGCGCGACATGGTCGACCGAAAGCGGGTCGATCCCCTCCGGCGCGTCGGCGCCGAAGACCGCTTCGGTCATCGCCGTGCGGGCGCGCGGGCAGATCGCGTTGGCGCGGACGCCGTAGCGGGAGAGGCCGCGCGCGGTGGAAACGGTCAGTGCGGCGATACCCGCCTTGGCCGCGCCGTAGTTCGGCTGTCCGGGAGCGCCGAGCAGGAACGACTCCGACGCGGTGTTGACCACCCGGCCGTACACCGGCGCGCCGTCCACTTTGGACTTGTCACGCCAGTACGCCCCGGCGTTGCGCGAAAGCAGGAAATGCCCGCGCAGGTGGACGCGGAGCACCGTGTCCCATTCGTCGTCGGTCATCGAGAACAGCATCCGGTCGCGCAGCACGCCCGCGTTGTTGACCAGGAGGTGCAGCCCGCCGAAATGGTCGACGGCGGCAGTGAGCAGGGCGTCCGCGGTCGCGGACTCCGACACGTCGCCGGTGACCGCGATGGCCTTGCCACCCTCGGCCTCGATCTCGTCGGCCACCGCCTGCGCCGCGGCCGACACGTCGTTGACCACCACCGACGCCCCCGCGGCGGCCAGCGCCAGCGCCTCGGCCCGGCCGAGTCCCGCGCCGGCGCCGGTCACGATGGCCGTCTTGCCGTCCAAACTCACTCCGGGCCTCCTTGCCTCTCCGCACACAGTAGAATCTGTTCTTGCTCGATGCAAGCATCAAATAAACGGCGCTAACCACGTATGAGCAGCGCGTTTTTCGGACAGCTCGCAACTGCTTGAGTAACACGTTCTACTTGGTCCTGCGGAACCTCACCCGACCCGAGGACGAGCTCCTCGTCGTCGTCGAGATCGAAGACCTCGGGTGCGAAGCCGACACAGATCGCGTTCGCCTCGCAGAGTGAGCGATCGACGTCGATCTCCATATTCCCTCCTCACCGCCATACCTGGTACAACTAGAACAGGTTCTACCCTACCGCTGCGAGCGGCCATGGCACCAGTAACGAGCACCGACGGCAGAGGTGACGGATGCGGATCGACTACACGCCGGAGCAGCGGGCACTGGCAGGCGAACTCCGGGAGTACTTCGCCGGGCTGATGACCCCGGAACGCCGCGAAGCCCTCGCCGGCGACGGCGGTGAATACGGCAACGGCCTGGTGTACAAGGAAATCGTTCGCGAACTCGGTAGTTCGGGCTGGCTCGCGATCGGCTGGCCCCGCGAGTACGGCGGGCAGGACCGGCCGATGCTCGACCAGCTCATCTTCACCGACGAGGCGGCCGCGGCCGGGGTACCCGTCCCGTTCCTCACGGTGAACACCGTCGGGCCGACGATCATGCGCTACGGCACCGAAGAACAGAAGGCGTTCTACCTGCCGAAGATCGCCGCGGGCGAGCTGCACTTCGCGATCGGCTACTCCGAGCCGGGCGCGGGCACCGATCTGGCGGCGTTGCGCACCCGCGCGATCCGCGACGGCGACGACTACGTCATCAACGGCCAGAAGATGTGGACGAGCCTGATCGAGTACGCCGACTACATCTGGCTGGCCGCCCGCACCGACCCCGAGGCGCATCGGCACAAGGGCCTGAGCATGCTGATCGTGCCGACGTCGGCCCCCGGTTTCTCCTGGACGAAGGTGCACACGGTCGCCGGGCCGGGTACGAGCGCGACCTACTACGACGACGTACGCGTCCCGGTGACCTCCCGGGTCGCCGGGGAGAACGAGGGCTGGCCGCTCATCACGAACCAGCTCAACCACGAGCGAGTCGCGCTGACCTCGGCCGCGCCGATCCAGACGTCGCTACGCGAGGTGCGGACCTGGGCGCAGACCACGAAGCTGCCCGACGGCACCCGCGTCGCCGACCAGCCGTGGGTGCGGCTGCACCTGGCGCGGATCCACACGCACGCCGAGTACCTGAAACTGCGGAACTGGCGGATCGCCTGGGCCGCCGCGAGCAGCGAGCTGGGCCCCGAGGAGGCGTCGGCGACCAAGGTGTTCGGCACGGAGTTCGCGACCGAGGCCTACCGACTGATGATGGAGATCCTCGGCGCGGGCGCCGTGGTCCGCGAGGGTTCCCCCGGCGCCCAGCTGCGCGGCCGGATCGAACGACTGCACCGCTCGTCGCTGATCCTCACCTTCGGCGGCGGCGCCAACGAGATCCAGCGGGACATGATCGCCGCGACCGCCCTCGGCCTGCCCGTCACGCGCTAGGAGGATTGATGGACTTCACGCACACCGAAGCGCAGCGAGACCTCGCGTCGCTCACGCGCCGGATCCTGACGGACAAGGTCACCCCGGATGTGCTGGGCCCGCACGGTTCCGGCGGCTTCGACGCTCCACTGTGGACCTCACTGGCCCAGGCGGGCGTGCTCGACGCCGCCTTGCCGCAGTCGGTCGGCGGTGGCGGGTTCGGGCTGCTGGAGCAATGCTCGGTACTGGCCGAAATCGGCCGTGCGGTCGCACCCGTGCCCTATCTGACGTCGGTGGTCATGGGCGCGGCGGCGGTGGCCGCCTCCGGGGACGGGCGGCTCGCCGAGCGCTGGATCGTGCCGGTCCTGCGCGGCGACCACGTCCTCGCGGTGGCGCTGCCGGATTACGGCGTGCCGTGCGGTTTCACCGCCGAAGCCGACGGCGACGGCTGGCGGCTGACCGGCGCGCAGACCGCGGTGCCGTCGGGCGCCTTCGCGCACGGGTTCCTCGTCGAAGCCGCCATCGACGGCGGCCGTCAGGTGTTCCTGCTCGACCGGGACGCGGTGACGGTCTCGCCGCAGCGGACCGTCGACCACGCCGACGCGGCGCTCGTCGAACTGTCCGGCGCGAAGGCCACGGTGTCCTTGGGCGACGTCGGCGAATGGCTGCGGCTGCGGGGCACGATCGGTGTCTGCGCGCAGCAGCTCGGCGTCGTCGAACGGGCGCTGGAGCTGACCGCGGCGTACGCGCGGGAACGCAAGCAGTTCGGCCACCTGATCGGGAGTTTCCAAGCGGTGCGGCAGCGGCTCGCCGACGCCTACGTCGACGTCGAAGCCGTCCGGCTGACGTTGTGGCAGGCCGCCTGGCGGCTGAGCGAAGGGCTTCCGGCGGCCGAAGAGGTCGCGACGGCGAAGTTCTGGGCGGCCGAAGCCGGACACCGCGTCGCGCACACCGCCGTGCACATCCACGGCGGGGTCGGCATCGACGTCGACCACACGCTGCATCGCTACTTCGTCGCGGCGAAACGGCTCGAGTTCACCTTCGGCGGGGCGACCGCGCAGCTGGGCGGGCTCGGCGATCTCCTGGCCGCGGATCCGGCATGACCCCCACGGTCACGGAACTCCTGCTCGCGCGGGCGGAGGACCGCTCGACCGGGTTGCTGTTCGAGGACCGGCGCTGGACCTGGGCCGAACACGTCCGGGCCTGCGCCGGGTACGCGGCCGCGCTCGCCGGGATCCTGCGGCCCGGCGGGCATTTCGGGTTACTGGCGGACAACGTCCCCGAGTTCTCGTTCCTGCTCGGCGGCGCGGCGCTTTCGGGGCACGTGCTGGTCGGCCTGAACCCGACGCGCCGGGGCGCGGCGCTGGCCCGTGACATCGCGCTGGCCGACTGCGAGCTGGTGTTCGCCGAGGAGAAGTACCTTCCGCTGCTGTCCGAGGCCGGCGTGCCGGTGCTGCCGCTGAGCGAACTCGAACCGGCCCGGGAGGACATCGTCCCCGTCGTCGCGAAACCCGAAGACCTGCTCATGCTGATCTTCACCTCCGGCACCAGCGGCGACCCGAAGGCCGTCCGGTGCACCCATGGCAAGATCGCCTACCCCGGCGAGATGCTGGCCGCCCGGTTCGGTCTGTCCACAGAGGACACCGTCTACGTGTCGATGCCGATGTTCCACTCCAACGCCATCATGGCCGGCTGGTCGGTCGGGCTCGCGGCGGGCGCGGGGATCGCGCTGCGGCGGCGGTTCTCCGCCTCCGGTTTCCTGCCGGACGTCCGGAGGTTCGGGGCGACCTACGCCAACTACGTCGGCAAGCCGCTGTCCTATGTGCTCGCCACTCCCGCACGGGACGACGACGCCGACAATCCGCTGAAACTGGCCTATGGCAACGAAGGCGCGGAAGCCGACCTCGCCGCTTTCGGCACGCGCTTCGGCTGCCACGTGGTCGACGCGTTCGGTTCGACCGAAGGCGGCGTGAACTTCGGCAGGGACGCCGGCACCCCGCCCGGTTCGCTCGGCCGACTGCTCGACGGCGTCGCCGTCCTCCATCCGGAGACCGGGAAACCCTGTCCCCCGGCGGAATTCGGCGAAGGCGGGAACCTGCTCAACGCCGCCGAAGCGGTCGGCGAACTGGTCAACACCGGTGGTCCCGGCTTCTTCGCCGGGTACTACGGCGACCCCGCGGCCGAGGCCGAGCGGATGCGCGACGGGATGTACCACACCGGCGACCTGGCGTACCTCGACGCGGACGGCTACTGCTATTTCGCGGGCAGGCTCGGCGATTGGCTGCGTGTCGACGGCGAGAACCTCGGCACCGCCCCGATCGAACGCGCGCTCCTGCGGCATCCCGCCGTCAGCGAGGCGGCCGTGTACGGCGTCCCGGATCCGCGCGTCGGTGACCAGGTGCTGGCCGCGCTGGTCTGCCGGACGCCGATCGACGCGCACGAGTTCGCCGCTTTCGTCGCCGCACAAGGCGATCTCGGGCCGAAACAGTGGCCGAGGTTCGTCCGGGTGCTCGACAAGCTGCCACGGACGGCCACGCACAAGGTGCTCAAGCGGGAGCTGGCGGCGGAGGGGACCTCGTGCGCTTGGGAGGTGCGGTACCGGGATGCCGTGAGTGGTAAGGGTCGTTAGTGCCAAGGTTGTCTTAGGTACCTGCTGGATCTTGGGTGCGGCTTGATCGCGGGCCAAGTCCGTGAAGGCCTCCTTGCCTACCCTGAAGGTAGTGAAGGAGGCCTTCACGGACACGATGATCGCCACACTCGACCCAGATACACCGGCAGCCACAGCCGTCACAGGTGCCGCGCGTGAAGGCCCCCATCCCTCGGCTCAGCCGAGGAAACTCGACCTTCACACCATGCCAAGTACATGAAGGCCCCCATCCTTGCGCCTAAGTACAGGAAGGGGGCCTTCATGTACCTCAGCCGCCAGGACTAGACGCGCTTGGTCACGCGACCGAGGCGGAAACCCAAGGCCATCCGCGAGGTGGTGCCGAACCGGTCGTGCAGCTCGGACACGATCGTGCGCACGGTCCGGCTGCTCAGGCCCAAGCGGTTGGCCACCTGATGGTCCGTGGCGCCCTCCACCAGCAGGTCCGCGACCTGCGATTGCCGTCCTTTGAGGCTGGCTCCCCGCCCCGGACCACCGCCGAGCGGCCGCGACTCCGACCAGAGGACCCCGAAGAACTGACCGCAGTGACCGACGAGCGGGGGACGCAGCACCAGCGCGCCGGCGTGCAGGCTCACCTCGTCGAGCGGCACGACCGCGTACCGGGCGTCGAAGACCAGCATATGCCGCAGCACTCCGCCGTACACCCTGATTTCGGTCTGCCTGGCCTTTCCGTGGTACCGCACCAGCTCACCGCCCGCCAGCCGGGAGTCGACCACCAACCGCCTGCGTCCCGGACTGAAGAGCATCGACTCCAGTAGCGCCGGGTCGCAGACGCCCGCCCGGCTGCCGTCGGCGAGAATTCCGGACACGAGTTTGGTGGTTTCGCAAAACCGGTCGATACGCCTGAGCGTATCGCACCGTCCCGAGAGCACCTCGACGAATTTCATTTGCCGAGTCATTTGACCATCGGCCAGTCGGTTGTAGATCATCTGAGCATCTCCCCGGCCCATCCGAATAACCCATCCGACATCCCAGCGACCTATTCTCAAGAGCGCTCGGAGGATGCGACAGGGCCATCCGGGGGATGAGATGTACACCATCGGGGATTATCCGGCGGAAGCCGCTCCGGCGGGGCTACTCCGGGTAGAAAACTGATTCTCGATGAGCCGCCGGTACAGCGGGCAGGACAAGGTGAGCTCGTCGTGCGTGCCGTCGCCGTCGACCCTGCCCTCGTCGAGCACCAGTATCCGGTCGGCCCGGCGGACGGTGGCCAGCCGGTGCGCGATGATCAGCAGCGCGCATTCACGTCCGGCCCGTTCCAGCGCCATGGTCAGCGCGAACTCGTTGATCTGGTCGAGATGCGCACTCGGCTCGTCGAGAAGCAGCAGGTCAGGCCGGGTGAGCAGGGCACGGGCGATGGCGACCCGCTGCCGCTCGCCACCGGAGAGCATGTTCCCGCGTTCACCGACCTGGGTATCGAGCCCGTCGGGCAGGCCGGCGACGAGCCCGGCGAGGTTGACCATTTCCAGCACCCGCGCGAGTTCCTCCGCGTCGGCGTCCGGTGCCGCGTACACGAGGTTTTCCCGCAGCGTGCCATGCAGGATGGGCACGTTCTGGTCGACCAAAGCCAGCCGGGAACGGCAGTTGGAAAGTGACATTCCGTTCAGGTCGACGCCATTCAGCAGCACCGTTCCGGAAAAGGGCTGATAAAAACGCTCGGCCAGTGAGAAAACTGTCGACTTTCCGGCCCCCGACTTTCCGACCAGCGCCACGCTCGTACGCGGTTCGATCCGGAACGAAACACCGTCCAGCACCGTCCTTTTCCCGTAGGAGAATCGGACGTCGCGAAATTCCAGCACCGGCGCGGACCGCCCGGGGACTATCGGCGAGCGGGCCGCCGTGTCGCTTTCGATGGGCAAACGGGAGGCCTCGTGCACCCGCTGCAACGCGCCCATGCCGCGCTGGACGAGGCCGATTCCCTGGAGCAGGGAGATGAGCGGCACCACCAGATAGGTGGCGTACAACAGGAACGCCACCAGCTCGCCCAGCGAGGTCGCGTTCGCCGCCACCCGCGCCCCGCCGACGAGCAGCACCAGCAGCAGCGAGCCGCGGATGGCCAGCTCGACGGCCGGGGTCATCACCGAGGTCAGCTTGGCCGCCTGCACCCCCGCGGCGAAGGCCGACTCCGCCCGCTCACCGATCCGCCGCTCCTCGCGCGGCTCAGCCCGGTTCGCGCGCACCATCCGGATCGCGCCCAGCGCGCGTTCGAGGTCGGCGGTCATCTCGCCGACGCCGCGTTGCGTCCGCTCGCCCGCCTCGCGAAGCCTGCCGAGCAACGCGACCACCACGACGGCGGCGACCGACACGGTCGCCGCCACCAGGCCGAACAGCACCGGGTCGAGCAGCAGCATCAGCACCGCCGTGCCCAGTCCGGTCAGCCCGCCCGCGACGAGCTGGACCGACGCGGTCGACACCACGTCGCGCAGCACGGTGGTGTCGACGCTGAGCCGGGAGATCAGGTCGCCGAGCCGATGGTCCTCGTACGCGGGCATCCGCAGCCGCAGCAGGCGCGCGATCAGCCGTCGGCGCACGCCGAGCACCACGCGTTCACCCGACCGCTCCAGCATGTACAGGCCGAGCCCGTCCACGGCGGCCTGGACGAGGAAGAGCCCGGCTATGCCCGCGATGAACCACCAGGAAAGCGGCCGCGTGCCCACCGAGTCGATCCCGTGCCGGACCAGCAACGGCTGCAGCATCCCCAGTCCGGACGCCGCCACGGTGAGCACGATGGCCAGCGTCAGCACCCCGCGATGGCCCGCGGTCAGCCGCAGCAGATCCCGAACGCCCGCCCGATCGCTCATCGGGCCCGATCCGGCGGCCCGACCGCGACGAGCCTCGCGAAATACCCGGCGGAAACCCCTTCGCCGACGGGCTGCCCGTCCACCTCGACCCAGGCGTGCGCGCCGAACGGGGGTCGTGACCGGACACCGGCACACCACGTCGGCCAGGTCCCGCGCAGCCTGCACAGCAGCGTGACCGCCAGCGACCTCGGCAGGCAGCCTTTCGGGCCGAGGCAGGTCAGGCTGACCGCGAGCACCGCCTCCCTCGCGGCCGCCGCCTGCTCGTGGGTGGCGGGCCGGGCGCCGCGGCGGAGCACGCCGAAGAGCAGCCGGATCCGATGGGGCGGCAGCAGCGCGACCAGCCTGGCCGCGACGACCGCGAACCGCGCGGCGAGCCGCCGCGCGAACGGCAGTGACCGCGACCGGCTGAGCGCGCTCGGGGTGGTCACGGCGTCACCAGGCCCGCCGCGCGCAAACCCTCCACCAGCGCCGTCACGTCCCGCTCGGCGCGCTCACGCGAGACGTCGTACTCCTCGATCAGCGCGCCGGCCGCCTCTTCGCTGTCACCGCCTTCGAGCAGCGTCCGCACGACGATCCGGCCACTCGGGTTGAGCTGGAAATACCGGCCCTTGCGCTCGTCGAGCAGCACTGACCCATAGTCTGTGTCCACAATGGACACATTGGGACGGAAGGCAAGGCTCATTTCTCCTCCAGAGAGAGCAACGGCTTCGAGACCGTGCGCAGCCAGATCTCACAGCCGATGGTCGGATACAGGATTCCGTCGCGAAGCCCCGGCGTTTCGGGCCGCGATGCCAAGGCGCCCAAGCGATTCCGGTCGACGAGGCCGAGTTCGGCCAGCCGCGAGTCCGCCCACAGCTCGCGCAGGTCGCCCCGGCTGGCCCGCAGCCCCGCCGCGGCGTCCATCGCCGCCTGCGCCTTGCTGGTGCGGGCCAGGCATTCCCCGGGTACCACGCCGCGCATGGCTTCGGTGAGCACCGGTTTGTACGCCCACGGCGTCACCCGGTCGTCCGGCCTGATCGACAGACAGGCCTCGATCACCCGGTCGTCGAGGAAGGGCGACTGGATCGGCAGCCCGGCCCGCACGCTCATCTGCTCCCATTGCCGGATGATCCGCGTGCAGGACAGGATCTGCTCGAGGTCCGCGTGCTCACCCCTGGTCTCGCCGAGCGGCTCCGCGGTGCGCGCCGCGTCACGGATCGCCGCGGTCGCCAGCTCTGCCGCCTCCGGCGTCGCCCAGTCGAACAACCGGGGCGGAGTGCTCCAGCCCAGCGCCGCGGTCACCGGTGCGGTCTTCGCCGCGCGGACGTCGGCCGCGGCGTCCGAGAGCCACCGGCGGTAGGAACGGGAATCGGCGAGCGCGCGGACCATGCCGCCTAGCGGCCAGGTGAACAACGCGCGGAAACCCCGTAGCGCTCCCAGTGCGAACAACGGGCGCCGCCGCAGAATCGTGTGATAGTGCGCTTCGGAGCACCAAGCGACGTGGTCACCGCCGATGCCGGTCAGCCGGACCCTGCTCCCCTTGGCCGTCAGCGGCGCCAGATCGCTGAGCAGTCTGGCCCGGTCCATCATCCCGATGGTCGGCTCGTCGAGCGGATCGTCGATTTCGAGCAGGCCCGCATAGACCAGCGGAGACGTGGCGACATCCCACACCACATGTTCGACGTCGGGCAGCCGCGCCGCCGCACGCGTCGCCCAGGCGAGGTCGTCGTCGGCCGGGTCGAGTCCCGGCCAGGTGCTCGCCACGATCTTCGCGTCGCCACGTGCGGCGAGGAAGGTCACCGAGGTCGAATCCAGGCCACCGGAAAGATCGCAGGCGACCACGCCACCGGCGGCCGTGCGCGCGTCCACCGCGGCGGTGAGCGCTTCCCGCACCAGCGGCGCGCCTTCCACGAGCGAGCGTTCCGGGCGCGGCGGATCCCACCACCGCACCGTGCGGGCGGCGACGCCGTCCGGCGCGAGCATCAGCGCGCTACCCGGCTCCACCCCGTGCACCCCGCGCCACATCGGCTTGTGCAGCAACGGATGCGGGACCGGGAACAGCAGCCGGACCGCGAGCATCCGCTCATCGATGTCCGCGCCCGCCGCGTGGGCGAGGACGTCCGCGCGGTCGGCCGCGACCACCACGCCGCCGATCCTGGTGTGATGGACCAGCCGCAGCCCGGACGCGGTGCCCTGCACCCGGCAGTGCCCGTCCACCGAGGCAACCAGATGGAAGCTGCCGGGCAGTTTCGCCGCCAGCGCGTCGAGCCCGCCGGGGTCGCGCAGCCGCGCGGCCGCGTGGGTCAGTTCCTTCTCGGTGACCGGGCACCAGCCGATCACCGCCAGCCTGGTCCGCCCCGCCGAGCCCACGACGATCCCGTCATCCGGCCACCGGCCGGTCAGCCAGGGCCGTCCCGACGCGTGGGCGAGCGTCCGGGACCCAGGTGCGTGCAACCGCGGGGCCACGGCGAAGGTGGCTTCGTGGTCGGGAAAGACCGCGAAGTACTCCTCGCCGTGACCCAGCGTGTCAACGATTCGACGCATCGACGCAGACGGTCAGCGCGTTCAGTTCTTGCTGAAGATCAGCCGGTCGTTGCCGTGGGCGGCGAGCAGGCCGGTGACCTCTTCGAACTCGCCGGCCTCGATCAGCATGGGGGTCTCGTATTCCTTCATGGCACTCAACCTCTCGTCGGATTTCGTTCGGTCGGGCGTGCACGCGCCATCACCGAACGTAACAAGGGGCTCGCCGCGGCTACAGCGAACGAAGCTTCCGGAACCGGCAATTGCCACAAGCGGCACTCGAGCTGCGAAGCCGGGGCGGCGATGACCCGCACGGGTCCGATCCCCGGGTCGGGACCGGTGATCTTCCCGATGTCCCCGCCCCACCTCGCTTCCTACATTCGTTGCCATGAACCGAACAACGCGCCGGATCGGTGTACTCGCCACCGCGCTCACCCTCCCCGCCGTCCTCCTCGCACCGTCCGCGTCGGCGGCCCCCGTCCGCCTGAGCCTTCCCGCTCCGACCGGCCCGTTCGCGGTCGGCAGCACCGATCTCCACCTGATCGACCGCTCCCGCCAGGATCCATGGATTCCCGGCACCGCACGGGAACTGATGGTCACCGTCCGGTACCCGGCACTGCCGAGCGGAAAGCCGAAGGCGCCGTACATGGCACCGGGTGTCGCGAAGGTGGTGGCCGAAGGCGACGCCGTCAAACTGGGTATGCCGTCGGACCGGCTCGACTACCGCTTCCCCACCCACTCCCGGATCGGCGCGCCCGCGATCGGCGGCAAGCGACCTGTCGTGCTGTATTCGCCAGGGGGCACGTTGTCGCGTTCGCACGGCACCACGCACCAGGAACAGCTCGCGAGCGAGGGCTACATCGTGGTGGCCATCGACCACACCCACGAAGCGGAAGCGGTGGAGTTCCCCGGCGGCCGCGTCGAGAAGAAGGCCTTGCCGCCGTCGAGCATCGAGGTGTCGCAGCGTGTGATCGAGACCCGCGTGCAGGACACGCGTTTCGTCCTCGACTCACTCGGCCTGACCCAGGCCGGCATGTTCGGCCACTCCGCCGGCGGGTTCACCGCGGGCGAAACGATGGTGAGCGACCGGCGCATCGTCGCCGGGGCGAACCTGGACGGCAGCATGGCCCATTCGCAGTCCCAGCGGATCTTCGGCCGTGTCGCCGACGAAGGGCTGGACCGGCCGTTCCTGCTGATGAGCGCCGGCGACCACAGCGCGGCGTCGGACGCGTCCTGGCAGGAGTTCCAGCGAAATCAGCGCGGCTGGACCGGGGAAACGCGGCTGCCGGACGGTGAGCACTTCAGCTTCACCGACTACCAGACCCTGCTGCCACAGCTGGGCAACGCGCCCGCCGCGTTCGTCGGCACCATCGATCCGGCGCGAAGCGTCGCCGTCCAGCGCGCTCGGCTCTCGGCGTTCTTCGACGAGCACCTACGTCACCGAAGCAGCGACGCGACCAACGTTTCCTTGAGCCAGGCTTCGTAGTCGTCGTGACTCCACCCGGCCTCGGCGACGAGGCTGGTGTGGACGTCGGCACTCATCAGGGCGACGGCGATGTCCGTGGCCCGGGGCGCCAGGGCGCGGCCGCTCTTCCGGACGCGGTCCATGACCATCTCGACGCCGAGCCGGTTGCGCCGCGCGCCTTCCGCCTGGGTCGCGGCGATGTCCGGATCGACGGCGGCACCGGAGCTCAGCATCGTGACGATGTCCCCGCAGCGTTCCCGGACCTGGCGGGCGACCGTGGCCAGCAGGCCGAGCAGCGCGACCGGATCCCCGGTCCGTTGCGCCTCGGCGACGAGGTCGGGAATTCCGGCCTCGTCGTCGAGGAGGTCGACGAGCCCGCCGAGGACACCGGCCTTCGAGCCGAAGTGGGCGTAGATGGTCTGCGGGGACACCCCCGCTTCCTGGGCGATGACGCGGATCGGCGTCCGCGCGTAGCCGCGCTCGGCGAACAGGCCGCGGGCCGCCGTCAGGATCGTGCGCAGCGTCAGCGCCTCACGGCGGTCACGCAACCGGACGATGCCGGGAAGGTCCCCTGGCATGTATGCTCCTTGAAAGTTGGAACGTTGTTCTAACTAATGGATCGTTGTTACGAAGGGGAGGATAGCGATGACCATCGAGGAGATCATCACCGCGCTGGAACGCGCCTGGAACGCGGGCGACGGTGAGGCGTGGGCGGCGAACTTCGCCGAGGACGCGGACTTCGTCGACGTCGTCGGCCGGATCCAGCGCGGCCGCGCGACGATCGCGCGCGAGAGCCAGAACATCTTCGACACCATCTACCGGGGAAGCACGCTGCGGATCCGCCAGGTGTCGAGCCGCCCGCTCGGCGGCGGGTTCGACCTCGTGCACACCGAGACCGTGCTGACCATCCCCACCGGTCCCCTCGCCGGGAAGAAACAGGCGGTGCAGACGAAACTCGTCCACGACGGGCTGATCGTCTCGTTCCACAACACCATCCGGGGCGATATCGCGACGTTCACCGATCACGACGAGGACCTCGCGGCCCGCTCACCCCAAGAGTGGGACTCGGCGGAGCTCAGGTAGGGGCGTTGATCGGCCGCAGCCGTCGCGGCCCGGTGTCGGGGCGGGACGGCGGCGGGCCCAGCACGATCCGGGCGTTGGCCACGAAAGCGCCGTCCGGCGAGGCCAGGATCGGGTCGAGCGTCATCGACCGGACCTCGGGGTTGTCCTCGGCGAGCGCCGCGACGCGCAGCACGATGTCCTGGAGCGCGGCCAGATCCGCCGGTTCGTCGCCGCGGTAGCCGGTGAGCAGCGGCGACGTCCGCGGTTCGCGCAGCAGGGTGGCGGCGTCGACGTCGGTCAGCGGGACGGCGCGGTAGGCCCGATCCCCCAGCAGCGTGCTGACCAGACCGGAGAGCCCGAAGGACACGAGCGTGCCGAACGACGGGTCGTCCTGCAGCCCGATCACGCAGGACAGCCCCTTGGGCGCCATCCGCTGGACGTAGACCTCGTCGTCGCCGGAGATCTCGCGCAGATCCAGGTACCCCCGGCGCACACCGTCCACAGAGGACAGGTCGAGCCGCACCCCGGCGAGGTCCGGCCTGCCGCGCAGCCGTTCGTCGACGGCCTTGAGGGTCACCGGGAAACCCAGGTCCTCGGCCGCTTTCACCGCTTCGTCCGCGGACGTCACGACCCGGAACGGGACGACGTCGATGCCGTAGCAGCCCAGGAGCCGGACCACGTCGTCGTCGGAGAGCAGCGTCGTCTTGCCGCCCTCGGCCGCCAGCAGTTCGCCGACGATCACCTGCGCCTGCTCGGCGTGCAGGCCGGCGGGACGCACCAGGTTGCCCTGCGGCCGCTGCCGCCAGGCGGCGTAGCGCACGACTCGCGCCAGCGCGTTCACCGCGCGTTCCGGGCTCGGGTACGACGGGACCGAACCCCGCGTCGGCACGCCGTCCTCCGACAGCACGGCCAATTCGTCCGGCACGCCCTCGACGGCGAGGAAGGTCGACACGATCGGCTTGTTCTTGTCCATCTCGACGACGGCCTCCCGCAACGCGCGGGCGTACGCGGTCCCCGGGATCGCGAGCGGCGGCACGAAGACCACGACGAGCGCGTCGGTCTCCGGGGAGTTGAGTGCCTCACGCACGGCGGCGGCGAATTCCTCCGGGCTCGCCTGCGGCCCGACGTCGACCGGGTCGGCGGTCAGCCGGAGGCCGTGCGCCCGCGCCGTGTCGGCGGCGAGCAACCCGATGGCGCTGGAGTTGCCCACGATGGCGATCCGCGGACCGGCGGGCAGCGGCTGATGAGCGAAGACCAGCGCGGTGTCGAAGAGCTGCGCGAGCGTGTCGACGCGGACGACGCCCGCCTGCTCGAACAGGGCCTGGACACTGGATTCGTCGACCTCCGCCGAGGTCGCGGCGAGCTGCGGGCGGACGGCGTGCCTGCCGGATTTCACCGCCACCACCGGCTTCGTCCGCGCCAGCCGTCGTGCGAGACGCGCGAACTTGCGCGGGTTGCCGAACGATTCCAGGTACAGCAGGACGAGGTCGGTCGCCGGATCGGTCTCCCAGTACTGGAGCAGGTCGTTGCCGGAGACATCGGCCCGGTTCCCCGCCGAAACGAACGTGGAAAGCCCGAGGCCGCGTGCTTCGGCGTCGGCCAGGATCGCGGTGCCCAGCGCGCCGGACTGGCAGAAGAACCCGGTACGGCCGCGCGCGGGCAGGCGGGGCGCGAGGGTGGCGTTGAGCCGGACCGAGGCGTCGGTGTTGAGCACGCCCAGCGCGTTCGGGCCGACGACGCGCATACCGTGCGCCCTGGCCTCCCCGACCAGCCTCAGCTCGGCGTGCAGCCCGTGCGGCCCGGCCTCGGCGAACCCGCCGGAGACGATCAGGAGGGTCTTGACCCCCTTGGCCAGCGCACCGTCCAAAACGGACTCGACGGCCTCGGCGGGAACGGCGACCAACGCGAGATCGACGTCCTCCGGAATGTCCACGACGGACGGATAGGCACGGACGCCGCGGACGGACTTGTGCTCCGGGTTGACCGGGTAGACCGTGCCGGCGAAATCGGCGCTGAGCAGGTTGGTGAGGGCGACGTAGCCGATCTTCGTCGGATCGGTGGACGCGCCGATCACCGCGACCGACTTCGGATGGAGCAGGTTGTGCACGCTGCGGGCCTCGGCGGCCTGCTCCCGGGAGCGGGCGACCGCGAGCGACTCCTCGGTCGGGTCGATGTCGAACTCCAGGTGCAGCACGCCTTCTTCGATCTCACGGCTGACCTGGTAGCCCGCGTCGCGGAACACGCGGACCATCGCCGCGTTCTCGGCGAGCACCTCGGCGACGAAGCGGCGCAGCCCGGATTCCGAGGCGGCCGCGGCCAGGTGCTCCAGCAGGATCGATCCGAGCCCGCGGCCCTGGTGGGCGTCGTCGACGACGAACGCGACCTCGGCCGACGGCCCGTGTTCGAGCCGTTCGTACCGGCCGACCGCGACGATGTCGTCGCCCAGCAGCGCGACGAACGCGACCCTGTCGTGATGGTCGACGACGGAGAACCGTTCGAGGTCCCGCTGCGGGATCCGCGGATAGGCGCCGAAGTACCGGAAGTACCGGGTGCGTTCGGACAACCGGCCGTGGAAGGCGACCAGCCCGTCGGCGTCGCTCGGGATCACCGGGCGCAGGTGCACCGTGCCGCCGTCGGAGAGCAGGACGTCGGCCTCCCACTCGCGTGGGTAGTCGTAGGGGTCGCGCTTGGTGTCCTCAGTGACCATGAGCGTGTCTCCCGGACTGAAGGTGATGGGTTGGGTTCGGACACGCGCGCGCGTTTCTCTTCGGCCGGAGGCCTCGGTTTTCCGCAGGCGGGCCGACCAGGCCGGGTGAGTGGACAGCCGCTGCCACGGCCCGGCTGCGGAAAACCGAAAGCGCGCTCTGAGAGAACCGGCCCATGTTCAGTCCCTCGGATCGTCCGGATCGAGGCCGTGCAGGGGGAAGATCGCGCGGCGGGTGTCGCGGATGGCGATGTCGACCGGCTCGTCCGCTCCGTCTCCCCACGGGACGAAGGCGGTGTCGCGGTCGTCGGACATGCCGGCCGGGATCTCGGCCTTCGGCGCCGCCCTGGAGATCGACGCGACCCAGTTCGGCGGCAGCGACGTCGCCGGGTCGACGTCGCGGTCGAGCACCGTGGCGAGCAGATGCGTCCAGGACCGCGGCACCACCCGGATCAGCTGGTAGCCACCGCCGCCGACGGCCAGCCAGCGGCCGCCGGTGTGCGTCTCGGCCAGTTCGCGCAGCCGGCGGTAGATGGCGCGATGGCCGTCCACCGAGAGCGAGAGGTCCGCGAGCGGGTCTTCCTCGTGCGAGTCGACGCCGCATTGGGTGACGAGGATCTGCGGCCGGAACTGCTCCAGCAACGACGGCACCACCGCCTCGAACGCCCGCAGCCAGCCGCCGTCACGGGTGCCGGGCGGCAGCGGCAGATTGACCGAGGTGCCCTCGGCCCCGCCCTTGCCGATCTCCGCCGAGTACCCCGTGCCCGGCCACAACGTGAACGGGTGCTGGTGCAGCGAAACGGTCAGCACCCGCGGGTCGTCGTAGAACGCCGTCTGCACCCCATCGCCGTGGTGGACGTCGGTGTCGACGTACGCGACCCGCTCGAAGCCGTGGTCCAGCAACCACGAGATCGCCACCGAGCAGTCGTTGTAGACGCAGAACCCCGACGCCTTGCCCGGCATCGCGTGGTGCAGCCCGCCGGCGATGTTCACCGCCCGGGTCGCCTCGCCCTCGGCGATCTTCCGCGCGGCCAGCAGTGTCGAGCCGACGACCAGCGCGGAAGCCTCGTGCATCCCGGTGAACACCGGGTTGTCCTCGGTGCCGAGCCCGTGCGCGAAGTCGGCACCGGTCATCGGCGCCTGCCGGACGGCCTCGATGTACTCGCCGAGGTGCACGCGGCGCAACTCGTCCTCGCCCGCCGGACCGGGGATCAGCAGTTCGACCCCGTCGAGCACGCCGAGTTCGGTGGCGAGCCGGATGGTCAATTCGAGCCGCACCGGATTGAACGGATGCTCGCCGCCGAGGTCGTAACCCAGCAGCGAGGAGTCCCATACGACGGCCGGTGCTCGCATGGCCCGAACTCTAGTGCCCGGACGCGGCTCGCGCGCCGATCCGGACCGCCCGCGGGTCAGCCGGGCAGATCCCCCGTGGCCACCGGACGCTCCGGATCGCGGGACCAGTGCGACCACGAGCCCGCGTACAGCGCCGCGGGCTCCGGGTGACCGGCGACCTCGAGCGCGAGCACGACGGACGAAGCCGTGACGCCCGATCCACAGTAGACACCGACCGGTGTCTCCGGGGCCACGCCGAGCCCTTCGAACCGCTCGGCCAGCTCCGAGGCGTCACGCCAGCGGCCGTCCTCCCCGACGTGCCCGGAGAAGGGCGCGTTGACCGCCCCGGGGATATGCCCGGCGCGCGGGTCGATCGGCTCGGTCTCCCCCGCGTACCTCGGCCGCGCCCGTGCGTCGAAGAGCAGCCCGTCCCTGGCGAGGGTGGCGGCCTCGGCCGCGCCGAGCACCGGCATGCCGCCGGGTGTCACGACGATGTCGCCCTCCGCGGGCGAAGGGATCTCGTCGGTGAGCGGACGCTCTTCCCCTGCCCACGCGGCGAACCCGCCGTCCAGCACGGCGACCTCGGCGTGTCCCGCCCAGCGCAGCAGCCACCACGCCCTGGCCGCGACCGAACCGTCGGAGTCGTCGTAGACCACGACCGGGTGACCGGCACGGACCCCGGCCGCCCGCAGGTGCCGCTGCAGCGTCTCCGGTTCGGGCAGCGGGTGACGGCCGCCCTCACCCGGCTCCCCGGCGAGCGCCGTGTCGAGATCGACGTACACCGCGCCCGGGAGATGTGCCTCACGGTAGGAATCGGCGCCGGGCGGCCCGGCGAGCCGCCAGCGGACGTCGAGGACTACGGAGCGTGCGGATTCCGGCCCGGAGAGCTGCGCGGCGAGTTCGCTGGTGGTGATCATGGGGCGCATGGGCCCATCTTCCCGTGCCCAGCGTCTCCATGCCCAGCTTGGGGGACTTTTCCCGCCTCGGCGCTTGTTCTCCCCACGCCTGCGTCGCTGTCGGTGCCAGCGACTACGATGAGCAACGCGGACGAAGGGGACAGCGTGAACGATCTCATCGACACCACAGAGATGTACTTGCGTACCATCTACGAGCTTGAAGAAGAAGGTGTCGTCCCGCTGCGGGCCCGGATCGCGGAGCGGCTGCAGCAGAGCGGCCCGACCGTGAGCCAGACCGTCGCCAGGATGGAACGCGACGGATTGGTCGTGGTCGCGGACGACAGGCACCTGCAGCTGACCGAGCACGGTCGCGAACTCGCCATCGCGGTCATGCGCAAGCACCGGCTGGCCGAGCGCCTCCTGGTCGATGTCATCGGCCTGGAATGGGAGCACGTCCACAACGAGGCCTGCCGCTGGGAACACGTGATGAGCGAGGCCGTCGAGCGCAAGCTGGTCAAGCTGCTCGACCACCCCACCACGTCGCCCTACGGCAACCCGATCCCGGGGCTGGACAAGCTCGGCGACGGTGATCCCGCCCCGCCCGCCGAAGCCGACCTCGTGCGGCTCGACGAGTTCGCCCGTATGGGTGGCGGCGAGGTCGAGATCCGCCGCATCGCCGAGCACGTGCAGCTGGACGAGACGCTGATGACGGAGCTCAAGTCGGTCGGCATCGTGCCCGGCAGCCGGGTCAAGGTCGGCAAGACGGCGCCCGGCGGGACCATCGAGGTCACCGGCGGGAGCAGCACCGCGCAGGTTCCGGTCTCGGCGTTGCACGCCGTGCTGGCGCAGGCCAGGTGAGCGCCGCGTCCGACGCCGCGGAGACCTTCCAGGCCCTCCACGGCCGGGCTCCGGCCGGCGTCTGGTCCGCACCGGGCCGGGTGAACCTGATCGGTGAGCACACGGACTACAACGACGGTTTCGTGCTGCCGTTCGCCCTCCCTCACCGGCTCGCCGCCGCGGCGACGCCGCGCGAGGACGGTGTGCTGACCGTGGCCACCCTCGGCTCGGACGGCCGGGTGCAGGAATCCGGGCCGCTCACCATCGCCGATCTGCGACCCGGCTCGGTCGAGGGGTGGGCCGCGTACCCGGCCGGGGTCGCGTGGGTGCTGCGGGACCAGGGCCTCGACCGCGGCGCGGACGTGACGATCGCGGGGGACGTGCCCTCGGGGGCGGGACTGTCCTCCTCCCACGCGCTCGAATGCGCGGTCGCGCTCGCCCTTCTGGGACTGGCGGGTATCACCCCGGGGGCCGGCACGGGTTCGCCGACCCTGCACGAGGTGGCGCGCTGGGTGCAGCGTTCGGAGAACGACTTCGTCGGGGCGCCGACCGGCCTGCTCGACCAGACCGCTTCCCTGTGCTGCACGGAATCGAACGTGCTGTTCCTCGACGTCCGCTCCGGCGAGATGGAGCAGGTGCCGTTCCCGCTGGAGGAATCCGGCGTCCGGATCCTGATCATGGACAGCCGCACGAAGCATTCGCACGCCGAGGGCGGCTACGGCGAACGCCGCAGGGGCTGTGAGCGCGCGGCGGAACTGCTCGGGGTGAAGGCGCTGAGGGATATCGGCGTCGACGGGCTGGACACCGCGCTCGCCAAGCTGCCGGACGAGCTCGTGCCTCTGGTACGTCACGTGGTGACGGAGAACCAGCGCGTCCTCGACACCGTGGCCCTGTTGCGCGCGGGCCGGATCACCGAGATCGGCCCTCAGCTGGACGCCTCGCACGTGAGCATGCGCGACGACTACCGGATCTCCACCCGCGAACTCGACCTCGCCGTCGATTCGGCCCGCGAAGCCGGGGCGCTCGGCGCGCGGATGACCGGCGGCGGCTTCGGCGGGTCGGCGATCGCGCTGGTCCGCGAGTCCGATGTGGACGCCGTCGGCCGAGCGGTGAAAACCGCCTACGAAGCGGCGGATCTGCGTCATCCCAGGCTGTTCACCGCCGTGCCGTCGCGTGGCGCGGGCCGCGACGACCGTTAGCCGCCGCACCACCCCCGGACGCGCCCGGTACCCGGGGGCGAGGACACTGGGCCGCGACCGCATCCGCAGCAGAAAGGCGCGAACGTGACCGACGAACCGACCAAGACCCTGAAGCTGATGGTGACGGGCGGAGCCGGTTATGTGGGCAGCGTCTGCGCGGCCCGCCTCATCGAGGCCGGGCACGACGTCACCGTGGTCGACGACCTCTCCACCGGGCACGCCGACGCGGTGCACCCGGACGCGAACTTCGTCGAGGGTGACGCCGCCGAAGTCGCCCGGCGCCTGCTCGGCGACGGCTTCGACGGTGTCCTCCACTTCGCCGCCAAGTCGCTGGTCGGCGAATCGATGACGGATCCGGCGAAGTACTGGGAAGGCAACGTCCTGACCTCGCTCCGTCTGCTCGAAGCGATGCGCGACCACGGCACGAAGCGGCTGGTGTTCTCCTCCACCGCGGCCACCTACGGCGAACCCGAGTCCTCCCCCATCCCGGAGACGGCGCCGACCCAGCCGACCAACACCTACGGCGCGACGAAGCTGGCCATCGACCACGCGATCACGTCGTTCTCGCGCGCCCACGGCATCGCCGCGGTCAGCCTGCGCTACTTCAACGTCGCCGGCGCCTACGGCTCCTTCGGCGAGCGGCACACCACCGAAACCCACCTGATCCCCCTCGTGCTCCAGGTCGCCACCGGGGACCGCGAGCGGATCCAGATCTTCGGTGACGACTACCCGACCTCGGACGGCACCGCCATCCGCGACTACATCCACGTGGTCGACCTCGCCGACGCGCACCTGCTGGCCCTGCGTCACGCGGCCGACGGCGAACACCGGATCTACAACCTCGGCAGCGGCACCGGTTTCTCGGTGCTCGAGGTGATCGAGGCATGCCGCCGGACCACCGGTCACGAGATCCCCGCCGCGGTCGCGCCGCGCCGCGCGGGCGACCCGTCGGTGCTGGTGGCCTCCAGCGAGCGGGCCGGTGTCGAACTCGGCTGGAAGCCCGAGCGCACCGACCTCGACGGCATCGTGGCCGACGCGTGGGCGTTCACCCGGTCCCGCCGGAACGCCTGAGCCTGATCTCCGGTGCTCCTTCGGCTTGCTGCCGCAGGACCACCCCGATCAGATCGGACGGCGGCACCATCGCGTTGAGGGCCGTGTTCAGCAGCTTCGCCAGCTCGTGTCCGGGGTCGGCCTCACCGGCCCTGGCCAAGGCCATCCCGGCGGTCGCCAGGTCTCCTCGGACATAGGCGGCGTGCGCCTTCAGGACCAGCGCCTCTGCCACTTCGGGTGCCGGGAGTTCCCTGGCCAGGGTGAGCCAGAGGTCCTCCGCCGCGCGAGCGAGCGATGAATCCGCGGGGACGGCGGTGAGCAGGCAGGCGCCGCGGACCTCGACCAGGGAAAGCGCCCAGGCCAGCCGGACGGCCTGGTCGTCGGTGATCGACCGATCGCCGCCGTCCGCGCGGGTGAGGGCGGCGTTCACCTCGGCGACTCCGGCCGGGACGGGATCTTCCCCTCGCCACGGCGGATCGGCCATTCTGATGAGGCGATCGGCACGTCTGGCGAGTGTCTCCGGCGCGACGGGGTCGAAGAGCCGCTCAAGCTCGTCACGGCTCGCGTGGGTGACCTGCCCGGCACCGGTGACGACCGCGGCGGCCACCGAGTCCCGCGGGTCCGGCAGGATCCCGCCGCAGGTCCTTTCCCGGTAGCAGCCCCAGCGCACGTCGGCGGCGATACGGGGCGCCCACACCGAATGCGTCAGCGAGATCTCGTACTCGGCCAGCGAGGCTTCCAGCCGCCGGATGAACCGGCGGCGCGGTGGCCGCCCCGCCTTGTTCGCGGTGCCACCGCCGACCACCGCGACGGTGGCACCGGTATGGCCGGTCACGGCGAGCCTGATCGCCAGGTCACGCGCCTGGTCTTGTTCCAGGCCCGGCGGTGGCAGATCCACGCGCATGACGAAGCCTTGCTTCATCCGTCCTGGGCCGCGCAGGCCGAAGACGACGACGGAGTCCTCGGGGTGGAATCCGAGGAGGTACGGGATCGCGGCGAGCAGGTCCGCCGGATCCGTCAGATCGACCTTGGTCCTGCCGGTCGGGGTGGAAGTGGTCATGCCCCCACCCTGCGGCGGGAATGGGGCCGCTGGGTGGGGGCGGGACACATCTGTGGACAACCGGGACCGTTGTGGACAACCGCCGCGGAACCGATCGGGGGACGCCGATCCTGTCGCCTGCGTGATCTACAGTGCCCGGCCCCGCGGGATCAGCCGCAGTGTTCGAACGGGCTCTCGTAGGCGTTGGAACCGACCGAACCGCCCCACTTGACGCAGGTCGAGGCGGCCGTCTTCGTCACCGGTCCGGCGTAGTAGGTGAAGCTGCCGGAGTCGGTCACGCGAGCCGAACCCTGCACCTCGAGGAACGCCGAAACCGGCGAAGCGGTGCCGAGCGAAACAGCCTTCAGCGTGGTGACGCAGTTGGCCTTGGTCGAAGCGTTGTACAGCAGGTAGGTGGTTCCCGAACCGTTCGCGAGCCCCTGCGAGTCGACGACCGAGAAACCGCTGCCGCACACCTCGGTGGCCTCGTACGGGTTGCCGCCGCACGAGTTCTTGCTGGTGAAGTTCGTGTGGCCGTAGTACGGCACCGCGACCCCGTTCAGCACCGCCTTCTGCACCACTCCGTTGAGCCGCTCTTCGAAGTGCAGGTGGGGGCCGGTCACCCCGCCGGTCGCGCCGGCCGTGCCGATCTGCTTGCCGAGGCTGACGGCCTGGCCGACCGAGACGGACTGGGTCGAAAGGTGGGCGTACCGGGTACGCCAGCCGCCACCGTGGTCGATCTCGACCCAGCGCCCGTAGCTCGTGCTGCCTTCGTTGGCGACCCGGGTGATGGTGCCGCCCGCCGACGCCAGCACCGGCATCCCGGTGATCCCCGACTTCTGGAAGTCGACCGAGTTCGCCGGGCTGTGCCCGCTGAACGTCGCCGCCGTGACCGTGACGCCGCATTTGAAGGGGACCTGGAAGTTCGGGGCGGCCGACGCCTGCGTCGTGCCGGCGAGGGTCAGGCCGAGCGCGGGGAGAACGGTGGCCGCGGCGAGCACTGCGAAACGGCGCAACCTGGACATGGAGACCTCCATCAGGTGGGGAAGCCGGACAGGACGGAGCAAAGCCGGGGGAAATACATTTTCCGTACAAGCCCGAGGTCGGGTCGGCGTTTTCCGCCCGGAACGCCGGATGCCACGTCCCAGGTGGGACGTGGCATCCGGAATTACCGCTCTGCTCAGCCGAAGGCGGCACGCAGCGCGGGCTTGCCGCCCGCCACCGGCAGCACCAGCGAGGTGCGGTTCAGCTCGACCGAGACACCGGCGCCCGGCTTCGGCCGGAGCGTGTAGTCGTGGTCGCTGGAGGCCACCAGGAACTCGATCTTGTGCCCGGCCGCGAGCAGGTAGTCCTTCGCGACCAGTTCCACCTCGACCTTGTAGTTCTCCCCAGGAGTGATCGGGTCGGTGCGGGCGGGGTCGCGCCGGTTCTGCGGGTCGGTCCAGCCCCGGGTGATCACCTTCGCCGTCCCGTCCGGAGCGCGGTCGAGAAGCACCGCGGTCACGTTCGCGGCCGGCTTGTCGAAGGTCAGCGACAGATCGGTCTTCACGGTTCCGGAAAGCCGCACAGGCTGCTTCGCCGCGGTGGTCGAGTACAGCAGCCTGTTGCCCGACGAGGCCGCGGCGGCCAGCTGTTCGATCGTCTTGCTCGCGTCGTCCGCCAGCGTCTCGACGGCGGCCTTGCCCGGAACGGGGTTGCGTGTGTCGAGCTTGCCCTTCGAGGAACCGCCGGGCCACGGGTAGAGCTTGACGTCCTGGGTGCCGGGCAGCGGCCACTCCGGCTCGTCCACCCACGACTTGTCCTCGCGCTGGATGGTGGCCTTCGGCTCACGCTCGATGCCGTTGTCGATGCCGTAGAGGTAGTGCGACATCCACTTGTTCAGCGTGGCGAGCCAGACGTCGCGGCGGAGGCTGTACGGGTCGGCGTGCCCGGCCTGGTGCAGCCAGATCTTGTGCTCGACACCGTGCGCCTTGAGCATTTCGTACCAGCGGGTGCCCTGGTCGGTCTTGACGTTCCAGTCGCCGAGGCCGTGCACCACGAG
Organism: Amycolatopsis sp. NPDC049868; assembly: GCF_044461365.1. Classification (NCBI taxonomy): domain Bacteria; kingdom Bacillati; phylum Actinomycetota; class Actinomycetes; order Pseudonocardiales; family Pseudonocardiaceae; genus Amycolatopsis; species Amycolatopsis sp. NPDC049868. The sequence goes on along the minus strand of NZ_JBITKV010000010.1, from coordinate 130,375 downwards.
CACCGAGGCACGCACCTTGTTCACGTCGTTGCGGTAGTTCCGCACGTCCCAGAAACGGCTGTAGTCACCGGTCACCCGGTCCTGGTCGACGGCGATCCGGTCGATCAGCGGACGGCAGACCGCGCGATCCTGGCGCGTGTAGACGTACTCCGCGAGCACGTCCGCGTCCTCGCCCTGGAAACCGCCGGCCGCGACGACGGCCCCGTCGTTGCGGTAGTAGTCGTACCAGCTGGAGATCGCCGCGATCGGGACGATCGTCTCCAGCCCCTCGACGCCGGTGCTGGCCACCGCGTTGGGCAGCGTCCCGTTGTAGGAGACGCCCGTCATGCCGGTCTTGCCGGTGCTCCAGTCCGCGATCGCGGCCTTGCCCGCCGCGTCGCGTGCCGTCGCACGGCCGTTCAGCCAGTCCACAATGGACTTCGCGCCGATGGTCTCGTTGACGTCGCCGGTGCTCGGGCAGCCGGTGGACTGGCCGCTGCCGAGCGACTCCCCGTACACCACGGCGAAACCGCGAGCGGTGAAGTAGTCCTGGTAGCGCCAGCTGATCGGTGCCGCGTTCGGGCCGACGGTCTTCGTCGCGATCCGCGGACCCGCCGGGGCGCGCTTCGCGCCGGGCACGTACAGCTCCACGTCGACGTTGTGGTTCGCGACGTCGTTGCCGCCCGCGTAGTACGGGCTGGCCTGGTAGACGACCGGGACCTTCATGCCCTGCTGTGTCGCGCGAGGCCGCACGACCTCCGCGTGCACGAGGTCGTCCTTGCCGTCGTGGTCGCTGTCGACCGGCGCGGTGACCCAGACGTTCTCCCGGATGACGTCCGCCGGGTCGAACACCGGCTGGGCTTGGCCGTCCTTGAAGACCGGCGCCGGCGGCGCGTCGGCTTGAGCGGGCAACGCCGTCGCCGGAAGGACCAGGACGGCGGTGAACAGGGCAGCGAGCCTGGCGACTCTCACAAGACCCCCAAAAGGCTGGTGGGCAAGACGAAGCTGAGGCTTCCGGCCACCCGAACGAGTGTCAAGAGACTAACGTCGGGGGCATGCCGAGCACCCTGGAAGCACCGATCGTCGCCGTCACCGTCTATCCGCACCACGCCCGGATCACAAGGCGGGCTTCGGCGGCTCTCGACGGGGAAACGCGTTTCGCGTTCGCGGGCCTGCCGTGGAACCTGGACACCGATTCGGTCCGCGTCACCGGTTCCGGCCCGGCGGTCATCGCCGGGGTCGACGTCGCCGTCGAGCGCCATCCCGCGCCCGCGGACGCTTCCCTGCGCGCGCTGACCGAACGGCGAAGGGCCGATCAAGCGGTGGTCGACGAGGTGGCGGACGCTGTTTCGGCGGAGACCGCGAAGGTCGATCTGCTGACCGGGCTGGCGACGCGCAGCGGCAAGAGTTTCGCGAAGGCGCTCGCGGAGGGCACCGCGGAACCGCCCCGTGTCGCGGAGGTCACCGACGCGCTCGGCGCGCAACTGGCCGAGGCGCTCGGGAAACGGCGCGAACTCGGCATCCGCCTCGCCCGGCTCCGCGACGACCTCAAGGCGCTGGACCGCGAGATCGAGGCGAAACAAGGCCAGTCCGAAGTGGACAGCGCGACGGTGACGGTCGAGCTGGAGCCCCGGGAGGACGGCGCGGAAATCGGCCTCGAACTGTCCTATGTGGTCGCGAACGCGAGCTGGGAGCCGGGTTACGACGTGCGCGTCCGCGGCGAGGACGTCTCGCTGACCTGGTACGGGCGGATCACCCAGCACACCGGTGAGGACTGGCCGGAATGCGAGCTGGCCCTCTCGACCGCGCGGCCGGCGAACACCGTGGAAGTGCCGGAACTCGAGCCGTGGTTCCTCGACCGCGTACGTCCGGTCCAGCCGTTGATGGCGCGCGCGGCGTACGGCAGCGCGTCACCCGCGGGTGGCGGGATGCCGGAGTCGGTGGGCATGCCGGCACCCGCCGCCCCCGCGATGGCGATGCGGACCGCGTCCGTCGAACAGGGCACGACCGCGGTCACCTACCGGCCCGGACGCCCGGTGGCGGTGCCGTCGGGGGCGCAGGGCCACCGCACGACGCTCGCGCAACTGGAACTGACGGCGAAACTGGGCTACATCACCGCTCCGGCGGTGTCCCCGGAAGCGTTCCTGAGGGCGGCCGTGGTCAACACTTCGGAGCACACTCTGCGGCCGGGGAAGGCGTCGGTGTTCCACGAGACGGAGTTCGTCGGCACCACACGGCTGGACGTCTGGGCGCCGGGTGAGGAGCTCGAACTCGCCCTCGGCGTGGACGACCGGATCCGGGTCGAGCGCGAACTCACGCACCGCACGGCGAGCAAGGCGACACTGTCCGGCGTCCGCAAACGGGAAGCCGCGTACACCACGACGATCGTCAACCACAGCCCGCGCGAAGCCGTCGTGACCGTGCTGGACCAGGCGCCGGTCTCCCGGGACGACGCGATCACCGTCCGGGACGTGCGCACCACGCCGGAGCCGGTGGAGCGGACCGAACTGGGTGAGTTCACCTGGCGGCTGACGCTCGCTTCGGGCGCGAAGGGCGTCGTGACGCTCGGGTACCGGGTGGACGTCGCGAAGGGGGTCGAGCTGTCGGGGTGGCGTGAGTAGCCGTCCCCGGATGCTATGAACGGTCCGTTCCTTGCAAAATTTGCAAGGAACGGACCGTTCATAGCGCTTGCCGGGAGGCGGGATCAGCCCTGGGAGATGTACGCCTCCAGCTGTTCCTGACTCTTCTCCAGCTGTTCCATCCGGGTCTTCACGACGTCGCCGATACTCACGATCCCCGCGAGCCTGCCGTCCACCACGACCGGGACGTGCCGGATGCGGCGTTCGGTCATCAGGACCGACAGCTGGTCCACCGAGTCCTCGGGGGTGCAGCTGGCGACCATCTTCGTCATGATCGCGGACACCGATCCGTCGAGCAGCTGGGGTCCGCGCTCGTTGAGCCGCCGCACCACGTCCCGTTCGGAGACGATCCCGACGATCCCGCCCTCGGGGTCGACGACCACCAAGGCGCCGACGTTGTGCTCCGCCAGTCTCTCGAGCAGTTCGGTTACGTTCGTCTCCGGCGAGACGGTCGCGACGGCCGCCCCCTTGTTCCGCAACAGATCGGAAATCCGCATACGCGCTCCTCCCGGATGGGTGACCTGAGTCACTCCAGGTTATGGCCTCACCGCCGTGCGCGAAAGTCCGGAGAGTCCGGTTCGATACCGAGCCTGTCGGCGAGCGCGCTGTACGCCTCGATGATCCCTAGGCCATAGGGGTCGTCGCCGAGCGCGCCGAGTGTCCCCCGCCCGAGCGCCCAGTGCGCCTTCGCGGACTCGTGCTCGCCGAGTTTGCGGTAGTCCTCGGCGAGGTTCAGGTGCAGCGAGGGATAGAACCCGCGCACGGCGAGCGTCGCGTGGTACTCCTTGGCGCGTTCGTCGGTGAGGGAATCCGCCGCGGCGAGCGCGCGGAGATCCCAGGAGAGCTCGTCGGCCGGATCGTCGCAGACATCGGCCATGTAGTGCGCGAGCGCGCACCGGTGCAGCGGGTCGCCGTCTTCGCCGATCCGTGCCCACAACGCCGCGAACTTCTCACGCGCGCCGTCGCGGTCGCCGGAGATGTGCAGCTGGAGGCCGGTGTTGATCTCGGCCATCACCTCGTCGGTCATTTGACGTCCGAGGCGGGCGCCGCCCAGGTGTTGCACGCCGACGTCGTCTTCCCGGAGAACCCGGACTTGGCCCATTTCAGCTGGTTACGACGGCTGCCGTGGGTGTCGCTGTCGTCGGCGCGGCCGTAGTCGTCGAGGGCGGCGTTGGCCAGCGATTTGCTGATCGAGCCGCGACCGGCGGCGGCCGCGAGGGCGAGCGCGCCGAAACAGTTCGCCTGCAGCTCGATGCGGCGGACCAGCTCCTTGTCGGCCGGGCTGTCCTCCCCCGGCGACGACATCTTCTCCGCGGCCGCCGACAGGATCCCGCTGGACCGCTGGACGTGGTGGCCGTACTCGTGGGCCATCGTCGCGAGGTGACGGGACCGTTCGAGGCCCGCGTCGCCGAGCATCCACTGGGTCGGCGCGTAGATCGTGGTGTCGCCGCCGCAGTAGTAGGCGACGGCTTCGTTCTCGCTCGGCGCCTTCCCGCACGCGCTGGTCTCGGGCAGCGTCACCTGCACGGTCGCCGTCAACGCGGGCTCGTTCGCCTGGTCCAAGGCGGGTTTCCAGGATTCGGCGAGACAGGACACGAAGGTCTTGTAGTACGTCTCCAGTTTCGCGGGCTCGCGGCTGATCGCGGGCAGGCGGCAGGTGACGGCGCCGAGCGCGATCCCCTCCGCCAGCAGCGGGTTGGTCTCCAGCTCCCGCACCTCCTTGGGCGCGGGCTTCGCGTTCGCGGCGGGTGCTTTGGCCCCTTCGGAGGTGTACACGCCGGACGCCGGGAGAGCTTGACCGTCGATCTTGCGCGGTCCGCCCGCCATCGCCATCCCGGTGGTGGTCAGCGCGGCGACGATGAGCAGGCCGACGACGGCCGCCCCCGGGTTCCGGCGAGGCGGCGAGGGCGCGAACGGTCTGGGTACCTCGTCGGTGCCGGTCATGGTGTCCCCCAAACGTGCGAGCCCACAGCATACGGAATGCCACACCTGGTGGCGCCGGGACGGAGCACCCGGCGAGACTGTGGGCATGAGTGACGAGGACCCGTACCTGTGGTTGGAAGACGTGACCGGCGACGAAGCGCTGGACTGGGTGCGAGCCCGTAACGCCGAGGCGCTGGCGGAACTGTCCACCGGTGAGCGGTTCGCCGGGATCCGTGACGAGGTCCGCGAGGTCCTCGACGCCGACGACCGGATCCCGTACATCCGCCGCCGCGGCGAGTACCTGTACAACTTCTGGCAGGACTCGGCCAACCCTCGTGGCCTGTGGCGCCGCACCACCCTGGAGCAGTACCGGCTCGACACCCCGGAGTGGGAACTCCTGCTCGACGTCGACGCCCTGGCCGAGGCCGACGGCGAGAACTGGGTGTGGCAGGGCGCGGCCGTCCTCCGTCCGGGGTATCACCGCGCGTTGGTCGAACTGTCGCGCGGAGGCGCCGACGCGACCGTGGTCCGCGAGTACGACCTCGACGAGCGCCGTTTCGTCGACGACGGGTTCTTCGTCCCCGAGGCCAAGACCAGGATCGGCTGGATCGACCACGACCGCGTCTACATCGGTACCGATTTCGGTCCGGGGACGCTGACCAGTTCGGGCTATCCGAGGCTGGCGAAGGAATGGCGGCGCGGCACGCCGCTCGAAGAGGCGACGGTGGTCTTCGAGGGCAAACCGGACGACGTCTCGGTGTCGGCGCACCACGACCCGACCGAGGGCTGGGAACGCGACTTCGTCTACCGGTCGATCGACTTCTACCGCACGGAAAGGTATGTCCGGACGGCCGCCGGTCTCGACCGCATCGAGGTCCCCGAAGACGCCCAGACGTCCTCGCACCGTGAGTGGCTGCTGATCCGGCTTCGCTCGGACTGGACCGTCGAAGGCACGACGTACCCCTCCGGCGCCCTGCTCGCCTCCGGCTTCGATGCCTTCATGGCGGGCGAGCGCACCTTCACGACCCTCTTCACCCCGGACGCGCACACGTCGCTGGAGTACTGGGTGTGGACGCACAACCACCTGCTGCTCTCGACGCTGTCCGACGTACGGACGGAACTGCGCGTGCTCACGCCGTCCGACGGCTGGACCTCCCAGCCGCTCGCCGGCGCCCCGGAGCTCGGCACCGCGCAGATCACCGGAACCGACCCCGATGTCAGCGACGAATACCTGCTCGACTCCAGCGGTTACACCCAGCCGTCGACGTTGAGCTACGGGCACGTCGGCGGTGACGTCGAGGTCCTCAAACGCGCTCCGTCGTTCTTCGACAGCGAAGGCATGACGGTCTCGCAGTACTTCGCGACGTCCGAAGACGGCACGAAGATCCCGTACTTCGTCGTACGCCCGTCCGGTGCCGAAGGCGGGCCGACGCTGCTGACCGGTTACGGCGGCTTCGAGGTCTCACTGACCCCCGGCTACAGCGGCGTCATCGGCCGCGGCTGGCTCGCGCGGGGCGGCACCTACGTCGTCGCGAACATCCGCGGCGGCGGCGAATACGGGCCGGACTGGCATACGTCGGTGACCAAAGCCAAGCGGTACAAGGTGTACGAGGACTTCTCGGCCGTCGCCGCCGACCTCGTCGAGCGTGGGATCAGCGAGCCGTCCCGGCTCGGGATCCAGGGCGGCAGCAACGGCGGGCTGCTGATGGGCGTCATGCTGACGCGCTACCCGCACCTGTTCGGCGCGATCGTGAGCCAGGTGCCGCTACTCGACATGAAGCGGTATCACAAGCTCCTCGCGGGCGCGTCGTGGATGGCCGAGTACGGCGACCCCGACGATCCGGCGGAATGGGACTTCATCGGAAAGTACTCGCCATACCAGAACGTCCGCGGCGAAGGCGAGTACCCGCCGGTCCTGTTCGTCACCTCCACCCGGGACGACCGGGTGCATCCCGCGCACGCGCGCAAGATGGTCGCGCGGATGCTGGAGCAGGGGCACGACGTGCGGTACCACGAGAACATCGAGGGCGGGCACGGCGCGGCGGCCGACAACGAGCAGCTGGCGTTCAAATGGGCGCTGATGTTCGAGTTCCTGTGGGAGAAGCTCGCCTGACGTGTCATGAAAGGGTCGTTCAGGACATCTTTCGTCCTGAACGACCCTTTCATGACATCCGGGGCTCACTCGGTCACCTTGGCGAGCACCACCCCTCCCACGATCAGCGCCATCGCGGCGAACCGGCCGAGGCTGACCGGGTCCTTGTGGATCACGATGCCGAACACGATCGCGCCCACCGCGCCGATGCCGGTGAAAACGGCGTACGCGGTCCCCACCGGGATCGAGTCCATCGCCTTCGACAGCAGGTACACCGCGGCGACGCCGAGCACGAAGCACAGCACGGTCGGCCAGAACCGGGTGAAATTCTCCGTCGGCTTGATGCTCTGCGACCAGGCGACCTCGACGGCTCCCGCCAGCAGCAGGATTCCCCAGCCCATCAGACTTCCCTTCCGGCTTTCTCGGCGCCGAGGAGCGCCTGCTCCCGCGACGCGATCCGGTCGGGGTCGCGCGGGCTCAGCCGCGGGTCGACCAGGGCGTTCGTCAGTTCGGAGTGCAGGAACGTGACGTCCCGGACGTCGTAGTGCCCGGCGAAGAAGTCGCGCAGGTAGCGCTCGTGGTGGTCGACCGGCTCGCGCGGCGTGCCCGGCAGGTAGCTGCCGCCACGCGCTCCCGCGACCACGAAAGCCTTGCCCGCCAAGGACATCTTGGGGAACGTCACCTGGTCGATCCACAGCTTGAGCGTCGCGGGGATCGAGAAGTTGTACATCGGCGCCCCGATCAGCACGACGTCGGCGGCGAGCAGTTCGGCCAGGAGCGGCTCGATGACCGCCCAGGCCTCGCGCTGCTCCGGCGTCTTCACCACGGAGGCGTAGCCGTCCGGATCGGTGATCCCCGCCTGGAGGAGGGCGTCGCAGATCTCGGTCCAGGCCTGGCCGATCGGCGGCACCGGGTCGGCGGCCACGTCGCGGTAGGTGTAGCCCGCGCCCGGGTTCGCGGCACGCCAGACATCGGCGAAACGCGCACTCAGCTCGCGGGAGAACGACGCGCTGCGGGCACTGGAGTCGAGGTGGAGAAGGTGGCTCATCGGGGCCTCCCGGACCAGGAAGTGGACACGTCGTCCACTTGCTTCGCCGAGTACAAGTGGACGCCGCGTCCGGATATTCCCTAGGCTGCGGAACATGCCGGAAGACCTGCTCGCGAACGGCCCGAGACGGGAACGCTCGGACGCCGCCCGTAACCGCGCGAAGATCCTGGAGGCCGCCGAGGAGCTCTTCGCCGCACGCCCGGCGGCCGACGTCACCATGGAGGACATCGCCAAAGCGGCCGGAGTCGGCCGCGCGACGCTGTACCGCCGCTACCCGGACCGGTCGGCGATCGCCGTGGCCCTGCTGGACGAACACGAGCGGGAACTGCAGGAGCGACTGCTCACCGGCCCTCCCCCTCTGGGGCCCGGCGCACCGCCCGCCGAACGGCTGGCCGCCTTCTACGCGGCGATGATCGGCCTGCTCGCCCGGCACGCGCATCTCGTCCTCGGCACCGAGGTCGGACACTCGCGGTTCACCACCGGGCCGTACCGGCTGTGGCGCACCCATGTCCGTCATCTCGCCGAGCAGGCGAACACGCGGGATCCGGACGCGCTCGCCGACATCCTGCTGGCACCGCTCGCCGTCGAGGTGTTCCTGCATCAAACGGGCGAGCTCGGCCTGAGCGTCGAACGGATCACCGACACCCTGGCCGAGCTCGCCCGGCGAACGCTCTCCTGATCAGCCGGCGAGACCGTCGACGACCAGCTTCATCACGGCCTGCCAGTGCTCGCGCTGCGCGGCGCGCTCTTCCGGGCCAGTGAGCCGCTCCTGATGGAAGACCACGGTCGTCTTGCCCGGCCCGGCCGGACGAAGCCCCACCTGGACCGTGCTCTCGTGATCCCAGTCCCTCGGCCGCCAGGTGAGGCGGATCTTCTCGCGTTCGCGGTAACCGCGGACCTCGCCGACGGTGCCGTCGGCCGTCTCGTACGGCGCGCCCTTCTCCGGCTCCAGCCGCACATCGCCCAGCCAGGCCACCAGGCCCGGACCCGAGAGATACTCCCAAACCTCGTCCAGCGGATACGCCACCGTCTTGGACACGCCGATCTCCCAGCCCGCGTCCTTCGTCTTGCCGATCATCGCGCCTCCGCCGTAACCGTCTTACCTGGTTTCTGAAACCGACTATAGTGGTTACATGACTCCGGGAACAAGACTGCTCGTCAACGCCCAGGGTGAGCGGTACCGGTTCGATCCGGGCAGCCTCAGCCTCGAACTCATGCTGACCGGCGGCCCCGGCCCGTACGAGCGGTACGAGATAGCGCATACGCCGTCCGCCCTCGCCGACTGGTTCACCGGCTCCCGACTGGCGCTGACCGCTCCCCTGACCGACGTCCGGATCCGGCCCGCCGAACTCACCGCGCTCAAGCGACTGCGGGACACGCTCTACCGCGTCGCACCCGCCCTCGCGCGGGGCGAAGAACCGTCGGACGACGACCTCGCCGTGCTGAACAGCGCGACCGAAGCCACCCCGAGGCCACTCGTCGACCTGGAGACACGGCGGCTCGCCTGGGCGCCGCCCGTCACCGGGAAGCAACTCCTCGGCGCCGTCGCCCGCGACGCCATCGGCCTGGTCGCGGGCGAGCGCTCCGGCCGCGTCCGCGCATGTTCCGCGAGCGACTGCCACCTGCTGTTCTTCGACACCTCGCGGTCGGGCAACCGCCGCTGGTGCTCGATGGAGCGCTGCGGCAACCGCGCCAAGATCAGGGCGTACCGGGCCCGCACCGAAACCGCGTGATCGCTAGGATTCCCGGCGATGCAGGGTGAAGCGAAACTGGAGCAACGCGTCGTCGAGACGGCGGAAAAGCTGCTGGCCAAAAAGAAGTCGGTGACCGCGCTCGGCATCCTGACCGGCATCGGCTGGCTCTCGGAGAACGTCGTCGACGCCTGGCACCGCGGCCGGGTCCCCGTGCTGACAGCGGCGTTGTCGGTGGCCCCGGAGAAGCTGACCTTCGCCCTGAACACGCTTCAGCGCTGGGCGAAGGAAAAAGACCTCGAAAGCACGGAGATAGAGCACGTCGGAGCGACTCGCGACCGAGCCACGCTGAAAGCCACCTCGGGTGAACTGGCCGGTCTCGAATCCTTGTTCCGGACGCAGTGGATCATGCCGGGGCTGTCCGAGGCCAAACGGGCTCAAGTCGTGGCCCGGCAGAAGAAGGCGCCGGATCTCATCGTCTCCGTGGCGTTGAAGGACTGGATTTGCGCCGACTGCGGCGGCACCGGCGACTTGTTGTTCTTCGAGAACGAAAAACCGTACTGCCTCGACTGCGCCGACCTCGGGCACCTGGTCTTCCTCCCCTCGGGCGACACCGCGCTGACCCGGCGGGCGAAGAAGGCGAGCCGGCTTTCCGCCGTCGTCATCCGCTTCAACCGGTCACGGAAACGCAGTGAGCGGCAAGGGATCCTGGTCGAGGACGCGGCGTTGCGCAGCGCCGAAGAACAATGTCTCGCCGACGAGGACATCCGGGAACGACGCCGCGGCCGCGACCGCGAACGCCGTGCCCACGAAGACGTCGAGTTCACCGCCCGGTTCCACACCGCGATCACCGAGATGTTCCCCGGCTGCCCGCCGGAGCGAGCGCGCGCCATCGCCGAACACGCGGGCCTGCGCGGCAGCGGCAGGGTGGGCCGCTCCGCCGCCGGGCGGGAACTGGCCGAACGACCGGTGTTCCTCGCCGTCGTCGCCTCGATCCGGCATCTGGACACCGAGTACGACGACCTCCTCATGGCGGGCGTGGAACGCCAGGCTGCCCGCGACCGCATCCGGCCTGCCATCGACGCGATGCTCGAACGCTGGCGATCCTGACCCGCTGTCACATTCCAGGAGCGAGCCTCGTCCAGAGGGCATGTTCACCGCATATCTCATCGTGACCATCGCGACGATCGCGATCAACGTCTGGATCGCCGTCGCCGACCTGACCCGCTCACCGGTCGTTCTCAAGAACTCCGCGGCGGTCAACGTGCCCGAGTCCTGGATCCCGATGCTGGGCTCCCTGAAGGCGGCCGGCGCGGCCGGGCTGCTGCTCGGTCTGTTCGGCGTGCCGTTCCTCGGGACCGCGGCGGCCATCGGGCTCGTGCTCTTCTACTTCGGCGCCGTCCTCACCCACGTGCGCGCCCGCGTCTTCAGGACCATCGCCCTCCCCGGCATACTCCTCGCGCTGGCCGCGGCCGCCCTGGTCGTCGATCTCGCTCAGATCAGGTAGGGACCGAAGTGCTCGGCGACGACGTCCGCGATCGCCTCGGCGTCCTTCGAACCGTCGACCCACAGCACCCGGATACCGAGCCCGGTCGCGGTACGCACCGCATCCTCGGCGACAAGCCGGTCTCGCTCGACCCGGTTGCGCTGCGCTCGCTCGGGGTCGCTGACCCGGTGCGCCACCGCGGCGGCCCGGGGCAGCACGCTGAGCTGATGCTCGCGGAAGTCGTCGGTGGGCACCATCACGATCATCCGCCGCGGTGAGTCCAGCAGCGGCGCGACCAGTTCCGGGCGCAACCCCCAGCCCTCAGCGAGGATCGGGCGCCCGGACACCAGCGCGCGCAGATCGTCCAGCGCCCAGGCGAACCGCACCGGGAACCCGGCTATCGTGTCGGCGGCCATCCGTTCGGGTGTGGGCTCGACCCACACGGTCTCGGGGGCGGGGTCCGCGACGGGTGAACCGTTCCGGACGCGGTGGGCGATGCGGCGGTCCTGATGGGCGCGGGCGTCGTGGAAATCGTAGTGGTAGACGGTGATGCCGTGGCGGCGTGCGAGCAGGCGGGAGACGGTGGACTTCCCGGCCCATTGACCGCCGCAGATCCACAGGGCCTGGCCGAGCGTGCCGAACGGGTCGACGATCTCGTCGTTACCAGTCATCGGGGCCTCCTAGCGTCGACAACCAGCAAGGACCCCTTCGCGAGCAGAACGAGCCTCGAAGGCATTTGCTCGCAAAGAGCCCCGATCCGCTGGGTGATCCGGACACGCGCACTCACCCCTCCGGCCGAGTCGATCCGGAACAATGATCCGCCCTCGTCGGCGATCGCGAATCCTCCGTCGACGGGCGCGACCGAAGACACGAATCGCCGGTCGTGGTCGATCCTCCATCGCGCTGTCCCATCCGACACACCGACCACCGTGTAGCCACCGCGCCGCTCGGCCAGCCACAGCAGGCCACCGCACCGCTCCACTGCTCTGGGCAAGAGCTCATGCCCGGTACGGACCAGCGTCTCGGCTCTCTTTTCGGACAAACGGATACGCACGACCGAGCGATCGCCGCATCGCACCAGGAAACCGCCTGCACCGTCCGGGACGAAGGCGGCCCCGGTGTCTGGTCCGACGAGCGGCCCAGGCGAGGACCACGTCGCCAATTCCCTGCCGTCACCCCGATCGATCAAGCACACACGGTCGCCATCCGGCTCTCCGAGCAGGAATCCGTCAGCGGTGGCGGCCGGAAGTGCCGTGGCGCCACGATTCTTCGCCCGCCAGCGCAGACCGCCGGTGTGGAGGTCCACCGCGGACAGTGGTGTGTAGCCGCGCCAGCCGCCCACGAGGACAACGTCTTCGTTCACTGACACATGACCGGCGAACGCGCCCAGCTCTACCTGCCAGACGTCCTCACCGGTTTCGACGTCCAGGCAGCGCAGTCTGCTGTCGTTCTGCGGGATGACCAGGCAGTACGGTTCTTCGACCACGACCGCACGTGGCCAGGTCCCGATCGGGACGTCCCAGCGCACCGAACCATCAGCGGACTCGAGACCGACCAATCTCGTGTTCCGCTCGTGCACGACCAGGTGGCGTGCGGTGACCGCCATCGCGGACGGCGAACCGGCCTGATGCAGCGGCCGTTCCCAACGGACATCGAACACGAGACCAGTCCAGCAGCGGAGCGGCTACCGGACAACCGAGTTCGCCGACGGCCTGCTTCGGCGGACAACCACCGAAGCAGGCCGTCGAGGATCAGCTGCAGCCGGAGGTCGCCCCGCACCCTTCGCAGGCGTAGCACGAACCGGCGGGCCGCATCTTCGTGCCGCAGGTCATGCAGAGCGGCGCGTCGGAGGCGGTGCCGAGGTTCAGTTCCACCAGCTCCGCCGTCGAGTGCGCGACCTTGGCGGGTTCCGCGGCCGAGGAGTCCACAGTGGACCGAAGGGCGTCGAGGTCGACGTTCTCCGGTTCCGCGACGGGAGCGGCGCCGTAGTTCGCCTCGACCTGTGCCGAACGTTCGTCGGCGGTGAAGATGCCGAGCTGCGAGCGCTTCTCGTACGGCAGGTAGTCCAGCGCCAGCCTGCGGAACAGGTAGTCCATGACGCTGGTGGCGATGCGGATGTCCGGGTCGTCGGTCATGCCGGCGGGCTCGAAGCGCAGGTTGGAGAACTTCGAAACGTAGAACTCCAGCGGGATCCCGTGCTGCAGGCCGACGGAGATCGACATCGAGAACGCGTCCATCACGCCCGAGAGGGTCGATCCCTGCTTGCCGAGCTTCACGAAGATCTCGCCGAGGCCGTCGTCCGGGTACGAACCCGCGTGCAGGTAGCCCTCGGCGCCGCCGACGGTGAACGACACCGTCTGGCTCGGGCGCTTCTTCGGCAGGCGCTTGCGCACCGGCCGGTACTCGACGACCTTTTCGGCCTCGGGTTCGGCCTTCTCCTTCTTGCCGGTGGACAGCGGCTGGCCGACCTTGCAGTTGTCGCGGTAGATCGCGAGCGCCTTGAGGCCGTACTTCCAGCCCTGGAAGTAGATCTCCTCGACCTCCTCGACGGTCGCCGACTCCGGCATGTTGACCGTCTTGGAGATCGCGCCCGACAGGAACGGCTGCACCGCGGCCATCATCCGGACGTGCCCCATCGGCGCGATGGACCGCTCCCCCACCGCGCAGTCGAACACTTCGTAGTGCTCCTGGCGGAGGCCGGGAGCGTCGACGACGTGGCCGTGCTGGGCGATGTACTCGACGATCGCTTCGATCTGCTCGCCCTGGTAGCCGAGCGCGGCCAGCGCGCGGGGAATCGTCTGGTTGACGATCTGCATCGAGCCGCCGCCGACCAGCTTCTTGAACTTGACCAGCGAGAAGTCCGGCTCGATGCCGGTCGTGTCGCAGTCCATCATGAAGCCGATGGTGCCGGTGGGTGCGAGCACGGACGCCTGCGCGTTGCGCCAGCCGCTCTTCTCGCCCAGTTCGATGCCGTGCTTCCATTCCTGGGTCGCGAGCGCGCGGACCGCGGCGTCGTTCGAGTGGTAGGTCCGCACCAGTTCGTTGGCGGCGGCGTGCTTGCGCATGACCCGCTGGTGCGCCTCGGCGTTGCGCGCGTAACCCTCGTACGGCCCGACGACCGCGGCGAGTTCGGCGGAACGCCGATACGAGACACCGGTCATCAGCGACGTGATCGCGGCGGCGAGCGCGCGGCCGCCATCGGAGTCGTACGCGTGGCCGAGCGCCATCAGCAGCGCGCCGAGGTTCGCGTAGCCGATGCCCAGCTGGCGGAACTTGCGCGTGGTGTCGCCGATCGCCTCGGTCGGGAAGTCGGCGAAGCAGATCGAGATGTCCATCGCGGTGATGACCAGCTCGACGGCCTTCGCGAACAACGGCGCGTCGAAACCGCCGTCCTCGGTGGCGAACTTGAGCAGGTTCAGCGAGGCGAGGTTGCAGCTGGAGTTGTCCAGGTGCATGTACTCCGAACACGGGTTGGACGCGGTGATCCGGCCCGATTCGGGGCAGGTGTGCCAGTCGTTGATCGTGTCGTCGTACTGCAGTCCCGGATCGGCGCATTCCCAGGCGGCCTGCGCGATGGTGCGGAACAGCTTCTTGGCGTCGACCCGGTCGATGACCTCGCCGGTCGTCCGGGACCGCAGGCCGAAGTCGCCCTCGGTCTCGACGGCCTGCATGAACTCGTCGGAGACGCGGACCGAGTTGTTCGCGTTCTGGTACTGGACGGACGCGATGTCCGAACCGGAAAGGTCCATGTCGAACCCGGCGTCGCGAAGGACCTTGATCTTCTCCTCTTCGCGGGCCTTGGTCTGCACGAACTCTTCGACGTCCGGGTGGTCGACGTCGAGCACGACCATCTTCGCCGCGCGCCGGGTGGCGCCACCGGACTTGATGGTGCCCGCGGAGGCGTCGGCACCGCGCATGAAGGAGACCGGACCGGACGCGGTGCCGCCGGAGGACAGCAGCTCACGCGAGGACCGGATGCGGGAGAGGTTCAGGCCGGCACCGGAGCCGCCCTTGAAGATCAGGCCCTCTTCGCGGTACCAGTTGAGGATCGACTCCATGGTGTCGTCGACCGCGAGGATGAAGCACGCGCTGACCTGCTGCCTCGACGACGTGCCGACGTTGAACCACACCGGCGAGTTGAAGCTGAACACCTGGTGCAGCAGCATCCAGGTCAGCTCGTGCTCGAAGACCTCGGCGTCGGCGGGGCTCGCGAAGTAGCCGTGTTCGCGACCGGCGTTGGCGTAGGAGTGCACGACGCGGTCGATCAGCTGCTTCAAGCTCTGCTCGCGCTGAGGCGTGCCCACGGCACCGCGGAAGTACTTGCTCGTGACGATGTTCGTCGCGTTGACCGACCAGAAGTCGGGGAACTCGACACCGCGTTGCTCGAAGTTGACCGTGCCGTCGCGCCAGTTCGTCATCACGACGTCCCGGTTCTCCCAGGTGACCTGGTCGTACGGGTGGACGCCCTCGGTGGTGAAGACGCGGCGCACGGCGAGCCCGCCTGGCTGCTTCTTCTTCCCATTCGTCCGCGCTGTGGCCGGGTTACCTGTTCCCACGGTCTCGGTCATGGGTCTTTCCCTCACTCCCACGCGGGAGGCGGCATCAGCCGTCTTTCGCGTCTCGATCGCTCTCGTCCGGTGTGGCAGCCATGGCCTCGCGGAGGTCCGAGATCTCCTTCTCGAAGTCCTCGACCGAGGAGAAGGAGCGGTAGACACTGGCGAACCGGAGGTAGGCGACGCCGTCGAGTTCGCGCAGGGGGCCCAGGATCGCCAGGCCGACCTCGTGACTCGGGATCTCCGCCAGCCCCGCCGACCGGATCGATTCCTCGACCCGCTGCGCGAGCTGCTGCAACGCGTCGTCGTCGACCGGCCTGCCCTGGCAGGCGCGGCGCACCCCCCGGACAACCTTGTCCCGGCTGAACTGCTCGGTGACCCCGGATCGTTTGACGACGGCGAGCACCATCGTCTCCGAGGTGGTGAAGCGCCGGCCGCAAGCGGCGCAGGAGCGCCTCCGCCGGATCGCCTGACCCTCATCCACCTCTCGGGAGTCGACGACCCGAGAGTCCGCATGCCGGCAGAACGGGCACCTCATCCGCCGATCACCTTCCCCTCCGCGCCGGCCGGTCCCGAGTGGACGCCCGCCCCGTCGCCACGCAACGACGGAAAAGATCGACATGTGGATCGATCTGTGGACATCCGGTGGGTGAACACCGGCCAGCTGTGGACAACTGGTACCGAGTCTACCCCAAGCTATGGACCAACTACAGCCATGTAACTACTACATATAGCGGTGGAGACTAGATCGCTGGTCGGACGCACGCAAGCGCAACGGCCGGGTCGATCAGACACGAAAGAGGAGCTCACCCACGACGGGTGAGAGCACCCTTCGGAATCACCTCCCACCTTCCGCGACCTCGGCCGCGACGGGGACCGTGAGCGGCAGCCCGGGCACGAGAACGACGTCTTCCAGGGAGTTGAGCTCCTTGATCCGGGCGACGACCGCGCCAGTGTCACTGCCTGGCGCGAATCGCGCCGCGATATCCGTCAGCGTCTCGCCCGCGGAAACGGACACCGTCGTGGTCCGTTCGGGCACCGCGGCGCCGGGAACACCGGCCAAGAACAGACCCAATCCGGTGACGACTCCGGCGACGAGCAAGGCCATCCCGGCGAGGGACGGCCACCTGAGCGGGAGCCGTCGCGGCGCCGGGCACGCTGGGGCAACGGTGGCGACACCGGGGCGACGACCCGCCACGACCCGCGCCCTGGTCGGCGGGCGCAAGGGCTCGGCACGCCTGCCCCGAACCACTCGTACGGGCCGGGTCACCCCTGCCGGAACGGGCCCGGGGGAACTGGGCCGCACCAGTCCTCGATCGGCCAGAATCGACATCGGAACCTCCTCGCAGTCCTGCTGCACTCGCCGCCGGGCCGGGACCCGGCATCAAGATCGAACACGCGTTCTATCGAACGCCCGTGCGAATGTGTACCACCTCCCACCGACAAAAATCGAGCGACACGGCGTGTCCATCGAACAGATGTTTGAAATCGTCGTCCCGGCGGGCTAACGTCGTTGACCAGGGCGTCTGCTGCGCGGACGCCGCCGGTGCCGTGGGCGGGGAAGATCGTCCGCCACCGGCGAAGACACGCGAAGTCGGTCCGGGCGACCGGACGTACTGGGAGGCGACGCAGGAGATGAAGGAGCGAGACGGTGGCTAAGGAGAGCAAGGCGGGGAACGCGCCTAGGGGCTCGGGCAAGGTGCGCGCCTTGCCCGAGGTCTACGAGGTGGACGAGACCCTGACCGTGCGGCAGCAGCAGGTGCTCGACGTGATCAAACTGTGGGTGAGCCGGTTCGGCTACCCGCCGAGTGTGCGTGAGATCGGCGAGGCGGTCGGGCTGACCTCCACTTCGTCGGTGTCGCACCAGTTGCAGGCCCTGCAGCGCAAGGGTTATCTGCGACGCGACCCGAACCGCCCGCGCGCGGTGGGTGTACTCGCCACGACGGACGACAACCCGATGGGCATCGACGTCGAGCAGCCGCAGTCGGCCGCGAAGGCCGCGTACGTGCCGCTCGTCGGCCGGATCGCGGCCGGTGGCCCCGTGCTGGCGGAGCAGGCGATCGAAGACGTCTTCCCGCTGCCGAGGGAGATCGTCGGCGAGGGTGAGCTGTTCCTGCTCAGCGTCACCGGCGACTCGATGGTCGACGCCGCCATCACCGACGGCGACTGGGTCGTCGTGCGCCAGCAGCCCACGGCGGACCCGGGCGAGATCGTGGCGGCGATGATCGACGGCGAAGCGACGGTCAAGACATTCAAGCGCAAGGACGGCCACATCTGGCTGATGCCGCACAACGAGGCGTACGAGCCCATCCCGGGTGACGACGCCACGATCCTCGGCAAGGTCGTCGCCGTTCTTCGCAGGCTGTAGCCCGGAGCCGGAGCACGCCGGGATCCCGGGTCACCCAAGACCACGGGTCAGACTCGGCAAGCTTCGGTCAGGCTCGGCGTTTGCGGAGCCTGCCGACCAGGAGAAGGCCGCCGATCACGACGACCGCGGCGATACCGACCTGCAGGTACGGGAAGTCGGACCCCTGGCCCGTGCCACCGGCCGCGGAGGTCCCGCCCGACGTGCTGCCCTCGGATTTCGCCGCGTCCACGGCGAGCGCGGCCGCGCCCTTCACCGCCCGGATCTGCTCGCCGACGCCCTCCCCGCCGGACAGCAGCGTCCCGTCCGGGTCGAAGGCGATCGCCTCCCCCTGTTTCTCGTTCGGCAGGGCAACGCGCACGGGCTCACGTTGCAGCGCGCTCTTGAGGTCTCCGTCGGTGACGGCGTAAAGGTAGGCGTCGGTGTAGGTGCGCAACGCGACCACCGAGCCGTCGGCCGTTGACGCCGCGCCTGTGACGGTCATCGAGCCGATCGATCCGGCGGGTCCGCCGGGTGTCGAGGTCTCTTTGATCTGCAGCGACCCCACGCTCTCCAGCGGGGTCGGGCCCGGACTGGCGAGCGGCCCTGTCGGCCGGTACACCTTCGAGTCGCCGAAGAGGTCTTTGGTGATCAGGTACGGCGTGCCGGAGCGGTCCATGATCAGCGCCTCGACGTCGTGTTGCCCGTCTGGGTACGTAAGCCGGTGCAGCGTCGCTTTGCCTTGCGGCGTCAGCGAAATCAGTGCCACCGTGTCCCGCCGCTTGCGGTTGTCGCCGGTGTCGGAAAGCCAGAAGGTGCCATCCGCGGTACGGGCGAGGTCTTCGGGATCGTACGGGTCCGTCGCGGCCGAGATGACCTTCTGGACCTTGCAGTCGCGGCCGAGGACGAAGACCTGGGTCTTGGTCCCGCCGTCGTTGAGGGCGTACAGGTGCTCGCCGTCGGAAACCAGACCAGAGAGCTCGCTGAGCCGGGAGTCGCTGTTCTTGCACACCGGCTGCGGCGCCGGGACCTCCTGCGCCAGGGCGGGAGCCGTCCCGCCGATGAACGCCGCCAGCACGACCGTCGCCGCGACAATCCCCCGCACATCCACCTCCGTACCGTGGAACCCCTGAAGCCCCACACTACGGAGACGTCCGGGACGGCGCGCAGTTCGGTGCGGACGCCGAGATGGGGCGGAATGTCGCGAAGGCCACTTTCAGCGGTGAGTGTCGAACTCCTCCAACCATGCCCGGAAGTCGGTCACGAATCCACCACCACCATCAGTGAAGGTACGTGAAGGCCCCCTTCACTGCGTCTAGCGCAATGAAGGGGGCCTTCACGTACTTGCCCTACAGAGCCGAACCGTCCGTCTGGAAGTCGCTCAGCGCCGCGGCCAGCTCGGGCCTGCCGCGGACGACCAGCCGCGTGCCGGTCTCGACGTGCTCTTCCTCCAGCACCTCGCCGTCGGCGTGGGCGCGGGAGACGAGTTCGCCCCGCGAGTACGGGATCAGCACCTCGACCACGACCTCCGGCCTCGGCAGCCGCTCCGCGATCACCTCGGCCAGCTCCGTGATCCCGGTGCCGGTCCGCGCCGACACCTGGACCGAACCGGCCAGCTGGTGCCGCAACCTGGCCAGCGACACCTCGTCGGCGGCGTCGGCCTTGTTGATCACCAGCAGCTCCGGCGGGAGCGGCTCGGAACGGCGCTTCGTGATCTCGGCGAGCACTTCGCGCACCGCGTTGACCTGCTCCTCCGGCGTCGGGTCGGCACCGTCGACGACGTGCACGAGCAGGTCGGCGCTCGCCGCCTCCTCCAGCGTCGACCGGAACGCGTCCACCAGCTGGTGCGGCAGGTGCCGGACGAAACCGACGGTGTCGGTCAGCGTGTAGGTGCGGCCGTCGGGGGTCTGCGCCCGCCGGGTCGTCGGATCCAGCGTGGCGAACAGCGCGTCCTCGACCAGCACTCCGGCGCCGGTCAGCGCGTTGAGCAGGCTCGACTTGCCGGCGTTGGTGTAGCCGACGATCGCGACGCTCGGCACCTCGTTGGCCACCCGGCGACCACGTTTGGTCTCGCGGATGGTGTCCATCGCGGCGATCTCACGGCGCAGCTTGGACACGCGCTTGTTGATCCGGCGGCGGTCGGTTTCGAGCTTCGTCTCACCGGGACCACGCAGACCCACACCACCGTTGGCGCCGCCCGCCCGGCCACCGGCCTGCCGGGACAGCGCCGCACCCCACCCGCGAAGCCGCGGGATCAGGTACTGCAGCTGGGCCAGCTCGACCTGCGCCTTGCCCTCCTTGGAGCGGGCGTGCTGCGCGAAGATGTCGAGGATCAGGGCGGTGCGGTCGATGACCTTCACCTTGACCTTCTCCTCCAGCTGACGCAGCTGGCCGGGAGAAAGCTCACCGTCGCAGATCACCGTGTCGGCGCCGGTGGCCGCCACGATCCCCCGCAGCTCCTTGACCTTGCCCGAGCCGATGTAGGTGGCGGGATCCGGGCGGATCCGCCGCTGCACCAGGCCTTCCAGCACCTCGGAGCCCGCTGTTTCGGCGAGCCGCGCGAGTTCGGCGAGCGAGGCCTCGGACTGGAGGGCGCTGCCCTCGGTCCACACACCGACCAGAACGACGCGCTCCAGGCGCAACTGCCGGTATTCGACCTCGGTGACATCCGCGAGTTCGGTGGACAGGCCCGCTACCCGGCGGAGCGAGGCGCGGTCCTCGAGCTCCAGTTCGCCGGTCGAAGGGTCCATGTCGTTCAGATCGTTGTGTGTCAGTTCCGTCATCGTGCCTCCATAGTCCCACGTTTCGGCGGCGGGACCGAATTCATTACCTGCTGGGATACTTCGACAGGTAGATGGCCGTGCGTTTCGCTTCCGGGTCGACCGGCCGGGACATGAAGTCGTCGACGAGCTCCATCAGCCGTGTTTCGAACTCGGCGATCTGCTCGTCCGGCACCTGGACGACCAGGCGCGTCTGCTGCACCTCGTCGAATCCCACGTCGGCGATCTCGGCCAGATATGCCTCGAAGATCGCCTGATCGATCCCCCTGTCGCAGGAATCAAGATGCCACGACAACCCGGTCGAGCGATACGGAATTTCTTTCGCACCGCGCGTGCCGCGTCGCGGCGGGAGCGCTTCGAGGAACCCTGTGTCGACGAGTTTGCGCACGTGGTGCAGCGTCGTCGCCGGGTCGCGATCGAGCCGTTCGGCGAGTTCCTTGTTGGTCAGCGCCTCGGAGTAGGTCAACCGGATGATGCGCAGCCTTATTCCGGAGGCCATCGCGGCGATCTCGGCCTCGGTGGCGGCACGTCGTGGAGTGGGCACCGGGACAGCCTAGAGCCGAAAGTGATTGACAGTTTCCAATCACTCGCGCCAAGGTGGCGTCGTGCGCAGAGACTCCCTCTTCTTCCACGCGGACTTCCGGCGGCTCTGGGCGGGCGACACGGCCAGTCAGGTCGGCGCTTTCGCCGGTCACACCGTCATTCCCCTGCTCGCGGCCACCGTGCTGGCCGCGACGCCGTTCCAGATGGGGCTGCTGACCGCGGCCGAGACCATCGCGTTCCTGATCATCGGGCTGCCCGCCGGGGTGTGGGTGGACCGGATGCGGCGGCGGGTGCTCATGCTGCGGGCCGACTTCGTCCGCGCGGCGCTGCTGTTCAGCATTCCGCTCGCGTGGTGGGCGGGTGTCCTGTCGCTGACGCAACTGATCATCGTCGCCACGCTCGTCGGCGTCGCTACGGTGTTCTTCGACGTCGCCTACCAGTCGTATCTGCCGTCGCTGGTCGGCCGCGAGCACCTCCTCGAAGGCAACGCGAAGCTCCAGGCGAGCCAGTCGGTCGCGTTCCTGACCGGGCCGGGCATCGGCGGCGGGCTCGTGCAGCTGGCGGGCGCGGCCAACGCCGTGCTGATGACCGGAGTGGGTTTCCTGACCTCCGCCCTCTGCCTGCTGCGGATCCGCACCGTCGAAGAGGTTCCCGAACGGCACGAAGACGCGAAGCTGCTCCCCCAGATCGTCGAAGGGCTGCGGTTCGTGTTCACCGACGCGGCCCTGCGCTCGATCGTCGCCTGCACCGCGACCGCGAATCTGTTCAACGGCGCCTTCACCACGGTGGAGATCCTGTTCCTGCACCGGGAACTGGGTCTTTCACCGGCGGTCGTCGGCATCGTGCTGGCGACCGGTGGCGTGGGCGGGATCATCGGGGCGATCCTGGCCGGGCGGATCACCCGCCGGATCGGGCAGGCGCGGTCGATCTGGTTCGTCCCGCTGCTGACCTGGCCGTTCCAGCTGTTGCTGCCGCTCGCCGCGCCGGGCTGGCGGATCGTGCTGTTCCCCGCGGCGCTGGCGATCGCGGGATTCGGGATCATCGTCTACAACGTCGCGCAGGTGTCCTACCGGCAGGCCGTCTGCCCGGACCGGCTGCTCGGCCGCATGAACGCCAGCGTGCGTTTCGTGGTGTGGGGGATGCTGCCGCTGGGCGGTCTGATCGGTGGCGTGCTGGGCGAGGCGATCGGGATCCGGGGGACGCTGTGGTTCGTCGCGGTCGGCGAGACGGCCGCGCTGCTGTGGGTGGTCTTCTCACCGATCCGGAAGCTTCGCGACCTTCCCAGGGAGCCGATCGCGGTCGGCTAACCGAGCGCGTCCCACCAGGTTTCGTCGAGTTCGCCGCGGGCGACGATCTCCGCCGGGCCGGTCAGCGTGGACCCG
The DNA here is from genome assembly GCF_044461365.1 of Amycolatopsis sp. NPDC049868. NCBI lineage: Bacteria > Bacillati > Actinomycetota > Actinomycetes > Pseudonocardiales > Pseudonocardiaceae > Amycolatopsis > Amycolatopsis sp. NPDC049868. The sequence continues at coordinate 107,915 of NZ_JBITKV010000010.1, read as the reverse complement.
CCGCGACGGATCCCGACCACCACGCGGCCGCCGGGGATGTCGACGGTCGCTTCGCCGGTGTCGGTGCCCGCGAGGTGCAGGGCGGCGGCGACCGCGGCGACCGTGCCGGTGCCGCAGGACCGCGTCTCGCCGACGCCGCGCTCGTGGACGCGCATCTTCAGCGCGTTTTCGCCCAGCAGGTTGATGAACTCGAGGTTCACGCCGTCGGGGAACACGTCGGAGTCGAAGTCGGGCTGGTCGCGCAGGTCGAGCACGTCGACGTCGTCGACGACGACCGAGACCAGGTGCGGGTTGCCGACGTTCACCGCGACACCGGAGAACGGCTTGCCCGCGACGACGGTGACCGAGGTGCCGGTGATCGCCGCCGGTCCCATCTGCACGGTCACCGATCCGTCGGCGTGCATCTCGACCGGCCGGTCACCGGCGCGGGTGCCGATGACGAAGTCGCGTTCGGGCACGAGCCCGGAATCGACGAGGTGACGGACGAAAACCCGGACGCCGTTACCGCACATCTCCGCGATGGACCCGTCGGCGTTGCGGTAGTCCATGAACCATTCGCCTTCGGACTCCACACCCAAAGCCGCCGAGCGCACGATTCGCAGCACGCCGTCGGCACCGAGACCACGCTGACGGTCGCACAACGCGGCCACTCGCGCTTCGGTCAGCTCGAGGCGGCCGTCGGGGTCGGGAAGCAGCACGAAATCGTTCTGTGTGCCGTGTCCCTTGAGGAATTCGATGCCGCCCATGGCTTCAAGATTACTGGGCCACCGCTTCGAGGACGCGCTCGGCCAGCCGCTCCGAACCGCCGTCGAACCACCGGATGCGCTTGTCCCGCCGGAACCAGGAACGTTGTCTCCGCACGAACCTCCGGGTGGCCTGTGCGGTGGCCGCCGACGCGGCCGCGAAGTCACCGTCGCCGTCGAGCGCGGCGATCACCTGTTGGTAGCCCAGCGCCCTCGACGCGGTGAGCCCGTCACGGAGTCCCCGGCCCAGCAACGTCCGGACCTCGTCGACGAGCCCGGCCTCGAACATGAGCTCCACGCGGCGGTCGACGCGGGCGTCGAGTTCCGCCGGTTCGCGATCGATGCCGATCAAGACGGTGTCGTAGCGCGCCGGTCCGGGTTTCGGGAGGTTCGCCGAGAACGGTTCGCCGGTGATCTCGATGACCTCCAGCGCGCGCACGATCCGGCGGCTGTTGGTCGGCAGGATGGCCGTCGCGGCGATGGGGTCCAGCTCCGTGAGCCGGGCATGCATCGCGGCGACGCCGATTTCGTCCGCCTCGGCGGTCAGCCTGGCGCGCACGTCCGGATCGGTGCCTGGGAACTTGAGGTCGTCGAGCACGGCCTGGACGTAGAGGCCCGACCCGCCGGTGAGAATGGGCACACGGCCGGCGTCGAGGAGTTCTTCGACGCATCGGCGTGCGTCGCGCTGGTACGCGGCGACGGACGCCGTCTCGGTGACGTCGAGGACGTCGAGCAGGTGATGCGGCACGCCTCGCCGCTCTTCGACGGTCGCCTTGGCCGTCCCGATGTCCATCCCGCGGTAGAGCTGCAGCGCGTCGGCGTTGACCACCTCACCCCCCAGGGTGAGGGCGAGTTCGACCGCCAGGGCGGTCTTCCCGGTCGCCGTGGGCCCGACGACCGCGACGGGCCGGATCACGCGTGCTCCCAGACCGCGACGTGGTAGCCGACGCCGAACGGCGCGGCCGAGTAGAGCACCTCGGCGGCCCAGTCACCGCCAGCCGCCAGACCGGCGAGGACCTGCCAGGGCGCCCGGCCTCCGGCCCCGAGCTCGGCGGCCAAGGCGGGGTCGAGCGCGGCCAGCGCTCCCGTGTCGGCCTTGGCCAGCGCGTCGCGGATCCCGGCGTCGAAACCTTCCGCGCGCGCGTCCTCACCTCCGGGGGAACGGGGGCCGTGCCTGCTCGAACCGTCGCCGAGAACGAGCACGGCGAGGTGCTCCCCCAGCGCACGGGCGAACTGTTCGCACTGGTCAGCGGGGGTGGCGGGGTCCACGAGGTGGACACGAACGGACGACGCGCCACCCTGCTCGCGAAGCCAGCCGGCGACGAGCGCGGGCAACGGCAGCTCGATTTCGGGCGCCGTCACCCGGCTGAGTGAGACTCCGAGGTCGACGCCGAAACCGCGGAAAGAGCCGCTCGCGTGTTCCGGCACTTCGGGCGCGCCGGCGGCCGCGCCGATGACGACCCAGTCCGGTGAAGCGCTGGTCAGGCGCCACGCCGCGGCGAGGCAGGCTTCGCGCAGCTCGGCGCACTCGTCCGCCGCTCCGGCGGCCAGTTCGGGGATGAGCAGCGGGGGTTGCGGGAGCACGGCGAGGCGGCGGATCACGGCCGCCGACGTTACCTTCCCCGCCACCTACGACCTGCAACCGACCGACACAGAGGGTCCTCCGGAAGTAGGATCACTGCCCTCTGCTGATTCATCCGGTTCCACGGTGGACGCTGAGCTGCTTGAATGCCGCAAGGGGTTGATGCCCCCGAAGCAAGACGGCAACGCATTACCCGGCCCCGCCGCTAGGCGGGGCGCCCGCGCCAGCGGGCGTACAGGCGATAAGGAGCCTGCGATGGCCCAGGAGAACACGTCCACCGGTACCCCGGCACCGCACCCGGTACCGCACGCGCTCGGTGGCGGGCATCCCGCACCCCCCGTGCCGCCCGCCGAGCCCAGCCCGTCCGCATGGGGAAGGGTCGACGAAGAAGGAACGGTCTACGTCACCACACCCGACGGCGAACGCGCGGTCGGTGTCTGGCAGGCCGGGAGCCCGGACGAGGGTCTGCTCCATTACGCGCGCCGCTTCGACGACCTGCGCACCGAGGTCGAGCTGCTGGAGACCCGGCTGGAGTCCGGCGCGGGCGACCCGAAGCACGCGCTGGCGACGGCCACGCAGCTGCGCGACGGCCTCGCCGAAGCCGCCGTCGTCGGCGACATCGCCGCGCTGAACGGCCGCATCGAGCAGGTCATCGCCCACGCCGAGAAGGCGCTGGCCTCGGCCAAGCAGGAGCGCGAGGAGGCCCGCGCGGCCGCCGTCGTCCGCAAGCAGGCCCTCGCCGACGAGGCCGAGAAGCTCGCCGCCGAGTCGACCCAGTGGAAGGCCGCCGGCGACCGGCTGCGCGCGATCCTGGACGAGTGGAAGACCGTCAAGGGCGTCGACCGCAAGACCGACGACGAGCTGTGGAAGCGGTTCTCCAAGGCCCGTGAGGCGTTCAACCGCCGCCGCGGCTCGCATTTCGCCGAGCTCGACAAGCAGCGCGCCGGAGCCAAGCACCGCAAGGAAGAGCTGATCGCCGAGGCGGAATCGCTCTCGGAGTCGTCGGACTGGGGTGAGACGGCGGGTCGCTACAAGGACCTGATGACCGAGTGGAAGGCCGCCGGCCGCGCGCCCAAGGACAGCGACGAGGCGCTCTGGCAGCGGTTCCGCGCCGCGCAGGACAAGTTCTTCGCCCGGCGGTCCGCGGTGTTCTCCGAGCGGGACGCCGAGTTCGCGACCAACGCGCAGCAGAAGGAAGAGCTCCTCGTCGAGGCCGAGAAGATCGATCCCGCCGCGAACCTGGAGGCGGCGAAGCAGCACATGCGCCGCATCCAGGACCAGTGGGACGAGATCGGCAAGGTCCCGCGCGAGCGTATCCGCGAGCTGGACGGGCGCCTGAAGGCCGTGCAGGACGCGATCAAGTCGGCCGAGGACAGCAAGTGGCGGCGGACCGACCCGGAGGCGCAGGCCAGGGCGGCGCAGTTCCGCGAGCGGGTCGAGCAGTTCGAGTCGCAGGCGGCCAAGGCCCGTGCGGCGGGTGACGAGCGGCGCGCGAAGAAGGCGGACGAGCAGGCCGCGCAGTGGCGTGAGTGGCTCGAGGCGGCGGAAGCGGCCATCGCGGACCGGTAGGTCTTCGGCGCTCTGAAGTGCTATGAACGGTCCGTTCCTTGCAAATTTTGCAAGGAACGGACCGTTCATAGCGTTCGCGGGCGGGGAGGGGCCGCACGCGTCACTCCACTGTGGAGGGATACGTCGCTCATTGGTGCGTATTCGAGCGCTCTCCGCGCTCAACCGTGCTGAACTTCGATCATGAACCAGACACTGATTCCCCCAGTACGCCGGGCGTTCGCCGCCCTGGCGATCAGTTGTGCTCTGGTGGCCGGGCTCGCCCCGGCCGCGTCGGCGGCCGGTGCCCCGGCCCCGGTCCCGGCCTCCCCCGAAGCCGGCAAGACGAAGGTCAAACTCGACGCCTCGCTGAGCAAGAAGGAGGCGAAGGTCAACGAGAAGGTCACCCTGAAGGGCAGTCTGCAGGCCCTGAACGGCGCCCGGACCGACGGCACGGACACCCTCGAAGCGATCATCGTGCAGCAGCTTCAGGGCAGCGTGTGGGTGAACATCGCCGACACGACCTGCCGGCCCAACTCGACGTTCTCCCTGAAGCTGAGCTTCTCCTTCAGCGCGGTGATCACGCTGCGGGCCTACCACCCCGAAACGACGCTCTACGCGAGCGCGTACACGTCCAGCAACCTCACCTTGCGCGTCAGCTAGCTCCGCGAGAAGGCGGCACGCATCCAGTAGATGGCCAGCGCGACGGTGGCGATCCAGGCGACGATCAACCCGAAGCCCGGACCGCCACCGGCCGCGCCGGTCGCGTGCGAGGACTGCTGGGACCAGATCGCGAGCATTCCGTCGACGGAGGCGAACCAGCCGCCCGCGGCGCAGACCCAGGCCAGCCACCAGCGCCGGGTCACCAGCGTGACGGCGCCGACGAACACCCCGATACCGGTGGAGGTCGCGGCGAACAGCTGCGGGATCCCGCCGCCCTTGCCGAGCAGCACCTCCCAGCCGGCGTGCTCGCCGACCCAGGGCAGCAACTGGGCGACCAGCAGCACGAACACCAGCACGGCGATGGTGAACCCGCGCCTGCCCAGCTCGATCGTCTTGGCCGCGCGTTCGCCGACCTCGTCGATCTCGGCGGCGAGTTCGTCGATCTTCGGTTCGGTCACAGTGCACACCCGCTCACCGGTTCCGGCGTGACGGCCGGGGCACCGAAGCCCGGTAGGCCCAGCGTCACGCCGTTGGTCTTCGGCCGCAGCCCGGCCTCGGAGTTGTCGCCCGCCTTGGTGCGGCGGTGCGACAGCAGGTCACCGTCGGCGACGAGGTGGTGCGGGGCGCCGTAGGTCACCACGGTCTCGACGACGTCGCCGGGCCGCACCGAGCGGTCCACCAGCGGCCCCGTCGGCGTGAAGTGGACGAGCCTGCCGTCACGGGCGCGGCCGCTCATCCGCTGCGTCTCGGTGTCCTTGCGGCCTTCGCCGGAGGCCACCAGCAGCTCGACCCGCCGTCCGACGATCTTCTTGTTCTCGTCCCAGGAGATGTCGTTCTGCAGTTTCACGAGCCGCTCGTAGCGCTCCTGCACGACCTCCTTCGGCAGCTGCCCGTCCATCTCGGCGGCGGGAGTACCCGGCCGGATCGAGTACTGGAAGGTGAACGCGCTGGAGAACCGTGCCTGCGCGACGACGTCGAGCGTCGCCTGGAAGTCCTCCTCGGTCTCACCGGGGAAGCCGACGATGATGTCGGTGGTGATCGCGGCGTCGGGCATAGACTCGCGCACGCGGTCGAGGAGCTTGAGGTAGCGCGCCGAACGGTAAGACCGCTTCATCTCGCGCAGCACCCGGTCCGAACCGGACTGCAGCGGCATGTGCAGCTGGTGGCACACGTTCGGCGTCTCGGCCATCGCGTCGATGACGTCCTCGGTGAAGGCCGCCGGATGCGGCGAGGTGAAGCGGACGCGCTCCAGCCCGTCCACCGAACCGCAGGCGCGCAGCAGCTTCCCGAACGCGAGCCGGTCGCCGAATTCGACGCCGTAGGAGTTCACGTTCTGGCCGAGCAGGGTCACCTCCAGCACACCTTCGGCGACGAGCGCCTCGACCTCGGCCAGGATCTCGCCGGGACGGCGGTCGCGTTCCTTGCCGCGCAGCGCCGGGACGATGCAGAAGGTGCAGGTGTTGTTGCAGCCGACCGAAATCGACACCCAGCCCGCGTACGCCGAGTCGCGCTTCGCCGGAAGCGTCGAAGGGAAGGTCTCGAGTGATTCGAGGATCTCGACCTCGGCCTCGGCGTTGTGCCGCGCGCGCTCCAGCAGCGTCGGCAGCGAACCGATGTTGTGCGTGCCGAAGACGACGTCGACCCAGGGCGCGCGCTTGACGATCTCGCCGCGGTCCTTCTGCGCGAGGCAGCCGCCGACGGCGATCTGCATGTCCGGCTTCGCGGTCTTCTGCGGGCGCAGATGGCCGAGGGTGCCGTACAGCTTGTTGTCCGCGTTCTCCCGCACGGCGCAGGTGTTGAACACGATCAGGTCGGGTGTGGCCTCGCCGTCACCCGGAACGTAGCCGGCGTCCTCGAGCTGCCCGGCAAGACGTTCGGAGTCATGCACGTTCATCTGGCAGCCGAAGGTGCGGATCTGGTAAGTGCGCGCGCTCATCTCGCCTTCGAGGGTACGCGGGCGGGGTTCCATGGCACGATCGACCCTCATGAGGAGACCAGGGGTGCTGGCGGCGGTGATCGCCGTGGTCTGTGCCCTGGTCACCGGGTGCGGACCCGATCTGTCCGGGACGAAGGTGCGGATCGCGGCGGGGCTCAACGGCGGCGTCTACGACAAACTGGCCGAGGCACTGGCCGACGCGTGGGCCGCGCAGCTGGACACCGACCGGCCCGAGATCCAGGAGACGCATGGCTCCCCGGACAACGTCGACCGGGTGCGCGCGGGGAAGGCCGACGTCGCGTTCGTGGCCGCCGACGTCGCCGCCGACAAGAACGCCGGGCTGGCCGCGCTGGCCCGCGTGCACGACGACTACCTGCACGTCATCGTGCGGGCCGACTCCCCGATCAAGTCGTTCGCCCAGCTGCGGGGACGCAAGGTCGCGATCGGCTCGCCGGACTCGGGCGTCGAGTTCGTCTCGAACCAGCTGCTGAAGGCGTCGGGGCTGACCGGTGCGATCGACCGGCGCAATCTGGGCCTTCCCGAGGCGCTGCCCGCGCTGGAGAACCGGCAGATCGACGCCGTCATCTGGTCGGGTGGCCTGCCGACGCCGTCGATCACCGAGAAGGTGCACACGGTCGGCCTGCGGCTGCTCGACATCACCGACCTCGCGGACGCGCTGCGGGCCACCAGCCCGGTGTACCGGACCGCGACCATCCCGGTGACCGCCTACAACCTGCCGTCGCCGGTGACCACGCTCGTGCTGCCGAATTTCCTGGTGGTGCCCACGTCGATGCCCGACGACGTCGCCGAGGCGCTGGTGCGCGGGCTGTTCGACGCGCGGGAGCAGCTGGTGAAAGCGGCCGGGGCGGCGTTGTCGATCGACATCCATCCCGCCATCGAGACCGCTCCCCTGCCGCTGCATCCGGGCGCGCTGCGCTACTTCCGGTCGCTCAAGAACTAGCGACCGGCAGGGTCACGGTCACTTCGAGGCCGCCGCCCTCGGGTGAACCGAGCCGCAGCGAACCGTCCGATCGGGCCAGGATCTCGGTGACGATCGCCAGGCCGAGGCCGGAGCCGGGCACGTTCTGATGCGCGGTGCTGCGCCAGAACCGGTCCGCCGCGCGTTCCAGCTCCTCTTCGCGCAGGCCGGGGCCGTGGTCGCGGACGGCGATGTCCACCTTCCCGTCCGCGGTGGTGACGTCGACCCGCACCTCCGTCCCCGGCTCGGTGAATTTGAGCGCGTTGTCCAGCAGCGCGTCGAGGACCACTTCGAGGCCGCGCGCGGGTGTGAGCACCCTCAGCCCGCCGCCCAGCCCGGACGCGGCCAGGGTGATGTCGCGTGCCGCGCCGACGACGGCCCAGTCGGCGACCCGGGCGCCCACCATCTCGTCGAGGCCGACCGGTACGAGTTCGCCACCCGAGGCTTCGGCCTTGGCCAGCGAAAGGAGATCGTCGAGGATCTGGTTGAGCCGTCGCGCGTCGACGAGGGCGGCTTCGAGGTCCGCCGCCGCCAGGTCGTCGTCGACGTGCCCGTCGAGGTTGCCGAGCCTGATCTTCAACGCGGTCAACGGGTTCCGCAGCTGGTGGGAGGCGTCGGCGACGAACGAGCGCTGCGCCGACAGCGCCTCGTCGACACTGGCGGCCATCCGGTCGAAGGAGCGTTCGAGCTGCCGCAGTTCCGGCGGACCGCCCGTCTCCCCCACCCGTTTGACCTCGCGGCCGCTGACCACGGCGGCGACCAGTTCGCCGGTGGCGTCGTCGAGCCGCCGGACCGGGCCCAGGATCCAGCGCACCACCGGCACCGCGACCAGCAGCGCGAGCCCGAACGCCAGCACCGCCCCCGCCGCGATGAGCAGCCACCACCACAGCAGTTCGGTGCGCGCCTTGTCCGTCGAGGAGACGGTGATCACCGCGCCCCGCACCTCGCCGTCGATCAGGATCGGCTCGGCCAGCACCAGCGGCTCGGTGGTCCACGGCATCAGCAGCGGTCCGGGTTCCGAACGCCGCCCGGCCAGCGCCTGCTGCAGATGCGAGGCGATGACGGGGTCCTTGAAGTCGATCCCGGCCGTCTCACCCGGCCCTCTGGCGACGGATTCGCCGTCCTGGTCGACGATCGCCACCGGTACCCCGTAGACCTCGGTGTAGCGGCGGAGTTCGTCCTCGATCAGGTCCGGCCGGTTCTCCACCAGCGGGCGCTGGGCCAGCGACGCGAACCGGGAGGTGTCGGTGAGCCGGTCGAGGAAGAGGTCGAGCTGCACACTGGCCGCCACGCTGAGCGCGAGCGGGATGCCGAGGCCGAACACGAGCGCCGCGACCAGCGTCAGCACGATCGCCTGGAGCCGGACGCGCACCGGCTCAGCCCTCTTCGGCCGGGCCGTAGGCGCCGCCGAGCCGGTACCCGACGCCGCGAACGGTCTCGATCAGCGCGGGCCTGCCGAGTTTGGTCCGCAGGGTGGCGACGTGGACGTCGAGCGACCGGCTCTCCGCCGGGCCGCGGTGTCCCCAGACCTCGTTCAGCACGTGGTCGCGGGCGCAGACCGCGCCGCGTGCGGTGACCACCAGTGCGAGCACCTGGAATTCCTTGCGGGACAACGAAACCGGCTGCCCGTCCACCTGCACCTCATGGCGCCCGATATCGACGGAGACATCACCCGCCCGGATGACACCCGGCACTTCGGGGGCGGCAGGCCGCTCCCCGCGGCGACGGCGCACGGCCTCGACGCGGGCGACCAGCTCGTCCACGTCGTAGGGCTTCACCAGATAGTCGTCGGCGCCGGACCGCAACCCCTGGATCCGGTCGTCGACCTCGCCCCGCGCCGAAACGACGATCACCGCGACGTCGCTGACCGCGCGGATCCGGCGGCACAGGACGATCCCGTCGATGTCGGGGAGCCCCAGGTCGAGCAGCACGACGTCGACCTCGTGCACCAGATCGAGCACCCCGGCGCCGGAGGCCAGGCGTTTGATCGTCAGGCCGCGCCGGGTCAGCGCGGGCGTCAAGGCACCCGCGACCCGGTCGTCGTCCTCCACCAGCAGTACCCGCACCCGTGTTTTCCCTTTCACGCCGTCCCCGCACCGCGACGAGGTGAAGAACGACTCTATGGGGCGAGTCACCCCTCGCGCTGCCCGTACCGCTGGGCCGGATGGCCCTGTGAGCGACCCACTGCACGCGGTAATGGTCACGATGCGTCACAGATCTGTTGTGACCCCGGTTACGGGACACCCCTGCTTTGTCTAGGCTGATCAGCGCCGGACGGAGGTGGACCGAGGCCGTCCGGTGGCTTGAGAACGATACGGACTTGAAACCCTAAGTATTGGTCAAGCCGTCTTTACAAGCGGTCCGACGGGAGTAGGTTTCCGCCATCGCGTGGTGCCTGACCCCGCAGTCCCCTGCAAACGAACGCTCCTGGAGGCCAGATGACCGCGGAGGTGGCGACGCCGATGATCAAGGCGGCCGCCGTGAACAAGTACTTCGGCGACCTGCACGTGCTCAAGGAGATCAACCTCGAGGTGCCGCGTGGGCAGGTCGTGGTCGTGCTCGGGCCGTCCGGGTCTGGCAAGTCGACGCTGTGCCGGGCGATCAACCGGCTGGAACCCATCAACTCCGGCGAGATCGCGGTGGACGGTGTTCCGCTGCCCGCCGAAGGAAAGGCGCTGGCCGCGCTGCGCGCCGACGTCGGCATGGTGTTCCAGTCGTTCAACCTGTTCGCGCACAAGACGATCGTCGAGAACGTCATGCTCGCGCCGATGAAGGTCCGCAAGGTCAACTCGGCCGAGGCCCGCAAGACCGCGATGGACCTGCTCGAACGCGTCGGCATCGCCAACCAGGCCGACAAGTACCCGGCCCAGCTTTCCGGCGGGCAGCAGCAGCGTGTGGCGATCGCCCGCGCGCTGGCCATGCGCCCCAAGGTGATGCTGTTCGACGAGCCGACCTCGGCGCTGGACCCGGAGATGGTCCAGGAGGTCCTCGACGTGATGACCACGCTCGCCAAGGACGGGATGACAATGCTCGTCGTCACCCACGAGATGGGCTTCGCGCGGCGCGCGGCGAACCGGGTGGTGTTCATGTCCGACGGCGAGATCGTCGAGGACTCCACCCCGGACGACTTCTTCACCAAGCCGAAGACGGATCGCGCCAAGGACTTCCTCGGCAAGATCCTGACCCACTGAGGTCTTCCCCGCCGGCCGGTATGGCTGGACAAGATTCGGAAGGAAACTGAGAACAATGCGGTTGAACCGAGTTCTGCGTATGAGCGCGGCCGTCGTGGCGGCCGGTCTCGCCCTCACCGCCTGCGGTGGCGGCGGGTCGGACACCGGCAGCGGCTCCGGCGCCAAGAACGTGGTGGCGAAGGCCAAGAACGACAAGAAGCTGACCATCGGCATCAAGTTCGACCAGCCCGGTCTCGGTCAGAAGCAGGCCGACGGCACCTACGCCGGGTTCGACGTCGACGTGGCGAAGTACATCGCCAAGGAGCTCGGCGTCGAAGAGTCGGGGATCACCTGGAAGGAAGCGCAGTCCGCGCAGCGCGAGGACCTGATCAAGAAGGGTGAGGTCGACTTCATCGTCGCCACCTACTCGATCACCGACAAGCGCAAGAACGAGGTCTCCTTCGCGGGCCCGTACTTCATCGCCCACCAGGACCTCCTGGTCCGCGCCGACTCCACCGACATCACCGGCCCGGAGTCGCTGACCGGCAACAAGAAGCTCTGCTCGGTCAAGGGTTCGACCCCGGCGCAGAACGTCAAGGAAAAGTACGCCAAGGAAGTCCAGCTCGAAGAGCGCGGCAAGTACACCGACTGCGTCACCTCGCTGCTCAACAAGACCGTCGACGCGATGACCACCGATGACGTGATCCTCGCCGGCTACGCCGCGCAGCAGCCCGGCAAGCTGAAGCTGGTCGGCAAGGGCTTCACCGACGAGAAGTACGGTGTCGGCCTGAAGAAGGACGACAACGAGAGCATCACCGCGATCAACAACGCGATCAAGAAGATGCAGCAGGACGGCGCTTGGAAGGCCGCTCTGGAGAAGAACGTCGGCCCGTCGGGTTACAAGATCCCGGAGCCCCCGGCCATCTCCTGACCCCCGGCTCGCTGAGCCGCTGAACTGAAGGAATCGAACGGTGCGCCGTGTACCGCGGCGCACCGTTCCCATACCGAGGCTGGGTTGAGCACCTTGTTCGATTTCCTCGACAATCCCAATTACGACTTGCTCGGCGCCTTCTGGATGACGATCAAGCTGACCTTCTTCTCCGCCATCGGTTCCCTGATCTGGGGCACCATCCTGGTGGGGATGCGGGTCAGCCCGGTTCCGATCATGCGGGCGTTCGGCACCGCCTACGTCAACATCTTCCGGAACACCCCGCTGACGGTGATCATCGTCTTCACGTCGCTGGGTTTGTCCTCCACCCTGGGGCTCAACCTGGCCTCGTCGGACTCGACGACGTCGTTGGAGGACAACGCCTTCCGGCTCGCGATCCTCGGCTTCATCGCCTACACCGCCACATTCGTCTGTGAATCGCTGCGGTCCGGTATCAACACCGTCCCCGTCGGCCAGGCCGAAGCGGCCCGCGCGCTGGGCCTCGGCTTCGTCCAGGTGCTGACACTGATCGTGCTCCCGCAGGCGTTCCGGTCGGTGATCGCGCCACTCGCGAACGTCATGATCGCGTTGCTGAAGAACACCACCGTCGCCTCGATCATCGGCGTGGCGGAGGCCTCTCTGCTGATGTCGGACATGATCGAGAACGAGTCCGACTCGCTGCTGCTGGTCTTCCTCCTGTTCGCCATCGGGTTCGTCATCCTGGTCCTCCCCCTCGGCCTGCTGCTGGGCTGGGTCGCCAAGAAGGTCGAGGTCAAGCGATGAGCGCACAGACCGTCCTCTACGACATCCCCGGCCCGAAGGCGCGGGCGCGAAACTGGCTCTACAGCGTTCTTTTCGTGCTCGTCCTGGCGCTGGCCGCGTACTACATCTACGCGGGTTTCGATGAGAAGAACCAGTGGGCCGGCGCGCTGTGGGAGCCCTTCCTCAAGGGCTCCACCTGGTCCGAATTCATCGTGCCCGGTCTGCTCAACACCCTGAAGGCCGCGGCGCTGTCGATCGTGATCGCGTTGCCGATCGGCGCGCTGCTGGGTATCGGCAGGTTGTCCGACCACAAATGGGTGCGGGTCCCGGTCGGCGCCGTCGTCGAATTCTTCCGGGCGATCCCGGTGCTGCTGCTGATGGTCTTCGCCGCAGCGTTCTACGCGTTCTACACCGACATCGACGCCGAGATCCGCCCGCTGTTCGCCGCGGTGACGGGTCTGGTGCTCTACAACGGCTCGGTCATGGCCGAGGTGTTCCGTGCGGGCATCCTTTCGCTGCCCAGGGGCCAAGGTGAGGCCGCGTCCGCGCTGGGCATGCGCAAGACCCAGATCATGATGACCGTCCTGCTGCCGCAGGCGGTCACCCTGATGCTGCCCGCGCTGGTGAGCCAGCTGGTGGTCATCCTCAAGGACACCGCACTGGCGGGCCAGCTGACCATCGGCTTCAACGAGCTGATCCGCAGCACCGGACCGCTCACCGGTCTCTACGGCAACACGATCCCGACGCTGATCGTCGTCGCGATCATCTTCATCGTGCTGAACCTGCTCCTGACGAAGTTCGCGAGCTGGCTGGAGAACAAGCTGGCGCGGCGAAAGAAGGCACCCCGCGGTGCCAAGCCGGTGCACTCCGCACCGTCGAGCGTCGTCCTGCAGCGCGACGACGCGAGCGGCGGGGCACTGTAAGCTCCACAGAAGTACATGAAGGCCCCCTTCCTTGCGCCTAAGTACAGGGAGGGGGCCTTCATGTACTTCGGGATAGGCCTCTTGGTCCTGTCGGGACAGCAGCCGCTCGGCTAGCGTCGGCCGTATGGCGGACCAGGCCGCGACGCTGCTCGAAGCGCTGCCGGACCTGGCGAACAGGGCGGTCCTGGTCGTCGGGTGCGGCGATGGCCGCTATCCGCGCCTGTTCCGGCGAGAGGGCGCGCGCCGCGTAGTCGGCGTCGACGCGGATCAGGCCTTGATCGCGGCCGCGCAACGCGAAGAGGAACGCGACCCCGTCGGGATCTCCTACGAGGTCCACCAGCTCGCCCGGCTGCCGGTGATGGGTGCCTTCGACATCATCCTGGCCTTCCTGGACTCCCCCGCCCATCTTGGTCGCGTCGCCGAGAGCCTGGTGACCGGCGGTCTGCTGGTGGTCGTCGCCACGAACGGGCTCAACTTGGAAGAAGGCCTACGGGACAACGGTTTCCAGGACCTCGTCCTGCGCCGCCACGAAGACGGCGACGTGCACAGCGCCCGCAAGGAGGTTTGAGTCGCGCACCCTGGTGTCGAGCCAGGCTGGCCGGGGCTATGAATCCCGGCCGGTCGCCGGACCGTGCGCGTCTGGCGGTATGGGACACACGGACCCCACACCGCCGCACCGGTACGACGGAACAGGTTTCCCCGCCGTGCCGGGGCGTAGCGCGTGTGGGAGTCGAACCCACGTCACCGGGGTGAAAACCCGGTATCCCTTCCGCTGGACCAACGCGCCTTGGCCTGGAACACAGTCCGGCACGCACCGCGCACCGGACTGCTTCGTTCCAGAAATCTGGGTCACCGAAAAGAAAAGCCGCCCGGTTCGGTTTCCCGAAGGGCGGCTCCGCGTATACGACGTCCGGCTAGGACGGCGGCGTGGAGCCGTGTTTCTCTTCCATGCCAAGGAAAGGACAGGCCATGCGGTACTGCGTCATGCGTCCTCCTCGGTCGGTGTGCGGTAAGTGTGCGACAGGCAAGGGAGCGGCTGCAACCGATTAAAAAGAATGGCGAGGACGGTCAGAGCCGCCCTCGCCACTCACCAGGAATGGCTACTTGTCCCGCCGGAACAGTTTGTTCCCCAGCCACACGATGGGGTCGTACTTCCGGTCCGCGACGCGTTCCTTCATCGGGATCAGCGCGTTGTCGGTGATGTGGATGCCCTCCGGGCACACGTCCGAACAGCACTTGGTGATGTTGCAGTACCCGAGCCCGTGCTCCTCCTGCGCCTCGTCGCGCCGGTCGGCGACGTCGAGGGGGTGCATTTCGAGTTCGGCGATCCGCATCAGGTACCGGGGCCCGGCGAAGGCCTCCTTGTTCTCCTCGTGGTCACGCACCACGTGGCAGGTGTTCTGGCACAGGAAGCACTCGATGCACTTGCGGAACTCCTGCGAGCGCTCGACGTCCACCTGCTGCATCCGGTACTCCCCCGGTTTGAGCTCCGGGGGCGGCGTGAACGACGGGATCTCGCGTGCCTTGGTGTAGTTGAACGACACGTCGGTCACCAGGTCGCGGATCACCGGGAAGGTCCGCATCGGTGTCACGGTGATGACCTCGTCCTCGGTGAAGGTCGACATCCGCGTCATGCACAGCAACCGTGGTTTGCCGTTGATCTCCGCCGAGCACGAACCGCATTTGCCCGCCTTGCAGTTCCACCGCACCGCCAGATCCGAGGCCTGGGTGGCCTGCAACCGGTGGATGATGTCGAGGACGACCTCGCCCTCGTTGACCTCGACGCTGTAGTCCTGCAGTTCGCCCGAATCGGCGTCGCCGCGCCAGACCCGGAAACTCGCCTTGTAGCTCATGCCGGACTCCCGGGGTGCGAAGTCAGTTCTTCTTCGGTGTAGTACTTCCCGAGCTCGGAGAGTTCGAACAGCTCCAGCAGGTCCTGCCGCAGCGGCGTCTGTGCCTTGACCTCGACGCCGATGTCCGGCACCACCGGGTTGTCGCCCGGCGTCGCCGAGCAGACCAGGAGTTTGTTGCGCCACTGGGCGTCCATGCCCGGATGGTCGTCCCGCGTGTGCCCGCCCCGGCTCTCGGTCCTGGTGAGCGCGGCCCTGGCGACGCATTCGCTGACCATCAGCATGTTCCGCAGGTCGACGGCGAGATGCCAGCCGGGGTTGAACTGCCGGTGTCCTTCGACGGTGACCCGCTTGATCCGCTCGCGCAGCTCCCCGAGCTTCTCCAGCGCCCGCTCGATCTCCTCCGCCTTGCGGATGATGCCGACCAGGTCGTTCATCGACTGCTGCAGTTCGGTGTGCAGGCTGTACGGGTTCTCCTCGACACCGTCGCCCGGCGGGTCGAACGGCGCGAGCGCCATCGCCGCGGCGGCGTCCACATCGGACTGACTGACCTTCGGGCGGTCCTTCAGCTCCGCGACGTAGGACGCGGCGCCGAGGCCGGCGCGACGGCCGAAGACGAGCAGATCCGACAGCGAATTGCCGCCGAGCCGGTTCGAGCCGTGCATCCCGCCCGAGCACTCGCCGGCGGCGAACAGCCCCGGCACGCTCGACGACGCGGTGTCCGGGTCGACCTCGATCCCGCCCATCACGTAGTGACAGGTGGGTCCGACCTCCATCGGTTCCTTCGTGATGTCGACGTCGGCGAGTTCCTTGAACTGGTGGTACATCGACGGCAGCCGCTTGCGGATCTCCTCCGCGGGCAGCCTGCTGGCGATGTCGAGGAAGACCCCGCCGTGCGGCGATCCCCGGCCCGCCTTGACCTCGGAGTTGATCGCGCGCGCCACCTCGTCACGCGGCAGCAGGTCCGGGGTGCGCCGGTTCTGCTCCTGGTCGGTGTACCAGCGGTCGGCTTCCTCTTCGCTGTCCGCGTACTGCCCCTTGAACACCTCGGGGACGTACTCGAACATGAACCGCTTGTCCTCGGTGTTCTTGAGGACCCCGCCGTCACCGCGGACGCCTTCGGTGACCAGGATCCCCTTCACACTCGGCGGCCAGACCATGCCCGTCGGGTGGAACTGGACGAACTCCATGTTGATGAGCGTCGCCCCGGCCCGCAGCGCCAGCGCGTGCCCGTCACCGGTGTACTCCCACGAGTTCGAGGTGACCTTGAAGGATTTCCCGATACCGCCGGTCGCCAGCACCACCGCCGGCGCCTCGAACAGGATGAACCGGCCGCTCTCGCGCCAATACCCGAAGGCGCCGGAGATCCGGCCGTCTTCGGTCAGCAGCTCGGTGATCGTGCATTCGGCGAAAACCTTGATCCTCGCCTCGTAGTCACCGGTCTCCTTGAAGTCCTCTTGTTGCAGCGAAACGATTTTCTGCTGCATCGTGCGGATCAGTTCGAGCCCGGTGCGGTCGCCGACGTGCGCCAGCCGCGGGTACGTGTGCCCGCCGAAGTTGCGCTGGCTGATCCGGCCGTCGGCGGTGCGGTCGAACAGCGCGCCGTAGGTCTCCAGTTCCCAGACCCGGTCCGGCGCCTCCCTGGCGTGGAGTTCGGCCATCCGCCAGTTGTTGAGGAACTTCCCGCCACGCATGGTGTCGCGGAAGTGCACCTGCCAGTTGTCGTTCGAGTTCGCGTTGCCCATCGACGCCGCGCAACCGCCTTCGGCCATCACCGTATGCGCCTTGCCGAAGAGCGATTTGCACACCACCGCGACGCTGAAGCCACGTTCACGGGCTTCGATGACCGCGCGGAGACCGGCACCGCCGGCACCGATCACCACCACGTCGTAGCTGAGCCGTTCGACCTCGGTCATGAAAAGAGCCACCTCAAAGCTTGTCGCCGGGGACGGGAGATTCCCGCACCGCTAGTTGATGAACCGCAGATCCGAAAGGGCACCGCTCGCCACGAGCATCACGTAGAGGTCGGTCAGCACGAGGGTGCCGAGCGTCGTCCACGCCAGCGCCATATGGCGGGTGTTGAGTTTCGTCACCTGGGTCCAGATCCAGTAGCGGACCGGATGTTTGGAGAAGTGCTTGAGCCTGCCACCGGTCACGTGACGGCACGAATGGCATGACAACGTGTAGGCCCACAACAGGATCACGTTGCCGAGCAGCACGATGTTGCCGAGCCCGAAACCGAATCCGCCGGTCTTGCCGTGGAACGCGGTGATCGCGTCGTAGGTGTTGACCAGCGAGACGACCACGGCCACGTAGAAGAAGTAGCGGTGGGCGTTCTGGATGATCAGCGGCAGCCGGGTCTCCCCGGTGTACTTCGCGTGCGGTTCGGCGACCGCGCAGGCCGGCGGCGAGAACCAGACGGCCCGGTAGTAGGCCTTGCGGTAGTAGTAGCAGGTCAGCCGGAAGCCCAGCAGGAACGGCAGGACCAGGAAGCCGAGCGGGATGAAGCCCGGCAGTTCACCGATCCAGGCCCCGAAATGCCGGGAGCCTTCGACGCAGGATTCCGAGACACAGGGCGAGTAGAACGGCGTCAGGTAGTGGTACTCGGGCACCCAGTACGCGGTGCGCACGAAGGACCTGATCGTCGCGTAGATGATGAAGGCGGAGAGGCCGAGGACGGTCAGCAGCGGGGACAGCCACCACCGGTCGGTGCGCAGCGTTTTTTCGGCGATCAGGGCCCGCGACGGTGCGCGGACCCCCGTACCCCGTCCGGCCTCATTGCCGGCGGGGGCGCTCACCGCTGGTCGCGCTTGTAGCCGCCGACGCCTTCGTCATCGGCGCCTTGCCACAGCGCCGGGTCGTAGGGCGTATCGGGAACTTGGACACGATCGGCGGCCTTCGCCTGCGCGGGCACCGCGTTCGGGGTCGTGTCGAGATCCGTCGCGTCGATGTCGAGCCGCTCGACGTCGTTCGCCAGGCGCCGTACCGCCGAGGCGTCGCCGTATCGGGAACGCAGCGCGCCGACGCACTGCCTCAGCTGACCGATGGCTCGCCGAAGCTCGGCGATCTCTGTGGTGGACATCGGTACCTCCCGATGGTCGGTTCGGTTGGCCGCTTGAGCCCGAGAGGGCAAGCGATTCCTCGCCATCCCGACTCTGCCGCGCGTTGTGCAATGTGACAAGTAGCACAGTAGAACCTAGGGGCGTGACGGAGGTCACGCGAGTCGATCTTCTGTATCGATTTTGATTCGGGCTTTCCCCTGGGCTACTGTGGCCACTGTCACGACCCAGCGACGTCAGCGTTGCCGTCCCGCGGACCACCACGACCCAGTGATCCGGAGCCGGACAATGAGCACCGCCCCGAACGTCCACCCCATCATCGCCGAAGTCACCGAGCGCATCGCCGCCCGCAGCGCCGAAACCCGCGCCGCGTACCTCGAGCGCGTCGCGGCCGCCCACGAAGAAGGACCTGTGCGGCGCGGCCTCGACTGCAGCAATCTCGCCCACGGCTTCGCCGCGATGGAGGGTGTCGACAAAGCGGCACTGCGCGCCGCGCGGGCGCCGGGCGTCGCGATCGTCTCGTCCTACAACGACATGCTTTCGGCGCACCAGCCGATGCAGGAATACCCCGCGATGCTGAAGGGCTCGGTCCGCCAGGCCGGCGGGGTGGCCCAGTTCGCCGGCGGCGTGCCCGCGATGTGCGACGGCGTCACCCAGGGCCGCCCGGGGATGGAGCTGTCGCTGTTCAGCCGCGAGGTGATCGCGATGTCGACCGCGATCGCGCTGTCCCACGACATGTTCGACGCGGCGCTGCTGCTCGGCGTCTGCGACAAGATCGTGCCCGGCCTGCTGATCGGGGCGCTGTCCTTCGGGCACCTCCCGGCGATCCTGGTGCCCGCCGGACCGATGAACTCGGGCCTGCCGAACAAGGAGAAGGCGCGCGTGCGCCAGCTCTACGCCGAGGGCAAGGCGACCCGCGAAGACCTGCTGGACGCCGAAGCGGCTTCGTACCACTCGGCGGGAACGTGCACCTTCTACGGCACCGCCAACTCGAACCAGATGGTCGTCGAGGTGATGGGCCTGCACCTGCCGGGTGCCAGCTTCGTGCAGCCGAACTCGCCGCTGCGGCGGGTGCTCACCGAAGAGGCCGGGCGCCGCGTCGTGAAGCTCTCGCGAGGTGAGGAGTACACCCCGGTCTCGCGCGTGATCGACGAGAAGGCCGTCGTCAACGGCGTCATCGCACTGCTCGCCACGGGCGGCTCGACCAACCACACGATGCACCTCGTCGCGATCGCCGCCGCCGCGGGCATCCAGCTGACGTGGGACGACTTCTCCGACCTGTCGTCGGTGATCCCCCTGCTGGCCCGCGTGTACCCGAACGGCAGCGCGGACATCAACCACTTCCACGCCGCCGGGGGCATCCAGTTCCTGGTCGGCACACTGCTCGACGCCGGACTGCTGCACGAGGACGTCCAGACCGTCGCCGGTCCGGGCCTGCACCGCTACCGGCAGGAGCCGATCCTTTCCGAGGGCGAACTGGTCTGGCGCGACGTCCCGACGCGCAGCCTCGACGAGGACGTCCTGCGTCCCGCGTGGCGGCCGTTCGCCGCCGACGGCGGGCTGCGGATGGTCGCGGGCAACCTCGGCCGCGCGGTGATCAAGGTGTCGGCGGTGGCGCCGGAGCACCGGGTCGTGCAGGCCCCGGCGCGGGTCTTCACCGACCAGCAGTCCTTCAAGGACGCTTTCGCGGCCGGTGAGCTGGACCGCGACGTCGTCGTGGTCATCCGTCAGCAGGGCCCGCGGGCCAACGGGATGCCGGAACTGCACGGGCTCACCCCGGCGCTGGGGGTGCTGATGGACCGCGGGCACCAGGTGGCGTTGCTCACCGACGGCCGGATGTCGGGCGCGTCCGGCAAGATCCCCGCCGCGATCCAGGTGACCCCGGAAGCCGCTGCGGGAGGCCCGATCGCGCGGATCGCCGACGGCGACGTCGTCCGTCTCGACGCGAAGGCCGGGACTCTCGACATCCTCGTGGGTGACGAAGAACTCGCCCGTCGTGAACTGGTGGACTCCCCGCCTTCGGAGGCATCCTGGACCGGCACCGGCCGGGAGCTGTTCGCGGCGCTGCGCCGCGCGGTCGGACCCGCCGATCAGGGCGCGAGCGTGTTCGGACCGCTCACGCCGGAACACTTCGGCGCTCCGGCGCACACGTTGACCCCTGTGGAGGTAACCCAGTGACCACCGGCGCCGACCTGCTCGGCCTGTCCCCCGTGATGCCCGTCGTCGTACTCGACGACGCCGCCGACGCCGTGCCCACCGCACGGGCCCTGCTCGCGGGCGGGATCGGCGTGATCGAGCTGACCCTGCGCACTCCGGCGGCACTCGCCTCCATCGAGCGGATCGCCGCGGAGGTCCCGGAGATCGTCATCGGCGCCGGCACGGTCACGGCGCCCGAGCACGCCAAGCAAGCAGCCGACGCCGGCGCGAAGTTCCTGGTGACCCCCGGCTGCACGGACGCCGTGCTGGACGCCGCGTTCGACACCGGTCTGCCGTTCCTGCCGGGCGCGAGCACGGTTTCGGAGGCGATGCGGCTGGCCGAACGCGGGCTGACCGCGCTGAAGTTCTTCCCCGCCGAGGCCAGCGGCGGTGTGGCGTACCTGAAGTCGATCGGCGGGCCACTGCCCGGGCTGAAGTTCTGCCCGACCGGCGGGATCACCGTGAAGACCGCGCCGGACTATCTCGCACTGTCCAATGTGGGCTGCATCGGCGGTTCGTGGCTGACCCCGAAGGATGCCTTGGCAGCCAAGGACTTCGGGAAGATCGAAGCCTTCGCGGCGGAGGCTTCGAAGCTCTGATCCAGCTCGGTGAGGGCCACTCGTTGGGACGGGTGGCCCTCATTTTTCTTCACAGTGGCAACTGGTACTGGATGAAGCCCCGGTTGACCGCGACCCGGTCGTACAGGCGGCGCGCGGTGACGTTGGATTCCTTGGTGTGCCAGTAGACCCTGCCGCACTCACGGGTGCGCGCCCAGTCCGCGACGGCCTCGATCAGCGCCCGCGCGACCCCCTTGCCGCGGGCTTCCGGCGCGGTGAACAGATCTTGCAGGTAACAGACGTCGGTGAGCGCGGAAGTACTGGGATGTACCAGGAAATGCACGATCCCGACGAGCTCGCCGCCCACCTGGGCACCGAGCGCGTGCATCCGCTCCCCCGCCCGGAACTCGCGCCAGGCTCGGTCGTAGACCTCTTGCGGCGCAACACGTTCGTAGAAGGCGATGTACGCGCGGAACAGGTGTTCCCAGGCTTCGCGGTCTTCGGGCTTCAGGGGCTCGATGGTGATCATGTCCGTCCTCCCAGTGATCACCCGAGCCTAGAGTTTCGCCGCCGTCCCGCGTGTGGCCACTCACGCGGTAAAACGGGCTGCCACTCCGGTCAGCTGACGGCTTGCTTCACCAAGGCGGCGACGCGCTTCTTCACCGCAGGGGTGGCCTCGGTCAACGCGAAGGCCGTCGCCCACATCGCACCGTCGTCGAGCTGGGCGGCCTCGTTGAAGCCGAGCGTGGCGTACCGCGTCTTGAATTTGGCCGCCGCTTGGAAGAAGCAGACGACCTTGCCGTCCAGCGCGTAGGCGGGCTGGCCGTACCAGAGCTTCGGCGCGAGCATCGGCGCGTTCGCCTTCACGACGTCGTGGACCAGCTCGGCCAGCACCCGGTCCTCATCGGGCATCTCGGCGATCTTCGCGACCACGTCCTGCTCCGCCGCCGCGGCCTTGTCGGCGGCCGAGCCACGGCGCGCGGCCTTCTTCATGTCCTGGGCGTGTTCCTTCATCGCGGCCTTCTCTTCGGCCGTGAATCCTTCGTACGTGGTGCTCATGGTGTTTTCTCCTTGGTAAGCGGCGAGCGGGGGCATCCGGAAGTGGCACATCAGGACTGGGCGGCGAGCGCCGAGGTCTCCCAGGCGAACCCGTCCGGGTCGGTGAACGGGGCGGCGCCGCAGATCGCGATGCGGTGCGAGCCGGTGCCCTCGGGGGACACGCCGGCGTCCTTGGCCAAGGCCTTGCGCTTGTACAGCGCCAGCTTCACGAGGCCCGAGCCGGCTTCGAACTCGACGTACACGCGGCCGAAGCTCTTGCCCACGGTGAGGCCGTGCTCGACGTAGAACTTCTTGCTCGCGGCCACATCGGCGACTCCCAGGAGCAGCACGATGTCGTCGAACTCGCGGGCGGCGGGCGCGGTGTTCTTCTTGGCCGAGGTGGCGATCTTCCAGATCGCGCCGTCCGGGGCCTGGATGGTGCCGCCGTAACCCCACATCGACTTCGCGGCGGGCTTGATCACGGTCGCCCCGGCGGCGACCGCGGCGTCGATGAGCGCGTCGGCGTTGGCGGGCTGGGAAACCGTGAGGGAAAGGGTGTAGCCGCGGAAGCCGGTGGACGGCTCCTGCGAAGCCCGCAGGCGAAGCTGGGGGCCGAGCCCGAAGGCGGTGGCGTAGAAGCTTTCGGCGGCCTCGGTGTCGGCCACTTCGAGGGTGATCGCGTCGATGAAGTTCATGCCGGTAACGCTATTTCGCGGCGGGCTTCCGGCGCTTCTCGATTCCTGATCGGTCGTATCAGTGCTGGTCAGAGCCTTGCTGGAGGTCGATCGCGGGTCGTGATCGATCTTCTGGGCCCGTCCTGTGCCGGGGCTTGTCGCGAAGGCCGGATTCAGGACGTCGAGCGTCTCATCGGTGGCCTTTGCGACGGGAGGAGCCCGGCGACCGGTGTGGTCTCGCCGGGCCGGACCTGTCGTAAGTGGTGTTTCGGGTCAGAGCCAAAGGTGTCTTAGGTACCTATGTGGCTTCCAGACTGCGGTTTGCCCCAGCGCGGTCCGTGAAGGCCTCCTTGAGGGACTCTGGGTCCCTCAAGGAGGCCTTCACTACCTTCAGGGTCGCCACGTGCGCGCCACCTGCACCAGCAGTCACAACGGAGGCGCGTGAAGGCCTCTTACCCGCGTCTGAGAAGGGCGTATGTGAAGCGTCGAGGGCTCGCTCGGGCCGCGGAGCTTGATCAAGGGGCACCGAGACAAACGGAATCCCGTGGGTAGGCGAATACAGGCCACCAGAACCCGAAACACCGCTCTCACGACACCGGGAACGCAAAACACCGGCCGTGCGGGCAAGCACGGCCGGTGATCGGCTCAGGTGAGGAAGCTCAATCGAGGGTGGCGTCGTCCAGCAACGCCGACTCGGCGCCGAACTCGCGGAGTTCGTCGCGGATCACGGTGTAGGCCAGCCCTTGAGGATAGCCCTTGCGGGCGAGGAAGCCCAGCAGGCGGCGGATCGCCGTCTGCTCGTCGACGTTGCCCAAGGAGCGCATGCGCTTCCGTACCAGCTCTCGGGCGCGCTGCTCCTCTGCCTCTCGATCCACCTCTTCGGCGGCCTGGACGGCGATATCCCCATCGATTCCTTTGCGTTTGAGTTCGGCTACGAGGGCGTTCCGTGCCAGACCCATGTTGGCATGACGGGAACGCACCCACATCTCGGCGAACTCGGCGTCGTTGATGAGCCCTGCCGTGTCCAGCTTACCGAGCAGGGTCTCCGTCGTCTCCTCGTCGAAGCCCTTGCGCTTGAGGGCTTGACGCAGTTCCTCCGTGGAACGCGGGCGCGCGGCCAGGAGATCGAAGCAGATCTCCTTGGCCTTCTTCCTCCGCTCGTCCGGCGGCAGCTCCGCCGGATCCACTTTGGGCGCACGCATTCAGCTCTCACTCCTCAGAAGGCACGGCGAAAAGGTTAAGGGCGAGCACGCCCCCTCCCCTCTCAGAAGTCGACCGGCGCGGGGGCGGCTTCGGCGTCGACGGCGGCACCGATGCCGAGCTTCTCCTTGATGCGCTTCTCGATCTCGTTGGCGATGTCCGGGTTGTCCAGCAGGAACTTGCGGGCGTTCTCCTTGCCCTGGCCCAGCTGGTCGCCCTCGTAGGTGTACCAAGCGCCGGACTTGCGCAGGATGCCCTGGTCGACACCCATGTCGATCAACGAACCCTCGCGGGAGACACCCTTGCCGTAGAGGATGTCGAACTCGGCCTGCTTGAAGGGCGGCGCGACCTTGTTCTTCACGACCTTGACGCGGGTGCGGTTGCCGACGGGCTCGCCGCCATCCTTCAGCGTCTCGATCCGGCGAACGTCCAGACGGACCGACGCGTAGAACTTCAGCGCCTTACCACCGGTCGTGGTCTCCGGGGAGCCGAACATGACGCCGATCTTCTCGCGCAGCTGGTTGATGAAGATCGCGGTGGTACCGGAGTTGTTCATCGCACCGGTCATCTTCCGCAGCGCCTGGCTCATCAGCCGGGCCTGCAGGCCGACGTGGTTGTCACCCATCTCGCCCTCGATCTCGGCGCGCGGCACGAGCGCGGCGACCGAGTCGATGACCAGGATGTCGAGCGCGCCGGAACGGATCAGCATGTCCGCGATTTCGAGCGCCTGCTCACCGGTGTCCGGCTGGGAGACCAGCAGCGCGTCGGTGTCGACGCCGAGCTTCTTGGCGTACTCCGGGTCCAGCGCGTGCTCCGCGTCGATGAACGCGGCGATGCCGCCGTTCTTCTGCGCGTTGGCGACCGCGTGCAGGGCGACGGTGGTCTTACCGGAGGACTCCGGACCGTAGATCTCGATGACCCGGCCGCGGGGAAGGCCACCGATCCCGAGCGCGACGTCGAGCGCGATGGCACCGGTGGGGATGACCTCGATCGGCGCGCGGCCCTCTTCGCCGAGGCGCATGACCGAGCCCTTGCCGTACTGCTTGTCGATCTGGGCGAGGGCCAGTTCGAGCGCCTTGTCCTTGTCGGGTGCTGCTGGTGCCATGGAGTCCACCTCGTTGGTTGAGCCGGTAGGGCTTGATTCAGTTCTGAGCTGTCGGGTCCGACGCTACGGGCGACCACCGACAATTCCAGGCCTCGCGCCCAAGCTGTGGATCGCTGACCCCGTTGTGGACAACACCATAGACGAACGTGTGTTCGAGGCCGTCGCCGACACGCCGTTGCGCTAGGGTTCTTGTCCGTTCTTCGAGGTCAGCGCCGCTCGGGCGGGATCTCGAAGGCGTCGCAGACCGCCCGCCAGACGTCCTTGGCCGAGGTTCCCGCGTCGAGGGCCTGTTCGACGGTCCGGCCCCCGAGTTCGCCGAAGACGTGATCCCTGGAGAGGGTTTCCGCACGTCCGGGACCGAATTCGTCGGCCATCAGCCGCCGGAAGA
Organism: Amycolatopsis sp. NPDC049868; assembly: GCF_044461365.1. Taxonomy (NCBI): domain Bacteria; kingdom Bacillati; phylum Actinomycetota; class Actinomycetes; order Pseudonocardiales; family Pseudonocardiaceae; genus Amycolatopsis; species Amycolatopsis sp. NPDC049868. Next base: position 82,617 of record NZ_JBITKV010000010.1, on the reverse strand, counting down.
CCGTGATACGCATCGAGCGGAGTCTAGCCCGGGCTCCGGGCGGGAAACGCGTGAAGGCCCCCTTCACGCGGCTGAGCCGAGGGAAGGGGGCCTTCACGCGCGAAAAGGGGCTACTCGCCCGGCTGGACGCTCTTCTCGAAGTAATCGGCCAGCTCACCCGGCGTCGGGCTCTGTCCTTCGGCCGGGACCTGGTAGATGAACCCGACCAGCGGCCGGTCGGTCACGGTGAACACCAGCACGGCGGCGTTCCGCCCGGCTGCCGAGGAGTACTGGCCTTCCAGCGCGTTGCCGACCCATTTGGCCTCGGTGCGGTCCCCGCCCGCCGATTTGAGCAGTCCGTCGGTGTAGGCCTTGAGCTTCTCCGCCGAGTCGCTCTGCAGATAGGTCACCTGGGTCCCGGCGCGGCCCGGCGCGGAGCAGGTCGACGTCACGCCGAGGTCTTCCGCCGGCTTCGCGGGCCCGTTGCCCATCCCGGGTTTGCAGTCCCCGGTGTCGGCGATCTTCCCGGCGAGCTGGCGCAGGCAGCCGGTGAGGCCCTTGTCGTCGGCCGCGCCGGGCACCTTGCACTCGTCGGCCGTGTAGGTCGTCGCCGAAGAGGACGTCAGGAAAAACGTGAGCCCGGCGGCGAGCAGCACCACGACGGCCACGATGGCGCCGATGACGAGCGGCTTCTTCTTGCTCGCGGGCGCCTTCTCGGCGGTGGTCTGCCCGGCGAGGGAGTACGTCGGGAAATTCGTCGGCGCGGGCTGCTGCGCCTGCTGCGGGCCGCTGTTCGGATAACCCGACTGCGGGAAGCCGCCGGACTGGCCGGGGCCCCCGCCCGAGTAGCCGGGGATCGACGCGACCTGCTGCGGCGGCGCATACGGGCCCGACGCGCCGGGGCCGACCTGATGCGCCCCTGTTCCCGCCGCGACCTGCCCTTCGACGCCCTGCGTACGCGAGCTGATGCCGTCGGAAGCGACGTGCTGGGCGCCGAGCGCGACCGCGGTCTCGGGCTGGTCGAGGCTGCCGGGGACGACGCCGAGCTTCTCCGCGATCAGGCTGCCGACCAGCGGGAGCCGGCTCGAACCGCCGACGAGGTAGATACCGGCGAGCCGGTCCGGGGTCATCCCGGCCGAGCGGACCACTCGCGACATCAGCTCGACACTGCGAAGCATCGATGGCCGCACCAGCGCTTCGAGTTCGCCTCGCGTGACGAGGACGTCCTCGAACGGCTCCGGCATCGGGACCTCGGTCTGCGGGTGACGCGAGAGGGCTTCCTTCGCCGCCTTCACGTCCTCCTGCAGCGCACGCCGCGTACGACGGTCCGGAGTGGACTCGGGCCGCAGGACCCGCTGCCAACGCTGGGGGTCCCTGTGCGAGACCTCGCGGCCCACGTGCACCAGCAGTGCCTGGTCGACGTCGAGGCCACCGAGGTCGGGAAGGCCGTCTTCGGCGACGACGGCGAAGCCGCCGTTCTGGGTCGCGCCGACGATCGCGACGTCGAAGGTGCCGGCACCGAGGTCGTACACCGCGAGCGCCTGTCCCGGCGCGAGCGTCTTGCCGGGGAACGACGCGAAATGCGCGGCCGCGGCGACCGGCTCGGGGACGAGCACCAGGTTGCCGCCCATCCCGGCGAGCCGGGCGGCGGACAGCAGCACGTTGCGGCGGGTCTGTCCCCACTGCGCGGGGTGGGTGAGCCGGACCTCGTCGGGCAGTTCGCCGCCGAGCTGGCGGGTGGTCTCGTCGAGGACGCGGCGCAGGATCGCGGCCAGCACCTCGGTGACCGGGATGACGTCCGTGCCCAGCAGGAGCGTCTGCTCGTCGATACGGCGTTTGGGGTTGGGCTCGAAGCGGGTCGGGTCGAGCCGGGCCCGGCGTTCGGCGTCGCGGCCGACCATGATCGTGCCGTCCTCGGTGGCGAACACCGCGGACGGCATGTTGGCCGAACCGTCGACCTCGACCACCCGTGGCGGCCTCCCGTGCGCAGATAGGACGGCCACGGTGTTGGACGTCCCGAGGTCCACCGACAGGATCCGCACAGCTCATACCCCTTCAACAGACGAACGGCGGCCACCCCGAGTACTGATCCGGCCGCGCTGGCCGTGATGCTCCCATGAGCGAGGTCACCGCACGTGCGGAACCCGCCGATCTCGTCCCGACCGGGTGCCTCGTCACAGCCCTCGGAGCGAAACTGTCGGTGGTCCGGCGCACTATGGAGAGCGTGGCAGACGTACTCGACCTCTTCTCCCCCGCGACCAGGGACTGGTTCAGCGGGGCCTTCGCCGCGCCCACCCGCGCGCAGGAAGGGGCGTGGCGTGCCGCGCACGCCGGGGAACACGCGCTGGTCGTGGCCCCGACGGGATCGGGCAAGACGTTGTCGGCCTTCCTCTGGGCGCTGGACAGGCTGTCGGTCGAGCCGCCGCCGTCCGAGCCGCGGAAACGCTGCCGCGTCCTCTATGTCTCGCCGCTGAAGGCGCTGGCGGTCGACGTCCAGCGCAACCTGCGGGCGCCGCTGGCGGGTATCTCGCAGGCGTCGCGACGGCTGGGGCTGCCGGTGCCGGACATCGGCGTCGGCATGCGCACGGGCGACACCACCGCCGCCGAGCGGCGCTCGTTCGGCAAGACCCCGCCGGACGTGCTGGTCACCACGCCGGAGTCGCTGTTCCTGATCCTCACCTCCTCCGCCCGCGATTCGCTGCGCGGTGTGGAGACGGTGATCATCGACGAGGTGCACGCGGTCGCGGGCGGTAAACGCGGCGCGCATCTGGCCTTGTCCCTGGAGCGGCTCGACGCGCTCCTCGAAAAGCCCGCCCAGCGGATCGGGCTGTCGGCGACGGTCCGGCCGATCGACGAGGTCGCCTCGTTCCTGGCGGGCGGCAGGCCGGTCACCGTCGTCCAGCCGAAGCTCGCGAAGACGATCGAGGTCCGCGTCGAGGTCCCGGTCGAGGACATGGCCGATCTCGACAGTCCACAGGGGCCGAAGCAGAACGAGGACCTCGACGCCGGCCTCGCGCGTTTGCCCGGCTCGCTGGAGGACATCGACGGCGCACCGCGGCGGCCGTCGATCTGGCCCGCGGTGGAGGAACGGGTCCTCGAACTGATCCAGGCGCACCGGTCGACCATCGTGTTCGCCAACTCGCGGCGGCTCACCGAGCGGATGACGGCCCGGCTCAACGAACTCATGGCGGAGCAGAGCGAGCTGGAGCCGGAGCAGCGGTATCCGGCCGAGGCGATCGGTCAGTCCGGGCTCACCACCGGCGCGGCGCCGGTGATCGCGCGGGCGCACCACGGCTCGATGTCGCGCGAGCAGCGCACGCATGTGGAAGAGGAGCTCAAGTCCGGGCGGCTGGCGTGCGTCGTGGCGACGTCCTCTTTGGAACTGGGCATCGACATGGGCGCGGTCGATCTCGTCGTGCAGATCGAGGCGCCGCCGACGGTCGCTTCGGGGCTGCAGCGGGTCGGCCGGGCCGGGCACCAGGTCGGCGCGGTGTCGAGCGGGGTGATGTTCCCGAAGTTCCGGGGCGATCTCGTCTCCTGTGCGGTGGTGGCGGAGCGGATGGCGTCCGGGGCGATCGAGGCGGTGCGGTATCCGCGGAATCCGCTGGACGTGCTCGCGCAGCAGATCGTGGCGATGGTGGCGCTCGAATCGTGGACGGTCGACGAGCTGGCCGCGCTGGCCCGCCGCGCCGCGCCGTTCGCATCCCTGCCGGACGACGCGTTGCTGGCCGTGCTCGACATGCTCGCCGGCCGGTACCCCAGCGAGGAGTTCGGCGAGCTGCGCGCCCGGATCACCTGGGACAGGGTCAGCGGCGAGCTGCACGGCCGTCCGGGTTCGCAGCGGCTGGCGGTGACCTCGGGCGGCACCATCCCCGACCGCGGCCTGTTCACCGTGATGACGCCGGGCGGCGACGACAAACCGGGGTCGCGCGTGGGCGAGCTCGACGAGGAGATGGTCTACGAATCCCGCGTCGGGGATACGATCCTGCTCGGCACCTCCTCCTGGCGGGTCACCGACATCACCCATGACCGGGTGATCGTGGTCCCCGCGCCGGGTGAGCCCGCCCGGATGCCGTTCTGGAAGGGCGACGCCCCGGGCCGCCCGTTGGAACTGGGGCGGGCGCTGGGCGCGTTCGTCCGTGAACTGTCCACTTCGGAGCCGTCGGCGGCCAGGGAACGTGCCGCCATCGCCGGGCTGGACGAGTACGCGTGCGACAACCTGCTGGCGTACCTGGAAGAGCAGAAATCGGCCACCCGCCATGTGCCGAACGACAAAACCGTGCTCCTGGAACGGTTTCGCGACGAGCTGGGCGATTGGCGCGTCATCCTGCACTCGCCGTTCGGCGCGCAGGTCAACGCGCCGTGGGCGCTCGCGATCGCGGCCCGGCTGCGGGAGAACCGCGGGGTCGACGCCCAGGTGGCGCATTCCGACGACGGCATCGTGCTGCGGCTGCCCGAGGCGCTGGACATGGACGGCGCCGAGGTCACCATCGGGGTCGAAGACGTGGTGCTCGATCCGGAAGAGGTCGAGCAGCTGATCGTCGCCGAGGTCGGTGGCTCCGCGCTGTTCGCCGCACGGTTCCGGGAATGCGCGGCGCGGTCGCTGCTGCTCCCCCGCCGGGATCCGCGCCGTCGCACCCCGCTGTGGCAGCAACGGCAACGGGCGTCCCAGCTGCTTTCGGTCGCGGCCAAGTACGAACGGTTCCCCGTGGTGCTGGAAGCGATGCGGGAAGTCCTGCAGGACGTGTACGACGTCGGCGGGCTGCGCGAACTGATGACCGACGTCCGGTCACGGAAGGTCAAGCTGGTCGAGGTCGAGACGCCGTCCGCGTCCCCGTTCGCGCGCAGCCTGCTCTTCGGCTACGTCGGGATGTTCCTGTACGAGACGGACGCCCCGCTCGCGGAACGGCGCGCGGCGGCGCTGGCGCTGGATTCGACGCTGCTGGCCGAACTGCTCGGCACCGAGGCGATCCGGGAACTGCTGGACGCCGAGGTCGTCGCCGAGGTCGAGCGCTCCCTGCAACGGCTCGACCCGGACAGGCACGCCCGCAACGCCGAGGACGCCGCGGATCTGTTGCGGTTCCTCGGCGATCTCTCGATCGAGGAGGCCGCGGCGCGCGGCATCCAGCGGGAATGGCTGGAGGAACTGGAAGCCGCACGACGGGTGATCCGGGTGCGTATCGGCGGCGGCGAACGCTTCATCGCCATCGAGGACGCGGGCCGGGTGCGGGACGCGCTGGGCACCGCACTGCCGGTCGGGGTGCCGGAGGCGTTCACCGAGCCGGTCGAGGATCCGGTCGGAGACCTGCTTTCCCGCTATTCGCGAAGCCGTGGCCCGTTCAGCGCCCGTCAGGCCGCCGAGCGATTCGGGCTCGGGACGGCCGTGGTCACCGGCGTGCTGGACAGGCTGACCGCGCAGGGCAGGCTGGTCCGGGGCGAGCTGAGCCCGGTCGGGCATCCGGAGACCCACGGCGTCGGTATCGAGTTCTGCGACGCGTCGGTGCTGCGCAGGCTCCGGCGGGCATCGCTGGCCCGGCTGCGGGCCGAGGTCGAACCGGTCGAACCGGCGGCACTGGGCCGGTTTTTGCCGTCGTGGCACGGTATCGGCGCACGAGTGCGGTCGGCGCCGACGGCGGACGACGTGCTGTCCGTGGTCGAGCAGCTGGCCGGGGCGCCCTTGCCCGCGAGCGCGGTCGAGTCCCTGATCCTGCCGAGCAGGCTGCCCGGCTACACCCCGTCGCTGCTCGACGAGCTCACCACGGCGGGTGAGGTCACCTGGTGTGGTTGCGGTTCGCTGTCCGGCGGGGACGGCTGGCTGGCGCTCGCGCCCACGGATGTCGCCGATCTGCTGTTGCCGGATCTCGACGACGATCTGCCCTCAGGTCCGCTCCACCAGGCCATTCTGTCCACTTTGGAGGGTGGGGCGCAGTTCTTCCGCCAGCTCGTGGACCGGGCGTCGCCGCTGGTCGAAACCCCGCCGGCCGACGGCGAAGTCGTGGCGGCGCTGTGGGATCTCGTGTGGGCCGGGCTGGTCACCGGGGACACGCTGGGCCCGCTGCGGGCACAGGTCTCCGGTTCCGGCGCGGCGCACAAACCGCGGCGGCAGGCTCCTCGCGGCCGGTACGCGCGGCTGCGGGCCGGGCGTCCGGCGATGCCTTCGCGCACCGGGCCGCCGACGGTCGCGGGACGCTGGGCCCTGACCCCCGATCGCGAACCGGATCCGACCAGGCGCGCCCACGCGCGGACCGAGGCCTTCCTGGAGCGGCACGGCGTCCTCACTCGCGGAGCTCTCGACACCGAGCGCGTGACGGGCGGTTTTTCCGGGATCTACAAGGTTTTGCGTGGTATGGAGGATTCGGGCCAGGTCATCCGGGGGTACGTGGTCGAAGGGCTCGGTGCGGCGCAGTTCGCGGCGAAGGGCGCCGTCGACAGGCTGCGCGCGCAATCCGGGAACCAGCGCACGACCACCGAAGGCGCCGTCGTGCTCGCCGCCGCCGACCCGGCCCAGCCCTACGGCGCCGCGTTGCCGTGGCCGGCCGCGACGGGCGACACGAAGCACCGTCCGGCAAGGAAAGCGGGTGCGCTGGCGGTGCTCGTGGACGGTGTCCCGGCGATGTACGTGGAGCGAGGCGGCCGGTCGCTGCTGAGCTTCACCGAGGATCAGGAGACGTTGCGATCGGCCGCGCGGGCATTGTCCACGGCGGTGCGAGAGGGCTGGCTCGGACAGCTCGCGGTGCAGAAGGCCGACGGCGAGGTGGCGCTCACCTCGGAGCTTTCGGCCGTCCTCCAGGAGGCTGGATTCCGGGCGACTCCCAAGGGACTTCGCCTGCGGGCCTAGAATCACGGCTCAGACCTGCGGAGAAGGACGTTCGAACATGGTGATGCGCGACCTGCGCTATTTCGGGGATCCCGTGCTCAAGACCGTATGCGACCCGGTCACGACATTCGACAAGAAGATCGAGTCGCTGGTGACCGATCTGATGGACGGGGTGAAACCGGCCGGGCGCGCGGGGCTCGCGGCGCCGCAGATCGGGGTCGGGCTGCGGGTGTTCAGCTACGACGTCGGCGGGCTGAGCGGGTACGTGATCAACCCCGAGATCGTCGAACTGTCGGAAGAGACACACGAGATCGGCGAAGGCTGCCTGTCGGTGCCGGAACTGTGGTTCCCGGTGGTCCGCGCGAAGCACGCCGTGGTGCGCGGCGTCGACCTGCGCAACGAGCCTGTCGAGGTCGAAGGTGTCGACGTGCTCGCCCAGTGCCTGCAGCACGAGACCGATCACCTCGACGGCAAGCTGTACCTGGAGCGGCTCACTCCCGAACGCAAGAAGCGCGCACTGGGCGAGGCCCGCGGCAAAGACTGGTTCTGGAACCGCAAGTAGTCCTCTGAACGCGGTCGTTGCACGCGCAAGTACCGCATTCAGAGGACTAAACGCGGGGGCTGGGAAGCGTGAAGCGCAGGGTGCCGGAATCGCCGGCGACGCGTTCCGGGCGGAGCCCCACGCGGGCGGCGGTGCGGTGGAGGGAGTCGTCGCCGGGCAGGCAGACGGCGGTGAGTTCGCGCTCCCCCTTGGCCACGGCGAGAGTGGCGAGCCGGGCCAGCAAAGCAGTGCCGATGCCTTGGCGCTGCCAGGAATCCTCGACGAGGAGCGAGACTTCGGCCGCGCCGCCGTCGGCCGCCGGGATCAGCTGGCCGAGACCGATCACGTCGCGTCCGCAGACCGCGAGCAGGCTGATCCCGCGCGGCGGCATCAGGAGCCGGTGCAGCCAGCGACGCGGTACGGCACGCATCCCGGTGTGATAGCGGTGGAAGAGCGTCGTCATCGAGCATCTCTGGTGCAGGGCGGACACCGCTTCCGCGTCACCGGGGACGCCCTTGCGCAGGACGATCGCGGCGCCGTCGGCCCGGTCGAGCACGGTCGGACCGGTCACGTTGTCGCGGACGGCGGCGACCAGGCCGATCAGCGCGACGGCGCGGCTGAGTTCCAGTTCGACGAACGGCGACCACCGGCGGCGTGCGACGAACGCGGCGCCGTCCCCCGCGGGGAACACCGCGCGGTGCCCGCCTTCCGTGCGGGCCGGGTTCGACTCGATCGACGGGACTTTCGTGACGACGTCGGCCGCCAAGACGCCGCGGAGCACCTCCGCGAGGCCACCGGGTTCCTCGACGGCTCGTTTGGCAGCGGTGAGCGTCGCGGTGGCCGGATCGACCAGCTCCGCCAGATCCGCGTCGACGACGGAGGAGCATTCGCATCCTTCGTCGCGGATCGCGTCGATGAGCAGCTGCCGCGGCAGACCGGTGGCCGGCCGCAGGACGATCTCGTCGAGCACGCCGCCGGGCACCGGCAGCACCGACAGCCCGAGGATGTTGCACTCGAGGTCGGCCAGCCGGATCGCGATCCTGGCGAGGGTGCCGGGCCGGTCGTCCACGCGGATCCGGACACGCCAGGCCGACGCGGCCGTCGTCTCTTCGCCGGGATGAACCAGGGTGGGCCGGGCTCGATAGGTCTCCATGGCCTCAACAGTCCCGGCCGGTTGTTGCCTGCCCACGGCGCGGGTGTTTCGCTCAGGTCAGCGTTCGACGCCGCCGGGCAACCCTGGCGAAACACTCAGTGTCCGTCAGCGGGGTGTGAGCACGCTGAATTCGTTGCCCTCCGGATCCACCAGGAACACGGTGCCTCGTCTCGCCGTACCGCGCCCTATCGCGCCGAGCCCCAGCAGGCGCCGCACTTCGGCCGCCCGGCTCCCGCCCGGCCCCGGCGCGATCTCGAAGCGCAGCCGGTTCCGCTCCACTTTGTCCGCTTTCGTGGCGAGAAACTCGACCCAGGGGCCGCGACCGTCCGGCGGCCGCAGGCCCACGATCGTCTCTTCCCGGACGCCGATCTCCCAGCCCAGCGCGGCCGCCCAGAACCGCGCGAGCCGCTCCGGGTCGAGGGCGTCGACGACGACCGCCGCGATCGCGCCGGTGCCCTCGTACTGCTCTCGCGGCTCGAGGACGCAGAACTCGTTGCCCTCCGGGTCCGCGAGCACCACCCACGGCACCCGTTTCTCCTCCGGCGGCCCCTGGCCGACGTCGATGTGCCGGGCGCCGAGGGACAGCGCACGGTCCACCAGCTCGGCCTGGTGCCCGGGCGAACGGCTCGCCAGATCCAGATGCAGCCGGTTCTTGCGCCCTTTGGGCCGCGTTTCGGAACGGAACGCCGGATCGAACGGCGCGTCCCAGCTGAACAGCCCTTCCCAGAAACCCGCCAGATTTCTGGGAAGGGCCGAGTCGAAGACCAGGTTCACCAGATGTGCCACCACACCGGTGAACCTAGACGGCACCACCGACACTTTCCTCGTCGCAGGTGAACCCGCGACCAACGGCAGCCGAGCAGATTCACGTGCTCAGTCGCTCCACAGGCACATCTTCAGCTCCGTCGACTGGCGCTGACCGGTTTGGCTTCCCCACCGACCGGTCATCGGGTCGCGAGCCGCAGAAGGGCCCAGAGTTGTCCCGCCATGTCCTGGTCTCCGCTGACCGTCACCGCCGTCGGACCCGCCCGGCCCCAGAGCCAGCGGTAGATCTTGTCCGGCTTCCCGGTGATCAGATCGTCCGCGCGCCTGGCCTCTTCGGCCGAGCACCGCCAGGCGACCGTTTCCGTGGGGCCCGCCCTGGCGATCCAGGTGTGGCCCGCGGTGCGCACGCCGACCGATCCGGTCTTGGTACCGGACAGCCCCAGCAACGGCAGCCGCTGGCCGAACCACAGCACCAGCGCCTCGTCGATCCCGTCGACCGCCACCTCTTCGGGGATCTCCGACACCTCCCGGCCGGCCGCGCTCTCCGCGTCGATCCGGTGGATCGTGGTCTCGTGCGCCATCCGGCGCCGCCAGAACCCGTAACTGCGATCCGCGGGCCACCAGGTCGGCGCCAGTTCGTCCGGATCGTGCGCGGACAGCTCGGCGACGAGTTCGTCCCGGCCCTCGCGGAAGTACTCCTCCAGGGTCTGTCCAGGCCCCGGTTTGCGCTGCCAGTGCTCGGGACGCCGCCCGTCGGTGATCCAGCGGCGGGTGACCCGGTACACGCTGCCCACGTGCCGGAGGACCTCGCCGAGTGTCCAGCCGGGGCAGGTCGGGACCGGCGCGTCGGCGGACGCGGTATGCGCCACGTGAGCCATCAGCTCGGTTTCGGCGCCGATCACCTCCAGGAACCTGCCCTGGTCGATCATGGCCTGCCCGGCCATCGGGCACCCCCTCTTCCCGGCCGCTCAGGCCACATACGCCGAATCACCCATCGGCAGCCCGTGCACCACCCGTCGCACCAGTTCCAGGAACACGGTGGCCGCTCGCGTCAGCTCGTCCGCCAGTTCCACGGTGACCTTGCCGGTGATCCCCGCCTGTGCGGCGGCCCGCGTCGCCGAGTTGGCCGCGAAGAACGCCGCCCATTCCTTCAGTTCGGGCGCGACGGAGTCGAGCAGCACCCAGCCGCTCGCCGGCCGGGCACGGCCCCGGTGCGGACGGCCTCGGGCCTCCAATACCGCCGCCGCACCCCGAAGCGCGGCGAGATAGGCCCCGATGAACCGCTCCGCGGGATCGGTTTCCCGCTCGGCTTCGGCGAGCCCCCGCCTCGCCTGTGCGTACAAGGAGACCGCCGCGGGTGGTGCCGGCGGGCGCAACGACATCGGCAGGGCGGGCTGCGCGGTGCCCCCCGGCCTCTCGGCTTCGTCGGGGGACACGACCGAAACGGACATGACGACCCTCCTCCTGTACGTGAGCGCCGGCCGGTGCCCGGCGCCGAGGCGCTTCCCCCGCCCCCGCGCCGGGCACCTACCGGTGCGCGCTCACCGAATGTCGAACGTCTGTTCGAACAAGTCCAATGTAACCCTGAAGTGCCCCTTTCCTCAACCCCGTAGCCGAGTGATCGCCGCATGTGGTGCGGGACACGGCATCGGCCACGTGATCTCATAGGCGTATGAGCACCATCGACCAGTCCGGTCATCCCTCGGTGGCCAAGGTCGCGGCCGCGCTCGCCGAGGCGGGCCAGCAGGCCGCCGCGGACGGGATCCGGATCCTCCCCGCCGAAGTCCGCACGGCCGCACAGGCCGCCGAAGCGCTCGGTGTCGAGGTCGGCGCGATCGCGAACAGCCTCGTCTTCCGAAGCCGCACCGGCGACACCGAAACTGCCCTGCTCGCCCTGACCTCCGGCGCGCACCGCGCCGACACCGGTCTCCTCGCTTCGCTGACCGGAGCCGACGAGATCGGCAAGGCGGACGCGGATTTCGTCCGCGCGCACACCGGGCAGCCGATCGGCGGCGTCGCCCCGGTCGGTCACCCGAAGGCGTTGACCACCCTCGTCGACACCGCGTTACGCGCTCACGAAGTCGTCTGGGCGGCCGCCGGGCATCCGAAGTCGGTGTACCCCACGACGTTCGACGGCCTCGTCGCGCTGACCGGGGGCACTCCCGCGGACGTCGCGGGCGACGGGCAGGATGGGCGCCCGTGACCGCGATGTCCTCGGAATGCACCCGCTACGTCCAGCTGTCCGCGGACGAGTTCCGCGCCCGGCTCCCCGAGGCGCTGACCATCTACGTCAACGCCATGCGCTACCCCGAAGGCACGGCGGAGCAACGCGCGCCGATGTGGCTCACGCACGCGCTGCGCGAAGGCTGGCGCTGCATGGCCGCGCTCGACGCGGACGGCGTCCTGCTCGGGCTCGCCTACGGCTACAAGGGCCGCGGCGGCCAGTGGTGGCACGAACAGGTCCGCCACGGCCTGACCCGCCGTGAAGGCCAGGCCGCCGCCGAGCACTGGATGTCCGACTACTTCGAGCTCACCGAGATCCATGTCAGCCCCGAAAGCCAGGGGAAGCGGATCGGCGAGGACCTCCTGCGACGGCTGCTCGACGGCGTGCCCAGCGCGCACGTCCTCCTTTCCACGCCGGAAGGCACCAGCCGGGCCTGGAACCTGTACCGGCGCGTCGGATTCGTCGATGTGCTGCGGGACTACCACTTCGCCGGGGATCCGCGGCCCTTCGCGATCCTCGGCCGGACGCTGCCGCTCTAGGTCAGGTAGGCGACGGCGAGCGCGGCGACGAGCACCACCGCGCCGCACCAGCCCACGGCGCCGAGCCGTTCCCCAAGCACGGCCATGGACAGCAGCGTGGCGGTCAGCGGTTCGAGCAGGGCGGACAACGCCGCCAGCACCGGATGCGCGCTTTCCAGGCCACGGAAGTACGCGGCGTACGCCAGCGCCGTGGGCACGACGCCGAAGTAGAGGACGAGCGCGAGCACGTCGGCCTGAAGCGGCACGGCCATCCCGAACCACAAGGCGGCGGGAGCGAGCGCGGCGCCGCCGATCAGGCAGCCGAAAGCCGTGGTGGGCAAGGGATCCAGCCCCTCGACGCGAGTGGCGGTCACGAGCGTCAGCGCGGCGAACCCGGCCGCGGCGAGCAGGGCGAACAACACTCCGGCGACGTTGACCTCTTGCCCTGGTGTCCATTGCAGCAGCGCGAGGCCGACGAGCGAGCCGGCCAGGGACACCGCCGTCCACGCTCCGGGCAGGCGGCGGGTCTTGACGACCGTCGCGACGGCGAGCAGGACCGGCGCGCTGCCGATGGTGGTCATCGTCGCGACGCTCACGGAACTCAGCGAGACCGAGGCGAAGTAGCTGGTCTGGAAGAGGGCGAACAACCCGCCGACCGCCAGGAGGCGGCGCCGGGCCTGTGGCGTGCGGGGAAGACCGCGAAGGCCTCCGGTGAGCCAGAGGTAGCCAGTGGCGATCAAGCCGCCGATGAGCAGCCGGTACGCGGCGACGCTCAGCGGATGGAGCCCCGCACGGGAGGCGAGCAGGGATCCGGCGAGGCCGCCGGTCCCCCAGAGGACCCCGGCGAGGACGAGCGCGGCCGACGATCGGGCGCGCGTGGGTACGGCAACGGACATGGGGAAACGCTCCTGCGTCTGTGTCTGTCGGAAGGGACGTCGACGACGCGGGGTGCTTCAGTGCAGCACGGATCGGCCGGGCGGCTGGAACGCCGCGCGGCCGGAGACACCCCGCTCAGGAGGCGGGTGGTGGGGTGACGAGAAAGATCCGGTGCACGAGGGGGAACGTATCAAGGCCGCGGCACCGGGCGCACACGAATTACGACACGCGGAGGCCCCCTCCGGATGCAATGAACGGTCCTTTCCTTGCAAATTTCGCAAGGAAAGGACCGTTCCTAGCACGGCCGGGAGAGGGGCGGCGGATCAGTCCAGGGCGGCCAGCATCTCCCGCAGCGTGTCCAGCCCCATCCCGCCCAGCGCCAGCGCCCGCGTGTGGAACTGCTTGATGTCGAACGCGTCGCCCTGCCGCGCGCGGGCCTCCTCGCGGGCGGTGAGCCAGAGCCGCTCGCCGAGCTTGTACGACGGTGCCTGCCCCGGCCAGCCCAGGTAGCGGTCGATCTCGTCGTGCACGTGGGCCGGGTCGGTGACGGTGCGGGTGAGCATGAACTCCAGGCCCAGCTCGGGGGTCCACCGCTCGCCCTCGTGGAAACCGGTGCCCGCCGGGATCTCCAGTTCCAGGTGCATGCCGATGTCGACGATCACCCGCGCGGCGCGGAACAGCTGCTCGGACAGCATGCCGAACAGTTCGCCGTCGTCGGCGAGGAACCCGAGGTCCTCCATGAGCCGCTCGGAGTACAGCGCCCAGCCCTCGGCATGCCCGGAGGTGAACGCGAGCAGCCGCTGGTACTTGTTCAGCGACTCCGACTGGTCGACCGCGGTCGCGATCTGCAGGTGGTGACCCGGCGCGCCCTCGTGGTAGACGGTGCTGACCTCACGCCAGGTGGTGAACTCGTCCCGGCCCTGCGGCAGCGACCACCACATGCGGCCGGGGCGGGAGAAGTCCTCGCTCGGGCCGGTGTAGTACGCGCCGACGGTGCCGCCGGGCGGGGCGATCCGGCATTCCAGCGCCATCACCCGGTCGGAGATGTCGAAGTGCTTGCCGCGCAACGACTTCAGTGCGTTGTCGGACAGGTTCTGCATCCAGGCCTGGAATTCCGCCCGGCCGCGGACGACGTACTTGGGGTCGGCGTCGAGGACGGCGGCCGCCTCGGCGAGGGTGGCGCCGGGCTTGATCCGGCCGGCGACCTCGCGCATCTCCGTTTCGAGGCGGGTGAACTCGGCCCAGCCCCAGGCGTAGGCCTCGTCCAGGTCGAGGGTGGCGCCGGTGAACACCCGGGACCACAGCTGGTAGACCTCGGCGCCGACGGCGTCCTTGACCGGCGCCAGCGGGGCGAGTTCGGCGCGGAGGAAACCGGCGAACTCCGCGTACGCCTCCTGAGCGGCGTGAGCGGCCTGGCCGAGTTCGGCGCGAAGCTTCTCGTCGACGTCCTTCGCGTCCGAGACGAGGGTCTCGAAGAAACCGGTCTCGTCCTTCAGACCGGCCCAGGTTTCGGCCTGTTCGGCGACCTTGCCGACCTGCCGCAGCGCCGCCACCCGGCCCGCGTCCGCGGCGGCGAGCAGCGCGGTACGGAGACCGTCGAGCGCTTCGGGCACCCTCGCCATCCGGGCGGCGATCGTCGCCCAGTCCGCCGCGGTCTCGGTGGGCATGAAGTCGAAGACCATGCGCAGTTCCTGCACGGGGCTTTCGATCACGTTCAGCGCCGCGATGTCGAGGCCCGCTTCGTGGATCTCGAGGTTCAGCGCGATCCGCTCGCTGAACACGGCTTTGGCCGCGCGTTCACCGTCGTCGACCGGTTCGGCCGCGGCGATCTCGGCCAAGGCGCGCGCGGCGATCGCGGCCCTGGCCGCGTGCCCGGCGGGCGAGTAGTCGGTCAGCTGGTCGTCGTATCCGGAGATACCGAACGTCGTCGCGGCGACCGGGTCGGCCGCGGCGTACTCGTCGACGTACCGGTCACAGATCTCGTGCACACTTCGCGCGGTTGAAGCCATGACCGGCACGCTACCGGGATCGCGGGCGACTTCGGTACGGAGTTACGCCCGGGCCGGGACCAGCCCGAGCCTGCTGACCACCTCACGTGTGGCCTTGGACCGGTTGAACGTGTAGAAGTGCAGGTCAGGGACCCCTTCGGCGATGAGCCGCTCGCACAGCTCGGTCACCGCGTCGATACCTTCGGCGCGGAAGGCCTTCGGGTCGCCCGCCAGCGGCTCGAGCCGGTCCAGCAGCCGCCGCGGCGCGGGCGCGCCGGACAGCTTGATGGACGTGTGCAGCGTCCGCGGCGTGGTCAGCGGCATGATGCCGGGGATGACCAGCGCCTCGCAGCCGGTGGCCGCCACCCGGTCACGCAGCCGGAGGAAGTCCTCCGGCTCGAAGAACAGCTGCGCGATCGCGAAATCCGCGCCCGCGCGCAGCTTGCGCACGAGGTACTCGGTGTCGGCTTCGAGGTTCGCCGACCGGGGGTGGCCGTACGGGAAGGCCGAGACGCCGACGCAGAAGTCGCCGAGCGAACGCACCAGTTCGACGAGCTCCTCGGCGTAGTTCAGCCCGTCCGGATGCGCGACCCAGTCGCCGTAGACGTCGCCCGGCGGGTCACCCCGCAGCGCGAGGATGTTCCGCACGCCGACGGCGGCGTACCAGCCGATGACGTTGCGCAGTTCCGCGACCGAGTGGTTCACGGCGGTGAGGTGCGCCATCGGCACCAGCGTGGTTTCGGTGGCGACGCGGGCGATGCTGCGGATCGTGCCGTCCCGGCTGGAGCCACCGGCGCCGTAGGTGATCGACATGTACGCCGGGTCCAGCGGCTCGAGTTCCCGGATCGACTTCCACAGCACGGCCTCGTCGGCCGCATCACGGGGCGGGAAGAACTCGATGGAGAACACGGGTCCATCACCCTGCAACCGCTCGACCACCGACGTCATACCGCCATGTTAAGGGGGAAAGTCCGCTGGCTGGGAGCCCCCTCTCAGGCTATGGGCATGCGACTTGAGCCACGTACGGGCGGTTGCCGAGCGGAGCCCGCCTGGGGAGACTCTGTGATGAGCACAGGGAGCCGCCATGAGCGCCGAAACCGACACCAGCTGGGATGAGGACGTCCGCGTGGCGGTCTACCGCGCGTTCGCCGAGCACGGGAGGCCGCCGACGGCCCCGGAACTGGCCGACGCCGCCCACGGATCACTCGCGGTGGCGAAACAGGCACTGCACCGGCTCGCGGAGCGACGACATCTCGTGCTCGACGAGTGCGAGCACGTCGTGCTGGCGCATCCGTTCGCGGCGATCCCCCTCGGGTTCTCCGTGATGGGCGAGCGGACCCTGTGGTGGGGCGGCTGTGCGTGGGACGCGTTCGCGATCCCGCATCTGGTCAAGGCCGAGCCCGAGGTGCTGGTGTCCACCCGCTGCCGTGGCTGCGGCGAACCACGGGCACTGATGGTGAACGACCGGACACCGCCGAAAGGTGAGCTGGTCGCGCACTTCCTGGTCCCGGTGGCACGGATGTGGGACGACGTCGTGCACACCTGCGCCAACCAGCGTCTGTTCTGCGACGAGTCCTGTGTGGACGAATGGCTGGCGGAAACGGGCCAGGACAAGGGTTATGTCATGGATCTGGCGACGCTGTGGCGGCTCGCGGCCGGCTGGTACGACGGCAGGCTCGACCACGGCTACACCCGCCGGGATCCGGCCGCCGCGGCCGCGTACTTCGCCCGTGCCGGGCTGAGCGGGCCGTTCTGGCGTTAGACGAGGAACCGCAGTGCGGCCGTGACGACGACCCCGCAGAGGATCGCGGCGAGCACCGGCACGCGCAGCGCGTAGGTCACCGCGATCGCGGCCAGGCCGGCGCAGAGCGTCCAGTCGAGCCCGGACCAGGCCGGCCCGGTCACGTCCGTGAGTACGAGCCCGGCCAGCAGCGCGGGCGCGAGCAACGCGATCACGCCCGCGAGCCGCGGCGGCAACGTCCGGTCACCGAGCAGGACCGGTCCCGCCGCCTTGAATCCGATGCTGACCAGCGCGACGGCGACGATGGCGAGCCAGAGTGTCATCGCCGCACCCCCAGCAGCGCGGCGGCCGAAGCGCCGATCAGCGCGAGCCCGACCGGGACGAACAGCACCAGGATCCCGGCGAGGCAGGCGGCGAGCGCCGCGGTCAGGACCGCTTGGCGCGAACGGCGCAGTTCGTCGATGAGCAGGACCAGGAAGAAGCCGGGGAACACGACGTCGAGCCCGAACCGTGAGACGACGTCCGGTGGCGGCGCGGCCAGGACACCGAGCACCGTCCCCAGCACCCACGCGGGGAGCTGGACGAGCGTGCAGCCGATGAGTTTCTCGCGATCGAACCGTCCTCCGCCGAGGTGGGCGGCCACCCACGAACCGTCGACGACGGCCTGGCCCTCCCACGCGCGCCGCAGCCGTCCGCCGCGCAGGTCGGCGGCGACGGCGGCGCCCATCGGCAGGAACCGGGCGTTGATCAGGGCCGCAGCGCCGACCGCGACGGCGAGGTTGCCGCCGCCCGCGAGCGCGGTGGCCATCGCGAACTGGGCCGAGCCGGAGAACACCATGATCGAAGCGACGATCGGGGCTGCGATCCCCCAGCCGAGGGTTTGGCTATACGCCCCGAAGGTGACACCGAGAACGAAGGTCGCGACGCCCAGTCCGAGTCCGACACGGGCGCCGGCCAGGTAGTTCCGCCGGAGTGTCGTCATAGCTCGACCCTAACAAGCTAAACTACATTTGACCATTAGGAGGATTCGTGGACGGCCACTGGGACGGGTACGACAGCATCGGCGGGAGCGTGCCGTTGGACCTGGTCAACACCGTTTCCTGGCGGCACGATCCGGTCAGGCGGGAAGACCGGCTTTCGGCTCCGGACCGGCTGTCCGAGTGGGTCGTCCTGGTCGGCGCGGGCACCGAACGGCTGGAGATCTCCGAAGCCGTCCTGGAGGCGGTGAAGGGATTCCGCGAGACGCTGTATCGCGTGCTGGTGTCGGATCCACCGGACGTCACGGCGTTGCGCAAGCCACTGCTGGCGGCGTACCGGCACGCCGACCTCACGCCGTCCCTGCCGCTGCGGTGGACGGTGCCGCTGGCGGACGACACCGCGTTGCCGCATTTCCTCGCGCTGGCGGCCGAAGAGCTGCTCAGGTCCGGGGAGCTGGAACGGATCCGGGAGTGCGAAGGGCCGGGATGCGGCTGGGTCTTCACCGACCACACGCGCAACCGGTCACGCCGCTGGTGCAGTTCGTCGGACTGCGGGAACCGGGCGCGGGCGAAGCGGCACTACGACAAGACCCGCGGCTGACGTCTGATTCACCACATTCGAAGGCACCCGACTGGGTCACGACGACGTCCTTCCCGGAGGATGTGCTCATGGACACGTCCGCCTACGACGCCGATCTGCCCGCCCACGTCGAGCGGGCGCTGGCCGGATTCCTCGAGCGCGCCGGTGCCGAAATCCGCCGCACCGAGCCGACGGTCGGGGCCGGGATCGACGCACTGGCCGGATTCGTGCTGGGCGGCGGCAAACGGCTGCGCCCGACGTTCGCCTGGTGGGGCTGGCGCGGCGCGGGCGGCGATCCGGCGGGGCCGGACGTCGAAGGTGTGCTGCAGGCGGTGGCGAGCCTGGAGCTGATCCAGGCGTGCGCGCTGATCCACGACGACCTCATCGACTCCTCCGATTCGCGCCGCGGTTCGCCGACGGTGCACATCGCGGGCGCCAAACTGCACGCCGACAGCGGCTGGCTGGGTTCGCCGAGCACGTTCGGGCTCGCGACCGCCGTCCTGGTCGGCGACCTCGCGCTGGCCTGGGCCGACGACATGTTCGGCGAGGCCCCGCTCCCGCCCGCGGCCCTCGCGGCGGCGCGGCCGGCGTGGCGCGCGATGCGCACCGAAGTGCTCGCCGGTCAGTACCTCGACGTCCGCACCCAAGCCACCGGCGACGCCTCCCCCGAGGCGGCGCTGCACATCTGCAAGCTCAAGACAGCCGCGTACACCGTCCAGCGCCCGCTGCACCTCGGTGCCGCACTCGGCGGCGCCGACGACGCCCTGATCGCGACCCTGCGCGAATTCGGCGACGAGGTCGGCGTGGCGTTCCAGCTGCGGGACGACCTGCTCGGCGTGTTCGGCGACCCTTCGGTCACCGGTAAGCCCGCGGGCGACGACCTGCGCGAGGGCAAGCGGACGCTGTTGGTGGCGCTGGGGCTCCAGCGTGCGGCCGAACAGGGCAACGACGCGGCGGCGAAGGTCATCTCCGACGCCATCGGCGACGCGCACCTGTCCGAAGACGCCGTCGAGACCGTGCGCGAGGCGCTGCAGGACGTCGGCGCCGTGGACGCGGTGGAACGCCGCATCGACGAGCTCACCGACTCCGCGATGACGGCGCTGGACCGCGCCCACCTGGCCGAACCCGCTCCCGCCGCACTGACCGGGCTGGTCGTCAAGGCGACCCAGCGGACGTACTGATGCGCACTGTCACCGGCCCGAGTGACCACGTGGTGGTGATCGGTGGCGGGCTCGCCGGGCTGTCGGCGACGCTGCACCTGCTCGGCGCCGGACGCCGGGTGACCCTGCTGGAACAGGACAAAAGCCCCGGCGGCCGGGCCGGGCAGGCGGATCTCGGCGGCAACACCGTCGACACCGGCGCCAGCGTGCTGACCATGCCGGAACTGCTCGACGAGGCCTTCTCCGCGGTCGGCGAATCACTGGCGGACAACCTGACGCTGACCCGGCTCGACCCGGCGTACCGCGCGAGGTTCGCCGACGGCAGCACGATCGCCGTGCACACCGAGGCGGCGGCGATGGAGGCCGAGATCCGCGAGGCCGCGGGTCCCGCCGAGGCCGAGGGCTACCGGCGGCTGCGCCGCTGGCTGACCGAGCTGTACGCGGTGCAGAAGGATCACTTCATCGGCGCGAACTTCGACTCGCCGCTCGATCTCGTGCGTCCGGAGCTGGCCAAACTGGTCGCACTGGGCGGTTTCGGACGACTCGGCCCGAAGATCGGCGGATTCCTGCGCGACGACCGGGTGCGCCGGCTGTTCTCCTTCCAGGCGCTCTACGCGGGACTCGATCCGGCGCGCGCGATCGGCGCGTACGGCGTCATCTCCTACATGGACACCGTCGGCGGGGTCTACTACCCCGCGGGCGGGATGGGCGAGATCGCGCGGGCGATGGCGAACGCGGCCGAACGCGCCGGCGCGGAGCTGCGCTTCGGCACCGAAGCCGCTTGGCTGGAAAGGGTTTCCTCGCGGGTGCGCGCGGTGCGGACCCGCACGGGTGAGCGGATCCCTTGCGACACGGTGGTTCTCGCGACCGAACTCGGCACCGCGTACCGGCTGCTCGGCGCCCGTCCCCGGCGGCCGCTACCGCCGCGGTACTCGCCGTCGGCCGTCGTGCTGCACGGGCACACGCCGAAAAGGTGGCCGGATCTGGGCCACCACACCATCTTCTTCGGCCGCGCCTGGGAGAAGACGTTCTCGGAGATCATCCGCGAAGGCAAGCTGATGAGCGATCCTTCGCTGCTGGTGACCCGGCCGACCGCGACCGAGCCGGGCCTCGCTCCCGGCGGCGACCAGGTGATCTCCGTGCTGGCCCCGGCGCCGAACCTCCGCCGCGGCAAGATCGACTGGGGCCGGGTCGGGCCCGCGTATCGCGCGGAACTCCTGCGCACGCTGGAAGAACGCGGCCTCACCGGTTTCGCGGACGACTTCTCCGTCGACGAGACGATCACCCCGGCGGGCTGGGCGGAACGCGGGCTCACCGCGGGCACCCCGTTCTCGCTCGCGCACACCTTCACCCAGACCGGCCCGTTCCGGCCGGGGAACCTGATGCGGGCGGTGGACAACGTCGTACTGGCGGGCTGCGGGACCACACCGGGCGTCGGCATCCCGCCGGTGGTGATCTCCGGCAGGCTCGCGGCGGAAAGGGTCACCGGCCGATGAGCGAACTCGACGCCGCGGGCATCACCGAACCGGCGTTGCGGGCCGCGTACACCGAATGCCGCCGCATCAACGCGCACTACGGCCGCACGTTCTTCCTCGCGACCCGGCTGCTGCCGCCGCGGACACGGCCGTTCGCGCACGCGCTGTACGGCTTCGCGCGGATGGCGGACGAAGTGGTCGACAATCCCGCGCCCGGAACCGATCCCGCGGTCGCGCTGGACGAGGTCGCCGCCATGGTCGCGCGGGTCTTCGACGGCGGCACGCCCGCCGATCCGGTGCTGACGGCGCTCGCCGACACCGTGCGGCGCCACGACCTCGACCGCGACCTGTTCGACGCGTTCCTGCGGTCCATGGCGATGGACCTCAAGATCACCGAGTACTCGACCTACGCCGACCTCCAGGAGTACATCCACGGTTCGGCCGAGGTGATCGGCCTGCAGATGCTGCCCGTCTTCGGCACCGTCGCCCCGGTCGAGGAAGCCGTACCCGGCGCCGCCGCGCTGGGCACGGCGTTCCAGCTGACCAACTTCCTGCGCGACGTCGGCGAGGACCTCGACCGGGGAAGGCTGTACCTGCCGACCGAAGAGCTGGCCGCGTTCGGCGTCGACCGTGAACTGCTCGAATTCTCGCGCGCTCGCGGACTGCCCGACCGGCGGGTGCGGCGCGCGCTCGCCGTCGCGGTGGCGCGCAACCGCGCCGTGTACCGCCGCGCCGAAGCGGGCATCCCGTTGCTGCGCGAGGAATCCCGCGACTGCGTGCGGACCGCGCTCGTGCTCTACGAAGGCATCCTCGACGAAATCGCCGCCCTCGGTTACGACGTGTTGAACACCCGCGCGGTCGTCCCCCGCCGCCGCAGGCTGGGCGTCGCCCTGCCGAGACTATTGGCGAGCGCGTGGAGCAACTCCAGGCTTAGGGTGCGATCATGACGACTGCTGCGAACAGGAAGATCCGGATCGGCGTTCAGCTTCAGCCTCAGCACGCCGAATACAAGGCGATCCGCCGGGCGGCTTCGGAGGCCGAAGACCTCGGGGTGGACATCGTCTTCAACTGGGACCACTTCTACCCGCTCTACGGCGAGCCCGAAGGACTGCACTACGAGTGCTGGACCATGCTGGGCGCCTGGGCGGAGTCGACGTCGCGGGTCGAGATCGGCGCGCTGGTGACGTGCAACAGTTACCGCAACCCCGAACTGCTCGCCGACATGGCCCGCACCGTCGACCACATCTCCGACGGACGGCTGATCCTCGGCATCGGCTCCGGCTGGTTCGAGAAGGACTACGACGAGTACGGCTACGAATTCGGCACCGCGGGCGGACGGCTCGACGACCTGGCCGAGGCGCTCCCGCGCATCGAGAGCAGGTTCGGCAAGCTGAACCCGGCGCCGACCCGCAAGATCCCCGTGCTGATCGGCGGTGGCGGCGAGAAGAAGACGCTGCGCCTGGTCGCGAAGCACGCCGACATCTGGCACGGCTTCGGCGACGCGGAAGTGGTGGAGCGCAAGGTCAAGATCCTCGACCAGCACTGCGCCGACGTCGGGCGCGACCCGAAGGAGATCGAGCGTTCGGTCGCCGTCGACGGCGAGCCCGAGGAGCTGGGCCCGAAGCTGCTGGAGCTGGGTGTCTCGCTGTTCACCGTGGCCACCGGCGGCCCCGACTACAACCTCGACAAGCTGCGGTCCTGGATCGCTTGGCGGGACAAGCAGCAGTCCTGACCCGCTCCTTCAAGTGCTATGAACGGGCCGTTCCTTGCAAAATTTGCAAGGAACGGCCCGTTCATAGCGTTCGGGACCGATCGCGACGGTGCGCCGCCACCCGCTCCCGAGTAGCGCACCGCGTCGAGCAGTACCGCCGCGGACTCCCGCCACCCAGGTGCGCGAAAGGCTTCCCGCACCCCGAAGCGGCACACAGCCCACCCGGCGGCGCCTGACGGTCCGCCAGCAGCACGGCCAGCGCAAGCGCGGACGACGTCACCAGCCACGCGCCCCACGGCCCGTCATCGTCGGCGTCCACGTGGAGGTGCCAGCCGAACCCGTCCGCGTGATCGGTCAGCCGCGGCGGATGCGCGTAGCGGGCCAGCAGCCGGTTGAGCACCTCGGCCGCCTCCGAGGCATCCCGCGCCGCGAACACCTCCCGCAGTTCCGCGGCCGCCTCACGCAACGACGCCACGTCCGACGGCGCCAATTCGACCGACGTTTCACCGTGCGCTTCCAAAACGGAACGAACCGAGGAAGCCGACGGATCCGGCGAAAGCAGCACGACCAGCAGATCCACCGCCCGCTGCGCCGCCGCCCGCGCCGAACGGCCGGGCAGGAAATCCCGCTGCGCTGAAGTCATACCTCACTGTAACGTCTCAATCATGAGAAGCCGTTACAGGCTCGCCGCCTACTTGACCGGCGCGACGGTCGCCCGAACCGGCGACGAGCTGTCGGGACCGGCATTGCTCCTGCTGGGACTCGGCGTCGACGGCTCGGCCGCCACCGGATCCGCGCTGCTCGCGGGCCTGACGATCTCCGCGGCGGCGGGCGGGCCGCTGCTCGGAGCCCTGCTCGACCGCAGTCCCCGGCCGGGACGGCTGCTGGCGTGGGCACTGCTCGCCTACGCGGGAGGGCTCGGCGCGGTGCTCGCGCTGGTCGAACTTCCCGCCGCGATCGTGGTGGCCGTCGCGGCGGGACTGCTCAACCCCGCCTTGGCAGGCGGGTGGACGGCGCAGCTGCCGCGAGTCCGCGGCGGGACACCGCTGGGGCGGGCGAGCACGCTGGACGCGATGACGTTCACCGCCGCAAGCCTCGCCGGGCCGGGACTCGCCGGGCTGGTGGCCGCGTACGCCGGCGCCCCGGCCGCGGTGGCGCTCGCGATCACACTGGTCGCGGCGGCCTTCCCCGCCGCATGGTCGCTGCCCGCCGCCGAAGCGAAGCCCACGAGGCCGATCCGCCGTCAGCTCGCCGACGGGTTCGCGGTCCTCTTCCGCAACCGCGCGCTGCTGCGGGCCACCGCGACGTCCACGGTGTCCTTCGTCGGCATCGGGATCGCCGTCGTCTGCTATCCGCTGCTCGGCGCCCAGCGGCTGGGGAATCCGGGGTTCGGCGCGCTCCTGCTCACCGTGATGGCCGCCGCGTCACTGGTCGCGAACGCGATGCTGGCTCGCAAGCCACCACCGCCGGACCGCACCGTGCTCGCCAGCACGATCCTGCTGGGCGCGAGCTTCCTGCTCGCGGCGGCGGGCCATGGCGTGGTGCCCCTGCTGGCCGCCGCCGTACTCGCCGGATTCGCCGAAGGACCGCAACTTTCGTCTCTTTTCGCCATCCGGCATCGCGAAGCGCCCGCAGCGGTACGGGCTCAGGTCTTCACGACGGCGGCGAGTGTGAAGATCACCGGACTCGCGGTCGGAGCCGCGGTCGCGGGACCGTTGAGCGCACTCTCCGTAACCGCCGCGGTGGGTGCCGCGGCGGGGTGCCAGCTTCTCGCGGCTGCGACGTACGTACTGGTCAGAACGTCCGGGCGGACTAGAACGCCATCGCCTGCGCGCGCCGCTTGACCTCGGTGCCGTGGCTGGTGCGGAGCGCGTTGACCGGGGTGGTCCCGGGCAGGGTCTCGTCCTCGGCGAAGAGCCAGCGCAGCATCTCCGTCCGGCTGAACCCGGAGTCGGCGAGCACGGTGATGGTGCCCGCCAGGCCCTTGACCACGCCGTCCTTCACCAGGAACGCGGCCGGGACGTACAGCTCGCCCTTGCGCCGGACGGCGATCAGGTGGCCGTCGCGCAGCATCTGGCGGACCTTGTTGGCCGAAACGTTCAGCGCGGTCGCGACCTCCGGAAGCGGGAGAACGGCCACATCTGCATCGAGAACGTCGTCGGCGACGGGAATACCACTCACAGGTGACACTGTGCCACATTCCGTCTCCCCCTCCGTTAGTGCGCATGGGTGACGGCCCGGACCATGACGGAAAGTGCCCGTTTGGTCACGGATACCGCCGAATCGACGAAATGACGAGAATCGTGATCCCCGGCGACCCAGGTCCCGTACACCAGAACATGGGTACTTCCGTACGATCCATAGCCGTGACACGCACTGACCCCACTCTGGTGGGCACTCTGCTCGAGGGCCGCTACCGGGTGGACAAGCTGCTCGCACGCGGTGGGATGTCGTCGGTGTACCGCGGCGTCGACACCCGCCTGGACCGCCAGGTCGCCATCAAGATCATGGACCCGCGGTTCGCCGACGACAGGTCCTTCGTCGAACGCTTCGAACGGGAAGCCCGTTCGGCGGCCCGGCTGCACCACCCGCATGTGGTGGCGGTGCACGACCAGGGCTTCGACACCCCCGGCGGCGAGGAGTCCGGCCGCGCGTTCCTGGTCATGGAACTCGTCGACGGCGGGACCCTGCGCGAGCTGCTCGCCGAACGCGGCCCCCTCGACGTCGCGCTCGCGCTGAGCATCACCGAACCGGTCCTCTCCGCGCTGGCCGCGGCGCACGCCGCCGGGCTGGTGCACCGCGACGTCAAACCGGAGAACGTCCTCATCGGCCGCGGCGGGACCGCGCTTCCGGGCGGCGTGGTCAAGGTGGGCGACTTCGGGCTGGTCCGCGCGGTCGCGAGCGCGGGCACCACGAGTTCGAGCGTCATCCTCGGCACCGTCGCCTACGTCTCGCCCGAGCAGGTCTCGACCGGCGCGACCACCTCGCGCGGCGACGTCTACTCGGCCGGGATCCTGCTGTACGAAATGCTCACCGGCCGCCCGCCGTACACCGGCGACACCGCGCTCTCGGTGGCGTACCGGCACGTCAACGACGACGTCCCGCGGCCGAGCGAGCTGCGGCCGGGCATCCCGCCGCAGCTGGACGAGCTGATCCTGCGCGCCACGCGCCGCGACCCCGAACAACGACCGGCCGACGCCGCGGCGTTCCTCGCCGAGCTGAACCATCTCCGCACCGTCCTCGGTGTCCCGGCGGTCCCGGTGCCGGTCCCCCTGCCGGCGGACGCCGACCGGGAAACCGACGCCGAGCGCACCACTCCCGGCATCCCCGCCGTCCCGGCGGGGAGTCCGGCCGCCGGCGCGACGACCGTGCTGCCCCCGGTCGCCGAGGCGACCCTGCCGGTCACCGGGCCGCGCGGAACGCAGGCGCTGCACCGCGAGCCGCAGATCCCGGCCGCGCAGCCGCCCCGCACGCCTCCCCCGCGGCCCAACCCGGCGGCGGACGACGAGCAGCCGGGGTCGCGCAAGCGGCTCTACCTCATGATCGCGGCCGCGGTACTGGTCCTCGGCGGCCTGATCGGCGCGTTCGCCTTCATCCTCAACGACTCCGGCCCGACGTCGTCGTCGGTGCCGAAGCTGGCCGGGATGAACCAGGCCGCCGCCGGTGACGCGCTCCGGTCGGCGAAGCTGACCCCGGCGTACACCGAGGAGTACAGCGACACCGCGGCCCAGCACACGGTGATCCGGTCCGACCCCGCGGAGGGCACGTCGCTCGCGCCGGGTGCCACGGTCAACGTCGTGCTGTCGAAGGGCCGTCCGATCGTGCCGGACATCCAGGCCGGGACGAGCCAGCAGGACGCGGAGACCGCGATCAAGGCCGCGCAGCTGACCCCGGTCCAGGGCGAGCAGGAGTACAGCGACGTCGCCAAGAACAAGGTGGTCCGCGTCGACCCGAGCCCCGGTTCGCAGCTGAACATCGGCGGTCAGGTCACGATCATCCTGTCGAAGGGCCCCGAGCCGCTGCCGCCGGTCCCGGACGTCACCGGCCAGACCAAGGACGCGGCGTTCCAGATCCTGCAGCAAGCGGGCTTCCAGCCGTTCCAGGCAGGCGAGGAGTTCTCCGACCAGTTCGCCGCCGGTCAGGTGATCCGCACCGACCCGAAGGGCGGCGGCAAGGCGAGCAACCGCCGGATCGGCGTGTTCGTTTCGAACGCCGTCGAAGTGCCGAACGTGACGTTCAAGCGGATGGAGGAGGCGATCCAGATCCTGAAACAGGCGGGTCTGGAGCCGGACCGTCAGGGTCGCGGAAACGGCAACGGCCACGGCGGCGGAAACGGTGGTTTCGACTTCGTCCTGGAACAGGATCCGCAGCCGGGCACCAAGGTGCCGAAGGGCACGAAAGTGAAGATCAAGGGCTTCGGGTGACGCGAAAGGTGCTTTGAAACCGTTCAGTACCGGCATGGTCATCGGCTACCGTGAGCGCATGGTGGTCGTTGACGGCGTGAGCGGCAGGTCGGACAGGTTCACCCCTCGTTCTGCCGTGCCCGATCCACGATGAGCTTCTTCACGGACGCTCCGCGCGGCCGCCCCCTGTTCCCGGTGCCGGAACAGGAGCTTTTCGGCTACAACGGCCGCCCTTGGGTGGAGACGCCGCACGAGTACATCGTCCCGGCGATCCTGCCCTGGTCGATGCCGCTGGGCCGCGCCGAACGGACCATCGTGGCATTGCGCGGCATCGAGGTGTGGCCGGAGTCGGTGTCCTTCCAGCTGTCGGTGTACTCGCGGGATCTCCTGCTCGACGAACCCGCCGAAGGCCTGATCGACCACCGCCGGGTCCCGGACTACAACGCGCTGCTGGTCGGGGTGCTGTTCCCCGACGGCAGGCGCGCCAGTTCGGAGACCATCTCCGTGCCGTCGGCCACCAAACCGGACCAGCCGGTGCTGCGCGCGCAGGGGCTGGGCGGTTCGGCGTTCCACGTCGACCACGAGATCTTCCTCTGGCCGCTGCCGCCCGACGGGCCGCTGGAGTTCATCGTCCAGTGGCTCGATCGCGACATCGAGGAGTCGCGCACCTCGCTCGACGGCACCGCCATCCGCGACGCCGCCAAGGAGGCGGGCGAGATCTGGCCCGGACTGCCCGCGCGGAAGTCGCACGGGCTGCCCGTCCGCCGGGTCGGGGCGCAGGCGATGATCACCCCGGCCTGGCCCCGCGAATCGCAGGGCCCGCCCCCGCTGCCCCAGCCACAGCGATCGTCACCGCCGCCCGCCGAGGCGGCGGACCAGCAGCGGAGGGGCGCGCCGCTGCCGACCCGCCTCCCCCGCCGGGCTCGCTGAGGGCCGGTAACCCGTATCTCGCGTGTTCCTGGCCAGATCTCGCGTGATTGAAGCCGGAACGTCTTCAATCACGCGAGTTACGGCTTCAGTCACGCGAGTGACGGGCTCAGCGGAAGGCTTCGACGTTCGCCACCGCCCACTCCGCGTAGGTGACCCCTGGCCGCCCGGTGAGCTCCTGGACGACGCCCGTCGGCTTGTCGGGGTTCTCGGTGAAGTACGCGAAGCCGTCGAGCAGCCACTCGGCGATCTCGGCCGGGATCCCGGCGGCGGTCCACTGCTTGTTCGCCTCTTCCCTGGTGAGTTCCTGGAAGACCACCTCTTCGCCGAGCGCGGCCGAGATGGCGGCGACCTGTTCGCGCTGGCTGATCGCCGACGGCCCGCTCAGCGTGTGCTTCTTGCCGACGTGCCCTTCGGTCAGGATGACGTGTGCCGCGACGGCGGCGATGTCCGCCAGGTCGATCGGCGTCATCCGTGACTCGGGGTAGGCCTCGCGGACCACCCGCTCGGCCTTGATCGTCTCCGCCCAGCCGAGGGTGTTGTTCATGAACGCGCCCGGCCGCAGGAACGTCCAGTCGAAGCCCGCCTCCTGGACGGCCTTTTCGATGATCGCGTAGTCCACGCCGCTCGAGTTGTCCGCCGGGTCGTCGGCGTTGCTGCCCGACAGCGCCACCACACGGCGCACTCCGGCCTCCTTCGCCAGCTTCACGAAGTCGTCCACCTTGGCCGCGAGCGGCGCCAGGTACACGATCTCGATGCCTTCGAGGGCTTCCGGCAGTGTCTCCGGTTTGCCCAGGTAGCCCTTGGCGACCTCCACCTGCCCGGGCAGTGCCGCCTTCGCCGGGTTGACGGTGAGCGCCCGCACCGGCGCCCCGGCCTCCACCAGTTCGTCGACGAGCAGCCTGCCGACGCTTCCGGTCGCACCGGTCACCAGGATCGTCACGATTTCCCACTCCTTTTCGTACGCCCTACGGGATCAGATTAACCGTACCGCATACGAGAATGTAGAATCCAGCTTCACGGCCGAGTGGAGTGTGGATGGACTTCGAGCGCAGCCTCGATCTGTTGTGGCGTGACCGCGGCGAAGCCCGGCAGGCGACCAGGGGACGAAAGCCCAAACTGACCCTCGACCAGGTGATCGCCACCGCCGTCGCACTCGCCGACAGGGCGGGCGAGGCGACCGTGTCGATGAGCCAGATCGCCAAGGAACTCGGCGCCGGCACGATGACGCTCTACACCTACGTCCCCGGCAAGACGGAACTGCTCGATCTCATGGTCGATTCCGTGCTCGCCGAACGAGACCTCCCCGGCCCCGGCGATCCGCGGCCGGACGGCTGGCGCGAGCAGGTGCGGCTCTACGCCGAGCGCACCCTGGCCGTGTTCCGGGCGCACCCGTGGCTGCGTTCGACGTCGATGGTGCGGCCGGTGCTCGGCCCCGGGCTGATGGCGGGCCAGGAGTACCTGATCGCGGCGGTGTCGGACATCGGGTTGGAGCCGCGCAAGGCGGCCGCGGCCGCGAACAGCATCGAGATCTACGTACAGGGCAACGCGACACTTTTCGCCGAGACCGCGCACGTCGAGCAGGCGACCGGGCAGTCGACGGACGCCTGGTGGGGGCAGCGGTCGGTGTTCTGGGAGAAGTACTTCGACGTGGCGCGGCATCCGGCGATGACGCGGATCTGGGAGAGCGGCGGCTACGACGCGGACACCTGCGAAGCCGCCGACGAGACCTTCGCGTTCGGCCTGGAACGCATGCTGGACGGCATCGAAGCCCTCGTCACCCGCTGAGAGCCCCCGCGTCAGGAGACGGTGGGCAGGTCGGGTGCCGAGACGTCGAAGACCTTGCCCTCGCGGGTGAGCAGCGCGGCCAGGACCTTCGCCTTGCGTTCGGTGTCGGCCGAGGTCCCCCACCGCACGGTCTTCCCGTCGGCCAGCGCGAACTCCACGCTGCCGGGGGTCTTCGCCGTCGCGGTGGTGACCTGCTTGAGCAACTGCTGCGGGATCACGCCGAGGACGCCGGTCACCGCGCGGGTCACCGGGTCGTCGGCCGTCACCAGCGGAAGCTTGAGCTCGGGCAGCCCGGCGGGCCGTTCCTTGACGGTTTTGAACACCACTCCCCCGCCGTCGACGAGGTGCACGCCGTCACCGCCGGGTCCGCTGTCGAAGAACGCGATCGCGGTCCGCTCGGTCACGGTGATCTCGATCGTGCTCGGCCACGACCGGGAGACGTCGACGGTGGCGATACCGGGCATCTGCGCCACCTTGTCCCGGATCTCGTCGGTGTCCAAGCGCAACATCGGCTTCTGGTCCGGGACCGCCGCCGTGGCGCGGATCTGGTCCGCGGGCACGGAGCTCGCCCCGACGACCTCGACCTGCCGCACTCCCAGCATCGAGCTGAACCACAGCAGGTAGACGAGGGCGACGGCGGTCAGCACCGAAAGCAGCGCGACCCAGCGCCGCCGCATCTCCTTGTACCGGCCCGGCCTGGCCGTGCGGCGGCGATCCTGGACGGACCGCCTGCCGCGCCGGGCCTTCGCCTGTTGAGCCCGTTGGGTCCGTTCGGTGCGCGGACGCCGACCGGGTTCGGCCGGGCGGCGGCGTTCCCCGGTCTGCGTCATGACCTATCCCGCCCGCCGGTCCAGTTCGGCCAGGATCTCCGGGCCGAGCTGCGTGACGTCGCCGGCGCCCATGGTCACCAGCAGGTCGCCGGGTTTGACCAGATCCGCCGCGAGTTTCGCCGCGACGTCGAACGCGGGCTGGTAGTGCACGGGGACACCGGAGATCTGGTCGGCGATGAGCGCGCCGCTCACCCCGGGCTCCGGCTTCTCGCGCGCCCCGAAGACGTCCAGCACGACGACCTCGTCGGCCAGCGACAGCGCGGCCGCGAACTCCTTCGAAAACGCCTTCGTACGCGAGTACAGATGCGGCTGGAAGACCACGACGACCCGGCCCTGGCCGGCGGCCGTCCGCACCGCGCGCAGCTGCGCGTCGACCTCGGTCGGGTGGTGCGCGTAGTCGTCGTACACCCGGACGTCGCCCGCGCGGCCCTTGAACTCGAACCGCCGCCGCACGCCGCCGAACGCCGCGAGCCCTTCGGCCAGACCTTCGAGCGGCGCGCCGAGCTCGATCCCGGCCAGCAGCGCGGCGATCGCGTTCAGCGCCATATGCTCACCCGGCACCGCGACCCGGAGGACGATCTCCTCGCCCTGCAACGAGATCCGGACGACGCCACCGTCCGGCGCGGGCGCGTAGTCCAGCACCTTGGCGTCGTCCGCACCGGTGACCGAACGCCCGTAGCGGCGGACGCGGATGCCCTGCGCGGAAGCCCGCGCGCCCAGCTCCTCGGCGCCCTCGTCGTCACCGCAGACGATCAGCAGCCCGCCCGGCACGATCCGGCCGAGGAAGTCGGTGAACACCGAGACGTACGCCTCGGCCGTGCCGTGGTGGTCCAGGTGGTCCGGCTCGACGTTGGTCACCACGGCGACCGACGGCGAGTAGGCCAGGAACGACCCGTCGCTCTCGTCCGCCTCGGCGACGAAGACCCCGCCCTCGCCGTGGTGCGCGTTGGCACCGGATTCGTTGAGGTCGCCGCCGATGGCGAACGACGGGTCGAGACGGCACTGCTGCAGCGCGACGGTCAGCATCGACGTCGTCGACGTCTTGCCGTGCGTCCCGGCGATGCAGGCGACGCGGTGCCCCTCCATCAGCCCGGCCAGCGCCTCGGCGCGGTGCAGCACGGTGATCCCGCGTTCCCGCGCGGCCGCCAGTTCCGGGTTGTCCTCCTTGATCGCGGTCGACACGATCACCGAGGACGGGCCTTCGGGGAAAGCGTCGAGGTTCTCGGCGCGCTGGCCGACGGCGATCTCGGCGCCCTGGGCACGCAGCGAGAGGAACGCGCGCGACTCCTTGGCGTCGGAACCGGACACCTGGGCGCCGCGGGCCAGCAGGATGCGGGCGATACCGCTCATCCCGGCGCCGCCGATCCCGATCAGATGGGCACGCGTCAGCGTGTCGGGGAGTTGGTCAGGCACCTGCGGCCTCCAGGACGATCTTGGCAAGGGTCTCGTCGGCCTCACGGTGACCGAGGCCGACCGCGGCCGCGCTCATCTTCGCGACCCGGTCGGCGTCCGACACCAGCGGGATCACCAGCTCGGCGACCTTGGCGGGGGTGAGGTCGGCGTCGTCGACCATCAGCCCGGCACCGGCGTCGACCGCGGGCCGGGCGTTGACCGCCTGTTCGCCGTTGCCGTAGGGCAGCGGGACGAACACCGCGGGCAGGCCGACCGCGGACACCTCGGCGACGGTCATCGCGCCGGAGCGGCACAGCACCGCGTCGGCGGCGGCGTAGGCGAGGTCCATGCGCTCCAGGTACGGCACCGGGACGTACGCGGGCCGTCCGGGGAACTCCTGGACGACCAGCGTGTTCTTCGGCCCGTGGGCGTGCAGGACACCGACGCCGGCGTCCGCGAACTCCTTGGCCGCGCCGGAGACGGCGCCGTTGATCGACACCGCGCCCTGCGAGCCGCCGAAGACCAGCAGCGTCGGGGCATCGGGGTCGAGACCGAAGAACTCGCGGGCTTCGGCGCGCAGCGCGGCCCTGTCGAGCGAGGTGATGGAGCGGCGCAGCGGGATGCCGATGACCTCGGCCTTCGCCAGCGGCGTACCCGGGACGGCGACGGCGACGCGGACGGCGAACCGCGCGCCGACCTTGTTCGCCAGTCCCGGCTTCTCATTGGCCTCGTGCACCACGATCGGCGTGCGGCCGCGCGCGGCGAGGTACGCCGGAAGCGCGACATAGCCACCGAAGCCGACGACGACGTCCGCGCCGACCCGGTCCAGGACCTCGCGGGTGCGCTTGACCGAGTCGCGGACCTTCAGCGGCATCTTCAGCAGCTCGGGTGTCGGCTTGCGCGGCATCGGCACCGGCGGGATCAGCTCCAGCGGGTAGCCCCGCGCCGGGACGAGCTTGTTCTCCAGGCCGCGCTCGGTCCCCAGCGCGATCACCGTCGCGTCGGGACGCAGGCGCATCACCGCGTCGGCGAGGGCGAGTGCCGGTTCGATATGCCCGGCGGTACCACCGCCGGCGACCACGACCACCGGCGCCTTGCCGGCGACCTCGCCTGCGGCGCCACCTCTGACGGGGTTGTTCACCTATGACCTCTCCGGTTTGCGGTACCTCGTTTCGCGGTACCGCGGTTCGCCGCCGTTCGCGCGGCCGTCCTCCTGCCGGGCTCCCGTACCGAACGGCGCCGCTCCTGTGCGGGCGAAGGCCTCGCCGTCCTCGGCGCGGGCCTCGCCGCCTTGGCGGCGCCTCCCCTGGCCGCGCCGCCCTTGCGCTTGGCGGGCGGGCGGTACGGCTCGGGCGCGGGAAGCCTCAGCAGGCGTCCGAATTTACCTGGCCCCTGCGAGCGCAGTGCGGCCACCGCCTCCGGTTCGTGCCGGGCGGCGTTGGCCAGGATCCCCATGATGAGCATGGTGATCACCAGCGACGTCCCGCCGTAGGAGATCAACGGCAGCGTGACCCCGGTGACCGGCAGCAGACCGACGACGTAGCCGATGTTGATCCCGGCCTGCGCGACCAGGAAGACGGTCAGCGTGCCGGACACGATGCGGATCCACGGGTCGAGGTTGCGGGTGGCGATCCGCAGGCCCACGACGGCGACCCCGGCGAACAGCCCCAGCACCACCGCGCAGCCGATGAAGCCGAGTTCCTCGCCGATCAGGGCGAAGATGAAGTCGTTCTGCACGTTGGGCAGGTAGCCCCAGTTGGACTGGCCCTGACCGAGGCCCTTGCCGAGGAAGCCACCATCGGCGAGCGCGAGTTTCGCCTGGTTGGCCTGGAAACCGTCGGCGCTGGTGTCCGGGTCGCCGGAGACGAACGACATGACCCGCGCCAGCCGGTACGGGGCGATGATCGCCAGCACCAGGATCCCGGCCAGGCCACCCGCGAGGATGACCCCGAACAGTCGTTTCGGCGCGCCCGCGAACCACAGCAGGGCCATCAGCACGACCGCGAGGGTGATCGTGCCGCCGAGGTCGGGCTGCATCATGACCAGCGCGAACATCAGCAGCGCGATCGGCACGACCGGGACGAGCAGATGCCGCCACTGGTTGATGATGTTGTACTTGATCACCAGGATGTGCGCGCCCCAGAAGGCCAGCGCGACCTTCGCCGCCTCCACCGGCTGGAAGGCGAACCCCCCGAGCCGGAACCAGCCCTGCGATCCGTTGACCTCGGAGCCGAGCGGGGTCAGCACCAGCACGAGCAGCCCGAGGCACACCACCGTCGCCGTCGCCGACAACCGGCGGACGCGTTCCAGCGGTACCCGCAGCCCGATCCAGAACACCACGGCGCCGATCGCGACGAACATGAGGTGCTTGCTGAACTGGGCGTACACACCGGTGCCGGTCTTGGGGTTGTACGAGGCGACCGAAGACGCGGACAGCACCATCACGATGCCGATCACGGTCAGCACGCCGGTCAGCGCCAGGACCAGGTGGAACGAGGCGAGCGGCCGCGAAAGCCAGGCCGTCAGCGCGTTGCGGAAGGCGACGAACGGGCTTTCCTTGCGTTCACGGGACTTGCGCTGCCGGGGCGCCGGCTCGCCTTTTCTTTCCTCAACCGCCGTCACTGGTCTCCCCCGCACCGTCGCGCAGGACCCGGACCGCACGCGCGAACGCGTCGCCGCGCTCGCCGTAGGAGCGGTACATGTCCAACGACGCCGCGGCGGGGGCCAGCAGCACCACGTCTCCGGGCCGCGCCAGGGCGCGGGCCGCCTTCACCGCCGCAGTCATGGTGTCATCGTCACCCGAAGGGAGGCTGTTGACCGGGACATCGGGCGCGTGTCGCGCAACAGCGGCGGCGATCACGGGTGAATCCACGCCGAACAGCACGACTCCGCGCAGCCTTCCGGCGATCGAGCCGACGAGTTCGTCCACGGAAGCGCCCTTGAGCTGGCCACCGGCGATCCAGACGACGTTCAGATGCGCGCGCAGCGAACCGCTCGCCGCGTGCGGGTTGGTCGCCTTGGAGTCGTTGATGTAGCGGACGCCGTCGATCTCGCCGATCTCCTCGGCGCGATGCGGGGCGGGCCGGTACTCGCGCAGGCCCTTGGCGACGTCCTCGCCGGTGACGCCGTACGCGCGGGCCAGCGCGGCCGCGGCGAGCGCGTTGGAGACGTTGTGCGGACCGGCGGGCCGCACGTCGGCCAGCGTGCCGAGTTCGTCGGCGCTGGTCGCCGGATCGGCGACGAAAGCGCGGTCGACCAGCAGGTCTTCCACGATCCCGAGCTCTCCGGGGCGCGGTGTGTCCATCCCGAAGGCGACGCGGCGGGCGTCGGCGGGCGCGTGCTCGTCGGCGAGCCGGGCGGACCATTCCTCGGTGAGGTTGTGCACCACGTTCCGGGAGTGGGTGTGGACCCGTCCCTTCGCGGCCGCGTACTCCTCCATCGAGCCGTGCCAGTCGAGGTGGTCCTCGGCCAGGTTCAGCACCACCGAGGCGAGCGGGGCCAGCGTCGACGACCAGTGCAGCTGGAAGCTCGACAGCTCCACGGCGAGCACCTCGTGCCCGGCGCGCACCGCGTCGAGCACCGCGAAACCGACGTTCCCGCAGGCCACGGCGTCGACCCCGGCGGTACGCAGGATCGACTCCAGCATCCCGACCGTGGTGGTCTTGCCGTTGGTGCCGGTGATCGCGAGCCACACTGGTGGCTTGTCGCGCAGCTGCCCGACGCGCCACGCCAGCTCGACGTCGCCGATCACCTCGATTCCCGCCTCGGCCGCCGCCACCAGCAACGGCGACGTCGGCTTCCAGCCGGGGCTGGTCACGACCAGCTCGACACCCGCAGGCGGTTCCGTCAGGCCCGGCACGAGTTCGGCGCCGAGCCCTTCGAGCTCCGCCAGCCGGTCGGCATTGCCGTCGGTGACGGTGATCCGCGCGCCCAGGTCCGCCAGGACGGGGACGATCGACTTGCCGGTGACCCCGGCTCCGGCGACGAGGACGTGACGCCCGGCCAGTTCCACTTGCTAACCCCCGAGACCGAGCTGCTCGCTGTAGAACAGGCCGAGCCCGAACATGCAGCAGATGGCCGAAAGCAGCCAGAACCGGATGATGACGGTGGTTTCGGCCCAGCCCGCGAGCTCGAAGTGGTGATGGAACGGCGCCATCCGGAACAGCCGCCGCCTGGTCGTGCGGAACACGGCGATCTGCGCGACCACCGAGATCATCTCGACCATGAACAGACCACCGATGACGATGGCGAGCAGTTCGGTGCGGGTGGTCATCGACAGACCGGCGACGAGGCCACCGAGGGCCAGCGAACCGGTGTCACCCATGAAGATTTTCGCCGGGGCGGCGTTCCACCACAGGAAGCCGACGCAGGCGCCGGTCGCCGCGGCGGCCACCACGGCCAGGTCCAGCGGGTCACGGACGTCGTAGCAGGCCGCCTGCGGGGTGACCGCGCACGAGAGGCGGGTCTGCCAGAAGGCGATGACGACGTAGGTCGCCAGCACCATCGCCGCGGTACCGCCGGCGAGACCGTCGAGGCCGTCGGTGAAGTTCACCGCGTTCGACCAGCCCGAGATGACGATGTAGCAGAAGATCACGAAGAACACCGACGGGAAGGTGATCAGCGCGAGGTCCCGCACGTAGGACAGGCTTTCCGACGCCGGGGTCAGCCCGCGCTCGTCGGCGAACTGCAGTGCCAGGATCGCGAAGGCGATCGTGACCACGAGCTGCCCGACCAGTTTCGCGGTCTTGTTCAGCCCGAGGTTGCGCTGCTTGCGGATCTTGATGAAGTCGTCGAGGAACCCGACGAGCCCGAGGCCGACGGCCAGCAGGAGGACCAGCAGCCCCGAGGCGGACGGGCCGCCGGTGCCGTTGCCGCCACTGAGCGCGCTGATCAGATGCGCCACGAAATACCCGACGACCATCGCGACGATGATCGCGACACCACCCATCGTCGGGGTACCGCGTTTGGATTTGTGTCCCTGCGGTCCTTCCTCCCGGATCTCCTGGCCGAAGCCCTGCCGGGAGAACACCCGGATCAGATAGGGAGTGAGGAGGATGGAGACCAGCAGGCCCGCCGCGGCCGCGATCAGGATGCTGATCACGCGTCACCACCGTTCGAGCGTTCTTGTGAGGGGGAAGGGGCTACTACAGGGGATTCAGCATCGGTAACGGGAGAGGCGAGCACGGCGTCGGCCACTCGCCACAGAGCGGCGGCCTTGGACGCCTTCACGAGCACCACGTCTCCCGCGCGGAGCTGATCATGCAGCAGGGCGATGGCGGCCTCGACGTCGGGTACCAGTACCGACTCCTCGCCCCAGGAACCCTCGTGCTGGGCGCCCTGATGAGTGGCCGCGGCGGCCTGGCCGATGACCACGAGCTTGTCGATGTTGAGCCGGACGACGAGCCTGCCGATACCGTCGTGCGCGGCGACCGAGTTCTCGCCGAGGTCGCCCATCACGCCGAGCACGGCCCAAGAGCGGCGGTTCGTGCTCATCGACGCGAGCGCCTTGAGCGCGGCCCGCATCGACTCGGGGCTGGCGTTGAAGGAGTCGTTGAGGACCGTGACGCCGTCGGCCCGGGTGGTGACCTCCATACGGCGTTCGGAGCGCCGTTCGAGGCTCGACAGGCGGGCCGCGACCTCCTCGACCGTCGAGCCCATCTCCAGGGCCACGGCGGCCGCGCTGAGCGCGTTCCCGACGTGGTGCTCGCCGTGGAGCGGCAGCTTCACCGGTGCTTCGCCGTCCGGGGTGACCAGGCGGAACGACGCGCGTGCTTCGCCGTCGAGGGTGATGTCGACGGCGCGGACCTGCGCGGACTCGCTCTCGCCGACGAACACGACCTTGGCCGTCGTCCGGCTCGCCATGGCCGCGACGTACGGGTCGTCGAGGTTCAGGACCGCGACACCGCCGTCCTCGGCGCTCGGCAGTGCCTCCACGAGCTCGCCCTTGCCCTTGGCGATGCCTTCGCGCGAGCCGAACTCGCCGACGTGCGCGGTGCCGACGTTGAGCACGACCCCGATCCGCGGCGGCGCGATGGCCGCCAGTTCGGCGATGTGGCCGGGCCCGCGGGCGGACAGTTCGAGCACGAGCTGCCGCGTCAAGTCGTCGGCCCGCAGCGCCGTCCAGGGGTGGCCCAGCTCGTTGTTGAACGAGCCCGGCGGCGCCACCGTCGGGCCGAGCGGTTCGAGCAGCTGGGCGATGATGTCCTTGGTGGAGGTCTTGCCCGCCGAACCGGTGACCCCGACGACGGTCAGGTGGTCGCCCGACAGTTTCCGGATCACGTGCCGGGCGAGCTTGGCCAGCGCGGCCAGCACCGCGGCACCCGCCCCGTCCTTGTCCGAGACCAGCGCGAACGCCCGCTCGTGCCCCTCGCCCGCCTCCAGCGGCGGCACGATCACGGCCGGGGCGTCGACCTCGCGGGCCGCGAGCACCGCGACGGCGCCGGACTCGACCGCCCGCGCGGCGAAGTCGTGGCCGTCGACCTTCGCGCCGGGCAGCGCGATGAACAGGCCGCCGGGGGTGAGCTCACGGGTGTCGAATTCGACGCTTCCGGTGACCTCGGCGGTCCCGTCGGTCCGATGCAGCCGCCCGCCGACGATGGCGGCGATCTCGGCCAGGCTGAGCACGATCACACTGTCTCCAGACGTCTGCGGATGGCGGCGGCCAGCTCTTCCCGGTCGGAGAACGGGTGCACCACACCCTGGGCCTCCTGGCCGGTTTCGTGGCCCTTGCCCGCGATGAGCACGATGTCGCCGGGCCGGGCCAGCTCGACCGCGTGGACGATGGCTTCCCGGCGGTCGGCGATCTCGAGGATCTCGCCGCCCAGGGCCGGTCCGGCGTTGCGGGCACCGGCCAGCATCGCCGCCCGGATCGCGGCCGGGTCCTCCGACCGCGGGTTGTCGTCGGTCACGATCAGCACCTCGCTGCGCCGGACCGCCGCCTCGCCCATGACGGGGCGTTTGGCGGTGTCGCGGTCCCCGCCGCAGCCGAGGACGGTGATGATCCGGCCCTCGGTGCGGGCACGCAGCGCGTCGAGCCCCTGCGCGACCGCGGCGGGCTTGTGCGCGTAGTCGACCACCGCGGTGAACGGCTGGCCGAGGTAGACCCGCTCCATCCGGCCCGGCACCTCGACCGAGGCGAGCCCGGCGACGATCGCGTCGAGCGGGACTCCGGCGGTGTTGAGAATCGCGGCCGCGAGCACGGCGTTCGCCACGTTGAACTCACCCGGCAGCGGGATCTTGGCCGCGGCGGTGAGGCCTTCGGGACCGTGGAGGGTGAAGGTCTGCTCCCCCGCCGGGGTGGGGTTGAGGTCGGTGGCGCGCCACAGCGCCTCCGTTCCCGGTTCGGTGGACACGGTCACCGTGTGCGGGGTGAGGAGCGCCTGGCCCCAGGCGCTGTCGACGACGACCACCTCGGCGGTGGAACGGCCGTCGAACAGCAGCGACTTGGCGGCGAAGTACTCCTCCATGTCCTTGTGGAAGTCCAGGTGGTCCTGGGAGAGGTTGGTGAAGGCGCCGACCGCGAAACGGGTGCCGTTGACCCGGCCCAGCGACAGCGCGTGGCTGGAGACCTCCATCGGGACGTGCGTGACCCCGCGTTCCACCATCACCGCCAGCAGCGCCTGCAGATCCGGCGCCTCGGGGGTGGTGAACCCGCTGACCAGCCGTTCACCCGCGATCCGGGTCTCGACCGTGCCGATCAGCCCGGTGGTGAGCCCGGCCGCCTTGAGCCCGGCGTCGACCAGGTACGACGTCGTGGTCTTGCCGGACGTCCCGGTGATACCGAGGACGGACAGCTCCAGCGACGGCTCCCCGTAGATCCAGGCGGCGATCTCGCCGAGGGCGGCCCGCGGGTCCGGGTGCACCAGGATCGGCACGCCGGCGTCGCGGAGCACCGGACGCCCGGCGCCCGCCTCGTCGGTGAGCACGGCGGCCGCGCCGGCCGCGATGGCCTGGTCGCTGAAGTCCGCGCCGTGGGCGCGAGCACCGGGAAGCGCGGCGAAAAGGTCACCGGGGAGGACGTGCTGGGCGCGGAGCGTGCTGCCCGTGACCGTCAGCTCGGCCGCGGCCGGGTAGTCGTCGCCGTCCACCACGAGCCGTGCGCCCGCCCTGGCGAGCAGCGTGCCCAGCGGCATCGGCTCGATCCTGGCCGGACGAGGGGGTGCGGCGACGGCCTTGACCGGGCTGTCCGGGACCTGGGCAGCCGTCGCGCCGGACCCGCTTTCGACGGCGGGACCGCTGCGGGGATCTGAAGTAGGCACCGACACAGCCAAGGAGGTTACCGGCGCGGCATTCGGGTGACTGAAGCGGTGCGGGGTGTGAGCGTGGCGATCATGCTCGTGGTAATGGGTTTCGCGCGCTCTCCTTGGCACGCAAGGGCTTCCGACTGTCGCGTGAGGACTTCGGACCAGGCGGGACCGGCGATTCCGGACGGCGCCCGGCGCGCAGACCTGTTCACGCACAGCGACGATCGCGTGATCGGAGCCGTAACTCACGTGATTGGAGCCGTAACTCACGTGACTCCGGGCGGATGTGCGAGTTACGCCTTAAATCACGCGAGATCCGGCTCCAAGCACGTGAGTTACGTCAGGAGAGGACCAGCGGCACCTGAGGCGACGGACCGTCCGAAAGCGGGATCTGGAACCGCTGCGCCAGGTAAGCGGCCACCGAGTGGAACAGCGGCGCGGCCGAGAGTCCTTGCTGCAGGGTGGCGTCCGGCGCGTCGAGGCGGATGCCGACCACGAAGCGCGGGTTGTCGGCGGGCAGGATCCCGGCGAAGGTGATGTTGTACAGGTGGTCGCTGTACGTCTTCGTCTTCGGGTCGACCTGCTGGCCGGTGCCCGTCTTCCCCGAGATCTGGTAGCCCTCCAGCGCCGCCTTCGGGCCGGTGCCGCTCTGCTGCCCGCGGCCCTTCTGCGTCACCGCGCGCATCATGTCGCGTACGGTCTTCGCCGCCTGCGGGCTGATGACCTGGACGGTCTTCGGCGCCGGTTCCGGGACGAGCGTCCCGTCCGGGTTGACCTTCGCCTTGACCACCCGGGGTTCCACCCGCAGGCCGTCGTTCGCGATGGCCTGGTACATCCCGGCCATCTGCACCACCGTCATCGAAAGTCCCTGCCCGATCGGCAGGTTTCCGAAGGTCGTGGCCGACCATTGGTTACGCGGCGGCACGACACCCGGGCTTTCACCGGGGAGGCCGAGCCCCGTGCGCTGGCCGAGACCGAACTTCTTGAGCAGATCCGCGTACCGGTCCTCGCCGAGTTTCTGCGCCAGCAACAGGGTGCCGACGTTCGACGACTTCGCGAAGATGCCGGTGGTGGTGAACTGCTGGGTGCCGTGATGCCAGGCGTCCTTGACGATCTTGTCCGCGACCTGCAGCGAACCCGGCACCGGCAGGGAGGCCTCCGGTGTGGTGATACCCGCGTCGATCGCGCCCGCGGCGGTGACGATCTTGTTCACCGAACCGGGTTCGAACGGCGTGGTCACCGCGCGGTTGTTCAGGTTCTCGGTCTCGCTGCGCGAAGCGGGGTCGTTGAGGTTGACGGTCTTGTCGTTGGCCAGCGCGTAGACCTCGCCGGTCTTCGAATCCAGGATGACCGCCTGGCCGCCCTTGGCCTTCGACTTGGCGACGTAGTCGCTCAACTGCCGCTGCAGTTCGTACTGCAGGTCGGTGTCGATCGTGAGCTGCAGGTCCGAACCGGGGACGGCGTTCTGGATGTCCCGTTCGGTGCCGGGGATGACGAGGTTGTCGTTGCCGTTCCGGGTGTTGACGATCTTGCGGCCCGGCGTTCCGGCGAGGTCGTTGTCCCGTGAGGCTTCGAGACCGTAGCCACCGTGCAGGTTGTGCTTGGAGACGTCCTTGTCGTCGGTACGCCAGTTCGCGTATCCGACGATGTTCGCGCCGACCGAGTCGCCGGGATATTCCCGCTTCGAGCGCTTCTCGACGCTGATCCACGAGTACTGCTTGACGATCGCCTCGGCGACCGACGGTTCGATGTCGTGGACCAGGTAGGTGAAGCCGTCCGGCTTGTGGAACTTGTCCAGCAACTCCTGCTCGGTGATCACCCCGGGCAGCTTGGCCGCGATCAGTTTCGCCGCGCCCGCCACCTCGGTCTCGAAGTTCTTGCCCTTGGTCGGGTTCTTCGCGGCGAAGTCGTCCATCGTCTTGCGGAGCCAGTTCAGGCTCACCGCGAGGGTCCGCACCTCGACGCTGAACGCGATCTTCGTGCCGTTGCGGTCCAGAATGGACCCTCGCTGCGCGGGGCTTTCGATCACCGACGTCCGCTGCCGTTCCGCCGCCTCCGACAGCGCGCCGGCCTCGAACCACTGCACCTGCACCAGTTTGAGGCCGGCGAGCACCATCACGACGATCAGCAGGATCCGGACACCGGTGAACCGGCTCCGGTTCCCCCCGTTGCCCCGGCGGGCGGTGGCACGGCGGGTCCCGGCGGCGTAGGTCCGCCGCGCACTCCCCGCCGACCGGGCCCTGGCCTGCGCCGGGCGGCCGGGTGACATCACTGACCTCCCTGCGCCGGGGCCGCGTTCTCCTGAGGCACCGCGGGCTGGTCACCCTCGTACGGCGTGCCCTGCTGCGTGCCCTCGGCGGGCGGCGGCGCCGCCGACTCGGCCGAGGCCGCGGGCGCCTCGCCTTCGGCCTTCTTCGGCTCACCGACCACAGTGGACTGTCCATCCGGGCCGACCACGATATGCGCGGGGTCGCCGCCGGGCACCATGCCCAGTTCCCTGGCCTTGGGTGCCAGCGAAGCGGGCGACTCGGCCTTCGCGACCTCGCGCTGCAGCCGTTCCTTCGCCTCGGCGAGCCCGGCGTTGGTCGTGCGGAGTTGTTCGAGCCGGTACGAATCGGCGATGGCCTGCGTGGTCAGCCACAGCGTGCACGCCACGCCGACGGCCAGCATGCCCATCATCATCAGCACGAACGACGCACGCGAGCGCGGCCAGCGCAGCTTGAACTTCTTCTTCGGCTCTTCCTTGCCCGCGCCGCCTTCCGCGTCGGGACGGTTCCGTTGCTGGTCTCGCTGCAGCAGGTCGGCGCGCTGGGCACGGCGGGCGTAGGCACGCTCGGCCGCCGACGTCCGGCCCCGGGAGGCGCGGGACGTCTTGGTCTCGGTGGTGTCGGGTGTCTGGTCGACGGTGGCGGCCGCGCGGGCACGCCGTCCGGGCGGCGGTGTCCGGCGGCCGCGGGACTTCGCGGGAGCGGTCATCGTGCTCGGTCTCCGATCCGTTCGGCGGCCCGTAGCCGCACGGAGGCGGCCCGCGTGTTCTGTTCGGTCTCCGCCTCGCCGGCCTTCTCGGCCCCTCTGGTGAGCAGTTTCAGTTCCGGGCCGTGGCCCGGCAGTTCCACCGGAAGCCCTTCCGGCGTCCGGGATTTCGCCAGTTCCGCGAAGGCCTGCTTGACCAGCCTGTCTTCGAGGGACTGATAGGACTCCACGACGATGCGGCCGCCGACGGCGAGGCAGGACAGCGCCCTCGGCATCGCCCGCCGCAGCACCTCCAGTTCGCCGTTGACCTCGATCCGCAACGCCTGGAAGGTGCGCTTCGCCGGATGCCCGCCGGTGCGCCTGCTCGCCGCGGGGACCGCGTCGTACAGCAGTTCCACCAGCCGCCCGCTACGGGTGAAGGGTTCCTTCTCTCGTTCCGCCACAACGGCTTTGACGATCCGCTGGGCGAAGCGTTCCTCGCCGTAGTCGCGCAGGATCCGGATCAGCTCGCCGGGGGCGTAGGTGTTGAGCACGTCGGCCGCGGTGAATCCGGTGGTCGGGTCCATCCGCATGTCGAGCGGGGAATCCTTGGAATAGGCGAAACCGCGCTCGGCACGGTCGAGCTGCATCGAGGAGACACCGAGGTCGAACAGGATCCCGTCCACTCTGGACAGTCCGAGCCCCTGCAGCGCGGACGGCATCTCGTCGTAGACGGCGTGTACGAAGTCGACACGATCACCGTGCCGCGCAAGCCGTTTCGCGGAGAGTTCCAGCGCGTTGGGGTCACGGTCGAGGGCGACCAGGCGCAGCGAGGGGAACGCGGTGAGCAGCGCGTCGGAATGACCGCCGAGTCCGACGGTCGCGTCGACCAGCACGGCCTCGCGGTCGGAGAAGACCGGCGCGAACAGTTCGACGATGCGGTCCAGCAGCACCGGGAC
This sequence comes from Amycolatopsis sp. NPDC049868, assembly GCF_044461365.1. NCBI lineage: Bacteria > Bacillati > Actinomycetota > Actinomycetes > Pseudonocardiales > Pseudonocardiaceae > Amycolatopsis > Amycolatopsis sp. NPDC049868. Next base: position 38,618 of record NZ_JBITKV010000010.1, on the reverse strand, counting down.
GTGCTCGTGTTCGTCTGCCATGTCTTCCCCCCTTTCCTGTAGTGCCGGGGAAGATGCCGGATGCCGTCAGGTCCCTGTCCGCCCGCCTGCTGACCTGGTACCGGGGAAGGTGTACCAGGGCCACTGAGCGGACAGAGGCCTCACGGCATCCGTGTGGGCGGTTCCCGGCGTACCCGAAGCGTGAACCCGCGCCCCCCGACGGCGTGGGTGCTTCCTCGGCCACGTCTAGAAGACGCCCGGCAGAACTTCCTCTCGAGCCTTCGCGTAGCTGTCCTCGTGTTCGTCCAGGTAGCCCTGCCACGCTTGGGCGTCCCAGATCTCCAGCCTGGTGATCGCCCCGATCACCACGCACTCCTTGTTCAACCCGGCGTAGCGCCGGAGCTCGGACGCGATCGCGATACGTCCTTGCCCGTCCGGGCGTTGTTCGTCCGTTCCGGCGAAGAGATAACGCTGGTAGGCCCGGACCGCCTCGTTCGTGAACGGGGCGTCGGCGACCTTCCTCGCCATCTGCTCGAACTCGGCCCGGGGAAAGACGAAGAGACAGTGATCCTGTCCCTTGGTGACCATCAGCCCACCGGCGAGCGCGTCGCGGAACTTCGCGGGCAGCGTGAGCCGCCCCTTGTCATCCAGTTTCGGGGTGTGGGTGCCGAGGAACACCGGCTCCACCTCCCTACCGATCCTGGCTGCGAACAACCAAGCCCGGCCACGGGGCTCCCTTCTGCCCCACTGCGCACCACCGTACCCCACTTTTCACCACAGTCAACGCGGCAAAAGCCGCGACCACTCCGTCGTGTCAGACGTTTTCGCTGGTCAGCCAGGTGGGGCCTGGTGGGGGCTCAGTGGGGGACGGTGGCCAAGATCCCCCTGGGCGGGTATCGAAGCAACCTCATCCATGCTTGACACGTCCGGATATCGGCCGCCAGAACCCTGCTGTGGAGCGAAGTGGGGGTGAAAGTGGGGAATCCGGTGGGGCGCGGTGGGGACGGCCGAGGACACAGTGGAGGGTGCCGTCGGGTCATCCCATGACCTGGGTCGACAAAGGACTGAGGTCAGCCGCGGTCGCGCTTGCGACGGCGTCCGTTCATTCCTGGTGTCGTGCGACGGCTCACACCGCGCCAGTCCTTGGGCTTCTCCTTCGGTTCGGGCAGCAGCCTGCCGAGGCGGTCACCTACCCAGAACCCAGCGATCCAGCCTGGGATCACGCTCACGAAGACGAGCAGGATCCACCAGCCGTCGGCGACCGGCCACAGCGGTCGATCGGCCGGCACGACGGAAGCTCCGCCTCGCGAACTGTTCTTCTTCCGGTACTTGTACTCCTCCACCGCGACGCTGCCCGAAAGCGCGGAAACCGCGGTGACCGACGTGGTGGAGACCTGTTCTCCGCCTGGCGGAACCTTGTCCCACCGGACTTCCGCCTCGCACGAGAACGTCATCCAGATGTGGACCGCGTTCCGCCGGCACTGCCCGACCTCAGCGGTGCCTGTCCGGGTCAGCGTGCCCCAGGGCTCGAACCCGACCACCCACTGCAGGGAGAACATCAGCCACAAGGTGAGGATCACGCCGACGGCGCCCATCACGCCTGGGGGCCACCATCGGGTCCGGCGGGCCGGGCTCCCCGTCTGTTCGGACATCAGCGGCCTCGCCGTCGACGGCGTCCGTTCATTCCTGGTGTCGCGCGACGGCTCACGCCGCGCCAGTCCTTGGACTTCTCCTTCGGTTCAGGCAGGAGCCTGTCGATACCCTTCCCCGCGAACCAGCCCACGGCATATCCGGGGATCAGGCTCACGACGGTGAAGAAGAACCACCAGCCGAACGAGAACAGCGGCCTTGGGCGTTCGACGGGGACGGCGTTGTACTGCGACCCGCCATAGCGGCCCGCGGACTGGTAGGACACGACGTTCACCTCGCCCGACAGGTTCGAAACAGAACCGATCACAGCGGAAGTGACGAGAGGCTTGCCCGGCGCCTTCCGATCCCACGTCACCTCGGCTTGGCAGACATGGATCAGCCAGAACCGCAGCGGGCTGCGGTGGCATTCCTGGATGCGCGCCACCCCGAACCGGTCCACCTTCCCCGTGTCGCTGATCCCCAGTGACAATCCCAGCGAGAACATGAACCATGCGGTCACCACCGCGACGATGACACCGGAGAGCACCCTCAGACTGACCCGGCCTCGCCGTTTCCGAACCGGCCGCTCGTCTTGTCCGGTCGGTTCAGTCATCGTCGTCGTCGAGCGTTCCGCTGATCCGGCCGCTGGCGGGCGGTGTGACCCTGCCGCGCTCGGGCGATCCGCCGTCGTATTGGACGCGGTTTTCCGCGGCGGCCTTGCCTGCTTCCTTCCCGGCCTTCAGGTAGGTGTTGTCCGCGATCTTGCCCGCGACGGTGTTCTCCATCCGGTCCGTCCCGCCCCGCGCGTGTTTGAGCAGACGCTCGGCGCCGGTCGCGTCGGAGTCCAGGGCCTTCTTCGCGAGCTTGAGGTTGTCGGCTTTGAAAGCGGCCAGCGTCTTGTCGCTGGCCTTGATCGCCTGATTGGCCTCGTGGCCCAGGTCCGAAGCCTTGCGCCCCAGAACCCGTGCCGCCTCCCGGGCCCGGTCGCTCGATCCTTCGAACCTCTTCACGAACTTCTGGATGGCGCTGAGCAGCTTGCCGAGCTTCTTCTGGATCTTCGCCATGACCTTCACCGCGTCGGCGAAGATGCTCGCGGTGAACGCGGCGACGGAACCGCCGAGGGTGAACCACGACGAAGCGAGCGCCAGGAGCGCACGGGTGATCACGTCGCTGATGAAGCCGGCGATGATGTCGAAGATGAGCGCCCGAGCGGTGGCCACCACCATCCCGCCCGTGGTGATCCAGTGGGCCGAATCCTTCGCCTCGGCGGCGACGTCGCGCAAGGACCGCGTGTACTGCAACGCGACCCGCCGGTACGCGATCGCCGCGTCGCCGTCCCACCCGGATGTCGTGCTCAGTGAACCTTCGTAGTCACCCGCGACGGCTTCGAGCTCGATGGCGATGTTGTTCCACGTCTGCGCCGCCTGCTGGACCAGATCGGGATCACCGGTGAGGATCTCCAGCGGTTCACGGATGAAATCCAGGTTCTCCATCAGCCAGCCGACTCCGGCCTTCACCAGCTCACCGAGCGGGTTCAAGCCCATCGACAGCAGGTCGAGCCCGACCGAGACCCCGTCCATGGCGAGCGCGAAAGCGTCGATGTCTTGGCCTTGCTCGGGATTCAAGGTGCCGGCTAGTCCTTCGAGGCTGTCTGCCAGGCCGCCACCCTTGAAGTTCTTCTTCTCTTCCTCTTTCTGCGCGACCAGGTTCTGTTCCCTCGGCCCCGCGACCGGTCCTTCGCTCACAGCTTCTTCCCCAGGTCCCGGCCGAGCTGCGCCGCGTCGTCGTCGATCTTCGTGTAGTCCGTGGCCGCCTTCCGCAGCGCATCGGACAACGCGTCGCCGAGATTCGCCGCGCTGGTCATCAGCTCGTCCGCGTCACCCTGCGCCAGCTGCAGGACTCCGCCGACGGGCACCGCGCACAGCAGGCCATAGCCCTGGAAGCCGCCCATCCCGACCTGGTTCGCCGCCGAGGCCGCGCCGCGGATGCGGTCGGCGAGGTCGGCGACCTGGTCCGCGTGTGCCTTGAGGCGTTCCGGCGAGACGCCGTATCCCGGCCCGCTCACGAGCGGCCGGTCCAGTCGACGTGCTGGAAGTCCTCACCGTCGTCCTCATCGGACACGGGACGAGGCGGCCGGGGTTTCGCGGGCGGTGGCTCGGCCACCGGAACACCGAAGCGGGCGGAGTCGTCCGGTTCAGGAGCGGGCTGCGCTTCTTCCCGCGGCGGCAGCGTGCTCTTGATGAAGTCCACCGCGTCGGAGTCTTCGCCGGTCAGCCCGGCCATGATCTCCAGCGTCCGGTCCGCCGCGCGCGTCGTCGCCTTGCGATAGGTGCTCATGATCAGCGACGCGAGCTGAGCGGGCGGCCGTTCCTGCGCCTGCGGGGACAACGAGAGCGACGTCAGTCCCCCACCGGGGTTGACCGTCACCGTGACCAGCCGATCCGGGCTGCTCAGCGTGACGACGTTGTTCTCCAGATCGGCCTTCGCCTGTTCCGCCTTGGCGAGCAGGGCGGCGCTGCGCCGCTCCTGTTCCCGCATCCACTCCTGCGGATCCCGCACTTCGCCACCGAATGGCACGCTCATTCCGAAACCCCCACTTCCCGAAGGCCCCCTCAGGCTTCGACTAGTCACAACCTAGCGGTCCGGGTCCAGCAACGAGGCCAGCCGCGCGGCCAGCCGGGGACCGTCCACAGGGGACACGTTCACCCACGCCTGCCCGCCGCGGCCCTCGGTCCGTGCCGCGCAGTAGGCGCCGACGTCGGTGTCGAACCAGGTCAGCCCGCCGGCCCGGTGCGCCCGGCCGTCGCGGTCGCGGGTCCGCACGGTGAACTGGCCCGCGCTGTAGACGGGCCGCGCCTGGATCGCGAGCACCTCGCGCAGCTGACTGTCCGAAGCCGACGATCGCCCGCCGTCGCCGAACACCGGATCCTCCAGATCGCCGCCGAAGCGCGCCGCGGGCAGGCTGATGCCGTAACCGGGGCCGGGCCGCAGTTCGGGCAGGACGTCGACGATCGCGGCGAACACCTCGCCGTCGCCGATCCCGGAAAGCGCGATGGTCTGCTCGGGCTGCGTGGCCAGCACGCCGTGCCGCCCCCGCGCGGCCGCGACCGCGCGGAACGGCGCCTGAGCCGTCATGTCGGCCAGCGCCTCGCATTCGACGTAGACCTCGGCGCGCGCGAGCAGGTCCAGCCGCGCTTCCAGGGCGGCGTCGAGCCGGTCCCCGTCATAAAGGCCTCGCTCGGCGAGGTTTTCGTAGACCGCGCCGCGGATCTCGGCGCGTTCCGCTTCCGTGACGCCGACACTGCGCACGGACAGCGGCCACGGCGGGGCCGCGTGCCCCAGATCGGACCAGAGGACGTCGAACGCCGACGCGGAAACGCGGATCAAGACCGCCCCAGCTCGGGCGGCTTCCCGAAGGAGACCTGTGGGGTCAGCGAGCGCAGTGAGGCATCGCGGGTGTTCATGACGTCGACGGCCTTGCGGCGGGCCTCTTCGGCTTCCGCGTGCTTGGCCTCCATCTCGTCGGCGAGCGCGGCCAGGAGCGCGAGATTCCCGCCTGCCGCGGCGCCGCGGATCATCGCGCCGGGGTCGTAGTCCACCGGCGGCGGCATGTCGGCGCGGGCCCGCGCCGCCGCTTCGGCCTGTCCGGACACGGCCTTCCCGAGCGAGGACGAGAGGTCCGCGGACCAGGCCAGCCAGCCGGACGCGGTGGCCAGCACCCCGCGGAGCGCGTCGCCCGCTTCCCCGCGCCAGTTCTCTTCGCTGCTGCCGACCAGCCCGGCCAGTTCGGACGTCGCGTCCTGCATACGCCGCGCGAGCGCGTCCCAGCCGGCGCCGATACCGCCCGCGGCCTCGGGGTCGTTGCCCGCTTCGACTTCGGCGGCCAGCGCTTCATGGCTGTACGCCTCGTATCGCGTGGCCGCGACCGGCACCTCGCGGCCGGGCGTCTCTCCTTCAGGCACGGCAGGTTCTCCTAAGGCAGTTTGGGTTCGGCCAATCCCGCCACCGTCACCGCGCGCTCGCAGGCGAGCGGGGTGTCGGTGAAGTTCGTGTTGCTCACGTCGATCTGGACGCTCGCCTTCTCCCCCATGCCGAGCAGGACCGCGCAGGTCCCGTCGGCGGCCTTCTTGTCGGCGACCTTGAGCGCGTCCCGGCCGCCGACCTTGGTCTTGGTGGCGGTCTTGCGCGCGACCTCCAGATCCGTCAGGCCGTTCTTCTCGTCCACGGTGATGGTGACGCCGAAGGTCGCGGGCACCGTCCAGTCGCAGGCGCGGGCTCCGTTGATCTCCTTCGCGACGCCGAGCACGTTGATCCCGGCGGTGGACCTGTCCTTCGGATCGAGCAGCGCGCACGGATCCAGGACCGCGGGCGGGACCGTGACGGCGGCGGAACCACCGGTGCTGACCGTCTCCATGCTCGGAGCCGGCGCCTGACCCGCGGCCCCTTGCCCGCAGGCGGACACCGTGAGAACGATCAGGACGCCGAGCGCGGAAAGACCGGACTTCATGGGGTCAGCCGCCGACACAATCCACGTCCGCCGCCGCCTGTTCATCCTGTCGGGTGTACTTGGCAAGAGCCTTCTCGATCCGGTTCTTGAGCGCCTCGAGTTCCTTGCCGAACGCGGTGAGCGCCTCGACCGCGGAGCCTTCGGTGCCGATTCCGTACTGCGCCATGAACTTGCCGACCTCGTCCGCGTATCCCCCGCCGAGGGGAACCGTGCGGCCGAGCACCTTGGCCTCGCGGACCATCTGGCCGACCACGTCTTGCAGGGCGGAGATCTTCGCGTGGGCGTCGGCGGCCAGCTCCGGCGCGACCGCGAACCCGCTCAGATCGAACCGTGGCTTGGCGGTACTCACCTCGCTCATAAGCGATTACGCCTCTCCGTAGTCGAGCGACCTCGCACCGGAGCATACGACAAAACAAGGGGTCAGCGGGAGCACCCGAAAACGCGCTCAGCTCACCCGATCGAGGTAAGGTCTCTGGTTGCACAGAGTCATCGACTGGGGTTGGCGGGGTTCCCCCCACGAGTTCGCCCGAGTTTGACACACTTCGTGGGAGGCTGACCGCTGCCCGGGGGACTGCCCGGGCCTTGAGAGCTGACCTTCAGCAGGATCCAGCGGACATCCAGCCACGCGGCATCAGGAGGTCGAGTGACGTCGAGAATCCAGTCTGCGACGCCTGGCGAACACCAGGGCGAGCAGGCAACCGGGCAAGCGCCGTACCCCACGGACGCCGGCTCGGTCAGCGGACGGCAGAACGGCCGGGAGGCCAGAGCGTCGCTGGACGAACTGCACGAGACCGCGCGGCGGATCGCCGCCAACGTGGAGCGGGTACTGGTCGGCAAACCCGACGTCATCCGCATCGCGCTCGTGACCCTGCTCGCCGAAGGCCACCTCCTCGTCGAAGACGTGCCCGGGGTCGGCAAGACCTCGCTGGCGAAAGCGCTGGCCCGCTCGATCGACTGCACCGTCAGCCGGATCCAGTTCACCCCCGACCTGTTGCCCAGCGACGTCACCGGGGTGTCGATCTACAACCGGCAGAGTGGCGGGTTCGAGTTCCGTCCCGGTCCGGTGTTCGCGAACATCGTGGTCGGCGACGAGATCAACCGTGCCTCGCCGAAGACGCAGTCGGCCCTGCTCGAATGCATGGAAGAGCACCAGGTCACCGTCGACACCTCGACCTACCATCTCGAAGAGCCGTTCATGGTGATCGCCACCCAGAACCCCATCGAGATGGAGGGCACCTACGCGCTGCCCGAGGCCCAGCGGGACCGGTTCACCGCGCGGGTGTCCATCGGCTATCCCGACCAGCAGGCCGAGCTGGCCATGGTCGACGAGCACGCCGGGCACAACCCGCTGGCCGATCTCGAGCCCGTGTCCGACCGCGAGTCGGTGCAGCGGCTGATCGAGACGGTGCGCTCGGTGCACATGTCACCGGAGATCCGCCGGTACGCCGTCGAGCTGGTGGCCGCGACCCGCCAGGTGCCGGAGATCCGCCTCGGCGCCTCGCCGCGGGCGACCCTGCAGCTGGTCCGAGCGGCCCGCGCGCAGGCCGCGCTCTCCGGCCGCGAGTTCGTCGTCCCGGACGACCTGCACACGGTCGCGGTCCCGGTGCTGGCCCACCGCATGGTGCTCACCACTGAGGCGCACGCCGCCCGCCGGTCGGCCACCGACGTGGTCCGCGCGATCCTGCACCGCGTTCCCGTTCCGCAGGGCTCGAACCACCGCTGACAAAGGAAATAGGGAACAGCCATGCTGCGTGCGCTGTCCGGCCTGACCACACGCGGCCGCTGCCTCCTCGCCGCCGGCGTCGCCGCGGCGGCGTGCTCGTTCGTGCTCAACGAACGGGATCTGCTGCGGGTCGCGGTGTTCGTGATCGCCCTGCCGCTGCTGGTCGCCTTCTTCATCTCGGCAACCCGGCTACGGCTGGGCGCGGCCCGCTCGCTGCGCCCGGAGCGGGTCTCGGTCGGCTCGCCGGGCGAGGTCCAGCTCGAACTCTGGCGTGACGGCAGGCTCCCGGCCGGCGAGGTACTGCTCGAAGACGGCGTGCCCTACGCGCTGGGTTCGCGGCCGCGCTTCGTCGTCGAACGCCTCCCCCACGACCGCCGGGTCGCGCTGCGGTATCCGCTGCAGCCGGTGCTGCGCGGGATCCAGCAGGTCGGCCCGCTGCGGGCGACGATCACCGACCCGTTCGGGCTGTGCGAGTTCGAACGTGAGCTGATCGGGCATTCCCGGCTGGTCGTCGTGCCGAAGGTGGTCGGCCTGTGGGGGCTGCCCAGTGGCGCCGGGATCGGCGCCGGTGACGACGGCAGCATCCGCCTGCACGCCGGACAGGGCGAGTCGGACGTCATCGTCCGGCAGTACCGCCAGGGCGACGACCTGCGGAAGGTCCACTGGCGCTCGACCGCCCGCCGCGACGAGATCATGGTCCGCGTCGAGGAACGGCCGTGGCGCGGCGGCACCACGGTGCTGCTGGACCACCGCGCGGCGGCGCACCACGGCACCGGTCCCGCGGCGAGCCTGGAATGGGCCGTCTCGTTCGCCGCTTCCGTGTCGCTGCACCTGCGCCGTTCCGGTCACCGGGTCCGGCTGATCACCGAACACGGCCAGACCCTGGCCGACACCCCCGGCGAGGGTGGCGAGCACTACGACAACGTCGTACTCGACGTCCTCGCCGCGCTCCAGCCCGCGCACCAGCGCGACATCACCCTCGGCCACGACCCGGCCGAGGGACAGGAACTCATCGCGGTGCTCGGCACCGTCAGCAACGAATCCGTGCACGAGCTGTCCCGGTACCGCCCGCGCGGGATCCGGAGCCTCGCCGTGCTGCTCGACACCCCCGGCTGGTCGTCCGGCGTCAACCGGCCCGAAAACCGGGCCGCCGCCACCGAGGAATCGGTGGCGCTGCTGCGAGCCGCGGGCTGGGGCGTCGTCGTCGCCGGTCCGGGATCGCCCATGCCGCAGGTATGGGCCGAGCTCTGCCAGACGGCCACCCGCCGGGGCACGCTGATCGGAGGCGGCCTGTGACCGCGACCGCGCCACCCCTGCCGCACACCCCCAAACCCCGTCCCGCCGCCCCGCCGCCGGTCTGGACGAGCAGTGTTCTCGCGCCGGTCGCCGCCGGGCTCGCCACGCTGTTCGCCTCGACCTCGCTCACCGGCGTGGTCGCCGGCTGGGCGTGGTTCGGCTACCTGCTGGTCGCCGTCGTGCTGATCGCCTCGACCGGCCTCGCCCTGCGCTCGCTGCGCGCGCCGACCATCGTCGTCGGCCTGGCGCAGCTGCTGGTGCTGCTGTTCCTGATCACCGGGGCGTTCACCACCAGCGGGATCCTGAAGATCTTCCCCGGCCCGGACGCGCTCGACGAACTGCGCGGTGTCCTCGGCGCCGCGGCCGAGCAGATCCGCGTCGGCCTGCCCCCGGTCGAGGGAACCCCGCCGATCCTCTGCCTGATCACCATCGCGATCGGCCTGGTCGCGGTCCTGGTCGACACGCTGGCCGTGGCCGCCGCCGCGCCCGCCGCGACCGGCCTGGTCCTGCTGTGCGTGTACGCCGTCCCGGCCGCGCTGGCCGAGGACATGCTGCCGTGGTGGACGTTCCTGCTCGGCGCGGCCGCGTTCGCCGGCCTGCTCGCCGTCGACGGCAACCACCGGCATCGCCGCTGGCGCAACCGGGACGCGCCCGGACTGGGCAACTCGGCGAGCACGCTGTCGGCCCCCGTCGGCGTGGTGGCCGCCGCGATCGCGATGGGCCTGGTGATCGGCACCGCCGTCACCGGTGTCGGCACCGTGGGCAGCCTTCCCGGCGGCCAGGGCTCGGGCCGCGGTGGCGCGGGCGGCTTCGGCGTCGAACCGTTCACCCAGCTGCGTGGCCTGCTCGATCAGGGCGAGAACGTGGAGCTGTTCAAGGTCTACGGGATGGGCGCGGACAAACGCCTGCTGCGCGCGTTCACGCTCGACACGTACACGCCGAACAAGGGCTGGGGGCTGGCGCAGAACGGCCGCGCCCAGCAGGGCGTGCAGGCCAACAAGGGGCTTCCGCCCGCTCCGGGTGACGACGGCGCCGGGCCCGGGCGTGAGATCCGGATCGAGCCGACGAACTGGGTCGACAACTGGCTGCCGATCTACGGCGCGCCGAGGGCGCTCAACGGGCTGGCCGACAACTGGCTGTACGACCCGGTCGGCGGTGCCGTGTTCACCACGACCAAGCAGAACGCGCCCGCCTACACCGAGACCGCGTCCATCAAGGAACCGTCGAAGGACGAACTCCGGCTCGACGACGCCCGCCTGGCCGAGGTGCCGCCGCAGTTCACCCAGGTCGACCGCATCGACCCCCGCGTGGTCGCGAAGGCCAAGCAGCTGACGGAAAACGAGTCCAACAACTTCGACAAGGCGCAGGCGCTCTGGTCGTTCTTCACCGCGCAGAACGGCTTCGTGTACGACACCAAAACCGCCGACGCCACCGACTCCGACGCGCTCGCCGACTTCATCCTCAACGGCAAACGAGGGTTCTGCGAGCAGTTCGCGTCCGCGATGGCCGTGATGCTGCGGTCGGTCGGCATCCCGTCGCGGGTCGCCATCGGCTTCACCTCCGGGACGCCGAAGGGCGATCACGTCTCGATCAGCTCCGAAGACGCCCACGCGTGGGTCGAGGTCTACTTCCAGACGAAGGGCTGGGTCAGCTTCGACCCGACCCCGCTGGTCGACGGCCGCGCGGTCGTCCCGCCGTACCTGCAGAACGACGCCGGCAGCTCCACGACCAACGACACCCAGGAAGTGCCGAGCGCGCCCGCGTCGAGCGCCCCCGCCACCGGTACCCCCCGCGACCAGGGCGAGGACCCCGGTGCCGACGGCGGCACGGGCCAGCAGGAGGAAGAGCCGCTGTGGCCCGCCATCCTCGCCGGGATCCTCGGCGGGCTGGCGGCCGCGCTGACCGTGGTCGCGATCGTGCGGACGCGGTTGAGATACCGGGCGCTGATGCGGCCGTCGTCCTCACCGGACTCGCCCGCACCGGAACACGGATTCATGGACAACCAGAACGTGACGAACTGGCTCCCGCTGATCGCGATCGGGCTGTGGGTGGCGGCGTTCGCGTTCCTGGCGGCGTGGGTGTCGTGGTGGTTCGCGCTGGCGCTGGTGCTCGTCCTCGGCGGGCTCGGCACGCCGACGGCGATCCGGGAGATCAAGCGACGGCTGCGGCTGCAGAAGATCGCGTCCCACTCCCCCGCCGCGGCCGACGCGGCGTGGCGGGAACTGATGGACGAGTGCGCGGACCGCGGCCTGCCGCTGTCCGGCGGCGACACGGTGCGCGTGGCGGGCCGGAAGGTCGTCGAGAAGCACCGGCTGGACGAGGAGGGCCGCTCCGGTCTGCGGACGGTCATCGGTGTCGTGGAGCGATCCTGGTACTCGGACAAGCCGGCCGACGACCAGACGCTGGGCCCGGCCTTCGACGAGGTTCGCAAGAGCCTGAAGCGGAACGCGCCCATGTCCTGGAAGGGCCGTCTGTTCCCGCGGTCGCTGCGGCGAGGCAAGTAGCCCTGTGTCCTAGGTGCGTCCTCGCCGTGCGCGGATGGCGGTTTCGCGTGACTGGACGGACGACACGCGTGTCGTCCGTCCAGTCACGCGTGTCGTCCGTCGGATCACGCGTGCCGTCCTGTCAGGCACGTGAAGGCCACGCCATCAGGCACCACATCCGCCCGCCGGGAACATGACAACGCGAACATGCCAGCAAGGCATCGCCCTGCCGGCATGTTCGCGTGTGTGGGAGCTATTGCTCCTCGAAGCGCTGGCGGAAGCGCTCTTCCATGCGCTGGGTGAACGAGCTCCGGCGCGTGGACGACTTGCCGCCGCCACCTCCACCGGCCCCCGGGCCACCGCTGTCCTTGCCGCCTTCCGCTTCGGCTCCTTGCCGAATCGATGTGACGGCCATCATGACTCCGAAGAACATCACGAGGAACCCGAGCACGCTGATCACTGGGATCTCGGCCACCCGGATGTTGACCACCACGCCGAGCACCAACAGTGCGACGCCCACTACGAACAGGGCGATGCCCTGCAAACGCCGTCGGCGGGCGGGGCGGCGCAACCGGGTGCCTCGCACCGTGGATGCGAACTTGGGGTCCTCGGCATAGAGCTCGCGCTCGATCTGATCGAGCAGCCGCTGCTCATGCTCGGAGAGTGGCATCTTTCCTCCTCCGGCACAGCTGTCGCGGGCGCCGGGCCGCGCAACGTCATGGACCCAACAGACAACCCCAGGCGGGGTGTCTCTGTCCAGGATACGAGCCCCGCGCTCGTCCGACTACCCGATCCCGTATCCAGAAGGGATCGAATTGGCCGAAACCACCCGACTCGGCTCTCTCGAAGACGACCGAGCAGGCGATGTCACTGGTCACGGGGGGTCAGCAGTGACGCGGGCCGCACCGCGGCGGCGCCGAACTTCGACCTCGCGACGTCGGCGGCGACTTCCGCATCCCGCCAACGGGGTTCAGCGGATTCGAAAAGCAGCTGCTCTCCGCTACTCTCCGTGTCCAATCCCTCGACTCTTACGCCGATCAGGCGGACTGCGCCCGTCGGCGCGTGCTCGGCGAGGAGCTCGACGGCAGTGCGGTGGATGTCGCGGGCCACATCCACTCCTACGGCGGTTGTCCTGGCGCGGGTGATGGTCTTGAAGTCCGCGAACCGGACCTTGATCGACACCGTCCGCCCGCGAAGCCCCCGGCGGCGCAGGGTGGCGGCGACGCGTTCCGACAGCCGGAGCAGTTCCAGCCCGAGCGCCGAGCGGTCGTGGAGGTCGACGTCGAAGGTCACTTCGGCGCCGATCGACTTGTCCGGCGACTCCGGGACGACCTTGCGGTCGTCGTGCCCGTTCGCGAGCGCGTACAGATGCTCCCCCAGCGCCCGCCCGAGCGACCGCCTCAGCCTGGACAGCGGAGCGGCGGCGACGTCGGCGATGGTGTCGAGCCCCTGCTGCCGCAGGTGCTCCTCGGTGCGCTTGCCCACGCCCCACAGCGCCGACACGGGCAGCGGGTGCAGGAACGCGAGCGTCTCGGCCGCCGGGACGACGACCATGCCGTCCGGTTTCGCCATCCCCGACGCCAGCTTCGCGACGAACTTGACCTTGGCGACGCCGACCGAGCAGCTGATCCCGAAGTCGGCGGCCACCCGCTCCCGGATCCAGGCCCCGAGCCGCGCGGGCGAGGAGTCCAGCCGTTTGAGCGCCCCGCTGACGTCCAGGAAGGCCTCGTCCAGGCTCAGCGGCTCCACCAGTGGCGTCAGCTCGCGGAAGATCCCCATGACGCCCTGGGACACCTCGCCGTAGAGCCCGGGCGTCGGGGTGATGCAGATCAGCTGCGGGCAGAGCCGCTTGGCCGTCGAGAACGGCATGGCCGACCGGACGCCGAACTCGCGCGCCGCGTAGCTCGCGGCCGCGACGACCGACCTCGGACCGCCACCGGAGACGACCACCGGCTTGCCCGCCAGCTCCGGGCGGGTGCGCAGCTCGCACGACACGAAGAAGGCGTCCATGTCGACGTGCAGCAGGCCGCAGCCGGTGTCGTCGGGCCAGGTGGTGGCCCCGGTCGTCACGCGGTAGCGGGCCATCCCTCCTGGCAGTTCAGCGTTTCGTCCCACGGGCAGACGCTAGCCCGGACCACCGACAATCTCAGGGACGGCGGGCCAGCAGGTGCAGCCGGCTGGCGATGTCCCGCAACGGCGGGACCGACGCCGCCGCCAGCTCGAACTCGGCCAGATCCTCTTCCCGCACCCCGCCGGGCACGAAGTCCGCCACGACGCCGTCGCCCTGCAGCGAGGTCACTTCGAGCCCCACCGCGATCAGCTGGGCGCGCAGGGCCTCGGCGTCGAACCGCCGCAGCACGGTCTCCCGGCCGCCGCCGAGCACACCGCTTTCGGCCGCGAGCAGCTCCCTCGCCTCCCCGAGACGTCCGGCCAGCGCGCGCTGCAGGATCGCGGCGTGCCGGTTCGCCACCAGCACCGAGACCGCGCCGCCGGGTTTGACCGCGGCGGCCAGCGCGGCGAGCACGAGCGCCGGGTCGTCGACGACTTCGAGCAGGCCGTGCGCGAGGACGAGGTCGGCCGATCCGGCGGCGACGTGGGCTCCGAGCGCGTCGGAGTCGTCGGCGATCACCGTGATGCTTCCGGAGACGCCCTCTTCTTCGGCGCGGCGGCGCAGGGTCGCCAGCGCGTTGGGGTTCGGTTCGACCACGGTCACCAGGCAGCCGGCCGAGGCCAGCGGTACCGCCCAGCCGCCGCTGCCGCCGCCGACGTCGACGACGTGCGGCTGTTGTGCGCCTCGCGCCCGTGCGGCCCGGAGTTCTGCTTCGAGAACCCGGCGAACCGCCCCCGATCCCCGCGTGGCCACGGTGTCCGTCTTCATAAACGCACAGGGTAATGCCCGCCTTCGCCGGCCCGCCGGGTGTAGTCCGATGCGGTGTTCGACACCTTGCCAAGGGGCCACCCCGCCGACTGCCCGTAGGCTGTATCGAGTGCACACGGTCGCTGTTCTCAGCCTGAAGGGTGGCGTCGGTAAAACGACGGTCGCCCTCGGTGTCGCGTCCGCCGCGCTGCGTAGGGGCGCCCGGACTCTCGTGGCCGACCTCGACCCGCAAGGCAACGCCACCACCTCGCTGGACCCGCCCTTCACCGATCGGACGCTGGCCGACGTCCTCGAGACGCCGGTGCGTTCGGTGCTCGAACGGGCGATCGCGCCCAGCGTGTGGAGCGACCAGATCGACGTCCTCGTCGGCGCCGAAGAACTCGAGATGCTGAACGAGCCCGACGCCGACAGCCGCCGATTGGAGAACCTCTCCCGCGCGCTCGACGAACTGCACACGAACCCGCTGCGCGAGGAACCCTACGAACTGGTGATCCTCGACTGCCCGCCGTCGCTGGGCAGGCTGACCCGCTCCGCGCTGGTGGCCGCGGACAGCGCCCTGATCGTCACCGAGCCGACGATGTACGCCGTCTCCGGCGCCCGCCGCGCCCTCGACGCGATCGAGAAGATCCGCGAAGAGCAGAACCCGGGGCTGCGGCCGATCGGCGTCGTGGTCAACAAGCTCCGCGTGCGCTCCTACGAGCACCAGTTCCGCGTGGCCGAACTGCGGGAGAACTTCGGCCCGCTGGTGATGCCGACGGCCATCCCGGACCGGCTCGCGGTGCAGCAGGCGCAGGGCGCGTGCAGCCCGATCCACGAGTGGCACTCCCCCGGCGCGCAGGAGATCGCGCTCACCTTCAACATGGTGCTGGCGAAGGTCCTGCGTTCGAGCCGGGCCGGGCGGCATCGCGTCCGCGGCGAGGAAGAGCCCGAGACCACCGAGGCGCCCGCCAAGCTGAGCGACACCGGCACGGGATAGGCGCCGATGCCCGAAGGCGACACCGTCTTCCTCGCCGGCAAGGTCCTCGACAAGGCGTTGGCGGGCAAGACCCTGCTGCGCGGCGAGTTCAGGGTCCCGCGGCTGGCCACGACGGATCTCGCCGGACGTGACGTGCTCGGCGTCGGCACGGTCGGCAAGCATCTGCTGACCCGCCTCTCCGGCGATCTCACCCTGCACAGTCATCTGCGGATGGACGGCACCTGGGACGTCTACCGGGCGGGTGCGCGCTGGCGGCATCCGGCGCATCAGGCGCGGGTCATCCTGGCCACCGAGGAACTGCAGGCGATCGGCTTCCGCGTGCACGACCTCGAACTCGTGCCCACGGACGAGGAAGACCGCCTGGTCGGCCACCTCGGCCCGGATCTGCTCGATCCACAATGGACGGACGAGCTCGCGGCGCGGGCGGCGGCCGCGCTGGCCGCGGACCCGGATCGCGAACTGGGCGACGCCCTGCTGGATCAGCGGATCATGGCCGGGATCGGGAACCTGTACAAGGTCGAGATCTGCTTCCTGCTCAAGGTCTCCCCGTGGACGCCGGTGTCCGAAGTGGACACCGCGAAGGCCGTGGCGCTCGGCCGGAAGCTGCTGGTGGCCAATGCCTGGCGGCATGAGCAGATCACCACCGGCGACCCGCGCCGCGGCAGGCGGCAGTGGGTCTACGAACGCACCAGACAGGGCTGCTTCCGCTGCGGCGGCAAGGTGGAGGTACTCCAGCAGGGCACCGGATACCAGCAGCGGCCGACCTGGTTCTGCCCGAATTGCCAGCCCGGACCCCGCCCGGACCGGTAAGCTGGCCCCGTGACGCTGTTCAAGCTCCCGCTCTACGGGGCCGACACCGAACGCGGCGACCTCGCTCCCTGAGTCGCCCGCTCGCTCCGCACGTCACCTTTCACTTCTCCCAGGGAGCTTTGTCATGCCCGGAATCCTCACGGGCGGGGCGCTGCGCGCGTTCGTGCACGCCCTGCCCAAGGTCGAACTGCACGTCCATCTCGTCGGCTCGGCGAGCCTGCCCACGGTGCTGGAACTGGCCCGCCGCCGCCCGTCCGCGGGGGTGCCGACCGAGCCCGCGGCGCTCGCCGAGTTCTTCACCTTCCGCGATTTCCCGCATTTCCTCCGCAACTACCTGGCGGTGACGTCGCTCGTACGCGACGCCCGCGACATCCACACCCTCGTCACCGGGCTGGCGGCCGATCTGGCCGCGCAGAACGCCCGCTACGCCGAGGTCACCGTGACTCCGTACAACCACGTCCTCGACGGTATGCCGCCGGACGAGCTCCTCACCGGGCTCGCCACCGGACGGGCCGCGGCACGGGCCGACCACGGCGTGGAACTGGCCTGGTGCTTCGACATTCCCGGCGAGAAAGGGATCGTCGCCGGTCGCGAGACGGTCGTGTTCGCGCTCCGCGAACGCCCCGAAGGTCTGGTGTCCTTCGGGCTCGGCGGCCCCGAGGTCGGCGTCGGCCGCGCGCAGTTCGCCCCGTTCTTCACCACGGCGAGGGAGGCGGGGCTGCACAGCGTCCCGCACGCAGGCGAGACCACCGGGCCCGCCACGGTCTGGTCGGCGGTGCACGATCTCGGCGCCGAGCGGATCGGGCACGGCGTCGGCGCGCACACCGATCCGGCGCTACTGGAATACCTTGCCGTGCAACGGATCCCGTTGGAGGTCTGCCCCACGTCGAACCTGCGGACCGGGCAGTTCGCGTCGATCGCGGCGCATCCCGTGCGGCGGCTGCTCGACCACGGCGTGACGGTCACGCTCAACACCGACGACCCGCCGATGTTCGGCGCCACCCTCGACGGCGAGTACGTGGCGGTGGCCGAAACCCTCGGGCTGACGGCGGCCGAAATCGCCCTGTTCGCGAAGAACGCCGTGGAAGCCTCTTTTCTGCCCTCGGCGGACAAGGCCGTCCTGCTGCTGGAGATCGACGAAATCTTGTTGCAGGACCCCGAACTCCTCGCATAGCGTGGCGGTACACGAGAGAGGAGGTGGTCCAAAGTTGTATTCCAACAGGACTCGTGAGGTGGCTGTCCGCTAGCGGACCCCACGCGTAGGACTT
Source organism: Amycolatopsis sp. NPDC049868 (assembly GCF_044461365.1). Lineage (NCBI taxonomy): Bacteria > Bacillati > Actinomycetota > Actinomycetes > Pseudonocardiales > Pseudonocardiaceae > Amycolatopsis > Amycolatopsis sp. NPDC049868. Next base: position 21,069 of record NZ_JBITKV010000010.1, on the reverse strand, counting down.
CAGAGCAGCGATACAACGCAAGTTGGAGCCACCTTCGGCTCGTCGTCTCTGCTTCGCGTGATGCCTGATAGCGAATACCAGGCAGTCACCGGGCCCCCGAGGTTCCCGAGCACCGGTCCGGCTCGGGCCCGGACGCCGATTCCCGGCGTCCGGGAGCCGCCTCGGGGGTACCCCTATTTCCGGGGCCGGAGGACCACCCGCCGCCCCGAAGGACCGTCCGCCGCAGTTCCGCACCGGGAACCCCGTCGACTGGATAGCCTGACGCCATGCTGAGGCCCGATTTCCCGATCATCACCCAGCGACTGACCCTCCGCGCCTTCACCTCGGCGGATCTCGACGAACTCAACTCCTTCCAGTCCCGCGCCGACGTCGCCCGCTACCTCTATTGGGGTCCGCGCAGCCGGGCCGAATCCGCCGCCGCGCTCGCCAAACGGGTGCACAGCAGCAGCCTGTCGAAGGAAGGCCAGCTCCTCGCGGTGGCCGTGGAGCTGACCGAGACCGGGCAGCTGATCGGCGACTTGAACCTCGAATACCTCAGCAGCGAGCACCGTCAGGGCGAGATCGGGTTCGTCTTCCATCCCGATCACCACGGCAAGGGGTTCGCCGCGGAAGCCGCCACCGAACTGCTGCGCCTCGGCTTCGAAGAGCTGGGCCTGCACCGGATCATCGGCCGCTGTGACGGACGCAACACCGCGTCGGCCGCGCTGATGGAGCGCCTCGGCATGCGCAAGGAGGCGCATCTGCGCGAGAACGAGGTCGTCAAGGGCGAATGGACCGACGAACTCGTCTTCGCGATGCTCGAAGACGAGTGGAAGGCGAAGCGTTAGAGCTCACCAGGCATGATGGGGCCGTGCTCTTCGACAAGATCGTCCGCCCCGCTCTCTACCGGGTCTCCGGCAGCGACCCCGAAACCGTGCACGAACGCACCATCGGCTCGCTCGCCAGGCTGAGCCGGGTCTCCCCCGCGCTCGCCGCGCTCGGCCGCGTCTACCGGACGGACGATCCGGTCACCTTCCTCGGCCTGCGCTTCCCGAACCGGGTCGGCCTCGCCGCCGGGATGGACAAGAACGGCCGCGCCCTGCACGCCTGGCCCGCGCTCGGCTTCGGCTTCGTCGAGGTCGGCACGGTCACCCGGTATCCGCAGCCGGGCAACGACAAACCACGGTTGTTCACCCTCGCCGAGACCGACGCGGTGATCAACCGGATGGGCTTCAACAACGAAGGCGCGGAAGCGCTCGCCACCCGTCTCGCCGCGACCGGGAAGCCGCCCGTGCCGCTCGGCGTCAGCATCGGCAAGTCCAAGGTGACGCCGCTCGACGAGGCCGTCGAGGACTACCGGTTCTCGCTGCGGGCCTTGTACCCGTACGCCGACTACTTCGCCATCAACGTCAGTTCCCCGAACACTCCGGGACTGCGGGCGCTGCAGGACAAGTCCGCGCTGGCCGAACTGCTCGCCGAGCTGCGGGAGACCTCGGCCGAGCTCGCCGGCGACGCGAAGCCGACGCCGGTGCTGGTGAAGGTCGCCCCCGACCTCACCGACGAAGCGCTCGCGGAACTGCTGGAGGTCTGCCTCGAACACGGGGTCGCCGGGCTGATCGCGACCAACACGACGCTCTCGCGCGAAGGGATCGCCCCGTCCGAGGCCGCGATCGGCGAGCAGGCCGGCGGGTTGTCCGGCCGTCCGCTCACCGCGCGCTCGGTCGAGGTGGTGCGGTTCGTGCACGGCGAAACCGGCGGCAAGCTGCCGATCATCGGCGTCGGCGGGATCTTCGACGCCGGCGCCGCCGCACGGATGCTCGACGCCGGCGCCGGTCTCGTCCAGCTCTACACCGGTTTCGCCCTGCACGGTCCCGGTCTGGTCAAGCGGGTCGCCCGAGGTCTCGCGGCCCGGCCGTACTGACGAACCTGAGGTAGGCACGCCAGCACTGGTACCGCGTCAGCTCCGTCGCCGTCGCCGTCGCGGCCTGATCGCACAGGACGGCCAAAGGCGTTTCCCCGTTCTCCAGCCGGATCCGGCCCAGGACGAACGGGGCGGGCAGCGTGGCGGCGAAGGCGCCGAGAGCGGCGGGCGAGAGCCGCCAGCGTTCACCCGAAAGCATCGTGTGCTCGCCCGTGGCGCTCACCGGCACCACCCCCGGCTGGGGCGGATCGGTGGGCAGCAGCAGCATCCGGTAGCCCTCGCCGGTCTGGACCAGCCCGGTGAACCGCGCCCCGGCGCGGACCAGGCTTCCGTTCAAGGGCTGACCGCGCAGCTGCGCGCCGAACACCACGAGATCCGCACCCGGTGCGGGATAAGGGAAATCGGCCTGTTCGTCGGTGAGCACGGCGGCGAGGTCGATGGCGACCTGGTCGTCGAACGGCCGCACCACCACCGACACCCCGTACGGCCCGAGATCCGACGGCGACGCCGGTACCGTGACGGCGGCGAGGTCGAGCAGGTTGACGAACGCCGTGAAGCGTTCGAGCCGCTTCGAGACACCGTCCGGATCGGACAACGCCTCGGAGACGTCGGGATGGTCCGCGACGGTCGGGAGCACGAGGGCGTCGTACTCGGCCAGCATCCGGAGCGCGAGCATCCCGGCCTCGGCGACACGATGCCTGTCGGCGGTGAAGCCGTCGTCGTGGATCAGCTCGCCCACTTTCAGCAGTGCCGAGACCTCCACGGTCTCCACGAGGGCCCCGGACGCCCTCAGCGCCGAAACCGCGCCGAGGAAAGCGGATCGGGACTGCAGCGAAAGGCCGGTGAGCGTGTCGGAGCCCGGGATCGCCACCCTCGGCCGGTCGCCCGCCGACAACCGGACGTCCGGCGGCCAGTCGCGGGCGAGCGGGTCGATCCCGTCGGGACCGGTCATCAAGCCCAGCGCGCGTTGTCCCAGGGTGAGGCTGCGGGCGAACAAGGCGATCCCGCCGCACGGCGCGGCGCCGGTCTTCGGCACGAGCCCCAGCGTCGGCTTCAGCCCGACGATCCCGTTCAGCGAAGCGGGAACGCGGCCCCCGCCCGCCGTGTCCGTGCCGACCGCCAGATCGACAAGGCCGAGCGCGACGGCGACGGCCGCGCCACTGCTCGCGCTCCCGGAGACCCGGGCGGTGTTCAGCGCCGCGGTCACGGCGCCGTAGGGACTGCGGGTGTGCTCCAGGTCGCTGCCGAACCGGTCGCAGTTGGTCTTGCCGACCACGACCGCCCCGGCCGCGGTCAGCCGGGACACCGAGGTGGCGCCGGTACAGCAGATCTCTTCTCCCGCCGTGGGAAGACCGGCGACGTCGACCACGTCCGCGACCGCCACCAAGGTGCCCGCGAGCGGCAGATCCGCGCCCGCGCGAAGCCGTTCATCGACTGCTTTCGCGTCCACGAGGGCGTCCTCGACCGGGCGGAGGGTGATCCAGATGTCGGGGCGGTCGACTTCGGCTATCCGGTCGTAGGCGGCTATGACGCGCTGGTAGGAGCTGGGAGGCGGAACGGGAGTCGGCTCTGGTTCCGGGGGAAGCGTCGTCACTGGGCGTCCTTTCCTCGGTGGGGACGAGAAAGACCACTGCGCGAGATCCACTGTGTCCGGTCCGCCACCCTGGGACGCCCGCTCACGCGGGCTGGGTTCAGGCCCGGGCTGGGATGAGCACTGCGTGCATGTAATAGACGTTAGGCATCGCGGGTTGCCGCCACCAGCGGATTCGGGTTACGCGAGCGTTTCGGTATCACACAGTGAGCAGGTCGTTACGCAATGGAGTATTAGCGACGACGAATGAGACGATAGTCCAGGAAAGCGCCTGCTCAGACGGTACCCGATCGCGTAACTCGCGTGATTGAACAGCGATCTCGCGTGATCAGACGGACATCACAAGAGTCGTCCGTCTGATCACGCGTGTCGTCCATCTGATCACGCGAGTTGCGGGTTCAGGAGAGTTCGCGCAGCGCCATCGCGAGTCCGGCGAGCTTGTCGGTCGCGTCCGACAGCGACTCCTTGGACGACGTCATGCCGTCCGAGCTCGCCGCGACGGTGTGCCCGGCGGCCGCGACGAGACCGCCGTAGCCGTCGAGGCCGTCGTCGAGCTGCTCGCGCAGTTGCTTGATGGCGGCGTCGAGGGCGCCGCGTTCCCGTTCGGGCGCGGCGTCGCGGCCGCGTTCGATGGCCTGGATCCGGCCCGCCAGCCCGCGCAGGGCCTGCGCCGCCTCGGCGGCGGTGGTGCGAGCGTCCGCGACGGCGATCTCCGAGACCGGCATGGTGCCGAGCGACGTCGGCTGCGAAAGCTGGCGAAGCAGCTCCGCCAGCGAAGCCTCGCTCTCGGCGAGGCGCTCCATCGGCTCACGCGCGACCGACCGCGCCGGGGGCAGCGGCGGCGGAGCGGCGGGGGCGGCGGGCAGCACGGTGCGGTTGAGCGTCCGCAGCCGCAGCCCCGACTTGACCCCGAAAGTCCCGAAGATGACGGCGAACGCGCCGCCCGCGATGGCCTGGAGGACGTCGGCCTGGCCGTCCTTCAACAGGCCGGTGCCCGCGACGACGGCGAACAGTCCACAAAGGAAGGTGAGGAGGATCCAGAACGTCATCGCCCGGGAGGCCCGGCGTTTGCGTCGCTCCAGTTTGGCGGCGGGTTCGTTCCAGCGCGCCCATTTGGCCTTCGCGTCGGCCACGACCGGGATCTGCCCCGCGGCCATCGACGTCAGCTGCTGCGAGATCTTCGGCATGGCGGGCATCTGCGGCATCTGCGGGCGCGGCCGGGGCGGCGCCGGCCGAGCGGGCCGCGAGGAACCCTGCTCGGAGGGCGGGATGTAGCGCTGCAGCTTCTCCTGCGCGCGCTGGGCGTAGTCGGGCAGCTTCTCGATGTGCTTCTCAAGCTTGGCGGTGAACTCCCCGAAGTCCTTGCGCCTGCCCTGCCCCATGCCCTCTCCCCTGTCTTCTGGTGAGACCGGTCCCGCACCCGCGCGGGGTGCGGGACCGGCTCCAGTTGGTGTGTCAGGCGGGGTTCTTGCCCTGTTCGGCCTGAACCCGTGCCTGGATCTCACGCTGGATGTCCGCGGAGCTCGACGCCTTCGGCGCGGCGGCGGTCTTGCCGTCGGTCACCTGAGCGACGGAGTCACCCTTCATGGACGCGCGGATCTGCTCCAGCCGCGAGTGCCCCGCGAGCTGCGTCGTGGAGGCCTGGACCTCCATCATCCGGCCCTGGACGGAGTTCTGTGCGAGTTCGGCCGAGCCGAGCGCGGTGGTGTAGCGCTTCTCGATCTTGTCGCGAACGTCTTCCAGCGACGGGGTGTTGCCCGGTGCGGCCAGCTGGCTCATCTGGTTCAGCGAAGCGGAGACCTGCTCCTGCATCTTCGCCTGCTCCAGCTGCGAGAGCAGCTTGGTGCGCTCGGCCAGCTTCTGCTGCAGCATGGTCGCGTTGCGCTCGACGGCCTTCTTCGCCTGCTCCGCAGCCTGAAGCGACTGGTCGTGCAGGGTCTTGAGGTCCTCGATGCTCTGCTCGGCGGTGACGAGCTGCGCGGCGAAGCTCTCCGCCGCGTTCTCGAACTCGGTCGCCTTCTGCTCGTCGCCCTTGGCACGCGCCTCGTCGGCGAGCACCAGCGCCTGGCGGGTCGAAGCCTGCAGCTTCTCCACGTCGCCGAGCTGGCGGTTCAGCTTCATCTCCAGCTGACGCTGGTTACCGATCACCGAGGCGGCCTGCTGGGTCAGCGCCTGGTGATTGCGCTGCGCCTCCTCGATGGCCTGCTGGATCTGTACCTTCGGGTCGGCGTGCTCGTCGATCTTCGACGAGAACGCCGCCATCATGTACTTCCAGAACTTCACGAACGGGTTGGCCATCTCCTCCGCCTGCCTTCTCGCATCCCACGGGCTGTTACCTCGAGGTGGGGCGTCCCCTCTGTGATGTTGCAACGTCCCGACCCCGGCGTTGAGTTCCATCGTGTCAGGTCGGCGTCCCGCGTTCCAGGCGACCCCGACGGAATTCAGGGATCCCCCTGACTGTGACGTCCACGACCTTTCGGGTTCACCTGCCGGTGACCGTGGGTGAAAACGGCCGGCGTCAGCGCCCCAGAGCGGTCTCCTGGTCCATCCGTGACAACTTCTCGGGGTTGCGCACCGCGTAGAGACCGGTGATGAGGCCGTCCTCGACACGCAGCGCGACGACCGTGTCGACCTCCCCACCGAGCCGGAGGATCAGCGCGGGATGGCCGTTGACCTGCGCCGTCCGCATCGTGGCCGCCTCGTCGCGGACCGGACGGCTCGCGGCCAGCAGCGGCGCGACCAGCGCGGCACCGACCACCGGCTCCAGCACGGCCTGCACCACTCCGCCGCCGTCGCCGAGGAAGACGACGTCCGGGGAGAGGACGTCGAGCAGTCCCTGCAGGTCACCGGTCCGGACCGCGCGGTGGAACGCGTCGAGCACGTCCTTGGTCTCGCCGGGGGACGCGGCGCCACGCGGCCGCCGGGCGGCGACATGCGCCCGCGCCCGGTGAGCGATCTGGTGGACCGCGGCCGGGGTCTTGCCGACGGCTTCGGCGATCTCGCCGTAGGGCACGTCGAACACCTCACGCAGCACGAACACCGCGCGCTCGGTCGGCGTGAGGGTCTCCAGCACCAGCAGCATCGCCATCGAGACGCTGTCGGCCAGCTCGACGTCGTCGGCCACGTCGGGGCTGGTGAGCAGCGGTTCGGGCAGCCAAGGACCGACGTAGGACTCCTTGCGGCGGCCGAGCGTGCGCAGCCTGCCGAGCGCCTGCCGGGTGGTGATGCGGACCAGGTACGCGCGGGGGTTCTCCACGGTGCCGAGGTCGACGCCCGACCAGCGCAGCCAGGTCTCCTGGAGGACGTCCTCCGCGTCGGCGGCCGAACCGAGCATCTCGTAGGCGACGGTGAACAGCAGGTTCCGGTGGGCGACGAACGCCTCCGTGGCGGTGTCGGACATGGACTCGCTCCTGTTCTCGGCGACGGGGTGGTCCACACCAGACGCCGCCTCTCCCCGGTTTCTGACACGTCGAAGCCGTGGCGCTCGTCACGTCCCGCTTCTGTCAGCGCGGCCGGGCCGCCGGCATCTGGTGGTCGTCCGGTTCAGCACACGACGACGAAAGAGGACGAGATCATGGATTCCCGTTTCGATCTGAACGGCACCGAGCTCGGCGCCAAGCTCGGCAAGCGGTTCGCCAACGTGAGTGTGGCCATCAAGGGTTCGGCCCTGCCGAAGGTCACCCAGGAGCTGGTGTCGCTGCGGGCCAGCCAGCTCAACGGCTGCGGTTTCTGCGTCGACGCCCACGCCAAGGACCTGGCGGCCGCCGGCGAACCCGCGGTCCGCGTCAACCTGGTCGCCGCCTGGCGTGAATCCACGGTGTTCACCGAGGCCGAGCAGGCCGCGCTGGCGCTCGCGGAGGAAGGCAGCCGGATCGCCGACGCGCACCAGGGTGTCTCCGACGAGACTTGGGCCCGGGTGCGGAAGCACTACGACGACGATCAGGTCGCCGCGCTGGTCTACCTGGTCGCGATGATCAACGCCGCCAACCGGCTGCTCGTGATCACGCACACCAAGGGCGGCTCCTACCAGGCGGGCACGTTCGACGCGAACTGACGGGAAGAGGCCCCAGGCGGACTGCCTGGGGCCTCTTCCCGTTCACGACCTTCGCTAAGCGGCGACCATCTTCGGTGCGGAGATCGTCGTCCGCAGCGCGGGGCTCATCCGCGGCGGCGGCGAGATCCGCAGGTCGGCCAGGTCGTTGCCGATCAGCTCGGACACCAGCCTGCCGCCTTCGAGCTCGCCCGCTTCGGCGCTTTCCCGCTCCGGAGCGCGCCTCTTGCCCGCTTCGACCTTCTCGGCCACCGGGGCGACCTCGACGTTGTCCATCGCCGAGACGTCCGCCGCGACCTTGTGCAGGAGTTCGCCCAGCGGAAGGTCCAGGGCCTCGCAAATGGACGCCAGCAGCTCGCTGGACGCCTCCTTCTGCCCGCGCTCGACCTCGGACAGGTAACCGAGGCTCACCCTGGCGGCGCGGGAGATGTCCCGCAGCGTTCGACGCTGGTTCGTGCGGGCGTGTCGGAGCCGGTCGCCGATCGCCTCGCGCAACAGCACGGTCATCACGCGCCTCCCTTCCAGGACTGACTACCCCCTACGTTACCCAGAGCGGTGCCCTGGGCGCAGGTGTTGACACGGCAATACGCCAAGGGCGAACGCGGCGATCATGCGAGATGTTCCCCCAGCAGGGCGAACGCGCCGGAGACGGCACCGGCTCTGACCGCGGCTCGATCACCGCTCAAGTCCAGCGTACGGACGGTGAGGGTGTCCGGCCCGGCGAGACCGACGTGGACGACGCCGGGAGCGACGCCGTCCTGGCCGTCCGGGCCCGCGACACCGGTCAGGCCGAGCCCCCAGGTGGCACCGCACCGATCCCTCGCGCCGACGGCCAGTTGCGCCGCGACCTCGGGATGAACGGCGCCATGCGCGGCGAGAAGGCCTTCCTCGACCCCGGCCAGCTTCGCCTTGAGGTCGGTGGCGTAGACCACCAGCCCGCCTCGCACGACGGCACTCGATCCGGGGACCTCGGTCAGCGTCGCGCAGACCAGACCGGCGGTCAGCGACTCGGCCGTCGCCACCGTCTCACCGCGCTCGATCAGGTGAGTGATCAAGGTCTCAGCTTTCATGCGCCCGCGGCACGCCTTCCGGCGGCACGCAGCCGCACCGCGCGCACGACGTAGTCGAGACCGGTCACGACGGTCAGCACGAGCGCGAGCCCCATCAGCACCCAGCGCACCGGCTCGGCGGACGCGGGCAGGGGCAACAGGTACGCGGTGATGGCCGCGATCTGCGCGAGCGTCTTGGCCTTGCCGCCCCGGCTGGCCGGGATGACGCCGTGCCGGATCACCCAGAACCGCAGCAACGTCACGCCGATCTCGCGGACCGCGATGACGATGGTGACCCACCAGCCCAGTTCGCCGAGCACGCTCAAGCCGATCAGCGCGGCACCGATCAGCGCCTTGTCGGCGATCGGGTCGGCGATCTTGCCGAAGTCGGTGATCAGCCCGTACTTGCGCGCGACCCAGCCGTCGACCTGGTCGGTGAACGACGCGATCGCGAACAGCGCGGTGGCGATCGCGCGCCAGAACGTGTCCTCCCCGTCACCGGCGAACAGCGCCATCACGAACAGCGGCACCAGCACCAGCCGCGACATCGTGAGCAGGTTCGCCAGATTCAGGGTCGGGACCGGGGTGGCCTCGGGTACCCGGGAGTGCTCACCGCCCGTCCCCTCACCGGCCCCGGCGTCGCTCGGGGCGGCATTCACCGGTCGGCCTCGGGCGGTGCGGGCCGCACGATCAGGTCGACACCCTCGGAGTCGACGACCTCGCAGCGGACGAAGTCACCCACCGCGAGCTTGGGCAGGTCTTCGGTCTCGATCAGGACGCATTCGCCGTCGACCTCGGGGGCCTGGTGCGCGGCGCGGCCGATCGGGTCCTCGCCGTCCTCGGCCTGCTCGATCAGGACGTCGACGAAGTCGCCGATCCGGTCTTCGGCCCGCTGCGAGGTCAGCTCCTCGACCAGCGCGGAGATCCGCGCGACCCGCTCGGCCACCACGGACTCGTCGAGTTTGCCGTCGAAGGTCTCGGCCTCGGTGCCGTCCTCGTCGGAGTAACCGAAGACGCCCACCGCGTCGAGGCGCGCACCGTTGAGGAAGCGCTCCAGCTCGGCGAGGTCCTCTTCGGTCTCGCCGGGGAACCCGACGATGACGTTGGTGCGGATGCCCGCGTTGGGCGAGTGCTCCCGGATCTGGTCGCACAGCGCGAGGAACGAGTCCGTGGAGCCGAACCGGCGCATGCGGCGCAGCACGGTCTCGCTGGAGTGCTGGAAGGACAGGTCGAAGTAGTCGGCGACACCCGGGGTGGTCGCGATGGCCTTGACCAGGCCGGGGCGGGTCTCGGCGGGCTGCAGGTACGAGACGCGGACGCGTTCGATACCGGGCACCGCGGCCAGCCGCGGGACCAGCAGTTCCAGCGCGCGGGCGCCGTCACGGCCGAAGTCCTTGCCGTAGGAGGTGGAGTTCTCGGAGACGAGGAAGACCTCCTTGACCCCGTTCTCCGCGAGCCACATCGCCTCGGCGACGATCTCGTCCGGCTGCCGGGACACGAACGACCCGCGGAACGACGGGATCGCGCAGAACGAACAGCGACGGTCGCACCCGGAGGCGATCTTCAGCGCGGCCACCGGGGAGGTGTCGAGCCTGGTCCGCAGCACGCGGGGGCCCCAGCCATGCTGCGCGTGGCCGGGGACCTCGACCGATTCGGCGGCGGTCGGGCGCTGGACCGGGCTGATCGGCAGCAGCTTGCGGCGGTCGGACGGCGTGTGCGACTCGACCTTGCGGCCGGCCACGACGTCGTCGAGACGCTCCGCGAGGTCCGCGTAGTGATCGAAGCCCAGGACCGCGTCGGCCTCGGGCAGGCTCTCGGCCAGCTCGTTGCCGTAGCGCTCGGCCATGCAGCCGACGGCGACGACCTTCTTGCCGGTGTCGGAGGCCGCGAGCAGCGTGTCGACGGAGTCCTTCTTCGCGGACTCGACGAAGCCGCAGGTGTTGACGACCACGACGTCGGAGTCCTCGGGCTCGGCGGCGAGCTCCCAGCCGCCCGCCGCCAGCCGTCCGGCGAGTTCCTCGGAATCGACCTCGTTGCGGGCGCAACCGAGGGTCAACAAGGAAACGCGACGGGTGGCGACAGGATCAGTGGTGGGAGAAGGCACGTGCCTTAGGGTAGCTGGCCTGTTCGCGGGGTCGGCGATCGCTCGCTCGGGCGAGCCCTCGACCGGGCCGGACCCCGGGGATGGCTTAATGGTGGACGTGCCCTCAGACCCTCTCTCGCACCACCGCCCCACCGTCCGCCGGGCGCGGATCGCGGACGTCCGCAAGATCAAGGCGCTGGTCGACTCCGACGCCGGGACGGTGCTGCTGGAGAAGGAACTCGTCACCCTCTACGAGAGCGTCCAGGAGTTCTGGGTGGTCGAGGACGGCGACGACGTGCTCGGCTGCGGTGCGCTCCACGTGCTGTGGGAAGACATCGCGGAGCTGCGCACCATCGCCGTCGACAAGGACTCGCGGGGACGCGGCATCGGGCACGCGCTGGTGGCGCAGCTGATCGGCTTCGCGCGCGAGATCGGGTTGAAGCGGCTGTTCGTGCTGACCTTCGAGACCCACTTCTTCGCCGGTCACGGTTTCGTCGAGATCGACGGCACTCCGGTGACCCAGGAGGTCTACGAGGAGATGCGGCGCTCGGCCGATCCGGGTGTCGCCGAGTTCCTCGACCTGCCGTACGTGAAGCCGAACACCTTGGGCAACAGCCGGATGCTGCTGGAGCTTTAGCTGCCGGTTTGGACCGGCATTTGCCTACCCACTCGGCAGCGAACCGGGCCGTGCGAGCTTGATCAACGGAAGATCGGGGACGTTGAGTGTCCCTGATCCTCCGTTGATCAAGCTCTGAGACCCGAGCGACCCTCGTGCTGGTCAGGGTGATTCGAGCGTGGCCCCACCAACATCATCGGCCACTGCACGCACCAGCCGGAACCGGCGGCCGAGACCCACCCCGTCCGAATAAACCAACAGCCTCGCTGAGCGCCTCCAATGCCGCGAAGGGCGCCTTCAGCCCTTCGCCGCGTGGCGCGCGACCCGGACGCGGTTGCCGCACAGCGACGGCGTGCACCACACCCGCCGGCTGTTGGCCGCCACGAACAGCATCGAGCAGTCGTGCGCGCCGCATCGCCGCAGCCGGGCCGCGCGCGGCCCGGACACGAGGTCGATCGCCGCGACCGCGACGGCGGCGAGGGCGATCTCGCCGCCGTCCTCGCCGTGCCAGCACGTCTCCGCGCCCCCGGCGGTCAGCCGCGGGCTGGTCGGGACGGCGGCCGCGGCCGCGTTGACCCGCTCCACCGCCCACGCCTCGGGCTCCCGCGCCGCGACGACCGCCTCCAGCAGCTCACGCACCGCCGAACGCAGCCGCCTCGTCTGCTCGGCCGACGGTGCCCGGGCGCCTTCGGGCAAAGCTTGAGTCGCCCAGAACTTCGCGTGCCCGTCGTCGAGCAGGTCGATCGACGGCGCGACAGCCAGCATGACCGTGTCGGCGAGGTTCACCGCGAGATCGTCACCGGGGAGCGAGTCGAGATCGAGCATGGCTTGACACTATCAGGTACTAATGGTTCGAGACAGTTTTAACCATTAGGGAGTGTCCATGGCGACCATCCGGCACCGTTCCGTCAAGCTCGGCGACGTCGAGGTCTTCTATCGCGAAGCCGGCGACCCCGAAGCGCCCGTTCTGCTCCTGCTGCATGGCTTCCCGACGTCTTCGCACCAATTCGTGCGGCTGATGCGGCGCCTCGCCGGCCGGTGGCGGCTCATCGCGCCGGACCTGCCCGGGTTCGGGCAGACCGTCACGCCTGAGGGCTTCACGTTCACCTTCGACCGGCTCGCGGAGGTCGTCGGAGACTTCGTGGACGCGCTGGAACTGCGGCGATACGCGCTCTACGTCTTCGATTTCGGCGCTCCGGCGGGCCTGCGGCTGGCCGTCTCGCGGCCGTCCCAGATCACGGCGCTGATCACGCAGAACGGCAACGCCTACGTCGAGGGGCTCGGCCCGGCGATGCCGGACTTCCCTTCCCTGACCGACGAAACCGAGGCGCGGCGCGGGTTCGAGGCGATCCTCGAACCGGAACAGATCAAGTTCCAGTACACCGAAGGCGCCCGCGATCCGGAGACCATCGATCCCTCGAATCACCTGCTGGACCAGTACTTCCTCGGTCTGCCTGGCCGGGCGGAGGCGATGCTGGACCTGCTCTGGGACTACCGGAACAACCCGCCCGCGTACCCGAAGTTCCAGGCGTGGCTGCGTGAAGCCCAGCCGCCCGTGCTCGCCGTGTGGGGCCGCGACGACCCGTTCTTCATCCCGGCGGGGGCCGAGGCTTTCCGCGATGATGTTCCCTCGGCGGAGGTTCACTTCTTCGACACCGGGCATTTCGCGCTGGAAGAGGACCTCGAACCGATCAGCGAGCTCATCGACCGCTTCCTGGCGGCGCATCTGTAGAAAGGCGGCATATGGACACCTCGGTCACCGACCACCTGCTGAGCACGACGCGAGCGGTCCGCCGCAAACTCGACCTGGACCGGCCGGTGGAACCCGACGTGCTCGACGAGTGCCTGCGGCTCGCGCTGCAGGCACCCACGCCGGGCAACCAGCAGGCGTGGCGGTGGCTCGTCGTGCGGGATCAACACGTGAAGGACCGGCTGTCCGAGCTGTTCCGGAGGGTAGGGAAGGCGTACCTGGAGACGAACGCCGCGGCGCTGGGCGAGGCGATCACCGAGCCTTCCGTGGCACGGGCATTCGCTTCCGGACAGCACCTGATCGACGTGATCGACCGGGTGCCCGTGTTCGTCATCCCGTGCCTGACCGGCAGGCCGAGCGGCGACAACGCGGCCGACGCCGCGTTCTACGGCGGGATCTTCCCGGCGGTGTGGAACTTCCAGCTGGCGCTGCGGTCACGCGGCCTCGGCTCGACGCTCACCACGTACCACCTGACCCACGAGGCGGAGGCGGCCGAAATCCTCGGCATCCCCTCCGGCGTCACGCAGGTCGGGCTGCTTCCGGTCGCCTACACGACGGTTCCGGACTTCAAACCCGCCGCGCGCTTGCCGCTGTCCGAAGTCGCGTATCTCGACCGTTGGGGCGACTCCCTTTAGGCCTTGGACACCCGCAGGGTGACCTGGTCGCCCCCCGAACTCACGGCGACCAGGTCCACCCGGCAGGCGGCGAACTCGACGGACTGCCTGCCACCACGTCCGGTGGAGGCGAGGGCCGCCGTCGTCCGCTCGCCGCGTCCCGGTTCGGCCAAGGTCAGCTCGACCACGGCCTCCCCTTCCCAGACGCAGACCATTCCCGCGGCGCAGCGGGAATCGGACATCAGACGAGCGAAGCGGATGCTGACGTCCTTCGACGCGACCTCGGTCGTGTCACCGGTCTTGAGGACGACGGTCTCCCCCAGCTCGACGCTGTTATGAGCGTCGTGGGCGGGCTGAGGCCGCTGCACCGGCGCGGACTGGGGCGGCGCGGGTTGCTCGCGCGCGGCGGAGCTGCCGGCTCCGCAGGCGAGGCCGACCAGTGCGCAGAGGACGACGAGCAGCTTCTTGAGGTCCACGGGCTAGAGACGTAACGGAGGCTCCGGTCCGTTGCACCGGTCTTCAAAAGCCTCGGCCTAGCAACTCGCGCGGCGGTGTCGCGAAAGCCACTTTCACGACGTCAGATGTCCCGAAAGTGGCTTTCGCGACATCCCGGCCAGGCTCGGCGCCCAGCGGGAGGCAAAGAGCGCGGGACCGGCCCGGTCAAGTCTCAGTCGTCGGAGACGTCGCCGCCGTTCGCGTCCCCACCACCGCGGATCATGAACAGCACCGACTCCAGCTCCTCCGGCTTGATCAGCACGTCTCGCGCCTTCGAGCCCTCCGAGGGACCGACGACCCCCCGGCTTTCCAGCAGGTCCATCAGGCGCCCGGCCTTGGCGAAGCCGACCCGCAGCTTCCGCTGCAGCATCGACGTCGAACCGAACTGAGAGGTGACGATCAGCTCGGCGGCCTGCAGCAGCACGTCGAGATCGTCGCCGATGTCGGAGTCGATTTCCTTCTTTTCGCCCGCCTTCGCGGCGGTGACGCCGTCCTGGTAGTCCGGCTGCGCCTGCTCCTTGGCGAAGTTCACCACCGCGGCGATCTCTTCGTCGCCGACGAAGGCGCCCTGGATGCGGACCGGTTTCCCGGCGCCCATCGGCAGGTACAGCGCGTCACCCATACCGATGAGCTTCTCCGCGCCCGGCTGGTCGAGGATGACCCGCGAGTCGGTGAGCGACGAGGTCGCGAACGCCAGCCGCGACGGCACGTTGGTCTTGATCAGGCCCGTCACGACGTCGACCGACGGGCGCTGGGTCGCCAGGACCAGGTGGATACCGGCGGCACGCGCCTTCTGCGTGATCCGGACGATCGCGTCCTCGACGTCGCGCGGAGCGGTCATCATGAGGTCGGCGAGCTCGTCGACGATCGCCATGATGTACGGGTACGGCGCGTACACGCGCTCGCTGCCCGGCGGCGCGGTGATCTCGCCCGAGCGCACCTTCTTGTTGTAGTCGTCGATATGCCGGACCTTGTTGACCTGCATGTCCTGATACCGCTGCTCCATCTCCTCCACCAGCCAGGCCAGCGCGGCGGCGGCCTTCTTCGGCTGGGTGATGATGGGCGTGATCAGATGCGGGATGCCCTCGTACGGGGTCAGCTCGACCATCTTCGGGTCGATCAGGATCATCCGGCACTCGTCCGGCGTCGACCGCGCGAGCAGCGACACCAGCATCGAGTTGACGAAGCTCGACTTACCGGAACCGGTGGACCCCGCCACCAGCAGGTGCGGCATCTTCGTCAGGTTCGCGGTGACGAAATGGCCTTCGATGTCCTTGCCGAGACCGATGACCATCGGGTGGTTGTCCTTGACCGTCGACGGCGCGCGCAGCACGTCGCCGAGGCGCACCATCTCGCGGTCGGAGTTCGGCACCTCGATGCCGACCGCGGATTTGCCGGGGATCGGCGCCAGCAGCCGGACGTTGTCGGTCGCCACCGCGTAGGCGATGTTCTTGGTCAGCGCGGTGATCTTCTCGACCTTCACCCCGGGACCGAGTTCGACCTCGTACCGGGTGACCGTCGGGCCCCGCGTGAAGCCGGTGACCTGCGCGTCGACGTTGAACTGCTCCAGCACGCCGGTGATCGCCTCGATCATGGCGTCGTTGGCCTTGCTGCGGGACTTCGGCGCGTCGCCGAGCTTCAGCAGGTCCGGCGGCGGGAGCTTGTAGTCGCCCTCGACGGTCCTGGTGACCGCCAGCGGCGCCTCGGCCTTCTTCGGCTTCTTCTCTTCGACAGGCTTGGCCGCGGGCTTCGGCGGGCGCAGCGGTGTCGGCGCCTCGGCCAGCGCGGCTTCGATGTCGAGTTGCTCGCCCTCGTGGTCGCCCGAGGCCTGGCGGCGCCGCGACGGCTTCCGCAGCCGGACCGATTTCGGGTCGGCTTCGGTGACGGCGTCGCGTTCCTCGTGGATGGCCTGGCGCTCGGCCTCGGCCTCCTCGATCTCTTCGGGATCGAGACCCCAGTTGCGCAGGCGGTGCGGGATCTCCCGGACCGGGGTCCCGGTGAACACGAGCGTGCCGAACAGCAGCGCCAGCACCAGCAGCGGCACGGCGACCCAGGTGGTGACCCCCATGGTGAGCAGGCCGCCGGAGAAGGCGCCGATCACCCCGCCGGCGTACATCCGGCCGTCGTTGGTCTCGGGCAGCGCGGTGAAGATGTGCAGCAGGCCGAGCACCGCCAGGACCACCAGCAGGGTGCCGATGACCATCCGCGGCCGGGCCTCGGGCACCGGTTCCGACCGCATCAGCGCGACGGCCACCACGGTGAGCACCAGCGGGAGCGTCACCGCCCCGGCGCCCAGCAACGAGCGCGTACCGACCTCCACCCAGCCGCCGATCGGGCCGGCCGCCCGCCACCAGACGCCGAACGCGATCACCAGCGCCAGTGCGATGAGACCGAGGGCGAGCCCGTCACGACGGTGCTCCGGTTCCAGTTCGCGGCCGCGGCCGACCGTCCGCGCGAGGGTGCCGAGGCCCTTCGCGAGCAGGTTCCAGGTGCCGCGCACGCCTTTGGCGAACGTGCCGGACGAGCGCTTCCGTGGCGCCGGACGCCGCGGAGCGGGCTTCCTCGCAGCCGTTGACCTGGGCTTCGCCGGGGTACGCGGCTTTCGCGCCGGCCCCTTGCTGCCGCCGCTTCGCGCCGTACTCCGTTTCCTGGTCGTCGACCCGCTAGCCATGTCTCCACGGTAACCGCCTCGACCCTTCAGTCCCTGCCGCCACTCGGAGCACATCCGGAACATTCGTCTCAGGTCACAGCTTGAGCGGCCATCCGGGTGAAAAGGGGTTCATGACATGCTCTGCCCCATGTTCGCGCTGCATCAGGAGGATAATTCGGCTCGCCGCGCCCCGGCCATCTGGCGCACGATGCTGAACATCGACCGGGGGCTGGTCAACTTCGTCGGCAAACTCACCGTGACCGGCGGTGTTTCGGCGGAACTGCGACGGCGGCCCCTGCTCATGACGGCCAACCACATCGGGGTGTTCGACGCGTTCGTGCTGATGGCGGCCTGCAAACGGATCGGCATCAACCCGCGGTTCATGCTGGCGGGCGGCATCCTCGACGCGCCGGTCATCGGCCCGGCGCTGCGAGTCAGCGGTCACCTGCGGGTCGACCGCAAACAGGCGTCGACGGCCATCGGCCAGTTCGCTGAAGCCGCCGAAGCGCTGCGGACCACCCGCGACCCGCTGATCGTCTACCCCGAGGGCCGGATCAGCCACGACCCGGGCCTGTGGCCGGAGCGGGGCAAGACCGGCGCGGCGCGGCTCGCGCTGGCCGCCGGGGTGCCGGTGATCCCGATCAGCCAATGGGGCGCGCACGAAGCCGTCTACTGGGGGACGGAGACCGTCAACGGCCCCGCCGATCTGGTGCCGCTCGCCAAGTCCGGGCTGAGCGCGCCCATGCGGCGGCCGCGGTTCAAGGTGCACTTCGGCGAGCCGGTGGACCTGTCGGAGGTCGAGCCGGAGCGGCCGGGCGCCGGGGTCCGCGCGCACGCCAAGATCATGCAGGCCATCACCGACGGTCTGGTCCCGCTGCGCCGCGACGAATTGGACAAGCCGCGATTCCACGACCCGACGCGGCCGACGGACACCGTCAGCCCCTGGAAGAAGTACTGAGTTCCGGATCCTGAGACGGGGGCTCACGCTCGCCTAAGGTCGGCGGACGTGAGCACCCGCATCCTCGTCGTCTACTACAGCGCGACCGGCAACACCGCGAAACTGGCGTCGGCACTGGCCGACGGGGCCCGCGAGGCCGAAGCCGACGTCCGTGTCCGCACGGTTCCCGAAACCGCGCCGCCCGGTGCGGTGGCGAGCAATCCGCGCTGGCAGGCGTGGGTGGACGCGGGGCCGCACCACGAGACGGCGACGCTGGAAGACCTGGAGTGGGCCGACGGTTTCGCGGCGGGCAGCCCGACCCGGTTCGGTGGCCCCGCCGCCCAGCTGAAGTCCTTTTTGGACAGCACCGGTGGCCTGTGGGCCAAGGGAAAACTCGTGAACAAGGTCGCGACTTCGTTCACCACCGCGTCGACCGCGCACGGCGGGCTCGAATCGACCGTGCTGGCGACGAACAACATCTTCTACCACTGGGGCGCCATCGTCCTGCCGCTCGGCTACACCGACCCTCACCTGCTCGAATCGGGCAATCCGTACGGCGGCTCGTTCGTCTCGCGCAAGTCCGCCGAACCCGACGCTCTCGCCCTGGACGCCCTCCGTCTTCAGGGGCGGCGGCTCGCCACCGTCTCGCGCTATGTCGCCGACGGACTTTTCAAGGACGGGTGAAGGGAACCGCGCGTCCGTCTCCCGCGTCGTAGGGTGGTCACACAGCGTCACGCTACGGGGAGGAAGCGGGATGACCGGCGGGTACGAGGTGGCCTTGAAGGCGATCGGCGCGGCGTCAGGCGCGGCGAAACGGGCTTCGGCCGACGTCGGGAAGGTGGACCTCGCGGCCACGCTCGCCGGTGTCGCGGCGGGTTTGCCGGGTGGCGTTTCCGGTGAGGCGGCCCGGCTGCTCGCGGACGCCTGGGGCCGCGCGGTGCCCGGGTGGGTCGGGAACACGGCGGACTACGCCGAACGGCTCGACGCGGCGGCCGTCCGCTACCGCGCCAACGAGCTGGCGGCGTCACGGGAACTCCCCGTCTGATGCTCACCTGGGGAGACGTGCGCCGGTGGGATCCGGCCTCGATCGGCGAGGTCGCCGACGCGCTCAACGACGGCTGCACCCGGATCATCGCCGCGAACGACGACGTCGAAGCCATGACCCGCTTCACGGGCTGGACCGGCGACGCGGCCACCGCCGCGTCGACGCGGGGCGAATCGCTGACCTCCACCTTGGAGCGGCTCGTCGCCGGGGCGTCCGCCGTCCGGCGGGGTGCGCACGAGGTGCAGATCGCGCTGGACCGGATCGTCGCGTTCGTGCGGGAGACCGACGAACTGGCGCGACGGAACGGACTGTCCATCGGTCCCGGCGGCGAGATTTCCATCGGCTCGCCACAGCCTGACCAGCCTCGCGTGATGGCGGAACTGGCGGACAGGGTCGAACAGGGCTTGCGCCGCGCGACCGACGTCGACGCCGATTTCGCCGAGATCCTGCGCCGCGCGCTACGGGGCGAGATCACCGAACAAGGTGGTGGCACGCTCGCCCAAGCGGCGGACGCCGGAGCCGCGCAAAGCGGCCTGTCGATCGTCGACCCACCCGCGAACGGCACCCCCGGTGACAACAAGGCGTGGTGGGCGAGCCTGTCGGACACGGCGAAAGTCGCTCTGCTGCAAGGAAATCCGGGACTCATCGGCAATCTCGACGGCATCCCGGCCGCCGACCGCGACGCCGCCAACCGCGCCGTCCTCGCCCGCGAGATCGCGCGACTCCAAGGCGACCCCAAACTCAAGGGCCTCGAAGCCATCCAACAGCGGCTGGACCGGTCGGAACCGCGGGCGTTCCTGCTGGGGCTGGACACCGGCGGCGACGGGAAGGCGATCGTTTCCGCGGGGAATCCCGACACCGCGGTGAACGTGGCGACGTACGTGCCGGGTACCGGTTCGGAACTGTCGAAGATCGGCGGCGACCTGAACCGGTCCGACAAGATGTGGGCCGCGGCGACCACCTCCGGCTCCCCCTCGACGGCCGTGATCACCTGGCTCGGCTACGACGCGCCGAACGAGCTCACCGACGCCGCGAGTGCCGAGTACGCGGACGGTGGCAAGGCGGCCCTCGCGCAATTCCAAGACGGGCTACGGGAAACACACCAAGGACCGCCCTCGCACAACACGGTGATGGGGCACAGCTACGGCACCACCGTCGTCGGGCACGCCGCGGTCGACGGCGGCCTCGCCGCGGACGAACTCGTCTTCGTGGCGAGCCCCGGCGTCGGCGCGCACGACGTGAGCGAACTGCACCTCGACGGGGTGAATCAGGACGAAATCGGCAAGCACGTGCACGCGACGGTGGCCGAGCACGACATGATCAACCTGGCGAACCTCGAGATCGCCGGGTACGACCCGATCCTGGGCCAGGACCCGGCCGACGCGGACTTCGGCGGGCAGGTGTTCACCTCGGCGCCGGGCACGGACGGGTGGGGCGGGTACAGCAAGGAAGCGCACAGCGAATACTGGGAAGACAACAACCCGTCGCTCCGGAATCTCGGCTTGATCATCGCCGGGAAACCTTCCTCGTGAAACTCCCGCTTCTGACCGCCCTGCTCGTGCTCTTGTCCGCTTGTTCCTCCGGAGGTGGAGACGCCATGAAACCGACCATCACCGAACACGAGGCGAAAGACAGGGTCGAGCGGTACATCGAGGGTGTACTCACCGCGCTGCCCAGCACTGCGGAACGGAAACCGTTCACCCAGCACAGGTCCGAATGCACAGATCCCACCGACGACGGCCCGCAAGGGCGCTTCGAGATCTCCGCGACCTATGAGGTGACCGGTCTCGAAGCCGCACGGTTCGGCGAGTACTTCGACGCGGTCGTCCAGTGGTGGTCGGCTCACGACTTCGCGGTCTTGACGGATTCACGGCCAAAAGATCAATACGTGTTCGTCAGGAACAAGACGGACGCTTTCGACATGACAGTGCAGGCGAACGACCTGGGCAAGTTCTACGTCGGGGCCACCTCCCCCTGCGTCTGGCCGAACGGCACCCCCGAACCTCAGGCCCTCGAAGCCACCGAGCCCGAGCAGCCGGTCGCCGCTCCCCCGGAGCCGGAACCGGAGCCGGTGCGCAAACCGCGTCGCGCTCCCGTCGACGACGAGGACTTCGCCCAGACGAACTGGACCGACGGCGGCACCTCCTTCTGACTTCCCTCGCCGGAAGTACATGAAGGACCCCTTCCTTGCGCCTAGGGCGTGTCCTGGGGATCTTCATCGGAGGTGGAGGATGATGCAGGCGAGGATGATCTCGGCGCGGTGGTAGGCGGCTCGTTTGGCGAACCGT
>NZ_JBITKV010000009.1:0-376056 GCF_044461365.1 Amycolatopsis sp. NPDC049868 | reverse complement strand
AGCGAAAGTCGCCGTGGCCGGAGGCGCGATCTACAACGCCACCGACCCCGCCGCCGCGGCCAAAGAACTCAAACAACGCGCCACCCGATAACACCGGCACGTGAAAGGAAGGGAGTCGGCGTGGAAAGCAAGAGGGCGGATGCCCGGCCCCGCCGGGCACCGGCCGCACACGACACTTATTGCTCCTTGATGCTGCAGGCCGCCGGCGTGCTTCGGTTGCGCTACGCGGAATGCAGCCAGGACACCACTTTGTCCCCCGCCGCGGCGAACCAGCTCGCGGACGTCTTCGAGAGTGTCGCGCACGGGGATTCGGCTTACGACCAGATCGATCCGAAGGAGGCGATCGCGCTGGCGCATCGCCTGCTCGACGACGACCACCCTGAGCTGTCGAGGATGTGGCCCAGGGCCAAGTAATGGGGGGCGCGGTCCACCGGCCACGCAAGGCCGGTGGACCGCGGCGAACTCAAGGATCATTCGCAGCTCAACGAGGAGTACACGATGACCACTGCCGTTGCCACCGAAGCCCCCGCCCGATCCGCCCCGGCGGGCGACCCCGCCCTGATCGGCGTCCCCACCTTCATCGTCGGTGCGACCGCGCTCGGCCTGGTGCTGACCGGCTACGTACCCACCGCCGCGGTCGGCGCCTCGATCGCGATCATCCTGCCCGCGACCGGCGTCGGCCAGCTGGTCGCCGCCGTGTGGGCCGCCGCGCTGGGCGAAAGCGCCGTCGCCGCCGTATTCGGTGTGTTCGCCGGGTTCTGGCTCAGTTACGCGGCGCTGGTGCTCGGCCTGATCCACGGCTGGTTCGGCATCACCCCCGACGCCGCGGTCGCGACGCAGGGCCTGTTCCTGATCGCCTGGCTGGTCACGATCGTCCTGCTGACCCTGACCACACTGCGCCTGCCCGCCGCGTTCACGGTGCTGTTCGTGTTGGTCGACATCGCGCTCGCGCTGGTGCTGTACGGCACGGTGGGCGGCTCCACCGCGGCCACCACCGCGGGCGGATACGCCGTGTTCGCGTTCACCGCGGTCGGGGTGTACCTGTTCGCCGGTGCGGTGTCCGCCGCGACGGGCGGCAAGCCGCTGCCGCTGGGCCGCCCCGTACTGACCTGACCCGGACGCGAAAGCCGTGTTGTTCTCCCTGGCGCCGGCGGTATGGCGCCAGGGAGAACAACACGGAACATCGAGCCGAAGTGGCGGCAGAACCAACGCCTTCGACGCCCCGTGGTTTCCCGCGTCGAGGCCACCTGGCCGAGCCAGAGCATAGGGTCTCGCCATGGCGCGTCTGATTCATCTCAATGGTCTCTCCCGTGTGGGAAAGTCGACTCTCGCCCGCCGCTACGCCGACGAGCATCCGGGAACGCTCGCCCTCGATCTGGATGTGCTCACGGGGTTGATCGGTGGATGGCGGGAGAATTTCTTCGCGGCCTTGGAGATAGCCCGCGGCCACGGCCGGGACATGGCCGCGCGACATCTGCGCGATGGACACGACGTGATCCTCCCGCAACTGGTGACCGTTCACGACCGCGATCCGGATCCGGCCTTCGAAGCGGCAGCACGCGCCTCTGGAGCCACTTACCTCGAAGTGGTCCTCCTCGTCGACGACCACGAACATCTGCGACGCCTGCGCGGCAAGCGTCCGGCCAATTTCGTCGAGGCACGGCTCCAGACGATGCTGGAAGATCCCGATTCCGAACTGATCGACCGGATCCGCGGTCACCTTGCCGAGTACCTGGCTCGGCGTCCACACGCGATCCGGCTCGACACGACCGGCATCACGGAAGACGAGTCGTACGCGCGCTTCCTGCACGCGCTCGACGCGACGCAGGCCGACACCCCGTGACACAGCACAGAGGACTTTGTGGTCTGTGAACCCGCCCGCCTTGGCTCCCGGTCAGCTCCTCAGCTTCGTCACGGTCCACAGTGCGGTTCCCGCACGGCAGACCCGCAGCCCGACGGCCTCCGCCTGGCCACCGCTGTTGTGCAGACAGAGACCGGTCGACACATTGGTGAAGTACTTGTTCGTCGTGGACGACGTCCTCCAGTCGCTGGCATTGACCTCACAGGACCCGGCGAACACCGACGACGACCCGGCGGCAAGGCACAGCCCGGTCGCCTTGTTCTTGAACTTTCCCGGAGCGTAGTTGTTCCACTTCTGATTATTGTTCCTGTCCTGACAAACATGCGTGTACACGCTGCCCGCGGAATTGGAGTCCAGACAACGCTGAACACCTGCGGCGAACCTGATCCAGAAAAGCGACTCGGCCTGCGCGGACGCGGTGGCGACTCCGGGTACCGCGGTGAACACCAATGCCGTCGACGCGGTGGCCGCGGCGATCCTGGCCAGCATTCTCTTACGTGCCATGATGATTCTCCTCGCGATCAGGCCAGACGGCCGTCATTGTTTTCCGACTGAATCGAACATTTCGACGTTCCCAGCGATCACGCAATTCAATCGACGCAGATGTGTTCCGAAATTCTCGATCCCCCGAACCGAAATCGACGTTAGCGCCTGGTCGACCCGATTTCGCGGATCGATCACCGAAAACACTCCAATGGAGGTATGCGTGATCACGCGACACGTCGATTCATCGCCGACGCTCCCACGTTCGGGCCAGCGTGGTCACCCACTCGGACGCCGCGGACCCCGCCGACGTCGGCGAGCAGGATCCACGATGCGGCCGAAAGTGGGAACCGGGCGCCAAAGCAGGAGTTGAGTGTTACATTGCCCAGGCGAAGTGTCACTCGGGGGCGGGGAGGACGTGCCGTGGGTTTCGAGGTCGATGTCGCGGACATCAGCAGCGCGGCGGGCAAGCTCTCCGCGGGAAAGCCTCCGACGCTCGCCCCCGGCGGCGCGCCGAACGTCGGTGCCACCCATCGGGCCGCCGGGTTCGCGGCGGACTACGACGTCTGGCTGCTGACCCGGCAGGAGGATCTGGCGGCCTCACAGCAGCAGGTCACCAGCCTGGTCGAAGCCATCCAGGCCGCCGCGAAGAGCTACGACCGCACAGACTCGGCCGCCCGCGACACTTTCCTTAAGGCACTGGACAAAGGCTTCGAAGGAATCGACCGATGAGCTCCGTCTTCGACAAGATCCGCGGGCTCTGCGATCAGGTGGAAAAGGGCAGTACGACCGAGCTGGACGATCGGGCGCGGGCGTGCCGGGCCACCAAGGAAGCCGTACTGGACGCCAAATCGCTGGTCGAGGCGGTCCGTGTACAGCTGGCCGAAAGCTGGCATGGCGGAGCCGGCGAATCGGCGCTCGCGTCGCTGGCGGATTTCCAGAAGAACCGCGACGACCAGGCCCGGGATCTCGAAGAGTCGGCGAAGTCGTTCGAGGTGGTCCGCGACGCGCTGGCCAAGGCTCAAGGCGACGCCCGCAGCCATCTCGCGGACGCCGAATCCCTGGAGAAGAAGCTGGACGGCGTCTGGGACGACCTCTCGCACGGCAAGGGCAACATCGTCTTCGCCTGGGCACAGGACAAGGCGATCAAGGCACGGGCCCTCATCGTGCTCGCCGACCTGGAACGGATCATCCTCGGCTACGACGCGGTCCTGCTCGCCGAAGGCCTCGAACTGCGGAACAAAACGGGCCAGGTTTGGGAGCTCGCGGGCTCGGGGAAGCGGAACCTCGCCGAGATCGCCGCGATCATGCTGCGTGAGATCCCGGGCTTCGCCGAGCTGGTGAAGAACGACCCGAGACTCAAGGCCGCCCTGCTGACCGGTAATTGGGAACTGCTTCTGCAGAACCGCGAGATCGCTCAGAAGATCTACGACTACCTCGGCTTCAAGTACGTCGCGAACGGCGACTACTACACCACCGGCGAACACTCGGTGCAGAGTTTCCTCGGCTGGCACGACTTGTACGACAAGCTGGAAAAGCTCATCGGCGCGAAGCTGGACAAGACCGGCGACGACGGCGACAACATGGAGTTCACCGACCCGAAGACCGGCAAGCAATACCGGCTGGAGCTGTGGAAGGGCGGCTACGGGTTCGGCGGCGCGTTCGGCGGCGAGGTCGGGTTCTACACCCGCGAACCGGGCTCCTCGGACCCGTCCGGCTACTTCAACGCCGCCCAGGGCGACGACCAGATCAAGGTGACCCAGACGATCTACAACAAGACGACCGACGAGGTCTACTTCACCAACGACGGCCAAGGCGCCGACGGCACCGACAAGAAGCACTTCTGGAACCTGGCGATCCGCACCGACCCGGACGTCGACCCGAGTCAGCTCGCCCAGCGCGCCACGATCGAAGTGCGGGACACCGGCCTGCGCGACCAGCTCTACAACGAGATGACCCGATGGGCCGCCGCGCACCCCAAGCAGCACCTCACCGTCACCAAGACGACCGACGACCCACCGGCCCTGAGCTACACCTGGGAGAAGTGAGCTCCGTTCAGGCCAAGGACTCCCGCTTGAACTCCCACGGCTCATCGTCATCACCGCTTCGCCGCGGGCTCTCGGTTTCGCGCAGCCCGGCGAACACTCCGTCGACGTCGATCAGTCCGGCGACCTCGTCGGCTGCGCGCCGGCCGTGGCGCTCTTCGATGTCTTCGAGCCCCTCGCGCAGGGCGGTGGTCGCGGCGTTCCTGGCCGTGGCCCGCAACGT
Source organism: Amycolatopsis sp. NPDC049868 (assembly GCF_044461365.1). Taxonomy (NCBI): domain Bacteria; kingdom Bacillati; phylum Actinomycetota; class Actinomycetes; order Pseudonocardiales; family Pseudonocardiaceae; genus Amycolatopsis; species Amycolatopsis sp. NPDC049868. The sequence goes on along the minus strand of NZ_JBITKV010000009.1, from coordinate 371,444 downwards.
ACGGGCCAGCTGCTCCGGGTCACTCATGAACCCACTCTAAGCGGTGAACGAAGATCCGGGCCCGAAATCGCCGGGAGCGTCTCTAGCCGACCGGGCCGCGGCGTTCGAGGAAAACGGTGTCCTGCCAGGCGCCGTCACGCCGGGCGATACGTTCGCGGATGCCGACGGTGCGGTAGCCGGCACTCTGGTGCAAGGCGATGGAGGCACGGTTGCCGGTGAAGATCGAGGTCTGCAGTGTCCAGAGCCCGGCCGCGTCGGCTTCCGTGACCTGCTTGTGCATCAAGGCCTTACCCACGCCCCGGCCACGGTGGCTTTCCGCGACATACACGGATGTCTCGGCGACCCCCTGATAGCACTCGCGCCCCGAAACCGGAACTGCGGCCGTCCAGCCGACGACCTCGCCGCCGATTTCGGCGACCCACCGATGGCCGGTCAGCCAGTTCGCGTCAAGTGCTTCACGGGCGGGGACCTCGGTTTCGAACGTGGCGATCCCGGTGGCGATTCCTTCACCGTAGATCCGGCGGACCGAGTCCCAGTCGTCTTCGTGCAGCGCGCGGACGACGACGTCCTCCGGCAGGTTTTCCGGGCAGCACGGCCGCGGGGCGAGCAGGCCCATCACGGCGTCGGCGGCATGCGGTAGTCCGCTGCAGCAGGCCTGGTTGATCGTCACGACCGTGGCCGTGCCCTCTTTGCGCAGGTGCAGAAAGCCGACCTCGGCCAGTTTTCGCACGTGGTGGGAGCACGTCGACTGGCTGGTTCCGAGGATCTCCGTGAGCGCGCCGACGGTCAGGCCACGAGGCGAGGTCGCGACCGCGTGCAGAAGTTTGACCCGCATGGGCTCGGCCAGACAGGCGAACCAGCCGGCGTAGGTCGCGGCTTCACGCTCGGGCAGGAGAACGGGCACAACCGTGGTCATACCGCACAGTATCGACCAGAATCGATGGTTGCGTCAATCGATCCCGGTCGATACAGTCCCGACATCGCTTCAATCGAGACAGATCGATGAAAGGTGCATGGGGATGAACGAGCTTCCTGTCGTGGTGATCGGCGCGGGCCCGGTGGGGCTGGCAGCGGCCGCCGAGTTGGTGGAGCGGGGTTTCGAGCCGCTGGTGCTGGAACGCGGCGCGGAGGCGGGCGCGGCGGTGGCCGAGTGGAATCACGTGCGGTTGTTCTCGGCGTGGTCGGAGCTCGTCGCTCCGGCGGCCGGGCGGTTGCTGGAGGACACCGGCTGGGCACGACCCGATGGCGACACGTATCCGACGGGTTCGGACTGGGCCGAGCGGTATCTGCGGCCACTGGCGACGGCGCTCGCCGATCGGGTGCGGTTCGATGCCGAGGTGGTCGGTGTCGCGCGGCGAGGCCGGGATCGTGTCGTGGACAGCGGCCGCGACGAGGAGCCGTTCACCGTGCACGTCCGCGCCGCGGACGGCTCGGAAGAGCGGATCGCGGCGCGGGCCGTCGTCGATGCTTCGGGGACCTGGCCGACGCCGAACCCTCTTGGCGGGGAAGGACTTCCCGCCATCGGCGAACGGGCCGCGGCGGACCGGATCGCCTACCGTGTACCGGATCTGGGCGACCCGGCGGTGCGGGCGCGGTACGCGGGCGGGCATGTGGTGGTCGCGGGGAGCGGGCATTCGGCGCTGACCGCGCTGGTCGCGCTGTCCGGGCTCGCAAAGGACGCGCCGGATACGCGGATCAGCTGGGTACTGCGGCGCGGGTCGGTCGGCAACACCTTCGGCGGCGGTGAAGCTGACCAGCTCCCGGCGCGCGGCGCGCTGGGCCTGCGGGCGCAGGCGGCGGTGAAGTCCGGGCTGATCACCGTCGTGACCGGGTTCCGCACAGAGGCGCTCGAACGCGACGACACCGGGAGGCTCACGCTGATCTCCTCGGCCGGGCAGCGGATCGGACAGGTCGACGAGGTGGTGACACTGACCGGATTCCGGCCCGACCTGACCTGGTTGTCCGAGCTCCGGCTGGAGCTGGACCCGGCACTGCAGGCGCCGGTAGCGCTCGCGCCGCTGATCGATCCGAACGTGCATTCCTGCGGAACCGTCTACCCGCACGGCGCGAAGGAACTCTCCCACCCGGAGAAGAACTTCTTCCTGGCCGGGATGAAGAGCTACGGCAGGGCACCGACGTTCCTCGCCATGACCGGCTACGAGCAGGTCCGCAGCATCGCCGCCGAACTCGCCGGCGACCACGAAGCGGCCGCGCGAGTCGAACTGCACATGGTCGAGACCGGCGTATGCGGTGGCGCCGGACTGTTCGACGAGCCGGACGACGCGGCGGCTGGTGGGTGCTGCGCCACGCCGGAGGCGGAGGTCCTGACGCTGTCCGCACCATCGGCCGCGGCGAACTGACCGGTCACTCCGCCGGGGCTTGCGCGGTCCAGCGTTTCCGCAGCCAGAGACTCACGTACACCAGGGCCACCAGCACCGGGACCTCGATGAGCGGTCCGACCACCCCGGCGAGCGCCTGCCCCGATGTCACGCCGAAAACGCCGATGGCGACGGCGATCGCGAGTTCGAAGTTGTTGCCCGCGGCCGTGAACGCCAGCGTCGTGGTGCGCTCGTAGGACAGCCCGGACGCCTTGCCCAGCAGGTAGCCGCCGATCCACATGATCGCGAAGTAGGCCAGCAGCGGCAAGGCGATCCGGGCGACGTCGAGCGGCCGGGAGGTGATGGTGTCGCCTTGCAGGGCGAACAGGATCACGATGGTGAACAACAGGCCGTACAAGGCGACCGGGCCGATCTTCGGCAGGAATGTGCCCTCGTACCAGTCACGGCCCTTGTTTCGCTCCCCCACGCGGCGGGACAGATAGCCCGCGGCGAGCGGGATCCCGAGGAAGATGACGACGCTGAGCGCGATCTCCCACGGCGAGAAGTCGATGCTGGTGGTGTCGAGACCCAGCCAGCCGGGAAGCAGATCGAGGTAGAACCAGCCGAGCACCCCGAACATGATCACCTGGAAGACCGAGTTCACCGCGACGAGCACCGCCGCGGCCTCGCGATCACCGCAGGCGAGGTCGTTCCAGATGATCACCATCGCGATACACCGGGCGAGACCGACGATGATCAGGCCGGTCCGGTACTCGGGCAGGTCCGGCAGCATCAGCCAGGCGAGCGCGAACATCAGCGCCGGGCCGAGAATCCAGTTCAGCACCAAGGAAAGCACCATCGTGCGCCGGTCCTTGGTCACCGCGCCGAGCCGGTCGTAGCGGACTTTCGCCAGCACCGGGTACATCATCAGCAACAGCCCGAGCGCGATCGGCAGCGACACCTGCCCGATCTTCACCGTGTCCAGCACCCCCTGCAGACCGGGGATCACGCTGCCCCACAAGAGCCCGACCACCATCGCGACGATGATCCAAACAGGCAGGTAACGGTCCAGAAAGGACAGTTTGTGCAGGACGTCGGCCTCGTCGGCGACATGTGTCACGGTGGGGTCTCCTGGCTTCGCGAAGTCGTTCAGGCGTCAAGGATTTCGGCGACCAGGCCACGGACGCGGCGGTCGATCTCGTCCCGGATCGGACGGACGGCGTCCACTCCCTGCCCGGCCGGGTCGTCAAGGGGCCAGTCCAGGTACCGCTTGCCGGGAAAAACCGGGCAGGTGTCCCCACAGCCCATGGTGATCACCACATCGGATGCCTCGACGTCGTCGGTGGACAGTTTGCTCGGCACCTCGGCGGTGATGTCCAAGCCCCACTCCGCGAGCGCCGCGGCCGCGGCCGGGTTCACCATCTCGGCGGGCTCCGAACCCGCGGACCGGACGGCGACCCGGCCGAGCGAGTAGTGCCGCAGCAACGCCGCGGCCATCTGCGAGCGACCGGCGTTGTGCACGCAGACGAACAACACCTCGGGTGTGCGGGTCATCAGCGGAGTCCTCTCGGTGCTCGTCCCGGGCCAGCCTGGATCGAAGTCTGTGAATCCAATTCAAAAGGGTTGCATCGATGTTTGTCAATCCAACGGGTACGCTCGCCGTCGAAGGTCACTCGGACCGAGGAGGGCACGTGGCGACGGAGAACGGGCGCGGCCGGAAGCCGGTGCCCATCACGCTGCTGATGGCCGAGCCCGCGGCGGTCGTCGCCCACGACGAGGCCGAGCGAGCGGCGAAGTTGTTCAAAGCCCTCTCGGATCCGATCCGGATCCGGCTGCTGTCGCTGGTCCGGTATTCACCCGGCGGAGAGGCCTGCTTCTGCGATCTCGCCGAAGAGTTCGACATGCCGCAGCCGTCACTGAGTCATCATCTCCGCGTTCTGGTCGCGGCGGGCATCCTCGATCGGGAGCGACGCGGCACCTGGAGCTGGTACAGAGTCCTTCCCGAGTCACTCCGATCACTGGAGACACTTCTGCGCGCCGGCGGCCCGCTGGCCGATCGGACCGCGCCGCTGCGATCGTCAGGTTCAGAGAGCCGCTGAACCGATGGCGGCCACCACAACACGTTGTGACCGGGAACCACCGCCAGGTTTCCCGTTCCTGGCGGTGGTTTCGCGCCTCACTCCGCTCTCAGCCGCTGGCCGGCTTTTCGCCAGATGGCTCGCGGATCGAGGTCGGCTGTGCGCCAGGTGGTGGCGCGGGTGGTGCCGAGGTCGCGGTACTTCCGCATGATCGCCACGTGGGCAGGCAATCCGACGAAACCGCGTAAGCCTTCGTGGTCGCGCCACACCGAAACCGACCCCAGCCGCCGACGCAGCGGTTCGGCCCACAGCCATTGGCCGACCGCGCCGGGCAACCGGGGCCACAAGCGGCTGAGCACGTAGCCCGCCCGATAAGCGCCCGGCGTGCTCCGGAAGTCGTCGAGCGTCAACGCCGTGACGCTGACCAGCACGTCTCCGGAAAAGTCCGCGGCATGGCCGGGCATCCACCTCCCTCTGATCATGCTCGCTCCTCACTTCGCCTCAGCTTGAGATGACTGCACCGTGCTTATGATACGCACATGCTTACTAACTCGACCCGATCGATGCGGTCGTAGAGCGGGGAGTTGACGTGACATGGCGATCACGACGTGGGTTCAGGCGGCCGGAACCGTCTTACTGGGGCTGGTCGGGCTCTGGTTCGCACACAACTATCGGCGGCAGATCCGGCTCAAACTCGCTGAACGTCAGGTCGATTCGTACGTGCGGCTCTGGGCGCTGACCGCACCCGCAGCCCCTTTCCGCACTACTCCGCTGGAGCCCGCAGAGCTGAAGAAGCTCTACGACGGCGACGGCATCCTCACCTCGGCCGCGGCCCGCGACTTGTTCGTAGGTGTCCACAGCAACCTCATCTGCCCGATCGGCGAGATGAAGCCGGCCGCACTGGCCGCGCAACTCACCGCGTTGTCCCCCGCCGACGCCGAACGCCGCCGCGGTTGCGCGATCGTCCGCCAGGTATCCCTCTTACGAACCCAGCTGAAGAAGGACTTGGCAGGCCACGTGTCAACCCCTGCGTATGCGGCGCCTGTCCAGTGAAGGCTCTACCCGACGCAGGACATCCTGAGTCCTGAGCACACGATTCCCCGTTGACACCCCGGAAACCCAGGTCGCCGTCGGCCGCACTCACTCCACTGACTGCTGCGCGCCGGGAGCGGTCACCCGGCGCGCGAGCAGTGCGTCCAGTGACCACCGGCCCGGCCCGATCGCCAGCAGGAACAGCAGACCGAGCAGCATCGCCCAGTCGGTACGCGCCTCGTGCGCCATATCCCAGAACCCGTGCGCCTTCGGTTTGTCGGCCGAGCCGCCCCACAGGATCGGCACCTTGGTCAACGCCAGCGCCAGCACCATGTCCACCAGTAACGGCAACGTCGCCAACCGGGTCACCAGCCCGGCCAAGAGCAGCGCGCCGCAGGCGGTCTCGGCCACCGCGGCCAGCGGGCCGAAGAACCCCGGTGCGGGAATCCCGATCGTGGCGAACCGTCCCTCCGCCAACTCGGCGGGGAACAAGAACTTCTGGATGCCTTCGGACAGGAAGACCGCGCCGACCGCCAGCCGGATGAGAATCGCGGCCGGTGGCCCGTCTGGCCGTACCACTGCTGCGAACCGGTTCATTCCGTGTTCACCACCTGTGTCGGCTTGTTGCCGTTGTCGGCTGCCAATAGCGTTCCACGATGTCGAGTCCCGGCACAACCGCCGAAGTGGGGCCCCGGTCGGAGTCGCCGGCCGATCCGTCCACTGTGGATTGACACCGGAGGAGACCGGACCGAGCACGCTGTTACTGAGACAGTCCCATGGTGTCGGCCCATTGTGTTACGGCTTGGTGGTAGTCGGGGGCGTTGGGTGCGTAGTTGATCGAATGGCCGTAGCCGGGCAGTACGTAGGTCCGCAGTTGTGCCGCCGCGGAGTAGTACGGCGCCTCGGACTGGAGCAGGCCGGCCGAGGAGGTGCAGTCGGTCGCGAGCGGGCCACAGAGGCCGCCGTCCCCGCTGCCGAGCGCGACCAGCACCGGCACCGTGATCTGCCAGGTGTACGGGAGCACCGCGGCGAGAGCGGCGCCGTCGAGCAGTTCGCCGGGGGCGACGACGTCCTTGGTGGCCTCGTCGTAGGCGGTCATCTCGGTGACGTCGGGGCCGGGTGCGTGGAATGCCGCGTATCGGGTGCCTGGCTGGGTGGTCAGGTAGGTGGGGTCGAGCCCCAGCTGCGACATCACCGGGTCGAGCGCGACGGGGATGAACGAGCCGAAGATGATCAGCGCGCCGGGCGGATTGACGTGGTGTGCCAGTCCGGTGATCAGCACGCCGTCCACGTCGTGGTAAGTGCCTGCTTCGAGCACGGTGATGGCGGAGCCGAGCGAGTGTCCGCCGAGAATCACCTTGTCGAACCGCGAGCCGACGTCGCCGTGCCGGACGGCCTGGATCACCTGGTGTACCACGTCGGCTTCGGTGAACGCCGTCAGCAAGGCGCTGGGCGGCTTGGAGCTGGCCCCGGTGCCGAGCCGGTCTATCGCAAGGGTGGCGTAGCCGGCCTTGTTCATCGCGAGCCGGAACGAATGGGTTTCCGGAGTGGGTGCGGGGTCCCAGTACACGCTGTTGTAGGTGGCGCCGGGGACCAGCACCTGAACGGTTCGCGCACCTCGCGCTGGTTCGCACAGTCTGCCGTGCACGATCTGGGGAAGCAGCCCGGCCAGCTGCACCGGGAACGTCACGTCCCGGCAGGATGCCGCATCGGCCTGGGCCTGCGCGGGCGCCAGCAGTGACCCGGTCAGCAGGACGGCGAACATCGTCGCGCCGGCACGGCGCAGAGGACGGCGCTTCACTCTGCCAGGACGCCAATGCATGAAACGAACCTCCACTGAAATAGTGTGTTTGACGACTAGTGAAAGCGCGGGACGGCTGTCATCGGCAGCCGGCTCGGGTACGCGGTGGTCGTGTACTTCACTCGGACCTGCTTGCCAGGGACGGGAACCAGACGCCATTTCGCGGCGATCGTCGCCACGACGATCGCGATCTCGGTCATGGCGAAGGAATTCCCTATGCATTGGTGGGCACCCGCGCTGAACGGGAGGTAGGCCCCGCGGGGCAGCTCCTTGGCTCGCTTGCTCGCCCAGCGGTCCGGGTCGAAACGACCGGGATGGTCGTGGAACCTCGGATCGAAATGCATGGCGTGCGGGCTGATTATCACCTCGGCGCCCGGTGGCAGGCGCACACCGCCGAGATCGACCTCTGTGGTGACCCGGCGCATGAGGATCCACAGTGGATACATCCGCAGGACCTCGTTGATGACCTGCCGCGTGTAGAGCAGCCGTGGTACGTCCTCGGCGGTGGCCTGCCTGCCGCCGAGCACCTCGTCGATCTCGTTGTGGAGCTTCTGCTCGACCTCGGGGTGCCGGGCGATTTCGTGGAACAGCCAGGACAGTGCCAGCGCGCTGGTCTCGATCCCCGCGGTGAGGAGCGTGATGACCTCGTCGCGCACCTGCTCGCCGGTCATCCCCTCGCCCGTGTCGGCGTCCCTGGCCAGCAGTAGCATGGACAACAGGTCGGCCCGCTCGGCACGCCAGTCGTCGATGAGCTTTTCCACGATCGTGCGCATGCGGTCGACGGCCGCGTCGAACCGCCGGTTGGCCGGAATGGGAAGCCTCTCCACGAACGCGGGCGAGAGCACGCGGATCATGCCGTACTTGAGGATGACCGGGATCGACCTGCGGGCCTCCTCGATCGCGGCCTTGCCCAGTCCGGTGGAGAACAGCGCCTCGCCGACAATGGCGACCGCGAGTGCCTGCATGTCATGGTCCACCCTGCGCACGTCGCCAGGCCTCCATGGGCTGACCAGTTCGGCGGCCGCTCTCGTCATGATCTCGGCGTATCCCGCGATCGCGGCGTGGTGGAAAGCGGGTTGCATCAATCGGCGCTGCCGCAGGTGAAGTACACCGTCGGAGAGAGCGAGTCCGTTGCCGACGAACGGGCGAAACTTCTCGAACATCGCGCCCTTACGGAAATTGTTCCCGTCGGTGACCAGCACCTGGTGCGTCAGTTCCGGACTGGTCACGAAATACGTTTCCATCGGGCCGAGATAGACCCGCACCACATCTCCGTGAGCGTACAACGACGACGTGAATCCGAAGCGACGACGCAGCATCGCCGGAGTGTGTCCGATCAGTGGCCATCGACCGGGTGCAACCGGTGCCGGCATCCGCACTCCATCGTCGACGCGGAAGGGAAGAGAACACGTTAGCGCCATTCGGCGGAAGTCCACAGCACGCGATCGGGTGACTACGCAGTCGTGAAGCGATCACCGTCCCGGGATGAGTAAGCTCAGCCGCTCTCCGAGGAAAAGCGATGAGGGGTGTTGACACTGACGCGACTGCCGGACTGGGTCCCACCGGGCACCGACGAAACGGTGCCCAGTGCCGCCCGGATCTACGACTACATGCTGGGCGGCGGCCACAACTTCGCCGTCGACCGCGAGGCCGCCACGCGGGCCGAGCAATTCGTGCCCTACGCCCGGGGTGTGGCGAGACTCAACCGCGCGTTCCTTCGACGGGCTGTCCGGTTCATGATCGACCAGGGCGTCCGCCAGTTCCTCGACATCGGTTCGGGTGTGCCGACCGTCGGCAACGTGCACGAAATCGCGCAGGACGCCGACCCGGAATGCCGGGTGGTGTATGTGGACCACGACCCCGTCGCGGTCGCGCACAGCCGACTGATTCTCACCGGCAACGACCGCGCCACCGTGCTCAAGGCCGACGCCCGTGACCCCTCACGGATCCTCGGCGATCCTCAGCTGCGTCGGCAGCTGAATCTCGAAGAGCCGATCGGCATGCTGTTCCTGTGCATGCTGCACTGGATCCCGGACGAGTCCGACCCGCGTGGCCTCATGCGCCACTACATCGACGCGATGGCTTCCGAAAGCTACCTGGCGCTCACACATATCACCGAGGACTACCTGCGCTACCAGGTTCAGGAAGCACTCAAGATCGCGACAAAGGGCGGCGACCAGGTCACGCCACGCCCCTACGACGAGGTGCTCACCATGTTCGGCGACCTCGAACTGCTCGAACCCGGCCTGGTCGGGTGCGGCACCTGGCGCCCCGCCGGGCCCGGCGACATCGCCGAAGACCCGACACTGAACCAGGTCCTCTACGCCGGAGTGGCACGCAAACCCTGAAGCGGACACCTAAGCGACTGTCCACTCAGGACATTGGGACTCACCGGCCTCGAACCTGACCGGCCCGTCCACCGCCGATGAGGGATCCGATGTCGGTCACCGGTCCCTCGTCGCCGGTGAACAGCGGGCCCATTCCCAGCTCGACGCCCGCTCGCTGCCACCACCGTGCCTGAGCGCTGGTTTCGAGATCGCCTGCGAGCACAGTGATCCCCGTCTGACGAACCAGCGCGATCATGTTCCTCGCCCCGGCGAGGGCGATCGAGTTCTCATCGGCGGCTTGCCACACAAGTCGAGAGTCGAGGCGTACGGCGTGTACCGGGAGGTCCTCAAGCAACGCCAGCTCGCCCGGCGTCACGCCGAAGTCGAGCAGTACCACTCCGATCCCCAGGTCGGCGAGCACGCGCGCGTTGTCGGCGAGCTCGTGCCCGGCTACGAGCAATGCCGCGGCCGGCAGGCCGAGCCACAACCGGTCGGGGTTCGGCGCTTCGTTGTCGAGAACTCCCCGGATCGTCCCGGTCAACCGAGGATCGGCCAGCTGGTTCGGTGTCAGTGGTACCAGCAGCGGTATGTCCGCGCCGCCGCCCGCGGCCCTGTCCGTCCAGCCACGTTTGACCACCCACGCGCCGAGCGCGCCGATCAGCGCGGTGCGCTCGGCGAGGTCGAGGTACCGTTCCGTTGGCAGCAGTCCCAGCTCCGGATGTTCCCACCTCAGCCGTGCCTCGGCCCCGACGATCTCGCCGTCGGTCAGACGTACCAGCGGCTCGTAGCCGACGCCCAGCTCGCCGTTCTCCCAGGCCCCGGGCATGGTGGCCACCAGGCCGATGGTCTCCCTGGCTCGGATGTCCCATACCGGGTCGTACCGTTCCCACCGGCCAGGCCCCTTGCTCTTGGCCCGCCGCATCGCCAAGTCCGCCGAACGCGACAACTCGGCTGGTTCGACACCGCGGGTAAGGTCTTCGACCACGCCGAAACACGCCGTCACCGCCACGCCCTTCTCGTCGATGTAGACAGGCTCCGACAGCGTCTCGTTGATCCGCTCGATCATCGTGGGGATGTCCGGCGTGCTCGCCGAGTTCTCGATCAGAATGCCGAACTTGTCGCTCTCGAACCGCGCGACCATCGCGTTCTCGCCCGCCACCACGGATCTGAGCCGGTCCGCGGCGATCCGCAGCAGTCTGTCTCCCGCACTCCTGCCGAGACCATCGGTGACCAACGAGAACCCGTCGAGATCCACGTGGTACAGCGTCGCCGGATTCGGCTGGTGCAGCACATGCTCAAGGTGCGAGCTGAAGAACTGCCGGTTCGGCAGACCGGTGAGCATGTCATGCAACAGCTGGTGTCGCAGCTGGTTCTGCAGGAGCTTCAGCTCCGCGTCGTCGGCCACGATCGTGACGTAGCCCTGCGAACCGCGCAGAAGCGAAGCGGTCAGCGTGGCCTGAAACAGTTCGCCGTCCTTGGTGACGAAGCGCGGGCGCGATCGCAGCCGGTCGATCTTGCCGTCCCGGAGATCACGGTAGCCGTCCCGCAGGAGCGGCCGATCCGTCTCGTGTACGAACTCGAACAGGTCGCCGCCCGCGACCTCGCTCGACACCCGGTCCAGTATCCGGTGCAGGGCGGGATTCGTGCGGACGAGTTGCCCATCGGGCCCGGTGACCGCGATCCCATTCGGCGAACCGAGGAAGATCTCGTCCAGCTGGGCCTCACTGGCCCGCCACTCACGCTGTGACTCCTGGACCGCGTTGAGCAACGCCTGGTCACTCGTGTCCCGCTGCTCGTCGGCCGCGGAACGGATCGCCTCCACGTAACCGGACGCCAGCGCACCGAGCAACCTGGCGACGCGCTCCGGTAACCGGTCGGCGGAGCGTGAATCCGTCGGCGCCAGTAACGCGGCGGCGAGCACGTCCACCGTGCACTGCAGGCTCGTCTTGCCGACACAGTGCAGCCGAACGAGTTCGGCGCCGACCTCCGCCGCGCTCTCGATGGCGGGCTGGTCCCCCGCCAGCGCATCGAGCAGCCGATCGAGCAGGCCAAGCAACTCTCGTTCGATCTGGTCGTGCGACAAGGGGAGGTAAGTGGTGCCGCTGACGAGATAGGCCCATTTTCGCGCGACCTTGACGCGTTCCCGCCGCGAAGCGAGAGGCTGCGTTCCGGCAGGCCGCTCCTGCCCGCCGGAAGGTAATGGCCTGGTCATGACGTTCGACCCCTTGATCTCCGTATCCTCGACCGGCCGCTCGCGCCGATTCGGCTTTTCGTCCGAGGCCGACAAGAGTACGGCAGACCCACTACGGGGTGATGCCCTAGCAGATCTTCCCGACGACGCCACCGTGGACATGCGAATCGATTTCGGGATTTCCCGAAATATCGCCGGTTCCGCCCGGGCCGCCACAGTTCGATCAGCATGAAACCCTCGAACGATATCTCGGCCTCATCGTAGCTGCCCGCGGCGGCTGCCCCTGGCGATGGCCCGGATGCCGCGCATGATCTTCTCGGCCTGCTCCGCGGCGTCCTGATCGACTCGGAAATTGTGCGCGCCCCAGTGGATAGTCGCGTTCTTTGTGGCGTCGTCACCGCATGGATCGTTCGCCTTGAGGCGAAAAGCCTACTCACTACCGCCGAGTTCGCGGTTGGTCCATCGGTGTGATGGCGCATCAACCGATGGAGTACTGTCGCCATGCGCCAAAGGGCACCTAAGATGGCGCATCAGGCCTCGGCTCGCTGGAGAATTTCCCACACGGGCCCGAAGTTGGTGAATCGCGTCAGCGCCCAGAATCGCGTTTCCCGAAAGACTTTTCAATGACGTCGAAAGCCGCTGACAATTGCTAGCGTGCGGTGAGTTGCTTGCCGATGCGGATCACTTCTGTGACCAGGATTTCGATGTCGGCTTTGGTGGTGCGGTGACCACATACCGAAGCGCGGAGCGTCAGCACGCCGTGCACTCGCACGGTGGCGAGGAACGCCTTGCCACCGTCCTGTAGCTCGCTTGCGATCCGGGCGGTGAGACCGTCGATGTCACCGTCGAAATCTCTTGGCGAGTAACGGAAGCAGGTTATCGCCCACGGTCCTTCGGTGATCAGCTCGAGATCCGGTCGCTCACGGACCAGCTCGCGCAGCAGCCGGGCGTGGCTCAGGTAATGCTCGATCAGGTCACGTACGCCCTCGCGGCCGAGCTGCTGCAGGACAGCCCACACGCTCAGAGCCCGGCCACCGGGCCGGGTGAGTTCCAGGGTCGATTCCGACAACCACGGCCATTCGTCGTTGCCGTCCAGATAGGACGCCTGGGTGGAGAACGCGGCACGCAGCCGGTTCGGGTCGGTGACCAGTGCCGCGCCGCACGCGATGGGTACGTTGAGCACCTTGTGCGGATCCACGGTCAGCGAGTCGAGCTCGGAAACTCCTTCGTAGTAGGGGGCCAGGTCAGGATGCGCGTTGCCCAGACCGCCATAGGCACCGTCGCCGTGGTGCCACATGCCGTGTTCCGCGCAGATCCGGGAGATCTCCGACACCTGGTCGATCGCGCCGGTGCCGACCGTGCCGAGGTTGGACACCACGCAGAACGGCAGCCGTCCGGCGGCGAGATCCGCTTCGATGAGTGTCCGCAGCGCGCTGAGGTCCATCCGCAGATCCGCGGTGACCGGGACGTGGCGAATACGTGACAGTGGCAGGCCCATGGTGCGCGCCGCTTTGGTGACGCTCATGTGGGTCTCGGTGGATTGGTAGCACACCAAGCGCGCGTGGACCTCGTCATGGGCCACGCCATCGGTGGCGTCGCGGGAGTTCAGGAACCAGGTGCGGGCGGCGGCCAGGCAGAGCAGGTTGGCCATCGATCCGCCGCTGGTGAGCACGCCGCCGGTGCGTGGGGACAGGCCTGCCAGGTCCGCCAGTGCGCGCACCGCCCCGCGTTCCATGTCCACCAGTGCGTTCTCGCCGTAGCCGCAGCTGGCGTTCAGCGTGGTGCCGATGAGGTGGGCGAGGATGCCGATCGGCGCGGGCGGGGTCGTGATCCACGCGAAGAACGCCGGATGCCCGTTGCCCCCTGGATAGGCGGCGACGTCGGTGTCGATGAAGTCGAGGAACCCAGACAACGGCTGTCCGTTGTCGCGCAGCGGAGAGGCCGAGAGATACCGGCGGTGCTGTTGCGGTAACGGGCGGGTGACCGGCGACGCGGGCACCGCATCGAGGTAGTCGGCGACCCAGTTCGCCGCGCGGATGAGTTCCCGCCGAAAGTCGTCCGGTTCTATCGCCAGGGGACCTTCGACCGAATGTTGCGTTCTGTGCACAAGTATCACCTTAGCGTCACCGGTGATCGAGAGCCGAGGAGGCCTTATTCGGCAATGAACGCCCGCTGATGCACCAGGTGCCCCCCGTTCGGTGGGGCTTCGGCGGAGTCTGTGCTCCATCCGCGTGGTTGTGCTCGTCTGGGACCTGCGTTTCCGTCCCGGCAGGAGGAGGCTGCTCGCCGTACTCGTGGCGGCTGGACCTCACGTCGCCGTTGTCCTTCTGTGTCCAGGAGTTCTGACGATGACCGCCGCGCTGTTCGAAACCCGCGATTACGACCGTTGGGGCGAGTACATCCGCGGTGCTTACGGCGACAGCATCCGGCTTGGTGGCCGCACGGATGGTCGCCTACTCCGTCACACCAGGCTGGCCGCCGCCACGTTCGCCATCGATACCGTGCACACCGTCGATATGACCTACACCGTGGAGCACATGCCGACGCTGCTGCTCGGCCGCGTCCGCACCGCGACCTTCGACTACCGGTCCGTGGGCGCCGAGCACCGGTTCGGCCCCGGCGAGGTGTTCCTCGCCGCCAGGGCCGAGGACAGCACCGCCTACCGGGCGCGGACATCCAGCGGTGGCATCCAGGTCGTCACCGTCCCTTTCCCGATACTGGGCCAGGTCGCCGCCACCGCCGACACCCGCCACCCCGCACCGCTGCGGTTCACCGACCTGCGCCCCGGTACCCGCGTCGCCGCCCGGCAGTTGGCCGCGACCATCGACTACCTCGAAACCGGCCTGCGCGACCGGCCCCACGTCATGGCCGAACCGCTCGTGGCCGGTGCGGCCGGGCGGATGCTGGCCGCGATGGTCCTGACCACCTTTCCCAGCACCGCGCTGGTCGAGCCCACCATCGAGGACCGCCACGACTCCCACCCCGCCACTCTGCGCCGCGCCATCGCCTTCATCGACGACCACGCCTACGACGACATCAGCGTCGCCGACATCGCCGCCGCCGCGCAGGTGACCATCCGCGCCGTCCAGCACGCCTTCCGCCGCCACCGCGGCACCACCCCGATGGGATATCTCCGCCAGGCCCGTCTCCAGCGCGCGCACCAGGACCTACTGGCCACCGATCCGCGCGGCAAGGTCACAGTCACCGAGATCGCCGCCCGCTGGGGCTTCTTCCACCCCGGCCGCTTCGCTCGCTACTACCGCGCCGCCTACGGCTGCCCGCCCTACCAGACCCTGCAACGCGACACCTGACCCGAACTCCGCCCGGCTGGCCCCGCCTCCCCTGGCGGGCAACCGAATGTCCGCACATGCCGCTGATCATGTGCATTGCGCGGCCGTGTCAGGAATGACTCGATTCGGTGTAGGGGATCCATCTGCCGTAACGGGACTGAGCTGCTGGCGAGTTTGGTGGCATGAGGGGCGGAAAGCGGTGGGCGGTTGTCGTGGTCGCGCTCGCGGCCGGGACGACGGTGATCGCTCTTGCCCTTCGTTCGCCGGACGGGCTGCGCTCGGCGACCAGTATCGGTGGTCTCATCGCGGCTCTGACTCCTCTCGTTCTGGGGTTGGCCGTATGGGCACGTCGGTCACCGCCCGTGGCTCTGACGACCTCGACCCCGGAGCAGACCGACGCCGCCCAGCGTCAGCTCGCGAGCCAGGTACTGGGCCAGTGGCGTGACGAGATCAACGTTCGGCAGCTGGACGATCCCGGTCCGCTCGCTGTGCGGTGGCGGAGCACCGGACTCGACGTCGTGGACCGAGTCGAGCACAGCACGCGCGGGGCTCTGCCGCGCGGCCGCGGCCGACGTGGGTTCGCCGGCCGGACTGACCGCATCGGCGAGGTGGCAGCCGGGTTCCGCAAGCTCGACCGGCGGCGGCTGGTGATCCTTGGCGCGCCGGGCATGGGCAAGACAACACTGGCGCTGCTGCTGCTCCGCGAATTGCTGGAGCACGCCGAGCCGGGCGACCCCGTGCCCGTCCTGCTGTCGATGTCCGGATGGGATCCCGGTGCCGAGTCGCTGTCCGAGTGGTTGATCCGACGGCTGGCCGAGGACTATCCGGCGCTGCGTGCCACCGTGTTCGGACCGGACGCGGCTCGTTCGCTGGTGATCCAGCGCAGGGTTCTGCCGGTGCTGGACGGACTGGACGAACTGTCCGATGAGGTTCGGCCCGCGATCCTCGCCCGCCTGAACGAAACCGCCGCGGATCCGCTCGTGCTCACTTGCCGGACCGTGGAGTACCAGTCCGCCGTCGCCGCGCCGGGCGGTGACGCGCTCACCGGCGGCGCGGTGATCGAACCGGCCCCGCTCACGCCCGCCGACGCCGCCGACTACCTCACCGATTGCCTCCCGCCGGGCACCGCTGGGACCTGGCACCATCTGCTGGCGTCTCTCCGAGACGGGGTGGATAGTCCGGTCACCCACGCGCTGTCCACTCCGCTGGCGCTGTGGCTGCTGCGCAAGGTGTACCTCGACACCCGCGCTGACCCTGCCAAGCTGTGTGACGCAAGCGCCTTCCCCGACGCCGACACGGTGATCGACCACCTGCTCGACCACCTGGTGGACGCTGTCATCCGTGCCAACCCTCCCCTGCCCAACGACGACGAGCACCCGTTCCGTCCGCGGCGTGCCTGGGATCCGGCCGACGCCACGAGGTGGCTCACGTTCCTCGCCCGCCATCTGAGCACGATCGGCAGCCGCGACCTCGCCTGGTGGCAACTGCACCGCGCGGCCCCACGAACGGTCGCGGTCATGGCCGGACTCGTCGCCGGACTCACGGTGGCGCTCGCGGTCGTGATCCACGATGGGCTTCAGTGGTCGCTCGCGGACGCGCTCGTCGTCGGATCAGTGCTCGGCCTGGTGTTCGGACTCGTGGTCGGGTTCGCACGCCGGATGAACGTCGGGCACGTCCTCGGTCTCGTCTTCGGGCTGGACATGTTGGCGATCGGCATCGGCGCGGGGTTGGCGAGCATACTCGTGCCCGCACTGGTGTTCACGGTCGTGGCCGCCGTTTCCATCGTGCTGGTCGCCGTGCTGACGGCGCGGGCCGCCGGGCCCGCCCCCGCGGACCGGCCGGCCTATGCGGACCTCCGGCTGCGCGGGCGGACCCGGCTGCTCGCGCGCAAGCTCACCGGCTGGGCCGAGAGTGGCCTTGCGCTGCGGTTCGTGCCCGGTTTCGGAGCCGGGTTCATGTTCGGCGGCACCCTCGGGTTCGTGTTCGGCGGTTTGCTGGGGCTCGCCGACGCGGTCCTGAATGGACTGGCATCCGGATTGCTGCTCGGAATGGTGTGCGGACTCGCGTCGTGGCTCGCGATCGGGGTGATCGCGTGGGCGGAAACCCCGATCACCGACGAACAGCCCCGGACGCCGACCGTCACGTTCGGCCGAGACCTGCAGTTGGTGTACGTCAAATCGCTAGCGGGAGGGGCCGCGCTCGGCGTGGCGCTCGGCGTTCAGGACGCACTGAGCGGCGGGACCGACATGACATCCAGAATTACGGTAGGGCTGC
Organism: Amycolatopsis sp. NPDC049868; assembly: GCF_044461365.1. Lineage (NCBI taxonomy): Bacteria > Bacillati > Actinomycetota > Actinomycetes > Pseudonocardiales > Pseudonocardiaceae > Amycolatopsis > Amycolatopsis sp. NPDC049868. The sequence goes on along the minus strand of NZ_JBITKV010000009.1, from coordinate 354,133 downwards.
TCGTCACCGTCACGATCACACTCGGGATCGGCCTGCACCACCCCAGCGGACGCTACCTCATCACGGTGATCGCACTGCGCACCCGCAACCAGATCCCGCTACGTCTCCTGGCTTTCCTCAACGATGCGCACAGATTGGGCCTACTCCGCCAAACCGGCCCGCTCTACCAGTTCCGGCACGCGAAACTCCACGACCGCCTCGCCACAAGACAAGACCAACCCGCCCGACTCCGCTTGCGCGCAAAGCACTCTCCAGCCGCGGGAAGCGCGCACATGCCGAGGTGTGGGCAGGTCCCTGTGCCATTGTCCGACGATCTCCGGGGTCGAGATCGGTGATCGCCCCGATGTGGCGCGGTTCGGAGGGGAGTAGTTTCGCCCATTGCCGGACCACGACGGGGCTGGTGCGTTCGATGTGACGATGGGGGTCGAGATGGCGGGGGTTCGTCGGTGGGCAGCTGGTGCTGCCGCGTTATATGCGCTGTGGGGCCTGCTGCACATGGGGCTCGGTGTCTCGATGGTGATCGGTGATCTCGCCGACGGCAGGCCCGGTACCGAACTGGCAGCTGAGAGCCTTCTTTTCTTCATATGCGTGACCGTGCTGGGTGCGCAGGCCATCTTCGTGGCGGTGGCCATGAATCGCGTTAACAGCCGTTTGGGGTATTGGCTCAATGTCGCCGTGCTCGGTGTGGTCGACGTGGCGTTCCTGGTCTTTCTCGTGGTTCCCGGTCATGTCGACCCCATCGGCGGAATCGCGGGACCTGTCATCTGGCTGCTGGCCACCGTGTGCGCCACGCTGGCGTTGCGCCGTGAGCCCGTGAGCACCTAGCTCACGAATCATCGAGCGCGCTCCGGACTCGGCGGCAGACAGGAACGCCGTCCTGTCATACCGCGACGTGACCCAGGCGCGCAAACGATGAGTTCAGGCTCGGTTCTCTGTGGCCAGGTCGTCGATGATCCATCGCAAGGCGCTTACTGCGTTCGAGTAGCGGAGATACCTCGGGTTCTGGTTTGACTTGGGCTCGCATTGCTCCCGCATCCGCCTGAGTTCGTCGATCATCTCGTGTAGCCGGTCCGCGTCGGTATCGACCATGCGCTATGACCGAGCCGGAAGAACATCGATCGAAACCGAACCTGCGGTACTAGCGCCAGCGCATCATGTAGGTAGGTCCGCTGTCGTCGTGGCGCGCATCGCGTTCGTCGAAACGCCATTGCGCGAACATCGTCCGTGCGATGGCGGGCGGCGTGGTACGGCGAGCCTCCAGCAGCGCGTCGAGCTCAGTGAGGCGCGCGGGTTCATGGTCCCCCGCATCCCACGCTTTCACGTAGAGACGCCAGGCTTCCTGTTCGAGGGCGAGACTCCCGTCGTCGATCGGCCAGACGGAGAACTGATCACCGTCCTCGAACAAGCTGTTCAGCCTGACGAAGTAGTGGGGAACGCCGGAGATGTCGGCGACACCGGCTTGCGGGCCGTCGTAGCGCTCGTTTTCCACGTGGACGTGTTCGAAGCCGATGGAGATCAGCTGCTCCCGCGTGGTGTAGCCGCGGTCCTCCAAGGGAACAATCGGGACGGGGTACTCGGTGTACCAGCCACCGACACGGAAACCGAGCCTGCGGTACACCGGCTCGTCCTCGGCGGACGCTCGGATCGCCACGGTGTCGTATCCGGCGGCGCGAGCACTGTCCACAGCGGCCAAGGTTATGACGCCGCCGAATCCCCGATGCCGGGAGGCGGGCAAAGTGGAGATGTTGTAGATACCGGCGACCTCGGCGTGCAGGAAAATCTCGCCTGCGCTCACCGGCTCGCCATGGTGGTAACCGATCAGATAGTGCGCCGGGCAATCCTCGGCGAGGGCGGACGGAGCCACACGATCGTAGAACTCCGCAACGGTGACGGCTGGTGGATTCCAGTCGGCGGCCAGGATTCGAGCGTAGTCGGCGAATTCCTCCGGGGTGCGGACTCGGCGGATCTCCAGATCCGGGTGCGGGCCTGCACCCGAGATGTCCGCGGTGCGGGCACACATCGCGGCTTCCCTCTTCCCTGCCGTCAGTTCGACGGAGCCGAACGGCATATCCGCGGAATTCGGACCGGCCCACCACGAGAAGGCGCGGCCGGTCAAACGCAGCTTGAACGCCGTGAGGGAGAGACGGTTCTTCCTCTCATCCGGCGCGAAACGAGCGTTCGCGACGATGTTGAAGATGTCGGCACCGGTACCGGCATCGCCTTCGATACCGCTGTCGGCGATCACCAGATCGTCGGTTTCCGTAACGGTCATACCGTCGGTACGGCGATGCAGATGACAGGCATGTTCGGCGACGTTCGCCTCGATGCGCTCCGCGAGCCCGGCATACATGGGCTCACCGTACGGTCGTGGTCGGCCCCTGACCACACGATTTGCCACCGGAACTCTTGCGCTAGCGTTCTTTCATGACCCCGGCCGATGCCCGCGAAGCCCTCCTGTTCCACTCATGCTTACACCCGGATGTCGACGATCCGCGCTGGCAGGTGGGCTTCCTGGGGTCTTTGCGGCCGTACTCCGGCTTGCGCGAGGCGAACTACCACGAAGTGATGTCGGCCTTGCGAGCCCTTGCCGAACCGCTGCAGGCCGACTTGGTTCCCCGCGAGGTGGTTTCCGCCGTGGTCGGGATGTGTCACTTCGCGCGGGCTTGGGGTGTCGCGCCCGACGGCATGCTCGGCCAGAACGGTTTGATCAGTGCTGCGGACGCGGCCCTTCTCGACGAATGGATCTGGACCATTTCCTACGCCCTGGCCATGATCCTGGACGGAGACGTGGCAGAGGCTTTCGACGAGTACGACCGTCGGCGAGCGTGAGCGACGCTCGGTCCGATGCCATCCTTTGACGGAGGACTGCACAGGAGGTGGCTGATTGGCGAAGCGGCGATACGTGGCGAGGGGCGTGCCAGGCGGGTATCGGATCTGGGACAACAAGGCGCGGCGGTGGTGGGGCGACCATTACGAGTTGTGCCCCGACGACCTGCTCGCCGAGTTGAACGACACCGCCGACCCGGTACGGATCACCGCCTTGCTCAGGCGCTATCGAGCGCTCCGGCGCTGAGTTCGCCGGGCGTCGCGGGCCGGCGCTACGCTGGCGGATCACCGGACCACGCGAGGAGGAAGCGATGCGCAACGAAGCCATGGGACGGCTGGACGTCCTGGTCGGATCGTGGCGGACGACGCTGAGCAACGCGTGGTTTCTGGAACCGGCCGATCAGGAGGTGCCGGGTTCGGCGACGATCGAGTGGCTCGGTGACGCGTTCGTGGTCCTTCGCTGGACGATGGGCGGCGATGACGGGCAGGCCACGAGCGAGATGGTCCTGGTCCTCGGTCGCAGCGACACCCGCGACGCCTACACGGCTCTGTACCACGATGAACGAGGTGTGTGCCGGGTCTTCGCCATGACCTTCGACGGAGCGCACTGGAGCCTGAGCCGCGAAGACCCCGACATGTTCCAACGGTTTGTCGCCGAGGTCGGGCCGGATCGGATCACGGGGCGTTGGGAGGCGTCCGAGGATCACGGATCCACCTGGCGCAAGGATTTCGACCTCGTCTTCGAGCGAAGGTAGCCGTCCGCCGTCAGGTCTTGCGGACGGCGCCGGTGAAGCCGGCGATGAACAGGGTGGCCGACGCCCACGCCGCCAGCTGCAGTATCCAGCCCGCGACGGTGAGAGTCTGCCCGGTGGCGGTACCGGTGGGGGCGCACAGCTCCCGCGCTCCCGTCTTGACCAGTGGCAGCCCCAGATCCAGGCCCACCCCGATCCGTTCCACGACACCACACGGCGTCGCCGGCGCACTCGCGCGGGCGGTGTGCGCCAGGCCGCCCTGCCCGCCGAGGACGAGGGCCAGCACGACCGAGCCGGCGAGGACGGTGAGCAACAGCAGCAGCGCCCGCCAGGGTTGATAACCGAAACCGAGGGCCAGCCCGGTGAATCGTGCCCAGGTCCGGTCGTGCCACCGAAGCCCGCCGCGGCGGATCTGATCACGCCGCTGCGCCATCAGGATGTCCCGCACCTCGCTGTCGTGGCCTGCCGCGCGATGGAAGGCGGCCAACTGCTGATAGGGCTGGGCGGCGTAGCCCGGCGTGTGGGCGCGCAACAACTCCAGCCACCGGGACAATCCGATCTGTTCCGGAAGATCTCCGTAGGTCGTCTCGCCGATGTCGATCAGCGCCCCCGAGGCCTGATCCGACCGGGTCACCCCGCCGGTGTCCAACCACAGCGAGCCCTCGACCGACACTCCGTTCAAGCGGAGGACGGCGGGTGCGGTGCCGGTGGCCTGGAAGCCGTTGCGGAAGAACGCGGCTCGGTCGACCCGCAGACCGTTCGCGTGCAGGGCGGGCCCGGCCGTGTTCTCCAGCCGCGCCCCATCGCAATCCAGCAAGCCGACGTGGGCGTCGACCAGCTGGACCACACCGATGGCCCGGAATCCGCTGCGGAGGAACACGCCGTGATCGACCCGCAGCCGGTCGGCCTGCAAGGCGGGGCCGTTCGGGTTCGCCAGGCTCGCCCCATCGCATTCCAGCCGCCCCAGGTGGGCGCCGACGAACCGGACCGCGCCCTGTTCACCAGTGCCGGTGGCTCCGAACCTGTCGCGAAGGGACACACCATGATCGACCCGGAGAAACTCGGCGTCCATGGCGGGCCCGGACGTGTTCTCCAGCCGCGCCCCGTCGCACTCCAGCAGCCCGAGATGGGCGCCGCGGAGCCGGACCGCGCCGGCCGAGGCACCGGCGCTGGCGATCACTCCCCTCATCGTCATCGCCGAGGCGGTGAAACGTTCGGCGTCCACCGGCGGGTTTTGCGAACCCGCGGGTTGCCCGAAACGGGAACGGTCCAGCACCAGTCCCGGCAGGCGGCCGTCGCGCAGGTCCAGGCCCTCGGGTACGAAACAGTCGACCAGTTCGACCCGCAGATCGCCGTCGATGTTCGCCAGGTCGAGACGGCCGGCGATCCGCGCCCCGCGCAGCCGCAGCCCGTGCGGGTCCGCCTCGAAGTCCCGGCGGCCACGGACCAGCTCGCGGATCAGCGCCGCCGAGACGATGCGACCGCTCCCCCAAGACGGCATCTCGGCCGGATCGACCGGTCCGCCGCCCGCCAGGTCGAGCACCTCGCCGTCGCGGACCGCGCCGAGCAGGCGCTGTTGCATCCCCTCGTCTGACATCCGATCATGCTGGCCTGCCCGCGGCACGACGGCAAGCGCCGGGGCGAAACTCGAGTGCGGGCCGCCCGGTCTGCCACTACGGTCCTGACCATGACCGCGGATGCGTTCGTACCAGCAGGTTTCCTCCCGCCGACCGCGCTCGTCACCGGCGAGTTCCGCCTCGAACCCTTGGGACCGGAACACAATGCGGCCGACCATGCCGCCTGGATGTCGAGTATCGAGCACATTCGCTCCACACCCGGCTATCCCGACGGCGACTGGCCGCCGCGCGACGGCATGACCCTCGAGGAGAACCTCGCCGACCTGCGCCGCCACGCCGGAGACTTCGCGCGGCACACCGGTTTCACGTTCACCGTCCTCAGCCCGGCCGACGACGACGTCATCGGTTGCGTCTACCTGTACCCCACGGCCTCCGACGAGTGGGACGTCACGGTGCAGTCCTGGGTGCGGGCCGACAAAGCGGACCTCGATACCGCGCTCGCCGACGCCGTCGCACGCTGGCTCGTCTCGGACTGGCCGTGGAAACGCGTAGACCGCTGCGGCCGCTAGGGGCGCCGCGCTCAGAGCATCGCGTTGACGCCGGTGAGATCTCGGCCGATCAGGAGCTTCTGCACCTGGCTGGTGCCTTCGTAGAGGGTCAGCACCCGGGCGTCGCGCAGGTACTTCCCGACCGGGAACTCGTCGATGAACCCGTAGCCGCCGAAGACCTGGAGGCAGTTGTTGCTGACGCGGACCGCGGCTTCGCTCGCGTGGTACTTCGCGATGGACGCGTCGGTCGCGTAATCCTTCGGCGAGACACCGGAATCGGCGATCCGTGCCACGTGATGGGTGAGCAGCCGGGCGGCCCGTACGTCCACCGCGGAATCGGCGAGCAGTTCCTGCACCAGCTGGAACGACGCGATCGGACGGCCGAACTGGGTGCGTTCGGTGGAGTACCGCACGGCGGCGTCCACCGCGGCCTGCGCCAGTCCGACAGCGCCGGCCGCGACCGAGACGCGGCCGCGGGACAGCGCGCCCAGCGCGATGCCCAGACCGCGGTCCACCTCGCCCAGCCGCGCCGAATCGGGTACCCGCACACCGTCGAAGGTCAGCTCCGCGGTCGCCTGGCCGCGCAGGCCGAGCTTGCCGTGGATCTCCCGCGCACTCAGGCCCGGCGAATCGGTCGGCACCAGGAAGGCGGTGAGGCCGCGCTCGCTGGTCCGGGCGAAGGTCAGCGCCACCTGCGCCCAGGTTCCGTTGGTGATGAACATCTTTCCGCCGTCGAGGACCCAGTCTCCTCCGTCACGGGTGGCGCGGGTGCTGACCGACGCCGCGTCGGAACCGGTACCCGGCTCGGTGAGGGCGAAGCAGCCGAGCGCGTCACCGCTGACGAGTCGGGGCAGCCAGTACTCCCGCTGTTCATCCGTGCCGTGCGTGACGATGGTCTTGGTGACCAGCCCGAGCGATACCGACACGATCCCGCGCACCGCCGAGTCGCCTCGCCCCAGTTCCTCGGTCACCAGGACGTAGGACAGCATGTCCGCGTCCACACCGCCGTAGGCCTCCGGGACCATCAGCCCGAGGAAGCCCAGTTCTCCCAGGCGTTTCACGATGCCGCGATCGACCTGTTCGGCGCGATCCCATTCCGCCGCGCGCGGGGCGATCTCGTCGTCGACGAACCGCGCGGCCATGGCGCGGATGTCGCGCTGCGTCTCGGTCAGGCCGAAATCCGTTGATATCACGGTGTTTCCTTCTCCAGTGGGTAGGCGGGTGTGGTCAGGGGAAGTCCGAGCTCGGCCCGTTCCCGCAGCCAGCGCGTCGGCCGGTACCGCGGGTCGCCGGTGCTCTCGTGCAGCCGGTTCTGGAGTTCGAGCAGGCGGACGGCGCCGAGCCGATCGCCCCAGGCGAGCGGCCCGGCCGGATAGCCGAGCGCGGCCGTGACGGCCAGGTCGATGTCCTCCGGTGCAGCCAGCGACCGTTCCGCGATCGACGCGGCGACCGAGACGATCGAGGCGAGCAGACGCTGGGCGACCGAACCGGCGGTGTCACGCACCACGGACACCGCCTCGGCGCCTGCCGCCACCGCACCGACCGCGGCCTGGACCGCGCCCGGATCCGACGCCGGGGTCACGGCCAGCACGCGGCGGCGCGTGGTCAGCGAAAGCGGGTCCACGCCGAAAGTACGGGAAGCGGGCAGCCCGTGCGCCGCGATCGCGGCCGCGACAGTGGTTCCCCAGGTCGGCACCAGTACGACGGCCTCCGATGCGGGCTCCGGCAACGCTTCCGGGAAGGCCGCGCGCAAGGCGTCGGCGTCCGCACCGGTTCCGGTGATCCACAGTGGACACTTGACGGCGGTGACCGGTGCTTCGGCGGCGGTCTCGGCGCCGGGGCGATGATCGTAGAAACCGCGCCCGCTCTTGCGGCCGTAGAGCCCGGCGGCCACCCGGTTCGGGGTGAGGAACGACGGCCGCAGCCGGTCGGAATGCCGGAACCCGGTCCAGATCGAGTCGATGACGGCGGCCGTCACGTCGAGCCCCGTCAGGTCCATCAGCTCGAACGGCCCCATCCGCAGGCCGAGCACGTCGCGGGCGATCCGGTCGATCACCACCGGCTCGGCGACCGAATCCTCCAGCAGCGCGAACGCCTCGGTGACCAGCCCGCGGCCCGCGTGGTTGACCAGGAAGCCCGGTGTGTCGGCGACCGTCACCGCGCGATGCCCGGAAGCGCGCACCAGGTCGGTCAGCGTGCCCGGGATGTCGGGCCGGGTGGCCGCCCCCGGGACGACCTCGACGATCTTCATCAACGGCACCGGGTTGAAGAAGTGCAATCCGGCCAGGCGCGACGGCTCGGCCAATGTCGCGGCGATCCGGGTGACCGGCAGCGAAGAGGTGTTCGTCGCGAAGATCGTCGTGGGTGGCAGCACCGCTTCCAGCTCGTTGAAGAGGGCGGCCTTGGTGTCCAGGTCTTCACGGACGGCTTCGATCACCAGGTCCACGTCGTCGCCCGGCGCCGAAACCGCGTCCAGCGGCACGAGCCTGGCAAGGACCTCGCCCGCCTCCGGTTCCGTCATCCGTCCTTTGGCGACCGCGCGGTCGAGCAGACCCTCGATGAAGCCGATCGCTTCGCCGACAGCCTCACGCCTCGCGTCGGCGAGTTCGACGGTGTGTCCCGCGGTCGCCGCCCACTGCGCGATCCCCCGGCCCATCACACCGGTTCCGATGACCCTGATCCGCATGTTCACTCCTCAACGCAGGTAGACGCGACCGGGGTCGACTTCTTCACGCAGCCGCCGGAGTTCGGCGTCGGCGGGTGGCTCGATCGTGGCCAGGTCGCCGTCGACCTCCAGCGGCCAGCCGGTGGCGGCGCGCACCTGGTCGGCCGTCACGCCGGGGTGGACGGCGATCAGCCGCAGGGGTTCGCCGGCACCCGCCCGCGCGAGGATGCCGAGGTCGGTGATCACCCTGGTGACACCCGCGCCGAGTGGCCGGATGCCGTCGGCCAGAGCCCGATCGGGACCGGGCGAGGTGCAGAAGTCCAGTTCGTCCACAAAGGACCTGGGGTCGTGGCGGCGCATCACGACGAAGACCTCACCGGAGTTCGCCATCACCTCCATCGCGCCGCCCGGGCCGGGCAGCCGTACCGCGGGCTCGGCCCAGTCGCCGATCACCGACGAGTTCAGATTCCCCCACCGGTCGATCTGCGCGGCACCGAGGAAACCGACGTCGATATGCCCGCCCTGCAGCACGTTGCCGAACAGCGCGGGCATCGACAGCACCGCTTCGGCGCCGGTGATCAGGACGGCGTCGGCGATGGTCTCCGGCAGCTGCGAAGGATGCGCGCCGCAGACCCCGGACTCGTAGACGATCTCCAGATCGGGCGCGACCGTGAGATGGGCGAGCGACGCGGCCAGCGTCGGGAGGCCGATCCCGGCGAACACCGTGCGTTTCCCGGCCAGCTCGCGGGAAGCGACCACCGAGAGCAGTTCGGACGAGGTCGTTCCGGTGTCCATTGTGGACTTCATCGTGCGTTCTCCCGTCGCCGCCCGTAGTTCACCGGCAGGCTCAGCGCGTCGTCGACGGCGAGGCCCGCCCAGTGACGTTCTCCCAGTTTCGCCACGTATTCCGCATGATCGCGGGTGCCGAGCACCCACTCCCCCAGCCACTCGCGCAGGCGCGCCGGATCCGCGCTGATCGCCGACCAGCCGCGATAGAAGGCGTTGTCCCGGTCGTAGTAGCCCTGGGCGAACGACGGGTGCGCGCCGCGCGGACAGGCCACCACGGCGTCGACGGCGTGCGCGGGAATGAGCGTGCGGTTGGGATCCCGGCGGATCACGTCGTCGTCGACGATCTCCTCGACCACCACCACGGCCTTCTTCGCCGCGTACACGGCTTCGGCCTGGATGCCGGTCAAACCCCAGACCTGGGTGTTCCCCGACCGGTCCGCCCGCTGGGCGTGGACGATCGTCACGTCCGGGTTGACCGGCGGCACCACATAGATCTGCTCGCCGTCGTCGTAGGGCGAGGTCACCTTGCGGAGACCGGGGTTGACCGATGGCAGGTCGCTGCCCGCGTACGAGCGCACCGGGTAGAACGGCAATCGCTGCGCGCCGGCCAGATAGCGGCCGATCATGCCGTAGTGGCTGTATTCCTCGAACTCCAGCGGTTCGGGGTCGGCGCGCTCGATCCGCCGCCGGAGTTCCCCGAGCGAGCCCGCCGAGGAGTTGCCGACGAACGAGGACACCAGTTTGCGTACACAGCCGCCGGCCAGCATCTGGTCCACGACGATGTCCGCGGTCATCCGGACCACGGTGAGGTCGCGGTGGCCCTGCCGGATGATCTCGTGTCCCGCCGCGGTCGGGATCAGATGCGTGAACCCTTCGAGCGCGACGGTGTCGCCGTCGCGCACGTAGGCGGCGATGGCCTCGGCCATCGTGGTGGTCTTGTCGGTCACGGATTCACCGTGCCAGGCGGCATTGTGCAGAGTCCAATACCGAATTAAGGTCAGATTGATATCCAGCTCAGAATAATCGAGGTGCGACATGGAGTTCCGTCATCTGAACGCCTTCCTGGCGGTGGCCGAGGAACTGCACTTCGGCCGCGCCGCGAAGCGTCTGCAGATGGCCCAGCCCCCGCTGAGCCAGCAGATCCGCCAGCTCGAACGCGAACTCGGGGTCGCGCTGTTCGAGCGCAACACCCGGTCCGTACGCCTCACCAGTGCGGGCGAATCCTTCCTCACGCCCGCCCGCACCGTGCTGGAAGACCTCGACCTGGCCACCCGCGCCGCGAAGGCCGCGGGCCGCGGTGAGTTCGGGCGGGTCACCGTCGGTTTCGCCGGGGCGTCGAGCCACGAGTCGCTGCCGCTGCTGACCAGGGCGGTGCGGGCCGCGCACCCGGGACTCGAACTGGTGATGCGCGGACAGACGTACGCCAACGTGGCGCTCGACCGCATCGCGGACGGCTCGCTGGATCTCGGCTTCGTCCGCCTGCCGGTCACCCAGCCGGGCGTGCGGGCCAGGGTGATCGACGAGGAGGAGCTGATCTGCGCGCTGCCTTCGGATCATCGGCTGGCCGGGCGCCGGCGTATCCCCATCGAGGAACTGGCCTCCGAGGTCTTCGTCAGCTTCCCCGCGAACGCGGGCTCGACGGTGCGAGAGGCCACCGTCAAGGCCTGCGCGGAAGGCGGGTTCACCCCGAAGGTCGTCCAGGAGGCGCCGGATTCGTACACGATCCTCGCGCTGGTGGCGGCCGGGGTCGGGGTGACGCTGACCCTCACGTCCTGCCAGCACATCCAGCAGACCGGACTGGTCTACCGGCGCCTCGCCGGCAAGGCGACGCGCCTGCAGGCCGCCTTGGCCTGGCGCGCCGACAACCCGTCCGCCGCCCTGCGGACCGTGCTCGCCGTCGCCGAGGAGGCGCTGCCCACGCCCGTCCCCATCGGCGATTGATACGTGACGGCACTTACTGACCGGCCTATTCGGTATTGGACGTGTCTCGGTGACGGCTGGCATCGTTCCGGCCAGAACAGGGACGTTGGCGCCGGGGGTCGCCGTGCCCGGGAACAACGGCGATCCAAGGAGACGGCATGGGTGCGGCGAATTCGACCGCGAAACGCGCGGGAATCGGGGCGTTCATCGGCTCGACCATCGAGTGGTTCGACTTCTACATCTACGGCACCGCCTCCGCGCTGGTGTTCGACAAGGTCTTCTTTCCCGAACTCGACGGGGCGATCGGAACCCTGGTCGCGTTCGCGACCTTCTGGGTCGGCTTCCTCGCCAGGCCGCTCGGCGGGATCATCTTCGGCCATATCGGCGACCGCCTCGGCCGCAAGAAGACGCTGGTCATCACGCTGCTGCTGATGGGCATCTCGACCACCTTGATCGGCGTGCTGCCCGGTTACGCGACCATCGGTGTGGCCGCGCCGATCCTGCTGGTGCTCATCCGGATGATCCAGGGCATCGGGCTCGGCGGCGAATGGGGCGGTTCGGTGCTCATCGCCTCCGAACACGCGCCCAAGGGGAAATCGATCCTCTACGGCGCCTTCGCCCAACAGGGTTCGCCGGTGGGCAACACGCTGAGCACGGTCAGCTTCCTCGCCATCAGCCAGCTGCCGGACGCGGCGTTCGTCAGCTGGGGCTGGCGGATCCCGTTCCTCGCCTCCGCGCTGCTGGTCGTCGTCGGGCTGTTCATCCGCCTGAAGGTCACCGAATCCCCGGCCATGGCAGGGCTGATCAAGACCAAGAAGGTCGCCAAACTGCCGCTGACCGAGGTGCTCCGCAACCACCCGATGCTGATCGTGCTCGGCATCGGCGCCTGCACCATCGGCCTGTCCGCCACCTACTTCAAGTCGACCTTCGCGCTGTCGTGGGCCACGTCGGACATCGGCTTCAGCCGCAGCTCCTTCCTCACCATCATCCTGGTCGCCAACATCACCCAGATCCTGGTGCAGCCGTGGGGCGCGGTGATCGTCACGAAGATGACCAGCTGGCGCCGCGCGGTGTCGGTGATGCTGCTGCCCGAACTGGTGCTGATGCCGCTGATGTTCCTGCTGATCAGCACCGGGGACTACACATCGGCGATGGTCGGCGTCGTCGTCGCCACCGTGCCGCACTGCCTCTACTACGCCGCGCTCGCGGGCATGCTCGCCAGCCGGTTCCCCGCACATGTGCGCTACACCGGGATCTCGCTGTGCTACCAGCTGTGCGGCACGCTGCTCGGTGGCACGACGCCGATCGTGGGCCAGTTCCTGCTCAACCTCACCGGTTCCATCACCGCCGTGATCGTGTTCGCGGTGTTCCAGGTCCTGCTGACGCTCGGCTGCATGCTGGCCCTGCTGAAGCGGCCCAGCTACGACGAGCGCGCCGACGAGCCCACCCTCGCCGCCGCGGCGGTGACCCGGTGATCACCGCGAACGGTATCGAGGAGATCCTGGCTCTCGAAGGCCGCGACCTCGGCACGTCGGCCTGGCGGACGGTGACGCAGGACGTCATCGACACGTTCGCCGAGGTTTCCGGTGACGGCCAATGGATCCACACCGACCCGGTGCGCGCCGCGACGGGGCCGTTCGGCGGCACGATCGCCCACGGCTACCTGACGTTGAGCTGGGGCATCCCGATGTTCGCCGAACTGCTGCGCGTCACCGGCGTCGGCATGGCGTTGAACTACGGGCTCAACAAGGTCCGGTTCCCCGCGCCGGTCCCGGTCGGCGGCCGGGTGCGGTTGCACGCGACGGTGCCGGAGGTGGCGGCCGTGCCGCGCGGCGGTGTGCAGATGGTGCGCGCGTTCACCTTCGAGCTGGACGGTTCGGGAAAGCCCGCTTGCGTCGCGGAGTCGGTCACGCGTTACTACCCGGCGGCAGGTTGATCCCCGGGCTCCCCGGCTCCCAAGCACATGAAGGCCCCCATCCTTGCGCCTAAGTACAGGAAGGGGGCCTTCACGTACCTCAGCTTCAGGTCCGGTGCACCAGTCACGCAGCACTCCGCCCGACACGAAAACGTAGGTGAGTGGCCACCCCCGTGACAGGCTCGCCCTCCGGGATCAACTCGCCCAAGCGCCCGGCGAACAGGCCGGTCCCCTGCCCCAGCAGCACGGGGGCAAGGTGGAGGTGGACCTCGTCGAGCAGGCCCGCGCCGAGCAACTGCCCGGCGACGTCCGCGCCCAGCACCAGGACATCCTTCTCCCCCGCGGCGTCCTTGGCGCGCCGGACCGCGGCTTCCAGTCCGTCGAAGGCGAACGTCCCGCCGTTGTCGCCGAGGAGGTCTTCCCTGATCCGATGCGTGACCACGAAACTCGGGATTCCCGGCCACGGAGTGCCGCCCCACGGCCGCAGACCGAGGTCGAAGGTGCGCCGCCCGATCACCGTGGCCCCGACGATCGCGTTCACCTCCTCGAAGGCACGGGCGTCGTGCCCCTCCCCGGCCATCCACTCGTGCAGCCGTTCACCGCCGTCCCCCATCGGTTCCTCGGCCCGCACGTTCGGCCCGGCGGTGAAACCGTCCAGCGACATCGACACATCCAGCACCACCTTGCTCATCGCAAGGCCTCCTTCGCCTCAGTAGCGCCGCTGTCCGGGCGCTTTCACGGAAGAGTCGGAGCCGTCACGGCCGCCTCGACATCAGCCCATCGGATTGATTGCGCGATCCGGCCGGTGCGGTCTATGTTCCTACGTGTCCGAATAACGTCCCGGGCCGTCCGATTATCGGACACCTCGCCTGAACCGGCCGACGACGAGGAGCGAAAGTGACGAACGTGCCCGCCTCGCGCGAAACGGCCGATTCGAGGTCCGGCGGGGTCAGCCGGTCCGCGTTCCGGCGAGTCCTGGCGGGCAGTACCGCGGGCGCCGTGCTCGAGTGGTACGACTTCGCGCTCTACGGAATCCTGGCTGCCACCGTGCTCGGCCCGCTGTTCTTCCCCGGCGGCAACGGATTCGCCCAGTTGCTGCTCGCGCTGGCGACGCAGGGGCTCGGCTTCGTCGCACGCCCGATCGGCGGCATCGTCTTCGGGCATCTCGGCGACCGCCTCGGGCGCAAACCCATGCTGGTGACCACTTTCCTGTTACTCGGGTTGTCGACCTCCGCGATCGGACTGCTCCCCACCTACTCTCAGGTCGGCATCGGGGCGACGATCTCGCTCGTCGTGCTGAGGCTGATCCAGGGGTTCGCCCTCGGCGGCGAGTTCGGCGCGGCGGTGCTGATGGTCAGCGAATACGGGAGCCCGAAACGGCGCGGATTCTGGTCGGCGTGGCCGCAGGCGGGCGCACCTCTGGGCACGGTGCTGGCCACGGCGGTGGTCGGCGGGATCGCCTTGATACTCCCCGACAGCGCCTTCGACCAGTGGGGCTGGCGTGTCGGGTTCCTGTTCGCGATCCCGCTCCTGGTCATCGGCTTCTGGATCCGGCGGCGCGTCGACGAATCCCCGGTGTTCCAGGAAGCACAGGCACGGGCCACGGCGTCCGCGGGCACCGTCCGCGAGCGGTCGAGCATCCTCGAAACGCTCGCCCACCCCGGTCCCGTCCTGCGCGGTCTCGGCGTGCGGCTGGGCGAAAACGTGGCCTTCTACGTCTACACCGTCTTCGTGGTCGCTTATGCCACAAAGACTTTCGGCTACGACAAGTCCGACGTGCTCCTCGCCGTCGCCATCGGGTCGCTGCTGCAATTCGCGGGGATGCTGGCCGGCGGCCATTGGTCCGACCGCGTCGGGCGGCGCACCGCGATGCTGGTCCCCGCGCTCGGCCTCGCGGTCTGGGCACCGGTCTTCTTCGCGATCGTCCAGGCCGACGCGCTGCCTCTGCTCTATCTCGGCGTCGGTGTCGGCGCGGCGCTGCACGGCCTCCTCGCCGGGCCGGAAGCCGCTTGGATCGCCGAACTGTTCCCGACGCGCCGCCGTTTCGCCGGGGCTTCCCTCGTGTTCCAGGGATCTTCGATCATCGCCGGTGCGCCCGCGCCGCTCATCGCCGTGTGGCTGGTCGAAAAGCAGGGCCCCACGGCGGTCGTGCTGTACCTCGTGGGCACGATCGCCGTCACCCTCATCGCTCTGCTCCTCAGCGCCGAAACCCGTGGAACCGACCTGAACTAGACGTCGAGGGGCACGAGCAGCCCGAACACCCGCGTCGCGACCCGTCCCTCGGCGACCAGCGCCGGGTGATCCGCCACCACAGCCTCGCCGCCGGACCATGGTCGGCTGTCCAAGAGGACTTCGTTGTTCAGCAACACGCCGTCGTTGTGCGCGACGAACAACCGGAGCCCGTGCACCTTCCGGCTGAGCTTTTCCGCGCGCAACGCTTCCAGCAACCGGTCGAGCAGCGGTTCGACGGAAGGCACGGTCTCGGCGAATAGGTTGATCTGCGCGCCCAGCACCAGTTCGAACGCACCGTCCGGATGGTCGTACCGCTCGCGCTCGACCTGATCGGCCGCGGCGCCGGGAAGCAGCAACCCGTCGACGATCGGATGCAACGCACCGAGGCTGAACGTGTTCACCGCGCGGCCGATCGCCTCACACCAAGTGGTGCCGTGCCCCGCGAAACTCTCGACCAGCCACTGCCCGGCCAGCGCGGGATGCGACACGGCGAAGTCGACCTGAGCCATCACCACGCCTTCCGGGGCGGGATGCACGACGAGTTTCGTATCGACACGAGTGTCCCCGCCCAGCGGGATGCCGTGCTCGCGAAGCAAAGCCTCGAACACCGCTTGCGGCGAAGGCACACCGCCGTCGCCTTCGACGGCCGGCTCCAGGTCCTTGAACAGCACGGGTTCACCGAGCTCCAGGTCCGCGAGCCGCGATCCGGCGTTCAGCGCCTCGTTGATCACGGCGAACGTGCTGCTGCGAAACGCGATCCGCTCGAATTCCGCACGGCTCGCGTACTGGGCGCGATCGAACGCCGCCACGAAGACCGGCTCCTGCGCGAGGAGGACCTTCCCGCGGGAGTCGCGCACGGCGTCCGGATACGTGACGTCCGGCAGCAGCCGCCGGACGTAGGCCATCGGCAGGAAGACCAGCAGCCGCTCGGCCAGCCACGGCTCGACTCCCGCGCCGGTCAGCCGTTCCCAGAACAGGTCGTCGCTCGGCGGTTCTTCGCCCGCGCAGAACGCGGCGATCCCGACTTCGAGCGCGGCATCGAGCCCCCATGATGCGATCACCGGCGAAGTCTATGGGAGAAGCCCAGGTGGCGTTTCGAGCCATTCCCGGAAGGTCGGGCCGGCCAGCTTGGCGTGCGGGCCGGGCAGGAACCCGCCGTTGGCGGCGATCTCGCCGTCCGGCACGTCCGCCCCGTCGATGCCGACGACCTCGATCCCCCGGGCGGCGCCGGCGAGCCGGGCCGCCTCCGCCATGATCTCCCTGCGTGGTCCGGCGATCTCGGGAATCGGAGTTCCCGGTGCGGCCGGGGCGGCCGCCAGATCGGCCAGTTCCTCGGCCACGGCGCGGCAGGCCACGAGCTGAGTGGGCAGGGCGGGAACATAAGCGACGTCGTCCCGCCGCCAGTCCAGGAGCTGAAGCACGAACTCGTGGAACTGAGCCGCCCGCAGAAGACGAACCGGAATCGGCCCGGACGCGAGGAACTTCTCGTGCTCCTTCTTGGCGGCAAGGAAACCGGTGGTGGCGTTGTCGACGCCGATGATGGACGCCGCGGCGATCAGCGTGGCTCCGGCCCGCCTGCCTTCCTCGTGCAGATTGCGGGCCGAGGTACGGAAGAACTCCGTCGCCGCCTCCTGGTCGGAGGCGTGCCACGAAGCGACGTCGATGATGACGTCCACCCCGGTGAGCGCCTCGGCGAGGCCCTCACCGGTGATGATGTCCACGCCGGTGGCCCGGGACATCGGGACGACTTCGTGCGCGCGTTCGGTGAGGACGTCGACGACGTGCCGTCCCAGCCGCCCGGTCGCTCCCGCCACTGCGAACTTGCTCATGTTCCATGCCTTTCTTGTCCGTGGTGTCGAGCAAGAGATCCCGGCGACCGGCCCGATGTGACAAGTCCGCCGTGTGGCGCAGGCCACCTCTCCCCGGTGTCACAAACCGGCGGTGGCCGGGATCGTAGGGGCGGAACACGATCCGACATGAGCAGGTGGGAAGCAGCGATGAGCGAACGGGACGAGCGACCCGGCACCCTGGACCCGGCGACCGAAACGTTCGTGACCCATCGCAATCTGCTGTTCACGGTGGCCTACGAGATGCTCGGCTCGGCCACCGACGCCGAGGACGTCCTGCAGGAGACCTGGCTGCGCTGGTCGGGCGTCGCGCTCGACACGGTGCTGGACCCGCGCGCGTTCCTGGTCCGGATCACCACCCGTCAGGCGCTCAAACGACTGCGGACACTCGGCAGGCGCAAGGAGTCCTACTTCGGCCCGTGGCTGCCCGAGCCGCTGCTGACCACACCGGACGTGGCCGAGGACGTGGAACTGGCCGCGAACGTTTCGATGGCGATGCTGCTCGTACTGGAGACACTCGCGCCGACCGAGCGGGCGGTCTTCGTATTACGGGAGGTTTTCGCCGTCGACTACGGCGAAATCGCCCAAGCCGTCGACAAGACGCCCGCCGCCGTACGCCAGATCGCCCATCGGGCGCGGGCCCACGTCGCCGCGCGCAGACCACGTGGCACCGGAACCCCGGCTGAGCATCGTGCCGCGCTACAGGCGTTCCAAGCCGCGGTGGAAACCGGCGACCTGCAGGGCCTGCTCGACATCCTCGCGCCGGACGTCGTCGCCCTCAGCGACGGAGGCGGGGTCAAGCACGCCCTGCCGCGGCCGATCGTGGGCGCGGACGAGGTGGCTCGCCTGCTGGCCGTCGGTTGGTGGAAACGCGAGGCGGAAAGGACAGTCGAACCGGTACAGGTCAACGGCGGCCCCGGCCTGCTGATCCGGGTCGGCGGGGAGATCGACGGCGTGCTGGCGGTGCGGGTCGAAAACGGCTACGTCACCGGCGCCTACCACGTCCGCAATCCCGAGAAACTCTCAAGCGTGACAAGGGAAATCACCGTGAGCCGATAATCCGCCGGGCGGAAAGCGTCCTTCACCGCACCAGATGCGGTGAAGGACGCTTTCCGCCCGTCCAAGTCACTCCCGGACGGTTGCCGGGGCGCGCTTGGGGTCGTCCGGAACGGGATCGACGGGCACGGCCGGAACGGTCGCCGCCGGCTTGCCGCGCCGCCTGCGGATTTCGAACCCGACAAGGATCAGCGCGAGCGTCACGGCGCTGAGCCAGAACTGCGAGCGGGTCGACGGCAGCAGCGCCATCGCCAGGATCACGCCGCCCATCAGCGCGATGGTCGCGTAGCTCAGCCACGGGAACAGCCACATCTTGAGCGACAGCTTGTCCGGATCCTCCCGCTCCAGCCGACGGCGGAGCCGCACCTGCGCGAGCGCGATGGAGAGGTACACGAACAGCGCGACGGCGCCGTAGGAGTTGACCAGGAACTGGAAGATCAGGTCCGGCGAGGTGTAGGCGGCGATGACCGAGACATAGCCGATGACCGTCCCGGCCAGGATCGCGCGCCGCGGCACACCGCTGCCGGAAAGCCGGGTGAACGCCTTCGGCGCGTCGCCGTTGCTGGTGAGCGCGAACAGCATCCGCGACGAGGTGTACAGGGCCGAGTTCAGGCACGAGAGCACCGCGGTCAGGACGATCGCGTTCATGATCGTCGCCACGGCCGGGATGCCGAGCACCTCCAGCACCGCCGCGTACGGGCTGACCGCGGTCGCCGGATCGTCCCAGGACTTGATCGCGACGACGAGGAACACGGAACCGACGTAGAACAGCACCACGCGGAAGATGATCGAGCGCATGGCCTTCGCGATCGCCTTCTTCGGCTCCGCGGACTCGGCGGCGGCGATGGTGACGATCTCCGCGCCGGTGTAGAAACCGATGCACGGCACCACCGCCGCGAGCACCGCACCGATCCCGAGTGGCGCGAACCCGCCGTGGGACACCAGATTCGTCAAGCCGCCGTGGGCACCCGGCCAGAAACCGAACAGGTACAGGGCGCCGACGACCAGGAACACGACGATCGCGACGACCTTGATCGAAGAGAACCAGTACTCGAACTCGCCATAGGACCGTGCCGAGACCATATTGGTACCGGTGAGGATCAGGAGCAGACCGAGACTGAGCACCCACAGTGGCACGTCGGGTACCCACAGCTGCAGGATCCGGCCGCCCGCGACGGCTTCGACCGCCACGACGATGACGAAGAAGTACCAATACATCCAGCCGACGGCGAAGCCCGCGCGGTTGCCGAGCGCCTCCCTGGCGTAGACGTAGAACGACCCGAGCGCGGGTTTGGCGATCGTCATCTCCGCGAGCATGCGCATGATGAGCACGGTGATCAGGCCTGCGATGAGGAACGACACCACCGCCGCCGGGCCCGCCGATTGGATGACCACGCCGCTGCCGACGAACAGCCCGGCTCCGATGACGCCGCCGAGGGCGATCAGGTTCATATGTCGCTGTTTGAGCCCTGGTTTCAGGCCGCTGCTCTGTGCCGGGCCGGACGTTGAAGTCACGTCTCCTCCTTCTCGCACGCACCGCCGGAGCGGTGGCGCTGGGAGCTCCATTGTGGTTCCGGTCACCGTAGGAACAAGTCGGGCCAGGGGCGAGTGCCAGTTACGATGTGGGAAAGGGGTCCAGATCACCCTCGGTGCGGGTGGCGCACGGCCAAGGCCAGCAGCTCCGCCGCCGGACCGGTGAGGCGCCGTCCCTCGGGCCAGACCGCGCGCAGCACCCGTCCGAAGTCGACACTCTCCACCGCGACGGGCACGAGCTCGTGGTCCGCGACGTCCAAGACGCTGATCACGGCTGGGCCGGCGCCCGCGACCACGGCGTTGCGGACGGCGGAGGCGGAACCCAGTTCCAGCAACGGTTTCACCGGCCCAACGCCGGCCTTGCGCAACGCGGCGTCGACCGTCTTTCTGGTTCCGGAGCCGTGTTCCCGCACCACGAGCGGCGTGTTCGCCAGCTCCGCCGGGGTCAGCGGACGGCGTTCGCACGCCCAAGGATGAGTGCGGGCGACCACGACCACCAGATGGTCCACGGCGACCTTCCGGGACGTGAGTCCGGCGAAGGGACCGGGTGATTCGACGAAACCGATGTCGACCTTGCCGTCGCGGGCCAGCTCGGCGACCCGATCCGAGTTCGTGACCTCCAGGCCGAGCTGGAGGCCTGGGTGGGCGCGGTTGAGCTCGCCGATCCAGCGCGGGGCCAGATGCTCGGCCGGCGTCATGCTCGCCGCGATCCGGAGTCCGGCCTCGTGCCGGGTCCGCAGGGTTCGGGCGCCGTCGAGCAGTCCGTCGAGTTCGGCGAGCACGCGCTGTGCCCGGCCCGCGATCGCCCGGCCGTCCGGGGTGAGCGCGGAACCACGACGCGTCCGGTCCACCAGCACCAGGCCCAGCCTGCGTTCCATAAAGGACAGTCGCTTGCCCGCCGACGGCCGTGTCATCCCGAGGATGATCGCGGCCTGACCGATGCTGCCCAGTTCGCCGACGAGGACGAGCAGGCGCAAGGTGTCCAGTTCCGGCGCCGTCATAGCCAAGGTGCATGACCTATCCGCCGTTTTCCCGGCTACCGCCCCTGCCCTTTCCGGACGACGCTCGTCGATATGAGCACCACGTCTTCGCGGCGAACGAAGCCGCACCTCACCGGTCTGGCCGTCACCGCCCTCGGCGTGGTCGTCGCCTACCTGCTGAGCACCGCCGTTCCCGTGCTGAGCGCGCTCACTCTCGCGGTCGTGCTCGGGGTGCTCGCCGGCTCGCTGCCGGTGCTCTCGGACGGCACCCGGCAAGCGATCGCGAAGGTGACGAAGAAGCTCCTGCGTGCCGGTGTCGTTCTTCTCGGTCTGCAACTCGCGCTCCCTTCGGTGCTTTCCCTCGGTCCCGGCACACTGCTCGCGGTGGTGCTGACGGTCGGCCTCACGTTCCTCGGCACGATCGGGCTCGGCAGGCTGATCGGTGTTCCGCGCGGGCTCGCGATGCTGGTCGCGACCGGTTTCTCGATCTGCGGCGCGTCGGCGATCGCGGCGATGGAAGGGGTCGTCGAGCGGGAGGACTCCGACGTCGCGACCGCGGTCGCACTGGTCACCTTCTACGGCGGCCTGGCGATCGCGGCGGTCCCGCTCATCGGCGGCCGGCTGGGGATGGACGCGCTGCGGATCGGCGGCTGGGCCGGGTTGAGCGTGCACGAAGTCGCCCAGGTCGTCGCGGCCGCCACCCCGGCCGGGACCGCCGCCGTCGCGGTCGCCGTGGTGGTCAAGCTGAGCCGTGTCGTCCTGCTGGCACCGATGGTCGCCGCGGTCAGCGTGCACGAACGACGGCGCCGCCCGTCCGCCGCCGGGAAGCGCGCTCCGCTGGTCCCACTGTTCGTCCTCGGTTTCCTGGCGATGGTGGTGGTGCGGAGCACCGGGATCCTGCCCGGCGTGGCGCTCGACGTCGCCAAGGTGGTCTGCACGCTGCTGCTGGCGGGAGCGCTCTTCGGGCTGGGCTGCGCGGTCCGGATCGGCACCCTGGTCCGCACCGGCGGCCGGGCGCTGCTGCTCGGCCTGCTCTCCACGCTGCTCGTCGGTACCATCGCCTACGTCACCCTCGCCCTCCTCGGCTAGCTTGAACGGCGGTCAAGAGCGCGAGCGTCTCGATGTCGGACGCCGAGCAGCCGCGGGAAAGGTCGTTGAGCGGCGCCGCGAGCCCCTGGAGGATCGGGCCGAGCGCGACGGCGCCCCCGAGCCGTTCGGCGATCTTGTAGCCGATGTTGCCCGCGTCCAGATTCGGGAACACGAGAACGTTGGCGCGGCCGGCGACCGCGGACCCGGGCGCCTTGGCCGCCGCGATCGACGCCACCAGCGCGGCGTCGAACTGCAGCTCGCCGTCCACGGGCAGCCCGGGTTCCCGCTGCCGCACCAGCGAAGTCGCCTCGCGGACCACCTCGACCCGCTGATGGTCGGCACTCCCTTGCGTGCTGAACGACAGCATGGCGACCGCGGGGTCCTCGCCGGTCAGGCCACGGTGGGTCGCCGCGGCGGCGAGGGCGATGTCCGCCAGCTGCGCCGCGCCCGGCTCGGGCACCACCGCACAGTCCGAAAAGGTCAGCCGTCGCCCGTCCGGAAGCAGCAACAGGAAGCAACTGCTCAAAGTGGACACATCCGGGGCGAGCCCCACGACCCGCAGCCCCGCGCGCAGGACGTCGGCGGTCGGCCGGGTCGCCCCGGCGACGCAGGCGTCCACGATGCCCGCCCTCAAGGCGGCGGCCGCCACGAACACCGGATCGCGCCGGGCGGCGGCGAGCTTTTCCGGGTGCCGTTCGAAGCCCGCGGCCAAGGCGGCCTGGGTCCGTTCGTCGGCGAGAGCGTCCGTGACGTCCACGATCAAGTCGTCCGTGGCCCCTGCCGCGCGAAGGCGCGCCCCATCGCCGAAGAGCAACGGCCGCACGACACCTTCGTCCCGGAGCGCCAGTGCGGCCCGGACGGCGCGGTCGTCGTCGCCGTCCGGCAACGCGACGCGGAGATTCCGGCCGCGTAACGCCTTCCGCCATCTGCCGAGCGTCGCGTCCGGCGTGACCTCGGTGGTCAGGCTCATCGAAGTACCTCCACGTACGAAGCGGGGGCCGCCGGAAGACGGCGACCCCCACCTGGTGAAAAGGGCTGGTTCAGGGCTGGACGGCCTTCTCGACGTCGTTGAGCATCGCGTCGACGCCGTGGAGCAGTTCGGTGAGTACCTCGCGATCGGCGACCAGCGGCGGGGAGATCATCAGCATCGTCGCGCCGCGGTCGTCGCCGCGGAGGATGACGCCCGTGCGCCGGAACGCCTCCGGGAGCACCTCGCGAAGCACCTTCAGCGACTCCGCCTCGGTCAGTTCCCGGCCACTGTCGCGGTCGGCCATCAGCTCGATGGCATAGAAGAACCCGGTGCCGCGGACGTCCTTGACGCAGCGGTGCGCGGACTTGAGGGAGTTCAGCGCGGCGAACAGTTCCGGCCCCTCGGTGCGGACGTTGCCGAGCACGTTCTCGTCCCGCATCGCCGTGAGGTTCGCGACCGCGACGGCGGTGGCGACGGGATGTCCGCCCCACGTGGCGCCGTGGGTGAAGACGCCGCCCTTCGGGGAGTCGTACAGCTCGGTGACCAGCTTCTCGCGCACGATGACCCCGCCGAGCGGCGCGTACCCCGACGTCGACCCCTTGGCGAAGGTGATCAGGTCCGGCACGACACCGGTGAGCCCGTGCCCGAACCAGTGCCCGAGCCTGCCGAACGAGCAGATGACCTCGTCCGAGACGAGCAGGATGCCGTACTTGTCGCACAGCGCGCGCAAAGCGGGCCAGTATCCCTTCGGCGGCACCAGCGCGCCGCGGCCGTTCTGCACCGGCTCGGCGAACAGCGCCGCGATGGTCTCCGGCCCTTCTTCGAGGATGACCCGCTCGATCGCCGTGACACAGTCCAATTCGGACGCCGGGCCGCAGTCTCCCAGCAGGCCCAACGTGTTCGGCACGTGCCGGACGCCGGGCATGAGCGGGCCGAAGGGTTCCTTGATCTTCGCCAGCCCGGTCACCGAGAGGGCGCCGATGGTCGTTCCGTGATAGGCCATGTCGCGGCTGATGATCTTCGTCCGCTCGGGCTGTCCCTGGCTGCGGTGATACTGCCGGGCGAACTTCAGCGCGGTTTCGACCGCCTCCGAGCCGGAGTTGACGAAGAACGTCGTCCCGAGGTCGCCCGGCGCCAATTCGGCCAGCAGCGTGGCGGCCTCGATCGCGGGCGTATGCGCCGAGCCCCAGTTGCTCGCGTAGGCCAGGGTGCCGACCTGGTCGGCGGCGGCCTTGGCGATGTCGGCCCGTCCGTGGCCCATGTTGACGCAGAAAAGCCCGGCGAGACCGTCGAGATGACGGCGTCCTTCGGTGTCGATCAGGTAGCTTCCCTCGCCGCGTACGAACACCGGGAAGTCCGAGGCCCAGGTGTCCTTGCGGGTGAAGTGCGGGCCGAGATGCCGTCGAGCCTGCGCTCGCAGCTGGGTGACGTCCACCGGAGACCTCCTTCGAGACACGAGTCTGTGCTTTGACTTTCGCAACCAGGCTGGCACCGGCCCAGCACCAGAGCGGCGGCGTTCGATGGGTCCAGTTGGCCCTCCACACCAGCGCGTGAAGGCCCCCTTCCCTCGGCTCAGCCGAGGGAAGGGGGCCTTCACGCGCGAAACGAGCGGCCTACACGTAGTCCTTGTACTTCTCCAGGAAGCGCACCGGCTTGGACAGCGCGTCGCGGCGGAACGGGTCGCCCAGCTCGCGGGTGCACATGATCTCGACGACGGTGGTCTTGCCCTCGTTCATCTGTGCCTCGACGGCGCGTTGCAGCGCGGGGCCGACCTCGTCGAGCTTCTCCACGACGATGCCCTCCGCGCCCATCGCCTTGGCGATCCCCGCGAAACTCTCGCTTTCCAGCTCGCCCGCGACGAACCGGCGGTTGTAGAAGTCGACCTGGTTCTTCTTCTCCGCACCCCATTGCCGGTTGTGGAACACCACCGCGGTGACCGGGATGTCGTGGCGGACCGCGGTCATGATCTCGCCCATGCTCATCCCCCACGCGCCGTCGCCGGCGTAGGAGATCGCGGGCCGGTCGGGCGCCGCGGCCTTGGCACCGATGATCGTCGGAAGCGCGTATCCGCAGTTGCCGAAGCTCATCGGGGCGAAGAAGCTGCGCGGCTCCTCGAAACGCAGATAGCTGTTCGCGACCGAGTTGATGTTGCCGATGTCGGTCGACACCATCACCCGCGGCGGCATGGCCTTCTCCAGCTCCCGCAACACTTCCCGCGGGTGCAGCCAGTTACCCTCCTCGCCCTCCTGCTCGGCGATCATGTCGAGGCTGAACTGGTCGGTCTCGTGGGTCCAGGCGTCGAGCTCGGCCTCCCACGCGTCCTTCTCCGCCTTGATCTTCGCCGCGCGAGCGTCCTTTGTGGAGTCACAGGCCAGTGCCCGGTCCGCCAGCCGCTTGGTCAGCGCGACCGCCGCGTCCTTGGCGTCACCGCAGATGCCGACGGTGATCTTCTTGACCAGGCCGAGCATCTTGTGGTCCGCGTCGATCTGGATGATCTTCGCATCCTTGGGCCAGTAGTCCATGCCGTGCTGCGGCAGGGTGCCGAACGGGCCGAGCCGCGAACCGAGCGCGATCACGACGTCCGCCTGCGAGATGAGCTTCATCGCCGCCTTGGACCCCTGGTAGCCCAGCGGCCCGCACCACTGCGGGTGGCTCGCCGGGAACGAGTCGTTGTGCAGATAACTGTTCACCACCGGCGCGCCGAGGCGTTCGGCGAGCGCCTTGCACTCCTCGACGCCGTCGGCCATCACGACGCCGCCGCCGGAGATGATCACCGGGAACTCCGCCGTGGCCAGCAGCGCGGCGGCCTCGTCAAGGCTCCGCTCCCCGCCGGGACCGCGGTCGAGCCGGGCGGGTTCCGGGATCTCGGCCTCGATCTCGCCGTAGAAGAAGTCGCGCGGGATGTTGAGCTGCGTCGGGCCGAGTTCCGAGTGGGCGCGGTCGAAGCAACGGCCGGTGTACTCCGCCATCCGCTTCGGGTTGTTGACGTGCCCTTGGTACTTGGTGAACTCCTGGAACATCGGCAGCTGGTTGGCCTCCTGGAAACCACCGAGGCCGGTGCCCATGGTGCCCGCCTCCGGCGTCACGATGACGACCGGGCTGTGCGCCCAGTACGCGGCCGCGATCGCGGTCACGCAGTTGCTGATGCCGGGGCCGTTCTGCCCGATGACGACGCCGTGCCTGCCGCTCACCCTGGCGTAGCCGTCGGCCATATGCCCGGCGCCCTGTTCGTGCACCACCGGTACCAGCCGGATTCCCGCCGGCGCGAAGATGTCCATCGCGTCCATGAACGCCGACCCCATGATGCCGAAGATGTCGGTGACGCCGTTCGCCACGAGCGTCTCGACGAAGGCCTCGGACGGGGTCATCTTCTTCCGGCCACTGACGACCACGCGGCCGTCACCCGTCTTCCGTTCCGTCATGTTCCGCTCCTTCGACAGGCGAGATTTACAAAAAACGATACGTGGCGTTCCTGAAATCAGGATGCTGTCGACGATAGGACGACTACCGGCCAGCGTCAACGTCGAGTTCTGAAAACCGAGACGCCGTGTGCTACTTTTCGGAACATGGAGCTGCTTCGCGAACCCGATCCGATCAACGGGGACACGCCGACCATGCGGCTGTTCTCCCTGCTCGAGCTGATCGCCGCCAAGGATCAGCTGGTCTCCCTGCAGGGTCTCGTCGAGGAGACCGGCCTGCCGAAACCGACCCTGCACCGCATGCTGCAGCAGCTCGAAGGGGCGGGCCTGCTGATCCGGCAGGCCGACGGCCGCCACTACGGCACCGGCCACCGGCTGCGACGGCTCGCGGAGAATCTGCTCCTCAACGCGACCCACCACGGCGCCCGGCACGCCGTCCTGCGTCACCTCGTCGACGAACTCGGCGAGAGCTGCAACGTGACCACCTTGTCGGGCAACGAAATCGTGTATCTCGACCGGGTGGAGACCCCGGAACCGCTGCGGTTCTACCTCCGGCCCGGCTCACGGGTGCCGATCCACTGTTCGGCCAGCGGCAAGATGATCCTCGCGCAGATGAGCCCGTCGCAACGGCGGAAGCTGCTCGCGCACGCGCCACTGAAGCAGTACACGAACAAGACCCTCACCGACCTCGACGCGCTCGAGGCCGAGTTCACCCGCATCCGCCGGGACGGGTTCGCCCTCGACGACGAAGAGTTCCTGCCCGGCTTGGTATGCGTCGCGGTCCTCGTGCCGGGACGCGCCAACCTCTGCGTCGCCGTGCAGGCCCCGGTCATGCGGCTGACGCCGGACAAGGCCCTGCAAACGCTCCCGGCCTTGCAGCGCGCGGCCGAGGCGATCAGCCATGTCGACGCCGAAGGCGGGTCCGAACCGGAAAGTGTTCCGTCGTAAGGAGTTCTCATGGTCCCCGAGCTACGGCTCCCGGTGCGTGACGTCTTCGGCATCGATTCGGATCTCGTCGTCGGCGCGTTCCGCGAACGCACCGAACACGTCCCCGAGGTCGACGAGGCGTACCGCTTCAACCAGGACGTGACGCTGGCGCTGCTCGCCGGGTTCACCCACGACCGCCGAGTGCTGGTGCAGGGGCTGCACGGCACCGGGAAGTCGACCCATATCGAACAGGTCGCCGCGCGGCTCAACTGGCCGTGCGTGCGGGTCAACCTGGACGGCCACCTCAACCGCCTCGACCTCGTCGGCCGCGACGCGGTCGTGCTGCGCGAGGGCAAGCAGGTCACCGAGTTCCAGGAGGGCATCCTCCCGTGGGCGTTGCAGCGGCCGGTCGCGCTGGTGCTCGACGAGTACGACGCGGGCCGCCCGGACGTCATGTTCGTGCTCCAGCGAGTCCTCGAACGCGACGGCAAGTTCACCCTCACCGACCAGAACCGGGTGCTGCGGCCGCATCCGTCGTTCCGGCTGTTCGCCACCGCCAACACGGTCGGGCTGGGCAACCTCAACGGGCTCTACCACGGCGCGCAACGGCTGAACCACGCGCAGATCGACCGCTGGAACATCGTGGCGTCGCTGAACTACCTGCCCGCCGCCGAGGAGATCGCGATCGTGCGGGCCAGGGTGCCCGGCGTTTCCGAGCCGCTGGCCGCATCCCTGGTCGCGGTGGCCGCCCTGACCCGCAAGGGTTTCCAGGCCGGCGATCTGTCCACTTTGATGTCCCCGCGCACGGTGATCACCTGGGCGGAGAACATCGAGATCTTCGGTGATGCGGCGACGGCCTTCCGGCTGTC
Source organism: Amycolatopsis sp. NPDC049868 (assembly GCF_044461365.1). NCBI lineage: Bacteria > Bacillati > Actinomycetota > Actinomycetes > Pseudonocardiales > Pseudonocardiaceae > Amycolatopsis > Amycolatopsis sp. NPDC049868. Next base: position 326,219 of record NZ_JBITKV010000009.1, on the reverse strand, counting down.
CTTCGTGAACAAATGCGACGAAGCCGAGCGCGACCTGGTGGCGGAGTACTTCCAGCGCTGCTTCGACGACGAGCTCCACCTGCTCTCGGCATGACCGCCGGGCAGGCGGAAACCCGGCGCCGCAACCAGGTCGAGGAGCTGTGCGCGGCCGCGGTCCGGGCGCTCACCGGCGATCCGGCACTGCATTTCCGGGCGCGGCGGCTGCATCGGGGACGCCGTCCGCTCCCCCTGCACACGCCGCATCTGCGTCAGTCCGCCGACGACGATCTGCTGTCCGCACGCGGGATCGCGGACGGGATGGCCTTGCGCCTCACCGTCTCGGATGCCGCCCTGCATCGCGATCTGAGCCCGCGTGATCCGGCCGAGCGCGGGATTTTCGAGCTGCTGGAACAATTCCGCGTCGAGTCGCTCCCGCCCGCGGAGCTACCGGGAATGCGGCGGAACCTGCGCCTTCGCCACGTCCGCTGGTCACTGGAGTTCCACCGGTCCGGTCTGACGGAGACCGCCCGCGGGCTGCTGCTGTACACGGTCGCCCAGATCTGCCGCTCGCGGATCACCGGCGAACCCGTGGTCGAGGAGACCGAGGACCTGATCGAGGCGACCCGGTTCGCCTTGGCGCCATCGCTCGGCCACGACCTCGCCGGACTGCGGCGGCACCGGACGGACCAGAAGGCGTTCGCCGAACACGCGCTGGCGATCGCCCGGACGGCCGGCGGGCTGCTCGCCGGGACCACGCGGGACGCCGAAGACGACGGCGACCCCACCGACCCGCGCTTCAGCCTCGTGATCGACTTCGACCCGAGCAGCGGCGAGCAGATCCCCTCGGCGACCGCCGGATCCAGCCGGATCTTGGGCGAATCCGGTGCGGCGTACCGGATCCACACCACCGCGTACGACCGGGAACGGCGCGTGTCGGATCTGGTGCGCCCCGCGCTCCTGGCCGAACTCCGCGAGCGGCTCGACCGGCGTGTCGGGAGGCAGGGCGTCGGGCCGGGACGGCTGGCACGCGACATCGAGGCGGTGCTCGCCGAACCGGCGCGCGACGGCTGGGACGGCGCGCAGGAGGAAGGCCTGCTCGACGGCCGGACCCTGGCGCAGCTGATCAGTTCACCCACCGAACGCAGGATCTTCCGCACCGAACGGATCGAACCGGTGGCGGACACGCTCGTGACGTTCCTGATCGACTGCTCGGGTTCGATGACCGCGCACGCGGAACCCGTCGCCGCGCTCGTCGATCTTTTCGCGCGCTCGATCGAACTCGCCGGGGCGACCTGCGAAGTGCTCGGGTTCACCACCGGCGGCTGGAACGGGGGCAGGCCCAGGCGGGACTGGATCCGGGCGGGACGGCCGCGGCATCCCGGCAGGCTCAACGAACGGCTCCACCTCGTGTTCAAGGCCGCCGAAACGCCGTGGCGACGGGCACGCCCCGATCTCGCGGCACTGCTCAAAGCCGATCTGTTCCGGGAAGGGATCGACGGCGAGGCAGTGGCCTGGGCCTGCGCCCGGATGCGCGCGCGAACGGAAGCACGCCGGATCCTGCTCGTCCTCTCCGACGGCAGCCCCATGGACAGCGCGACGAGCCTGGCGAACGATCCGCATTACCTTGACGAGCACCTGCGGGAAACGGTGCTGCGGGAGGAAAGCACCGTCGAGATCCGTGGGGTCGGTGTCGGCCTCGACCTCAGCCCCTTCTACCCCCGCTCGCGAGTGCTCGACACTTCGGTCACGTCCGGGTACGCGCCGTTCCGGGACGTCCTCGGGTTACTGGCCCTGCGGTGAATCCTGCTGGCCTTCGCCCTGCTGCTCGCCTCCGGACTCACCGAGGTAGTCCTTCGCCTTGTCAGCGGCCGAGTCGATCTTGTCGGAATGTTCGCCGAAACGGGACTTCGCGAAATCGGCGGCCTTGTCCACGTGTTCCCCGCTCACCTTGTCCTTCATACCTTCGAAGTCGATACCCATGAGAACTCCTCACTTTTCGGTACGCCGTCGATCCGGCGCCTGCCATCCATCAAAGTGCATTCGCGGCACGGGGCAACTCGGGAGCGACGGGTGGGTGAGTCCCGGCACGTTTTCCTTCGTCCAGGTAAGGAAAAGTGCTTCGACCACGAAGGTATGGCGCCCACGGTCGCTCACTCGGGTGGACTTGCCGATCTTTTCGACGGCGGCAAAAAACCCATGACTGTAACGAGTTTCCTGGTCGAAGCGATTTCTCCGCACTTCGGCACGGACGGCGGATGACGGCCGCACACGCTCGCGGTTGGCACTTTTAGTCCTTTCGTGTTCGTATCCCTGGCGTCAGCCAATACGGAGACAGCCAAAGGGAGTTCGAACCTCATGCGCAGGACAATTGCCCGAACGGTAACGGGCGTGGCGATCGTGGCCGGCCTCGTGGCCGCGTGCGGCTCCGAAGGTGAAAACGGTGCGGCTGGGTCTTCTGGCACGAATGGAACCGCTTCAAGTGCGGCGGGCGCGCCGTCCTCCGGCGACGCGGGCCAGGCCGGTGGCGAGGCGGCCCAGAAAGTGACCGCCGCGATCCAGCAGGCACTTCAGCAATCACCGATCACCTTCACCACCGAAAGTGCGGAACTGTCCGAAAAGAGCAAAACGACACTCGGTGAGATCGCCAAGGCCATGCAGGGCAACGACGTCAAGATCGCCGTCGCCACGCACGCGGGTTACCCCGACGCGGAAAAGTCCAAGGCCCTTTCCGAAAAGCGGGCGGAAGCGATCGCCGCCGCGCTCGAAGGAGCGGGCGTGGCCAAGGACCGCGTCAAGACCGAGGCGACCGGCAACGAAAAGGCGCAGGGCGACAAGGCGTTGGACACGCAGATCACCGTCGCACAGTGACCTTCGACGGAAGCGCGGGCGGGGGAAGCGAATCCCCCACCCGCGCGCCGCGTCCCCGCCGTTGCCACTATCTGATCGGTCCGAGCGGTTTTCCGAATTTCGGCGACGAGCTGATCACGGCGACGTGGCTTCGGTATCTGGCGCGGACCGAGCCGGAGGCGGACGTCTGGCTCGACACGCACTCACCGGGGCCCGCGCAACTGCTGCTGAACGATCTGCACCCGCGTCTCCGCTGCACGGACACCCTGTGGCGGCTGTGCGGCGAGGCGCCGTCGGACGATCCGTGGGAAGTGGCGAACTGGGTGCAGTCGGCGGTGAACGATCCCGGGCTCGCGCCCCGATGGGACGCGGGCATCGACCTGCTCGGCCGGACCGACGTGCTACACCTGATCGGCGGCGGCTACCTCAACGCGCTGTGGCCCCGGCACGTCGGGCTGCTCGCGGGCGCCGCGGCCGCCGCCCGGCGGTCGGGGGCCCGTACCGCCATGACCGGACAGGGACTGACCCCGTTCCCGCCCGGTGCCACCGATCTCCTCCGCTCGCTCGCCGACCGTTTCGACGTCGTCGACGTCCGCGACGACCCGTCGGCCGAACTGCTCTCCGGGGTCGTCCGGACCTGCGACGACGTCTTCCTGGAGCCGCCCGAGCGGAGACCCGACGGACAGGCGCGCGAATTCGTGCTGTGCGTCCAATCCGACATCGGCGCCTTCGAGCCGTCCGTGCTGGCCGCCCAGGTACTGGGTTTGTTGCGGGCATGGGATGTCCACCCGGAGCAACTCGCCGTCGTCGAAGGCATCCCCCGTGTCGACCGCGCTGTTCCGGCGCTGCTGGAACACGAACTCGCCGGTGCCGAATTCCACCCGTTCCGCGACATCTGGCGCGACGGCCTGCCGCTGGCGTCCGGCCAGACCTGGATCTCCAGCAGGTATCACCTGCATCTCGTCGCCGCGGCGGCCGGTGCGACCGGTCTCGCGGTCAGCGTGTCACGCGGGTACTACACGACCAAGCACCGCAGCCTGATCGATCTCGGCTCGGGTTGGACCTCGTTCGACGCCGAGGAGGGCGGAGCCCCGGGCCGGCCGACCGGTACCGGGTTCCCGCCCCACGTTCTCAGGCGCTGCCGCGACCTGAAACGCTCGGTCGCGACCGCGGTGTACGGAAGTCAGGTGGCCGAGGAGGCGCGGCCCGCGCCGCGGCGCCTCGCCCTGCGCTCGTGGCGGAGACGGTCGAGCTAGCCGGATCATGCGTGCTTGGAGCCGGATCTCGCGTGATTCCAGGCGTATCACGCACGACGCGAGAGTTCCGCCTCCAAGCACGCGAGTTCGGCCTTCAAGCACGCATGATCGGTCTCGGATCACGCGCTGAGTGAGGGAACCGCCTCGGTCTCCGGGACGCCGTCGGCCGACCGCGCCACCGGTATCCGCGCCACGTCCGGTTTCACCAGGCTCCAGGTCACCACCACGGCCAGGTTCACCCCGAACGAAACCAGACCCACGTTGAACCCGCCGAACGTCGCGCCGGTGACGTACAGGGCGATCGCGGTGAGCACTCCGGCGACCATCCCGGCGGCGACCGCGGCCGTCCGCACCCGGCGCACGAAGAGGATCGCGAGCCAGCCGGGGACGACCTGGGCCAGCAGGTTGTAGGTCAGGTTCAGGATGGTGAGCATCAACGTCGACGCGACGAGGGTCAGGACCGCCGCCAGCACCAGGAAGCTCGCCACCGCGACCACGGTCCACCGCCGTTGCGCCGCGGCCGGGACGTTCGGCGCGAGGTTGCGGCAGACCATGCCGCCGATGGTGAGCGCGGTCGCGGCCAGTACCAGCACACCGGAGAGCGCGGCGCCTGCCGCGACGAGACCCAGCAGCCAGTCGGGCAGCAAACCCTTGGCGGTCACCATGAACACCGTGTTCGGGTTCTTCAGGTCCGGGTGCGCGCGCACGCCGTAGTACGCGGCCAGCACCAGGAACGGGTAGATCAGCATGTACATCGGCATCCACACGGTCGAGCTCTTCACCGCCCGTTCGGACCGGGCGGGGAACACGTACGCCCCACCGAAGCCGAGGTAGAACACGATGCTCTGGAAGAGGATCGTCGTCATCGCGAAGGTCAGTTCCGAGCCGCCCATGGTGGTCTGCGCCGCGCTGAGCACCTCGGGTCCGCTGACCTTCGCGGTGCCGCCGGCGGCGATCACGACCGCCACCCCGACGAGCACGACGCCGAGCAGCATGAAGAAATCCTTGAGGATCGAAACGAACGCGGGCGACCGCACGCCGGAGACGGCGATGTAGACGAACGCCACGATGCCCGCCAGCACCACACTCTGCACCGGATCCAGCCTCAGCCCCAGATTGCTCAGCACCACCTGGAGACCGATGAACTGGTACTGCCCCCACGGGACCAGTGCGATCAGCATCGTCACGCAGGTGATCAGTTCGAGCCGCCTGCTGCCGAAATGCCTTCCGAACACGTCGGGCACGGTCATCGCGTCGTACCGTTTCGCCGCCCGCCACACCAGCGGGGCCAGGAAATAGCCCAGCGAGTACGCGAGCAGGATGTAGCCGAGGAACCAGATCCCGTAGCTCGCGCCGTGCGCGTAGATCCCGCTCGGGAATCCGATCATCGTCCCGATGCTGTACACCTCGCCGACCGCGAGGAAGTACACCAGCCACGCCGGGAACGACCGGCCGCCGACAAGGAATTCCGAGATCCCGCCACCACGTGTGGACCGTCCTGCCCACACCGCGAGCCCGATCGAGCCCGCCATCACCACCGCCACGATCGCGATCAGCATCAGTCGTCCTCCGGGTAGTGGGCGCGGTCGAAGAAACGCCAGCTGATCCACAGGCACAGGGTGGTCAGCGGGCAGCAGCAGAACACCCAGAAGAACAGCACCGGGATGCCCAGCACCGAGGCCGTCGATCCGGACAGCACCAGAATCCCCGCCAGCAGAGCGAAAGCGGGGACGAAAAGTCCTATGAGGACACTCGGCCAGCTGCGGATCATCGTCGTGCTCCCGTCGTCTCGCGCCGCCAGACGACCTCGCCGCCGCTGACGGTGGCGTCCACGGTCAGCTCGCGGATCCGGTCGGGGTCGACCGTGGTCGGGTCGCCGGACAGCACCGCGAGATCGGCGAGCTTCCCGATCTCCAGGCTGCCTTTGACGTCTTCCTCGCCCGCGAGGTACGCGGCGTCGATCGTGTAGCCGCGCAACGCGGCATCGACGTCCACGGCCTGTTCGGGGCCGAGTACCTTGCCCTGCCTGGTGATCCGGCGCACCGCGCACCAGATCCCCTCCAGCGGCGGCACCGGGGTCACCGGCGTGTCCGAATGCAGTCCGAAATGGATTCCGCGTGAACGGGCCGAAACCAGCGGGCTGATCCGGCGCGCCCGCTCGGGCCCGAGGAAGACGTCGCGATGCCGGTCTCCCCAGTAGTAGACGTGCTTGATGAAGAACGACGCGAGGACGTCGTGGGCGGCCATCCGGTCCAGCTGGTCTTCGCGCACCGTCTGGCAGTGCTCGATCCGATGCCGTCTGCCGGTCCCCCTCGGCGAACCCAGCCGCGAGTAGCCGTCGATGATCGCGTCGATCGCCGCGTCCCCGTTGCCGTGCACGGCGACCTGCCAGCCCGCCGCGTCGAGCGCGGCGATCCGGCGGCCGAGGTCGGCGGGTTCGAGCAGCATCATGCCGTGCTCGTCCGGATCGCAGGTGTAGCCCTCCGCGAGGCATCCGGTCTTGCCCTGGATCGAGCCGTCCGCGACGATCTTCACCCCCGTCATGGCGAACTTGTCGTCCGCGTGGGCTTCCGGCGGTTCCGGGTCGCCTTCGCCGAAGCCGGGAACGAGACCGTCGAACAAGTAGCCGCGCACCCGGACGCGCAGTTTCCCCGCACGCCTCAGCAGCGCGTACGCCTCCAGTTCCGCCGCTCCGCCGATGAGCCCGATACCGGTGTCGTGCACGGAGGTCACGCCGTTGGCGAGATACTCCTCGTCCGCCAGGAGCAGGGCTTCGGCCAGTTCGCCCGCGCTCTGACCGGGCAGCCGGGACGTGACGAGGAAGGCCGCCGTCTCCACGAGCACGCCGGTCGGCTCGCCTCGGGCGTCGCGCACGATGAGCCCGCCGGGCGGGTCCGGGGTCTCGGCGGTGATCCCGACTTCGCGCAGGGCGAGCGAGTTCGCGGTGCAGAAGTGGCCGGAAACATGGGTCAGCACCACGGGATTGCGGCCGGAGACGGGATCGAGATCCGCGCGCGTCGGGTGACGGCCGTCCGCGAGCAGCGTGTCGTCGTACCGGAAACCCCGGATCCACTCCCCCGGGCCCAGCTCCTTGGCCGCTTGGGCGACCCGTCCGACGATGTCGGCGATGGTGTCGTTGGGCGGGCTCCCGGCGTCGACCGGCGCGGCCAGCGTCATCCCGAAGAACGCCGGATGGTTGTGGGATTCGACGAAACCGGGGATCACCGTGCGCTCGGACAGGTCGAACACGGTGGTCTCCGGGCCGATCAGCCGGGAGATCTCCCGTTCGGAACCCAGCGCGGTGATCCGCCCGCCGCTCGCGGCCAGCGCGCGCACCCGTCTCCCCGCCGCGTCCAGCGTGAGGACGGTGCCACCGAGCGCGACGAAATCGGCGACACCTTGGGGATCTTCTCGAACGAACTCCACCACACGGACCTCCTGGCGACGTGTCCTGGCTCACGAGGGATCCCCAGACAGTGCGGCACGTCTGGCCGCCTGAACAGGTCCAGAACGCTCCGGTGCGGTGGTACCAGTTACGCGATCAGGTCGCGGCAAGCCTGGCCGAGGAGCCGGATACCGGGGTCGATGTCACGCAAGGGGACGGCCGCGAAGCCGATCCGGAAGTGGTTCTTCGGTGGGTCGTCGCCGACGAAGAAGATGTCACCGGGCTCGATCAGGACGCCGTCGCGCTCGGCGCGTGCCATCAGCGCCCGGCAGTCCAGTTCGGACGGCCCGGTCATCCAGAGGCTGACCCCGCCGGGCGGGTACGCCGTCTGCGTCCACGGCAGGTGTTCGGTGACCGCGGCGCAGGTCGCCTCCCATTTCCGCATCAGTTTCGTGCGGTACCGCCGCAAGGAACGGTGGTACTCGCCGCTGTCGATCAGCAGCGCCAGCGCCCGCTGGAGGTGCCCTGGTGGATGCCGCAGCACGTACCGCCGGATCTCCCGCAGCTCCCGCACCAGTTCGCGCGGCCCGACCAGGTAGCCGAGCCGCAGGCCGGGTGAGAGGAACTTGGAGAAGGTGCCGAGGTAGATCGCGTCACCGGTACCGTCGAGCGCCTTGAGCGCGGGCGTGGGGCTGCCGTGGTACCGGAATTCGCTGTCGTAGTCGTCCTCGACGAGCACCGTGCCCGCACTCGCGGCGAGGCTGAGCAGCCGACGGCGGCGGCCGATGCTCAACGTCGCGTTCGTCGGGTGATGGTGGCTCGGGGTGAGATAGAGCAGGTCGACGCCGTCGAGCGTCTCCGGCGGGCGCAGGCCGCTCTGATCGACGTCGACGCCACGCAGCCCGGCGCCGGTGCGCAGGAAGATGTGCCGGGCGTCGAGGTAGCCCGGGTTCTCCATCGCCACGACGCTGTCCGGCCCGAGCAGCGCGCGGCCGAGCAGGTCGAGGCCTTGCTGCGAGCCGACGGTGATCAGCACCTCGGACGGATCGGCCTCGATCCCCCGCGCGGTGAGCAGCTGACGGCAGATCAGGTCGACCAGCATCGGGTCGTCGGAGCCGACGCTGTCCTGCAGGCTCGGGAACACGTGCGGCCGGTACAGCGCGTCGCGCAGGCAGCGCGTCCACGACCGCGCCGGGAAGGCCGTGACGTCCACCTGGCCGGCGAGGAACGGATACGGATAGGTGTGCCAGTCCGGGCGTTTCTCGATATGCGGCACCCCGGCGTCCGGATACCGGCGCACCCGCGCGCTCCAGTCGATGGCCGGGCTGGTGCCGCGCTCCTGCACCGCGCAATGCGGCCGCATCTCCGCGTTGATGAACAGCCCGCTGCGCTCGCGGCTCTCCACGAACCCCTCGGCGACCAGTTCCTGGTAGGCGAGGTTGATGGTGTTGCGGGAAACGCCGAGTTCGGCGGCCAGCTCACGCGAGCTCGGCAGCCGGTGCGCCGGGTCGAACGTGCCGATCGCGATGCCGTGCTCGATGGCGCGCCGCACCTGCCGGTAGAGCGGCTCGGCGGACGACCGGTCGATTTCGATCAACGTTCGCGGCAACGGCACCTCCCTTTCGGCGACGAGGCCGGGATCCGAACCTAGCTCCAGATCCCGGCCCGCACCACCTAGCCGAGCACGTCGCCGAGCGAAACGGAGCCGATTCCGAGCGCCTCGCCGACCGGCGCGGAGGTCAGCCTGCCGTCCACCGTGCTGACCCCGCCGCGCAGCTCCGGGCATCGCGCGACGGCGCCGGACAGACCGTGGTTCGCCAGCTCCAACGCGTAGGGCAGCGTGACGTTCGTCAGCGCGTACGTCGAGGTGTGCGGGACGGCGCCGGGCATGTTGGCGACGCAGTAGAACACCGAGCCGTGCACCTGGAACGTGGGCTCCGCGTGCGTCGTCGGCCGCGTGTCCTCGAAGCAGCCGCCCTGGTCGACGGAGATGTCGACGAGCACACTGCCCGGCTTCATACGCGACACGAGATCGTTCGAGACCAGGCTCGGCGCCTTGGCACCGGGCACGAGCACCGCGCCGATCACGAGGTCGGCTTCGAGCACGGCCTCTTCGATCGAGTACGCGTTGGCCGCGGCGGTGCGGATCCGGCCCTGGTACATCCGGTCGGCGGCGCGGAGCTTGTCGACGTTCTTGTCGAACAGGACGACGTCGGCCCAGGTCCCGGCCGCGCCGGCGACCGCGTTCATCCCCGCGACACCGGCGCCGAGTACGACCACCCGCGCCGGGGCCACCCCGGAGACGCCGCCGATGAGCACCCCGCGCCCACCGTTGGCGCGCATGAGCGTCTGCGCGCCGACCTGCGGGGCCAGTCGTCCGGCGACCTCGCTCATCGGAAACAGCAGGGGCAGCGACCCGTTGGGCAGTTGCACCGTCTCGTACGCCACCGACGTCGTGCCCGCGTCCAGCAGCGCCCGCGTGCACGGCTCGCTCGCGGCGAGGTGCAGGTAGGTGAACAGCAGCTGATCGCGGCGCAGGCGGTGGTACTCCTCGGCGATCGGCTCCTTGACCTTGAGCACGAGGTCTCCGGTCGCCCAGACGTCGTCGGCGCTGTCGAGCACCTTCGCCCCGGCGGCGGCGTAGTCCTCGTCGCGCACGGAGGACCCTTCTCCCGCTCCGCGCTCGACGAACACCTCGTGCCCGGCCGAAATGAACTCGTGCACGCCCGCGGGCGTCACCGCGACCCGGTACTCGTGGTTCTTGACTTCACGAGGGACACCGATCTTCATCTCACGCTCCCGTCTGTTCCAAAGACAATGACGCTGAGCGTGCGGCACGGCTGGAACGGCCAGAAGTGCCAGAACCCGCGCGTTCGAGGGGTCCAGTTCGCGAGAACCACCGGCCTGGTCATAGCGGTGAGCTATGACGTCGTCGTCAGGCGACGGCTACCGCCACTCCCGGACAGAATCCACAATGGACTCGTGGGCACCCTGGCCATGACCTCGCTGGCGGCGGCGGCCGGGGTCGTCGCCCAGCGCCTTTCCGGAATGGGGCTTTCCCTACTGTGCGTACCGTTCCTGGCGCTGGCGCTGGGCCCGCTCGACGCCGTCCGGCTCACCCTGCTGCTCGGCTTCCCGGTCTATCTCGCGGTCGCGATCACCCATTGGCGGGCGATCCGGTGGGCGCAGGTCGGGTGGCTGACGGTGCCCGCGGTGGTGTTCACCCCGATCGTCGCGTTCGTCGTCCGCGGCGTTCCCGAACGTCCGCTGCTGCTCGCGGCGGGCGGCTGCTGTGTCCTCGCCGTCGGCGTGCTCGCGAGCGGCATCACCAGCGGACGGCTGGCGGGCAGGACGGGCGCCGTCGGCGCGGGCGTGCTGAGCGCGGCGATGAACTCCGTCGCCGGGCTCTCCGGTCCCGCCGTGGCGGTGTACGGGGCGAGCGCGGGCTGGGGCGCGGACGAGACGCGCGGGACGCTGTCGATCTACTTCTTCCTGCTCGGCCTGGTCGCGCTGCCCAGCCTCGGCTGGGTGGAGGTGCCCGTAAGCGTGCTCCTCGCGGTCGCGGTCGCCGCGCTCGCCGGCGATCTGCTGGGACGGGCGCTGAGCCGCCGGATCGGCGAACGGTCCGTCCGCTGGTCCGTTCTCCTGCTTTCGGCGGCGGGTGGTGCGCTGACGCTGGCGCATGCCGCCTGACAACCGCCGGTAATACGATGACCGGTGATGACACCGCCGGACCGCCCCGAATGGCGATCGCGTGCGTGGCTGGTCGCCTCCGCGGTGCTGGTCGTGGCCGTGGTCGCGCTGCTGGCCGTCGGCGCGAACGGGCCCGGCGCGGTCGTCGTGCCGATTCTCGTCGTGGCCACGGCCATCGCGGTGACGACGTGGACACTGGTTCGCGCTCGCAAGCGGCGCCTCGACTACGAAGCACGCCTCACCGGCTGGGCGGCCGAGCATGCCACGCAGCATGAGCGGCTCCGGATCGCCCGGGAACTCCACGACATCGTGTCCCACGGCCTCGGCGTGATCACGCTGCGAGCCGGCGCGGCGAGGCGGATCCAAGGAGAAGTCCGGGAAGCGGAGCGCGAACAGGCGCTCATCGACATCGAGCGGACGAGCCGGGACGCGGTCACCGAACTCCGGCGCATGCTGGCCGTGCTGCGCGACCCTGACGAACGCGGCGCGCCGTTGCGGCCCGTGCTGAACCTGTCGGATCTTCCCGCCATCGTCGAGGCCGCCCGCCCGCTGGGCCTCGAACCACGACTGAATGTCGGCGAACTCGGGGACGTTTCCCCTGGGGTACAAGCGACAGTCTGCGAAATCGTCCGCGAAGCCGTCTCGAACACCGCGCGGTACGCCGGACCGACGATCGCTCGCGTCGGCCTGCGGCGTGATGGCGACACGATCGTCGTGACCGTCGAGGACGAAGGGCCGCGGAGTGCCTGGTCCCCCGCCCGCGGTGCCGGTCACGGCCTGGCCGGGCTTCGAGAACGCGCCGAGGTGCTCGGCGGCGACCTGCACGCGGCACCGGCCGGAACCGGATTCCGGCTCACCGCGCGACTACCGGACGGAGCACACCGGTGACCGAACCCGAACAGCCACCGATCCGGGTCCTGCTCGCCGACGACCAGCGGCTGCTGCGGCACAGCCTGGCGATCATCATCGGCGCCACGCCGGACATGGTCGTCGTCGGACAGGCCGAGGACGGGACGCAAGCGGTGGAAATGGCGCGGCGGCTGGCCCCGGACGTCGTGCTGATGGACATCCGTATGCCCGGCCGGGACGGGATCGTGGCCACCAAGGAGATCAGTGCCTGCCCCGGCCTGGCCGGGACCAGGATCCTCGTGCTGAGCATGTTCGAGCTGGACGAGTACGTCTACGGCGCGCTCCGCGCGGGAGCGAGCGGTTTCCTGCTCAAGGACACCGAACCGGACGAGCTCATCGCCGCCGTCCGCCGGACGCACGCCGGCGAATCCCTGTTCGCGCCCGCCATCCTCACCAGGCTGATAGCGCACTACGTCACGGCGCCGCCGCACCAGGGCCCGCGCCCGGCGACCGGGCTGACCCAGCGTGAGATCGAGATCCTCACGTTCGTCGGCCGCGGGCTGTCCAACACCGAGATCGCCGAGACGCTGACCATCTCCGTCAAGACGGTCAAGACGCATATCAGCCGGCTCCTGAGCAAGCTTTCGGCCCGCGACCGCGCTCAGCTGGTGATCACGGCGTACGACCAGGGACTGGTGGTTCCGCGAAGCTGAGCGCGGTCACGCGTCCCGCCGGTGGAACGTCGTCGTGGAGATCGCCACCGCGACGAGCACCCAGCCCAGCACGACAGCCGAGCCGCCGAGCGCGCGCAAGTCATGGCTCGCGGCGTCCGGCAGGTAGGCGGCGAACGTGGCTCGATCCCGGAGAAGCGGGCCCGCGATGAAGTAGTACCCGAGCAGCCCTGCCACCGCCGGGACACTCCATCGCAGGACCGTCGCGACGGCGGCGGAAAGGATCGTGGTGAGCGCGAGGTAGGCACTCGCTCCCACCGCGTCGGACCACGGTCCGATGGCCAGCGCGGTCATGATGGCCACTGGGAGTGCCACGGTCAGAAGAGCGGCCATTTTGGCCAGCTGCTGGGTGATCCGGCGTGGCATGGCGGTCAGGGTCCGGTGGATCTGGCCGCCGCTGTACTCCGACGTCACCGCGATGACGCCGAGGACGATGAACCCCGCCTGGGCATAGCCGACGAGGGAGACGCCGTGCCGCGAAAACGCGGCCGCGAGGACCACTGAAACGCCCAAGGTGCCCAGCAGGGTGAAATACGTCGCCGGCAGGCTGAGCAGTTTGAGGATCTCGGCCCGGATCGCCCGGCCGCCCGTCACGCGTCCCTCCCGCGGAAGACCAGGGACGCCACGGCGAGCAGTGCCGCGACCCAGACCGTCATCACCAGGCCACCGGCGACCGGCGAAAGCTGGACGGGCAGATCCACTCGCCTGATGAACATCCGGAACCCGGCCAGGTCGGGGAAGAACGCGGCCAGCGGCGTGAGTTTCGTGAGCAGATAAGTGACCGTGACCACCGACGTGTTCAGGATGAGCACGGTGAGCGGCAGGATTCCGTTGCGCGTCAACAAGGTCAGTCCGGACGCGAGCAAGGCCGTCAGCAGCCAGTAGAGGACGACGCCGGGCAGGCGCGCGAGGTCACTCGCGCCCAGCAGCGCTTCGACGGTCATCAGTGTGACGGCCGAGGAGCCCACCGCCAGCACGGCGACCACGGTGCACATCGCCGCCAGCTTCGTGCTCAGCAATCGCTGCCTGGACGGCACGACCGTGAGGCTCGTGGTGATCTGGCGTCCGCCACCGGCGTTCTCCCCCTCCGTGGTGTATTCGCTGCTCACCGCGACGACGCCCAGGATGATCGCGGCCACCACGCCGAACGCGAGCTCCTGGAAGCCGATGTCCACGTTGCCGCCGCGGCCGGCCGCCGCCTTCGCGTTGAGGAACGTGAAGGCGGCCGGGAGCAGCACGCCGACCGCGATCGCGGCCCAGGCCGACGGCAGCGAGACGAGCTTGCGCAGTTCTCCCTGATAGACCCTCATCGCGCGACCCCCGTGGTGAGCGCGAAGAAGGCATCCTCCAGGCTTCGGTGCCCACCGACGACTTCGGTGAGCGTTCCCCGCGCGACGATCCTGCCGCCGTTGATGACCACTACGTCGTCGACCGTCTCCGACAGTTCTCCCATGAGATGGCTCGAAAGCAGGACGGTCCGCCCGGCCGCGGCCCGCTCGCGGAGAAAACCGCGGATCCAGCGGATGCCTTCCGGATCGAGGCCGTTGACCGGTTCGTCGAGCACCAGTACCTCGGGGTCGCCGAGCAGCGCCGCCGCCAGTGCCAGCCTTCGCCCCATCCCCAGCGAGTAGCCGCGGACGCGGTTACCCGCGGCGGCGGACAGCCCGACCTCCGCCAGGACCTCGTCCACCCTGCCGCGCGGGATGCCGCCCGCCGCGGCGACCCACTTCAGATGTGACCTGCCGGTGCGCGAGCGATGCGCCCCCGAGCCGTCGAGTACGGCGCCGACCTTGCGCAGGGGATCCCGCAGCCCGGCGAACGGAACGCCGTCGACCAGCGCGGTTCCCGACGTCGGCCGGTCCAGTCCGAGCAGGATCCGCAGGGTCGACGACTTCCCGGCACCGTTGGGCCCGAGGAAGCCGGTCACCCGGCCCGGGCGCGCTTCGAAACTGACGTCGGAAAGGATCGTCGCCGATCCTCGTCGCTTGGTGAGCCGGTCGAACTTGAGCATCAGGTCTTCTTCCCGTCGAGCGCGAACACGTCGCTCGTCAGTCCATCCCGGCGGGACACCCGCTCGCGTCGGACCGGGGGCCGATCCTGTCCGGTGCTTCTGGGCCCTGGGTCCTACGGCCGCGACCTTCGGGTCACCTGAAGATGTGCCCGTGTTCCTGGCGGGCCCGACGGGCCGCTGCCCACAATCGGGCCATGGCTGTTCTCGATGACCGCGCCGCCGCCCGGCGGCTGGCCGATCGGTTCGGATTCGGCCCCCACCCAGGGGAGCCGCTCCCCGCGCTGGACGACCTTCTTTCGCCGGGGAGCGCACGACAGGCTCCGCGACTGGCCGCGCTGCCCGACCGCAAGGACAAGAAGGCGGAGAAGCAGGCCAGAGCCGAGCAGGAGCAGCGGCTGACGATCTGGTGGCTGGACCGCATGGTCGCCGACGACGCCGAACGCCTCACCTGGTTCTGGCACGGTCATTTCGCGACCAGCGAGCAGAAGGTCCGCGAGCCGTCGCTGATGCTGGCGCAGAACGAGACCTTCCACAGACTCGGCCGTGGCGCGTTCACCGGACTGGCCAAGACGCTGGTGGTGGACCCGGCGATGCTGAAATGGCTCGACGGCAACGACAACCGGGTCGGTTCGCCGAACGAGAACCTGGCCAGGGAGTTCCTCGAACTGTTCGCACTCGGCGTCGGGCACTACTCCGAACAGGACGTGCGCGAGTCGGCCCGCGCGCTCACCGGCTGGACGCTGGACAGGAAAACCGGTGCGGCCGCGCTGAAACCTCAGCGCCAGGACCGCGGGCCGAAGCAGATCTTCGGCCGGACCGCCGACTTCACCGCGGAGTCCTTTGTGGACCTCGTACTGGAACGGCCGGAATCGGCGGCCTTCGTGACCGGGCGGCTGTGGTTCCGCCTGGTTTCACCGACGCCACCGCCTCCGGACGTGCATCAGCGAGTCATCGCCGCATACGGGCCGGGCCGGGACATCCAGGCCGCGCTCCGGGCCATCGCCGGGGAACCGGCCTTCCGGGACACGGCCACGGCGATCGTCAAACAGCCCGTCGAATGGCTGGTCGGACTGCTGCGCGCGACCGGACTGAAGGCGAGCGATCTCGATCCGAAGAAGCTGCTCAACGGCTTGCGCGGAATGGGACAGCTGCCGTTCCGGCCGCCGAGCGTCGGCGGCTGGCCCGCCGGCGGGGCGTGGCTGACGACGTCGGCCGGGGTCGCGCGGCTGAATCTCGCGCGGCTGGTCGCCCAGAAAGCGCGGGACGACGCGCTGGGGCGGCTGCGGGAAACCTTCGGGATCGACACCTGGTCCGACCGGACCAGGAAAGCGCTCGACGGCGTGGCCAAGGAGCCTCGCACACTGCTCACGGTGGCCGCGTGCGCGCCCGAGTACGTGGTGAGCGGATGAGGAGGACAGCATGAAAACCGTGACCCGGCGCAGTTTCCTCACCCTGACCGGGGTGACCGCGGCCGGCGCGCTCGCCGTCGGCGCGACCAGGGCTGACTGGGACTCGCTGATGACCGCGGCCGCCGAGAACCCGCTGGACCCGAACGCTGGCGTCCTGGTGGTCGTAACGCTCTACGGCGGCAACGACGGGCTGAACACGGTGATTCCGGCGGGTGACAAGGCCTACCAGGACGCCAGGCCCGAGCTGGCCTATCAGCCGGAGGATGTGCTCGACCTCGGCGAGGGGCTCGGGCTGAATCCCGGCATGAAGGGCCTGAAAGGCCTGTGGGACGAGCGAAAACTGGCGGTCGTGCGCGGAGTGGGCTATCCGAAGCCGGACCACAGCCATTTCCGGTCGATGGCGATCTGGCAGACCGCCTCCCCGGACACCTCGGTGCCGACCGGCTGGCTCGGCCGCTGGCTGGACACCTCCGGCGCGGATCCGCTGCGCGCGGTCTCGGTGGAGCCGGTCCTTCCTCCGCTGCTGGCCGGGGAGAGCACCGCGGCCGCGTCGATGCCGGTCAGCGGTCTGGTGTTGCCGAAGGGCGAACTGGGCGATGCCTTCGCCGCTCTCGGCACTCCGGTCCCCGGCGAGGATCCCTGGCGTGCCAGGGCAGCTCGCTCGATCGGCGATCTGCACAACGCCGTCCGCGTCCTCGGCGGTGCCGCGCACGACGCGTCCGAAAAGGACGATGAGGACGAGCAGCGGCAGAAGGGAGCGTCGGCGGGAGGCGGCTCGGGCCTCGCCGCCCAGCTCGACCTCGTGGCGGGATTGGTCGAGGCCGGTGTGCCGACTCGCGCGTACTCCGTGTCGCTCGGCGGCTTCGACACCCATTCCGACGAGCGTGGCACGCAGCAACGGCTGCTCACCGAACTCGACGCCGCGCTGACCCCGTTCGTGCGGCGGTTGCAGGGCAGCGACCGGGGCAAACAGGTCACCGTACTGGTGTACTCCGAATTCGGGCGGCGCGTGCGCGCGAACGCCAGCGACGGGACCGACCACGGCACCGCGGGTCCGATGTTCCTGCTCGGCGAGCACGTCCAGGGCGGTTTCCACGGCGAACAACCGAGCCTGACCGATCTCGACAACGACGATCTCAAGGCGACGACCGATTTCCGGGACGTCTACGCCAGCGTGCTCGGCGACGTGCTCGGCGCCGACCCGGGCCGGATCCTGCCGGGACACACCACCAGGCTGGACAACCTCATCCGTACGGCAGGGTGAGCCGGAATCCCGCGGCCTCGCAGGTCAGCTCCCCACCGTGGGCTCTGGCCAGGCCGCGGGCGATCGCCAAGCCCAGCCCCGAACCACCGCGATCACGGCGCCGGGCGGTGTCCAGCCGCACCAACCTGCCGAAGATCCGTTCCCGGTCCGCTTCCGGTACGCCCGGCCCGGAGTCGCCGACCACGACGAAGACACCGGCCGCCGACCGTCCACAATGGAACTCGACCCGGCCGGTGTCGCCCGCCGCGTTCCTGGCGTTGTCCGCGAGGTTCGCCAGGATCTGGGTGACCCGGGTTTCGTCGGCGACGGTCCGGGTCTCCGGGCCGGACACCACCACCGTCAGCGACGGCGCCAGCAGCATCAGCCGTTCCGCCTGGTTTCGCGCGAGTTCCCGCAAGCACACCGTTTCCGTCTCCAGCCGGACACCGGCGTCGATCCGCGCGAGGTCCAGCAGATCTTCGACCAGCCGCCCGGCTCGCCGCGACTCCCGGATCAGCAGCAGTTCCAGCCGTTCCCGCTGTTCGGGCCGCGCGTCGGGACCCAGTTCCAGCACCGCCTCGGCGGCCGCGTTCACCCCGGCGATCGGCGTGCGCAGTTCGTGCGCGGCGTCCGCGACGAAGGTGCGCATCCGCTCTTCGGACGCCTCCAGGGAATTCAGCATCTCGTCGAACGCCTCCGCCGTCCGACCCAGTTCGGTGTCCGTCCGCGAAGGCGACAAGCGACCACCCCGGCTGCCCGACGCGATCGACCGCGCCAGCCCGGTCATCCGATCCAGCGGCCGGAGCGCCACCCGCATCCCGAGCAACAGCGCGAACGCCGTCACCACGATCGCGACCAGCCCGCCGATCACCAGTACCCGGGCCAAGGTGCGCTCGGCGTCGTCGAGCAACGCGGTGTCGGCGGTCAGCACCAGTTCGGCGCCGTTGATCCGCGGTGGTCCCGACAGCACGGCGGTGACCCGTTTCAGGTCACCGGAACGCTCCGGCGGCGCACCGATGGTGTCCCCCGACGGCAGGCGCAGGCTCACCACCACGCCGCGCGCGTCGATCCGGCGCACCAGGTTCGCCGGTGCGACGTTCTGCTTCGCCAGCTGCTGGGCCAGCTGCACCCGTCCCGCGAGCAACGCGTTCAGATTCCGCTCGCCCTGTGCGGAGAACACGGCGGCGATGGTGAACCCCAACGTCACCAGCACCACCCCGAGCACCAGGGACGCGGTCACGGTCACCCGGCGGCGCAGGGACACGGTGCCGAGGCGGCTCATGCGTCCCCGTCACGCAGGACGTAGCCGAGGCCGCGGACAGTGTGCAGCAGCCGCGGACCGTTCGCTTCCAGCTTGCGGCGCAAGGCGCTGATGTGGACCTCGACCAGGTTCGCCGCGTAGTCGTCGTAACCCCAGACTCCGGTGAGCAGCTGCGCCTTCCCGACCACGCGGTCGCGGCGGTTCGCGAGGAAGGTGAGCAGCTTCAGTTCGGTCGCGGTCAGCTCGACCGGCACCCCGGCCCGGCGCACCACCCCGGACTCGACGTCGATCAGCAGGTCTCCGACCTCGACGACCGGACGGGTCCGGCCGAGGCGCCGCAGGACCGCCTCCACCCTGGCCACGAGTTCGGCCAGCACGAACGGCTTCGTCACGTAGTCGTCCGCGCCCTCGCCGAACCCGCGGAGCCGGTCGTCCACGGCGTCCCGGGCGGTCAGCAGCACCACACCGGCCGTGGTGGACCGGCGTACCACCTTGAGCAGCTCGAAACCGTCGCGCCCCGGCAGCATGACGTCCAGCACCACCAGATCGGGCCGGAACTCGGCGAGGCAGCGTTCCAGCCGGTCGCCGTCCGGCAGGCCGAGCACCCGGTGCCCGGCGCCGGTCAGTGCGGACTCGACCGCGGCGCGGATCGCCTCCGCGTCCTCGACGAGCAGTACCCGATCCGGTTCCATGCGCCCATTCTCCCCGCCGGGGCGGAATCGGCATGGATCTTCAGCCGATCCTCAGGCAGACGGCGAGCCGCATCCGTGGTGGATCGCCGGCCTTTGGGTCATCGTCGGACCGGCGAACGTCGTCTTCGACCGTGACGGGGTCGACCAGGTGGCCGAGGTAAGGCAAACGTGTCAGGTGGCGATTTCTTCGCTTGGGTGTCGGTGTCAATCTGGCCATGCTCGATGCTTGCGAACTCGCCCTCGGGCTGGCCGGTTCGACCACTGTCGGAGAGGCTATTTTGTTGCCGTGCAACGGTTTCCGGAAACTGTCGGTGGTCGGTTGTATGTTCTGGGTGTGGACACTCTTAACGCCACTGTGGCGCTGTTGAAGGAAATCACCGAGTCGGATGCGTTTAGGGAGGTTAATGCTTCACTGGATTCGTTGGGGGACAAGGACGCTATCGCCGCGGCAGTCGCGGCGTCGGAGGGGATCGCGCGACTGGAGGCGGTCCGGTTTCGTGCGTTGAGGCAGCTGGGTCGTCATCGTGACGATGCCGCCAGTGTGGTGCAGGAGGTCGCGTTCGAACTGTCCGTTGTGGATGGTCACGCGGCTGGGTTGGTGTCGACGGCTCAGGCGTTGGTGTCTCGCCTGCCCCGCACACTGGGGTTGCTGGATCAGGGGAAAGTGGGTGGCTATGGGGCGATGAAGGTCGCCGCGGCCACCGCGTGGCTCTCCGACGAGGACGCCCGCGCGGTGGACGCGGTGCTGGAGGATCGGTTGCCGGATCGGAACTCGGATCAGATCCGGAAGGCGGCGAATCATGCGGCGATGATGGCCGATCGTGAGGGTGCGGCTCGGCGGACTGAACGCACTCGCGCCGGACGTCGGCTGTCGATCCGGCAGGGAGAGACCGGGGTGGCCTCGATCGAGGTCGAAGATGGCCCGGTGGAGAAAGTCGCCGCCGCCTACACCCGCATCGACCGCGAAGCACGAGCGTTGCGGGCTGGTGGGGAGACCCGCACGCTGGATCAGTTGCGGGCGGATGTCGCGCTTGATCTTCTGCTCGGCGGCCAGGGTGGGAAGAGTGAACGGTCGGAGGTGTTTCTCTACATGGACCTCAACACTTATCTCGGGTTGAACGATGATCCGGCGGAGTTGGCCGGGCACGGGCATATTCCGGCGTCGCTGGCCCGGCACATCGCTGGTGGTTCGAATACGGTGTTGCGGCGGATCATCACCGACCCACTCTCCGGGCAAGTCCTCGATCTAGGCCGGGACCGGTACCGGCCGACGGCGGGGTTGGACGAGTTCGTGCGGGTGCGGGACCGGGAATGCCGAAGACCCGGCTGCCACCGCGTCGCCCAAGCCTGCGACCTCGACCACTCACTGCCCTGGCAACACGGTGGCCATACCGCCGATACCGAGCTGGTCGATCTCTGCCGCCGTGACCACCGGCTGAAGGACGAACCCGGCTGGAACTACCGGTTGGCATCGGATGGGACCCTCACCATCACCACGCCCACGGGGCGGAGTTACGACAGTTCGCCTCCGCCACTGCACGAACCCCGCGCCGAAGAACCGCCACCGTTCTGAGCTGTCGCCGAAAAACGGCGACAGCACCGCGTCCACCATCGACGCTGGACCGGTTGCCGAAATACGACCACAACACCACGGCACCAGGCGAACCCGACCGCCGCTCGCCTCACCCGAGAACCCCTCGACCCTCGCTGCCGAAAAACGGCTACACCCATACGAGCCCCCACCGAAACATCCTGACGCAACAACGCCACACCCGGCCCCATCGCCGAAAAACGACCACGCCGCATCCACCACCACCGGCCGGCTTACCGAAAAACGACCACAACACCACAGCACCAGGCGAACCCGACCACCCCTCCCCCCTACCCGAGAACCCTCGACCCCCGCTGCCGAAAAACGGCTACACGAGCGCCCGCCGAACCGTCCTGACGCAACAACGCCACACCCGGCCCCATCGCCGAAAAACGACCACACCGCATCCACCACCACCGGCCGGGTTACCGAAAAACGACCACAACACCACAGCACCAGGCGAACCCGACCACCCCTCCCCCCTACCCGAGAACCCTCAACCCCCGCTGCCGAAAAACGACCACACCCACACAAACGCCCACCGAACCATCCCGACGCAACAACGCCACACCTCCAACCCACCGCCGAAAAACGATAAACGTTCGGTTCGCGCCGTGAGGCGCTGTGGATCCGGGGCGGAGGTGAGAGGCGTTCGTCGCTGATCCTGTCGCCGCAGGACGGTGGAGCTGAGGCCGGGTGATGCCGAGGCAGGCGTCAGCCCACCGACCGCACCGACGCCGAAAAGCAGGTCGACGGCGGTGTACCGCGTCTTGACCACGAACATATGCGTGAAGCCCTGCGGGATGGTCGTGAGCTTCAGGTCGACACCGGGTCCGATTTCCGGATAGCCGGGCTACACCAGCTTCCGCAACGCCTCCCGCAGCGCGGCGAGAGCGGCCTCAGGCTCGTCCCAGAAGATCATGTGCCCCGCGTCCGGGATCTCGACGAACTCGGCCGCCGGATTGCGCTCGGCCGCTTCGGCCGCACCAGCGGCGGTGACGACCGGACTCGCGCCGCCGTAAAGAAAGAACGTCGGAGCGGGCACCTTCGGCCAGTCGTCGAAGAAGTCTTCGGATTCGAAACCGGCGTGGGTGGCGACGATCGCGTCGCGGGAACACGAAGACAGCCAGCGGGCGCGCAATTCCTGTTCCCGGCGCGGCCATCGCGGCCAGGATCGGGCGACCTCGTCGGCGTCGGTCCCCCGGCGGGCCTGGTCGAGTTGCCCGAGGAAGGCGTCGAGCGTGGTCGGATACGGTGCCCGCCCGGGACCGCTCAGCGGCGGGTCTGCCAGCACCGTGCCCCGAAGCGTCCGGGTGGTGGCGGCACGGGCCGCGATCCGCGCCCCCATGGAGTGTCCGAACAGGATCGGATCGCGCAGCCCGAGTCCGTCCACGACCGCGTCGACGTCCGCGGCGTAGCTCGCCAGGTCGTAACCCGCGCCGTCGTCGGACAGCCCGCGGCCGCGCACGTCGAGCACGAGCGGGCGCACCAGGTCGGTGAGTTCCCGTGCCACGAAGTCCATCGTGACCGCCGGGCTGGTGATCCCCGGCAGCACGATCACCGGGACACCATCGGCGGGCCCGTAGTCGAGCACGTGGAGCCGGACCGAACCCGACGTCACCCAGCGGCCGGTCGCCGGAACGTCACCGAGATCCGCCAAGGCGGGCCGGCCGAGCGTGCGGCGATCCAGCTCCGCGAGATACGCCAGGCCTTCGTCGAGGCCGACGACGTCCGCGTATTTCGCTTGCAGGTCGAACAAAGCGGCATCGTGTGGTCCCTGCGCCCGATCACCACAGGCTTCCCGGACGACGAGGGTGTCGAAACCGGACTGGACGGCGTCGACGGCGGTCGCCCGGACACATCCCGAGGTGGTCGCGCCGCAAACGACAACGGTGTCCGTGCCCAGACTCGTGAGGAGCGCGGCCAGCGAAGTCCCGTGGAACGCCGACGCGCCCTTCTTCAGGATGAGATGGTCGCCCTCTCGCTGTTCGAGCCTGGGGTCGAGGGCGACAGCTTCGCTTCCTTCGCGCAGCGCCCTCATGCCGGGCGCTTTCCGAAGCCACGCCACGGCGTCCCCGTCCGCCTCGGCGGGCGTGTAGCTGATCGCGGTGTAGATCACCGGCACGTTCTGTCGCCGGGCTTCGGCGACGAGGGCGGCGGTCGCGGTCACCTCGGCGGTGAGATCGGCTCCGGACGGAAAGCCGGTTTCGGTGAACCCTCGGGTCAGGTCGACCACGACCAGGGCCGGACGCGACCCGCGGGGCACGCTCGCGCCGAAACCGGCTCGGTCGTACACGCTGTCGAGACTTTCATCGACGGGCACGCTGCAACTCCTTGATCAGTTTGTCCTGGGTGCGGATCCGGCCCAGCAGCCAGCCCTGGAACAGCCCGAGCGCCGCGGCCGCCGCGATCACGCCGTAACGCTTGACGCCATCGGGAAGGACCATGGCGAGACCGTCGACGGCCTCCGGAACCGGTGTCACAGCGGGAACCCCGCTGGCGGCCGCGACGGGCCCGGCTCGCAACTGGTCCGCGAGATTGCGGGCGAACTGGTCGAGCAGGCGGGTGGAGACGGCGCCGATCGCCCCCTTGCCGAACTGGGCGAGTTTGCCGCGGATCGACAGATCGGTGCGCAGCTCGATGGTGGCACCGCCGGGTGCTTCGCGCACGGTCAGCGTCACGTCGGCCTCGGCGTCTCCGTTGCCGTGGGCGTCCGCTCCCCTGGCCACCAGCCGCAGGCTGCGGTCGGCCGCGGTGACGTCGGTGAAGCGCACCGTGCCCGAGTAGGCGGCGGTGATCGGGCCGACCTTGACCTTGACGCGGCCGAGATAGGCGTCGTCCTGCCGTCCGTCGAGGGTCGCGCCCGGCAGGCAGCCCGCCACCCGCTCGACGTCGTTGATCAAGGCGAAGACCTCGTCGGGTCCGGCCGGTACGGACAGCTGGTTTTCCAGGATCACGCTGTCGCCTCCTTCTCCTGGGCGTGACATCGACGGGTCGCGGTCGCCTCGATCGCGTCCACGATCGTCTGGTAACCGGTGCAGCGGCACAGGTTCGCCGAGACGGCCTCGCGGATCTCCTCGCGGCCGGCGTCCGGCCGCTGGGCGAGGAATCCTTCGGCCAGCATCAGGAATCCGGGCGTGCAGAACCCGCATTGCAGGCCGTGGTGCTCGCTGAAAGACCGCTGCAGATCGGAAAGTTCGCCGTCGCGCCCCAGTGATTCGACCGTGCGGATCTCGGCCGTCTCGGCCTGCACGGCGAACATCAGGCACGCCCGCACCGGTTCGCCGTCGACGAGGACGGTGCAGGCGCCGCACACCCCGTGCTCGCAGCCGACGTGGGTGCCGGTGAGCCCGAGGTCGTGGCGCAGGACGTCTAGCAGGGTCTTGCGCGGCTCGACGAGGGCCTCGTGCGTCTCGCCGTTGACGTTCAGGACGATCAGGTGCCGGTCGCTCATGACGGAACGCTCATTTCCTTGTGGACCCCCGCGTCGAGCGCGGCGAGCACGGTCTGCGGATGCACCGGGGTCACGTCGAGTTCGACTCCCGTATGGCGCAACGCGTCGTTGATCGCGTTCAGCACCGCGGCCGGCGCGCCGATGGTGCCGCCCTCCCCTGCCCCCTTCGCACCGTTTTCCGTGAACGCGCAAGGGGTTTCGAGATGGGTGACGGTGATGTCGGGGATCTCCGTCGCGGTCGGGACCAGATAGTCGATGAAGCTGGCGGCCGACGGTTCCCCGTTGCCCGCGTAGGTGACCTCCTCGAACAGCGCGCCGGCGATGCCCTGCGCGATCCCGCCGCGGCACTGGCCGTCGACGACCTGCGGGTGGATCACCACCCCGCAGTCCTCCACACAGGCGTAGCGCAGGATCTTGATCTGGCCGGTGCCCGGATCGGCTTCGACGACCACGGCGTGCGTGGCGTTCGAGAAGGTGCCGTCGCCGGGCACGTCGAAGCTCGCCGTGGCCGTCAGCGTCGGCTCGACGTCCTTGGGCAGCAGGTGACTGCGCAGGTACGCCACGTCGGCGATCTCCTCGAACGACGCGCGCCGGGTGGAATCGTCGATCTGGACGACACCGCCGTCACCGTCGAGGCGGACGTTGTCAGGACTCGTCTCCAGCAGGTGCGCGGCGATCTTGCACAGCAGCTCGCCGAGCTTCCCGGCCGCGAGGGACACCGCCGAGCCACCGATCGTCACCGAGCGGGAAGCGAACGTCCCCCATCCGTAGGCGATGCGCTCGGTATCGCCCTGGCGCAGTTTGACCTGGTCGAGGTGCAGCCCGAGCCGGTCGGCCACGATCTGCGCCAGCGTCGTCTCATGCGACTGGCCGTGGTTCATGGTGCCGCTGGTGACGACGACGGAGCCGGTGGTGTCCATCCGGATCTCGGAGATGTCGAAACCGGGGACCACGGCCATCTTCCGTTTGGCGAAGGCGCCCGAGCCGTATCCGGTCCGCTCGGAGAAACAGCAGTAGCCGATGCCGATATGCCTGCCCTCGGCGGCGGCGCGGTCCCGGATCTCGTACCACCCCTCGTCACGGATCGCCGCCTCGGCGAGTTCGAGCGATTCACGGTAGGTGCCGGGGTCGTAGGTGATGGCGTTGACGCCGGTGTACGGGAACTGCGTTATCACGTTCCGCCGCCGGATCTCGACCGGATCGAGGCCGAGTTCCCTGGCGGCGCGTTCCATGATCCGTTCGATCGCCATCACGTACTGCGGACGGCTGACTCCGCGATAGGGCGCCGTCGGCGCTTTGTTGCTCGCGATGGCGCGGGCACGGACGCGGTACTCGGGCACCTGGTACACGCTGGGCATCTCGGCCGACGCCATCAGCGGCTCGATGCCCGCCGTGAACGGGTAGCAGGAGTAGGCGCCCATGTCGCAGACGACGTCGACGTCCAGCGCGGTGATCCGCCCGTCCTCGTCGAACGCCGCCAGCGTGCGGTAACGCTGTTCCCTGGCAAGGAATCCGGCCGTGAGCGCCTCGCGCCGGTCTTCGATCCATTTCACCGGCCGGTTCAGCCGCCTGGCCGCCGCCGCGACCGCGATCTCCTCGCGGCCGACGACGCATTTCTGGCCGAAGCCGCCGCCCATGTCCGGGACGGTGACCCGCACGGTGCGTTCGGGGACCCGCAGCGAACGGGCCATCGCCGTGCGCACCTGATGCGGCACCTGCGTGCACATCTGGACGAGCAGCTGGTCGTCGTGGTCGTCCCAGGAGGCGACCACTCCCCGTGTTTCGAGCGGGAGCGCGTTCTGCCGACCGCTCTTCGTGACGACCTCGACCACCCGGCCGCCGCCCGCGCGAGCCGCTTCGAACGCCGCGTCGACACCGGGCGTGTCGAACATCGACACGTCGACCAGCACGTTGCCCGGCGCCTCGTCGTGCACGAGCGGCGCGCCATCGGCGAACGCCGACTCTTCCGACACGATCGCCCCGAGCGGCTCGTAGTCCACCACCGCGGCCTCGACACCGTCCTCGGCGCAGTACGGATCGCGGGCGATGACCAGCGCCACCGGTTCGCCGGTGAACCGCACCTTCTCCCTGGCGAGGATCGGCATGGCGGTCGGCGAGAACTCCTCGGGCGGACGGTCGAGCAAGGCGACGATGTCACCCAGCTCCAGGTCGGCCGCCGTGAAGGCCGCGACGACTCCTTCGACCGCCAAAGTGGCCGACAGGTCGATCCCGGCGAGCTTTCCGTGCGCGACCGGCGAACGGACGAAGGCCGCGTGCAGCATGCCGGGCAGCTGGATGTCGTCGACGAACCGGCCGCGGCCGGTGAGCAGACGAGGATCCTCGCGCCGGGGCACCGACGCCCCGACCCAGCGGCCGTGGCGCCCGTCGAACCGAGCGGTCATCGCGTTTCTCCTTTCTCCCAGGCCTCGTGCAGCGCCTGGGTGACGACCGTTCGCGCCAGCCGGCGGCGGTAGGCCGCGCTGCCCGCCGCGTCGTCGGGCGGATCGATCGCCGCCGCCGCGGCCGCCCCGCACGCGGCGAACAGCTCCGGACCGGGAGCACCGCCGTCGAGCAGTGCCTCGGCCTCGGGCACCCGGACGGGCGCCGGGGCCACGCCGCCGAGCACGACCCGGCCCCCGTGCTCCGCGTCGATGCTCACCGCGGCGTCGACGATCGCGAAATCGCCGTGGCGGCGGGCGAATTCGGCCAGCGCGGCCCTGGGCGACGGCCGGGTGAAGCGCACCGCCGTCACGACCTCGTCCGGTTCGACGGCCGTGGTGTAGAAGCCGTGGAACATCTCCGCGGCCGGGATCTCCCTGGGGCCGCGCGGGCCTTCGGCGACGATCACCGCGTCGAGCAGCAGGGCGAGCAGGCACCATTCCGCGGTCGCGTCACCGTGGACGATGCTGCCCGCCACCGTGCCGCGGGACCGGATCGGCAGATGCCCCACCCACCGCATCGCGCGGGAGAGCACGTCGAAATCCGGCCCCAGCTCGGAGACCTCCACCGTCCGGTGGGTGACCATCGCGCCGATCGTGAGACTGGAACCGTCACGCCGGAAGGAGTTCAGCGCCGGGTCCCGGCGCAGCGGTCCCAGATCCACCAGCGCCGTCGGGCGGGCGAGCCGGAAGTTCATCATCGGCATCAGGCTCTGCCCGCCGGCGATGAGTTTCGGATCCTCGCCCGCCGTGGCGAGCTCGCCGAGCAGGCCGACGGCGTCGGTGACGTCGTGGGCCCGGTGGTACCGGAACGCGGCGGGCTTCACAGAGCCGTCCTGGTCTCGGCAGGTGCCTCGACCGGCTCGACGATCCGGTCGAGTTCGCGGCCGCGGGTCTCCGGCGCGCCCACCATCATGAACAGGACCGCGGCCACCACGAGGACACCCAGCACGGTGAAGGTGAGCGGCAGCCCGAGCACCGGCCACAGCACGCTCCCGAACAGCAGCGGCGCGAAGCCGGTGATCGCCCGGCTCGACGACGACGCCCAGCCGAAACCCGAGGCCCGGAGTTCGGTCGGGTAGAGCTCGGAGACGTAGGCGTACATCACCGGGATGACCACCAGCGCGAACAGGCCGAACGCGCCGATCGCCACGACCGCCGCGGCAGGCGAGTCGAGCAGCAGGGAGAACACCACGAGCGACAGCGCGGTGAGCGGACCGGCGACCATGATGATCCGCTTGCGGCCGACCTTGTCGACCAGGAGCACGGCCAGCGCGACACCGACGATGCCGGTCGCGTTCATGAGCGCGGTCGACGCGAAGGCGGCGATCTCGCCGAATCCCTGCGCCCGCAGGATGGACGGCATCCAGCTGAGCGCGGCGTAGTAGACCAGCATGACGCTGATGAACAGCGACCACGCCACCGCCGTGATCTTCGGGTTGAACGCCCACACCCGGCGCAGCTGATCGAACGCGGCCGCGACCGCGCCACCGCGGGTGTCCTCGACCACCGCCGGCGGGACCGAGTAGGGCTCGGGTGTCGCTCCCGTGCGGCGCACGAGATCGTCGATCACGGCCCGCGCTTCCGCCTCGCGGCCCTTGCGTACCAGGTACAGCGGCGATTCCGGGACACCACGCCGCACCCAGAACAGCAGCAGCGCGGGCAGGATCATCAGCACCAGCATCCAGCGCCAGTTCCCCTGTACCGGAAGCAGCAGCGTCGCGCTGACGGCGGCCAGCGTGGTCCCGATCGGCCACCAGCCGTCCATGGCGGACAGGACCCGGCCCCGATGCTTGCGCGGGGAGAACTCGCTGACGATCGCGTAGTCGACCGGGATGCAGCCGCCCAGTCCGATCCCCGCCAGGAAACGCAGGGCGAGGAACATCTCCACGTTCGGCGCGAGCGCGCCCAGCACGGAGAACAGCGCGAACAGCAGCAGCGTGATGCTGAACGCCCGCTTCCGGCCGATCCGGTCCGCGACCGTGCCCCAGGCGACCGCGCCCACGGCCATGCCGATCAGGTTCGCGGTGGCCACCAGCCCCTTCCCGCCGGCGGACAAGCCGAATTCCGTCCCGACCAGCGGGGTGAGGAATCCGTTCAGCGCGACGTCCCAGGCATCGAACATGTAGCCCAGCCCGCCGATGAGGAAGATCTTTCCCTGCACGCTCCAACGCCAGGGCAGGTCCTGGACGATCTGATCACCAGTACGCATGAACCACTCCGTTGCGATTGCCGGCCAGCGCGCCTCAGCGGGCGAACTGGTAGTGGATGGACTCGGTGTCGGGGTCGGTGAGCGGGCTGCCGTTCCACAGCCAGTCGTAGGACACGTCGGATTCGCCGTCGAACCGGCGCAGCTTCTCGTCCCGTTCGCGCTGCTCGGAGCCGTCGGGCAGATGGTAGAAGTCCATGTTCTGCAACGACGCGTCCTGGACCATGCCCGCGTGCTTGGCGCGCCGGTCCACGTAGCGGACCAGGGCCCCGTCGATCCCGTCGCGGGTGACGCGGCCCAGCTCCTCGGCCAGCACCGCGGCGTCTTCCATCGCCTGTGACGCGCCCTGTGCCTGGTACGGCAGCATGGCGTGGCACGCGTCGCCGAGCAGGGCGACCCGTCCGTCGACCCAGACCGGGTCGCGGCGACGGCGGTACATCGCCCACACTGAGACGTCCTCGTCCTTCGCCTTGGCCAGCATCGTCGGTACCCGATCGTCCCAGTCGTGGTACTCCGCGGCGAGTTCGGCGGCGGTGGCCGGGCCGCTCCAGTCCTCGGCCACCGTTTCGGTGCACGGCACGATCGCGACCACGTTGAGGTACTCCCCACCGCGGATCATGTAGTGCACCAGGTGTTTGTTGGGGCCGTACCAGATCGTGGAGTGGTACCGGTCCGACAGGAAGCGCGTGGCCGGGTCCTGCGCGATCAGGTCGCCGGAGATCAGCGCCCGGTACGCCATCTCACCGGAGAACGCGAGGGTGTCGTCGAAGCCGGCGAGATCGCGCACCGAAGACCGGATGCCGTCCGCCCCGATCACGACGTCACCGGTGAACCGGCGTCCGTCGGCGGTGACCACGGCCGGCCGGTCCGGCACCGTGCGGTCGAGGTCGACCACCCGTGCGCCGGTCGCCACCCGCACCACCGGACCGGTCCCGTCGGGATCCAGGCAGGCGTCGAGCAGGACTCCGTGCAGGTCGGCCCGGTGGTAGTGCCAGTAGGGCGCGCCGTACTGGTCGGTCACCCGCCTGCCCAGCTCCAGCTGGGCGATGATGCTCCCGTCGGCCCAGCGACGGCGCACCTGATCCTGCGGCTCCGTCCGCACGCGTTCGAGCCGGGCACGCAGCCCCAGCCCGATGAGGATCCGGCTGGCGTTCGGCGCGGTCTGGATCCCCGCGCCGATCTCGCCGAGCTGTGGCGCGGCCTCGACCACGGTGACGCGCAAACCCCGCTGCCGCAAGGACAACGCCGCGCAGAGCCCACCGAGCCCGCCACCGACGACAACGACCTCAAACGACTGACTCGCGGCCATGCCCGCCTCCCGTCTTCGTCAACGCTTCCGCGCCACTGAGCAACCTCCCGGCGCCGGGCACCGTGGGCTCGACCCCGAGTTCCGTCAGGATCCGGAACGTCGTGGCCGTCGCCGCCGACAGGACCGGGATCCCGATCTCGTCCTCCACCGGCTGGATCGCGGGCAGCGACGGCATCTGCACACAGGCGGACAGCACCAAAGTGTCCACATCGGACAGATTCAGCCTGCGATGGTGCTCTCGCAACCCGGCGGGATCCAGCCGCGCCACGGCGAGGTTGTCCGGCACCTCCAAGGAAAGGGCGTCGGCGACCTCGAAACCGGCATCCTCGATGTAATCCGCCACAGCCTTGGTCAACGGCTTCATGTACGGCGTGATGATCGCGACCTTGCGGGCGCCGAGCGCACCGAGCCCGGACAGCAGCGCACCGGCACTGGAGACGACCGGCGACTCGCAGCCCTCTTCACGCAGCACACGCGTGATGTCGTCCTCGGCGGTGCAGTGGTAACCAGGTCCCTGCGCCATGATCGCCACGAGGCACGCGGTGGCGACGACGTCGGGTTTGGCGTCGGCGAGTTCGGCCGCCGCGCGGCCGGCCTGGGCGTTCATCGCGCGCAGCTGTTCGGGTTCGACGTGCCGCATCCGGGCCCGCGCGGAATGGAAGACGAACCGGTCGCCCGGTTCCGCCTCCTCCCTGGCGCGCAGCATCCGCGGCAGCTCGGTCTCCATCGTGAGGTTCGAGCTGGGGACGATCATCCCGATGTGGTGGTCGCTCATCGACGGCCCGCCGGACGCATCTCGGCGACGGTCAGCTCACCGTTGTCGACGATCAGTTCGTCGTCCAGGTAAAGGGAATTACCGCGCATCGGGATGTCGAAGTGGCAAGGCGTGTCGTTCGGGCCGCCGAGCTCGTTGTTGGGGCCGATGGAGAACATGACGTTGCCGTAGAAGCTCCGCAGTTCCATGCCCATCCCGCCGGGGAACTGGGTGAGGCCGTGCCAGTGCGCGCGCTCGTCGAGCCCCCAGCCCACGTGGCTCATGCCGTAGCCGCGAGGATCCTCGAAACTTTCGATGTAGGAGCGCAGCAGATCCGCGTCCAGTCCGGACGATCCGGCGCCGCCGCGGATGTCCTGGATGAAGCCCTGCTCGATGGTGATCTCGACCGGGGTCTGCACATAGGTGTTGAACGGCAGCAGCACGTCGCCCGGCGACAGCACGATCTTCCCGTCGACGCCGTCGTCGGCGCCGCCGGTGAACACGAACGCCGCCGGCCAGTGGTCCCAGCGGCCCGGGGTGTCGGTGTAGCCGTACTCGGACAACGTCGGATACACGCCGAGCTGGTACGTGACATCGGTACCCGCCGGGCTGGTGATGCGCATCGTGCCGGCCTTGGCCAGGAGCTCCGCGCCGATCTCCACCCGCTCGCGCAGTTCCTTCGTCGGCATGAGCCGGGCCAGCAGCTCGGGCGGTTCGACGGCGGTGAGGATCCGGGTCCCCGCGTCCTGGATGGCGAACTGTTCCTTGCTGAACAACAGGAACGTGCAGTCGACCACCATGTCGACGCTCTTGAGCGCCTCGACCGCCAACGGGATGTTCCCGAGCCCCGAGTCGCCCACCGCCCACGCGCCCGCCGCGCTGACCGGCGAGGGCAGCCGCATGTGGTAGGCCGAGGCACCCAGCTGCTGGGCGGCCCACAAGAAGGCGTCGGCGTACTCCGCCCGCTCGCCGCCGCGGGTCAGCACCACCACGGTCTCGCCCTCGTGCACCCCCGAGAACGTCAGCTGGCGCAAACAGATGTCGTTGAACAGGTTCCGGTCCATCGTCGACCACCTCCACATTAATCCGAGCACGTACTATCCGGATACGCAAGAGGTGACGGCGGACAGATCTCGGCGGCTTGCCCGTGAGCGACCGTCCGGACACGTAGGATCACCTCGGGGGCCCGGACAGCGGGTTGGAGCCGACAAGGAGCAGCGATGGGTGAATCGGCGCGTACGAGCAGGCGCAGGGACGACACGCCGGCCGTCACTCCAGCGCCGCCCTCCGACCTGCTGGCGGCCCCCGGCTACGGCGCCCGCCGGTTGTACCAGGCGTATCTCGCCGCGTGGAACCGTCACGTGGATCCGGTACTGACCGGTCCGCAGTTCGCGGTCCTGTCCGCGGTCCGCGCCTATCCCGGAAGCGACCAGAGCTCGCTGGCGGGCGCGGTCGCCCTCGACACCTCGACGATGGCCGACCTGTGCCGCAGGCTGGAGCGGCGAGGTCTCATCCGGCGCGTCGAATCCCCGCACGACGCGCGGCGCAAACTGCTTTCGCTCACCGACGAGGGCAAATCGGTCTTGAGCCAGGTGAACCGCCGCGCCCGGCGGCTGGACAAGGCACTCCTCGACGGTGACGACGACATCGACATGGCCGCGCTGCTCAACGCGCTCGGCGCCCGCTGGGAGCGGATCGCCGAGGTCGACAAGCTGCGCTGAAAACCTCTTTCACGGACCGCCCACCTGCCCCTTCGAGTACTGCTCGAAGTGCAGCACCGCGTCGAGCGGAAGCCGTTCCCGCCAGCCGTGTCGTTCCAGATCGGGCACCGTCGGCAGGTCTCGCACCGGGCCGACGCACAGCCACGCCACCGGACGCACATGTCCGGGCAACCCCACCAATTCGCGCAAATACTCTTCGCGGTAGAAGCTGACCCATCCGACGCCGAGCCCTTCGGCCGTCGCCGCCAGCCAGAGGTTCTGAATGGCCAGGCACACCGAGTACAGGCCGGCGTCGGCGATCGCGTGCCGCCCCAGGACATCCGGCGCGCCGCGTGACGGGTCGTAGCCGACCACGATTCCCAGGGAAGACGTCACGATCCCCTCGATCTTGATCGGCGCGAAGACGCGGGCCCTCTCGGCAGCCAGCCCGCCCTCGAACACTTCACGTTCGGCCAGCACGTGCTCACGGAACTTCTTCCGAAGGTCCATATCGGACACGACGACGAAATCCCATGGCTGAGACAGGCCCACGCTGGGTGCGGCGTGCGCCGCGCTCAACACGCGACGCAGTACCTCCGCCGGAATCGGCTCTCCGGTGAATTCGCCCCTGGTGTCCCGGCGTCGGTGGATCGTCTCGTACAGCGAACGGTCGTCTGCGTCTCGCGTCATGAGCCTGATCGTGCCCGACCGGCGTCCGCGGAGCTCGTCCGCGCTCGGCTCGCGCCCACGGACTGAGCGCCGGAGAGCAGGCCGAGGCTCCGGACGGCCGCCTCGCCGCGGGCCACCGGGGCCACGACGAATTCGTCGGCCCCGGTCGCGTCCGCCAGTTCCGCCAGCCCCGCGGCGGCGGTGGCGGGCGCGCCGGCGATCAGGGTCAGCGGAAGACGGCGGGCCTTGCCGAGATGCGGGTGCGTGGCGGCCGAGTCCGGCGACCGCAGCAGCAACGGCTGCACGCCGGCCAGCATCTCCAGCATCCGGAGCCGGTGCGGATCGGCGAGCCGGTCCGCCTCGGCGTCGGTGTCCGCCACGAGGACGTTGACCGAAACGAGGACATACGGCTCCGGCAGCACGGCGGACGGGACGAAGGAGTCGCGGTACACCCGCAGCGATTCGAAGGAGCCACCGGACGTGCGGAGGTGGTGCGCGAACGCGAACGGGACGCCGAGTTCGCCCGCCAGCCGCGCCCCGCGCTCCCCCGAACCGAGCAAGACGACACCAGGCATGCTGGTCGGCACCGGAGTCGCCGCGAAGTGGTCCCAGATCCCCTCGCGCGACCGCGGATCGCCGAGCAGGCCGAGCACGTCCCGCACCTGTCGGGGGAAATCGGCGTCGTCCGGTCGCCGTAACGCGGCCGCCGTGGCCGGGTCGGTGCCCGGCGCGCGGCCGATGCCCAGATCGATCCGGCCGGGGTACAAGG
The DNA here is from genome assembly GCF_044461365.1 of Amycolatopsis sp. NPDC049868. Lineage (NCBI taxonomy): Bacteria > Bacillati > Actinomycetota > Actinomycetes > Pseudonocardiales > Pseudonocardiaceae > Amycolatopsis > Amycolatopsis sp. NPDC049868. The sequence goes on along the minus strand of NZ_JBITKV010000009.1, from coordinate 291,970 downwards.
CTTCGAGCATGGCGAACTGCTCGGCGACCACGAGCGGGGAGTGGTTGGGCAGCATCACGCCACCCGAACCGACCCTGATCCGCCGGGTGACGGCGGCGAGATGGGCGATCAGTACCGGCGGCGAGGTGGCCGCGACACTGCGCATGTTGTGGTGTTCGGCCACCCAGAAACGCCGGTAGCCCAACTCGTCGGCGCACCGCGCGAGAGCGGTGGTCTCGGCCAGTACGCCGGCGCTGGTGGACTCGGTGCCGAGGACGGCGAGATCGAGTACGGACAACGGGATCGTCATGACGGTGGCTCCAGGTGAGGGCCGACGGCACCCGCGCGGGGTCCGCTGCTCGCGGCAGGCCGTGGCCGTTCTTCTCGGTGGTTGCGGTGACCACCCTGAGGTCCGGCGGTCGGGAGCCACGACGTCGAGCATGTTCGCCGCGGCGAGCTTCCTGAATATCATTCCGTTTCCAGCTCGTTCCCCGGGTACCTCGCCGGGTTACCCGCCAACCGGATACCGGCTCTTTCCGTTCCTTTCCCTTGCGGTAAAAGGAATTCTGATCGTCCTTCCACCGAAAAATGTTGTGATTGTGTTGTGGCGACCGAAATACCGGCTCTACCATTCTTCCGGTCGGGGGGGATTGCGAGGGGACGAAGTGGATTTCCGGGTGCTGGGGCCGGTCCGGCTGCAGGTGCGCGGGCAAGCCGTCGCCATCGGCGAGCCGCGCAGACAGGCCGTACTCGCCGTACTTCTACTCGAAGCGGGCCGCACCGTCGGTGTCGACCTGCTGATCGACCGGGTCTGGGGCGAGTCGCCGCCCGAACAGGTGCGCCGTTCGCTGCAGGCCCACATCACCAGGATCCGGCGAGCGCTGGAACAGGCCGATCCCGATGGCGCCCAGGTCGCCAGGGACCCCGGCGGTTACCGCCTCGTCGCCCGGCCCGAACAGGTCGACGTCTTCCGGTTCCGGCGTCTTCTCCGCGAGCACCCGACCGACGTCGCCGGGCTCAGCGCGGCACTCGAACTCTGGGAAGGCGAACCGCTGGCCGGGCTGCGCGGCGACTGGGCCGAACGCACCCGCCGGACCCTGCGCCAGGAGTACACGGCGGCGGTCGTCGCGTGGGCCGACGCCAAGATCCGTGACGGCGACGCGGCCGCGACACTCACCCGCCTGACCGAACTCACCGACGAGCATCCCCTGCAGGAACCCGCCGCGGCGGCGTTGATGCGGGCGCTGTACGCCGTGGGCCGCGGCGCCGACGCGCTCACCCACTACGAACGGATTCTTCGCGCACTGCGAGAAGAACTGGGCGCGGACCCCGGACCGGAACTGGCCGCCGTGCACGAGGCCATCCTCCGCCATGACCTGCCGACGGCAGGCGCGGCGGCGGTTCCCGTGCCCGCCCAACTGCCCGCCGACGTCGCGGCGTTCACCGGCCGGGCCGATGTCCTGGCCGAACTGGACCGGCTCGCCGACGGTACCGGGGAAGAACCGGTCCTCGTCTGCCTCACCGGTACGGCCGGGGCGGGCAAGACCGCGACCGCCGTGCACTGGGGACACCGGATCCGGGACCGCTTTCCGGACGGGCAGCTGTACCTGGATCTGTGCGGCTACGCCCCCGGCGAGCCGATGCGTTCTTCCGACGCGCTGGCCGCGCTCCTGTCCGCGCTGCTGCCCGAAGGCACGCGGATGCCGCCCGGGGAGGCGGAACGCGCCGCCCGGTTCCGTACCGAGGTGGCAGGCAGGCGGATGCTCGTCATGCTGGACAACGCGGCGACGCTCGAACAGATCCGGCCCTTGCTCCCCGGTACGCACACCTGCACCGTGGTGGTCACCAGCCGCGACTCGCTGGCGGGTCTGGTCGCGCTCCACGGCGCACACCGGGTCGACGTCGACCCGCTGTCCGTGGCCGACGCGGCCGACCTGCTCCGGCGGCTGATCGGCACCCGGGTCGACGCCGAACCCGAAGCCGCCGCCGAACTGGCCGAACGCTGTGTGCGGCTGCCGCTCACCTTGCGCCTGGCGGCCGAACTCGCCGTGTCCCGGACCGCCACCCCGCTGTCCCGGCTGGTCGGCGAACTGCGTGCCGCCCAGCAGACCTTGAAGCTGCTCAGTTCCGGCGGTGATCAGCGGGCCGCGGTGCGAGCGGTGTTCTCGTGGTCGCTGCGGCAGCTCAGCGAAGACACCATCCGCGCCTTCGCCCTCCTCGGCAGGCATCCGGCGCCCGTGTTCGACTCGTACGCCTTGGCCGCGCTGACCGGAAGCTCCTTCGACCAGGCCCGGGCCCGGCTGGACGCCCTCGTCCGCGCGCACCTGGTCCACCCCATCGGCACCGACCGCTACGGCATGCACGACCTGCTGAAGGCGTACGCCGCGGAGATCGAGAGCGAACACGACGAGCCCGCCGCACTCGACCGGGTCTACGGCTACTACCTCGCCACCGTCGCGGCGGCGATGGATCGTCTCTACCCCGGCGAAGCGAACCGCCGGCCTTCGGTCGCCTCGCCGGAAAGCGCGATGCCCGCACTCGACGACGCCGACAGCGCGCGGGACTGGCTGGACGCCGAACTGCCGACCGTCCAGGCGCTGGCCGCGGGCGGCCGTCCCGAACACGTCGTCACGCTGTCCGCGCTGCTGTTCCGCTACCTCGACGGGCATCACGAGACGGCGGCGCTGGCCGTCCACGGGCACGCCATCAAGGCCGCCCGCGCCATCGGTGACCGAGCCGCCGAAGCGAGCGCGCTGGTCGCCGTCGGCGGCCTCCATATGCAAGCGGGCAGAGCCGTGTCCGCCGCCGCGGACATGTGGACGGCGTACGCCTTGTTCGGTGAGGCCGAAAATCCGCTCGGCCAGGCACGCGCGCTGGGAAACGTCGGGATGATCGAGGAGAGCGCCGGATACTACCGGCAGGCCGCCGACTACTACACCCGCGCGCTGGCCCTGTTCCACCGGCTCGGCGATCTGACCGGGCAAGCTCATCAGCTCACCCGGCTGGGCACCGTGGAAGCCCGGATCGACCGCCGGGAAGAGGGATACGAGCACCTTCGGCAGGCGATGGCGCTGCATCGGGCGGCGGGCCACCGGTTCGGCGAGGCCTGGGTGAAGATCGGTCTCGGGGAGCTCGCCGCGAACGAAGGCGGACTGGCCGATTCCTGCCGCCTGCACGCCGAAGCCGCGGCCTTGTTCGGCAAGCTCGGCCACCGGGGCAGCGAGGCATGGGCCATCGACGGGCTCGGGCGGGCCGAAGCGTTGGACGGCCGTCCGGTCGACGCGGCGGCCCACCACCGTCAGGCGCTCGACCTGTTCCGGCGGCACGGCGGGCGCGACGGCGAATCGTGGGCGCTCAACGGACTCGGCGAAGCCTGCTTGGCGTGCGGCTACCCGGACACGGCGGGTGCGAACCACGCCGAAGCCCTGGCCGTGGCGACCCGGTACGGCTGCCACGAGCAGATCGCACGCGCCCACCGAGGGCTCGCCCGGGCCGCCTCAGACCCGGAAACCGTCCGCGACCACTACGAACGCGCGATCGCCCGCTACGCCGAACTGGGCCTTCCGGCCGCGGAGGGCACCAAAACGGAATTCGCCGAGCTATCGATGTCCTAAGTGGCCGATGCCCAGGGCATGTCGCGAAAGCCACTTTCGCGACGCCTGATGTCCCGAAAGTGGCTTTCGCGACACGATATCCTCCGAGAAACCACCCTCCCCGGCTGACGATCAAGGGATCTCGTAGAACTTGTCGTAGTGGCCCGGCGCGTAATAGAACTTGCCGTTGTCGTCCTTGACGATGCGATCCGGCTTCGGCCGCTGGTTCTCCGGCAACGGTTTCCCGTTGAAGTCGGTGTACTGGTCGGCGTCCCTGATGGGTTTGTTGTCGTACCGCGGCGTCGGGTGGACGTCGAATTCGTAGTACTTGCCGTCGTACGGTTTCATCGGCTTCCCGTCCGGGCCGAACGGCTGATCGGCGGGCTTCTTGCCGTCGCTCGTCTTGCCGTTGTGCGGCAACCGGCCCTCGTTCCCGAGTTTGCCGCCCGCCTGACCATGGTTCCCGTAGATCCTGCCGCCCCAGGTCGAGCCGGGACCGGGGGTGGGGCTGTTCCCCAAGCCGAGCGAGTTGAGCTTGTTGTCGTCCACACCGTTGTGCCAGGCGCCGAACTGGCCGCTGTCCTTGTGGTCGCGGATCCACTGTTTCATCTTGAGCGCCGCGTCCTTCTGCGCCTGGGTCAGCTCGTCGAACTTCCCGAGGTTCGGGGAAAGCCCGGGCGGCTGCTCGGGTTGCGGCTTGGAATTCTTCCCCTTGCCGCCTCCGCCGCGCGTACCGCTGTACTCGCCGCCGCCCGGTTTCGGGCCACGGGGCTTCCCCGCCGGGCCGGTCTTGCCCGCGTCGATCTTGCGGAGCGCCTTCTCCGCCTCGGCGAAGATGTTCTTCGCCTTCTTCATCAACGGCGCGAGCGCGCTCATCGCCTTGACCAGTTTGGTGACGACGGTGGCGATCTTGGAGGCGGTCTTCGCGATGGCCGCGGTGACCTGGGGCAGCACCCAGGTCATGCCGAGGCCGAGCGTCGCCAGTACCTGCAGTGCCCAGCTGATCAGCCTGCCGATCAGTTCGGCGATGGTGTCGCGGACCAGGGTGCGGACCGCGGTGACCACCTCTCCGCCGATCCGGGTGCCGGACGACGCGCCGTCGGCGGCCTGCCGGCAGGCACCGATCAGCGCCGCGACGTCCGCTCCCCGCGTGCGATAGGCATCGCCCGCGGAACCGGCCCAGTTCGCGGTTTCCGCCACGACCATCGCGTCCAGGTCGGCACTGATCGAGCCGAGTTCACCGGCCACGTTCTGCCAGGTCTCGGCGTGCGCGGTGATCTCGTCCGGCGCTCCGGCGAGGGCGTCGAGCGCCTCCTTCAGCGGTCCGACGTGCTCCATCAGCCAGCCGACCCCGGCGGCGAGGATGGTGCCGAACGGATCGAGGGCGGCGGAGACCGCGTCCATGGCGGTGCCGACCGCGCCGAGGGCGACGGACGCCCAGTCGCCGCTTTCGATGGACGCCTTGAGCTCGGTCGCGGACTCGAGCAGGGGAACGCCGGACACCGCGGTGGTGGAATCCTTCGGTGTGGCGACGAGCGGGTTGGTCATCGCTGTGTCTTCTCCTTCGGCGTCGCCGGGATCGCGGCCTCGTACTGCTTGAACATGTCGACACCGGCGGCGTCCTGCTCGGTGTAGGACTGTTCGGCCGTGCGCAGATTGGCGGCGGTCGCCTTGACGCCGTCGATCGCGGCCTTGATCGAGTCGATCGTCTTCTCCTCCGCCGGGTTGATGAACGGCGGGACGAACGCGCAGATCAGACCATAGGCTTCGTCCGACATGGCAGCGGTGTTCGCCGCCGCCAGCACCGTGTCCAGCCGCTCGGCGATCCCGTCGACGTTGGCCGCGTGCTTGCCGATTTCGGCCGGTACGACCTGGAAACTCATCTGCCATCCCTTCGAGGGGCCGGGGCGTCAACGCGGACACCATGCCAGCCACTCACCGTCCGTGTACGCGCTCTGTGCGGACAGACAACGTTCCTTGCCCGAAAGGGCACGCTCCACTGTGGACACACGGTCGCCGTCAGCAGGCGGCGAGGAACGGGGCCAGCAGGCGGAGCAGTTCCCCTGGCTTGTCCAACGGGATGATATGGCCGCAGTCCGGCAGCAGGTGAGCGGTGAGGTCATCGGTGACGGGACGCAATTGCCGTTCCAGCGCGCGGCCCACCGGATGGGCGCCGATCGCCATCGTGGGCACGGTGAGACGGCGGGCCGCGACCGCCTCGCCGATCTGGCGCGCGCTGACCGGCATGGCGCGGTAGTAGGAGAAGGCGCAGCGCAGGGCTTCCCGGCCGGTGTAGGCCTCGACGAAGGCGTCGCGGATTTCCGGCGCCACACCACGTCCGAGGGTGCCCGAGGTGAGAAACCAGTCGACGTACTCCGCCTCGTGTCCGACAAGGACCGTTTCGCCGAGCCCGGGAACGGCGTGGAAGCCGAACCACCACGGCGGGCCACCGGCGAGGAAGTCCTCGGCGCCGGGCAGCGGACCCAGCAGTGACTCCATCAGGACGAGCCGCCGCACCAGATCCGGTCGCCGCAGGGCGAGCAGGAAGGCGACCGGAGTGCCCGCGTCGATGGCGACCACGGCCGCATTCGGTTCGCCGAGCGCGTCGAGCACGCTCTCGACGTCCGCGGCCAGCGTGCTCGCGTCGTAGCCTTCGGCGGCACGGGTGCTGTCGCCGAACCCGCGCAGATCCGGGGCGATGACCCGGTGGTGTTCGGCCAGCGGGCCGATGATCCCGCTCCAGAGCCGCCAGGTGTGCGGGAACCCGTGCAACAGCAGAACCGCGGGCCCGCTGCCCGCGACGGCCACGTTGACCTGGATGCCGTTGACGGTGATCCGTCGCGATGAGGGCACGTCGCCTCCGTTGTGGTTACCATTGGTTACCAGAAAACCGTAGGTAACTTCGGCGATGCCGCCAAGACGGCACTTTCGACACAGGTGGTGAGCTCCAGGTGACCTCCCGGCGCGGTGATCTCTTCGACCCCGAGTGCCCTACCCGCCGCCTGCTGGACCGCATCGGGACGAAATGGACGTCCATGGCGGTCAAGGTCCTCGCGGAGGCGGCCCCGCACGAGGTGCGTTTCGCCGAGTTGCGGCGCCGGATCCCCGGCGTGTCCCAGAAAATGCTGTCGGTGACCTTGCACAGCCTGGTCCGTGACGGACTCGTCGAACGCCGGGTGGAGCCCACCGTGCCGCCCCGGGTGCACTACGGGCTGACCGACCTGGGTCTGTCGCTGGACGTTCCGCTGGCGGCGCTCCGGAACTGGGCCGAAGAGCACATGTCACAGGTCGACGAGGCGAACGCGGTCAGCGACGCCGGCGGGTGACATCTCGGCTCAGAGCGGCTCCAGATAGGAACGGTCGGACCAGTCGTCGTCATCGTCGTCGCGGGTTCGCCGGGAAGAGGCGGGCGTGCCCTGTGCCGGCGCGGCCAGTTCTTCCAGCTCGGCGACCTCGTCGTCGACGTCCAAAGTGGCCAGTTCGCCGACCTGTCGTTCGAAGGAGGACCAGGCTTCGGCGGCGAGGCGTTGCCGTTCCTCGGCGGGCAAGGCGTCGAGGAGCTTCCACCAGCCGCGCGCGTCCCGGACGAACTCGTCCAGGAGCGGACCATGGGCCAGCAGCTCATGCGGTCGCCGTCGCCCGGCGAGCACCTCTCCGGCGAAATCCCCGGCGGCGCCGCCGGTCGCCGCCAGCAACCGCATGACCGTCTGCCGTGCCCGCTCCCCCTGCTCGGAATCGAACGGATCGTGTCCCGTCACAACAGCACCCGCTTGCCCTTGGCGGGACATTCGGCGTCCCGGTGCTCGTAGTCCTCCGGCCACTGCGGCGGTTCACCCATCGCGATGGTGGCTTGCAGGAGTTCGTCGAGGGTCTTCTGCCCCGCGAACGAATGCGCCAGCCCGAGCGCGGCGCTGATCAGCGTCTGGATGGCACCGACAACCTCGTCGAAGGACAGCACCAGGTGGAGGATTTCCCGCATCTTGGGGTCCTTCGCGATCTTCACGATCTTGCCACCGCGCCCGATCTCGCCCAGCGCTTCGCTGATCACCTCCGCCGCCCGGACTCCTCTTTCCAGCCCGAGTTTCCTGCCCTTGGTGAGGATCATCAGCGCGATGTCGATCGTCGAGCTGTAGCCGTGCCGGATCTCCTGCATCAGATGGTAGGCGAGCTTCGCCAGCGCCTGGATCGCGCGGCACGCGCCGCGGAAGTACTGCGCGAGCTGCAACACACAGGCCCGGTAGGCGGCCAGCCAGTTCTTCGCCCGATCGGCGGCCTCCCCCGCCCACACCTCCTGGATCCCGAACCGGCCCTGGTCGATGTTCGCCGCGATGTGCTCCAGACCCGTCGCGGCGTCGTTGTAGAGCACCGCCTGTTCCTGCAGCACGGTCCAGTCTCCGACGAGCAGGTCGGCGATCATGGTGATGAAGTCCTTGTCGGACCCGGTGAGGATCTTGATCACCTCGGCGACGTCGCCCAGCGACCCGCCGAGGTCGAGCAGTTCCTGGCGCTCCTGCTCGGCCTTCACCGGCCACCAGGACGGGTCGGTGACCGCCTCCGGATCGGGTCCGCCGTAGCCCACCGGGACGGCGTCGCGGAACGACGCGGCCCCCACCGGGTCACGTACCTCGTCCGCCGGGACCCGCGCGGCGTCCGGCTCCGGGTTGAGCCGGTCCAGCAACTCCGCCGCCCGCGCGTCCACCACGCCGTACCAGTGCGCCACGCAGCGCAGCTCGTGCCCGCCGCTCGCGGCGAGATCGGCCGCGAACCTCGACTGGCTCAATGCCGTGCGCTGCCATAGGTCCAGTTTCGGCCAGGCCGCGGCGAGGAAGCCCTCACCGCGTTCGGTGTCGAACCCCGCCCCGGCGCCGAGCAGCCGGTCGAACCACTGGCGATAGCTGTCGGCACCCGCGCCGGCCCGCAGGACCAGGTCGCCGAGCGCGCGCACCGCGGCCGGTTCGACCGAGAACCCCTGCCCCATTCGTCCCCCTCGTACTCCGGACATATCCCCTTCGACACCCCTGAAGTTTGACACATTGCCACGAAATGTCACATCACTGGAATGGAGTACCACCGACGCGCCGCGGGCAGGGCTCTGGTGCGACACTGGCCCCTCGACGCGGGCGAAGGGAGACGGCACTGTCTCGGCAAACGGCTCGAATCTGGTTGTCCGAGCGGCGCCGGAGCGGCTTGAGCCTCGCGTTCGCGCTGCTCGTCGCCGTGTTGGCGATCGCGTTCGGCGACGACGTGCTGTCGATCGCGTCGGTGGACGGCGGCGTCTTGGTCCTTCTCGCCTACCTCGTCGGCTATCTCGTCGTGACGGTGGCCGCCTTCGGCGCAGCGACCTCGGAACAGATCCAGGACTGGGCATACCGGGAGAGCCGCGGCACGTTCGTGCAGCGCTACGTCTTCGGGACGGCGCCGGGGCCGGGGGTGTCGATCTTCATCGCCGCGGCCGCGCTCGCGGTGGCGATCGTGTGGATGCCGGGGTTGGGCGGCGAGAGCCTGCCGGCGGGTATGCGGGTGGGGGTGGCGGTGGCACTGGTCGTCGTCGCGTGGATCTGTGTCCTCGTGTCCTTCGCGATCGCCTACCACGCGGACAACGTGGTCGAAGAGGGGAAGGCGTTGCGGTTCCCCGACGACGGACCCGCCGAGTGGTCCGACTACATCTACTTCGCGGTGTCCGTGATGACGACGTTCGGGACGACCGACGTGGACGTCGTCTCCCGCGAGATGCGCAGGACGGTGACGACGCACGCGATCATCGCCTTCGTGTTCAACACGGTGACCGTGGCGGCGGTCGTGTCCACCTTGAACAGCGGCTGAAGTCCGGCCTCAGCCGATCCGGAGCAGGATCGGGCTGCCGGTGACGGTGACGTCGGCACCGGGTTCGACCGGTGTGCCGGTCCCGTCGAGCCGTTCGACCGAGGTGGTGCCCGGCGCCGACGGGATCCGATCGGATCGGTCGATGGTCCACCAGATCAGGAAATTCCTGCCGCCCTGGTCGAAGCGGCACTGCCAAAGATGGTCGGGCAGCCCGGCTTCGCGCCCTTGCCCGCAGGAGTGGATCCGGCTGCCCTTCAACCACTGGTTCAGGCGTTCCACGTGTCGCGCCGCCTTCGTATGCGGACCGCCCACGGGTTGCAGCACGATCGGTATCTTGGCGCTGCCCCAGTTGTAGAAGTACATCCGGCGGTATTGCGCGTACAGCCCGGAAAGGAAGAACCGGGCCGCGTGCTGCGCGCCCCGATCGGCGTCCACGGGCTGTTGCCTGTTCACGTCGTAGGCCGAGCCGGTGCTCCACAACCTGACGCCGGCGCCTGCTTCGTGCAGTGCCTTCTCGATCTCCCGCGCCAAGGGCAGCATCGTCTCCGGCGGGTCGGAGTCGTTGCGGGGAGCCAGTTTCACCGCGGCGGCGGCGCAATGGTCATAGCCCCCGAGCCGGGCGAACTGCCGCAACTTCTCGAACGCCGAGGGATCCCAGAGCTCGCCCATGGACGGGCACACCACGGTGGCGGCCGGGTCCGCTGCCTTGATCACCTGGCTCGCCAGCCGCGTCATCTCCACCAGTTCGGCCATCGAACCGGAAAAGAAGTCCTGATGATTGGCCATGTCCCACAGCTCGTAGGCGTCGATCCGGCCCCGGTACTGCTCGGCGACCGCGCGCACGAACCGTTCCCAGTCCGCCGGGTCGTCGGGCGGGCCGGTGCGAGAGTCGTCGGTGTAAACGGACTTCGGGCTGTTCGGGCTCGCCCAGGACGGGGTGCCGCCGAAGGTCATGGTCACCGGAAGGCCGGCTCCGCGCGCGCCGGTCACGAGCCGTTCGAGCGTCTTCCAGTCGTAACGGCCGCGGGCGGGCTCCAGGTTCTGCCACCGGGTACGGGTGTTCCACAACCGGACGGACCCGACCCCGAACGACGGCATCTGCCCGGTGTTGGAGTTCGCCGTCACCCCGACGAATTCCGGCTCGATCGCGCGTGGCGCGTTCGTCCACATCGACGCCTGGACGGCGGGGGCCGTGCCGGGCACCCGCCGGTCCGGCGGATTCGCCATGGCGCCTCCGGCGAGCAGGACGACCCCGAGGACCGCGACGAGCGCGATCTTGGTCAGCGGCCGCCTCCGCTCGGGCACGACCACGTCGGCGTCCGGGACGACGGTGTCCGTGCCGGGGGTGTCCTGGACCGTGGCGTCGCCCAGGTCCGCGCGTTCCCACGACCGGTACAGCTTCGCGAGCTCCTCCCGGCTCGCGCCGCAGGCCGTCGCGATCGCCTCGATCGGCGCGAACGTCGCGGGGACATTCCGTCCCGTGCAGTAGCGGTGCACGGTCGACCGGCTCGAATGCACCTTGCGTCCGAGCTGTTCGTAACTCAGCCCGCTCCGCTGTTTGTGCTCGGTGAGAAGTGCCGCCAGCCGGGCAGCCGCCTCACTCCCCATCCCGCTGAGCCCCCTCCGCGCCAGGTGCCTGACCGCTTTTCAGTGTCTCATCGCGGGCCATTCGCCGCGCGTATTCGTGAGATCACGTCTCCCTCTCCGGCGTCGTCGCAGGTCAGGGGGAAGGTTTCATCCCAGCCTCCCATTCCGGGCGGTTTCGCTTGCCACGGTGTCCCGCGGTCGAGAGCGTGGACCCCGGCAGCAGATCCGGCCATGGGGAGGAATCGGAATGGAACCGCACAGGACGACCGCGTCCGGAGGGAAGTCGCGTCTGCGGCTCGGCGCACTGGCGGGCGCGCTGCTGGTGGCGGCGGCGACCGGTGTCCCGGCCGCCGCCGCGTCCGCGCCGTCGAAGCTCACCACCCGGGCGGACTTCAACACCCCGGGCGGCGGCCAGATCGTCGAACATCTCGAAAAGCTGATCCGCGGCGCGCCCGGGAACTCGACGATCAGGACGGCGCAGTTCCTGCTGCGGGACGCGCCGATCACGGACGCGCTCGCGGACGCCGCGGAGCGCGGAGTGCACGTCCAGGTCCTGGTCGACGGAAGGACGACGGACCATCCGAACTACCGGGAGATGAAGAACCGGCTTGAGAAGACCGGCGACAAGAACTCGTGGGCGAAGCACTGTAAGAACGGCCGCGGGTGCAACGGCGGCAACGCGATGCACAACAAGTTCTTCCTGTTCGACCAGACGATGGGCGCCTCCGCGGTGGTCGCGACCGGCTCGGCCAACTTCAGCGAGAACACGACGGGCGGCAAAGGCGGCTGGAACAGCTACTACACCGACGTCGGCAATGCCGGCCTGTTCGCCAGGTACAACGACTACTTCGTCGACTTGCGCGAGGTCGCGGACGGGGCCACGGCGAATCCCGACTACTACGAAGCCAACCCGCCCGTCGTCACCGGCGGCACCAAGAGCTACTTCTACCCGAGGCTCAAGGACGCGGGCAACGACACCGTCGAGAACACCTTGAAGGAGGTCGGCTGCTCGGCGGAGAAGAGCAAGATCCGCATCGGGGTCTGGTCACTCACCCGGATGAAGATCATCGAACGGCTGCGGATCCTGGCCGCCCGGGGTTGCTCGGTGGACATCGTCGCTTTGCGGATGACTGAGGGCTCGTGCGAGGCGCTGATGAAGGGGAAGCCGGATCGAGTGCGGCTCCGCGGGTTCAAAGCCGGGAACGAGGCCGGTATCCACGAGAAGAACATGATGATCGAGGGCGATTACCTGAGGCCGGGCACCAAGGTCGTCTTCACCGGAAGCCAGAACTTCAATAACCCGTCCTTGCACGAGAACGACGAGAACGTCATCCGGGTCTTGAACGACAACGCGATCTACGAGAGCTTCGTGAAGAACTTCGAGCAGGTGGCGGATGCCACCGACCAGGAGATCAAGTCGCCAGGTGACTGCGTGAAGATGGTGCCGCACAACGATCCCGACCCCACCGAAGGGTGACGACCGGCCTAATGCTTCGCCTGTGAGTACATGAAGGCCCCCTTCCTTGCGCTAGACGCAAGGAAGGGGGCCTTCATGTACTTGGGAGGTCAGGGCCGCCAAGTGTCGTTCAGTGCCAGTGTGCAGCCACCCGAGGCGGTACCGACACGATTGGCACCCGATTCCCAGGTGACGGTGCCGCCTTCCTTGCGGATGTACTTGTACTGGAAGGCAGCACCCTTCGGCAGACCGACCTTACCTGTCCACAAAGGATAGTTGGCGGACGACAGCGGGACGGCGTTCGCGGGGTTCCACGCACCGAGTTCGGCGCGGTCTCCGACGACGAAGATGTTCTGCCCCCACGAAGTCGTGGCGTTCACCGTGAACTCGGCCGAAACGCCGGAGCACGCCGCGCTGTACCGCTGCTTGACCACCGACGGCGTCTCGACCGGGGTACCGGCGTCGATCGAGTGCGCCAGCCGGACGAACTGCGCCATCGACCACGCCAGCGGTGTCGCCGCGCCGGTGCCTTCGCCGAAGGTGAAGCCTCCGGCGCTCGGCCGGTCCCAGACCTGTTCCGGGATCAGGAAACCGGCATTCGCCGAGGCGGCCATAGTGGACAGATGCGTCGTCGCCGAGCGGCCGTTGGCCAGTTCGTACTCGCCGCGTTCACCGGTGAGCAGCGGCCACAGCCGTCCGACACCGGCACCGGTGTAGGGACCTCCGGACGCCGTCTCGCCGTAGCCGTCGTGGTTGTACCGGTACCACATCGGGCCGTTCGGGGTGTCGACCTTCAGCGTGGAGTCCACTTCGGACAGTGAGGCGGCGACGTCCGGATCGGCCGCGGGCTTCACGCCGAGACGGACGAGATCCAGGAAGCCCGCGTCGATGATGGCACGTTCGTCATGGTTCCCGCCGCCGTTCTGCAGGAAGATGTTCTGGCCGTCGTCGGGATTGCCGTTGCCGTCGATGCGGTGGAAGTACCGGCCGTCGCCGAGCGGACCGGACGTGGTGAACGTCCACGCGCTCACCTGCGCCTGCCACTGGTCGGCGGTCTGGCGATAGCGGGCGGCGCTCGTGGTGTCCCCGTTGCGTTCGGCGATGTCGGCGGCGCAGATCAGTCCGGCGATCTCCGCGGCGATGGTGGACGGCGAGTAGCCACCGTTCTCCTCCCAGCGTTCCTGCGGCGTGGAAGGACCGCGTGCGACGAGGAAGTCCGCGGACTTCTTCACCTTCGCCCACATCCCCGCGTCGAACCGGCTCAGCTGCCACGCGAGCACGATCGGGAAGGCGACCTCGTCCATCTGCAGGCTGGTCCAGCAGTTGGTGCCGTCGAGCCGGGTGTTCTGCGGGAAGGAACCGTCCGGGCGCTGCTGCACGGTGAACAGATAATCGACCGATCGGTTGGCCGCCGCCGAGTCTCCCGCCGCGATCTGCGCGGTCGAGACCTGGTAGAGGTCGCGGGACCAGACAGCGTGATAGCCGCAGTCCCCTGTGCCGTTCGCGTCCTTCGCCTCACCCCACGGATTGGTGAGCGAGGCGACGTTCGCCCCCGGATAGGTCTTGTCCTCGTGGGCCTTGAGGGTCATCAGCGCGACGTTGTACTGCGTGGTCAAGCCGGCGCCCGAAATCGACCGGGGCACCGCGGCCAGCGAGGAGAGATAGCCGCTCCAGCCGGAGCGATACGCGCTGTCCGCCGCCGCGAAACCACCCGCGAGCGAGGCCGACGCGTTCGCCGACGCGGCGCCGCGATCACTTCCGAAACCGACCGCGAGCGTGAAGGTCGTGTCCGTTCCCACCGGGATCTGCCCCAGCTGCACCAGGTTCCCCGGCGTCGAGGCCGAGTCGTACTGCGCGCCGAGTACGTGGTCGGCGCTCAGGTCGACGTAACCGTCGCTCGCGGTCCCGCTGTAGCCGCTGGTCGCCTTCGCGAAACCGGTGGAGGCGGCCAAGGCGCTGGACACCGGTCCGTCCGAAGCGACCAGCTGCCCGCCGGAGGTGGCGCCCGTGTCTCCCATACCGCTGTTGTTCAGGGACGGGTTGTACAGCGCGTACAACTGCAGCGGACCGCCGCTGAGTACCTCGAACCTGGTCTGGATCAGCACCGTGGACCGGGCCGGGTCGGCGGTGTGGGTCTTGGTGATCCGATACCGGCCGTTGGTGGCGGTGTTGATCTGCCGGTAGCTCAGCGAACGCGGATCGGCGAGCACCAGCTGTTTGGTGGTGTGATCGCGTTCCAGCTGCGTGAAACCGGCGCCGTCGGACACCACGTACTGCAGGTCCTGGACGTTCGCGGTGTCCACGGTCGGGTAGTAGATCTCGTGACTGATGCCCTGGCCGAGGGTGAACCACACCTTCGACGCGGCACCGGCGGCGGTACCGAAACCTTCCTTGCCCCCGGTCGTCCAGGCCGCCCCGGTACCCGGCGCCCCCGGTGCGTCCGCCAGTGGCGCGGCGCTCACCGGCGTGGCGGCCAGGAGCGCTGTCGCGGTCAACAGCGCGACTATCGCGCGACGCCGCTTCGGTGACTTCATGAGGGTCCTTCCCACAGGCTTCATCGACGGCAGGATTTGTTGTTAGCGGCAACTTATTACCTGGCCGTCGAGCCCGTCAGGGCCGTTCGGAGTAACCCGGACCAGTCACGCCGGTGGTCCGGTGAAGCGGCTGGGATCACTGGGCGGTCCGCCGAGGATGAGGTCGGCGGCGCGAGCGAGGACCTGGATCCGGGTCTGCCCCGGGTGGTCCGCGGCGAGGAAGTGGTTTCCGATCGCCGCACAGAAGGCGAGCAGCGCACGG
Organism: Amycolatopsis sp. NPDC049868; assembly: GCF_044461365.1. Classification (NCBI taxonomy): domain Bacteria; kingdom Bacillati; phylum Actinomycetota; class Actinomycetes; order Pseudonocardiales; family Pseudonocardiaceae; genus Amycolatopsis; species Amycolatopsis sp. NPDC049868. Next base: position 276,736 of record NZ_JBITKV010000009.1, on the reverse strand, counting down.
GCTTCGACCTCGTCAGGGTCGGCGCAGAACGTGGCGATCCCGTCGCGGGCCAGCTGCATCCGCCGGTTGTCCACCCGCCGCAGGCGTTCGGCCACCGCCTCGTCGCGGCGAGCCCAGTCGCGAACGGCCAGATCGATGGGCAGCAGCCGGCCACCGGAGAAGGTGAGCCGGCCCGCCAGCCGGACCTTGTCCCGCGCGTCGCACCCCTCCTGCTCAACGCGAGCAAGGACCTCGTCCACGCTTTCGTACTCCCAGGCGTCCAGCATCGCCTCCAGCAGAGCCGCGCGGTCGGCGAAGTAGCCGTAGAACCCGCCCTTGGTCACCTCGAGCGCCTTGGCGAGAGCCTCGACGCGCACCGCCTCCACGCCGCCCTCCGCCAGTGCCCGCAGCCCCTCTTCGACCCACTTCTCACGCGGTGTGCGCAATGCGCCCATGCCGTGGCCCACCTCACCTCTCCACTGGTTGTACGCCACCGTATAACCGGTCTAGCCTGAAGTTATACGCAACCGTATAACACTGACCGGGGAGTTGACATGATCAAATGGGCGGGTTGGCTCATCACACTGTTCGGCGCGGCCCACACCCTCGGTGCCCTCACGGTGATGAAGGCCGCCGGTCATGCCGGCACCTGGTTCAGCGGGGCCTTGTGGCACGACGACCTCGCCGCCATGAGCCCCGCGAACAGCGCCTTCTGGCTCAGCGCGGCCAGTTTCGGTGTGCCGCTCGTCCTGGTCGGCCTGACCGTGCTGTGGCTGGACCGGCGCGGCATCACCCCGCCCCGGTTCATCGCGTGGGCGCTGGGGATCTGGACCCTGCTGATCGCCGCGGTCCTCCTTTTCACGCCGTGGCCGATCCTCCTGGTCGCGACCGCGCTGCTGCTGGCCGGAATCCGCCGCGCCGAACCGGCCCCGCCGCGAGATGCGACGGGGCCGGATCAGGGATCGCGCGGGATCAGCCGACCGGACGCGGCTTGAGGTTCACCTCCACCGTGTTGCCGGGGCCGGAGGTGACGGCGGTGATGATGTCGTTGAGGAACCCACAGCCCTGCAGCGGCGGCAGGGTGTAGGACCCGGTGAGCTTGCCACCGGCCAGCGGGTCGAAGCCCGCCTTCGACTGGAGCGGGATCTGGGCAGGTGTCTTCGTCTGGCACTTCGCGCTCGCCGAGACCGGGAAGCCGAAGACGCTGATCCGGGGCAGCTTGACCGTCACCGCGGAGGTCGACTTGAGCACGCCGTCGGCCAGTGTGCCCGTGGTCTTGCCCGCCGACGCGAACTCGATCTTCGCGTTGACCGGGACGAAGCCCCAGAGCGTGAGGTTCGCGCTCGTCGGGTTCAGCGTCAGATCGGCCTCGAAGGTCCCGTTCGCCAGGCTGATCGCGGCGTTGATGCCACCGCGCAGGTCGATCGGGCCGGAGAGCTTCTTCAGCTGTGTCTTGCCGGTCAGGTCATAGCTGTACTTGACGATCGGGGACGTGTTCGGCTGGGTCTTCGCCGTGACCGGCGCGCTGGCGGCCGACTTGTTCCCCGCGGCGTCCTTGGCGACCACGGTGAAGGTGTACTCCGTGTCGGCCGTGAGACCGTCCACAATGGCCGAAGTCCCCGTCACCGACTTGACGACCTCGGTGCCCTTCAAGACGTCGTACCCGGTGACGCCGACGTTGTCCGTCGCGGCTTCCCACGCGAGGCTCACGCTGGTCTGCGTGGTCCCGGTGGACCGCGGGTTGCCCGGCACGCCGGGAGCCACCGTGTCGGGCGCGGCCTGCGTCCGGACGGTGATGGCGGCGCTGGCCGCCGACGCGTTGCCCGCGGCGTCCTTCGCCACCACGGTGAACGAATACTCCGTGTCCGGCGCGAGACCGTCCACAGTGGCCGAAGTCCCCGTCACCGACTTCACCAAGGTGCCGCCGTTGAACACGTCATAGCCGGCAACACCGACGTTGTCCGTCGCCGCGTTCCATTCGAGACTCACGCTGGTCTGAGTGGTCCCCGTGGAGCGCGGGTTGCCCGGCACGGTGGGAGCCTGAGTGTCGGGCGCGGCCTGCGTCCGCGCCGTCACCGCGGCGCTGGCGGCAGACGCGTTGCCCGCGGCGTCCTTCGCCACCACGGTGAACGAATACTCCGTGTCCGGCGCGAGACCGTCCACAGTGGCCGAAGTCCCCGTCACCGACTTCACCAAGGTGCCGCCGTTGAACACGTCGTAGCCGACGACACCGACGTTGTCGCTCGACGCGTTCCAGGACAGCGCGACGCTGGACTGAGTGATGTCGGTCGTGGCGAGACCGGCCGGAACGCTGGGCGCTTCGGTGTCGGGAGCGGTGGCGGTCCGGGCGGTCACCGGCGCACTGGGCCCCGACTTGTTCCCGGCCGCGTCCTTGGCCACGATGGTGAAGGTGTACTCGGTGTCGGCGGCGAGGCCGTCGACGGTGGCACTGGTTTCCGTCACCGACTTCACCAGGGTGGCACCGTTGTAGACGTCGTAACCGGTGACACCGACGTTGTCACTCGACGCGTCCCACGCCAGGCCGACACTGGAGGCCGAGGTACCGGTCGAGCGCGGGTTGCCCGGCGCACCGGGGGCCTGCGTGTCCGGTGCCGCCTGCGTCCGCGCCGTGACAGCGGCACTCGCCGCCGACGCGTTGCCCGCGGCGTCCTTCGCGACGACGGTGAAGGTGTACTCGGTATCGGCCGTCAGACCGTCGATCGTGGCCTGGGGTTCCGTGACCGACTTGACGACCTCGGTGCCCTTCAAGACGTCGTAGCCGGTGACGCCGACGTTGTCGCTCGAAGCGTCCCAGGCCAGCGTCACACTGGTTTGGGTGGTTCCGGTCGAGTGCACGTTCGCGGGCGTCGTCGGTGCCTGCGTGTCCGGGGCCTTCGTGGTCCGGGCGGTGGCAGGCGCGGTGGCCGGCGAGACGTTGCCCGCGGCGTCCTTCGCCTTGACGGTGAACGAATACTCCGTGTCCGGCGCGAGACCGTCCACAGTGGCCGAAGTCCCCGTCACGGACTTGACGAGATTCGCGCCCGCGTAGACGTCGTACCCGGTCACGGCGACGTTGTCGGTGGCGGCGCCCCAAGACAGCGCGACGCTGTTCTGAGTGACCTCACCGACCGTCACGGCGCCGGGAGCCGAAGGCGCGGTCGTGTCCGCCGCCGCGGTGACGGTGAAGGTATGCAGCACGTTGGCCTGGCCGCTCGCGGGGGTGCAGTCCGCGACGAACGTGCCGAGGCCGGTCTCCGCGCCGGAGGCCGTCAACGGCGTCATGGTCAGCACCAGATCGTGCACCGACAGCGTGGCCGTCCCCGGCTGGTCGAACCGCAGCGACGGCGCGGAACCGGTCGCGTTGACGATCAGGTCGTTGCCCTTGGGCGGAATGGGTTGCTGCGGGATACCCGTCGGCACGCCGACCGCGAGATGCCCCTGCGGGCTGGAAACCAGCGAGGTGGCCAGAGCCGATCCCTTGATGGTCTCGGCACCGACGAGCCGGAGCCCTTCGGTCGCGGTCGCGCCCGCGTTGGAGACGGCGGTGATATCGATCTTGGGGGTGAACTGGCCCACCGGGATCGTGTCGGGCAGCGTGGCGTTGATGTCGACCGTGACGTTCTGGTTGCCGATCAACGGGAACGGGCAGCTGTAGACCTGCTTCAGCGGCGGGCGGTTCCCCGTGCCGACAACGGCTTCCGGGGTGACCGGCGAACCGGTCACCGTGTAGGTCTGCAGGACGGTCTCGGCCCCCGCCGCCAGCGTGCAGTCCGAAGTGAAAGTGCCGAGACCGGTTTCGGTGCCGTCGGCCTTGAGCGGGGTCATCACCAGCTGCAGGTTGTTCACGGCGAGCGTCGCGGTGCCGGGCTGATCGAACCTCAGCGCGGGCGCGCTGCCCGTGGCGTTCACGACGAGGTCGTTGCCCACCGCCGGGATGGGCTGCTTCGGCACGTCGGAATCGACCTTCACCGTCATCGTGCCCTGGCTGCCGGGCATCGTCACGGTGGAGGTCGCCTTCGCGGTGCCCTTGATGGATTCGGCACCGACGAGACGAAGGCCTTCCGTCGCCGTCTTGCCCGCGTTGGACACGGCGGTGATCTCGATGGCGGGAGTGAGTTTCCCGGTCTCGATCGTCGAAGGTTGCGTGGTCTTGATGGTGACCGAGACGTTCTGATTACCGATCAACGGGAACGGGCACGAGTAATTCTGCGTGAGCTCACCCGGAGCCGCGGCACTGGTGCCCGAGCCGATCGTGAGACCCAGTGCCACCAAGGCCGCCGTGCTCACGAGGGCGATGCCACCGGCCAGTCTTCGACTACGTCTTCTGTGTTTCACAGGTCCCTCTCCAACACATAGACCACACCCGCCGAAACCATCGGACAAACGATTAATGCCCGCTTTCGCGGGCTCTTCCCAGCGGGCGCGTGTGCACATTTACGGGTATGCCACAGGGAATTAACACACCCACGAGGCTCGCCAGGCAAGCAAAATCACAGAGCCCGCGCGACCATTCTTCGTCTTTGTCATACGCGGTCGATTCGCCGTTCGTGAATCTGTCAGCCGCGACCCCAAAACATCCGCCGCCACCCCCGCGCGGGTGGTTACTGGCCAACAGGGCCGCGATTGGGTCAGGCTCGGCGGAGGTCGGAAGGACCCGCCAGAATCCCCGCCAAGACGCGACGCGCGTTCACCGCTTCCTCGTCGGTGCGGCCCCGCGTCCGAGCGCAGGTGACCAGCGTCTTCCACAGCGCCCAACCGCGGCCTCTCCCCCACGTCGCGCTGTCGACCGAAAGCCGCTCGCGGAACGCTCGCCTGCCGTCGGCGGTCAGCAACGTCCAGGCGATCGCCAGGTCACAGGACGGATCGCCGACGCCACAGGTACCGAAATCGATGACGGCCGCCAGTTCCCCGCCCTCGAGCAGGAGATTCCCCGGCGCGATGTCGCCGTGGAACCAGCGATCCGTTCCGTCCCAGGGGGTGTCCAGCGCGGTCTTCCAGACCTCTCGCGCCGAATCGGTGTCAATGTCGCCGTCCAACGCCGCGAGCGCGCGCTCGGCCTGCGCGTCGTAGGTGCGCAGGGTGGCGCCCCGGAACCAGTTGTGTTTGCCCGGCTGAGGGCCGTCCGTGGTGTCGATGGCCCGCAGCGCCGCCAGGAAACCGGACAGATCGAGGGCGAACCGGACCGGGTCGGAGATACGGCCGGCGCTCGCGGGTTCGCCGTCGAGCCATCGGTAGACCGACCAGTCGAAGGGATAACCCGCACCAGGCCGTCCCTTCGCCAGCGGAACCGGGACGGGCAGCGGCAGCCGTGGAGCGAGCAGCGGGAGCCAGCGCTGTTCCTTGTCCACCGCCAAGGCGTACTCGGCGGCGCTCGGCAGCCGCGCCACCATGTCGTCGCCGATCCGGAAAGTCCTGTTGTCCCACCCGGATTCGGCCACCGGCCGGATCGGAAGACCGGCCCACTCCGGAAACTGCTCGCCGACCAGCCGGCGCACCTGCGCCGCGTCGACGGTGATCCGCCGCGGTATCGGCCCCAGATCCGGAGTGGTGCTCGTTGCTCGACGGGAATCCACACACCGAGTCTCGTCGTGCCGTCCAGCGGATATTCGGCGGACACAGCTGCCAGTCGAGGTGTCGCGAAAGCCACTTTCGGGACATCTGAAGTCTCGAAAGTGGCTTTCGCGACGTGCTTCCCGACGGCACCCTCAGGTCGCTAACCGAGGGTCCAGTACACCGCGTGCGACTTCCCTGCCGCGTTGGAGGCGGTTCCGACGACACGGCCGTTGTCCGTGATCCGGTAACCCTGGCTACGGGTGCCGCCCGGCAGCGTGCCGAGCTGACGGCGTTCCCCGTCCCGGAACCAGACCGTCGCCTGGCTCCGGAAAGTGCCTGCCACGGTGCCGTGGGAGTCGACCGCTTCGGCGTCGGCACCGAGACCGTCGTCGGGCAGTGCGGTGACGCCGCCGTCGAGGTCCCAGAGCAGGGCCGATCGGCGAGGCGGGTTGAGGTAGCCGGTACCGACCACGTAACCGGTCGAGCCGATCCCGTAGATCCACACCGTGTGAGGGCTGGGCCAGTCCAGGGGATGGAGCACGCCGTCGCGATCCCACTTCGCCGGGATCGGGGGCCCGCTGCTGGTCTCCCGTAAGACTCCGGCGGCCACGCCGTCCTTGTTGATCCGGCTCGCCCCGCTGCTCACCCCCTGCGGCGCCAGCTCGGTGATCGGCCCGCCGTTCACCCACCGCGCGGCCTGGTTCGCCGCGGCACGGACCGCGCTGCCGACGATGATGGTGCCGTCGCCGGAGATGCCCTCGGTCATGCTCCAGGTCTCGCCGGGCAGCGCGCCCAGGTCGGTGGCCGTGCCATCGGGGTCCCAGCGGAACCCGTGGTACTGGCCGTCCGGCGTCAGCCAGTTCCCGACGACGACGTCGGTGTCGCTGATCGCCCACGCGGTGGCGTTGTGATAGCCGGGCGGAAGCTGCAGTAAGGTCGCCTGCCCCGCGGCGTCCCAGCGGGCGGGTACGGCGGTGGTCGCGGTCAGCACGTACCCCGCGGACACCCCGAGGCTGTTGATGGCACGCACCTGCCCCTCGGTGCCTCCCGGCGTGGGCAGCGCCATGATCTGACCGTTGGCGTCCCAGCGAACCGGATGGCTGCGCTTCGGGTTCGGGCCCACGAGCGACAGCCCCACCATCTCCCCCGCCTCGTTGACCGCGAGGACCGTGCTCTCGTCGTCCCCTGGCAGCGTGCCGAGATCCACCGGCCCCGCCGTGGTGGCCCGCGCGGTCCCCGTCACCGCGCCGGTGACCAAGGCAAAAGCCGCCACCAGCGTGAACATCCGTCTTCGCGCGACCGGCACACGATTCCTCATCACGATGACTCCCCAATCCGATCCAGTGGTGTGGATGTGCGGACCCCGGGGCGACATTAATGCACTCGCGTCACGAATCGCGCGCGTCAGATGTTCGCGCCGAGCCGGTCCGCCCGGACGAGATCGGCGAGGAGCGCCGACTGTTCCCGGTGGTAGGCCTCGACATTCGCCAATTTGACGTCCTCGTAGCCGCGGATCAGATCGGGCAGCTCCGCCAAGGCCAGTAGCCTGCCGCGATCGGCCTCCTCGGTGCCGAAAGCGGCGAGGATCGTTTCCCGGTACTGCCCGACGAGCTCCCGCTCCACCTTCCGGACGTGTGCCTTGCCGAACGGGTCCCACCGGGTGCCACGCAGCTTCCGCGCGGCGCGCAGTGCGACGAACACCGGGCGGAACTTGGGGCCCAGCGCGATCTTCCGCTTCATCCCCAGCGCGCGCAGGAAGGGCGGGTGCAAGCGGTAGGCGTACCGGCTCCCGACGCCGAACTCCGCCTCGATCCCGGCGAGCACGACGGGATCGAGCGACAGCCGCGCGACCTCGTACTCGTCCTTGTAGGCCATCAGCTTGTGCAGATTCCGCGCCACCGCTTCGGTGATGGCGGTCGAGTCGCCTTCCAGGACCCGGACGCGCTCGACGAACTCGGCGTACTCCCGCGCATAGCGAACGTTCTGGTACTGAACGAGTTCGGGGACACGGATGTCCAGCAGCCGCGCGAGTTCCGAACCCGGCTCGGCGTGCACGAGCGCACGGGCACGCAGGACGGCCGCCGACGGGGCGGGGGTCGCGGCGACGGCGGGCGGGGCTACCACGGCGTGCAGTGCGTCGGGATCGGCGACGAGTTGCCTGCCCCGACGGAACGCCTGGAGGTTGCCCGCGACGGCGACCCCGTTGAGTTCGATCGCACGTTCCAGGCTGGCCGCGTCCAGCGGGATGGCGCCGGTCTGGTGGGCCGCGCCCAGCTGGAGGATGTTGGCGAACTGGTCGTCGTCGAACAGGGTTTCCGCCAGTTCCCGCGCGTCGAGCGCCACCGTCCGCGCCGTGCTGTCGGAGATCGGGCCGAGCACCGCAGCCGCGTCGGGGAAGGACACCGTGGTGTCGACGACCATCCGGCCGGTCGGCACCTCTGTCGTGGAGACCACGGCCGTCGTCCGGCCGGCGTCCGCCACCGTCAGATGCGCCGGATCCGCGCCGACGAGGACGTCGCAGGCCAGGTAGAGGTCACACTCCCCGGCGGCGAGTTTCGGGGCCTGCGGCGTCGGCTCGGCGGTGATCTTCAGATCCGAGACGACGGCGCCGCCCTTCTGCGCGAGCCCGGTCATGTCCAGCGTCCGGACCTGCTTGCCTTCGAGCACGGCGGCCGTGGCGAGGATCTGCGCGACGGTGACCACGCCGGTCCCGCCGACCCCGGTGATACGCACGGTGAAATCGGTGCCGTCGGTCTCGGGCTCCGGCAGTTCGGCCGCGGTGATCTCCCCGGCCTTCCGCCGGTGTTTGCGGCCGGTGGGCACCACCGTCATGAACGACGGGCAGTCCCCCGCCAAGCAGGAGTAATCCACGTTGCACGACGACTGGTGGATCGCGGTCTTGCGGCCGAACTCGGTGCCGACCGGCTGCACGGACAGGCAGTTCGACTTCTCGCCGCAGTCACCGCAGCCCTCGCACACCCGCTCGTTGATCACGACCTTGGTGGCCGGGGTGTCCAGTTTGCCGCGACGGCGTTTGCGGCGCTTCTCGGCGGCGCATTCCTGGTCGTGGATGAGCACCGTCACGCCGGGAACGCTGGCCAATTCCTCTTGGGTGCTCAGCAGTTCGTCGCGGTGCCGGACCTCGACGCCGTCCGGCATCCGGACGCCGCGGAGCCGCTTCGGCTCGTCGCTGGTGATGACCACCTTCGCGACGCCTTCGACCAGGAGCAGCGACGCCAGCCGTTCCACCGAGAGCCCGCCGACCGCGTCCTGTCCCCCGGTCATCGCGACCGTCGCGTTGTAGAGGATCTTGTAGGTGATGTTGACCCCGGCGGCCACCGCCGCCCGCACCGCGAGGCTGCCGGAATGGGTGAACGTGCCGTCACCGATGTTCTGCACGAAATGCGAGGCGTCGACGAACGGCTCCATCCCGAGCCACTGCGCGCCCTCGCCGCCCATCTGGGTCAGGCCGACCACGTCCCCGACCTGTTCCGGCTCCATGAACAGCGCCATGGCGTGGCAGCCGATGCCGCCACCCACCACCGTGCCCTCGGGCACCTTGGTCGAGGAGTTGTGGGGGCAGCCGGAACAGAAGTACGGCGTCCTGGCCAGCAACGGCACGGAGATCCGCTCGCGGCGGCGCTGCTGCCGCCAGGCGGTCACCGACGGGATTTCGTGGTGCTCACTCAACCGAGCGGCCAGCACCCGCGCGATGGCTTCCGGGTCGAGCTCGCCGAGTTCAGTGCACAGGGTGCGGCCGTCCGGACCGGTCTTGCCGTACACGGCGGGCGCGCCCGCGGTGCCGTACAGCACCTCCTTGATCGCCGATTCGACGAACGAGCGCTTCTCCTCCACCACGACGATCTCGGCGAGCCCGTCGGCGAACCGGCGGACGATCGACGGTTCGAGCGGGTGGATGACACCGAGCTTGAGGATCCGGATCCCGTGCCGGGACAACGCGTCGGCGTCCAGACCGAGCAACCGCAGCGCCTGCATCAAGTCCAAATAGGACTTTCCGGCGGTGACGATGCCGACGCGGTCCGCCGGTCCTTCGTGGACGATCCGGTTGACCCCGCTCGCACGCACGTATTCGACGGCGAGCGGCAGGCGTTCGGTGTACAGGCTGCGTTCGAGCGCCATCAACGTGGTGCCGAGCAGCCGGGAGCTGGGCTTGTGCCGGTACGCGGGCAGCGCAAGCTCCGGCGCGGTCCAGGCAGGCCGGACGTGCGCGGTGCTCGCGGCGTCGGCCACGTTCGCCACGAGTTTCATCGACGACCACAGCCCGCTCGCCCGGGACAGCTCCACGGCGTGCAGCCCGAAGTCCAGCACGTCCTGGGAATCGGACGGGAAGAACACCGGCATCGCCAGATCGGCCAGCGCGAGCTCGGAGGCGCACGGCACCGACGAGGATTTTGCGTTCGGATCGTCGCCGACCAGCGCCACCGCGCCGCCCGCCGGGTCGGTGCCCGCGAGATTGGCGTGCCGCAGGGCGTCGGTCGCCCGGTCGAGCCCGGGTGCCTTGCCGTACCAGAACCCGGTGACCCCGCCGCGCGACGAGCCGACCGACGCGGTGAGCTGGCTGCCCATGACCGCGGTCGCGGCGAGCTCCTCGTTCAGGCCGGGTCGGTGCACGACGTCGTGCTTCTCGAGCAGGTGGGAGCGGCGGCCGAGTTCGAGGTCGTAGCCTGCCAGCGGCGAACCCTCGTAACCCGAGACGAACACGGCGGGGGACGCCCCGGCGGCGCGGTCGTGCCGTACCCGGTCGAACAGCATCCGGACCAGGGCCTGGACACCGCTCAGGTAAACGGTGCCGTCCTCCCGCAGATACCGGTCCTCCAACGTGAACTGCTCCACCAGACCTCCTTCGGCACCCCCGCGTGACGTCACGACAGGAGACCCGACCGCGCGGGCCGTCGCAACAGGCGGCAGTCTATTGGCACCCGGCACGCAAAAAATCCGGCCCATCTTCTCCTCTGGCCGATATCCGTTGCGTCTGCGTACCATCCTGGCTCATGGCGGACCAGCTCATCGACGAGACCGATCGCGAGATCCTCGAACTGCTGCGCGAGGACGCTCGGCGCACCCTGGGCGACATCGGGGCCCGCGTCACGCTGTCCACCGCGGCGGTCAAACGCCGGATCGACCGGATGCAGGAGAACGGCGTCATCGTCGGGTACACCGTCCAGATCGACCACGCCAAACTCGGCTGGGGCATCGAGGCGTTCACCGAACTGCGGTTCACCGGGACCACCAAGGTCGGCGAGATCGTCCGCACCACCACCCGGATGCCCGAGGCCCAGGCGGTGTTCACCATCGCGGGCGACCCGGACGCGCTCGTCTGGCTGCGGGTGCGGGACATGGCCCATCTGCAGCGCACCATCGACGAGATCCGGCGGCATCACCAGGTGACGGGTACGAAGACGCTGATGGTGCTGGATTCCTGGACGCGGGGGCAGCAGTGGCCCCACTCCTCGTGAGCCATCACGCCGCCGCCTTGCTCGCTCCTTGAAGTACGTCGGCGAAGATCCAAGCGGCGGCCGGGGTGTCCACGACTCCGGGAGCGACGGCGTTGATCAGTGATCCGGCGCGCGGGCCGCGTCGGGGCGAGCGGTTCGTCGTGTACCGGGTTCGTCTCCTTCACCAATGACAGTCGAGATGGCCATGCCAGCGTCGTCGGCGCGGAACCCACCGAGTACCGAGCCGAAACGGAGAGTCTGATCATGGTCCGATTTCTCGTTACCGGGCGACAGATCCGATGAGCGAGCGGGTGGAGCGCACGCTGATGGTGGCGCGGATGCCCGAGACGAGTGCGCGGCGGGTCGCGGGGCTGTTCGCCGAGTCCGACGCGACCGGGCTGCCGTCGCGGCTGGGGGTACGGCATCGCTCGCTGTTCCGGTTCCACGGCGTGTACGCGCATCTGATCGAGGCCACACCGGGACTGGGTGATCGCCTTCGATGGGCCCGTGCCGAAGACCCGGGCTTCGCGCGCATCAGCGCCGCCGTCGACGAGCTGGTGACTCCGTGGGACCCGGTCACCTGGCGGGGACCGCTCGACTCGCGGGCGACCCGCTTCTACGACTGGGGGCTCGTGTGAACGCCGGCTTCCGTGCGGTGATCGAGCTGCGGATGGATCCCCCGGATGTGGAACGCTTCCTCGTTCTCTGGCCTGAGATGGCGGCCGAGGTCGCCACCGCCACCGGGGTCCTGGATCAGTGGCTCTTCGCCTCGGACGGTGCCGGGCTGACGATCATGAGCGACTGGGTGGACGAAGCGGCGTTCCGCGCGTTCGAGGCGAGTGCGGTGCACGCCGCGCACCGAGCGAGGATCGGACCGATCCGGACAGGCGGCGACTTCCGTGGCTTGTCCGTCGCCGGTCACCACCCACGGGAGGACCGGCGATGACCATTCACTATCCGATCAGACCTGCCGCCGGGCAGTGGAGTGGTGGCGCCGAGCCGGCCCTCGCCCGTTCGGCGTTGGCCGACGTGGCGACCGAAGCGCGGCGCACGACGACCCTGGACTGGTTGGCCGAACGGAACCGGCGGCAGCCGATGACCGTCGAGCGGGTCGACCTCGACGATCTCGAGGGATGGGCGACCGATCCCGCGACGGGAACGATCCATCACGAGAGCGGGCGCTTCTTCTCGATCGAGGGGATCGAGGTGCGCGTCGAGAACGGTGCTGTGAGCCGCTGGCGTCAGCCCATCATCGACCAACCCGAGGTCGGCGTTCTGGGAATCCTCACCCGGACCGACGACGGAGTCGCCCGCTTTCTCCTCCAAGCCAAGGCGGAGCCTGGAAACCCCGGCGGCCATCAGCTGTCCCCCACCGTGCAGGCGACCCGCAGCAACTACACCCGAGTCCACAAAGGACGATCGGTGCCGTACCTGGAGCACTTCCTCGAACGTGGGAGACACCGCGTCGTCGCCGACGTCCGCCAATCCGAACAAGGGGCGTGGTTCCGGCGGAAGCGCAATCGCAACATGGTCGTCGAAGTGGGGCCCGAGGTCGAAGAACAGGACGGTTTCCGCTGGTTCACCCTCGCCGAGATCCACCACCTCCTGGCGGTCGAGAACGTCGTCAACATGGACTCGCGCACCGTTCTCTCTTGCCTTGCCCTCGGAACAGACGCCGTACCCGCCCTCGGCCGGTTCGCCGCCGCCTTCCAGGCTTCGGTGGCGCGGATCGACGGCGTGAACGAGATGACCGCCGTCCTGAGCGCGGTCACCGAAGCCCGCACCAGCATCGAGGTTTCCACCAGCCCAGTACCGCTGAACGAAACGACGGGCTGGCACCGGCGGGACGGACTCATCCGGCACGAGAGCGGCGCGTTCTTCGAGATCGTCGGTGTCGCCGTGCGGGCAAGCGGCCGGGAGGTGGACGGCTGGTCGCAGCCGATGTTCGCCGCCAGGGGCGAGGGCCTGGCCGCTTTCCTCGTGCACGAGAAGCAGGGAGTACTGCATGTGCTCTTGCAGCTGCGGGCCGAGCCGGGTCTGGTCGACACCGTCGAGCTGGCTCCCAGCGTCCAATGCACTCCGGCGACTGTCCGGTCTCTGCGTGACCTGCCGGCTCCCCCCTTCTTCGACGTCGTCGAGGGGGCGAGCGCGCCGGACATCCGGTTCGACTGCGTGATGTCCGAAGAGGGCGGCCGCTTCCTCGGCACCGAGACTCGGTACGTGATCGTCGAGGCGGACGTCCCGGCCGTGCCGCCCGGCTATCTCTGGGTGACCGTCGGGCAGTTGCAGGAACTGCTGCGGCACAGCCACTACCTCAATGTCCAGGCGCGAAGTCTCTTCGCCTGCCTGCAAAGCCTGTCGACACCATCGGCAAGGGGGGAATCGTGAACCGACGCGTTGCCATCACCGGGATCGGCGTCGTCGCGCCGGGTGGCACCGGGACCGCGGCGTTCTGGGACCTGCTCGCGGACGGCCGCACCGCGACCCGCGGGATCACGCATTTCGATCCCTCGTCGTTCCGCTCGCGGATCGCCGCCGAATGCGATTTCCGGCCGTCGGACTTCGGGTTCGACGACGAGGAGGCCGGGCGGCTCGACCGGGCCGCGCAGTTCGCGCTCGTCGCCACCGACGAGGCCCTGCGCGATAGCGGTCTCTCCCCCGCCGACGATCCGACGCGCTGGGGTGTGGCGCTCGGCAGCGCGGTCGGCGCGACCATCGGACTGGACCGGGAGTACGCCGAGGTGAGCCACGGCGGCTCGCGGTGGGTCGTCGACCACGAACGGGCCGTTCCGCATCTCTACGACTATTTCGTCCCGAGTTCCATGCCCGCCGAGATCGCGCGCCGTCACGGCGTGCAGGGGCCCGTCTCGATGATTTCCGCGGGGTGCACGTCCGGGCTCGACGCGGTCGCCCATGGGTTCGAGCTGATCCGCGAAGGAAGCGCCGACACCGTTCTCGCCGGCGCGACCGAAGCGCCCATCTCCCCCATCACGGTGGCCTGCTTCGACGCGATCAAAGCGACCAGTCCGCGCAACGACGATCCCGCCACGGCCTCCAGGCCGTTCGACGGCTCGCGCGACGGCTTCGTCCTCGGCGAGGGTGCCGCGATGTTCGTACTCGAGGAATTCGACCTCGCCCGACGCCGCGGCGCGGTGATCCACGCCGAGATCACGGGCACCGCGTCGCGGTGCAACGCCTACCACATGACCGGCCTGCGTGCCGACGGCCGGGAGATGGCGGAAGCGATCACCGCCGCGCTCGACGAGGCCCGATGCGACCCAAGCGACGTCGACTACGTCAACGCGCACGGCTCCGGCACCCGGCAGAACGACCGACACGAGACGGCCGCGGTCAAGAAGGCCCTCGGACCGCACGCCCACCAGGTACCGATGAGTTCGATCAAGTCGATGGTCGGCCATTCACTCGGCGCCATCGGGGCGATCGAACTCGCCGCGTGTGCCCTCGCGCTCGACGCCCAGATCGTGCCGCCCACCGCGAACCTGTGGACCCCCGATCCCGAATGCGATCTGGACTACGTCCCCCGGATGGCCCGTGATCACTCGATGGACCGCGTGCTCAGCATCGGCTCCGGTTTCGGCGGCTTCCAGAGCGCCGTCGTCCTCGCCAGAGGCGAGGTGCGGGGACGATGAGGGCGGCGGTGACCGGGCTCGGTGTGGTGTCGCCTGTCGGGCTCGGTGTCGAGAAACATTGGGCGGCGGTGCTGCGAGGCGAGTCCGGGATCAGCCCGCTGGAGCAGTACGACGCGTATCCGGCCAAAATGGCGGGCCAAGTCCCGGATTTCGTCGCCGAGGACCATGTTCCCCCGCGCCTGCTCCCCCAGACCGATCGCATGACCAGGCTGACGTTCGCCGCCGTGGACGAGGCGCTCGCCGACGCGGGTGCGGCCGAGGGCCGCCCCGAGTACTCGATGAGCGTGGCGACGGCCGCGTCGGCAGGCGGCTACGAGTTCGGGCAGCGTGAACTGGGGAAGCTCTGGTCGCAGGGGCCTGGGCACGTCAGCGCGTACCAGTCGTTCGCGTGGTTCTACGCGGTCAACACCGGCCAGATCTCCATCCGGCACGGGATGCGAGGGCCGTCGGGTGTCGTCGTGACCGACGACGCGGGCGGTTTGGACGTCCTGTCCCAGGCGCGGCGTCACCTGCGACGCGGCAGCCGGCTCGTGGTCACCGGCGCGGTCGACTCCAACCTCTGCCCTTGGGGCTGGGTCGCCCATCTGGCAGGCGGCAGGATCGCCCGCGGTATCGACGGTCACGTCTACCGGCCGTTCGATCCCGACGCCGACGGCAGCGTCCCGGCCGAAGGCGGCGCGATCCTCATCGTGGAACCCGACGACGAGCGTCCGGGCACCGGGTACGGGTTCCTGGCGGGGCACGCTTCGACCTTCGACGGTGCTGCCGAAGAACCCGGTCTGGGGCTCCGCAGGGCAGCCGAGGGCGCGCTGCGCGACGCCGGGCTCTCCCCGGGGGACATCGACCTCGTCCTGCCCGACGCCGCTGGAGTCCCCGAGCTGGACCGGGCCGAAGAGCGCGTCCTGGTCGAGCTGTTCGGTGTGCGCGGAGTGCCCATCTCGGTTCCGAAAACGATGACCGGCCGGGCCTGCGCCGGGACCGGGTCGCTGGACACCGCGCATGCCCTGCTCGCCCTGCGCGACGGCGTCGTGCCGCCCGCGATCGGCGTGCGCGAGCCACCGGAGGACCTCGATCTCGTGCTCGACCGGCCACGTCCGGCTTCGCTGTCGGCCGCGTTGATCCTGGCGCGCGGCCGCGGCGGGTTCAACGCGGCCGTCGTGGTGACGCGGTGAAGGCCTCACAGACCACGGCCGATCACGAAAGGACGAAACCCGATGACCGAAACCGGACCGCGGACACCGGCGCCTTCTGACGAGCAGCTCGACGAGGCGCTGCTGACCGAGTTGCTGACGCAGGCGGCGGGGACGCCCGACGCGGTGTCGACCGACTTCCTCGACACCGAGTTCGAAAACCTGGGCTACGACTCGCTGGCGCTGCTCGAGACAGCCGGCTTGATCCAGGCTCGGTGGGGCACCGTCCTGCCGGACCAGGTCGTGGTCGAGATCCGCACCCCTCGTGAACTGATCGCCCTCGTCAACACCGCCCTCAACGGCCGCTGACCGGCCCGACGTACTCAGGAGCCTTTCATGGCAGGCCACACCGACAACAGCATCGCCATCGCCGCCCCGATCGACCTCGTCTGGGACATGACGAACGACGTCGAGTCCTGGCCGTCCTTGTTCTCCGAATACGCCAGTGCGGAGATCGTCGAACGTAACGGTCCGACCATGCGCATCCGCCTGACCCTGCACCCGGATCCGGACGGTCGCGTGTGGAGCTGGGTCTCGGACCGCACACCGGATCGGCGGACCCGCACGGTGCGTGCGCACCGGGTCGAAAAAGGCCCGTTCGAATACATGAAGTTGCACTGGACGTACGAAGAGATCCCGGAAGGCACCCGGATGCGGTGGCGGCAGGATTTCGCCGTCCGCCCGGACGCGCCGTTCACCGAGGAGGCGTTCATCGAACGGCTCAACCGGAACACGGCGGAGCAGATGCGCGTCATCAAGGACAACATCGAGCGCCGCGACTCGCCGCCGCCCGCCGAGCAGCCCGCGGCGCCGGTGTCGGTGGTCAAGACCGGAGAGGTGGAACCGTTGCCGGGCCGCGGCGCGGACCTTCGGATCGTCTTGAGCCCCCGGTCTGGAGGCGCGCGGGAAGGGATTCTCGTCATCGCCACGATCCGGCCCGGCGAGAGTGTGACCGAGCACTACCACCCCTACTCCGAAGAGCGCGTCACGGTGATCACCGGGACGATGGAACTGACCCTCGGCGAGCACCGGCAGGAGATCGGGCCGGACAGCTCGTTCGTCATCCCGCGCGGCGTGCGGCACCGGATGGCGTGCGCCGGGGAGGAGACCGTGCGGGCCGTGCTGACCATGTCGCCTCTCGCGCCGAAGCCCGAGCTGGGACATGTCGACACCGAGACGACAGCTACCCTGCCATAGCCGGGCATGACAGGAAAAACCGCACAAAATGACGTGGACACCCGCCGAATCCAGGGTTTTCCGGATTCGGCGGGTGTCTCGATTGGTGCGGCACCGACCTCGCGGACGAAGTCCTCGGTCGTGCCCGACGCGTTGTCACGACGCCTGGTGCCCGACAGCCTCTGGGAGCTCGTAGAGCCGCTGATTCCCCGGGCTCGAACACGACGACAGGGTGGCGGCCGGGCACCGGCGGATACCCGGATGGTGTTCACAGCGATCGTGTACGTGCTCGGCAGCGGCTGCGCCTGGCGATGGCTTCCACCCACGTTCGGGGTGAAGGTTCCCACCGCCCACCGCTGGTTCGTCCGCTGGACCGAGGCGGGGCTCTGGGAGGAAATCCGTTGTACCGCCGACGGTCTGCGCGACCGGGAATTGATCGGCTGGACTCACGCGGTCGTGGACGCCGCCGTGGAGCGGGCCGAAACCGGACGCGGGTCCCCCGAGCCAACTCAGACAACCGGCAACGGCACAAACCGGACCAAAAGCTGCTAGATTTATCTTCTGACTGGAAGATTACTAATACGTCGACGCGACCTGGGGGCCGGTCGGCAAGGGGGAGTCCATGAACGTTTGCAACCACGGATTCGCTGCACCGACGGACGGGAAAGCGCTCGGCGTCCGGGGGACTTCACACCGGCAGAACTGAGGCGTCACCGGGGAGTGCGCCGTCGCCGGCGATGCGGTGGGGGCGGCGATCCGGTGTGCCCACGAAAAGAAATTCGCGCCCGCGATCGACAGCGAACCGTCCGGCTTGGGGGCCGGTCACGTTCCGCTCCACACTCGCAACCCGACTGGGCGTCGAATCGACAAGGAGCAAACCAATCGTGTGAACCAGTGTCTTATCCCAGGGGGGACCATGACATACCAAAGCTTTGGCGTATTACAGGTTCCGAGAGCGGACACTTCGGTGGAATCCCTTTCCCCGAAACCCCGCGCAATACTGGCTCTGCTGATGATCAATATCGGTCGCGCGGTACACGTCGACGATCTGGTGGACGAGGTATGGGGAGATGATCCGCCGAACAGTGCGCTGCGCACGTTGCAAACTTACATCTATCAGATCCGTCGCGCATTCGGCCGTCCGCCAGGACCGGAAATCGTGACTCGTCCACTCGGCTACGAACTGGCCGGGGTCCCGACGGACGTCGACGCGCACCGGTTCACGCAACTCATCCACCACGCTCGCCGTACCGACGAAGGCCGGGAAGCCGCCTCCAGCCTCCTCAAGGAAGCACTCGAGCTCTACAAGGACACTCCGTTCGTGGACGTCTGGCCAGGTCCGCGAATCCTCGCGTACCGGGAAAGACTCGCCGAGATGAGGCTCTGCGCCACCGAACACCTCATCGCCATGAACATCGAGGCCGGCCGACACAGGGAAGCGGTGGAGGAACTGCGCCCCCTGATCCGCGAGCACCCGCTGAACGAGCTGTTGAACGGCTACCTCATGTATTCGCTGGCGGCCACGGGCAGGCGTCAGGAGGCACTGGACGTCTACGCGACCCTGCGTCAAGGGATGATCGACGAGCTCGGGCTGGAGCCCTGTGCTCCGTTGATGCGGTTGCAAAAGCAGGTTTTGTCCGCCGACGCCCTCGTCCTGCCGTTCGCGGAGGCGCGATGAGCACCGAATCACCGTCCGCTCCCTTGGGAGTACTGGGCCCGATGTCGGTCGGCTCGTTCATCGACGATCGCGCGATCCGCGCCTCCAAACAGCGCTTGCTGCTGGCGCTGCTGCTCGTGGAAGCCGACCGTGACGTGCCGAGGGATCTCCTTGTCGACGAACTGTGGCTGGGCAATCCGCCGAGTAGCTGGCCCACCACGCTGCAGACCTACGTGTACCAGCTGCGCAAGCACACGCTGCCGGGATCACCTGGCCGAATCCGCACCACGCGGAGCGGATACCGGCTCGAGATCGACCGTTCCCTGCTCGACTGGTGCGAGTTCGAGCGCCGCGCGGGAGAGGCCGACCGGTCGGCGTTCGCCCGGCCCGTGGTCGCCGACGCGTACCGGGAAGCGCTGGCCCTGTGGCGCGGCACCGCCCTCGCGGACGTGGACCACAGCCCCCGTGTGCAGGCCGTCGCCGAGCGACTGGAAAGGCTGCGCCGTGCCGCCCGCGCCGCGCAACTGACCGCGTCGTACCGCAGCGGACGGCTCGTCGACGTGATCGCCGACGCCCGGTCCGTACTGATGGACGACCCGCTGAACGAAACAGCCCACGTATGCCTGATCCGCTCGCTCGCGGGCAGGGGACGGCGGCACGACGCGGCCCGACATCTTCACCGGTTCCGCAAGCGGCTCCTTTCCGAAGCCGGAGTGGCCAGTGCGACCGTCGTCGAAACGGCCTACGCGGAGGCCGCGCGAGAGCCGGTCTGATCGGCTTGTTCATGAAGGAATCGCGACACTGACTGTCCCAATTCCTTCATGAACACGGGCGGCAAGCCGCGGTCCCGAGGGCGCGACAGAGTCTCCACACATAGTCGAGCAGACCGCGCGAGAGTGGCTCGGGGGCCAGCGCCCGCGGCTCTCGAAGCCATGCGAACTCTCGAACGGAGTCTTGTCCGTGCGTATCCTCTTCGCGGTCTCGATGCAGAATTCCCATTTCTACCCGATGGTTCCGCTTGCCTGGTCGATGCGCGCGGACGGGCACGACGTCCGCGTCGCCCACCCGCCCGCGCTGACCGGCCCGGTCGTGTCCTCCGGGCTCACCTCGGTGCAGGTCGGGCAGAACCCGGTGATGACCGACGAGATGCGGGCGAAGCTGCACGGACGGGGCGACGGGGACGCGGCCGCCGACCCGCGCCACAACATGTTCCAGAACCTCGGCTTTTTCCGAGGGGTGACGGAGCTGATGGCCGAGGATCTGGAGAAGGTACTGCACAGCTGGTCTCCCGATCTGATCGTCTTCGACTGGCAGTGCTACGCGGCCGCCATCCTTGGACGCGCCGGTGGCGTACCGACGGCCCGATTCCTGTTCGGGCCCGACTTCGCCGGCGGCGTGCCTGGCTGGCGGGAGATCGAGCACAGGTTGTTGGGCGACCTGCTCGACCGCGCCGGCACCGACATCTCCGCGCTCGACGGCGATCAAGGCATCGACGTCTGTCCCCCGCTACTGCAATTCGACGACGCCAGGCCGAGCATCCCCGCGCGTTACGTGCCCTACAACGGTGCGGGCGCGGCGGAACGGCGCGACGGTGCCGACCGCCGTCCTCGGCTCGCGGTCACCCTCGGCGGAACGCATTCCTGGGTGACCGGCGACCTCGCGCCCATGCAGGCGGTGGTGACAGCGCTTGACAGCGTCGATCTGGACATCGTGGTCGCCGTGCCGGGACACTCGCGGGAGCTGGCGCCACCGGCGTCCGATCGGGTCACGGTCAAGGTGGACGAACCCTTGGCACTGCTCATCGAGGATTGCGACGCGATTCTGCACCACGGCGGGGACGGCACCGTGGCGACCTCGCTCGTCGGCGGCGTTCCCCAGATCATCGCGCCGTCCGGATTCGCCGACTTCGCCACCGTGCACAGTGCCGGACGAGTCGCCCGCTGCGGCGCCGGGGTCATCCTCGATCTCGAAGAGGGCGACGCCGCCATCCGGGCGACCGTGGAGAAGGTGCTCGCCGACGACGGGATGCGCCGGTCGGCGGCGGCCCGCGCGGCAGTGGAGCAGAGCAGGCCCGGCGTGGTCGACGCGGGCCGTGCTCTGGTGGCGAACATCGACGGCTGACCGTCGAGCGGCCCCCGGCCAAGCGCCTACCGGGAAGGTTCCATGGCGCGCAGGGCGGCGGCGCACGCCGCCAGATCCGGCAGCAGGCAGGCGGCGCGGGCGTCCCGCAGCGTCGGCGCGGACCCGTCGCGTTCGGACACCAGGCGCTCTTCCACCGGAGGCAAGGGCAGGTTCAGCTCCGGGTCGGCAGGGTGGATCGCGCGCTCGCGGTCCGCCGAATAGGGCGCCGACAGCAGATAGTGCAAGGTCGCCCCCTCGGTGCGGGCAATCCACAGATGCCCGATCCCGACCGGCAGGCACACGGTGACCGTGTCCTCTTCGGACAGTTCGATGGCAGTCCACTCGCCGAAGGTCGGCGAATCGACGCGCAGGTCGACAGCGACGTCGAGGACCTGCCCCTGGACGCAGTGCACGAGCTTGGCCGTGCCCGGCGGCGTGGCGGTGTAATGCACCCCGCGGACGGCGCCGCGCCGAGACCTGGTCACGATCGTCTGCTGGATCATGAAGGGGTCGTGCCCGGTTTCGTGTTTGAAAGCGGGCGCCGCGAAAGGGACTTCGACCTCACCGCGCTGATCGGAATAGCGGAATCCGTCCATCAGGACGACTCCATCGATCTTCGGTCGTTCGATGGCCATACGAGCCTCCCCGGAAATCACGTCGGTGAATACTCGCACGACTGGAAGACGAAGTGAAGTCATCGAACAGAATTCACTTCGTCCGCGGTCTTTCGGACTGCCGAGGATCAGTCCCGTATGCGAACCGTCCGTTTCGCGGCCTGAATCTCCCTGGTCGCTTCGACCAGTTCCTCCGCGGCGCGAGCGAAGTAATCCATGAGGACCCGCCGTTCCGCCTCCGGGAACGTGGAGATCAGCCGGTCGAGCCTGCTGGCGATCGGGGCGAACAGTTCGGCCGCACTGCCGAGCCGCTCATCGGCGGCGCTCTCGACGATCCCGATCCGAACCCGGCGCCGGTCGTCGGCGTCGGTCCGCCGGAAGACCAGCCCGGCACCGACGAGCCGGTCGATCAACTTGGTCACCGCTCCCGTGGTGAGCCCGGTGCGGCGCGCGAGTTCACCCGCGGAGACCTCGCCGGACAGTTCCAGCAGGTTGAGGACGTAGAGGTCGATCGTGTTCAACCCGGCCGCGTCCGCGGTCACCTGCCCGTTGAAGACCATCGCGCTCACGTACTCACGGAACAGCCTGCTCTCGTCGGCGGTGAGGGCCCACCTGTTCAGCGCCTCACCGGACGCCGGGCCGCCCGTCCCCTGCTGCTCCACTCGTCCTCCTGCTTCATTCGCGCCAACGGTGTCGCCGTCGACCCGATGTAGACGGCCGCTCGAGCCGGTTCACACAGGCTACCCAACGTCGATACGGAAGGAGCGTCATGTCCGGGTGCCGAGTCTGCCACGGCGTTGTCACGCCATTTCTTGATCTGGGAAAGCAGCCCTTGTCCGACGCTTTTCCCGCTGACGCGGAAGAGGCCGAGAAAGAATATTTCTACAATCTCCGTGTCGGTTCCTGCCGTTCCTGCTCGATGGTCCAGCTCATCGACGAAGTTCCCCGCGAGCAGATGTTCAACGACGGCTATCCCTATCGTTCGTCGCTTTCGTCGGTGATGCGCGACCATTTCGAACGCACCGCACGCGAACTGCTCGACACCGAACTGTCCGGACCTGACCCCTTCCTCGTGGAACTCGGCTGCAACGACGGCGTCCTGCTGCGGACGGTGGCAGGCCGGGGCGTACGGCACCTCGGCGTCGAACCGTCCGCCGGTGTCGCCGAGCTCGCCCGATCCACGAACGTGTCGGTGCTGACCGACTTCTTCGAGGAGCGGACCGCTCGACGGGTGCACGCCGAACACGGTCAGGCGGACGTGGTCTACGCGGCCAACACCTTCTGCCACATCCCCTACCTGGATTCGGTGTTCGCCGGCCTGGACGTGCTCCTCAAACCCGACGGAGTCCTGGTGTTCGAGGACCCCTACCTCGGCGACATCGTGGACCGGGCCTCGTTCGACCAGATCTACGACGAGCATTTCTACCTCTTCTCCGCGAAGTCGGTGGCCGCCATGGCGCATCGTTTCGGGTTCGAACTCGTCGACGTCGAACGGCTTCCGGTACACGGCGGGGAGGTCCGGTACCGCGTCGCGCGGGCGGGTGCCCGCACACCGTCCCCGGCCGTGGCCGATCTGCTGGCCGAGGAGGACCGGCGGGCCCTGCACGCCCCGGCGACGCTGGAAGACTTCGCCCGGCGCGTCGACCGGATCTGCGACGACCTGGTGTCGTTGCTGGAACGCCTCCGTGGAGAGGGAAAGCGCGTCGTCGCCTACGGGGCGACTGCCAAGAGCGCCACGGTCACCAACCGAGCGGGTATCGGCCCCACCCTGGTGGAGACCGTCTATGACTCCACACCGGAGAAACAGGGCAGGCTCACCCCCGGCGCGCACATCCCCGTGGCCGCCTCGACCGGGTTCGCCGACCCCTACCCCGATTTCGCGCTGCTGTTCGCCTGGAACCACGCCGACGAGATCATGCGGAGGGAGTCGGTCTTCCGGGAGTCAGGCGGGAAATGGATCCTCTACGTGCCCGACGTCCGGGTGGTGTGACGGGTGCGGGGAATCGTACTGGCGGGCGGGGCGGGAAGCCGGCTGCGCCCGGCCACCTCGGCGGCATGCAAACAACTCCTGCCGGTCTACGACAAGCCGATGGTCTACTACCCGTTGTCGGTCCTCATGCTGGCGGGTATCCGCGAAATCCTGCTGATCTGCTCATCCGACGATCTCCCCGCCTTCCGCCGTCTCTTCGGTGACGGGTCGCGGCTGGGCCTGCGACTGGATTATGCGACGCAGGATGTGCCGCGGGGGCTGGCCGACGCCTTCCGGATCGGGGCGGACTTCGTCGGCGGACAGCGTGTCGCGCTGGTTCTCGGCGACAACCTGTTCCACGGCAGCGGCTTGTCCGATGTCCTCGCCCGCTGCGTACGCGATCTCGACGGCGCCGCGCTCGTCGGCTACGAGGTCGACGATCCCCGGCGCTACGGGGTCGCCGAGGTCGACGACGACGGCCGGTTGCTCACGCTGGAAGAGAAGCCGCCGAACCCCCGGTCCCGGCTCGCCGTGACCGGCCTCTACTTCTACGACTCCCTGGTGGTCGAGATCGCGCGCGGACTCCGGCCGTCGGCGCGCGGCGAGCTCGAGATCACCGACGTGAACCGGATCTACCTGGAGGCCGGGCGGGCGTCGATCGTCCCGCTGGGCCGCGGGTACGCCTGGCTCGACACCGGCACGCACGAATCCCTGCTCGAGGCGTCCCAGTTCGTCCAAACGCTGGAGCGACGCCAGGGAGTGCGGATCGCCTGTCTCGAGGAAATCGCACTGCGGCAAGGATTCATCGGCCCGGAGGCCTGTCTCGAAATGGGGCACGAACTCTACAACTCCGCCTACGGCCGCTACGTCATCCAGGTCGCCCACTCCTTTCTCGACGACGAACGCGCCGTCTTGGAGGCGATGTGACCGCCTCCTGGACGTGGGTGCCGGTGCTGGCCGCCGTGTTGTCGGCGGGGGTCGGCGGGGCACTCACGGTCGCACTGCTGGTACTGCTGCCGCTGCTGATGCGCGAGCCCGATGATCGCTATCCGGACACCAACACGTTCGTGCTCCGGAGAATGGACACGGTCATGCCGATCCTGACCGTCGCGGCAATCGCGGCGAGCGTGGTGTCCGTGTTCCTCGCCGTCTCCGACCAGGCCCTGGCCGTGGTCCTGCACGCGGCGGGCGCGACCGGATTGCTCGCGCTGCTCACGATCTCGGCGGTGGTGCTGCACCGGATCAACGACACGATCGCGGCCGGGCCGGACCCGTCGAGCCTGCCACCGCTGCGTGCCCGATGGCGCGGCTGGCACCTCACCCGTGTCTCCGCGGCCCTGACCGCCGCCGCGACGAACACCGCGGCCGCCCTGATCGTCGTCTGAGTGTCCGCTTCGGCCGGGCGGGTTCACGCCTATGGCCACTTTCCGGACAAAACCTCGACTCCGCCAACAGGCCATGAAAGGAATCCACATGCCCACCCGAGTTTGGGACTATCTACCCGAATACGCGGACGAGCGCGCCGACATCCTCGACGCCGTGGAGACCGTGTTCGGCTCTGGCCAATTGGTCTTCGGCCCGAGCGTCGAAGGGTTCGAAGCCGAATTCGCCCGCTACCACGGCCGAAACCACTGTGTCGGGGTCGACAACGGGACGAACGCGATCGAACTCGGTCTCGAAGCGATCGGCATCCAGCCCGGCGACGAAGTCCTCACCGTGTCCAACACCGCGGCACCGACCGTCGTCGCCATCGACGCCATGGGTGCCGTACCGCGCTTCGTCGATGTCCGGGCCGAAGACTTCCTGATGGACGTCGATGCGGTCGAGGCGGCCATCACCCCGCGTACGAGATGCATCGTGCCGGTGCACCTTTACGGACAATGTGTCGCGATGGAACCGTTGTCACGACTCGCGAAGCGGTACGACCTGGCGATACTGGAGGACTGCGCCCAGGCACACGGCGCACGGCAGCACGGCGCGCTCGCCGGGACCTTCGGCGAAGCCGCGGCGTTCTCCTTCTATCCGACCAAGGTTCTCGGCGCCTACGGCGACGGCGGCGCGGTGCTGACGGATTCGGCCGACGTGGACCGCAACCTACGGCGTCTCCGCTACTACGGAATGGACGACGTCTACCACACCGAGTCGACGCCCGCCCACAACAGCAGGCTCGACGCGGTACAAGCCGAGATCCTGCGCCGCAAGCTGCGTCGTCTGAACGACTACACCGACGCCCGCCGGGCGATCGCCGCCCGCTATCGGGATGCGCTCGCCGGTACCGATCTCGTCTTGCCCGCCACCGCCGAGGGCAACGAACACGTCTACTACGTCTACGTCGTCCGGCATCCGCGACGGGACGAGCTGCTGCAGAAGCTGCGCGCGGACGACATCCACCTCAACATCAGCTATCCGTGGCCGGTGCACACCATGCGCGGGTTCGCCCGTCTCGGCGTGGCTCCCGGCTCGCTGCCGGTGACCGAGGACCTCGCCACGGAGATCTTCTCACTGCCGATGTATCCGAGCCTGCCCGCGAGCCTGCAGGACCGTGTGATCGACACACTGCTCCGGGCACTGGCGTCGGTGTGATCGCCGACGGCGCCGGTCCGGTGGTGGTGCTGGGCGCCTCCGGATTCGTCGGCTCCCATGTGGTCCGCGCGTTGCTGGCCGCGGGTGTCGGTCCGCTCCGGGTGGTGTCACGGCGCCCGGCGCCCGTACCACCCGGCGCCGCCGTCGAGGTCGTCACGGCGGACCTCGGCAAGTTCGGCGCCGCGGCCGCCGCGTTGACGGACGCGACCGCGGTCGTGCATCTCGTGGCGGACATCGACGCGACGGGCGGGCGGGGCTGGCGTACCGCGGAGGGGACGACAGACCGCGAGGGGCCGGCCGACGAGGTGCTGACCACGGTGGTCGACGCGTTGTCCCGCAGCCCCAGGGCGGTACCCGTCGTGTGGGCGGGGTCGGTCACCCAGGTCGGCGCACGAGCGTCGGTGCTGGTGGACGGGACGGAGCCGGACCGGCCGGAGACCGCCTACGACCGCGGCAAGTGCCGGGACGAACGGCTGCTGTTCGACGCGGGACGGCGGGGGGTCCTCCACCCGGTCCCCTTGCGGCTCCCCACGCTCTACGGCCCGCCCGCCGCGCCCGGTTGCTCTCCCGGCGGCGGGGTGGTGGCGGCGATGGTGCGCCGCGCGATCGACGGCCTTCCCTTGACGATGTGGAACGACGGCCGGGTCACCCGCGATCTGCTGCATGTCCGGGACGCCGCGACCGCGATCGTTCGTGCGCTCCACGCGCCCGGTGGCGACCGAGCTTGGGTGATCGGTGGCGACACCCCGATCACCTTGGGCGAGCTGTTCTCCCGTATTTCGGCCGTGACGGCGACCGTGACCGGTTCTCCCGCCGTCAGCGTGGACCAAGTGCCCGCGCCTGATTACGCGACCGCCGAAGACCTCCGCGGCATCGCGGTCCTTTCGACGGCCTTCCGGGAAGCGACCGGATGGGCACCGGCCATCGGCCTGGCGGAAGGCCTGCGCGAGACCGTCGAACACGAAGTCCGTCACCGCCGGCCCGGCCTCGTCGCGGACTGAACCGTTCCCCTGCCTCGCCCGGATGTGGGCGAGGCGGGGGTTTTCTCAACGGGAGTCGACCCGGAACACCGCACAGCGCTCCGCGATCGCGACGAAGTCCTCCGGCGTGCCTTCCGGAACGTGACCGGCGCGGACCATCATCTTCGTTCCCACCGGCACCTGGCGGGGGAACTCGCGCAGGATCGGTGCCCGCTCCTCGACCGGGATCTCGACGAGGGTGACGGCGTCGTCCCGCCGTCCCCTGGCAAGCCGGGCCCGCTCCGGATTCGCACGGGCATTGGACACCCAGCTGGTGCCGGGAAAGCCGACCAGATAGGTGTTCCCGTCGACGGTCATCGGGGTGACGGGGTTGGACACCGGGTTGCCGGATCGGCGGCCGGGGATGGTCAGCACCGCCAGGCCGCTGACCCCGAGTCCCCGGCGCTGCAGGAACACGAACAGCTTGTTCACCGGCTTGAGCCAGCGCGGCAGTCCTGCCAGATGCGTACGGTCGGACACGGAACGCCCTCCATTGTCGTGCGGTAGCGCTTGGTCAGCCACGGACGCCCGGCTTCGGACCGTTCCCCGGAGAGGACGCGGGCTGGTCGCGCAGCACTGGCTCCTGGCCCTGTCGTTGCACGCGCCGCGCCCGCGCGGTCGCCACCAGCATGCGCACGACGTAGGCGGGCCGCGGCGGGAGCCAGCCCAATTGCGTTGCCATGCGCAGGTCGTCACGGTTGGCCCAGTGCTCGATGACGAGGTCGTCGAGGAACCGGAACCAATGTGTCTGAGTCGCGGAGAAGGTTCGGCCGGTGGGCGGGAACGCGCCGGTCACCTGTCCGGAGTGGTCGTAGTCGTAGAGCACACCGACGTGCCTGCCGGACATCGTCGCGTGTGTGACGAGCGTGTCGTCACCGGCGACGGCGGTGTTGACGCTCCAGCTCAGGCCTTCGAAGGCATGCCGGAGCAGAACCGCCGTCGCGTGGAAACCGGCGGGCCCCGGTACACGGCACGCGACCGGCTCCAAGGCGGCCTCGATGTTCACGCCGCGGGGGTGCACGATCCCCGCGAGGTCGGCGAGATCACCGTCGCGCATGACGTCCAGGATGGCCTGGGCACGGGCGATGTCGGCTTTGTCGCGGCGGTACGGTGCGCCGCCGGACCGCTCCGGCTCGCACGGCGATCCGGTCACGCCGGAACCTCCTTTTCGACGGTCACGCGGGCTTTTCGTGGCAGCAGCAGGGAAAGTCCGGCGCTGACGAGCATCAGCGCGATGTTGACCCAGAGCGCGACGCCCAGCGCGTCGGCAAGCATCTGCTGGTCTTCCGGCCGGGCGGCCGAACCGGCGGTCCCGAAGAACACCGTGCCCACGGTGGCGACACCGACGGCCGCGCCGAGCTGCTCGACGGTGTTCAGCACACCGGAGGCGGAACCGGCGTCGTCCGGGGAAACCCGCGCGAGGACGACGTCGATGACCGGGGCGGTCACCAGCCCCATCCCGGTGCCGACGATGACCATCGCGGGAGCGATCCACAGTGCCTTCAGGTCGGCTCCGCCGGAATGGACAGTCACGATCAGCGTCAGCAGTCCGACGGCACCGGCCACCGAACCCGCGGTCAGCACCCAGGGTCCGAACCGGCGTACCAGCGGCGTCGAAAGCAGGGAGAACACGACCGTGGCGACCGCGCTGGGAACCAGCGCGAAACCCGAGTCCAGCGGGCTGAACCCGAGTCCGACCTGGAGGTAGTAGTTCAGGACGAAGAACATGCTCATGAAGGCCGCGAGGAAAGCCAGGACGATCCCCAAGCCACCGACGAACGACCTGTCCAGCCATAGTCTCGGCAGGACGAGTGGGACCTCGCCGCGCCGCTCGAGCCGGATCTGCGAACGGACGAACACCAGGAGCAGCGGGATCGCGGCGACGATCAGGGCGATGCTCCACCAGGGCCAGCCGAGTTCACGGCCCTGGACCAACGGGAACAGCAGCATGAGCAGCGCGACGGTCAGCAACGCGAGGCCCGCCGGATCCAGCGCCGCCGGCCGGGAAGACCGCGACTCGCGCAGATAGCGCGACACACCGAACAGCGTGATGACGCCGATCGGCACGTTGATCCAGAAAATGGTCCGCCAGCCCAATCCGGCCAGATCGGCCGCGACGAGGAAACCTCCGAGGATCGGCCCCAGCACGGCGGCCGAGCCAAGGACCGCACCGAACATTCCCAGCACCTTCGGCCGCTCCTCGGCGGAGAACTCGACCTGGAACACGGAAAGCGCCTGGGTCAGAATCAGTGATCCGGCCATGGCCTGCAGCACGCGGCCGACGATCAGGACCTCCACCGTCGGCGCCAGCGCACAGATCGCCGACGCGATGATGAAACCGGTGATCCCGATCCGCGTCGCCTTCCGGCGGCCGAAGCGGTCACCCACCCGACCGGCGGTGATCAGGGTCAGGGCGAAGGTCAGCGTGTAGGACGCGGTGATCCATTGCAGCGCGGCACTGCCCGTTCCAAGATCTTTCTCCATGTCGGGCAGCGCGATGATCACGATCGTCGTGTCCAGGATGTCCATGGCCACCGCGACGAGAACGAATGCCGCGGCGATCCAGCGTCTCGGGTCCAGTGCGGTGGTTCTGTCGGAGTGGACGGGCACGTCGGACAAGGGTTTCTCCCCGGAAAGTGGTCAGCCTCGGCCGGAACCCGGTCGCGGCGAATCACGATTTAACTTACCACAGGAAGATACTTGCTGGAGGAAGGTTTATTGCTGAGCCGCGCCTCGACATCCGCTTGAGCGATACCTGCGAACGTCCGGCCACGAGTCCCGGCACGCCGAGAGGAAGCCCATGCGTTCCGTCGTCCGCCGACTGCACCTGTTCGAATTCGAGGACCTCCCCTGGTTTCCGTCGTGGCTACGGGACCTGACCACCGATTTCCTTCAGGAAGCGCTGATCCTGCGGCACAAGTTCTACGCCCCGGTGACGCCGGTTCTCGCCACCCTGATCCGGAGAACCGGGCACCGGCGGATCGTCGATCTCTGCTCGGGGGCATCCGGTCCTTGGGTCCACCTCAAACCCGATCTTCAAGACGAAGTCGGCTCGGTGGAACTGGTCTTCACCGACAAGTACCCGAACCGCCGGGCGCTTCGGGCGGCGTGCGAACGCATCGGCGACGGGCAGACCCGGGTGGCCGCGCAACCGGTCGATGCGACCGCCGTACCGGAAGCCCAAGACGGCATCCGGACGATCTTCACCGCGTTCCACCACTTTTCGCCCGCCACCGCCCGCGCGGTGCTTTCGGACGCGTTCGCCCGTCGCGCGCCGTTGTGCGTCGCGGAGTCGTCGGAGCGCCGATGGCCTTCCCTGCTGGCGTCGCTGCTCGCACCCGTTCTGGTGGTGGCCCACGTGCTTCGACGTCCGACCCCCCTACGCGTGCTCTGCACGGTGGTGCCGGTCCTGCCACTTGTCGTCACGTGGGATGGTGTCGTTTCGGCGCTGCGGACCTACGACACCGAAGAACTCGCGGCCATGACCGCCGACCTCACCGCACCCGACTACCACTGGCGGATCGACCGGATCGCACCGGTCGGCACGGCTCCGCCGATCCTCGTCCTGGTGGGCGAACCGGTGACACCGCTGCGGCACGGGGTGATCGAGGCGGCCGCTTCCGCTGTCGAGAGATGACGCTTGCGTGCCGGCGCAGTACATGAAGGCCCCCTTCCTGTACCTAGACGCAAGGATGGGGGCCTTCATGTACTGGGGAAGCCGCTCCCCCGCAGCAGCCGCTCCCCCGTCCGCGCGAGGTACTCGCCGAATTCCGCCGGTTCCTCCACCGTGAACCCGATATCGGTGAGCGTCAGGACGACCGCCAGCCACTCGAACGAATCGACGTACGCGACATACCGGCACCTGTGGTCGCCAAGGGCCTCGAAACTCCCGTCGACCCGGTGAAGCCGGGCAGCGGCCTCAGGCGCGCCGACCTCCAGGGTCAGCGTGATCCGGAGTGATTTCGGGCTCTGGAAGCGTTCCTGGAGATGAGCCGCGACATCGTCGACGGGGAGCGCACGCGGCTCGAACGCCACCTCGGTCGTCTTGGGCGCGCCGATCCGGTCGAGCCGGAAGCTCCGCCAATCCCGCCTGCCGAGGTCCCAGGCGTAGAGGTACCACCGCCTGCCGAGCTGGACGAGCCGCATCGGCTCGACCGTCCGCGACGACGGGCCGTCCTTACCCGTGTACGCGAATTCGAGGCATCGCCGGGCCGCGATCGCCGCGGCCAGGACGTTCAGGACGTCTTGGGCGACCCGCGGCTGTTCACCGGCGCCGAATTCGACGGCGGCGAGCATTTCGTCGGTCCGCCGTCGCAGTGCCGCCGGCAGGACGCGCCGGAGTTTCGCGGCGGCGCGGTCGGCCGATTCGGCGGTCAGGTCCACGCCGGTTCCGCCCGCCGCGGCGAGCCGCAGGCCGAGCACGGTGGCGATCGCCTCGTCGTGCTCCAGCATGAGCGGCGGCAGCGCGGTGCCCGCGACCAGCCGGTAGTTGCCTCCCGGACCGCGGCTGCTCTCCACCGGATAACCCAGACCGCGAAGGTGGTCGATGTCCCGGCGCAGGGTGCGCGGCGGGACTTCCATGGCCGTCGCGAGTTCGGCGGCGGGCCATGCCCGGCCGGATTGCAGGAGCGACAGCAGCCGCAGCATCCGTTCCCGTGGTGCCGTCACGACGCCTCCCGATAGTTGTGGCCGTAATCCGGCCACATCTCATCGTAGCCTCGGTTCATGACGAAAGCTCAAGCTGACCGGGGCCGGTGGATCACCGTGGAAGGAGCACGAACGCACAACCTCCGCGACATCTCGGTGCGAGTGCCGAAGCACCGGCTGACGGTGTTCACCGGCGTTTCGGGGTCCGGGAAGTCGTCGCTCGCGTTCGACACCATCGCGGCCGAAGCCGAGCGCCTGGTCACCGGGACCTATCCGGCCTTCGTCCGGAACCGGCTCCCCCAGCATCCGCCCGCCGACGTCGACCGGATCGACGGGCTGGTCTTCACCACGATCGTCGATCAGCGGCGGTTCACCGGCAACGCGCGGTCCACCGTGGGCACGGCGAGCGACATCGCGCCGCTGCTGCGCCTGCTGTTCTCCCGCCTCGGAAAACCGGGCGCCGGATTCTCACCCGCCTACTCGTTCAACGATCCGGCCGGGATGTGCCCGCGCTGCGAAGGGCTCGGCACGGTCGACGACATCGACCTCGACCGGCTGCTCGACCGCTCGCGAAGCCTGCGCGACGGCGCCGTGCGGTTCCCGACGTTCGCCCCCGGGACCTACCGCTGGAAACGGCTCGTCCATTCCGGACTCGTCGACCCCGATGTCCCGTTGGGACGGTTACCGGTGGCGAAGGTCGAGACCCTGCTGCACGCCGAGGCGCTCCCCCTCGACGACCCCGGCCCCGACTACCCCAAGCACGGCCTCTTCGACGGCATCGTCCCGCGCCTGCGGGACTCGTACCTGCGCAAGACGCCGTCACGCCTCACGGCCGAGGAACAGGAAGGACTCGCCGGAGTCGTCACCCGCGGCGTCTGCCCGGAGTGCGCGGGAACCCGGCTTTCCGAGGCGGCGCGCGGAAGCCTGATCGACGGGCGGTCCATCGCGGACTGGTCCGCCATGCCGGTCGGCGAGCTGCGTGACGTCGTCTCGGCCGTGCGCGATCCGTCGGTGGCTCCGCTGGTACAGGCGATCCGTGAACGCCTCGACGCGCTCGATTCCGTCGGTCTCGGCTACCTCAGCCTGTCGAGGGAGTCGAGGACGCTGTCCGGCGGCGAAGCCCAGCGCGTCAAGATCGTCCGCCATCTCGGCAGCGCGCTCAGCGACGTCTGTTATGTGTTCGACGAACCCAGCACGGGCCTGCATCCGCACGACGTGCACCGTCTTCTCGAACTGCTGGCCAGGCTCCGCGACGCGCACAACACGATCCTCGTGGTCGAGCACCATCCCGCGGTCATCGCGGCCGCTGACCACGTCATCGACCTCGGGCCCGCCGGAGGCGACGGCGGCGGACGTATCCAGTTCGAGGGCGGCCCCGGCGAACTCCTCACGGCCGGTACCGAGACCGGGCGGATCCTCGGTGTCCCGCTTAGCTTCCGGGAGCGGACCCGCGTCGCGCGAGGCGCCGTGACGATCTCGGGCGCCGACAGCCACAACCTCCGTGACGTCACCGTCGACGTGCCGCTCGGCGTCCTGACCGTCGTTTCGGGTGTCGCCGGCTCCGGCAAGAGCACCCTGATCGCCGGCGAGCTCCCCCGGCGGCATCCCGATTTCGTCGTCGTCGAACAGGCCCCGCTGCGCGGTGGCATCCGGTCCACCCCCGCCACGGTGCTCGGTATCGCCGAGCCCATCCGCGAAACCTTCGGGAAGGCCACGGGGAGACATCCGTCGTGGTTCAGCGCCAACGGCCGCGGGGCCTGCCCGGTCTGCAAGGGAAAGGGCGTCATCATCACCGACCTGGCCTTCCTCGACGACGTCCAGACCGCCTGCGACGCCTGTGGCGGCACCCGGTTCAACCCGGACGCGCTCGCCGCGCGGCTACACGGCCGGACCATCGCCGACGTGCTGGCGATGAACCCGGCGGACGCCGCCGCCCTGTTCGGTGAGCAATCCCCGATCGGGCAGCGGTCACGCTGGCTGGACCGGGTCGGGCTCGGCTACCTGACGATCGGGCAAAGTCTCGACACCTTGTCGGGCGGCGAAAGGCAACGGCTGCTGCTCGCCCGGCACCTCGCCGACGCCGGCCCCGCGCACGAACTGCGCCTGATCCTCGACGAGCCCACCGCCGGACTGCACGGCAGTGACGTCGATCGGTTGCTCGCCCTCTTCGACGAGCTCGTCGATGGCGGGGCGACCCTCGTCCTGATCGAACACGACCAGCGGGTGATCGCGCACGCCGACCATGTCATCGACATCGGGCCGGGTGCGGGTGCCGACGGTGGGACGGTCGTGTTCGAGGGCACGCCATCGGCGTTGGCCGAGGACTCCTCGTCACTCACCGGACGTCATCTGCGAACGCGTTCCCGGCGCCGGACGGCGCCGGGAACACCCACCCGCCCGGGAACAGTTCCCGGACGAGCGCGATGATTCCCCATCGGGCTTTGCCCGACACGCCGGTACCGAACAGTTCTTCGCCCTGTTTCGCGTGATCTAGCCGACAAGTTCGCAGGACTTGTCGGCCTTCATCGCCTGATCGAGGCCCGGCACGTCGCCGATCTTGACCCCGGGCACATGGGAAACCAGATCGATTCCGCTCAGCGTGAGGGCGGATTTGGCGTATTCGACCCCGCCTCGCGGCAGCAGGGCGCGGAACTCGGTCACGTCCCCGTGGAGCTTCCGGTAGAACGCCAACTCACCCGCGGCCAGTCTGTTGGCGTCCTGAGCGGGCGGAGCGACCTGCGGGAGCTTCTCCAGCCCTGATATCGCCGCGGTCAGCGCGGTGTCCAGCTTCTTCAGCGAGTCCGCCGCCTTGGGCAGATCCGCCTCGGTCTTGATGTCGTACCCCTTGGTCATGGTGTAGACGATGAACCGCATGTCCTTGACCGCGCCGCAGTATCCGCCCGCCCAGGAGACCAGCGCGGGATCCGGGCCGGTCGGAGACGGGGGCGCCGGGGACGGCGCGGGTTCCGGCGGATTCGTGCCGCAGCCCGCGAGCAGGCAGCCGACGGCGAGCACCACGGTCACTCGAATGCGCGCTGTCGTCTGGCTCTTCATCCAGCAGAGGGTAAAGCTGTCCGACGGGACCGGTCCCGATGGGAGGACGAGATGGCTCAGTCTCTGCCGCAACGGATGTACCTGCTCGGCTACGACACCGAGAGGAACAGGCTCGACCCCACCAGTGCCGTCGTCCGGGGTCCACTCCTGCGCGCGGCCGCGGTGGCCGATCTGATCCTCGCGGGCCTCCTCACCGATCACGGCGGAAAAGCCGAGCGCACGGCCGCGGCGGGTCTGGCCCCCGCGGACCCCTTCCTCGCCAAGGTGCTGGAAGACGCTCCGGGAGCGAAACCGCGGCGCTGGCACGCCGTCGTCGACCGCGATTGGCACAAGGCCGAAGACATCGTCCGAGACCAGCTCGCCACGGACGGGACGATCACGGTCGGCAGACACCGGGTGATGGGCATCTTCCCGGTCCGTGACATCACCCTGGCGGACCCTCCGCAGGTCCAAGGGCTCCGCGAACGGGTCCGCGACGTGGTGCTGAACGGTCAAGATCCCGCCGCCGTCCCGATCGAGGACGCGGTGCTCGCCATGCTCTCCGCCGAAGGCGACGTCCACACGGTGTTCAGCGCCAAGGAGAACCGTGCGAACCGGAGCGCGATCAAGGCGCTCGCGGCGCACGTCGACACCGTCCTGCCCGGATTGCGGAAGGCGGTCCAGTACTCGGTCGCGGCCCGCCGGTCGGTCAGCGGCTAGCCTCCTCCCGGTCGACGACCTTGGTGAGGAAATGCTGCTGTCCCACTGTCCACACATTGGTGGCCAGGAAGTACAGCAGTACCCCGATCGGCACCGGGAAGAACGATCCCGAGACCAGCATCCCGACCGGCGCCAGGTACATCATCAGCTTGGTGATCCCGGCCGTCTCCGGAGCGGTCTGCCGCGCGAGTCCCGACCGCATCGAGAAGAACGTGGCCAGGCTCGCGATCAGCATCAGCGGCACCCCGACGGCGATCATGTGGACGTGGTCCGTGCCGAACGCGGCCAGTTCCGCCGCGGGTTGCGAAAGCCAGTTGCCGAGCTTCGCGCCGAACAGGTCGGCGTTCAGGAACGACCGCACACCGGCCTGGTCGAAAACGTGGTTCGAAGTGGCCCCCGGGCTGAAATCGCGCAGAACCCAGTACAGCGACAGGAACACCGGGAGCTGGATCAACGCGGGGAGGCAGCCGCCCAGCAGGCTGGCGCCGTTCTCGGTGTGCAACTTCTGGATCTCCTTCGCCATGCGCTGGCGATCCTTGCCGTACTTCTCCTTGATCCGCTGTATCTGCGGGGCGAGCGCCTGCGTGCGGCGGCCCGCGCGCAACGCGCTGAGAGCGGGTTTGACCAGCAAGAGGCGCAGTGTGAAGACGAGGAACACGATGGACAGCACCCAGGCGACGCCCGAGTCGGGGCTCGACACGGCACCGAAAACCTTGTGCCAGAACCAGAGAATGGCGGAAACGGGGTACAGGAAGACATCGAACATGACCAGGTCACTCCGTCGGTCGAAGGTATGCGGGCAGGAGTGACTGCCTCACCTTCGAACGAGAAGAGGTCAGGCAGTCGCGATGCCCGGTGACGGAGCCCTTGGCCGGACGCGGCCACGCGCGTCGGGATCGCGCAGGCTCAGGAACAGCTGCGCGCGTTCGCGCAGGCTGATGGCGCGCACCCGCATCGCGGCGGCCGCCGGTTCCAGGCGGAAATGCGCGGCGAGCGCGAGCAGGACGGCGGCGAGGGACGCGGTCAGCGCGGCGGCCAGCCCGAGCGGGTTGGCGACCGCCACCGACGCCGTCAGCGCGGTGGCCAGGCTCAGGGGGTTGATCCCGCCGACGACCGGGAGCACGACGAACAACTCGGGCAGGAACAGCGCAAGCATCAGCTTGAGCCGCACGCCGAAGTAGGTTCGCTCCACGTCACCGACACTACCGGAGATATTGCGTTGCGTGATTCCCGAGCGCGCGGGCAGGCTGTCGAGATGGGTCACGTGGAAGTCGCGCACGTCGAGTACCACCTGCCCGACGGGCGGCTGCTGCTCGACGACGTCTCGTTCCGGATCGGGGAGGGCAGCGTCTGCGCGCTCGTCGGCGCCAACGGGGCGGGCAAGACGACCTTGCTGCGGCTGATCTCGGGGGAACTCTCCCCCAGCGAGGGCTCGGTGACCATCAGCGGCGGGCTCGGGGTGATGCCCCAGTTCGTCGGGTCGGTACGCGACGAACGGACCGTACGTGACCTGCTCGTCTCGGTGTCGCCGGACGCGCTCCGCGCCGCCGCCCGTGCCGTCGACGAGACCGAACTCGCCTTGATGGAACGCGACGACGAAGCGAACCAGATGGCGTACGCACAGGCGCTCGGCGACTGGGGCGACGTTCGCGGTTACGAAGCCGAAGTCGTGTGGGACAAGTGCACGACGGCGGCGCTCAACCTGCCGTACGAGAAGGCGCGCTGGCGCGAGGTGCGCACGCTGTCCGGCGGCGAACAGAAACGGCTGGTGCTGGAGGCGCTGCTCCTCGGCGGTTCCGGCGTCCTCCTGCTCGACGAGCCGGACAACTACCTCGACGTCCCCGGCAAGCAGTGGCTGGAAGAGCGGCTGCGTGAGACCCAGAAGACCGTGCTGTTCGTTTCGCACGACCGGGAACTCCTCGCACGAGCGGCGAAGAAGATCATCAGCGTCGAACCAGGGCCTGCCGGCGGCGACGTCTGGGTGCACGGCGGCGGCTTCGACACCTATCATCAGGCGCGCACGGAACGGTTCGAACGCTTCGAGGAACTCCGTCGCCGGTGGGACGAAAAGCATGCCCAGCTCAAGAAACTCGTCGCCGACATGCGCCAGTACGCCGCGCGCAGCGACGAGATGGCCTCGCGCTACCACGCCGCGCAGACGCGGCTGCGCAAATTCGAGGAGGCCGGAGCGCCTGCCGCTCCCCCGCGCGAACAGAAGATCACCATGCGCCTGCGCGGCGGCCGGACCGGGGTGCGTGCCGTCACCTGCGAAGGACTCGAACTCAGCGGCCTGATGAAACCCTTCGATCTGGAGGTCTTCTACGGCGAACGGGTCGCGGTGCTCGGCTCGAACGGCTCCGGCAAATCGCATTTCCTGCGGCTGCTGGCGGGTGAGGACGTCGCGCACGACGGACAGTGGAAGCTCGGCGCCCGCGTCGTCCCCGGCCACTTCGCGCAGACACACGCCCACCCCGAACTGCTCGGGCAGACGCTCGTCGACATCCTCTGGACCGGCTACGCGCGAAGCCGCGGGCCCGCGATGAACATCCTGCGCCGTTACGAACTCGACGGGCAGGGCGACCAGCGGTTCGAGAAGCTGTCCGGCGGCCAGCAGGCGCGGTTCCAGATCCTGCTGCTGGAGATCGGTGGCGCCACCATCCTGCTGCTCGACGAACCGACCGACAACCTCGACCTCGCTTCGGCGGAAGCACTGCAACAAGCGCTGGAAGCGTATGAAGGCACCACTGTCGCGGTGACGCACGACCGGTGGTTCGCGCGCTCCTTCGATCGGTACCTCGTGTTCGGCTCGGACGGGCAGGTGCGGGAAACGACGGAACCGGTGTGGGACGAGCGGCCGGTGCAACGCGCACGGTGACCCACTCGGGTCGGGAAAGGCGACACACCAACGGGACGTGCGTCCAGCGGCCCCGCCGTGTGCTTGAATGCCGCCGCACCGCGTGCCCGCATCGTTTCAAGGCTGGAGTTCCCCGTGGAGGCCGCTGCCGTCCCCTTCGCCATCTCGGCCTTGTGCTGCGCGGCGTTCCTGGTGAGCTTCCTTCGCGACCGGCGTAAGTTGCGGAACGGCTTCTACCTCTTCTTCGCGCTCCTCTTCCTCGGCGTGACGTTCATCGCGCTGCTCGCTTCGGTGTCGCCCGAGGCTGCGGGTTTCGTCGCGGTCGGCGTGATCCTGCTGATCATCCCGACGGTCCTCGCGCTCACGGTCTTCCTGATCTGCAACGGGATCACCATGCTCCGCCGGGAAGGACGCAGGCCGGCCAACGTCCTTTCACTGCTGACCGGGATCGGCATCTGCGCGCTGATCGTCTTCAACGCGACGGTCACGCAACTGGCCTGGGAGCCCCTCGACATCGTGCGGGGAATCCTCAACGGATTCGTCGTCTATTTCTCGTTCCTCTTCGTCTGTTTCCTCCTGTACTCGATCGTCTACGGCCGCATCCGCACCGAGAAGGGCGTGGACTTCGTGGTGGTGCTGGGTTCGGGGCTGCTGGACGGTCACCGGGTCCCGCCGCTGCTGGCCGGACGCCTGAACCGCGCGCGACGCGTGATCGACGCCGAAGCCCGCCGCGGCGGGGAACCGATGGTGGTCACCTCGGGCGGGCAAGGACCTGACGAAGACCTGCCCGAGTCCCACGCCATGGCCGGCTATCTGGTCGAGAACGGGGTGCCACGCGAGCGGATCCTGCTTGAGGACCGGTCGCGGACGACCTTCGAGAACCTCACCTTCAGCGCCGAGATCATGGAGCAGCGGAAGGCGGACTACCGATGCACGGTCGTCACGAACAACTTCCACGTGCTCCGCGCCGCTCTCATCGCCCGGCGCGCCAAGGTGAACGGCCAGGTGATCGGGTCGCCGACGGCGTGGTACTTCTGGCCGAGCGCCACCATTCGCGAATTCGTCGCCATCGTGGTGGAGCACAAGTACAAGAACCTGGTGGTGTGCGGGCTCATCGTGCTTTCGCAGGTGTCGCGCGCCTTCTCTTGAGTATTTTCGGTCGTTCTGGCCCGAAACGCCACTCACTAGCCGGGTTGTACATGAAGGCCCCCTTCCTGTACTTAGGCGTAAGGAAGGGGGCCATCATGTACTCGGGAAGGTGTGAAGGTCGAGTTTCCTCGGCTCAGCCGAGGCAAGGGGTCCTTCACGCGCGGCGCGTGTGACCGCTGTGGCTGCCGGGGGCACCTGGGTCGAGTGTGGCGATCATCGTGTCCGTGAAGGCCTCCTTCACTACCTTCAGGGTAGGCATGGAGGCCTTCACGGACCTGACCCGCGACCAAGCCGCACCCAAATCCAGTAGGTACCTAAGGCACCGTTGGCTCTGGCCCGAAACGCCACTCACGAGCCGGTTTGTACATGAAGGCCCCCTTCCTGTACTTAGGCGCAAGGAAGGGGGCCATCATGTACTCGGGAAGGTGTGAAGGTCGAGTTTCCTCGGCTCAGCCGAGGGAAGGGGGCCTTCACGGACCTGGCCCGCGATCAAGCCGCACCCAAATCCAGTAGGTACCTAAGGCACCGTTGGCTCTGGCCCGAAACGCCAATCACGAGACGCCGCCACAGGAAATTGACACACCGGACCGAATTCCAGGCATCACCGCTCAAGCCCGCATGACAAATCTCCTCCTTCCGTTTGACAACACCGTTTTCGCCGGGTCATCGTCCTGCGCATGAGCGCTTACACCCGGCAGGCGATGGCGCGGCTGTTCGACCGGACGGCGGAAACCTACGACGCTCTCGGCGTCGACTTCTTCGGCGCGTTCGCCGAAGAACTGCTCGACCGGGTCGCGCTCGTCCCCGGTGAACGGGTGCTGGACGTCGGTTGCGGTCGGGGCGCGGTACTGTTCCCGGCGGCCAAGCGGGTCGGCGCGGGCGGATCGGTGCTGGGGATCGACCTTTCCGCGGAAATGGTCGAGCGCACCG
The DNA here is from genome assembly GCF_044461365.1 of Amycolatopsis sp. NPDC049868. Lineage (NCBI taxonomy): Bacteria > Bacillati > Actinomycetota > Actinomycetes > Pseudonocardiales > Pseudonocardiaceae > Amycolatopsis > Amycolatopsis sp. NPDC049868. The sequence continues at coordinate 236,436 of NZ_JBITKV010000009.1, read as the reverse complement.
CGAAGGATGTCGAGGCGCGCGGCGTCAACGCCTCGGTTTCCCTTATGGACGCCCAAGAACCGACTCTGCCCGACGGCGCCTTCGACGTGGTCCTCGCGTCGTTCGTGGTGTTCTTCCTGCCCGATCCGGTCGCCGGGCTGCGGTCTTGGCATCGCCTCCTCGCACCCGCCGGCCGACTGGGCGTGACCACGTTCGGGGCCGACGATCCACGGTGGGCCGCCGTACGTGAGGTGTTCAAGCCGTTCGTACCGCCGGAGCTGGCCTGGACGCTGGCCATCCGGGCGGGGCTGTTCGCCACCATCGAAGGTTTCGGCCAGGCCGTGGAGTCGGCGGGCTTCACCGGTGTCACGTCCGTGGAACGCGTCTATCCGGTGAAGTTCGCCGACCCCGGGCACTGGATCACCTGGTCCTGGTCGCACGGCCAGCGGATGTTCTGGGAGCTGATCCCGGAAAACCGTCTCGACGCCGTCCGCCAGGCCGTGCTCGCGGAGCTCGAACCGCTCCGCGAGCCCGACGGGAGCGTGGTGCTGGCGCAGACCGTGCGCTACACCCTCGCCCACCGCGGTTGACGGCTCACAACGCGAGCCTCGGCCAGGACTCCGTGTCCCGCGAAAGCTGCCGGTCGTGCGTCGCGATCACCACCGCGGCCGGTGTCGTTTCGAGCGCGGCGGTCAGCTCGTCGACGAGCGCGGCGGACAGATGGTTGGTCGGTTCGTCCAGCAGCACGACGTGCGGGCGTCCGGCCAGCACGAGCGCCAGATCCAGCCGCCGCCGGGCGCCGACCGACAGTTCGGCCACCGGCCGGTGCCGGTCGTAACCGCCGAGCAGGCCCAGTTCGCCCAGCCCGGGACCGGAGATCCCCGTCCTGGCGAGCCGTTCGTCGTACAGTTCCATCGCCGTCCGCCTGCCCGGCAGGCCGGACTCCTGGCCCAGCCGCCCGATCCGCGCCGACCGGGAGCGCGTGACCGTGCCCGTATCCGGCTCCAGTTCTCCGGCGAGCACGCTCAGAAGCGTCGACTTGCCCGCTCCGTTGGGGCCGGTGATCACCAGCCGGTCGCCGCTTTCCAGCGCCACGTCGACCGGACGCGCGAGCCGCCCGGCCACCGTCACCCCGGCGGCACGGAGCAGGACCGCGCCTCCGTGTGACGGCAGGCCGGGCATGGAGAACCGGGCGGGCGGCGGCGGGACGGCCACCACGTGCCCGGCCAGTTCTTCCTGCCGCCGGTGGACCGCACGGACCAGTCCGGGCGCACGGGTGGCACGGACATGCCTGCCGGTGCCCTTGGGCGGCCGCCAGTTGTCACGCAACCGGTTCCGCGCCGCGGACAGGTCGTCGGCCAGCCGTTGCCGTTCGGCGATCTGCTCGGCGTGCTCGGACTCCCAGCGGGCGCGTTCGGCTCGGCGGGCCTCGATATGACTCGCGTACCCGCCGCCATGGACGCGCGGCCTGCCGTCGCTCGACGGATCGAGGTCGATCACCGTCGTGGCGACGTCCGCGAGCAACGCCCGGTCATGGCTGACCAGGACGACCACGCCCGGGTGGGCGCGCAACCGCTCGGTGAGGTGTTCGAGGCCGGCCGCGTCGAGATGGTTCGTCGGCTCGTCGAGCAGCAGGACCGGATGGCCGGCGCCGAGCAGGCAGGCCAGCCGGACCCGGTGCCGCTGCCCGACCGAGAGTGTCCCGAGTGGACGGTCGCGGTCGTCCACGGCGTTCAAGGCAGCCAAGGAAACTTCGACGCGCCTGTCGGCGTCCCACGCGTCGAGTGCTTCGGCCTGTTCCAGCGCGGCGGCGAAAACCTCGTCCGCACCCGGACGGCCGTCGCTGAGCGCCTCGGTAGCGGCATCGAGGCGAGCCAGCGCGTCGCGGACGGCGGCCAGTTCGAGGTCGATCAGCGCGCCGACGGTGTCGGTCGCGCCGAGCGGGATCTGCTGGTCGGCGACACCGGCCGAACCCGAACGGTGCACCTCGCCGCGATCCGCGGGCAGGTCACCGGCGAGTACCCGGAGAAGAGTGGTCTTGCCGCGACCGTTCTCTCCGACGATGGCGACCCGGTCCCCGGCCGCGGCGACGAGGTCGACGCCGGAGAGCACGGGCCGTCCCCCGAAGGAGAGGTGGACGCCGGACAGGCGGACGTGCGCCGCGCGCACAGGCGCGGGCGAAAGAGGGGATGACATGAAGGAGCTGCCTCCGGTGAAGGTGATGAGCAGGAAGAACGAACTCCGGTGCCGCGGCTCGCGGTACCGGTGGAGGCGTCGTTCCTCAGAGGAACAGCAGTTGCTGCATCACGTTCACGAGGGTAGGACACGGACGGAAGCGCCGCATCCGATTTTCGGAACCACACCTTCGCGCCATCCCCCAGGCGTGCTCGCCACCACCCGGACACCCGCTTCCACCTGCGACTACGTCCCGCACCTAGCCCGTGAGTGGCGCTTCAAACCACCACTTTCCGGGGTCACTCACAGATGCACCACGACGGTTGCCATGATCACCGGCCCGGCCGACGGTGGGCTTCTCAGCAGCATCTTTCGAGAGGAGCAGGACCGATGGCGAAGACCATGCAGCCGCAGGAACTCATCGACAGTGCCGTGGTCGACCCGACCGGGAACAAGCTCGGGAAGGTGGGCAACGTCTACCTCGCCGACGCGACGCGTCAGCCGGAATGGATCACCGTCAAAACGGGCCTGTTCGGCACCAAGGAGAGTTTCGTCCCGCTCTCGGGAGCGCATGCGGACAAGGAAGGCGTGCACGTCCGCGTCGACAAGGACGCGGTCACCGACGCGCCCCGTATCGAGGCCGACGGCCACCTGTCCGCGGAGGAGAGCGCGCAGCTGTACCGGCATTATGGGCTGCCGATGCCGAGGACGTCCCCGGACGGCCGGATGGACGACCGGACGCAAGGCCGGGGCGACACCGGTCGGGGCAAGGCCGGCATGGACCCAGGCACACGCGCGGACACCGGCAAGCGGGACCGGGACACCGAACCCGCCATGACGCGCTCCGAGGAACGGCTGAACGTCGGCACCGAGCAGGTCGAGACCGGTCATGTCCGGCTGCGCAAGTACGTCGTCACCGAGGAGCAGCAGGTCACCGTTCCGGTCAGTCACGAGGAGGTCCGGATCGAGCGGGAGCCGATCACGAAGCCGGGCGGCGAGCGGGCCGAGATCGCCGAGGACGAACAGGAAGTCGTGCTGCACGCCGAGAAACCGGTGGTGAACAAGGAAACCGTCGCGGTCGAGCGGGCGAGGCTCAAGACCGAGACCGTCACCGAGGACCAGACGATCTCCGGCAAGGTCCGCAAGGAACAGTTCGAGGTCACCGACGACGAGGGCAAGCACCGCAAGTCGTGACCCGGGGCGGTCCGGGCGTCAGCGCGTGCGCCGGACACGGGCGGCCGCGACCAGGAAACCGGTCGCGACGGCACCCGCGATCGAGCAACCGAGGCCGAACAGGACCGCGGGCTCGTGCACTCTCAGCACGGAGACGCACAGCCACGCCGTCGCGCCGAACAGCAAGCCGAGGACCGGCCCGCCGACGAGCGCGCCCCGCCAGCGGTGTCCGTTCCGGATGGTCCGCAGCCCGGATTCCAAGTACGCCAGGGCGAACAGGGCGAGGATCAGGCTGCCCGCGCCGAGCGCGCTCGCGAGCGGATGCTGTTCGGTGACGACGGTGAAGGTCCGCGGGACACCGTCCGCCGTCAGGGTCGCGGTGACGGCGCCGCCGACGATCCACCGGGTGAGCCCGGGAAAAGCGAGATCGGCACGGAAGCCCTCGCCCTCGGGTTTCGGTGCCGCCGACGCCGAACCGAGCGGGATCCCAGCGGCGGCAAGAGCGAGAGTCACCTGTTCCGGGTTCCCCTCCCCCGTCACGGCGAACGTCTTGCTGAGATCGATGGGCGCCGACGAGGCCGCGACGCCGTCGATCTTCAGCGTCGTGGCCTCGTGCGGCAGCCGTTCCGGCGTGAGCAGGGTGAGCACCACGAGCGCGATCGCGGCGACCGCCGCGGCCAGCCGGAACCAGAGCACCGTGCCGGGCTGTTTCCCCGGCTGGAAATCCGCGCGGGTCGCCGACAGCGTCGGATCCGGTGCGGGGCGGCGGACCGGCCGGGTCGGGCCGTCTCCGGCAGGCGCCGGCGCGCCGATCGCGGAGATCACCCTCGGCGTGAGGTGCCGGACCGGCACACGGGAGCGTTCGAGCCAGCCCGGCCCGTACACGGCTGTGGCGGCGGAGGCGAGATCGGCGGCGAAGGTCTCCGCGTCGCGGTACCGCGAGTCGAGTTCGCGCGAGAGGCTGCGCATGACGACCCCGGCGAGCGGTGACGGCACGCCGTCGATCGGGCGCGGATCGGTGAACATGTGCTGGCGCATCATGCTGATCGCGCCACGGGTGTTGTCGAACGGCAGCTTCCCGGACAGCAGTTCGTAGAGCACCGTGCCCGCCGAGTAGACGTCCGCCGCCGGGCTCAGCGCGTTGCCCATCGCCTGCTCGGGCGCGATGTAGGCGGGTGTGCCGAGGACTTCGCCGCCGTGCGTGACCAGGGTGGCGCCCTCGCTGATCACCTTCGCGATGCCGAAGTCGGCCACCTTCATCACGCCTTGTGTGGTGAAGAGCAGGTTCTTCGGTTTGACGTCGAGATGCAGCACGCCCGCCTCGTGCGCCGCGTGGAGCCCGGCGAGCATCGCGAGCCCGATCGCACAGGCCTGCTCCCCGCCGATCTCACCACTGTGGAACCGGCTGTGCACCGTGCCGCCGTCGAGCCGTTCCATCACCAGCAGATGCTCACGGCCGGTGCGCACGTAGTCGTACACCGGCACGATGTGCGGATGGTCGAGGCTGGCCAGCACGCGCGCTTCGCGGTCGAACAGTTCACTGCTGACGGCGTGGTTCAGCACGTCCCACGGCAGCTGTTTGATCGCGACGTCGCGGCGCAGCGAACGGTGGACGCCGGCGAAGACGACCCCCATCCCGCCCTGTCCGATCGCGGCCCCGATCTCGTACTGCGGTAGCGCGGCGACGACCTCGGCGGGTGCGCTCATCGGTTGAATTCCTCGGTGGCGTCGGGAAAGCGGACCGTCTCGTCGCCGCTGGGGCCCGGCGCGGGATGCGGGGTCAGATAGCCGAGCAGGAAGGCGATCGCCGCGGCACCGAGGACCACCGGGATCTCGATCGCCGGCTCCGGTGGGACGAGCCGCAGCACCGACAGCGAAACGACGGCGACGAGCCCGGTGCCGAATCCGGCCGGCAGGAAACGCAGGCCGCGCCGCCACCGGTTGGGGGGAAGGCGATGGCGGGCCAGCGCGAGCAGGGCGGTCAGCCACGCCAGCACGGTGAGCACGAGCATCGCGAGCCCGAAAGCGCCGTAGACGGACCAGAAGGAACCGCGGATGTCCGCGACGGTGGTCGCCTCGCCGAGCGTGCCGCGCTGCGCGTCGAGCAGTTCGACCGTCGACGGGAGCAGCCCGATCGCTTGACCGGACAGGTCCGCCATGTCCAGCACGAAGGTCCTGGTGACCCGGCTGTGCGCGGGGACCTCGAACGGCGCCGTGGTGTCGTAGGCGAAGAAGGTCAGCGCCAGCGCCACACCGGACACCCGCACGCTGCGGACCTTGAGAGCGGTCCCTCCGCTGTTGGTGGCCGTGACGGTGAGTTCGACCTGTTTCGCCGGGTCGATCATGACCGTGGCGTTGGCGATCGGCCGGTCGCCGAGGGTGACCGCCAGGTCGAGCTTGCCACGGGCGACATCGTCCGCATTGGCCGGCGACGAGCCGAGGAGGACCGCGCACAGCCCCAACGCAACCCCTGCCGCGATGACACGTCCCATTTTGCGCATCCCCTGTTTTCCTTGGCCGACTGGTCCGGAATGCTACAGCGAGTACTTACCGGAGAGGGACGTCCCAATGCGTATCGTGGTTCGCCTGATATTCGGCGCCGTGACCGGTTTGTTGTTCCTGCTTTCCCAGGTGGGAGCGGGAAACGCCCAGCAGTCCCCGTATCAGTCCACAGTTGGTTTGAAACCTTCGAGCGGACCCGCCGGGAGTTCCTTCACCATTTCCTGGAATTTCTCCCCATGCAAAGGACCGATTTCTTTCTCGTGGGACGGAGCGGCGATCACGTCGGTCAGTGCCCCTAGTGGACAGATCGGGGCGACCGTTCCGGGTAACGCGACACCTGACAGCCACACGGTTACGGGCACCTGCACGAACGCGAGGACCGGCCAGCCCTTGACCGGGAGCGCGACCTACCGCGTGACCGGGACCGTGACCACGGCGCCGCCGACGACGAAGGTGCCTCCGACGACGAAGCCGACGGTCCCGGTGACCACCCCGACCAGGCCGGGAACGACCACCAAGCCGACCACTCCGGTCACCACGACGACGCCGCCCACCACGAACCCACCGTCCACAACGGACACTCCCCCGCCGCCGACGGACGTCCCGTCGACGAGCAGCACCCCGCCGAGCCCGAACGACCTGATCCTCGACCGGCCGAGCGTGCAGCCCGGCGACGCGCTGTCCGCGACGGGCAAGGGCTGCACGCCCGGCGAACGCGTCACGCTGACGTCGGACGGCGAACGCGTCGGCGGCGCCTACGCCGACGGCACCGGTGCCTTCACCGCGGCCGTCGAGTTCACGCGGATCGAGGCGGGCAGGCACACCGTCGTCGCGGACTGCGGCGTGCGGCTCACCGGCGCCGTCGAGCAGGTCGTGACCAGTTCATCCGGCGGGCACAGCGGCACCCTGGTGGTGCTGGTGTTCTTCGTACTGACCGGGATCACCGTGATCCGCTTTCCCTGAGATCAGCGCGGTGGCCGCATCGCCGCGAAGACCAGGAGCAGCGCGGCCAGGAAGAAGGCGGCGAACGCCAGGTCGATCAGGAAGCCGACGACGAGTCCGGTGATCATCGCTCACTCCTGTGCCGTCCTGGCGGCTTCACGACGGCGCGCGTACAGGCTGGTGAACGAGACCGTGACGAGGACGGCGACGATCACGCCCAGCGAGGCCGGGGTCGGAACCTGCGGCACCGACGGCCAGATCCCGTGTGCCCAGTGCAGGACCAGCTTCACCCCGATGAAAGCGAGGATGATCGCGAGACCGTGGTTCAGGTGGACCAGCTTCGCGAGCGCTGTGTGGAGCACGAAGTACAAGGCGCGCAAACCCATCAGGGCGAAGGCGTTGGTGGCGAACACGAGGTACGGGTCTTCGGTGATGCCGTAAACCGCGGGCACGGAATCGACCGCGAACACCACGTCGGTCGCGAACACCGCGACGACCACGACCGCCAGCGGGGTGAGCGCACGGCGTCCGTGTTCACGCACGGTCAGCCGGGTGCCGCGATAGTCGTCCGTGACCGGCATCAGCCTGCGCAGCAACCGGACCGACCGCAGCTGCGAAAGGTCCAGCTCGTTCTGACCGCCGGACATGGCCTCGCGCAGGATCTTGACCGCCGAAGCGAACAGGATCACGCCGAAGACGAGGAACGCCCAGGTTCCCGCCGACAGCATCGCGGCGCCGGCCGCGATGAACACGCCGCGGAGCACCAGCGCGCCCACGATGCCGTACAGCAGGACACGTTGCTGCACCTCGGACGGGACCGCGAAGGCGGCGAGCAACAGCATGAAGACGAACAGGTTGTCGACCGACAGGGATTTCTCGACGACGAAACCCGTCATGAACTCCAGCGCCTGCCCGCCGCCGAATTCGAGCCACAACCAGAGCCCGAACACCGCCGGAAGCGCGAGGTAGAAGGCCGACCAGCCGGCGGCCTCCCGCATCGACACCTCGTGGGGGCGCCGGGTCACCGCGAAATCGGCGACGAGCAGTGCCAACAGGACGGCGATGCTGATCGCCCACAACCCCGGCGATCCCACGGTTGCCACGGACTCGGGCATGGAGCCTCCTCGAACTCGAAGTTCGAGGTCTCCTTCACCCCGCTGGGGCGACCTCCCGGGGACACCGGCGGAATGTCCGTACTGACCGGGCAGGCTCTTGGGAAGTACTCCCCTCGTCTGTCCAGTATCGCATTTAGTAAAGAGTTATTAAAGCGAGGGTCAAGCCGGGCCCTCCCTCAGGACGCCGCGTACCGCGTCGACGGACAGGTCGTCCCAGGGGAATTCGGCCATCCACCAGGTCGCCCCCGCCCGCTCATAGGGTGCGAGATCGGTGCCAGCGGGCACCCCGATGGCGAAGTCGTACGGCGTCTCGTCGCCTTCGCGCAGTGCGGTGATCGTCTCGACCGCCTCGGCGAACTCGTCCGCGTGCGGCAGGTTCACCGGGAAGAATCCGTCGTACCGCGCGGCCCTGCGCATCGGCTTCGTCTTCCCCGGAAAACCGGCAAGCCAGACGGGGACCGGGCGGGCAGGACGAGGCAGGAAGGTGATGTCGTCGACCGTGTAGTGCACGCCGTGATGCCGCACGGGCTCGCCGGACCAAGCGGCGGTGAGGATCTCGAGCGACTCGTCGAGCATCTCGGCGCGCTTGCGATCGTCGGGTTCGTCGCCGGTTTTCGAGAACTCCCCGCCGAAGCGGTCGCTGCCGAGCCCTGCGCCGAGGATCAGCCGTCCGCCGCCCAACCGGTCCAAAGTGGCCGTTTCGCGGGCGAGCTTGACCGGACGGCGACGGGCCAGCGGCGTGACCATCGGGCCGAAGGCGAGGTTCTCGGTGGCGGACGCGACGGCGGCGAGGGTGATCCACGGATCGGCGATCGCGCGCACCGGCTCGCGCCAGCGGATGTGATCCCAGACGAACAAGCCGTGCCAGCCCGCTTCTTCGGCTTCGGCGGCGAGGCGCGCGATGATCACCGGATCGGCCAGTTCGTCGAAGATCGGCAGCCAGAGTGCTGAACGCAGAGTCATGCCTGTGACCGTACGGACCGGCACCGACGTTCAGGGCGGTTTAGCGTGACCGAGTGGACGGCACGTGTGATTCGACGGACGACACGCGTGACCGGTTGGACGACACTCGGCCGCGACCGGTCCCACCGCGAGCCGTCCGGCTGGACACGTGTGCCGTCCACTCAGTCACGCGTGTCGTCCGTCTGATCACGCGTGCTGCCCAGGTTGACAACGCCACTAGAGTTCAACCAGGACATTGATTAACCTATCGGTTGAATACTCTGCGGAAGAGAACCACGATGACCGACCTGACGATCACCCGCCTCCTCGACGCGCCGCGCGAGCTCGTCTTCCGCGTGTGGACCGACCCGGACCATCTCGCCCAGTGGTGGGGCCCGGCCGGGTTCACCAGCAAGTCCTGCACGGTCAACCTCATCGAGGGCGGCAAGTGGCGCACCTGCATCAGCGACGGCGAGACCGAGCTGTGGGCATCAGGCGTCTACCACGAGATCGTCCCGCCGGAGCGGCTCGTCTTCAGCTTCGCCTGGGAAGAACCGGAAGGCTTCCGTGGGCACGACACCCTTGTCACGGTCGCCCTCTCCGACCTCGACGGCAAGACGGAGATGTCGTTCCATCAAGCGATCTTCGAGACCGTGGCGGAGCGCGACAGCCACATCGAAGGCTGGCAGTCCTGCTTCGGCCGCCTCGCCGCCCACCTCACGGAGCATGCAGCAGATGGGAGCGGTCGATGAGGTCGCTCATGGCCCGCTGGAACTCGCTTCGCCGCTTCTCGCTCCATCCGGCGGTCAGCTGCTCGAAAACCTGCTCCTGCCAGCGGTGAGCCTGGTCGAGCATGGATCGGCCCGCGGCCGTCAACGAAACCTCGCGACGGCGCCCATCGCTCCGTGAGGCCTCCATGGACAGGTAGCCCGCCTCGATCGCGGCCTTGACCAGTCGCGACGCGCCGCTCTGGTCGAGGCCGATCTCGACGGCGATCGCGTTCACCGTCGTCTCGGCCCCGCGCCCGGCGAGGGAGTGGACCGCCTCGCCGACGAGGACGAGACGGCCCTGATCGGCGACGGCCGCCGTCCGGCGTGACCAGTGCCGGACGAAGGCGAACAGCGCCTGACCCGGACCTTGGGCACTCATTCGGTGGCCGCCATCTCGCGGCAGATGTAGGCCAGCTCCAGCGCGGACTTCAGGTCGGGCAGCCGGAGCGCCGCGGTGACCTTGCCGCCGCCCACCCGGAACACGGTCGCCACCCGGGTCGGTCCCGCGCTTTCGGGCCAGGTCGCGTCCTCTTCCACCACCATCAGTCGATCGCTGACCGGATGCCACGATCGCGGCTTCAGCCTGATCCCCGAGCGATCCACCCAATCGGCGAACTGCTCGGACGTGATCGGCCCGGCACCCTTCGGCCCGAGGACGACGACAGGATCTCCGACCGCGTCCGCCGATCGCCTCAGGTCGCCTTCGTTGACACTCTCGTGCCACTCGTTGATCGCCGCTTCGAGTTCCATGGCTCAACTATATGCGAAACGCATACATTTAGCCCACCGATCCCAGCACCTGCCGGGCCCGCGCCACCCCGTCCTCCTCACGCAGCCGTCCCGCGACGTACTGCGCTCCGCGCCGGAACAGGAGGTTGCCGGACAGTTCCAGCAGCCGCGCGGTCAGCGAGTCCGCGGTCAGCTCCCGCAGCGGCAGCGGGCGTGGCCCGGCGCCGAGCCGGAAGACCCGGTCGCCCCAGTAGGGCTGGTCGGAGAAGACCGGGCAGACCAGCGAAGGAGCACCCGCGCGCAACGCGGCCGCGGTCGTGCCCGCGCCACCGTGGTGCACCACCGCAGCGGTGCGCGGGAACAGCCACGCGTGCGGAACGTCCCCGACGGTCAGCAGATCGTCTTCGTCGGCTCCGGCATCGGTACCGAGCAGCCCTCGCAACCCTGCCCGGCGCAACGCAGTGCGGACGGCCGCGAACGTCCGTTCCGCCTCCGACGGCCGCATACTGCCGAAACCGACGTACACCGGAGGCGGCCCGGACGCGAGGAAATCCCGCAAGCGCGGGTCCGGCCGCCAGGCCGCGGGCGCCTCGAGGAACCAGTACCCGGTGACGTGGACCCTCGCGGGCCAGTCCTTCGGCCGGGGCACCACGGCATCGGAAAACCCGCACAGCACCGGGGTTTCCGTCCGCCGGGGCCCGCGCAGCCCGGCCGTGGGCAGGCCGAGTGTCCGCTCGCGCCAGCGGTCCATCTCCGGCCGCAGTACCTGCCAGGCGACCGTGTCGACGGCACGGAAACTCAGCCTCCTGCCGAACGGCCCGGCTTTGGCCGCCCACGGCACCAGCGGATGCGCGAAGGCCCCCGTCGGCACGCTGGGCTGATAGTGCAGTTCGACGTCGGGAACGCCGAGCGACGCGCCCAGGTGCGCGCCGAGGAATCCCAGCGTCGGGGCGAGTACGAGGTCCGCCCCGGCCGCTCCCTGGTGGACGTCGGCCAGCAGGCGCTCCATCACCGGGGCCAGCGCACCGCGCAATCCGCGCAGGAAGGTCACGGACGTGCGCCCCTCCGTCCATTCGCGTCCACCGTCCGAACTGAGGATCTCCCCGGGATCGGCCGAGAGCGGCGCGAAATCCAGGCCGTGCGAGGTCACCAGGGTCCGGAACCGTTCGGCCGCCAGCACCCGCACCCGATCGCCGTCGAGGCCACGCCCCAAGGCGATGCACGGCTGCACGTCGCCTCGTGAGCCGGGAGCGACGATCACGACGAGCCGGCTCATCGCTTCGCCGCCGTCAGCCGGTAGCGGAGGCGGAACGGCAGGTTCGCCAGCACCGCGGCGATACGCGCGTCCCGGCCGACCAGGTACCTCGGCGCGACACGGCGTGCGGTCAGCGCGCGGACCACCACCAGCGCCGCCCGCTCGGGCGGCACACCGTTCCTCGCGGACCGTTCCGCACTGCGTTCGGCCTCGTCCAGTTGCGCCGCATACCTTTCCCTCGCGGCTTCCGGCAGTGCGGCCCGCACCTGTTCGGCGGCGGCGCGGGCCCGCGGCCAGATCGAGGTGGCGACGGCACCGGGCTCGACGAGGACGACGCCGATCCCGGACGGGGCCAGTTCGGCGCGCAAGCTGTCGGTCAAACCGACCAAAGCGAACTTCGACGTGTGATACGGCCCGACCATCGGCCCGGCGATCCGCCCGCCCATCGACCCGACCGTCACGACCCTGGCACCGGACGCGGCGCGCAGCGCGGGCAGCATCGCCTGCGTGACGGCCAGCTGACCGGTGACGTTGACCTCCAGCTGCTGCCGGAAATCGTCGAGCGGGACGTGTTCCAGCGGACCCGGCCGGGCCATCCCGGCGTTGTTCACCAGGCCCTGCAACGGACCCGCCGCCGCGACCTTCTGCCCGCAGGCCGCGATCGACGCCGGATCCCGGAGATCCATCCGCAGCACGGTGACCGCTCCGCCGAAGGTCCGCGCGAGTTCCGTTTCATCCGCGTCGGTGCGCACACTGGCCCAGACGTGGGCGTCCCGCCGGACGAGTTCGGCCACGCACGCCCGGCCGATCCCGCTCGACGCCCCGGTGACCACAAAGGACGGACGGGTCACGACGCCTCCCCCGCCTTCACCGGCGCGGCGAGGGCACGCAGCATCCTCGGCCACGTCTTGTGCAACTGGTCCTGCCAATACGCCCAGTGATGCGTGCCCGGTCCGTAGAAGTCCGTCATGACCGGGACACCGAGCCGGTTCAGCCGGTCGGCCATCGCGGTGGTCTGGCCGGAGCAGAGGAATTCGAGCAGCATCGCGCCGGGCAGCACGTCGATCGGGAGCTTGCCGTCGAACGGCCCCGGGAGGCCATTGCCGGTGGACAGGTACAGCTCGGTGCCGCGCAGGCGGTCGGCGTTCACCAGCGGATCGTGCGCGTCCCAGCGGGAGGCCTCACGCCGGCGGTCACCCCAGAGCGCTTCGGGGTCCTGCCGGGCAGAGGCGACGATAGCGCTGGTCAGCAGCTCGCCATACGGCCCCGTGGGGTTGAGGTTGCCACTGAAGGACCCGGCGAACCGGAATACCCCCGGCCGCCGGGCGGCGAGTTCGACCGCGCCGTAGCCGCCGAGCGAGAGCCCCGCCGCCACCCGGCGGCCGTCCCCGCGATAGCCGCGATCGATCAACTGCGGGATCTCGACGGCGGTGAACGTCTCCCATTGATTGAGCACGACGTTCTTGCCGTAATTCCACCAGTCGGAAAAGAACCCCGCCGAACCGGAACCCGGCATCACCACCAGCGCGCCGGAGTCGTCGGCGAGCTTCCGGATGTCGGTGTTGGCGGTCCAGCCGCGATAATCCTGCAGCCGCGTCTCCCCGGCGAGCAGATACACCGCCGGCCACTTCCGGTCCGGTTCGGTCGCCCACCCCGACGGCAGGATCAGCCGGACCATCGCGTAACTCCCGACGCCGACCGAGCGCACGGTGAGATCCAGCATCCGCGGGTCACCGTCCACAGTGGTCTGGGCCACGACGTGCGAGCCGTCATCGGCCCTGGCGTCCGGGACACCGCTCTCGGCTCGTGCCGGGGCCGCGACGACGCCGGGCAGCAAGCAGGTGGCGGCCGCCAGCGACGCGAAGACCCGCAGCCGCCTCGAAGTATTGCGCATACGTAATCCTTTGTCTCGGTCGTTCGACAGAATTCGAAAATGTGACGACGGTTACCCGAGAAAGAAACTCAGAGGTGGCGACACGTTAAGCGGATGCGCGTCTTCCGCGCAATTGTCCTGCCCACAATCCGGGAGGACAATATGAATGCGAGGGAAACAAGAAAACCATCAGCCTCCCCCAGTCGGGTGACCCATCGCTCACGGACAGTGAGCAACTGTGGCACGGGAGTACCAGACTGGCTCGCGCACCTGCGAAAAGCCCGGAACACGCAGGTCACGCCCCGTACACGAAGGACATTTACGTTCTCTTGACGCCTTCCGGTATTCGATTTCCCGCCGTAGCCTTCGTCGTGCCGCCCGGGTTCGGCGTTCCCTGACGCGACCCCGGCGCCCGCGTCCCACCGAAGGGACCACACCTCCCCAAGGACCCTTCCGAAAGGGCTATTCATGGCTGCCCGAATTCGCGCGCTCGTCGTATCCGCCGCCGCGGTCGCGACCATTTCCGGTACACCCGGAGAATCGATTCAGGCCGCGCCCGCACCGCCGTCCCCCGCCGTTCCGGAGGCCGCGCTGCTGCCGCCGGAAACCGTCCCGCACGCGTCCGCGCGCGACGGTTTCGACGTGGCCTCGGCACTGTCCACCCCGGACCGCGGGGAGAGCAGGGTCGACGTCGGTGGTTGCGACGACGTCGTCCACGGCAGGCTGGTCGGCGACGGTGCCACCGGCCAGGGCTTCCAGTCCGCCGTCCCCGGTGGCCAGGTCTCCGAACTGGTCGCCCGCATGACGAACCCACCCGACCTGGCGGCATGGGCCGCGCAGGCCGGGCGGTGCCCGAAGGTGACGGTCGACGACGCGGCCGGTACCGCGGTGTCGACCGTCACCGTCCACCCCGCTCCCGTCGTGCCGGGCGCGAAAACCCTTTCCTACGAACAACTCCTGACGCTCCCCGGGCAGCCCCCCGAACTGCCGGGACTGCGTCTGCGCACCGTCGCCATCGCCGCCGACGACGTGCTGGTCGTGCTTCGTGACGCCGGGACGACCGGCCTCGATCTCGACGCGCTCGCCGTCGACGCCTGGCGGCACGCCGCCGGTCCGCTCGGCCGCTGAACCCCCGCATCGCCCCCGCCGAACTCCCGAACCCGCCCGGCCGAAGGCCCCGCTATCGCGGTGGCAGGGCGCCTAGGCCGCCACCGTGACCTAGCCGACCAAGCCGCGCCCTGCCGACGTCGATCGCGGTCGCGGGTTCACCCTGGATATTGAGGAGACGTCATGTCCTTGGCCCCCGAAAACCTGCCCGCCACGGCCGGCCCCACCCTCCCCGACTGCCTCCGGCATTGGGCGGAAACCGATTGCGACCGGCCTGCGGTGACCTTCGCCGACTTCGCGACCGATCGCGCCGGGCGCCGACGGACGCTGACGTGGAAACAGCTCAAGGAACGCGTCGACGCCGTCGCGGGAGCGCTGCCCGTCCGGCCCGGTGACCGGGTGGCGGTGCTGTGCCCCCAGAGCGCCGATTACGTCGTCGCCTTCCTCGGCGCGATCACCGCGGGCGCGATCGCCGTGCCGTTGTTCGATCCCGGGCTGCCCGGGCACGCCGGACGGCTCGCCGCGGTACTGACCGACTGCTCCCCCACCGCGGTGATCACCACCGCCGCGGCCGAGGACGCGGTCCGCGAGTTCCTGGCGGGCCTGCCCGGCGGCGAGGACGTCACGGTCGTCGCGGCCGACAAGGCGGGGCCCGTCCGCGCCTGGCCCGCCCCGGCCCCGGCACCGGACGACGTGGCGTATCTGCAGTACACCTCCGGTTCGACGCGCAGCCCGGCCGGAGTGGTGCTGACCCACGAGAACGTGCTCGCCAACGTCAGCCAGGCGGTGCGCGGGCTCGGTATCGATCCGGCGGGGACCACGGTGTCGTGGCTGCCGCTGTTCCACGACATGGGTCTCGTGCTCGGCCTGATCACGCCGCTGGCGATGGGTATGCGGTCGGTGCTGATGGATCCGCTGGCCTTCATCGAACGCCCGGTGCGCTGGCTGGAGCTGCTCGGCGACCACAACGGGAGCTGGAGCGCCGCCCCGAACTTCGCGTTCCACTACGCCGCGAGCCGGGTGCGCGAGGAGGACCGCGCCAAGCTCCGTCTCGACCGTGTCGCCGCGATCGTCAACGGCGCCGAGCCGATCAATCCCGGCGTGCTCGACCGGTTCCACGAAACCTTCGCCGAGGCCGGGTACACCCCGGACAAGACCCGGCCCGCGTACGGGCTGGCCGAGGCGACGGTGTTCGTCACCACCGGTCCCGGCGTTCCGCCGCGGGTCACCACGTTCGACCGCGCCGCGCTGGGAGCCGGAACGGCACGGACGGCGGACGACGGTCTCCGGCTGGTCGCCTGCGGTGTCCCGGTGGGTCAGCAGGTCGCGCTGGTCGACCCGGAAACCGGGGTCGCGCTGGCGGACGGTTCGGTCGGCGAGATCTGGGTCCACGGCCCCAACGTCGGCACGGGCTATTGGCAGAAACCCTTGGAGAGCACCGAAACCTTCGGCGCCCGGCTGGCAGGCGACCACGGGGAACTTCCGAACGGTCCCTGGTTGCGCACCGGCGACCTCGGCGTCCGGTACGACGGCGAGGTCTACATCGCGGGCCGGATCAAGGACCTGCTCATCGTCGACGGCCGCAACCACTACCCGCAGGACGTGGAAGCGACGGCGGCCTCGGCCGACCGCGACATCCGGCCCGGCAGTGTCGCCGCGTTCGCCGTCGAAGGCACCGACACCGAAGCCGCGGTCGTCGTCGCCGAGCACCGCGGCCACACCGCGCTGACCACCGGGGACGAGCGGGCGCTCGCCGTGGTGATCCGGCGGCTCGTTTCCGACGCGCACGGCCTCGCGCTGCGCGACGTCGTGCTCGTCCCGGCGGGCCTGGTCCCGCGGACCTCCAGCGGCAAGATCGCGCGGAGCGCCTGCCGCGACCGCTACCTCGCCGGCGATTACGGAAAGGCCTTGGTGCGATGAGAAACCCGTCGTTCGACACCCCCACGTTACGCCGCTGGCTGCTGGACACCGTCGCCGGGCACACCGGCGTCGACGCGGCCCGGCTCGAAGCCGACCGCCCGCTCAGCGACTACGGCCTGTCCTCCCGCCAGGCCGTCGGTATCGCCGCCGATCTCGAAGACCTGCTCGGCACTCCGCTCCCGGCCACCCTGCTGTGGGAAAGCCCGACCATCGATCACCTGGCCCGCTCGCTCGCTGGCGACACGGAGCCCGAACCCGAACAGGCGGGCACGGACCGTCGCCGGACCGATCCGGTCGCCGTCGTCGGCCTCGGCTGCCGCTGGCCGGGCGCGGACGGCCTCGACGAGTTCTGGGAGCTGCTGCGCAGTGGCCGGGACGCCGTCAGGACCGCGCCGCCGGGCCGGTGGGGCGCCGACGCCGCACCGACCGTCGGCGGATTCCTCGACGACGTGGCCGGTTTCGACGCGGACCACTTCGGCATCACTCCGCGCGAAGCGTCCACAATGGACCCACAGCAGCGGATGCTGCTGGAGGTCGCCTGGGCCGCGCTCGAACACGCCGGGATCGCCCCGGCCTCCCTGCGCGGCAGCCGGACCGGGGTGTTCACCGGGATCTCCACCCACGACTACGGCCACCTCACGATGTCGGGCGGCGGCGTGGATCTGTGGACCGCCACCGGCGCGGCCGGGAGCATCGCGGCCAACCGGCTCTCCTACGTCTACGACCTGCGCGGGCCGAGTATGGCGGTGGACACCGCCTGCTCCTCGTCGCTGGTCGCGGTGCACCACGCGATACGCGCGCTGCGCGACGGCGAGGCGGATCTGGCCTTGGCCGGCGGGGTGAACCTCATGCTGCTGCCCGGCCCGACGGCCGCGTTCGCCGCGGCGGGGCTGCTCGCCGAGAACGGCCGGTGCAAGACGTTCGCCGCGGACGCCGACGGCATCGCGCGTGCCGAGGGCTGTGGTGTCGTCGTGCTCAAGCGGCTGGCGGACGCCGAATACGACGGTGACCGGGTGCTGGCGGTGATCCGCTCCACCGCGGTCAACTCCGACGGCCGGTCACAGGGTATGGCGGCGCCGAACCCGATCGCCCAGCAGGACATGCTGCGCACGGCGTACCACGGCGCCCGGCTCGATCCGTCCACAGTGGACTACGTCGAGGCGCACGGCACCGGCACGTTGCTGGGCGACCCGATCGAGGCCCGCTCGCTCGGCGCGGTGCTCGGCAAGAACCGCCCCGCCGACGCCCCGCTGCTGATCGGCTCGGTGAAGACGAACATCGCGCACGCGGAGGCGGCCGCGGGGATCGCCGGGCTGATCAAGGTCGTCCTCGCGATGACCAGGGACGAACTGCCACCTCAGCTGCATTTCACCGCCCCCAACCCGCATATCCCGTTCGACGATCTGCGCCTGAAGGTGGTGACCGAACCGACGCCGTGGCCGCGCCGGTCCGGCCGGGCGACGGCGGGGGTGTCCGCGTTCGGTTTCGGCGGGACCAACGCGCACGTCGTCCTCGAACAGGCGCCGTCGCTGGAGCCGATCCCGGACCGTGACGAGGTCCGCATCGGGCTGTTGTCCGCCCGCACCCACGACCGCCTCACCGAACGGGCGACACAGCTGGCGGACTGGCTGGATGCCACGCCGTCGCTTTCCCTCGCCGACGTCACCCACACGCTCTCCCGGCGGGACAACGGCGGTCCGCACCGCGCCGCCGTCGTCGCCGGGGACATCGACGAACTGGCCGAGTTGCTGCGCGCCGTCGGCTCCGGTGCCGATCCGCTGCCCGCGGGCGCGGTCGCCGGCACCGCCCGGAGCACCGACGGCCCGGTGTTCGTGTTCTCCGGCCACGGCTCGCAGTGGCCGGGTATGGGACAGGGGCTGCTGGCCGCCGAACCCGCGTTCTCCGCCCAGGTCGACAAGCTCCACGACCTGTTCACCGAGCACACCGGCCGTTCGCTGCGCACGCTGCTCACCAGCGGGGATCCCTTGTCCCTGCCCGAAACCCAGACGGCCATCTTCGGCACGCAGATCGCGCTCGCCGCCCAGTGGGAGGCACTCGGCATCCGGCCCGCGGCCGTCGTCGGGCACTCCCTCGGCTCCGCGGCGGCCGCCGTGGTGAGCGGCGTGCTCACGCCCGACGAGGCCGTCCACCTGGTCGCGACCCGGGCCCGGCTCCTGGGCACCATCGGGCCCGGCGGCGCGATGGCGGCGGTCGAACTGGCGCCCGAAGAGCTGGACCTGTACCCGGACATCGAACTCGCCGTCGAATCCGCACCGGGGCAGCTGACCGTGGCCGGGGACGCGACCGTACTCGACCTGTTGGTCGCCGAACTCGAAGCCGCCGGGCTGCGGGCGCGGCGGCTGCCGGTCGAGGTCGCCGGGCACTCCGCCCGCGTCGACCCCGTGCTGCCCGCCCTCCGGGAGGCACTCGTCGAACTGGGCGGCCGGCGTCCGACGGTTCCTTGGTACGACACGGTTCTGGCCGATCCGAAGGAGCTGCCGGACTTCGACGCCGGGTACTGGGCCACGCACCTGCGCCGTCCGGTGCGGTTCCGGCAGGCCGTGGCGGCCGCCGCCGCGGACGGGCACCGCGTGTTCCTCGAAGTGTCGCCGCATCCGATCCTCCGGGGTTCGGTGGCGAGGACGCTCGAAGCCGAGGGGATCGACGACGCGCTCGTCACCGGAACCTTGCGCCGGGGCCAGGACGAGGTCCGCGCGCTGGGCGCCGCCGCGGCCGAGCTGTACTGCGCGGGCACCAGGATCACCACCGCCGATCCGGACGACGGGGCCCGGCTCGTCGACGTCCCGCCGATGCCGTGGCGGCACGAACGGCACTGGTACACCGCCGCCGGGGAACCGCCGTCGTTCGCGGCCCGCACCCCGGAGCCCGAACCCGTGCGGAGCGGCGGAGGCGACCGGCTCACCGAGATCGTCGCCGCCGTCATGGGGTTGCGTCCCGACCGGCTCGACGCCCACGTCCCGCTGGTGGAGCTCGGATTGGATTCCCTGATGGCGAACCGGATCCGCGAGGCCGTCCGGCGGGAGTTCGGCACCGAACCCGATGCCACCGCCGTGCTCCGTGGCGCCACGCTTGCCGACCTCAGCCGCGATCTCGCGCCCCGCGAGAACGAGGAACCGCTGCCGTCCCGCGGTCTTGCCTGGGACGCGGCGGACCGGCTGGTGCTGCGCCTGTGGCAGGAACACACCGGCACCGAAGCGGCCGGTACACACGTCCGGCTGACCGAGACGGCCGCACCGGATCGGCTGTCCGAACTACTCGCCGAGGGGCTCAGCACCGAACTCGCCACGGCTGTCGACGCCGCCGAACTCCTTCGGCACGACTCGCTCGCGGCCGTCGCCGACGTCGCCCGCGCGGTCCTCGACACGCGGGAGGAGCGGGGACCGGTGCACGTCCTCGCGCCCGGTGACGCCGGAGTCGCGCCGCTGCTGCTGTTCCACCCTGGCGGCAGCACCTGCACCGTGTACCGGCCGCTGCTGGAGCGGCTGCCCTCCGGGGTGCCGTGCGTCGGGTTCGAACGCGTACCCGGTGTCAGCATCGAGGAACGGGTCGAGCAGTTGCTGCCGTTGGTGCGGGAACAATCTCGCGACCGGCCGTACCGGCTGGCGGGCTGGTCGTTCGGCGGGGCGCTGGCGTACGGCGTCGCCGCCCGGCTCGCCGAAGAAGGCGAGGAGGTCGAATTCGTCGCGCTGATCGACACGATGCTCCCGCTTCCGGAGCCGGACCTCGATCCGAGGGCGTCCTCCGCCCGGCGGTTCCTGCGGTTCACCGGCTACGTCGAAGGCACCTACGGCCGCGAAGTGCGGCTCGGCCACGAGGAACTGGCACCGCTGCCCGAAGAGGAGCAGATCGAGCTGACCATGCGGCGGGTCGCCGAAGCGGGATTGCTCAGCCCCGGCGTGCTACGGCACCAGCGTCAGTCCTTTTTGGACACGCTGGCGGCCGAACGCGGTACACCCCGCCGCTACGACGGGCGGGTCGTGCTCTACCGGGCGACCGAGCAGTACGCGGCCGGGCTGGCGATGGAGCCGCGGTATTCGCGGACGGATCTCGCGGCGGGCTGGGCGGAACTGTGCCCGGAGCTGGAGATCGTGCCGGTGGCGGCGCATCACCTGTCGGTGGTCGACCCGCCGCACGTCGATGTCGTGGCGAGGCATCTGACGGGACTCCTGTGACCACGGCCCGGGCCGAGCGAGCGGTCGACCGCGCCTGGCCGTTGCTGGCGGTACTCGGCGCCGGGCTCTTCCTCGTGGCGGTCGACGCGACCGTGCTGCACGTCGCGTTGCCCGACCTCGTCCGGCAGCTGCGGCCGGGCGCGGCGGCACAGGTGTGGATCGTGGCGATCTACCCGCTGACCGCCGCGCCGCTGCTGCTGCCGTTCGGCACCCTCGGCGACCGGTACGGGCGACGGCGCGTACTGGTCGCCGGGTACGTCGTGTTCGGGATCGCGTCGCTCGGCTGCGCGTTCGCGCCGAACGTGCCGGTGCTGCTGGGCTGCCGCGCGCTGCTCGGCTGCGGTGGCGCGATGATCATGCCGGTGACGATGTCGCTGCTCCGCGAGCTGTTCCCGGACCAGCGGCGTCGCCGCACGGCGATCGCGGTGTGCAGCGGGATCGCGGGCACCGGGTCGGTGTTCGGGCCGATCCTCGGCGGGGTGCTCGTCGAGGCGTGGGGCTGGCGGGCGACGTTCCTGCTGAACCCGCCGGTGATCCTGGCGGCGGTGGTACTGGCGCTGCGCTGGCTTCCCCGGAACCCGCCCGGGCGGCGGCCGTGGGACGCCGTCAGCGCGGCCCTGGCGGCGGGTGGTGTCCTCGGGATCGCTTTCGCCGTCGGGCATCCGGGTGCCTGGACCACGGCCGTCGCCTCGGGGGTGGCCGGGAGTGTCCTCATCGGACTGTTCCTGCGCCGCCAGCGCCGGACCGATCCGCCGCTGCTGGACCTCGCCCTGTTCCGGCGGCCGGGGGTACGCGCCGCGGTCGGCGGGGTGCTGCTGGTGATGAGCACGCTCGTCGGGCTCGGCCTGCTGTTCGCCCAATACCTGCAGGTGGTGCTCGGACTCTCGCCAACGGCGGCGGCGGGCCGGCTGCTCCTGGTACTGGGCGCCTCGGCGGTCGGCAGTGTGGTGACGCCGTCCCTGCTGGGACGTTTCGGCAACGCCCGGGTCCGCACGGCCGGGTTCGCGGTGGCCGCGGTCTCGTTGCTGGTCCCGGCGGCGGGTTCGGCCGCGCTGACGTCGCCGGTACTGCTGGGTGCCGGGCTGACCGGGCTGGGCCTGGGGATGGCGCTCGCGCTCACTTCGAGCACCGACACCCTGCTTTCGGCGACGTCGGCGGACCAGGCGGGCGGTGCCGCGGCGGTGGAGAAGACCGGCTACGAACTGGGCGCCGGTTTCGGGACGACGGTGTTCGGTTCCCTGGCCGCCGCCGTGTACGCGGGGCATCTGGCTGTCCCGGCCGGCGTGCCCGAACCGGCGCGGGTGCTCGCCCTGTCGGGACCGGCTCAAGCGGAGGCGGCTGTCTCGGGACTGCCGTCGCGTTTAGCCGGCGAAGTGCTCGAAGCCGCGAAAGCCGCCTGTACCACAGGGCTTCAGGTGTCGGCGGCAGTCGCTTGTGGACTGTTCCTGGTGGCCGTACTCGTCAGCGCGGGACTTCCGGCCGAAATCGCAAAAGGCCCCACCCTCGACGGGTGAGGCCTTCACTGCGGTGGGCGATACTGGGATCGAACCAGTGACCTCTTCGGTGTGAACGAAGCGCTCTCCCCCTGAGCTAATCGCCCGCGGTACGAACTTCGGTCCACCGGAGGAAGTGAACCTGGTGCGCGATACTGGGATTGAACCAGTGACCTCTTCCGTGTCAGGGAAGCGCTCTCCCGCTGAGCTAAACGCGCGTGGTGTTTCGTTCGTACTGACGATAGCTTAGCGGACCCCGTTTCGGGGCCGTCACAGGGGTTCCCTATCCGCGAAGCTCAGGGTTTCGGCAGCCGCGAAGCGACCGAGCCCGCGATCTCCTTCGCCCGGTCGCAAGGGCTTCCGCTCCCCTCGCGCGCCAGGAGCCGGACGGCGACGTGTTCGGCCTCGCGGTCCGGCAGCGGACGATGCTGCCAGGTGACGGCGCAGTTCGAGCCGCCGAACTCCCGCATGTCGCCGGTGACACCGCCGCGGAGGTCGACCGGCGAACCCTCCGGCGCGTAGGCACCTCGCTGCAACTCGACGGTCAGGGTGTCCCCGCCACCCACCCACTCGCAGATCCGCAACGTCCGCGGGGCCGGCTGCGCGTTGGGCATGGCCTTGCCGAGCACCGCCGGGTCGGCGACCGCGCACGGGTCGAGCGGCAGGATGCTCGCCGGGTCACCGGCGCGGTCGACCTCGTGCGTGCGCAGCCGGGTGAGCGCCGCGGTCAGCATGTCGTCGGCGGCCTTGCAGGGATCGCCGTCCCGGCCCGGATGGGAGACGACGACGCCCAGCCGCCGGTCCCCCGGCAGCTGCGCGACCGAATCGCAGCCGCCGCTGATCGTGCTGCGCAGCAACGGCACTCCTTCGGCTGTGCGGTCCGTCCGTTCGAGGCTGCTGGTGCTCACACCTTCGCCGAGCCGGAGTTCGAAGTCGGCGCCCTTGAGCCCGGTGTACTTGCAGCGAGCCGGGTAGATCGGGCCGGTCTCCGGTTTCAGGGTGCCGAACTCCGGCACGAACCGGCCCGCGAGCACCTTGCACGGATCCACCAGGCGCAGGCGTTCCGCGGCGAGCGCCTCACTCGCCGACAGCGAGGTCGTCCCGGGATTCTCGGGTTTGGCGTGCTCGGCGACGGCGAGGCCGAGCGCGACCATCCCGGCGACGACGAGCAGGACGACCGCGGCGAGCGAGCCGAACAGGATCTTCTTCGTCCGCGGCGCCATTTTCTTGGGCGGCGGCCGCCAGATCGGCAGCGGCAGGGCCAGCACCGAACGCACTTCGGTGTCCTGCTGCCGGATCCGGGCGTGCACGGCGGGCGGCCAGGGCGCCGTGCCGGGCGGCACGGGGCCGAGGAAGTCCAGGATCTGTTCTGGGGTCGGCCGCCGCGCTGGGTCCTTGGTCAGGCAGGGCTCGGCGACCCGCCGGATCTCGTCCGGGACGGCGCTGAAATCCGCCGAGGCGTGCACGACGTTATACAGGGTCTGCGGTGCGGTCGGTCCGGTGAACGGGCCGCGGCCGGTCGCGGCCATGACCAGGATCGCGCCGAGGGAGAACACGTCGCTCGCGCCGGTGATCGGCCCGCTGCCCGCCTGTTCGGGGGACATGAAGGCGGGCGAGCCGATGATCGCGCCCGTCCCGGTGAGGTCCGGCGTGTCCTCCGCCACCCGCGCGATGCCGAAGTCGATCACCCTGGGGCCATCACTCGTCAGGATGATGTTGCTGGGCTTGAGGTCCCGGTGGATCAGCCCGGCACGGTGGATCTCGGTCAGCGCCGCGGCGAGTCCGGACGCCAGCAGCCGCACCGACTCGGCGGGCAGCGGTCCGGCCGCGTCCACGGCTTCCTTCAGGGAAGGTCCGGTGACGAAGACCGAGGCGAGCCATGGGGTTTCCGCTTCCGCGTCGGCGTCCATGACCGCGGCCGTGTAGGCGCCGGAGACCAGCCGCGACGTGGCGACCTCGCGCCGGAACCGCTCACGGAAACGTGGGTCGTGCGCGAACTGGGCGTGCAGCTGTTTGACCGCGACGAGCCTGCCGTCCGGGGCCAAGCCGAGGACGACGCGGCCCATGCCGCCTTCGCCGAGTTCGGCGATGATCCGGTACGGGCCGATCTGCCGGGGTTCGCCGGGGTTCAACGGTTTCACTGACCAGCCCTAGGGTTTCGGAAGTTTCTGCAGCAGCACCCCGGCGAAGGCCTTGGCCTTCTCGCAGGCTTCGTCGGCGGTCATCTTCGTACCACTCGTCCCGACGGTGAGCTCGACGTTCTCCCCGTCGCGGTCGCTGACGGACCGATGCTGCCAGGTCAGCGAACAGGTGGAGCGGGCCACGCCGTCGTCCTTCTTCGCCAGGTACACCTTGGCACCGCCGAGCTCCAGGGTGGCGGTCCCCGTGTAGTACGAGTCCTTCGACTGGACCGGCGGGTACGCCCGCACAAGGCTCAGCCGGACACTGCCCGCCGCGTCGTAGCGGCATTGGTGCAGATGTTCGCGGATCGTTTCGACGACCGGGCCGATCAGCCGGTCCGTCGTCGCGGGGCCGACCAGCGCACACGGGTCCAGCGGCGCCAAGGTCCCGGCGGGGAGCTCGCGTTCCTGGCCGCCTGCCCGGATCCGCTTCACCGCGTCGGCGAGCGCGGCCTTCACCACCGAACACGCCGCGTCCTTTGTGGACATCGAGTTCACGTCGGCGGTGAGTTTGGTGCTCGGCAGGCCGGAGACCGGGACGGCGACCGCGCACGAGTCGTCGGAGCCCTTGATCCGCAACGGAAGCCCCTCCAGCTCACCGCCGGCTTCGCCTTCGACCAGGTCGCCGCCGACCGCGAGTTCCAGCCACTTGCCCGCGGGCGACGAGTACGTGCACGAATCGAACTGCATGTCGATCTCCGTGCTCAGCTTGCCGAACCCGGGCACGTCGCGGCCTGCCAGGACCTTGCACAGGTCGACCCGGCGCAGGTTGTCCGGGCCGAGCGGGTCCTGATTGACCGGGGTCGCGATCGGCTCGTCCGGCTGAGGTGGCGAACTCGGCGCGACGGCGGCCGGAGGCGGATCGTCTCCGGACAGGGAGACCGCCGCGACGACGCCACCGACGAGCAGCACGACGGCGGCCGCGGCGAGTCCCGCGTACAGGCCACGCCGGGATCGCTTCGGGGGCGGCGGGTTCAGCAGCCGCCGGACTTCGGCCTGTTGTGTCTCGATGAGGTGCGACACGACCGGTGGCCACGGGCTGGTCATCGGCGGGATCGGGCCCAGCCGCTCCAGTACCCAAGCCGGTGACGGCCGGTCCGCCGGGTTCTTCGCCAGGCACGGCTCGACGATCTGCCGGAGTTCCGGCGCCAGCTGCCGCAGATCGGGCTGGAGGTGCACGACGTTGTACAGGGTGTGCGGGGTGGACGTCCCGGTGAAGGGATTCGATCCGGTCGCGGCCATCACCAGCAGCGCGCCGAACGAGAACATGTCGCTCGCCGACGTCAGCTGCTTGCCCTCGGCCTGCTCCGGCGACATGAACCCGGGCGAGCCGATGACGGCGCCGGTATGCGTGAGTTCGGAGTCGCCCTCGACGGCGCGGGCGATACCGAAGTCGATCACCCGGGGACCGTCACCGGTGAGGATGACATTGCTCGGCTTCAGGTCGCGGTGGATCAGCCCGGCACGGTGGATGTCGCCGAGCGCCAGCGCGAGCCCCGCGGCGAGATGCCGGACCGCCACCGGCGGCAGCGGACCGCCGGAGGAGACCGCGTCGGACAGTGCCGGTCCCGGCACGAACACCGAGGCCAGCCACGGTGTCGGCGCGTTCGGGTCGGCGTCCATCACCGGCGCGGTGTACGCGCCGGACACCAGGCGGGAGGCCTCGACCTCCCGGCGGAACCGCTCGCGGAAGCCGGGATCGTGCGCGAAACCCGGATGGACCTGCTTGATCGCGACCAGGCGCCCGTCAGAGGAGGTCCCGAGCAGCACCCGGCCCATCCCACCCTCGCCGAGCGCGGCGAACACCCGGTAGCGCCCCACGACGGTGGGTTCGCCGGTGTTCAACGGCTTCACGAAGGCCCCCCTTGTTCCGAGGGGCGATGGTACAAAACCACCCGCAAGTGTCACGCGGTGCGTCGGTCCGCCCGGCCGAAATCCTTGAGCCGGAGGCTGTTGGACACGACGAGCACGGACGACAACGACATCGCCGCCCCGGCGATCAGCGGGTTCAGCAGCCCCAGTGCGGCCAGCGGGATCGCGGCGACGTTGTACCCGAACGCCCAGACCAGGTTGCCCCGGATGATCCGCAGCGTGCGGTCGGCGAGCCGGATGGCGTCGGGGACCACGCGCAGGTCTTCGCGGACCAGCACCATGTCGGCGGAGCGGACCGCGATGTCGCTGCCCTGCGCCATCGCCATGCCCAGATCCGCGGTGGCCAGCGCAGGACCGTCGTTGATCCCGTCGCCGACCATCGCGACCCGCGCTCCCCCGGCCCGCAGTTCCTCGATGACCGCGGCCTTCTCCGCGGGCAGCACTCCGGCGCGCACGTCGGAGACGCCGATCTCGTCCGCGACCACGCGGGCGGCGGCTTCGTTGTCGCCGGTCAGCAGCACGGTCCGCAGGCCGAGCGCGTGCAGGGCGTCGACGGCGGCCCGTGCCGACGGCTTCACGACGTCCCGGACCTCCAAGTGCCCGGCGATGCGGCCGTCCACCGCGACGAGGATCGCGGTCGCGCCGTCCGAGGCCGTGAAGCCGTCAGGGACGGTGATCCCGCGGTCGGCGAACAACCGCGCGTTGCCGACGAGGACCTGGCGCCCCTCGATTTCGCCCTGGGCGCCGAGCCCGGGCAGCGCGCCGAAACGTTCGACCGGGGGCAGGCCCGGCAGCTCGGCCCGCGCCGCGGTCACCACGGCCGCCGCGATGGCGTGCTCGGAACCGGCCTCCACGGCCCCGGCGAACCGCAGCAGCTCGCCGATGGTGAACCCGTCGGCGGGACGGCACGCGGTGACGGTCATCTTCCCGGTGGTGACGGTGCCGGTCTTGTCCAGCACGACCGTGTCCACCGTGCGGCTCGCCTCGAGCGCGTCCGGGCCCTTGATGAGGATGCCGAGCTGAGCACCGCGACCGACCCCGGCCATCAGCGCGGTCGGCGTCGCGAGCCCGAGCGCGCACGGGCAGGCGATGATGAGAACGGCGACGGCCGCCGCGAACCCTTCGCGCGCCGGTGCCCCGCCGAG
Organism: Amycolatopsis sp. NPDC049868; assembly: GCF_044461365.1. NCBI lineage: Bacteria > Bacillati > Actinomycetota > Actinomycetes > Pseudonocardiales > Pseudonocardiaceae > Amycolatopsis > Amycolatopsis sp. NPDC049868. The sequence goes on along the minus strand of NZ_JBITKV010000009.1, from coordinate 209,071 downwards.
CAGCCAGACCGCGAGCGTCAGCGCGGCCACGCCGAGCACGGCGGGGACGAACACCGCGCAGATCCGGTCGACCAGACGTTGCACCGCGGCCTTGCGGGCCTGCGCGCGTTCCGCGAGCGCGGTCATCTGGGCCAGCTGGGTGTGCGTGCCGACCGCGGTCGCGCGGACGACGAGCCTGCCGTCCCGGTTCATCGAAGCACCGATGACCCGGTCCCCGGTGGTGACCTCCGCGGGTACCGGCTCACCGGTCACCGCACTGACATCCACAGTGGACAGTCCGTTGTGGACGACACCGTCGGCGGCGATGGACTCCCCGGGTTTGACCACGAACAGGTCACCGGCGGCCAGTTCGCCGATCGGGACCATGGCCTCCTCCCCGTCGCGCAGCACCCGGACGTCCTTGGCGGCCAAGGCGTCCAGTGCGGCCAGCAGTCCGGCGGCACTGCGCCGGGACCGGCTCTCGAAGTACCGGCCCGCCAGCAGGAAGGTGGTCACTCCGGCGGCGACGTCGAGATAGATCGCGTCGGCACCGGCCGCCGTCGGGCCGAAGCCGATCCAGTAACCGGGTTCGGCGCCGCCCGCGACGGCGGACCAAGCCGACCAGGCGAACGACGAGAGCACCCCCAGCGACACCAGAGTGTCCATACTGGACGATCGATGACGGAGATTCCGCAGCGTGGCACGGTGGAACGGCAGCGCGGACCAGAACACGACGGGAACGGCCAAGGCGAGACACAACAGTTCCCAGCCGGGGAAGCGCAGCCGCGGCACCAGGGCGAGCGTGATCGAGAGGTTCCCCAGCGGGATCGCCAGCAGCGCGGCGACGACCAGCCGTCGCCGGAGATCCCGGACCCGGGCGAAGCCGATGTCCGGATCCTCGTCGCCGCGGATCTCCGCCGTGTAGCCGGATTTGCGGACCCGCTCGATGAGCACGTCGTCGGCCAGCGCTTCGGGGACCTGCACGGTGGCGCGCTCGGTCGCGTAGTTCACCGACGCGCGCACCCCGTCGAGCTTGTTCAGCGTGCGTTCCACCCGCGCCGAACAAGCGGCGCAGGTCATCCCCGACACGGTCAGCTCCACCGTGCGGACGGCGGCCTCCGGCGCGGAAATCGTCATTTCGTGGCACTCCCAGGTTTCACCGATGGTTCCTCGGTGGTGGAACAGGTGTCCCTGGTGGTGTCGCGAAGCAGATTACCGGCGACGGGAACCGGACCCGCCGCCGGGCCGACTACTGCGGTGGTGGTGGAAACAGGTGTCTCAAGTCAGCCTTCGGTACAGGTTGGTCGTGAGTGGCGTTCAGGGCCCCGGTCCGTGAAGGCCTCCTTGCCTCGGCTCAGCCGAAGAAACTCGACCTTCACACCTTCCCCCAGTACATGAAGGCCCCCATCCTTGCGCCTAAGTACAGGAAGGGGGCCTTCACGTTCTTCAGCTGCCCAACCGGCCTGGTGAGTGGCGATTCTGGCTAGAGCCAACAGCTTCTTAGGTACCTACTGGATTTCTGGCCGCAGCTGATTGCGGGCCAGGTCCGTGAAGGCCTCCTTACCTACCCTGAAGGTAGTGAAGGAGGCCTTCACGGACCCGCAGCTCGCCACACTCACCCCAGGCGCACCAGCAGTCACAAGGGTCACACGCGCCGCACACCCGACCACTAGGCCTGGCGCGGGGTCAGCGCGAGCTCGAAGGTGTTGCCGTCTCCCTGGAAGAGGGTGCTCACGTACGAGGTGAACGCGCCGCAGCCGGTCAGCGGCGCCAGCGAATAGGTACCGGCGAGCGCGCCGCCTTTCGCCATGGTGAAGCCGTCACCGGTGCGCAGTTCCGCCGTCGACGGGGCCGACGTCCGGCAGCCCGGCCCGGTGCTGACCGGCATCCCGACGAGTGTGACGAGCGGGAGGACGGTGGTGAACCGGGGCCGCGCGACGAAACCGGTCCCGGCGAGCTCGCCGCCTTGCGCTCCGTCGGCGACGAATTCCAGGTCGGCCGTGCCCGGCAGGAAGCCGAACAGCCGGAAGTCGGCGCGCGCCTTGTCGAACACCGGGCCGCCGCTGAACACGGTAGCCGCGGTCGGGCTCAGGTCGAAGGTGCCGGTCAGCGGTGCGGCCGCGCCGAGTGCTTTGACGCCGGTCTTCCCGGCGATCGCGTACCGGTGTCCCGCGGGTTTGTCGCCGAGTTCGAAGGAGAGCAGGACCGGATCCTGGCCGGGGTCGAGCGTGCAGTCCGAGGTGAACGAGCCGAGCCCGGTGAAGGAACCGTCGGCCTTCTTCGGGGTGAGTCGGGTGGTGAAGTCGCCGACGGTGAGCGTCGTCTTGCCGGGTTTCGCCAGCGTGATCGTGGGCACGGAGCCGGTCGCCACCGGGCTGAACGTGCCGGACGGCGGGAGATCGGTCTTCGCGACGTTCAGCGGGATGCGCACGGGAAGCGGGTTCGCGTCGCCGTTGACCAGTGTCACGCCCGCCGCCGCGGTGCCTTCGATGGTGGTGGCGCCGACGAGGTTCAGCCCGCGGGCCGCCTTGTCCGGCACGGTCACGGTGATGGTCAGCCCGGAGGTGGTGAGCGTGCCGCCGGGTGCTGTCGGCACCTCGAAGTCGGCCTTGATGTTCACGTCGAGCTTCTGCAAGCCGATCAGCGGGAACGGGCAGGTGAACGACAGCTTCTTGTCGACCGGCGTACCCGCCGCCGCGCTGCGGACGGCGACGAACAGCAGGCAGCCGGCGGTGATCAGCACGATGAGGCCCGCCGCGAGCAGTATCCGGACGTTGGCACGAAGGGGCATGGTCGCCTTCCCGAAAACGGCACCGGTCCCCGTCGCGGGAGGCGACGGGGACCGGCTGCCTGACTACTTCTTGGTGAGGTTCAGGTCCAGCGTGTTGCCGTCGCTCTTGGCGAACGCGCTGATCCAGTCGTTCAGCTGACCGCAGTTCTGCAGCGCGGACAGCGAGTAGGTACCGGTGAGCTTCCCGCCCTTGAGCAGGTCGAAATCCGGACCCGTGGTCATCTCGCTGGTGGACGGGCTGACCGTGCCGCACTTCGGGTCGGAGCTGATGGGGATCCCGAAGACCTGCACGCTCGGCAGGAACACGTTGAACTTGATGTGCGCCTTGAACCCGGTGCCGACGAGCTCACCGGACTGCTTGCCGACCTGCTCGACCTTGATCTCCGAGCGGCCGTCGATGAACCCGAACAGCTTGAACTGGGTGGACGACGGGTCGAGCTTCAGGTCACCGGTGAACGTCTTCGAGGCGAGGTCCACGTCCGCGTCGAAGCCACCGTTGATCGCGGCCGTGCTGCCGAGCGACTTCAGCGCGGTCTGCCCCTTGATGCCGAACGCGTACTTGATCCCGCCACCGGGGGTGGTGGTAGTGGGCGGGGTCGTCGGCGTGGTCGGCGTCGTGGGGGTGGTGGGCGTGGTCGGCGTCGTGGGAGTGGTCGGCGTGGTCGTGCCGCCGCCACCGTCACCGATCTTGATCGTGGCCAGCGTGTTGTTCTGGCCCGGATCCTGCGTGCACGGCGCGTCGATCGTGCCGTCCGGCGTGATGCCGGTGACCGAACCGTCGGCCTTGCGCGGGGTGACCTTCAGCTGCAGGTCACCCACGGTGATCTTCGCCTCGCCGGGCTGGTTGAAGGTCAGCGAAGGCGTCTTGCCCGCCGCGTTGACCGTCATCTCGCCCGAGGTGGGGATGTTCTGCTTGGCGATGTCGTTCGGGACCTTGACCGGGAGGTTGAGCCCCGGTGCCGCCACGGTCGCCGCCGCGATGGCCTGGCCTTCCAGCGTGGTCGCACCGATCAGGTTGAGCCCGCTGACCGTGTCCGCGTTGATCGTGGAGACGGCCTTGATGTCGAACGTCCCGGTCGGCTGACCGGTCTTGACCGACAGCGGAAGATCGGTGTTGATCACCACCTTGAGCGACTGCGACCCCACGAGCGGCAGGTTGCAGTGATAGTTGAGCGGGAGCGAGATCGGATCGGCGACACTGGACTGTGCCCCGACCACGAGTACCGCGGTGGCAAGCCCCACGGCACCGGCAGCGGCGGCGGCGACCGCCTTCTTGGTTCCTCTACGGTGACTCACGATCGTCCTTCCGTGGTATCAACGATGATACGAAACGGCGTACAATTCCCCAGAGCGATGAATATCGGCCCGTGAGAATTCTCCGGGTAGCGACGATGTCTGACGGATCGCAACCGAACAGTAAACTAACGACGCGTCCACACCGCTATCAAGTGCTTCCCCGGAAAAGTTGACGTGCCGCCGGTAAATTGTCACGCTGACACGGTGCCACGGGCCTGTTCCTAGTAGCGACACATGGGTTTCCCCAGTTCAGAGCCGGATAAGGCCACTCTCGAAACCGCTGATGAGGGTGACAATCGCACCCCGTAAAACTATCTCATGCGTGCCAATCCTCCTTTTCCGGCCCGCATCCGCCTTGCCTGCCGGAATCTTTCGTGAGTAACCTCGCGGTTCAGCAAGCCGGCCGCCGCCGACCACCGCGGAATCCCGCTCGTCGCGGGCGGGGCAGGCCCTCTTTCGCCGAATTCGACGGGGAAACCATGAAAAGAATGCGCCGCACGGCAGCGCGAATCGCGTTCGCCACCGTCTCCGTGACCGCCGCGGTGGTCCTGCTGAGCGCCTGCGGGTCCGACGAACCCGCCGACGCGGGAAGGCACGCCGACCCGGCCGCGCTCGCGTGGGTGGACAAGGTGTGCTCGGGCGTCGCGACAGGCTCGGCGAAGCTGTCCCAGCCGCCCGCGTTCGACCCCGCCGATCCGCAGGCGACGAAGACCGCGATGGTGGGTTTCCTGAACTCGCTCTCCGCCGCGCTCGACGACATGGCAGGCGGGATCCGGAACGCCGGTGTGCCGCCGGTTCCGGATGGACAGTCCGCCGTGGACAAGGCCACCACCACGCTCGGCGAGACCAAGTCGAAGGTGTCCGCCACCCTGACGCGGATGCAAGACGCCAGGGTCACCGATCAGGCGAGCCTGCAGAAGGTGGTCGCCGACGCGGACAGCACGATGAGCGGGCTGAGCGAGCCGGAAGGCCCGATCAAACACCTGCGCACCAACCCGGAACTGGATCTCGCGTTCACCGAGTCCACGACCTGCCGCCAGGTCTACGGCGGCAACGCCTGAGCCGGCGCTCGCGACACCGCACCCACAGCCATCCCATCCGCCCTGGAGGCCCGGCCGTGCCGACCCCGCTCCCCCGCCCGTCCCGCCGGACGCTCGCCGTCGCGCTGGCGATCGTCCTGTCCGCCGGTCTCCTGACCGTGCTGACCGGAAGCCCGGCGAGCTCCGCCGTCCCGGCGGCGTCCGACGACTCGTTCTACACCCCGCCGTCCCCGCTCCCGGCGGGCAAACCGGGTGACATCATCCGCTCGCGTGTCTCGAAAGCCGGTCCGCGTAAGGATTCCGTCAACGCGTGGCAGGTCATGTACCTGTCGACGAACGCCCTCGGGCAGCCGGACGCGGTGACCGGGACCGTGCTGGTGCCGAAGAACGTGGACCCGGCGAAGGCGCCGATCGTCTCGTTCGCCGCCGGTACGCACGGCCCCGCGTTCGACTGCACGCCGTCGAAGATGATCGACATCGGCGCGTTCTACGAGCAGTCCGGTCTCGACGACGCGCTCGACGCCGGGTACGCCGTCGCTCTCACCGACTACGAGGGCTACCGCCAGGATCCGAAGACGACGTACGTGGTCGGGCGTTCGGAAGGCCCGGCGGTGATCGACGTCGTCCGCGCCGCGCAGCGTCTGCCGGAGGCGAAACTGTCGGCCGACGCCAAGGTGCTCTTCCGCGGTTACTCGCAGGGCGGCGGGGCGGCCGCCTGGGCCGGTGAGGTGCAGCCCGCCTACGCGCCGGAGCTCAACCTCGTCGGCGTCGCCGCCGGCGGGGTGCCCGCCGATCTCGTCCAGGTCACCCTGCAGCTCGACGGGAAGTTCGGTTTCGGTGTCTTCGCCTACGCCCTGATCGGACTGGACAACGCCTACCCCGAGCTGAAACTGGACTCGTTCCTCAGCGACAACGGTCGCGTGAAACTGGCGGAGATGCAGAAGAGCGCGTGCACGTTCGAACTGCTCACCACCTACGCGAACAACAAGATCGCCGACTACACGACCAGCGCCGGGTACGTACGCCCGGAATGGGTCAAACGCCTCAACGAGAACAAGCTCGGCGGCACTCCCCCCAAGGTCCCGGTGTTCCTCTACCACGCCACCCAGGACCAGCTCGTGCAGTTCGCCCAGGCCGACGCGTTGCACAAGGCCTACTGCACCGCCGGGGTCAAGACGACCTGGAAGACCTTCGAGACCGACCACATCACGGCGGTCTACACCGGTAACGCCGACGTGCTCGCCTTCCTCAAGGACCGGGTCGCGGGCGCTCCGGCGACGTCGAACTGCGCCTGACGCGCGGGTCGTGAGTGGTGAGAACGGTTAGAGCCGTCCTCACCACTCGCGAGGCCCCGGACCGCTTCGGCGGTTGTGCGTGTTCGGCGGGACGACACGTGGAGTTTCCCCCGGATACCGGACACGGGGTTTCACGCGGCTTGTTGGTGACTGTAGCTGGTTCGGGTTTCGTGGGGTGTTCGGTGGCCGACTGTCGAATGTAGACGGTTGTGGTTGTAGTAGTGAGATAGCGGTATAGGTCGTGTCGTGCCTGGTCACGGGTGCGCCAGATGGTGGTGCCGATCTCGGTTTTGAGGGTGGCGAAGAACGACTCGGCGACGGCGTTGTCGTAGCAGGATCCGACCCGTCCGATCGACGGGCGGATCCGAGACTCGCTCAGCGCGGCGCGGAACTGGGCCGAGGTGTACTGAACCCCGCGGTCGGAGTGGAACACCGCGCCGGGGCTGATCAGGCCGCGTGCGGTGGCCAGGGTGATCGCGTCGCAGGCCAGGTCGGCGCGCATGTGGTCGGCCATGGCGTGCCCGACGACCTCGCGGGTGTGCAGATCGATCACCGTGGCCAGGTAGAGCCAGCCCTCGAAGGTGGGCAGGCAGGTGATGTCCCCGACGAATCGCTGACCAGGGTGCTCGGCGGTGAAATCGCGGTGGATCAGATCCTGGACTGCCGCGGCCGGCGACGGATCGGTCTTGGTCAGCGACCGGCGTTTGCGGCGGGTGATCCCGGCCAGGCCCTGCTCGCGCATCAACCGCTCCACCCGCTTGTGGTTCACCACCCGCCCGCGCCGGCGCAGCTCGGCGGTGATCCGCGGGACACCGTAGGCGCGCCGGTGCTCGGCATGGATCGAGGCGATCACCGCCACCAGCTCCCGCTCCCGCACCGCCGTGGCCTCACGGGCGGACTCGGCCGCGACCCATTCGTGGAAACCCTGCCGCCGCAGGCCCAGGACCTGGCACAACCGCTTCACGCCGAACTCGGCGCGATGCTCGGAGATGAACCGGTAGCGGTAGATCATCGATCCATCTCTTTGGCAAAATAGGCGGCCGCTTTACGCAGAATCTCCTTCTCTTTCTGCAGCTCAGCGACCTGCTTCCGCAACCGCTGCACCTCATCGGTGACCGCGGGATCCTCCGCCGGCGCGGCCGCTTCCTCTTTGGCCTTGTTCACCCACGACCGCAGCGTCTCGTGATTGACGCCCAGCTCGCGCGCGATCTGACGCAACGGACGATCACTGGACTCCACCAGCTCCACCGCATCCCGACGGAACTGCTCCGGATACTTCGACGAACGCGACACCAAGACATCCTCCCTCCAGACCCATGTCTGGAATCAAGATGTCCGGTCCCAAGGGGAAACCCCACACGCGTGATCAGGTGGACGACACGCGTGACTGGACGGACGACACACGCATAGCCGGGACCCGCCCGAGCCGTCCGCCTGGACACGCGTGTCGTCCGTCCGATCACACGTGTCGGCCATCCAGTCACGCGACCCAGCGTCCTTTGTGGACGAAAGTGACTCAGGCGTCGGCGGGCCGGAGCCGTTCCGCGCGCAACGCCAGCTCGATCCGCAGCCGCTGATCCGGATCGTCCAGCCGCCCGCCGAACAACTCGGAGAGCCGCCGAAGCCGGGCCCGCACCGTCTGCGGGTGCACGGCGAGCTGCCGGGCGATCTCGGGCGCGCTCCCCCTCGTCTGCACCTGCGTGAGCAGGGTCGCTGCCAGCTCGTCGTGCTGACGCGGCGCCAGCCCCGACAACGGTTCCAGCGCCTCGCCCGCGAGCCGGTCGAGCAGGAACTCGTCGGCGAGCAACAGCAGCGTGGTGATGTGCTCCTCGCACCACAGCACCGGGCCGACCGTGGTGATCATCCCCCGCTGGGCGAGCTCGGACGCGCGGCGCGCGATCCGGTAGGACTCGGCGGCCTGCGCGATCGGAACGGACACCCCGACCGTCGCCGACCAGCCGGACGGCAGCTCCCGCAGGCCGCTCAGGTCGGCTTCGGGGCAGGCCACCAGCGCGCCGGGCAGGTCGGAGACGAGATCCACGGGAACCGCCGAGGGCAGCAAGCCCGCCGGGAACGAGGGCGCTCCGGGTGACGAGGTGAAGACGACCGCGGTGATCCGGTCCGGGATCCGCCAGCCGATGGCGACGGCGAGCGCGGCGGCGTCGGCCTGGCTGTACCCGGTGCCACCGGCCAGCAGCCGGAACAACCGCGCCCGCTGTTCCGCGGGCCCCGTCGCCTCCGCCTGTGCGGCGTTGTAGCCGTCGGCCAGCGCCATCGTCACTTCGACGACGTCGCCGAAGAGGCACTCGGCCGCGCCGTAGAGGACATCACCGGGCAGCTGGAGCTGACGGCCGATCGAAGCGATCGACCGCCACAGCACCCGGCTCGAAACCCTGAACGCCGCCTGCGCGGCTTCCCGGCTGAGTCCTTGATGGAACGCGATCCGGCCCTGTGCGCGGAAATCGACGAGGAGGTCGTTCTGCAGCAGTTCGGGGACGCCGACCCTGTCGATGGCGCGCTCGATACTGCGCCTGGTCAGCTCGACGGCCGCCGCACGGGCCTCGCCGTCACTGAGCACCTCGGCACATTCACCGATTTCGGACACCACGCCTTCGACGCAGTGCCGTGCGATCGCCGGGATCCGCGGGCGGACGGCGTCGCCGAGTTCCCTCGGCAGACGTGCCCACAGGGCGCCGACGGGTTGCCAGCTCACGTGTGCGATCCCCCGTTGAGAAGTAGGCCGACGATTACGGGCACCAATTCCCTTTCGTCCGCGCGCCACCGGCGCACTCGAATGCACGGAGCGTAGAACCGTCGACACATCCGTGTCAAAAGACGTCACACCGAAACGCCCGTTCGTTGTCACGTCGCTGAGCCCGCGACTTTCCGTTGCAAATTCAACGTCACATTCGGGGTACGGGCCGTCCGCCGATCCAGTACAAACAGCCCAGCGCCGTTCCCGTCGTTCCGACGTGGTTATGAAAACGGATTCATGTTTCTCTTCCCGGTTCGAAGAAAATCAAAGGGTGGTCTTGGTGGTCGAGTACCGCGGTTTCGGCATGCTGGCGACGTTGCCGCGTTCGCTCGGCGAAGAACTGCGTCCGTATACCGGGCACGCCGCGGCCGCCATGGTCAAGCAGGTGCAGCGGTCGGTCACCGCGTATTCGCAGCCGTTGCGCGGCGTCTTCGGCCGCGTCCTGGTCGTCTCGTGCGAGCGGGCGGTGCGGCATTACGTCGACTGCATCGGCGACCCGGACCTCCCCCACGACCGCTGGATCGACTTCTACCGCATGCGCGGGCGGATGGAGTTCGCCGAGGGCCGGAGCCTGGAACCGTTGCACGACAGCGTGACCGTCGGCGCACGGGCGGCATGGCGGGCGATGCGGCCCATCGTGCGGGGGCTCGGCGTCGGCCTCGACGTCATCGCGCTCGCGGCGGAGTCCGTGTTCGTCTACGTCGACGAACTGTGCGCCACGACGATCGAGGGCTACCAGCAGGCGGAGTCCAGGGCGGCGGGGGCGATCCCGCTCCGGCGCCGCCGCCTGCTGGAGCTGATCGCCCAGGCACCGGAAGGCTCGGCGTGCAGTATCGCCAGCCTGGCCGACGGCGCCGGCTGGCGGGTTCCGGACGCCGCCGCGATGGTCGCGCTCCAGCGTGCCGCGGGCGCGCCGGCCTTTCCGGCCCACCTCCTGGACGACGCCGTACTGGCCGACCTCGACACCGCGGAGCCGTACCTGCTCACCGCGAATCCCGATGCCGACCTCGCCCCGCTGAAGGACGCGCTGGACGGCTGGCGGGTGGCCGTCTCGCCCGTCGTACCGCTCGCCGACGCCCCGGCCGCTCTCCGCACCGCCCGCCGCGCGCTTCTGCTGACCGGCGAGGACGCGCCCGGCCCGGTCATCTGGTGCCGGGACCACCTCGCCACGCTGTGGCTGCTCGCCGAAGACTTCCTCGGGGCCGAACTCGCCAAACAGAGCCTCGACCCGTTCACCTCGCTGAGCGAGAAACAGCAGGAACGGCTCAGCGAAACCCTGCTGGCGTGGCTGGAAACCCGTGGCGGGGCACCGGAGATCGCGCAACGGCTCGGCGTGCACCCGCAGACCGTGCGCAACCGTCTCCGTCAGCTGGAGGACCTGTTCGGCGACCGTCTCCGGGACGCCGACGACCGGTTGAACATGCAGCTCGCCTTGCGCGCGCAGCGCCTCATGCGCGCTCACCGTCGCGACGAAGGGACCTGATGCGCCGCACTCGCCGTTCCGGTGGCCGCACGGTGGGGAGCACCCAGCGGAGGCCGCGGCGGGCGCGCTTCGCCCTCGGCTGGTCGACGTGGAAGTCCGCCCGGCAGGCCATCGCATTTCTCCCCGGTGACGGGTGTTTACCGACGCTTTCCTGAATACCGGGACGGTGGGAAAATGTCGATGCGCAATAGACCGGCGTCCCCGGTTTTGGCATCCACCTCGGGGTCGGTCCCGGAATTCTTGTCACCCGGGTCGCAATCGCCGGACGTGTCCAGCGACACGCTGACGAATCCGGCGTTCCACACGTTATTTTGACGCCTGACAACGGAAAGGCGGGACATGGCCCTCCAAGCGCGCACACTGACCCTGCACGGCAGGGAAATCCGGCTGCGGGAATACGTTCCGTCCACAAAGGACGAGGCGGGCGAGCCGCTCGTGCTGCTGCACGGGATCTCGGGCAGCGGCGAGACCTGGGCACCATTGCTCGACCATTTCGAGCGAAGCGGGTTCGGGCGGCACGTCCTCGCCCCGGATCTTCCCGGCCACGGCGAGTCGGCCGCACCGCGGGCGGACTACGGCCTCGGCGCGATGGCCAGCGTGGTGCGCGACGTCCTCGCGCTCACCGGGAACCGGCACGCCACCATCGTCGGGCACTCCCTCGGCGGCGGGATAGCAATGCAGTTCGCCTACCAATTCCCCGAGATGTGCGCCCGGCTGGTGCTCGTGGGCAGTGCCGGGCTCGGCCCACAGGTGACCTCGGTGCTGCGCGCGACGGCGCTGCCGGGGGCGAAGGCGACGCTTTCCCTGGCGGTCAACCCGGTCACCGTCGCGATCGCGCGTGGGATCGCCGCGGTCGGCCGATCCCTCGGCGGGAAACTTTCCCCCGAGAGCCGGGAGCTGACACGTCACCTTGCGTCACTGGCCGACCCCGGCAGGCGGCGCGCCTTCCTCTTCATCGCCCGCAGCCTGATCGACCTCCGTGGCCAGCGCGCGAGCGCGATCGACAAGCTCTACCTCGCCAGGGAGGTGCCGACGCTCGTCGTCTGGGGCGCACACGATCCGCTCATCCCCGTCGCCCACGGCCGGACGACCGCGGAAGTGCTGCCGGACAGCCGATTGACCGTGTTCGAAAATGTGAAACACTTTCCGCATGTGGCCGACCCGGCTCGGTTCGCCGGCGAGCTCGAACGCTTCCTCGCCGCGACCGCGCCCGCCAGGCTGAGCCTGGACGAGGTCGTCGAGGTGCTCATCCGCGCCAGCGAGGCGGCGGAAGCGCCCGGAAACGTCCCGGAAAAGTTGTCATCCGGACGCCATCTCAGGCCTGCCTAAATGTCACTCGCCGCCGGTTTGGACCACCCGTTCGGGTGTAGTCCATACAGGTGGCCGATCAAGCCCCCGCCAGCCGTTGACAGTCCTCTCGGCCGGATTTTATGTTGCGTGAGCCACAAAATCTGGATCGGCTTCACCGTTGAAGAGGCTGATTTTGTTGCCAGCAAGGATAAAAACATGACCGACTTGGATACCGGATTCTCGCGGCACGATCTGCGGACCGCACGACCCGACCCCGACGTGCGCAACCCCGCCACCCCGCACCGCCAGCCACCGGGTCCGGTCCAGCGACCGCGCGCCTTCACGCCGGCACCGAGAACCCCAGTGGAGAACCGACCTGTGCGCAGCACCGGTGCGAATGGACTGTGGGCGTCACTGCCCAGAGACCTGGGCGAGCGGTTCCGGCCGCGGGCCGACCCCTTGGCACGAGCCATCCTGCAGGAGGTGCAACGAGCCGTTCCCGAGTACGCGCAGCCGTTGGAAGGCGCGTTCGGACAGATGATCACGCAGGGTATCCGGCAGGCGATCCTGCATTGCCTCGATACGGTCGGTCAGGGGACGGCGCCGCTCGACAAGTGGTCGGCGGTGTTCCGCAACCTCGGGAAGGTCGAATTCAGCGAAGGCCGCAGCCTCGACTGCCTTCAGACGGCCTACCGCGTCGGCGGCCGCGTCGCGTGGCGACACGTTTCGGAATTCGGGCAGGCGATCGGAGCGGACGCCGATCTCCTGTGCACCGCGGCCGAGGCGATTTTCGCTTACGTGGACGAGATTTCCGCACTGTCCATCGAGGGCTACACGACCGCGCAGGAACGGGCTGCGGGCACCAGGGCGAGACGCAGGCGCAGGTTGCTCGAACTGATGCTGTCCGATCCCCCGTCCTCACCGCAGTCGATCGCGTCCCACGCCGCGAACGCCCAGTGGGCGCTGCCCGCCGAGGTCACGGTCGTCGCGCTGGAACGACGGCTCGGCCCGCTGGACCCCGACAGCGCCGATCTGGACGCCGACGTCCTGGTCGACTTCGAAGGTCCGAAGCCCTGCCTGGTCACCGGCGACCCGGAGAAGCACCTGAAGGACCTCGCCGAACGGCTTCCCGGCTGGCGCGCGGTGATCGGCCCGGCCGTGCGGCTCACCGAAGCGCCGCGCTCCCTGATGTGGGCCCGCCGCACGCTGCGGCTGGTCCAGCGCGGGGTCTTGCCGGACAATCCGGTCACCCGGTACAGCGACCACCTGTCCACCCTGTGGCTGCTCGCCGACGAGTTCCTGGTCCGTGAGCTGTGCACGCGCAGCCTCGCCCCGTTCGACGACCTCACGCCCAAACAGCGGGCGCGGCTCGGGGAGACGTTGCTGATCTGGCTCCAGTCCCGGGGCAGCGCTCCGGAGATCGCGAAGAAGCTCAAGGTCCACCCGCAGACCGTCCGGTACCGCATGCACCAGCTCATCGATCTCTTCGGCGACCGGTTGAACAACGCCGACGACCGGCTCGACATGGAGATCGCCCTGCGTGCGGAGGCCCTGCTCGCCGACGACTGACAGATCAGCGTTTCCCACTCACAACGAGGTGACGAGGTGACCCGACCGCAGGACGCCCGCAGCGGGGTCGAGGCGACATACGGTCCGCTGCTCACGCCCGCCCGGCCGGGTGGGTCGAGCGGGCGCCCGGTCCAGCTCTGGGCGCTCCTGCCGAGAGAACTGGCGACCGTGTTCCGGCCGGGGCTGGCCGATACGGCTGGGGAGGTGGTCCGGGAGATCCAGCGGACCATTCCCGAGTACGCGCGGCCGCTGGACGGCGCGTTCGGGAAGGCGCTCAAGACCGGCGTGCAGATGGCGTTCGTACAGTTCCTCGAACGCCTCGGGAACCCCGAGGCGCCGTCGGAGGACCGGCGGAGCGTGTTCGTGAGCCTGGGTGTCCAGGAGTTCCATCAGGGCCGCAACGTCGACGTCCTCCAGGCGGCCTACCGAGTGGGCGCCAGGGTGACCTGGCGCCGGATGGCCGAACTGGGGCGCCGCGCGGGGGTGCCTTCCGCGACGCTGTGCCTGCTCGCGGAAGCCATCTTCGCCTACATCGACGAGCTTTCGGCGCTGTCGGTCGAGGGCCACGCGGAGGCGCGGGAAAAGGCCGCCGGCGCGCTGGAGCGCCGGCGGCACCGGCTGATGGAGCTCCTGCTCGCCGAACCACCGTCGCCTCCCGAGGTCGTCAAACACGCCGCCGGCTTGGCTCGCTGGCAACTACCGGACCTGCTCGTCGCCGTCGCCCTCGACCAGCCGCCGGACGAGGCCCCACCGGCCGCCTCGACCGCGCTCGCCGACTTCGAGAGCACCTTCCCCTGTCTGCTGCTGCCCGCTCCGGAACCGGACGAACGGGAGCGATTCGCCGAGGACCTGGCGGGCGGCCGGGCCGCGATCGGCCCCGCGGTCCCACCCGTTTTCGCGGCCCGCTCCTTACGGGCCGCCCGAGAGGCCCTGCGCCTCGTCGACTCCGGCGCGCTCGTGGACGAGCCCGTGACGTGGTGCGTCGACCATCTTTCGCGCCTGTGGCTGCTCAAGGAACCGTTCTTGGCCGCCGAGCTCGTCCGGGAACGGCTCGGGCCGCTGGCGGGGCTGACCGGGAAGCAGCATTCTCGGCTGGCCGGGACGCTACTGGCGTGGCTGGAGACCTGCGGGAACGTCCGCGAGGTGGCGGAACGGCTCGCGGTGCACCCGCAGACGGTGCGTTCCCGCGCTCAGGAACTGGAGGCGCTGTTCGCGGACGGGCTACGGGATCCGGAGCGGCGATTCGAGATGATCCTGGCTTTGCGGGCTGCTCCTTCTTGACGGTTTTGCGCGTCTCGGGGTACCGCGGCCGACGTTGCGAAAGCCACTCTCGCAACGTTGAAGGTTGCGAAAGTGGCTTTCGCAACCTTCGGACCAGGCGCAACTCCCGGTCACATCAAGGCTGCAGCACGGGAAGGTCACTCACGGAAGCGATTGGGGGACCTTGGTTGCGTTGAGTGAGGGGTGTGTGGGAAAATGGGCGGTCAAACGCCCCAATTCCAAACCCCCCCCACCAAAGCCGGCCCCCCCCCCGCCCGCGGCCGCCCAACCCGGGCC
This sequence comes from Amycolatopsis sp. NPDC049868, assembly GCF_044461365.1. Taxonomy (NCBI): domain Bacteria; kingdom Bacillati; phylum Actinomycetota; class Actinomycetes; order Pseudonocardiales; family Pseudonocardiaceae; genus Amycolatopsis; species Amycolatopsis sp. NPDC049868. Next base: position 194,016 of record NZ_JBITKV010000009.1, on the reverse strand, counting down.
CCCCCCCCAACCCCCCGCACAAAACACGGCCCCCGCAGGCCATGCACCACCCGCAACGGGTGTGGGCGACGTGGGTCCTGGCGGGCGGGGGGTGTGTGGAAATAGGGACGTTCAACGTCCCTATTTCCACACACCCCTCACCAAGGCGGCCCCCCCGACGTCAGGCGGCAGCCAAAGCGGTCACCCGCCACTTCCCCTCGGCCCGTTCCGCGCTGACGCTCAGCTGAGCCGCACCCGTACTGCGCTGCCCGTCCCCGCGCACACCGGTCTGGTCCAGGAACACCAGCAGCGACGCCCGGTCCCCGTCGAGGACCTTGACACCCGAGACCACCGCGGTCGAGGTCACGACCAGTTTCTGCTCCGCCGCGAGCCCCCGCACCTGCGCGAACAGCTGGTCGTACTGTCCCAGCGCCGGGCCGGTGAGGACCGCTTTCGCGGCCTGCTCGCTCTTGGCGGGGTCGTCGTAGCGGTAGGAGAAGACCGTTCCGAGCGCTTTGCCGATCTGGTCGCTCACCTCCGCGGTGGTGGCGACGTCGGTCAGCGCGGTGTTGTGCGCCAGCGCCGCCGTCGCGTCCCGCGCCTCGATGGCGAACCACCCCGCGAGGCCCGCCATCACCAGCGCGACCGCGCCGAACACCACCGCTCCCCGCCGCCGCACGGGAACGGCGACCGGGACATCAGGGGTTTCCTCGGCGGGAGCCTCGAGAACTCGCGTGCTCCCGCCCATCTTCCCGGCCACCTTCACCGCGCGCCGCGCCGGTTTGTCGGCTCGTTTCGTGGTCATCGCGTCCTCCGTCAGGGCTTTCCGGTGTCGGTCACCGGCACCTGGCCGAGCGACGTGACACGCCACCCGTCCGGCGTCCGGTTCAGGCCGGCGCGGAACCGGTTGTGCTTGGTCACGGCTTCCCCGCCCTCGGGCCGCACTTCGAGTTCGACCGAAGCGATCACCTCGGCCGTCCCGCCGCCACTGTCCACTTCGGTCACCGCGGCGTCGACGACTCGGCCGGTGGTGACGGTCTTCGCCTGGCCGATCCGGCCGAGGCCGCCTTCCCTGTCCCGCGCCAGCTCTTCGTGCAGCGCGCCGCCGGACAGGTTCAGCCAGTTCTGGTATCCCTGTTCCGCCTGCCGGTAGTCCAAAGTGGTCAGTGCGGCGACCGACTGCCTGCCCGCCTGCAAGGCCTCGTCGCGGACCGTGGCCCGCGCGACGCCGTCGTCATGGCTCGCGTCCCACCACGAGTACCCGAACCAGGCCGCCACCGCGGTGGCGACGACTGCGAAGAATACGGCGATCCGAGTCATGGCCTTCACCTTCCCGGCACGTTCTGCGAGCCGCGCACGTTCGTCGGGTTGCCCTTCGGCAGCGCACAGCGCGCCGCGGTGTTCAGCGGACGCGGCGAAGTGTCGAGTCCGTCGCGATAGCCGGTCCCGTAACCGGTGACGCACGGCGGCGGGTCGAAGAACGTCAGCGAGAGACCGACGCGCGCGCCGTCCGGCCCCATGATCGCGTGCCCCGCGGCGACCGCTTTCGGCGCGGTGACCAGCAGTTGCTCGATCCCGTCCTGACGCGTTTCGAGCACGTCCGCGGTGGTCAGCAGGTTCGCCAGCAGGATGCCGAGGCTCGGGCCGGTCTCCCGCAGAAGCGTGCTGACCTCGTTCGCGGCCGCCGGGACGGCCGGGATCAGCCGGCGCAGATCGCCGTCGGAGCTCTTCAACGTCGCGGCGAGCAGTTTCGCGTTCGCACCGAACGAGCGGATCGCGTCGGCCTGCGAGACCTGGGTGTCGAGCACGGTCTGCGCGTCGGTCACGAACCTGGTCAGCGGGCCGACGTGCGCACTCGCCTCCCGCACGAACTCGATCCCCCTGCCGACGAGCTGGTCCAACGCCGGGCCCGCGTCGGACGTCGCGTTGTACAGCTCGTCGACCACGGTACGCAGGGCCGGCTTCGGCACCGAGTTCGCGAAGGAGTCCACACTGGACAGAACGACGTCCACCGGCAGCGGGATCTTCGTGTCCGCCTCGGCGATCACCGAACCGTCCCGCAGCATGGCTCCGTTGTCGCGGCGCGGCCGCAGGTCGACGTACTGCTCGCCGACGGCGGATCGGTTGGCGACGACGGCTTCGGTGTCCGCGGGCACCTCCGGGCCGCCCGGCTCGATTTCGAGGTCCACTTCCATACCGGAGGCGGTCAGCCGCAGTTCGCCGACCCTGCCGATCGGCACGCCCCGATAGGTGACCTCGGCGTTGCTGAAGATGCCGCCGCCGGTGGCGAGCCGGACCTTGACGGTGTACCCGCGATCGAGCACCAGTTTGTCCAGCCCAGCGTACGTCGCGCCGACGTACGCGACGCCGAGGACCGCGATGACCACGAAGACCACCAGCTGCGCGCGGACGAACTTGGTCAGCATCAGCGGCCACCACTGTTCTTGAAGGTCAGGAACGTGTTCAGGTAATCGCCGCGGATGGCCTCGAGCGCGGCGTCCGGGAACGGGAAGGTGAAGATCATCTCCATCGCCTTCGGCAGTTTGTCCCCGGAGTCGGCCAGCTTCCGCAGCAACGGTTCGAGCGCCTTGAGGTCGGCGACGAGGTCGTCCTTGCTGCGATTCACCGTGTCGACCGCGACCGAAGTGAGCCCGTCCAACGACTTCAGCATCCCGACCAGCGCCTGACGCTGCTGGTTCAGGACCTCGATCCCGGGAGTGAGCCCGTTCAGCGTCGCCTTGATCTCCTCGGTGTTCCCGTTCAGCGTCGCCGCGAGCTTGTTGACGCTCTCGATGGCGCGGGTGATCTCCGCCTTGTGTTCGTCAAGTCCGCGGACGAACACGTCCAAATTGGACAGAAGGCTGCGTGCCGCGCTCTCCTTGCCGCCGAGCGCGTCGTTGAGTTCGCGGGTGATGTTCTGCACCTGCGCGACGCCGCCGCCGTTGAGCAGCAGGGAAAGCGCGCCGAAGACCTCTTCGATCTCCGGGGTCAGCGAAGAACTGGCCAACGGGATCACCGCGCCGTCGGTCAGCCGCCCGCTCGGAGTCCCCTCGGGCGGCGGCGCGAGCTCGACGAACTTCTCGCCGAGGATGCTCGCCTGCCGCAGCCGTGCGACGGCGTTGGCGGGCAGGTTCACGTCCCCGTTGACGATCAGGCCGACCACCGCGCTGCGGCCGTCCGGCGCCAGCTCGACGGTCCGCACCTGGCCGACCGGGACGTCGTTGACCTTCACTCCGGACTGGGGCACGAGGTCCAGCACGTTGGTGAAGCTCGCCGTGACGTGGATCGGGCGCTCCCCCAGCGCGGCCCCGCCCGGCAGCGGGATGTCGTAGACGTCGACACCGTCGCCGCAGCCGGTGGCGGCCAGCACGAGGACGAGTACGGCAGCGATCCGGGTTTTCATTTCGCCCCCGAGAATTCGGTGATGTTCCCTCGCCCGTCCAGCGTTCCCGCGCCCTGGTTGTACGCGCCGAGCACGTTCGCCAGCGCGTTCGGCGCGGCGTCCAGCGCCTCGCTCAACGACGCCTTCTGCTGACTGAGCAGCTTGGTGATCTCGGCAAGTTTGTCCACATCGGACTTGACCTTGCCCCGGTTGTCCTTGATGAAGCCCTGCACCACGCCGAGCGCCTCGGTGAGCTCGGTCATCGCGCCGGAGAACTGGTCCCGCTGATCGGCCAGGATCTTACTGAGCGAGGAGATCTGCTGGATCGCCTGTTTCACCTTGCCGTCGTTCGCGGCGAGCATCGCGGTGAACTTGCTGATGTTGTCGACCGAGGCGAACAGATCGTTCTTGGAGTCGCTCGCCGTCCTGGCGAACTCGCCGAGGTTCTTGATCGCCTCGCCGAGCTTGCCGCCGTTGCCGTCGAGATAGGTCGCGGCCTTGGTGAGGACGTCGCTGACCGCGCCGTCCCGGTTCGCGCCCTTCGGCCCCAGCGCGGTCATCAGCTGGTTGAGACTGCCCAGGAGTTCGTCGACCTCGACCGGGGTGACGGTGCGCTCGGGCGGGATCCGCGCGTCGCCGCCCAGCTCCGGTCCGCCGAGGTATACGGGGGTGAGCTGCACGTACCGGTCGGCGACCAGGCTCGGCGTGATCACGACGGCGCCGACGTCCGCGGGCAGCTTGACCTCGGGCCTCACCGTCATCGTCACCTCGACGTTGGTACCGCGCGGTTCGACCTTGGTGACCGAACCGATCGGGACGCCGAGCACCCGCACCTCGGTGTTCGGGTACACCCCGACGGTCGCGGTGAAGAACCCGGTCAGCACGCGGTCGGCCTGCCTGGTCAGCAGCGGCCAGGCCGCCGTCACCAGCAGCCCCGCGACGACGGCGACCGCGAGCCGCCGCAGCCAGGCCCGCCGCCGGGAGTGGGCGCCGAGATCCGTCAGCGTGAAGTGGCGTCCCATCAGCGTCCCCCCTGCCTCGAAGGCATGCAGCTGCCCGGCGTGCCGCCGGTCGGGACGAGCCCGCAGATATAGGTGTCGATCCACCGGCCGTTGCCGACCGCGTTGCCGAGCAGCCGGTAGAAGGGACCGGCCAGCCGCAGGCTCTCGTTGAGCTTGTCCTGGTTGCGCAGCAGCACGGTGGCGACGCGATCGAGCTGGTCGAGCGCGGGACCGAGCGTCTTCTGGTTGTCCGCCACCAGTCCCTTGAGCTGGATCGACAGGTTCTTCACCCCGCTGAACAGCTTCGCGATGGCGTCCTTGCGCGCGTTCAGCTCCGTGAGCAGGGTGTTGCCGTCGCGGATCAGTGCCTCGATCTGCTGCGAGCGATCCCCTAGCGTCTTGGACACCTTGTTCGTGTTCGCGAACAGCTTCACCAGCTCCTGATCCCGGGAGGCGAGCGTCTTGGACAGCGCGGTGATGCCGTCGAAAGCGGTCCGGACGTCCTGCGGGGTGGAGGCACCGAGGGTTTCCGACAGCGTGCCGAACGCCTTCGCCAGCTGATCGGTGTCTATCGCGCCCACCGTGTTCGCCAGGTCGTTGAACACCGTGGTGACGTCGTACGGGGAACTCGTACGCTGCACCGGGATCGGCTCGTCCGGATCCAGTTCCGCGTTGCCGACCGGGTCGAGCACCAGGTTCTTCTGTCCCAGCAGGGTTTTGATCTTGATCGACGCGGTGGTGCGGTTCCCGACCCAGGTGTCCTTGACCCGGAACAGGACCTTGACCCGGGCGCCGTCCAGCAGGACGTCGGAGACCTCGCCGACCTTCACCCCGGCGACCCGGACCTCGTCGTTGCGTTTGAGCCCGGCCGCTTCGGTGAACTCCGCCGCGTACGTGGTGCCGCCGCCGATCAGCGGGATATCGTCGGAGAAGAACACCGCTGAGCCGGCGACGGTCATCAGCACGGCCGTGACGGCACCGACCACGATGGGATTGCGGCTGCGGAAGGGTTTGATCTTCGGCGCTTTCATCGGCACCGTCCCTGGGTCAGCGGGATACCGACCGGCGGGCCGCCGGGGGCGGGCGGCGCGTCCGATTTCACCGAGCACAGGTAGAAGTTGAACCACGAACCGTACGAGACCATCGCGCCCATGCGGTCCAGCTTCTTGGGCAGGTTCGTCAGGAACTGCTCGAACACCGGGGTGTTGTCGGCGAGGCTCTTCGACAGGTCGCCGAGGGTGTTGATGCTGTCCTTCAACGGCGCGCGGCCGTCCTGGAGCAGATCCGCGGTGGCCGTGGTGAGCTCGCCGAGCCCGCCGATCGCCTGTCCGATGGGTTTCGCGTCGCCGGCGAGCCCGGATACCAGTTGAGCGGTGACGTCGACGAGCTTGTCGAACTGGTCGCCCTGCGAATTGAGCGTGTCGAGCACCGTGTTGAGGTTCCCGATCACCTGGCCGATCACCTGGTCCTTGCCTGCCAGGGTGTTCGTGAGCGACGCGGTGTGTTCGATGAGGCTGTCGATCGTGCTCCCCTCACCCTGCAGCACCTGGACGATCTCGAATGACAACTGGTTGACGTCACTCGGCGAAAGCGCCTGGAACAGCGGTTTGAACCCGTTGAACAACGCGGTGAGATCCAGCGCCGGATGGGTCCGTTCCGGCGGGATCAGCGCACCTTCGTCCAGCACCGCCGGCCCGTCGGGGCCAGGATCGATCGAGAGATATCGCTGGCCGACTAGGTTGCGGTATCTGATGGTGACCGTGGCCCCGGACGTGAGACGGCGCTTGTTCTCGACCGAGAACCGCACGTCCGCCAGCCGCCGCTCGACCACCCCGACCGAATCCACCTGGCCGATGCGGACACCGGCCATCCGGACCTCGTCGCCGGGGTTGACCGACGTGGCGTCGGTGAACCTCGCGGTGTAGCCGACCGTCGTGCCGACCCCGGAGTTCGCGATGGTGATGGCCAGGATCCCGGTCGCCACCGCGGTGATCACGAAGAAGACCAGGCCTTTGATCGCCGGCCCCGCGACACTCCTCATCGGACGGTCACCTCCGTACCGCGCAACGCCGGGCCCACGAGCACACTGCTCCAGTCCGGGACCTCGGCCGGCTTCATCCCGAGCGACGGCGCCAGGATCTCGGCGACCAGCCCCCGCTCCCCCTTCGAATTGGCCGGGCCGAGGTCCCCATCGGCGGCGAACGCGACCGCCGCCGAAGACCCGCCGCCGCCGTAGCAGCGCGGCCCGCCCTTCTGGTCGAACCGCGGATCGTCCCGGCCCGGCACGTACTTGTCGCGCGGGTCGTGGACGGACAGCGTCACGTGCAGCCCGGGTTCACCGGTGCCCTTGCCCAAGGCCTTCTCCATCACCGGCTTGAGCCTGTTGACCGCGTCGAACAGACAAGGGAACTCGGGTGAGTATCGGGAAAGCAGCTCCAGGGTCGGCCTGCTCTTCACACTGACACCGATGATGTTGTCCTTGTTCTGCACTAAGAACTTGTTCATGTCGCCACTCGCGGTGGTGACGCTCGTGTACAGCTTGTCGAGGTCCGCGCGAGTGTCCACAATGGTCTTCGCGGTCGTGGAGAGATCCGAGAGGGCCTTGAGGATGTCCGGCGCCGCGCCGGTGTACAGGTCCGCCACGTCGGCGAGACCGCTGACGTCGGCCTTGAACTGCGGCATCAGCGGGTTCACCTGGTTGAGAAGGTCGTTGAGCTGGACGATGCTGTCCCCCAAGGACTTCCCGCGATTGTCGAGCGCGAGCGAGATCGCGCCCAGTGAACTGTTCAGCTTCTGCGGCTGCACCGCCCGCAGCAGGGGCAGCAGGTCGCCGAGGACACGTTCGAGTTCGATCGCGTTGGCCGACCTGTCCTGTCCGATGACGTCGCCCTCCCGCAGCGAGCCTCCGGCGGGCCGGTCCGGGAGCACGAGGTTGACGTAACGCTCGCCGAACACCGTCTTCGGCAGCAGCCTGGCCGAGACGTTGCGCGGCAGCTGATCGATCTTCGCGGGATCGATGGCCAGATCGATCTCCGCGCCTTCCGCCGTACCCCGGACCGCCCTGACCTCACCGAACGGCACGCCCCGGACCTTGACCTCGGCGGGCGGGGCCAGCTGATTGCCGACCCGGTCGGTTTTGAGCGTGACCAGTTCCCCGCGTTCGAAGTCCTTGTTGAAGATGGCGACGGCGAGCCAGCCGAGCAACACCAGGATGACGAGGAAGATCACCCCCGCCGCCTGCGTCCGTGCCCGCGCGCTCATCCGGAGACCTTCACCGTCGTGGTCGCGCCCCAGATCGCCAGGCTGAGAAAGAGATCGAGCACGCTGATCAGCACGATCGACGTCCGCACGGCACGGCCGACCGCGACCCCGACACCGGCCGGGCCGCCCGCGGCGCGATAGCCGTAGAAGCAGTGCGTGAGGATGACGCCGACGCTGAACACGAGCACCTTGCCGAACGACCACAACACGTCTTCAGGAGGCAAGAACAGGGAGAAGTAGTGGTCGTAGGTCCCGCCGGACTGTCCGAAGAAGACCACCGTCGTCACTCGCGAGCCCAGGTACGAGATGAGCAGGCCGATCACGTAGAGCGGGATGATCGCGATGAAACCGGCCACGATCCGGGTGGTGACGAGGTAGGGCATGCTGCGCACGGCCATCACTTCGAGCGCGTCGATCTCTTCGGAGATCCGCATGGCGCCCAGTTGCGCGGTGAACCCGGCGCCGACCGTCGCGGACAACGCGAGCCCCGCCGAGAGCGGCGCGATCTCGCGGGTGTTGAAGTACGCGGTGAGAAAGCCGGTCATCGCGGAGATGTTGATCTGGTTCAGCGCGCTGAACCCCTGCAGCCCCACCGTGATCCCGGTGAATACGCACAGGCCGACCATCACACCGACGGTGCCGCCGATCACCGCGAGCGCCCCGCTGCCGAAGGTCACCTCGGCGAGCAGGCGCACCACTTCACGGAAGTAGCGGGTGACGGCCATCGGGATCGCCGCGAGCGCGCGGATGTAGAACAGCAACTGGTCGCCCAGCTCGAAAAGACTGTTGCCGGGGCGTTTGAACGCCTCGCGGGCCCGTTCGGGAACGCTGGTCACGGGATCAGGTTCCCTTCGCCGGGACGAGCTGCAGGTACAGCGCGGTCAGGATCGTGTTGACGAAGAACAGGAGCAGGAACGTGATCACCACCGACTGGTTGACGACGTCGCCGACACCTTTGGGGCCGCCTCTGGGATTCAGCCCCCGGTAGGCGGCGACGACACCGGCGAGGAAACCGAAGATGAACGCCTTGATCGAGCTGATCACGAGGTCGGGCAGCTGGGCCAGCGCGTTGAAACTCGCGAGGTACGCGCCCGGGGTGCCGCCCTGCACGATGACGTTGAAGAAGTAGCCGCCCAGCACCCCGACGACGCTGACCAAACCGTTGAGCAGCACCGAAACGCCGATGGCGGCCTGCACACGGGGTACGATCAGCCGGTGGATCGGCGAGACGCCGAGCACCTCCATCGCGTCGATCTCCTCGCGGATGGAGCGGGCGCCCAGGTCCGCGCAGATCGCCGACCCGCCCGCTCCCGCGATGATCAGCGTGGTCACGATCGGACTGGCCTGCTGCACCACCGCGAGGACGCTCGCGGCGCCGTTGAATTGCTGTGCGCCGATCTGGCTCGTGAGCGAACCCAGTTGCAGCGAGATGACCGCCCCGAACGGGATCGACACGAGGATCGCGGGCGTGATCGACACGCTCGCGATGAACCAGAACTGCTGGATGAACTCGCGGACCTGCACCGGACGGCGGAACATCGCGAGGACGACGTCGATCCCCATGGCGCACATGCGGCCGAATTCGCGCAGCCCGGCGGCGGCCTTCTCCGGAGCGCGGGCGAGCAGGGAGGCTGGATTGGCCATCGTCAGGCCCCGCATCCGTTGGGGGGCGGGCCATCGCCGACGCACCGCAGCCTGAGGTTGGTGACCAGGGTGTTGCCGGGACCGGACACCAGCCCGGTCAGCAACGGGCTCAAATCCTCACGCACCCCGCATCCGGCGAACCCCGGTGTGGTGAAGGTGCTCGTGACCTTCACCGGCGGCGCGGGGAACGCGAGCGGCACCAGGGCCTTGATGTTCACCGCGACCGATTGCGCGGTCCGGCAGTTCGGGCCGACGTCGAGGACCTTGCCGTCCACCTTGGCGTTCGAGAGCTTGATGAACACCTTGTTCGTGACGTCGGTGAGCGCGCAGATGTTGGTACCGACCTCCTTGCAGTCGCCGGTGGCGCCGGTCTTCACGAGGACCGTGCCGGTGGCGTCGCCGTCCGGGACGAGTGCGACGTCGCCGGTGGCCGGCATGAACCGGAAGGACACGAAATAGCTCGACGTCGGCGGGATGGCGAGTTTGCCGGTGATCGGCACCTGCCCGGAGAAACCGAGGATCTTGCCGTCGAACCGGCCCTGCGGGAAGGTGATGTCCGAACCGAGTTTCGCGACGCGGCTGGTCGTGGGCTGTTGCTCGTCGCCGACGTAGAACCCGAACGTCAGTCCGGCTTGCGCGACGGCGGGTTCCCGCGCGAGGGCTTCTCGTGTCTGCTGTGTCCGCGCGGGATCGGCGGAGGCGGAAGCCAAGGAAAGCGCCCCCAGCCCCAGCACCGCCGGGAGTAGGAAGGCGCGCAGAACGCGCCCGGTCAGCACTGACATTCGGGCTTCCTCATTTCGACTTATCCGGCCGAACGGCCAACTGGTGCAGCACGCTACTGACGGAATGCCGGTGGGACAAGTAATGCGCGGCCGAGAGATCCGCAACACGAAAAGGTTGTCATGGGCATCACTGTTTCGCGTTCTTTTCCGTGCGCGGCAATGACGGTTCTTTGCGACGGGGGTGGCGGCGACGTGGCCATCTTTCTCTTTTTCTTACGGCGATCACTTTTGTCACCCGCGTCAGCCGACACGAGCGGGGAATTGTCACGCGCACCTTGAGTCCGCCCGCGTTCATTGCGGCCACACCGAAACCACCGCTACGTTCGGTGAATGGAGCAGGCTGCCATCGAGGTGACCGGCCTCGCCAAGCACTACGGTGAAGTGACGGCCCTCGCCGGCGTCAGTCTCCGGGTCGGCCGCGGCACCGTGCTCGCGGTGCTCGGCCACAACGGCGCGGGCAAGACGACGCTGATCGACATCCTCAGCACCCGGGTCAAGCCGACCGGCGGAAGTGCGAAGGTGTGCGGTTTCGACGTCGTGCGCGCCGGGCATCACGTCCGGCGGCGGATCGGGGTCACCGGCCAGTTCGCGGCGGTCGACGACGCGCTCTCCGGCCGCGGCAACCTCGAACTCGTCGCCAGGCTGCTGGGCGCGAACCGGCGCCAGGCCAGGGCCCGCGCGGCCGAACTGCTCGCCATGTTCGGCCTCGACGACGCGGCGGACCGGCCCGCGCGGACCTACTCCGGCGGGATGCGGCGGCGGCTCGATCTGGCCGCCGGCCTGGTCGGCTCCCCCGACGTCCTCTTCCTCGACGAACCGACGACCGGGCTCGACCCGCTCAGCCGGGCGGGGCTCTGGGACGGCGTCGAACGGCTCGCCGCGCGCGGTACCACCGTCGTGCTCACCACGCAGTACCTCGAGGAGGCGGACAGACTGGCGGATCACGTCATCGTGCTGGGTCTTGGGCACGTCACGGTTTCCGGGCGGCCGTCGGAACTGAAGGCACGGCTCGGGGAAAGGACCGCGACGCTGACGTTCGGCACCGACCTGGCCGCCCGCCGGGCGCTGGCCGCGCTGCACCGGCTCGGCATGGGCTGCACGACGTCGGCCTCCGGGCTGGTGATCGGTGTCGCGCTGTCCGGGCCCGCCGACATCACGGTGCTGGTCCGCGCGCTCGACGCGGCGGGAGCGCCCATGAAGGACCTCACCGTCGCCGAGCCGACACTCGACGACGTCTACCTTTCACTGCACCGGAATCCGGCGGCCGCGCCATGACCGAGGCACGGCACCGCGCACCGTCGCAGCCGGTGCTGACCAATCCGGCGACCTGGCCGCCGAGCACTTTCGCCACCCAGGTCCGGGTGCTGGCGGTCAGATCGCTGAAGACGGCCTTCGGTGACCGTCGGCTGGTGTTCTTCGGGCTGCTGCAACCGATCGTGCTGCTCTTGCTGTTCAGCCAGGTCTTCACCGGGGTCAGCACGCTGCCCGGGGTCGCGGCCTACCAGGGATACGTGAACTTCCTCGTCCCGGCGACACTGGTGAACATCGCGATGACCACGGCGATGAGTTCGGGCGCCGGCCTGCTCGCGGAGATCTACAGCGGCTTCACCGGACGTCTCCGGTGCATGCCCATCAGCCTTTCCGCCGTTCTGGTGGCGCGCACCATTTCGGATTCCGCCCGGCTCGGCGTGCAACTGCTGGTGACCGCGCTCGCCAGCGTGGTACTGCTGGGTTTCCGCCCGACCGGCGGCGTTTTCGGCATCACCGCGGCGCTACTGCTTACGCTCGTCGTCGGCTGGTGCCTGAGCTGGATCTTCGTCGCCATCACGACCTGGCTGCGCAAGGCCGAAACCCTGCAGATGGCGTCGTTCGTGGTCATGTTCCCGCTGATGTTCTCCTCCAGCGCGTACATGCCGCTGGAGACGATGCCGTCCTGGCTGCGGGTGGTCTCGACGCTCAACCCGCTGACCTACGCGATCGACGCGACCAGGGCACTCGCGCTGGGAAGGCCGTCGGGCTGGTCGATCCCGGTGTCGCTGGCGATCGCCGCCGTGGCCGCGGCCGGCGGCGGATGGATCGCGGCCAGGACCTTCCGGACACCCCGCGACGTCACCCCGATGACCTGAGCCTGAACCCGTCACTCGCGTGATTGAAGACCGAACTCGCGTGATTGAAGGCGGAACTCACGAGTTCCGCCTTCAATCACGCGAGTTCCGGCTCCAGACACGCGAGATCCGGCTAGCCGTCAGTGCGGCAAGGACTCGAGGTGATCCGCGGCGGCCACGACTCCCCCGGCCGCCGCGAACGAGGCCCGCACCCGCGCGGCCGCCGCGGCGTAGGCGGGCTCGGTCAGCACTTCGGTGACCGTGCGGCGGATGTCGGGCGCCTTCGCGCGGTCGAACCGCAGCCGCAGCCCGGCGCCTGCCGCCTCGACCTGCTGCGCCAACATCGACTGGTCGTCCCGGATCGGCGCGATCACCAGCGGCAGCCCGGAAGCCAGGGTCTCGCTCACGGTGTTGTGCCCGCCGTGGCAGATCACCGCCGCCGCTTTCCGCACCACTTCCGCCTGCGGGATCCGCTTGACGACCAGCACTTCGTCGCTGAGCAGTTCGCCGGTCGGGTCGACGACGAGGCCTTGGACGTCCGGCATCCCGGCGAGGGCGTCGACGCATTCGGACAGGAAGCGGCGGCCGAGAGCGGCGTTGGCGGTGCCGAGGGTGGCGATGACGAGCGGGCGGCCGTCGAGCCGGTCCCACGAGAAGCCCACCGGGGGCGCTGGGGCCAGCGCGGGGCCGACGAACCTGACCGCGCCGACGTCGGCGATCGAGCCCGTCAGGGACACGGTGGTGAACGCCAGGATGAGATCCGGCGAGAACCGCAGGTCCCCGCACGACACCTGGTGCCGGGCGCGGAGGTCTTCCTGCAGTCCGTCGACCCAAGCGGCGATCTTCGGCATGGCGCCCAGCGGATCGCCGAGTTCGGTGGACGTCGACGCCGACGTCACCCACGGCAGGGAGCGGCGGCTCGCCACGAGAGCGCCCGCGAAGGCCTGCTGGTCGGCGAGCACGACGTCGGGCCGAAAAGCCGCCACCGCCTTCTCGACCCCGGGGACCATCGCGTCCGCGAGCGGAACCAGATACTGCTCCCACAGGTACTTCAGCGCCGCGAACCCGCGCAGGCCTTCGGGACGCCGCTCGACGGCGAACTCCAGCGCGTCCCCCGCCGCGTACACCCGGCCCGCCCTGGTCAGTTCGGACGTCGTGGGTTCCGGACCGCACCAGGCGACGTCGTGGCCGCGGCCCACCAGTTCGGCGGCCACCGCGCGCAACGGCGCCACATGCCCGGTGAGCGGCGGGACGACCAGCAGGAACCGGCTCATCCGCGCGGCCTCCCGTGCCGGTCGATCCAGTTCAGCAGCAACTCCCGGACCTCGCGGTGCTGCTCGACGAGCACCGAATGCCCTTGGCCCTCGAACACGTGCAGCTCGCCGCGAGGCAGCAACGCGGTCAGCGCGGTGAGATCGTCGGCCTGGTAGCCGTGACTGCCCAAAATGGACAGTACGGGGCAGCCGATCCCCGCCACCTGGTCCAGGGTCAGCAGGGGACCGAGCGGAACCTCCTCGGCCATCGACGTGGACATGATCCGCTCGGCCGCCATTCTCGCCAGCCGCCGGTGATGCGCGCTGTAGTTGGCCTCGATCCAGTCGAAGCTCTCCTCGACCTTCAAGAACCGCACGGTGTGTTCGAGGATCTGGGACATCTTGCCCGCCCACAGTTCGGTGGCGGGCTCCGACTCGATGCACACGATGCTGCGCACCCGTTCCGGTTTCGCCACAGCGTAGCTGTAGGCGAGGGTGCCGCCAAAACTGTTGCCGACCAGGTGCACGGGCCGGTCGAGGTCGAGCTGGTCGAGCAGGTCGTCGAGATCGGCGACGAAATCCGCGATCGTGTACCCGCGTTCGGGGCGCTCGGTCTTGCCGTGCCCGCGCAGGTCGTAGCTGATCACGTCCACCCCGGCGGCGGCGACCGGCGGGGCCAGCGTGAGATAGAAACTCGCCAGGCTGTCGGTCCCCATACCGTGCAGGAACACCACGGTTTCCGTGCCCCCGCCGGGTACGAGCTGCACGTTGGTGCGCAGCCCGTTGACGGTCATGGTCGGCACCGGCTCAGCCCCGTTCGCCGAGGCGGGCGGCGACGTAGTCGGCGATGTCGCCGACCCGGAGTTCGATCACGTCGTCGAGATCCTTCTCCGCCAGGAACTCCGCGAGGTTGACGTCCGCGCCGAAGAACTCGGCGAGGATGCTCGCGAAGGTCACCAGATCGATGCTCTCCAGCTGGAGATCCTCGTGGAAGGTGGTCTGCGGGGTGATCTCGATGCCGAGGACGTCGGTGTCCCCGACCAGTTCCTTCAGCAACTCGGCCACGGTGCCGAAGACCGACGCCGGGCTCTGCTGTTCGATCGTCATGCTGTGCTCCTCTTTCTACCCGCGGTTCCAGGCCACCACGTGCCCGGGGATTCCGGCGAATTCCGCCCCGATACCGATCTCCTCGGCCAATCCCGCCAGCTCGCCTTCGGCCCGGACCGCGATCCGGGGAGGCGTCGCGGACTCTTCCCTGACCAGTGCGACCGCGACCTCGCCCGCCGACGCGACCGCCACCGCCAGCGGCGGCAAGACCCGGCCGTGGCGCCCGGTCACCCTGGTCCCGTCGGCGCTCACGCGGAGTTCCGCCGGGTAGACGCCGTCCAGGCCGAGTCTCGCGCGGACCGCGTCCTTGATCGCGATCCGCTCCAGCAGCCAGCCACGCTGCCGTCGCGGCGGGCAGGCGGCGAACTCGGCGCGTTCCTCCGTGCCGAGGTAGACGCCGGCGTAGATGTCCCGTGCGGCCGGGCTCGGCCACCGGTCGGTGACCACCGTCCAGCCGCCGTGGTGATCCTCGGAAAGCCGGTGCCGGTCCGGGAAGGCGTAGACCCGGTGCGCGGGCCGGTCGCACGGGAACCGGATGTCCCGCCACTGTTCGATCCTGGCCAGCACGGCGCCGTCCAGTACCAGTTCCGCGTCCATCTCCAGCACGTCCGGCCGCGGCAGCCGGACCCGGACCACGCAGCGCAGTTCGGTGCCCGGCGCCGGTTCCGGCGCGAACCAGGTGACCCGGCCCATCGACGTCGGGAAAGCCAGCAGCGCGTCCGCTTTGGTCGCCATCAGCCAGCAGCCCAGCAGCTGGCCGACGTTGTCCAGCAGCGCGCCGGGCGCGGACGGTACGACGAGGTCGCCGCGGATATGCCGCTCGCCGAGCCCGATGAGTTTGCCGAGCCCTTGGTACGCGGGGCCGTGGAACATCTCGCGGCGGGTGTAGATCTCGGCGGCGCTCAACGGTGGCGCGGTTTCCGGCCCCGGCGGCGGAGACGGCCGGGGAGCCATGGGATAACGCTGCGCCAGGTGGACGTCCATGGTGGCGTGCGGTCCGATTTGGACACTGATGCGGTCGCCCTCGCGGGTCATCGAAAGCGGCACGCGCACCGCCGGGGCGGCGATCAGCCACCGGGAGAACGCCGCGTTGCTCACGCCCGTCGCGACCGTGCCCGGCCAGGCCCGTTCTGCTTCCCGGCAGGCCAGGTCCACCAGTGTCGTCGCGGGCACGGTGGGACGGAAGTCCGCCTCCTCCGGCCAGTTCTCGCGCTGGCGGAAGAACCGGTGATCGACCAGGTACGGCATCGTCGCGAGCGAGACGTCCACAGTGGACTCGACCGTCCGCCTCGCCGCGGCGTTCACGACCGTCGCCGCGGCCTCCCGGGTCTCCGCGAGCAGCGCGGTGAACTCCGCGACGATCGCGTCCGGGATCCCGTCGGCCAGTTCGGGTACCTCACCGGCACCCGCGAACATGCCCTTGACGCCGCCTTCGACCGAAAGCAGCGTGCCGGCCGTGTCGATCCGGGTCCGGCGCGGCTCCAGCGCGTCGAACGCCGGCCGGCCGCCCTCCACCCAGACCGCGGTGGCGACCCGGCGCAACTGGGCGAGGCCCGCCCTCGTGCCGGAAGACGCCGGGATGACCAGATGCGGCCGCGAGCCCAGCGTGTCCGACACGAACGAACCGAGCTGGCCGGCGCCGGCCTGCACGAAGACCCGGGCGCCGTCGGCGTAGAGCGCGTCGACGAGTTCCCGGAACCGGACCTTCCGCACCAGGTGGGCCAGGTACAGCTCGCGGACTTCCACCGGATCCGCGGGATACGGCCGGGCCGTGGTCGCCGACCACACCGGGACCCGCGGCGGTTTCAGGTCCAGTTCGGCCGCGAGCCGGGTGAACGGGCCGAGCCGGGACCGCATCAGCGGGGTGTGGAACCCGGACCGGAACGGCAGGGTCCTGGCGACGACGCCGTGCTGGGCGCACAGCTTGGCGAGCCGGGCCGCGGCGGCCGGGTCGCCGCAGACGATCGTCTGCCGCGGCGCGTTCTCGTGGGAGATCATCAGCTCCGGCTCGGCGGTGAGCAGCGCCTCCGCCCGCTCCGCGGAACAGCCGAGTACGAGGAACTCGGCGTCCGGCAGCGTGAATCCCTGCGGCCAGTACCGGTTCAGCATGTCCTCTGTGGACTGTCCGGGATACATCCCCGCCGCCTGCATCGCGGTCCATTCGCCGACGCTGTGCCCGGCGAGGAGGTCGGGGTTGATCGCGAGCCGACGCAACGCCGTGTCGAGCAGCAACCCGACCTGGGACACGCTGGAGGCGCGGGCGAGCACGCTCGTCGTCGACCATTCGGGCCGTTCCAGGCCGAAATGCCGGGCGACGTCGGCGCAGCGCGGTTCCGCGTCCGCTTCCAGCCCCGGGTAGACGAACGCGGTCTTCGCCCCGGCCTGCTCCAGCAAGGGCGCCGTCGTGCACCAGATGTCGTTGGGCCCGTGCCAGGAACCGCCCTCGGCCGCGATCTTCGCCAGCACCCTCCGCGCGACTTCGAGCCGCTTCCCGGTCGGCCCGACGATCCCGATCCGGCACGGGCCGTGCCCGCCGGATTCCGGATCCGGGCGATCGAGCAGAGCGCGCAATCCGTCGAGTGTGGACGCCGCGAGCAGGAGAACCCGCTCGGGCTCCCCGGTCACCTTGGCCCGCCTCGGCGGCGACGGCGCGGGGTCGGCCTCCTCCAGCACCAGGTGCGCGTTGACACCACCGAAACCGAAGGCGTTGACCGCCGCCCGGCGCGGGACGTCGCCCGACCGCCACCGCTCGGCGGCGGACAGGACGCGGAACCGGGTCTTGTCCAGCAGCGGGCTCGGATCGGCGCAGTTCAAAGTCGGCGGCAGGACGGCGTGGTGCAGGGCGAGTGCCGCCTTGACCAGACCGGCGGCCCCGGCGGTCGGCATGGTGTGCCCGATCATCGCCTTCACCGCGCCGATCGCGGCGCGAGGTCCGTCCGGCGGGCCGAACACCTCGGCGAGAGTGGCCAGCTCGGCCGCGTCGCCGGCTGGCGTCGCGGTCCCGTGCGCCTCCAGCAGGCCGAGCGCGCCGGGCGCGGTGGGATCGAGGCCCGCCGACGCCCACGCGCGCCGCAGTGCCAGCGTCTGACCGGCGACGGCCGGGCTGAGCAGGCTCGCGCCCTTCCCATCGCTCGACGTCCCAGAACCGCGCAGCACCGCGTAGACCCGGTCGCCGTCGCGGCGCGCGTCGTAGAACCGTTTCAGCACGACCATCGCGGTGCCCTCACCGATCAGCAGACCGTCCGCGTCGCGCGAGAACGGGCTGATCCGCTGGCTCGGTGAGAGGGCGCCGAGCTGGGTGAACATCGACCAGAGCGTGTCGTCGTGGCAGTGGTGCACGCCGCCGGCCAGCACGACGTCACAGCGGCGGCGGGCGAGTTCACCGATCGCCTGGTCCACGGCGAGCAGGGAGGACGCGCAGGCGGCGTCCACCGTGTACGCGGGGCCGCCGAAGTCCAGCCGGTTGGCGACCCGCGACGCGGCGAGGTTCGGCACCAGCCCGATCGCGGTGTCCGGCCGGAACTCGCCGAGCGGTTCCAGCAACGCGTCCCGGAGCCGGTCGAGCATCTCCGGACGCGCCGACGGCAGGAGCTCCCGGACGGCAGCGGTGATCTGGCGGACCGACCGGACCCGCTGGTCGAACCGCTGGAGCCCGGGCGAGAGATAGCCGCCCCTGCCGAGGATCACGCCCACACGTTCGAGGTCGCCCAGCCGTCGGAGGCCACCGGCGTCCTCGACCGCGGCGGCGGCCACGGCGAGCGCGACCAGCTGGTCCGGCTCCATCCCGGTGACGGTGCTGGGCGCGATGCCGAGCGCCGTCGCGTCGAAGTCCAGGCTGTCGGCGACGAATCCACCCCGCCTGCCGTAGGTGCGGTCCGGGGTACGGCCGTCACCGTCGTGGAAGCTCGGATCCCAGCGGTGCGGCGGGATCTCGGTGATCGCGTCGGTACCCGAAACGATGTTCTGCCAATATTCGTCCACAGTGGACGAGCCGGGAAGGAAAACACCCATCCCGACGATCGCGACCGGCTCCTGGCTCACCACAGCGACGCCGTGTACAGCACCGAGCGGATACCGGCCGGGCCGTAGGCCAGCTCACGCAGGAGCGCGGCGGTGCCTTCGTCCGGGTCGATCAGCGCCACCTCGCGGCGCTCGTACTCGCGCGCGAGCTCCGGTGACACCATGCCCGCGTGATCGTCCGCGGGCGCCCACGGTCCCCAATGGACGGTCAGCGCCCGGCAGCCGGTACGTTCCGCCCACTGTTCGCCGAGGGTTTCGAGCGCGTCGTTCGCCGCCGCGTAGTCGGTCTGCCCCCGGTTTCCCAGCACCGCCGAGATACTGCCGAAGAAGGTCACGAACCCGGGCCGCACGCCGAAATGCTCCAGGGCGTCGAGCAGCGCCCGCGCACCGTCCACTTTGGTCCCGTAGACCGTGCGGAACGACTGCTCGTCCTTGTCCGCCATCAGCTTGTCGTCGATCACGCCTGCCGCGTGGACGACGCCGTCGATGCGGCCGTAGCGGGTGTGCAGATCCTTGACCACCTGCCGGACGGCGGCGGCGTCGCGCACGTCGAGCGACCGGTACGCCGCGGTGCCGCCCGCCGCGGCGATCTGGTCGAGTGTCCGCGCGATCTCACGCTGGGCCAGCACGGTGCGCACCCGGCGTTCGATCTCCGCCAGCGAACCGCCACGCGCGGCCAGCGCCGAGCGCATGCCCGGCGCGTCACCGGGCAGGTCTTCGTCTCCGGGTTCGGCCGGCCAAGGGGTGCGGCCGGCCAGCTCGATCCGGCATCCGCTCGCCGCCAGCGCGACCGCCGCCCGCGCGGTGATCCCGCGGGCGCCGCCGATCAGCAGCAGCACGGACTCCCCGTCGAGGCCGAGCGCCTTGACCTCGCCCCCGCCAGGGCCCGCGCCCGCATACGCGACAGAACCGAGCGAACCCGCGGACGGCTCGAACACCGCGCGCCCCGCGGTGTCGTAGCGGACGGCCGCCGGTCCGTCGGCGATCGCCTCTTCCAGCACGATCCGCCCGAGGTCCACTATGGACTCGACTTCGACCAGCCTGATCGCCTCGCTCCGTTCCCGCGCGGCGGCGCGGACCAGACCGCGCAGCCCGGCGGTGTGCCCGGCGCCCGTCTTCGCCACCACGACCACCGCGCCTTTGGCGCTCTTGAGCAGGCCGAACACCTGCGCGGCGACAGGTTCTTCGGCGTCCGACAAGGGATTCAGCACGACGGCGACGTCGGCCTCGTCCCGCTTGGCGGGCAGGGCACCCGCGTCGGCGAACACCGCGCGGACCGACTCGGCCAGTTCCTCCTGGCCGGGCTCGAAGCTCACCGAGACGGTTTTGCCCGCCACCTTGGCGAGGTCGGGTGTGCCGAGCGGCGCGGACACGCGGTCGAGCAGGTACCGGCCGGGCGCGGTACCGGCGGGAGCCTCGCCCATGGTCGCCGCCACGGTGACCGGAGCGGCCGGTTCGAGCCACTTCCGCAGCCGTGCGGCCAGTGCGCTCGCCGTCCGGTCGCGGCTGAGCTGATCCTGGGCGTCGTCGTGCACCCGGCCGGAGAGGCCGAGCTTCGCGAGCAGCGAGCCCGCGATCTCGGTGCGTTTGATCGAGTCGATGGAAAGATCCGCTTCCAGATCGAGATCGGCGTCGATCATCTCGGCCGGATAGCCGGTGCGTTCGCTGATCGCGCCGATCACGGTGGCCAGGACATCCGTGACCGCCGTCTCCGCGACCGGTTCCGGCTCGGGCACGACGACCGGGGCTTCGACCGGCGGGAGCAACGCCGGCACGACCGGCGCCCGCACCGGAGCGGGGGCGAGCGGGGCGGTGCCGAGGTACCCCAGCATCACGTCCCGTTGCGCCGCCAGCAGTTCGCGGCTGGTACGGAGGAATTCGACGACGGCCTGGTCACGACCGGGCGCGGGCTGGTTCATGGTCGTCCTCGGGATTCGTCGGGCGGGCACGAGCCCATGGGCGGGGACCTCGCCGCCGGGCGCGCGGACGGTCTGGCCGTCCACGGTCCAGGCGGGTTTTGGGAGCGGGCCGACACGGACACGGCCACGGAAGAGCCGTTCGGTGCGCACGTCGACGCCGGTGAGCGCCAGGCGCGCGAGAGCGGTGAGGAACCCGCGCAGCCCCGGTCCGCCGGGGTCGCACGTGATCACGGTGTGCGGACGGTCGCCGAGGATGTCCTTGGCCAGCCGGGAAAGCACCTGCCCCGGGCCTGCCTCGACGAACGTGCGCGCGCCCGCCGCGTACATGTCCTCGATCAGTTCCACGAAGCGCACCGTCGAGCCGATCTGCGCGGCGAGTTCGGTGCGCACCGCCCCGGCTCCGTACGGCCGCGCGGTGCGGTTCGACCACACCGGCGGCCCCGGCTCGCCGATCTCGGCGTTGTCGAGGTCGACGGCGAACACGTCGCTCGCTCCGGCCACCAGCGGGCTGTGGAAGGCACACGCGACCGGGATCCGTTTGGCCCCGATCCCCTGTGCGCGCAGTTCGCGAACCGCCTCCTCGATGGCGGCGGTCGGTCCGGAAAGGACGGTCTGGCCGGGTGCGTTGTGGTTGGCCAGTACGACGTCCGGATGATCGAGAGCGGCGGCCAGTTCCTCACGGGAGGCCTTCACCGCGGCCATCGCGCCCGGGTCGGCGCCCGCGACTTCGGCGATCGAGCGGGCCCTGGCCCGGCTGAGCGCCACCAAGGTCGGCGTGTCGAACGCGCCCGCCACCGACAGCGCGGTCAGTTCGCCGTAGCTGTGCCCCGCCAGCAGATCCGGCCGGACACCGAGATCGGCGAGCAGGCGGCAGACCGCCGATTCGACGAGCCCGAGCGCGGGCTGGGCGACGCGCGTGTCCTTGAGCGCCTCCTCCTGCGCGGTGCGGGCGTCCTCGGTGAAGGCACGCGGCGGGAACGTGGTCGCGGCGACGTCGGGCGCGAGCCCCAGGACATCGGTCAGCTCGGGGAAGTGCACGAACAGCTCCGCCAGCATCCCCGTCCGCTGGCTGCCCTGGCCGGGGAACAGGAACGCGACCGCGCCGGCCTCGGTGTCTTTCGCGACGAACCCTCCGCCGTTCTCGGCGGCGTCACGGAGTTCGGCGACGTCGCTCGCGACGACCGCGAGGCGTACGGGCTCGGATCCGCCTCGTTCGGCGGCGAGAGCGGCGATCTCCCGCAACGGACGTCCTTCGTTGGCCGTCAGCAGATCCCGCAGCGCGGTACGAGCGGTCTCCACGTCCGGGCCGCGGAGCAGGACCAGCTCGGCGTCCCAGTCACGCGGGCCGTGCCGCCGTCCCGGCGGGACGCCCGGGGCGGCGAGCACCGCGTGGAAGTTGGTCCCACCGAACCCGAACGCGCTCACTCCGGCGAACTCGCGGCCACGCGGAACCGGCGTCGGCCGGGCGCCGGTGGAGAAAGTGAAGGGACTGCTCTCGGCGTCCCAGGCGGGGTTCGGCCTGCTCAGGTGCAGCGTGGGCGGCACGACCTCGTGCCACAGCGCCAGCGCCGCCTTCATCAGGCCCGCCAGCCCCGCGGCGCATTTCGTGTGCCCGATCTGGCTCTTCACCGAACCCAGCGCGCACGTGCCCGGCGCGGCACCCGCGGCGAGGAAGAACTCGGTGAGCGTGGTCAGTTCGGTGGCGTCGCCGACGACCGTGCCCGTGCCGTGCGCTTCCACCAGCGAGACGTCCGCCGGTGACACCCCGGCGTCGCGATAGGCCCGCGCGAGAGCCCGCCGTTGTCCCTCGGGACGCGGCGCGGTGAGGCCCAGCGCCTTGCCGTCGCTGGCGGCGCCGACACCCTTGACCACGGCGTAGACCCGGTCGCCGTCGCGTTCGGCGTCGGACCGCCGCTTGAGCACGAGGCACGCCACGCCCTCGCCGAGCGCGATCCCGTCGGCCGACGCGTCGAACGGGCGGCACCGGCCGGTGGGCGACAGGGCACCCGCTGAGGTGAACATGAGGTAGTCGTTGACCCCGTTGTGCAGGTCGACGGCACCACACAGGACCATCGAGCTCGTGCCCGACCGCAGTTCCTTCACCGCGAGGTCCAGCGCGGCCAGCGAGGAGCCGCACGCGGCGTCCACCGTGTAGTTGGTGCCGCCCAGGTCGAGCCGGTTGGCGATCCGGCCGGAGATGACGTTGGCGAGTGTGCCGGGGAACGAATCCTCGGTCAGCTCCGGCAACTGCGCGAGGAGTTCTTCCGGGACGTCTTCGAGATAACTCGGGAGCAGCGCGCGCAGGACACCGGCGTTCGCCAGGTCTCCCCCGGCTTCGGCGCCGAAGATGACACTGGTGCGCTCGCGGTCGAAGCCGCCGTCGCCGTAGCCCGCGTCTTCGAGGGCACGGCGCGCCGTCTGCAGGGACACCAGCTGGGCCGGATCGATACTGCCCATCGACTTGGGCGGGATGCCGTACGCGAGCGGGTCGAACCGCACCGGCGGAAGGAAGCCGCCCCATTTCGACGTCGACTGGTCCGCGTAGATTTCCTTGTCCCAGCGCTGATCCGGCACCTCGGTGACGGCGTCCGCGCCGTGCAGGACGTTCGACCAGAAGGCCGGGAGGTCGGGTGCGCCGGGGAACACGCAGGCCATCCCGACGATCGCGATATCACCGTCCACAACGGACTCTTCGACGGGGGTGCGGGCGGCGAGCAGTTCCGCCGCGCCTTCGGTGACTTCCCGGTGCAGGGCGGCGATGTCGGTGCGATCCTCGCGCAAGACGGTCACCTGCCCCGCCATGTACATCCCCTCGGCGAGCTGACCGAGCGTGTCGACCTCGACGAGCGCGTCGCCTTCCCGCCGGATGCCCTTGCTGGCGATCCGCAGCCGTCCGGTGTTCAGTTCCTCCAGCCGTTGCCATGCCTCCTGTGGCGGGACGCCGTCCGCGCGGAGCCCGGCCTTCAGCGCGGCGAACTCGTCGGTGTACGGGCTGGGCAGGCAGCGGGTGAGGTGGCCGGGCGCGGTTTCGAGGGTGACCGTGGACCCGGCGTCGAGCACCCGGTCCTGGAAGGTCTCGGTGATGGCGCCGTGGGCCACGGCTTCTTCGGTGAACAGGTACGCGGTGCCCATCAGGACACCGATGCCGATGAGCGGCTCCGCCATCGCCGAGACCATGGCGGCGGAGCGGGCGTCGTGGATCCCGCCCGCGAACAGCACCTCGACGTCCTCGGCGCCGTGTTCGCGCAGGACGTCCAGTTGCTGTTCCCACAGCACGAAGCTCGATCGCGGGCCGATGTGCCCACCGCATTCGGCGCCCTCGAAGACGAACCGGCGGATCCCGGCGTCGAGGAACTGACGCAGCAGGATCGGTGACGGCACGTGGAGGAAGGTCGCGATGCCTTCGGACTCCAGCGCTTTGGCCTGGGCGGGTTTCCCGCCCGCGATCAGCACGCAGCGCGGGCGCGCCGCCCGGATCGCCGCGAGCTGCTCGGTGCGCAGGTCCTCCGGAACGAATCCGAGGATGCCCGCTCCCCAAGGCCGGTCACCGAGCGCTTCGGCGGTGCGGCCGAGCAGTTCGGCGGTCTTGGCACCGTTCGCGGTGGCCACCGCGACGAACGGGAAACCGTCGTGCGCGGCGACCGCGGCGGCGAAACCGGGCTGGTCGCTCACCCGCGTCATCGGTCCCTGCACGACCGGCAGCCGGGTCCCCAACGTGCGGCACAGCCGTGCGCCTTGGTCCGCGGGGATCGCGGACGGCGCCGCGAGCGACCGCACGACCGAACGGACAGCGCTTTCCGCGTCCTCGAAGCGATTCGCGAACAACGCGCTGAGCCCGTCGTCCGACCTGGCGAGTTCGTTCCGGCCCGCCGCGGGTACGTCGGCCTCCGGGAACAGGCCGAGTCCGTCGAGCACCACACCCGCCGCGCCACCGGCGATCGCGGCCACCGCCGTGCGCGGCCCGATACCGCCGAACGCCCACACCGGGACGTCCTCGCCGAATCGCTCCAGCAACCGCTGCAGCAGGACGAACGTGGTGAGATCGGAGCCGCCCGCTTCGGCGCCCTTCGCCACCAGACCGGAGGCGCCGGCGTCGAGCACTCGGACGGCCTGCTCGACACCGGTCACCTCGGCCAGCACGGGGAGGTCGGCCCTGCCCCGCCAGACCGCCCCCTCGGCCAGCAGCACGAGCCCCGCGCCGCTTTCCCGCACTTCCTCTTCCCGTATGGGCCGGCCGGCCGGGATCCGGACACCGAACGGGAACCTTCCGTCCACTGTAGACGCTGTGGAGCTGATCTCCACGATCCCGAGGCCTCCGCCCCTGGCGACGGCGGCCGCCAGCCCCGGATCCGGACGTCCGAGCGGGTTGACGCCGAGTACCCGCGTGCGCGCCGTCGCATGACTCACCGGCGGACCTCCTGTTCGGCTGGGGCTGGTCGAACCTCGCCGGGTTCGGCGATCTTTCAGCGGGATTCCCAAGAAATAACCTACTTGCCGCAGAGAGCGCAATACTCTCGTGTGAAAACTCGGAAAACAAGGGAACGCATGCTAAAGTCCGGCGCCGGAAACAAATATGTCGACACCTTCAGAACAAGTCTCTGACCTGCACTTTTATCACGGTCGTCGGCGATTTGAACAACGCATTGCTCACCGGCATGACAAAACAGAAGAATTGTCATCGAACGCAGAATCGATAACCATGGAGCGCATGTGGAAGTGACAGGACGGGTTGTCGTGCTGACCGGCGCGGCACACGGTATCGGCGCCGCCATGGCCAGGCGGTTCGCCGCCGAGGGTGCCGCCGGGGTGGTGGTCTCCGACCTCGATCTCGAGGGCGCGGAAGAGGTCGTCGCCGGGATCACCGCCGCGGGCGGCACCGCGATCGCGCGCCACGCCGACGCTTCGTCCAAAGAGGACTTGAAGATGCTGGTGACCGAAGCCCGCGCGGCGTTCGGCCCGGTGGACCTCTTCTGCTCCAACGCCGGTGCCGCGTTCGGGACGGGGGTGCACGCCGCGGACGAACAGTGGACGCGGTCGTGGGCGATCAACGTCATGCAGCATGTGCACGCCGCACAGGTCGCGCTCCCCGCGATGCTGAGCCGGGGCCACGGATATCTGCTGATCACGGCCTCGGGCGCGGGTCTGCTGGGCACCCCCGGCGACGCGCCGTACTCGGTGACCAAGCACGCGGCCGTCGGGCTCGCCGAATGGCTGGCCATCACCTACCGCCCGCGCGGGGTGCGGGTCAGCGCGCTGTGCCCGCTCGGCGTGCGGACCGCGCTATTGGAACCGGGTATCGCCGCCGGTCACCCCGCCGCGCTCGCGATCGCCGCCGCCGCGCCCCTGCTGGAGCCGGAGGACGTCGCGGAGTCCGTCGTGCACGGGCTGGCGTCGGAGGAGTTCCTGATCCTGCCGCACGAATCGGTGCGGGAGACCTACGCCCGCAAGGCGGCCGGGCTCGACGAATGGATCGACCGCACCATCCTCGAAACCGGCGCACGGAAGAGGTGACCATGGAGTACCGCAGGCTCGGCGCGAGCGGGCTGTCCGTCAGCGAGATCTCCTACGGCAACTGGCTCACCCACCCCGACGGCGGGGAATGCGTGCAGGCCGCGCTCGACGCGGGCATCACGACCTTCCACACCGCGGCCGCCTGGGACGGCGGTGCCGCCGAAGAGAACCTCGCCGCGGCGCTGCGCCACGCGCGCCGTGACGATCTCGTCCTGTGCACCGGTGTCTTCTGGCCGGAAGGTCCGGGCGTCAACGACGCCGGCCTCAGCCGCAAGCACCTGGCCACGTCGGTGAACGGCTCGCTCCGGCGCCTTGGCACCGACTACATCGACGTCTACCAGTTGCTACGCTTCGACTACCGCACACCGCTGGAGGAGACGTTCCTCGCGCTGTCGGATCTGGTGCGGCAGGGGAAAATCCTCTACGCCGGCACCGCGGAATGGACGGCGGAACAGCTGCTGGAGGCGCGGCCGATCGCCGAGCGGCACGGCGTCCCGCTGGTGGCGAACCAGCCGCACTACTCGATGCTCTGGCGGGTCGCCGAGGCGCAGGTCATGCCGGTGTGCGAACGGTCCGGGATCGGCCAGTTCGCGTCGGTCCCCCTCGCTCAGGGCGTGCTGACCGGCAAGTACCGGCCGGGCGAGATCCCGCCGGGCTCACGCGGCGCGAAGGCCGTCGAGACGCGGCCGTTGCTCCTACCGGACCTCCTCGAACGCGTCGGCATGCTGCGCGGCGTCGCCGACGAGGCCGGGCTGACCATGGCCCAGCTGGCGCTCGCGTGGACGTTGCAGCACAACACCGTCGCTTCGGTGGTGATGGGCGCGAGCACCGCCGCGCAGGTGACCGAGAACGCGAAGGCGGCCGGGGTGGTGCTGGACCTCGACGCGCTGACCCGGATCGATCACCTGCTGGGCAGCTTCGTGCAGACGGATCCGCGGCTGACCTGGTCACCTCCCGCAACCACCTGACGTGTGCTTCCCAAGTACATGAAGGCCCCCTTCCTTGCGCTAGACGCAAGGAAGGGGGCCTTCATGTACTTCAACAGCGGGTCAGCTCAGGCTGGAGCAAGGCCTAGCGTCAGGATCCTGCGCACCCTTGGGCACCCACCGCACGTTCGCGAACGAAGCCGAGAACCGGCCGTCGGTGTACACCAGGAACGGCGTGTTGACGTTCTCCAGATCCAGACCGTTCGCGAAGCACGACACCGGGATCTTCACCGTCGACTTCGGCGCCCCCGCCAGGTCGGTGAACAGCTTGGTCGCGTTCACCTCGGAGAAGCACGGGTAGACGCAATGCATGCTGATCACCGTCCGGTTGGCAGGCGCCTCGTGCACGACCGTGTCGAACTCCAGCGCCGCGTCGGCGTTGAGGTAACCCCGCAGATCGTTGGTACCGGCCGGGTTCTGGAAGTAGATCTGCGCCGGGCCGGTGCCGGTCCAGGTCGACTTGAGCCCGTCCTGCTGGACGTTCACATCCGACTGCACGACCGCGATCTCGGCATGTGCCGCGGTGCCGTCGGGCCCGATCTCGGTGCCGCCCCAGTTCTCCGCGGAACCGATGAAACCCTTGTACGGCGCGACATCGGTGCGGTTGAACACCTCTAGATCCTCGGTCGCGGTGCCGCCGCCACCGGTCGAGCCGCAGGTCACCGGCCCGGCCGTCTCGTCCAGCCGCCCGACGGTGACCCGCTGCCCGGTCTTGAGGCCGTAGCCGAGTTTGAACAGCGGGTCGTAGTCCGCCGAACCCGCGTTCAGCGGCGTCTGGCACGCGCTCTTCGGCCACGAGTACGGCAGCGTGCCCTTGAAGCCGCCCTTGACCAGGACATCGGCGACGCCGCCGCCTTCGGTACCCGGCAGCCAGGCCGCGACGAACGCGTCCGAGCGGTTGATCTCCTTGTTCATGTACAGCGGGCGTCCACCGACGTAGACGGTGACGACCGGAGCGCCCTTCCCGTGGACCTTGTCCAGCACGGCCAGGTCCTCGGGGTAGAGCTTCGAAGCCTCCAGGGTCTTGCGCGTCAGGTCGCCGACGCCTTCCGCGTACGGGGTCTCGCCGATGACCGCGATGACCGCGTCGTAGCCCTTCGGGTCGGCCTCGCCCTTCTCGTCGAAGGTGACATTGACGTCGCCGAGCTGCTGCTTGAGCCCGGCGAGGATCGACGTGGCGTTCGGGAAGTCGGCGTTGGTGTTGCCGGTCCCCTGCCAGCTCAGCGTCCAGCCGCCGGTCTGGTTCTGGATGCTGTCCGCGCTCTTGCCGACCACGAGGACCTTCGACTTCGGCTTGAGCGGCAGCACGTTGCCGTTGTTCTTCAGCAGCGTCTGCGAGGAGCGCACCGCGTCACGCGCCAGCCAGGTCTCCTTCAGCGCCTCGTCGGAGTTGGCGTAGGACCGGTCCGACGGCTTCTGCGACTCGTACAGCCCGGAGCGCAGCTTGACACGCAGGATCCGGGTCACCGCGTCGTCGATCCGCGCGAGCGGGATCTGGCCGCCCTTGACCTGGTCGACGGTGTTGGTGATGAACGCCTTCCAGTCGTTCGGCACCATCACGATGTCGATACCGGCGTTGATCGCCTGCGGGCAGGAGGCGTTGGTGCAGCCGGGAACCTGGCCGATGCCGTTCCAGTCGGACACGACGAGGCCGTCGAAGCCCATCTTGCCCTTGAGGATCTGGTTCAGCGCCTTGTCGCTGCCGTGCAGCTTGCCCTCGCCGATGCCGAGTTCGGCGTTGGTCCAGCTGTTGAACGACACCATCACCGTCTGGGAGCCCGCGGCGAGCGCGCCGTAGTAGCCCTGACCGTGGACGTTGATCATCTCGGCCTCGGACGACGGGTTGACGCCCTGATCCTGCCCCTTGAGGGTGCCCCCGTCACCGATGAAGTGCTTGGCGGTGCCGATCACGCCGTTGTAGCCGATGCGTTTGGCCGCCCCGTCCTGGAGACCGTTGATCGCCTCGTAGCCGTAGGCCCTGGTGATCCGCGGGTCCTCGGAGAACCCTTCGTAGGTACGTCCCCAGCGGTCGTCCTTCACGACGGCCAGCGTCGGCGCGAAGGCCCAATCCTGGCCGGTGGCGCGGATCTGCCGGGCCGTCGCCGCGGAGATGTCGCGCACCAGGCACGGGTCGTGCGCCGCGCCGAGCCCGATGTTGTGCGGGAAGACGGTGGCCCCGTACACGTTGTTGTTGCCGTGCACGGCGTCGATGCCCCAGATCACCGGGATCTTCGTCCTGCTGCTCTTCGCGGCGTCCCAATAGGAATCGGCGAGCTTCAGCCAGTCCTGCTGGGAGGCGTGCTTGTCCTTGTTCGGCCACGAGCCGCCGCCGTTGAGGACCGAGCCGATCGAGTACTGCCGGACCTCGTCGGGGGTGATCGCGGCGATCTCGGGCTGCGTCATCTGCCCGACCTTCTCTTCGAGGGTCATTCCTTCGAGGATCCGGGCGATCCGCTGTTCGTCACCGGCCTTGCCCTTGAACCGGCTCTCGACCTTCGGCCAGTCGGCGAGCGTCGGCAGGCTCTTCTCGATGCGGGCGCAGCCGTCCCGGTCGAGCGCGGGTTTCCCGATCACCGGCTGCTCGGCGGCGACGGCGGCGGGCGTGGCCACCACGGCCCCGCCGAGCAGGCTGAGACTCATCAAGGCGATCAGCGGACTTCGGCGCGCACGAGCACGTCTTGCCATGGTCTGGTCCATTCTGCGGGAGGCGGGGACCGGCCGATCCTCACCGGCCCCGGCGGCGGCGTCAAGAGTTTCCGGCCGATATGCCGACTGTTAATTTTTGCCGTAAACTAAGACTCACCCGGCCACCCGTCGCCGATTGCGCCGCTTGGCGGTGTACGGCAGCGCGAACAGGTAGAGCCCACTGAACATCAGCAGGAAGAGCGGCGGCAGTGGCGTGTACAGCACCCATTCCGCCGGGTCGCCCTGTGCCACCACGACGAAGCAGACGATGACGGTGGCGACGAAGACGAGGGACGTCCACCGGTGGAACGTCCGAATCCGCTTGCTCACGAGAACCTCCTGGAGTCGTTTTGCCTGTGGCGAAGACGCTAGGGATCCCGTGGGCACCATCGCTTCTCGATTCCTGATCGGTCCGCTTGACCTCCACATTACTTGAGCTTTTACCTTCACGGAGAACGAAGGGAAGCACTCATGACCGTCTTGGTAACCGGGGCCACCGGGAACACCGGCCGCCACGTGGTGGCCGAACTCCTCCGCCGCGGCGAACACGTCCGGGCACTCACCAGGAACCCCGCCGAAGCCCGGCTTCCGGCGGGTGTCGAACTCGCGGAAGGCACCCACACCGCGCCCGAGACCCTGACCGAGGCCTTGGCAGGCGTCACCAAGCTGCACATCACCGTCACCGCGGGACTCGCCGACGTCGGCGCCGATCTGGTCAAGCGCGCCGTGGACGCGGGCGTGCGCCGGATGACCATCGTGTGGGGCGGTTACGTCGGGCCGACGGAACAGGCCATGGCCGAATCCGGGGTGGAATGGACACGCCTGGAGCCGCAGGAGTTCATGTCCAACGCCCTGACCTGGGTCGACTCGGTCCGCGCCGAAGGGGTGATCCGCGAGCCGTTCGACCTGCCGAGCGCCGTGGTGCACGAGGGCGACATCGGCGCCGTCGCGGCGACCGCGCTCGCGGAGGACGGACACTCCGGCAAGGTCTACAACCTCACCGGTCCGCAGGCGCTGACCACGAGCGAACGGATCGCGATCCTCGGCTCCGCGGTCGGCCGTGACATCACACTGGAGAAGATCACGCGGCGGCAGGCGATCGACCGGCTGCTCGCCGAAGGTGTCTCGGTCGCGGACGCCGAGTACGTCGTCGGCTGGCACAGCGATCCGCCCGTGGAGGCGCGCACCGTCGTCGACACGATCGAGAAGGTGACCGGACGGCCTGCCCGTACGTTCGCGCAGTGGGTCGCCGAGCACGCCGAGCGGTTCAGGGCGTGAGCGGTCCGACCGCCTTCACGATTTCCAGCACCGGCGCGGTGTGCACCGTGTGGATCGCCCGCAGCGCGCCCAGCCGGTGCGTGAGGTAGTGGTGCAGCGCGGCGGGATCCGGGCACAACGCCTGCGCGGCCAGGTTGGTGGGCCCGGTCGTGGCGACGACGACGGCCAGTTCCTCGTGAGTGGCCAGCGTCGTCGCCACCTCGTCGAGATCCGCCGGCGCGACGGCCATCCACAGGAACGCCTGAGTGGTCACGCCGTACAGGGCCGCACTGATCTCGACGTCGAAGAAGAGCGTGCCCCGTGCGCGCAGATCCGCCAGCCGACGGGCCGCCGTCGCCGGGGCCAGGCCCGCCGCGGCGGAGAGGTCCGCGATGCTCGCCCGGCCGTCGTGCCGGAGGGCGGCGATCAGCGCGTGGTCCGCCGCCGTCGGCTGGCTCTCCTCGCCAACGGATTCCGGCGGTCGCAACGCTTTCTGCTGTTCCTCGGTCAGCGCGGCCACCCGGCCGCGCCACGCCGTCGGGCCGCCGAGGTAGGTGTGCAGGATGAAATGCGCGGACACCGCCGTGACACTCGCGGCGCGCGGGATGTCGTGCAGCAGCATGGCGCTCTGCGCGTGCCGCGGCGTGTGCGCGATCGTCACGATCTCCGTGCCGCCGGAGGTGAGCTTGACCCACGACGTGTCCGGCCGCCGGGCCAGCGAACGAGCGAGCGTCCGTGCGGCCGCGGGCTGCGCGCTCAGGCGGACGAGCCACTGCGTCAGCCCCGTCCGGTCGGGATCGGGCAGACCCACCACGCGTAACCCGGCTTCGGCCCGGAGCCGCTGATAGCGCCGAGCGATGGTCTGGGTCGAGACACCGAGCACCGCCCCGATCCGGCTGAACGGCGCACGGGCGTCGATCTGCAACGCGTGGAGCAAAGCACGGTCTATGTCGTCGAGCATGGAATATTTCGTCCATTCGAGCCGGTCTTCGGGGAACAAAAGTCATCTTCGCCGCACCATCCTGGTCATGCAACTGACGAAGACCAGAACCGTTCCGCTCGCCACGCTGCTCGCGGCGGAGGCGATGAACGTGCTGGACGCGACGATCACCCAGGTCGCCGGTCCGGCGATCCACGCGGACCTCGGCGGCCCCGCGTCCGCCATTCAGTGGTTCGGCGCCGCGTACACGCTTCCGTTCGCGGTACTCCTCATCACCGGCGGCAGGCTCGGTGACCTGCTGGGCCGCCGCCGCGTGTTCCTGTCCGGCGTCGCGGTGTTCGCGCTGGCTTCCCTGTGCTGCGCGCTCGCGCCGGGCACCGGCGTGCTCATCGGCGCGCGAGCGGTGCAGGGCATGGCGGCGGCACTGGTGATCCCGCAGACCTTCGGATTGATCAAGGCCTTGTTCTCCGGCCCGACGCTGGCGGCGGCTTTGGGCTGGAACGGACCGGTGGTCGGCCTGTCCGCCGTGAGCGGACCGTTGCTCGGCGCCTTGCTGACGGATCTGGTGTCGTGGCGGGCGGCGTTCCTGGTGAACGTGCCGATCTCGATCGCGGTGCTCGTGGCGGGACGACTGCTGCCGGAGGACCGTGCCGAGCATCCGGTCCGGCTGGACGTGCCGGGCACCTTGCTCGTTTCGCTCGGCGTCGGGCTGCTCGTGTACCCACTGATCGACAGGTGGAATTGGGGTCTCTTCACCGCCGGCGCCGCCACGCTGGTGTTGTTCGGGTTCCATCAGCGGAACCGACGTCATCCGCTGGTCGAGCCGAGCCTCTTCGAGCACCGCGGTTTCCCCGCGGCGCTGGCGGCGTCGACCCTGTTCTTCGCCGTGATGAACGGGGTGATGCTCGTGGTGGTCCTGCACCAGCAACTCGACGAGGGTCTCGGCGTGCTCACGTCCGGGCTGACACTGCTGCCGTGGTCGGGCGGGCTGGCGCTTTCTTCGTGGGTGGCAGGCCAATGGCTCGTTCCCCGATTCGGATCCCGTGTCGCCTTCGCCGGTCTGGCACTGCTGCTCGCGGGAATCGTGCTCGCGATGACGGGCCCGCTGCCGCTCGCGCTCGGGATCGGCGGGCTCGGCCTGGGGCTGTTCACGGTGCCGTTCTTCACCGCGGCGCTGTCCGTCGTCCGTCCACAGGAGACCGGATCCGCGGCGGGCCTGCTGAACGCGGTGCAGCAAGTCGGCGCGACGCTGGGCATCGCGGTGTTCGGCACCGTCTTCCTGCACGGCCATTCCGTGGTGCGGGCGTTCACGCTCGCGGCGGTACTGGTGGTGGCGACCATGGCCGCGACCGCGCTGATGCCCCGAACCGGCTCGCTCGCTAACCCTCGGCGGCCTTGAACCACGCACCGATCCCGGCGAGCGCGCCCGGACCGTAGTCACCCCGGACGTCGTCGGCCAGGTCCGCGATGGAGACGGCGCGCAACGCCGCCCGCCATTGGATTTCGGCGTTCGCCATCGCGCGGCTGATGGCGCACGGCGTCGTGCACGCCTCGGGCGGCGTCGCCATCGGGCCGCGCTGCCGGATCTCGGTGCAGACGAAGGCAGGGCCGGGTCCGTCGATGGCCTCGACGACGTCGAGCACCGTGATCTCCGAAGGCGGCCTGGTGAGGACGTAGCCACCGGCCTTCCCCTGCACCGACCGGATGAGACCGGCCCGGGAAAGGGCCTGGAGCTGCTTCGCGAGGTAGCTCGGCGAGACGTCGTGCAGCTGCGCCAGGCGCGCGGCGGGCGCGGGTTCGTCGACGGAGGTCAACACGACACAGCAGTGCAGGGCCCACTCGACCCCACCGGACATCTTCACCCGGGTGACTCTAACCCGGCTCTTGACTCGGACACAATATGTCCGAGTATTATCTCGGACACGAGGTGTCCGGGTTTGCGGGCGCCGCCGACGAAGGGCATTGGGTCATGAAATTCGCGATCATCGGCGGGACCGGGCTGATCGGCTCGCAGGTCGTGCGCATCCTGAACGAGGCAGGGCACGAGGCGGTGCCGCATTCGCCGTCCACCGGGGTCGACCTGCTCACCGGCCAGGGCCTGGACAGCGCGCTCGACGGCGCCGACGTGGTCGTCAACCTCACGAACTCGCCAACCTTCGACGACGCCTCCCCCGCGTTCTTCCGGATGTCGATGGACAACCTCGTCGCGGCCGCGAAGAAGGCGGGCACGGGGCATTTCGTGATCCTGTCGATCGTCGGCGTCAACCAGGTGCCGGACCTCGACTACTACCGGGCGAAGACCCTGCAGGAGGACATCCTCAAGGAGAGCGGTGTCCCCTACTCGATCGTCCGCGCCACCCAGTTCATGGAATTCGTCGGCGCGGTGCTGTCCTGGACGTCCGACGAGACCGTCGTCCGCCTGCCCAGCACGCCGATCCAGCCGATCGCCGCGGCGGACGTCGCCGCCGCCGTTTCCGAGGTCTCGGCGGGAAAGCCGTTGAACGGAACCCTCGACGTGGGCGGCCCGGACGTCTACCCGCTCGACGAACTGGGCCGGATCACCTTGTCCGCCAAGGGAGATACGCGTCCGGTGACCGTCGACGAGACGGCGGGCATGTTCTCCGCGGTCAAGGGTGACGTGCTCACCACGAAGGACGGGGCGCGCATCGCCGCGACCCGCTACCTCGACTGGCTGAAGTAGCGGCGAAGCGCGTGAAGGCCCCCTTCCCTCGACTGAGCCGAGGGAAGGGGGCCTTCACGCGCTTCAGCCCGCGGTCAGCTGGGCAGCAGCGCCGGAGCCGCGAGACGGCTGGCGTTCGCCGCCTCGTCGTCCGGCTGGGCCTGCGCGGAGCGTTCCGCCTCGACCCGCGCGAGGTAGTTGGCGACCT
Source organism: Amycolatopsis sp. NPDC049868 (assembly GCF_044461365.1). Classification (NCBI taxonomy): domain Bacteria; kingdom Bacillati; phylum Actinomycetota; class Actinomycetes; order Pseudonocardiales; family Pseudonocardiaceae; genus Amycolatopsis; species Amycolatopsis sp. NPDC049868. The sequence goes on along the minus strand of NZ_JBITKV010000009.1, from coordinate 159,296 downwards.
CGCGTTCCTGCTTGTGCGAGTCCCAGCCCAGCAGCGGCGCCATCAACCCGGCCACCTCCGGCGCCGCGGTCACGCCGCGATCCCGCTCCTCGATGGAGATCCGTGTGCGTCGCGTCAGGACGTCCTCCAGGTGCAGCGCGCCCTCGTGGGAGACCGCGTAGACGACCTCCGCCTTGAGGTACTCCGCCGTCCCCGGGATCATCTCGCCGAGTTCGGGTCGTTCCGAGATCGACTCCAGGATGTCCTCGATCGCCGTGCCGTAGCGCTGGAGCAGATGCTCGATCCGGCCGATCGGCAGGCCCGCACGCTGGGCGAGCGAGTGCCGCGCTCCCCACAGCTCGTGATAACCCGTCGCGCCGACGATCGGCAGCCGCTCGGTCCACGACGACGGCGCCGGGCGGCCGAGGTCCTCCACCGCGACGTCGACCGCGTCGGCGGCCATCACGCGGTACGTCGTGTACTTGCCGCCGGCCACGATCACCAGACCAGGCACCGGATGCGCCACGGCGTGCTCCCGCGACAGCTTCGTCGTCGACGTCGCCTTCGCGGCCAGCAGCGGCCGAAGCCCGGCGTACACGCCTTCGATGTCGTCCGCGGTGATCGGCGTGCGCAGAACCGCGTTGAGGTGGTCGAGCACGTAGTCGACGTCCGCTTGGCTGGCCGCGGGGTGCTCGCGGTCGAGGTCCCATTCGGTGTCGGTGGTGCCGACGATCCAGTGCCGTCCCCACGGGATGACGAACAGCACGCTCTTCTCGGTGCGCAGGATCAGCCCGGTGTCCAGGTCGATCTTCTCGCGCGGCACCACCAGGTGGATGCCCTTCGAAGCGCGCACGGTGAACGGCGCGGGGATGCCCGCCGCTTCGGCCATGTCATCGCTCCACACGCCGGTGGCCGCGACGACCGTCTTCGCCCGGACCTCGATCTCGGCACCGCTCTCGCGGTCGACGACCTTGGCTCCGACGACGCGTTCGCCGTCGCGGATCAGCGACGTGACACGGGCGCGAGTAAGGACGGAAGCGCCCTGTTCCGCCGCCGTCCGCGCGATCGTCATCGTGTGGCGGGCGTCGTCGACCTGCGCGTCGTAGTACTGGATGGCGCCGATCAGGGCGTCGTCCGCGAGGCCGGGAGCCACCTTGCCCGCGCCGCGTTTCGACAGATGCCGGTGCCGCGGCAGGGCGCGCGCTCCGCCGAGGGTGTCGTAAAGCGTGACACCCGCGCCGATGTAACCGCGTTCCCAGACGCGGTGCTTGAGCGGCACCAGGAACTTCACCGGCCGGACCAGGTGCGGCGCGAGGGTCTGCAGGAGCAGGCTGCGTTCCTTCAGCGCCTCGCGGACCAGCTTGAAGTCCAGGTTCTCCAGGTAGCGCAGCCCACCGTGGATCAGCTTCGAAGACCGGCTCGACGTCCCGGCGGCGAAGTCGCGGGCCTCGACGAGCGCGACGGACAGTCCGCGCGACGCCGCGTCGAGCGCGACGCCGGCCCCGGTCACTCCCCCGCCGACGACCAGCACGTCGATCTCCTCACGAGCGAGCTTGCGCAGCGTCTCGGCACGGTAGACCGGGGAAAGCGGTACGGATGTCACCTTGTTCCTCCTGTTCATCGGGCTCACTCGACCTCGACCCAGTCCAGCGTGCGGCCGACGGCCTTCTGCCAGCCCGCGTAGCCCTCGGCGCGCTGTTCGTCCGTCCACGACGGCTCCCAGCGCTTGTCCTCGTTCCAGTTCTGTTCCAGCTCGTCGGTGCTCTTCCAGAACCCGACGGCGAGCCCGGCCGCGTAGGCGGCGCCGAGCGCGGTGGTCTCCGCGACGACCGGCTTCGACACCGGCACGCCGAGGATGTCGGCCTGGAGCTGCATGCAGAGTTCGTTGGCGGTCACGCCACCGTCCACACGCAACACGTCGAGCGTGACGCCGGAGTCGTTCTGCATGGCCTCGACGACGTCGCGGGTCTGGTAGCAGATCGCTTCGAGGGTCGCCCGCGCCAGATGCGCGTTGGTGGTGGCGCGGGTGAGGCCGACGATCGCGCCGCGCGCGTCGGAACGCCAGTACGGGGCGAAAAGCCCGGAGAACGCGGGGACGAAGTAGACGCCGCCGTTGTCCTCGACCTGACGCGCGAGGCTCTCGCTCTGCGACGCGCCGCTGATGATGCCCAGCTGGTCGCGCAGCCACTGCACGGCGGAACCCGTGACGGCGATGGAGCCCTCCAGCGCGTACACCGGTTTCTCGTCACCGAACTGGTAGGCCAGCGTCGTGAGCAGCCCGTGCTTCGAGCGCACGACCTCGTGCCCGGTGTTGAGGAGCAGGAAGTTGCCGGTGCCGTAGGTGTTCTTGGCCTCGCCGGGGCGGAAGCACACCTGGCCGACGGTCGCCGCCTGCTGGTCGCCGAGCACGCCGGTGATGGCGACCTCGCCGCCGAGCGGGCCGTCCGCGCGGGTCACACCGAAGCGGCCGTTGTTCGAAGACGGCGCGATCGACGGCAGCATCTGCTTGGGGACGCCGAAGAACGACAGCAGTTCGTCGTCCCACTCCAGCGTTTCCAGGTCCATGAGCATGGTGCGCGACGCGTTGGTCGGATCCGTCACGTGCACGCCGCCGTCGGGTCCGCCGGTGAGGTTCCAGATGAGCCAGGAATCCGTGGTGCCGAAGAGCGCGTCACCCTTTTCGGCGTCTTCGCGGACACCGTCGACGTTCTCCAGGATCCACTGCAGCTTGCCGCCGGAGAAGTAGGTCGCGGGCGGGAGACCGGCCTTGCGGCGGATGACGTCGCCCTTGCCCTCGCGTTCCAGTGCCGAGGCGATCCGGTCGGTGCGGGTGTCCTGCCACACGATGGCGTTGCAGTACGGGCGGCCGGTGCGGCGGTTCCACACGACGGTGGTCTCACGCTGGTTGGTGATACCGAGCGACGCCAGGTCGGCGGCGGTCAGTTTCGCCTTGTTGAGCGCGGTGGCGATGACCGAACGGGTCCGCTCCCAGATCTCGGTCGCGTCGTGTTCGACCCAGCCCGGCTTCGGGAGGATCTGCTCGTGTTCGAGCTGGTGGCGGGCGATCTCGTTGCCGCCGTGGTCGAAGATCATGAAGCGCGTGCTGGTGGTGCCCTGGTCGACGGCGCCGATGTAATCAGACATGGGTTTCTCTCCTTAGGAAACGCGCTCGATGTCCTTGGCGGGCAAGGCTTCCGGTGCCGGTTCGGCGGGCAGGTAACGCTCGATGAAGAACTTGTAGATCGCCCCGCCGATGACCGCACCGATCACCGGGGCCACGATCGGGATCCACCAGTAGGGATAGCCGTACTGGTCGGTGAACGCGGTGTCGTAGCCGGTGAGCCAGGACATCAGGCGCGGACCGAAGTCGCGGGCGGGGTTGATCGCGTAGCCGGCGTTGGTGCCCCAGGCCATGCCGATCGCGACCACCAGGAAGCCGACGACGACCGGGGCGAGGTTCGCGGCGGGCGCGGTGTTGCGCAGGTCGGTGATGGCGAAGATCACCAAGGCGAGGATGGCCGTTCCGATGATCTGGTCGCGGAAAGCGCCCCAGTCACCCACGGGCAGGGTTCCGTTACCCGGAAGAGTGGAGAACACGCCCTGGGTCTTGATCGTCAAACCGGGGTCCGCGGCGTTGAGCACCTCGGTGTAGTTCCAGCGCACCAGCAGCGCGGCGAGGAACGCGCCGGCGGTCTGCGCCAAGGCGTACGGGGCGACCTTGCGCCACGAGAAGCCCTTGAACACCGCGAGCGCCACGGTGATGGCGGGGTTCAGATGCGCGCCACTGATCCGTGAAGCCACGTAGATACCCAGCGTGACACCGATTCCCCACGCCCACGCGATGCTGTCGTGGTCCCCGATGCCCGCGGCGACGACTTGAGCCACCACCCCGCAGCCGAACAGGATGAGGATCATCGTCCCGACGAACTCCGCCGCCAGTTCGCCCGCCAGTCCGCGAGCTTTGAGGTTTCGCACCATTGCTTCCTCCACAAAGGACACCGTTGCCCTGTTGAGGCCGAAGTTAAGTTCGCGGAAACGCGGGGTCAACGGACACCGGTCGGCATTGTCGAACGTCCGAAGACGATGTTCGACATTGTCGAATCAGGGCCGGTCGGGCTACGGTTGAGCCGTGCCCGGTCCGATCCAGTCCATCGAGCGCGCCGCCGCGATCCTGCGGCTGCTGGCGCGCGGTTCAGGCCGTCTCGGGGTCGGCGAGATCGCCGATTCCCTCGAACTCGCCAAGGGAACGGCGCACGGGATCCTCCGCACCCTGCAGGGGGTCGGCTTTGTCGAACAAGACCGTGACACCGGGAAATACCAACTGGGCGCGGCGCTGCTCCACCTGGGCACGAGCTACCTCGACGTCAACGAACTCCGCTCCCGCGCGATCAACTGGGCCGACGCGCTGGCCGCGCGCAGCGGTGAAGCCGTCCGCATCGGCGCGCCGCTGGAGGGCCGGGTCCTGGTGGTGCACCACGTGTTCCGGCCCGACGACAGCCTGCAGACGCTCGACGTCGGCACGCTTCTGCCGCTGCACGCGACGGCGCTCGGAAAAGTCCTTCTGGCCTATGACACCGGTCTCGTGGCATCGTTGCGCACCGGCGGACCGGAGGCCTACACCCGCCGGACCCTGGTCACCCAGACCGCGATCAAACGCGCCTGCGGCAAGGTGCGCGAGGCGGGCTGGGCGAGCGAGAACGGCGAGATGATCACCGGCGAGGCCGGGATAGCCGCGCCGATCCGCGGCCACGGCGGCATCGTGGTCGGCGCGATCGGGGTCTCCGGCGCGGCGGAACGGATCTGTGAAGCCGACGGCAGCCCGATCCCGCGGCTGCTCGGCCACGTGCGCGACGCGGCACGGGCGGTCTCCCGCGATCTCGGCGCGTCCCGATGGTGATGGAGGTGCTCGCGTGGTCCAGCGCTACGTGATGTCGATCGACCAGGGCACCACTTCGACGCGGTGCATCCTGTTCGACGCGCGCGGCAGGCTGGTGTCGGTCGCGCAGCGCGAACACCAGCAGCATTTCCCGCGGCCGGGCTGGGTCGAACACGACGCGACGGAGATCTGGCGCAACGTCGGCCGGATCGTGCCGCAGGCGCTGGCCGACGCCGGCGTCGAGGCCGCGCAGGTGGTCGGCCTCGGCATCGCGAACCAGCGCGAGACGACGGTGCTGTGGGACAGGCACACCGGCAACCCGGTCGGGCGAGCGATCGTCTGGCAGGACACCCGCACCGACGCGATGCTCGAACACCTCGCCCGCGAGCCGGGCGCCGACCGCGTCCGGCGGCTGTGCGGGCTGCCGCTGGCCACGTACTTCTCCGCGCCGCGCATCCGGTGGATGCTCGAACGGACCCCTGGCCTGCGGGAACGCGCCGAACGCGGCGACGTCCTGTTCGGGACGGTGGAGAGCTGGCTGATCTGGAACCTCACCGGCGGTCCCGAGGGCGGCGTCCACGTCACCGACGTCACCAACGCCTCGCGCACCATGCTGATGAACCTGCGCACGCTGTCCTGGGACGACGAACTGCTGGACTTCTTCGACGTCCCGCGCGCCATGCTGCCGGAGATCCGCCCGTCGACCGAGGTGTACGGCACGACGTCGCGGGTCGTTCCGGGTATCCGGATCGCGGCGGCGCTCGGCGATCAGCAGGCGGCGCTGTTCGGCCAGACCTGCTTCGCGCCCGGCGAGGCGAAATGCACGTACGGAACCGGCAGCTTCCTGCTGCTCAACACCGGCCCGACGCCGGTGCTTTCGACCCACGGCATGCTGACCACCGTCGGCTTCAAGATCGGCGACGAACCCGCCGTGTACGCGCTCGAAGGGTCGATCGCGGTCACCGGCTCGCTGGTGCAGTGGTTCCGCGACGGGCTCGAACTGATCGGCAGCGCGCCCGAGATCGAGACGCTGGCGCGGACGGTGGAGGACAACGGCGGCTGCTACATCGTGCCCGCCTTCTCGGGCCTGTTCGCGCCGCACTGGCACAGCGAGGCGCGCGGCGTGATCGCCGGGCTGACGTCGTACATCACCAAGGGGCATCTGGCCAGGGCCGTGCTGGAGGCGACGGGCTGGCAGACCCGGGAGGTGGTCGACGCGATGAACGCCGACTCCGGGCTCGCGCTGTCGACGCTCAAGGTGGACGGCGGGATGACCGCCGACAACCTGCTGATGCAGTTCGTCGCCGACGTCCTCGACGTGCCGGTGGTGCGTCCGATGGTCGCGGAGACGGTGTCGCTTGGCGCGGCGTACGCGGCCGGATTGTCGGTCGGTTACTGGCCTGACCTGGAGGGGCTGCGCCGGAACTGGCACCGCGCCGGGCAGTGGCTGCCGACGATGGACCCCGCCCGCCGCGACAGTGAGTACTCGCATTGGCGCCAGGCCGTGGAGCTGACGTTCGGCTGGATGCGCCCCGGCCCGACGGCCGCTCCCCCGGGTTCCGACCTGGTCGAGGTCGTCCTGGCCGATCACCGCCGGATCGAACAGCTGTTCCGCGACCTCCGCAACGACGAGGCCGACCGGCAGGCGCTGATCGCGGAGCTCTCGGCGTCCTTGGTCGCCCATGCGATCGCGACGGAACGGATCGTCCGTCCCGATGCGACGGAGAACGGCCTCGCGGACGAGCTGCTGGCCGTACTGGAGTCCACTGACTCCGAGAAGGCCTTGGTGGCACTGGAGAATTCGGTGGACGCGCATATCCGCGCGGAGGAACGCGGGTTGCTGAACGAACTCCGGCGCACACTGTCCACTTCGGATCGCACCGGCCTCGGCCGGGCGTTCGTGGCCGAGCGGCAGCGGCAACTGGACCTCGGCTGCGGGTCCGTGGCGCACGTCCGCGAGCAAGGTTCCCGGCTGCGCCTCTCGTGACGTGCTAGCCTGTCGCCGTGCGCCGCTTGAACCGACTCGTAGTCAAGCGCGCCGGCTGAACCAGGTCGCCGGCGCGCATTCCGGCGACCCCTCGATACGGGGCATCTCCCGGGACCTGGCCCTCCATGGCCTGTACGTTCCCCGCCTTTGGAGACCACGATGTCGATCACCGCTTTCCAGGTTCCCGCCCCTCGCTCGTCCATGCTGGTCCGCCGCCGGATCGCCACCTATTTCGTCGGCGGCGTCGAACAGATCCCCGGCCTGCTCGCCGCGCTCGGCTGCCTGGTCCACGACCTGTCCGTCGACGTCCGCGACGGCGTCCGGGAAAGCACCATGACCTGCGCCGTCCTGATCGACGCGGCCGAGGTCGAACCCCTGCTGGCCCGGCTGCGGGGACTCTCCTCGGTCGTCTCGGCCGAGCTGGTCTGACCGCCGCGTGATCAGAGCCGGAACTCACGTGATTGCACGGCGATCTCGCGTGATTGAGCGGCGATCACGATGATCGCCGCCTGATCACGCATGATCGCTGTCCAATCACGCGTGTGCGCTGTCTGATCACGCGTGATCGCCGTTCGGGCACAAAGTCCCCTATGCCCGGAGTCACTTGCACAGTTCCGTGCAGCCGGTCATCGGATGGCCATACATCTCTTGACTTAGTTAAGAAGCCTTCTTAACTTCGATTTCATGGCCGAAACTTCTCGAAACAGCAGGTCCGAAGCCTATCGTCGGCTCAGCTTGGCCGAGAAACACGACAAGTTCGTCAATAAGTACTCGCGGCGGACCCTGTTCCGGGTGGGCGCGGTGAGCGGCGCGGCACTCGCCGCCGGCGGCGTCCTGCTTCCGGGCGCGGCCGCGGCCTCCCCCGGGCCGACGGTGCTGCTCAACGCCGACAAGGTCGCCGGTTCGGCGCTGCGCCCGTTCGGACGGCACCTCGCCTACGGGGCCGACCCGTCCCAGCAGGTCGTCGTCTCCTGGCAGGTACCCGCGGCGGTGACCGCGCCGTTCGTCCGGATCGGCACGGTGCCCGGCGACTTCAGCCCGCCGATCCCGGCCGAGGTCCGGGCGCTGACCAGCCAGATGTCCTGGCAGCATCCGGTCGAGGAGGTTCCGCCGAACAGCCCGAAGTCGATCACCCAGTACTACCTCCACGCCCGGATCGACCGCCTCCTGCCCAACACCACGTACTACTACGTCGTCGGCCACGAGGGCTACGACCCGGCCACCCGGCTCGGTGAGATGGCGAGTTTCCGCACCGCTCCCGCCCCGGGCGGCGACGGCACGTTCTCCTTCACCGCTTTCGGCGACCAGGGTGTCGGCTACAACGCCGTCGCGACCAGCAGCCTGATCGCGGGCCTCGATCCGGCCTTCCACCTCGCCATGGGCGACCTGAGCTACGCGCTCGAAGGCGAGGGCGGGCACCCGGAGGAAGACAAGTACGACGCACGGCTCTGGGACTCCTTCTTCGTGCAGAACGAACCGGTCACCGCCGGGATCCCGTGGATGATGGCGCTCGGCAACCACGAAATCGAGGGCTGGTACTCCGAGGACGGTTACGGCGGCGTGCGGGCGCGCTTCACCATGCCGGACAACGCCTGGGACGGCTCCACCTGCATCTACTCATGGCGTTATCAGAACGTCGGGATGATCAGCCTGGATGGCAACGATGTCTGCTACAACAGTCCGTCCAATCTGGACTACACCAAGGGCAAGCAGCTCAAATGGCTCAGCAGGACACTCGCCGCCTTTCGCGCCGATCCCACGATCGACTTCATCGTCGTCTACTGCCACCAATGCACGTATTCCACCTGTCATTCCAACGGTGCCGAACTCGGCGCGCAGACGGATTGGGCACCGCTGTTCGACAAGTACCAGGTCGATCTGGTGCTCAACGGCCACAACCACATCTACGAACGCACCGACCCCATCCGGGCGGGCAAGGCCGTCAAGAAGGTGCCCTCGCGTGGGACCACCGACCCGGTCAAGGACGGGACCACCTACATCACGGCGGGCGGCGGTGGCGGGAGCGTCTCCGAGTTCCCCGCGCCCGACACGTACCTTGGCCATGAGACACCCAACGACTCCCCTGTCCCGATGAAGTACTCCGAACGGGACGGCCAGGATCGCACCAAGAAGGTCACGTGGTCCCGTGTCCGGTTCCGCGGCTACAGCCTGGTCGCGGTCGACGTCGTCGCGGGCACGGGCACCACACCGCCCAAAATGGACGTTCGCGCGATCAGCGCCGACGGCACCCTCGTCGACCAGATCATCGTGCGGCGTTCCTGACCGGCGGCTTTTCCTCTCGTTACAGAGTCATGACAAGAACAAGACGGGGCCACGATGATCGTCTCTGAACATCGGCACCATGTTCGACCAACGAACCAGGCCCATCGCAGTGCCCGGGGCGAATCGGCGACCAGGACTTCGCGTGACGATCCTGATCGCCTTCCCGGTGATCGCCGCGATCCTCGGCTACGTGATCTTCCAGTCCGTCGCGGACGGCGAGACCGCTCCGGAGAGACGCGACGCCACCGTCGTCTTCGACCGCAAGTCGGGCGAGCAGGTGATCGGCGACCGCGGCTCGGAGAAATTCCGTACGGCGTCGGTGGTGAAACTGTTCATCGCACTGGACGCCGTCACCCGCAAGGCGAGCAAGGCCGACGAAGCCCAGCTCCACCGGATGCTGGCGAAGAGCGACGACGCCGTCGCCAACACGCTCTGGACCAGGAACGGCGGCCCCGCGATAGTCACCAGGACGGTGGCGGTGGCGGGCCTGAAGAACACCATCCCGCCCGCCGACGCGGGGCGCTGGGGCGACACACTGTCCACAGCGGACGACATCGCCGCGGTGTACCGCCACATCCTCGGCCTGCCGAAGACCAAGAGGAACGTGATACTCAAACCGCTCCGGGAAGCGGCCCGTACCGCCGCCGACGGGTTCGACCAGCACTTCGGCATCCCCTCGGCGTTCGGCGACCGGCCGTGGGCCGTGAAACAGGGCTGGGCCGCCGGGCGGGGCTCGGTGGACGCGCATACGACGGGGCTCGTCGGTGAAGGCGACCGCTACATCGTCGTCATCCTGTCCGGTTCCGCCGAAGGCACCGACCTCGACGCGGCGACGGCCGCGGTCACCTCGATGGCCAGGTCCCTGGCTCCCCGACTGGGAAAGTGACTTCGGCCGCGTTCTCCACAGCGATCTTGAAAGCGCTTACAAGAAGGTCGGCGAAACAGGTTCGGGGAGCCGCCGAGTCCCCTCCTGTCTGGGCTTTCAGCGTGGCCAGCTGCTCGCCGGCCAGCGGCGCGACCCGGTCCATGAACTGTCCGAGGAACCGCAGGGCGGCGACGGGCGGGATCCCGGCCACGGCGAGGTCCGCCACCGCGCGCGAAACGGACGGGCGGACGACGGCAGGGGCTCCCGTGCCGTCCCTGCCGAGCACACCGTGGCGTTCCAGGCACCGGGCGACGGCGGGCTGGTCGCGGGCGATATCCGCCATCGCCGCGTCCAGCTGCTCGGCGCGGTCCACTGTGGTCGTTCCGAGCATCGCGGCGATGGACACCAGGTTGAAGCCCTGTTTCTGCAGCATCGTGATACGCCGCAGGCGCCGCAGATGGGCCGGGCCGTAGTAGGCGGACCTGCCGTGCCGGACCGGCGGGGCGAGCAGGCCCCGCGTCTGATGGGCCCGGATATTGCGCGCCGACATGCCGACGATCGTGGAAAGTTCTTCGATCGTGTATCCGGCCGGCCTCGGCGAAAAGGACTTCACGCCGACAGTTTAACCAATGGTCGGATGAGTACACCACAGAGCCGGGGTAACGGCGGCATCACCGTCAACCGGCTGAATCATCGAGTTGCCATAAGTTCATCGGTTCCAGGCGTCGAGCGCAAGGTCAACGGCCGAGTTACATGGTTTCGTGTCAAGCAATGCCGGTTTTGGGGCGTTCCACAGTGCCCGGCTACTCCAGTCAGGCGATCTTGATGGGCTGGCGACTTCTTTGCCGTTTAAATGCACCCGAGACATCAGATGTCTCAACTCTGTCGACGTCCGCGGAGCGCCGCTGAACCCGATGGTTGGTCGTCAAAGTTTCAACCTTTTTCCCAGGAGGTTCCCATGTTCTGGAAACGGATCGCGGTCGCGGCCGTGGCCGCGACCGGGTTGGCCACGGCGCTGGTGGTGTCCCATCAGGACACTCCCGCCGCCGCGATAGAGCCCGTCGCGGCGAAAGTGCCCGCGTTCGACCACATCGTCCTCGTGATGTTCGAGAACAAGGATTACAAGGAGATCAGCGGCAGCTCCAAGGCACCGTACTTCAACAAACTCGCCTCGCAGGGCGCCAAGTTCACCAAGGCGTACGGGACGACGCATCCGAGCCAGCCGAACTACATCGCCCAGTTCGCGGGTTCGACGCACGGTGTCGACAGCAACAAATGCCAGGATCTCGGGAACAAGGAGAACATCGCCTCCCAGTTGGCGGGGATCGGCAAGAAGTTCGTCGGCTATGCCGAAAGCATGCCTTCCGACGGCTACACCGGCTGCACGAAGGGCAAATACGCCCGCAAGCACAACAGCTGGGTCAGCTTCAGCAATGTCCCGTCGTCGGCGAACAAAAGGTTCTCGTCGTTCCCGAGCGACTTCACCAAGCTGCCCCACGTCGCTTTCGTGACCCCGGACCTGTGCAGCGACATGCACGACTGTTCGGTCGACACCGGCGACAAATGGCTGAAGAACAACCTCGACGCCTACGCGCAGTGGGCCAAGACGCACAACAGCCTGCTGATCGTCAATTTCGACGAGGACAGCGGGACGTCGGTGAACCAGATCTTCACGACGTTCGTCGGCGCCCACGTGAAGCCGGGCAGCTACAGCGAATCCATCAACCATTACTCGATCCTCCGCACGATGGAAGCGTCGTTCGGCCTGCCGGGCATCGGCAACGCGGCAGGCAAGTCCCCGATCACGAGCGTGTGGCAGTAGCCGGGTGAACCCGCGGGCGTGTCCACTGTGGACGCGTCCGCGGCACGCCGCCACCTTCGTTCTCTCGACTCCACCGCAGGAAGGCACGACCGTGAACACCCGCACCCGCGTCCTGATCGCCGTCACCGGAGTACTCACGCTGACCGCGGCCGCCGTGATCTACGTCGGGGTGGCGGGCGCGCGCAACCAGGACACCGCGTCGGCTGGCACCAGCGGCGCCGTCACCCTCGAAGGCGGGCGTTTGCTCTTCCGCAGCACCGCCGACGCCGACCGTGGGCACGTGTCCAGCGTCAGCGCCGCCGACCCCGGCGGCGCACGCGCGGTGTCGACCGTGTCCTGCAGCCGGGTCTACGCGGCGGGCGGCACCGGGATCTGCCTGCGCCCGGAGACCGGCCTGACCACCTACCAGCTCGCCGTGCTCGACGACCGTCTCACGGTCAAGCAGGAGATCCCGCTGGTCGGACTGCCCAACCGGGCGCGGGTCTCGCCGGACGGGCGGCGGCTGGCGTGGACGGTGTTCGTCACCGGCGATTCCTACAACGGCGGCCGGTTCTCCACCCGCGCCGGCACCCTCGACCTCACCACCGACAGCGTCGAGGGCACGCTGGAGGACTTCGCCGTGACCGTGGAAGGCAAGCCGTACAAGGCGGCCGACTTCAACTTCTGGGGCGTCACGTTCACCCGGCAGCCGGGCCGGTTCTACGCCACCATGTCGACCGGTTCCCACCGGTACCTCGTCGAAGGCGACTCGACGGCCCGGACCGTGAAGACCTTGCGGGACAACGTCGAATGCCCGTCCCTCTCCCCCGACGAGACCCGCGTCGCCTACAAGGCCGCCATCGACGGCGATCCCGCGAAGGGCTGGCGGGTGTCGGTGCTCGACCTCGCGAGCGGCACCGTGACGCCGCTGGCCGAGACCAGGAACGTCGACGACCAGCCCGCGTGGCTCGACGACCGCACCGTCGCCTACGCCCTCCCCCGCACCCAAGGACATTCCGACGTCTGGGCCGTGTCCGCCGACGGCTCGGGCGCGCCGCGGCTGCTCATCCCGGAGGCCGACTCGCCCGCCGCGCTGTCCTAGGCTCTCGGCATGAGGGCCGCGCTGCTGATCGTCGACATGCAGGAAATGCTCGTTCCCCTGGTCTGGCGTGGCGAGGAACTGGCGGCCCGGATCGCCGCGCTCGCGCGCCGGGCCAGGTCGGAAGGCGTTCCGGTGATCGCGCTACGGCAGATCGGCGCTCCCGGCACCGACTTCGACCCCGCGTCGCCGGGCACCCGGATCAGCGCGCTGCTCGGCCTCGAACCGGTCGACGTGGTGGTCGACAAGACGGCGACGGATTCCTTCTACCGCACCGGGCTGGCGGGGCTGCTCGTCGACCGGGCCGTCGACACCGTGGTGCTGACCGGGCTGGCCACCGACTACTGCGTCGACGCGACCGCCCGGTCCGCGCAGAGCCACGGCCTGGACGTCGTGCTGGTCGGTGACGGCCACGCTCCGTCGGCCGACGGCGACCCCACCACCGGGCTGACCGCCGAACAGGTCGTCGCCCGGCACAATCTGCTGTTGAGCACGGCGATCCACCCCGGCGGGCGGCTGCGCGTGGTGCCGTCGGCGGAGGTCGAGTTCACCGGACCGTAGGATCGGCCCGCCATGATCACGAACTTCCTGCTCGACCACTCCGCCCTCGTGCCGGTGGCGATCCTGCTGGTCGCACTCGTCTGCGCCGTTCTCGGCCACCTGTTCGCGGGCAGGCGACGAGTCCTCTGGGCGCTCGCGGGAGTGGCGCTGGTACCGGTCTTCGCGCTGACACTGGTGCCCACCCGGCACACGATCGACGAGATCCTGTGCACGGTCCAGTTCTCCCTGCCCACGCTCGGCTCGGTGGAGCTCCTGGCCAACGTCGCGCTGTTCCTGCCGCCGGTCTACTTCGCCGCGCTGGCGTCCCGGCGCCCCGTGACGATGCTCGCGGCAGGCTCGGCGCTGTCCGCGGTGATCGAGGCCCTGCAGGCGTTCGTGCCCGCGATCGGCCGCGCGTGCGACACCAACGACTGGCTGATGAACACCATCGGCGCCCTCCTCGCGGCGGGCATGGCGTGGCTGATGAGCCGCCGTGTTCAGTCGGGCAGCTCCACGGGCGCGATGTCGTCGTAGACGTCGCCGGGCCCCGGGTTCGCCGGATCCGTCTCGCCACCGAAGTGGTGCAGCACGCCCCACACCGCGTTGAGCGCCGTCTGAACGGCGCCTTCGGCCCAGCCCGCCGTCCACGAGACGTCGTCGCCCGCCAGGAAGAGGCCGCGGTGACGCTCCTCCAGCCGGTCCTGTTTGAAGTGGGTGAACAGCCGGTGCTGGTAGCGGTAGTGACCGGGCAGGTTGGCCTTGAACGCACCCATGAAATGCGGTTCGGCCTCCCAGGACACGGTCACCGGGTCGCCGATGATATGCCGCCGGACGTCGACGCCGGGGTAGATCTCCTTCAGCGACTGCAACATCACCTCGACCCGCTCGGACACCGAAAGCGGCAGCCACTTCAGCGAATCGTCGGCCCAGGTGTAGGACAGGCAGATCACCGCGGGCGCGTCCGGATCGTCGCCGAGCAGGTACGTGCCGCGCGGCATGCGGTCGGTCAGCGTCATGCTCATCGTGTCGCGCCCGGTCTCCGGGTCCTTGTCCAGCCAGAACGGCCGGTCCACCGGGACGAAGACCTTCGAGGACTCCATGTAGTGCGTGCGCTCGATCGCCGTCCAGTGGTCGATCGGGAACAGCGCCTCGTCGCATTCGATCTTCGACAGCAGCATCCAGCTCTGCGCGGTGAACACCGCCGCCGGATAGGTGCGGATACGGCCTTCGGTGTCGGTCACGGTGATGTTGTTCGGCGCGGTCCGGTGCAGCCGGGCGACGCCGGGGTTCGGGCTCCCGCCGTGCAGCGAACTCAAACTCGTTCCGGCGGGCCAGAACGCGATGTCCTCGGGTGCGTGTTCCCACAGCCGCAACGGAAGCCGCCTGCTGCCGCCGACGATGCTGCGGTGCTCGTCGTCGGCGCCGGTGTAGACCACCCGCAGGATCTCCAGGATGGAGTTCGGGAAGTCGGTGTCCCAGCCGCCGGTGCCGAAGCCGACCTGCCCGAAGATCTCGCGGTCGCGGAACGAGGCGAACGCGGGCGAATCGCAGAGGAAACCGTAGAAGGTCTGATTGTCCAGCTTCGGGACGAGCTCGTTCCACAGCCGCTTGATCGTCTTCACGTCGCGGTCGCGGATCGCCTTCTGCATCTCGGTGAACGCGGCCTGCTCGGACAGCGTGCTGTCCCACGCGGCCGCGACCTTGCCGAAGACGGCGGGAAGTTCGTCCGCCGTGCGCGCGTAGTGGCTCTCCCCCTTGAGATCGACGACGGTGCTCGGCGTACCCGGCGCCAGCGGGTTCGGGAACGGCGTCGTCTCCAGGCCGACCTTGTCGATGTAGTGGAACAGCGCGGTCGATGCCGGCGGGAAACGCATCGCACCCATCTCCGCGACGACGTCGTCCGGACAGCCGGGGAAGTTCACCGTGCGCAGGCGGCCGCCGATCTCGGCGATCTCGTACACGACCGGGCGCAGGCCGAGTTTCATCAGTTCGTACGCGGTGACGATGCCCGAGAGGCCGCCGCCGATCACCGCCACCTCGGTGCCGTGCCGCTCGGCCGGAAGGGAGCCGAGCCCAGCGGGGTGGGCGAGGAAATCGTCGTAGGCGAACGGGAAATCCGGGCCGAACATGGTGATCGGGCGGCCCGCCGGTTCGTCGTGGTGGATCGCGGTCGGGAGGGCGGAGGTCATGCGGAAAGTCCTCGGTAGAGATCGGGCCGCCGGTCGGCCAGGTGGGTGTTCTCCAGTCGCGACGCGACGAGCGCGTCACGGGTGACTTCGGCGCTGATCAGCTCCGGACCGGCACCCGCGCCTGCGAGCACTTCGCCGGTCGGGGCGACGACGCGGGAGCGGCCGCAGTAGGTCAGTTCCTGTTCGGTGTCGCACCGGTTCGCGTACGCGACGAACAGCTGGCTCTCGTAGGCGCGGGCGGGCACCAGCGTCTCCGCGACCAGTTCGTACGGGCTCATCAGCGCGGTCGGCACCACGAGCAGTTCGGTCCCGGCCAGCGCGTGCGCGCGTACCAGCTCTGGGAACTCGACGTCGTAGCAGATCAGCAGGCCGATCCGGAGACCGTCGAGCTCCGCCTGCACCACCGCGTCGGCGCCCGGTTCGAACCAGTCGCGGTCGATGTCGCCGAACAGATGCGTCTTGCGGTAGTTCGCCAGGCGCTGTCCGCCGCGGCCGATCAGCTGGACGCTGTTGTACACGCGGCCACCGTCGGACTCGGGGTATCCGTAGGCCAGTGCGACGCCGGATTCCCTTGCCAGCACTGACATCCGGGCCGCTGTCGGACCGTCGGCGGGCTCGGCGAGCTCATGCGACCGGGCGCCGATGTGGTAGCCGGTGGTGATCATCTCGGCAGCGATCACGAGATCGGCGCCGGACGCCGCGACGGCGGACGGCAGCTCGGCGAACGAGCCCTGATGGACGGCGACCCTCATGCCGACGACGATATCCGCCGCTTCGATGCACCGATAAGGGCGATTCGTTGCGCAGGAGATTGGCAGACCGGCGAGTCAGTGCAGTCTGACGCAATTCAGCGGCGATTTGTTGTCCACGTCACCCGCCCGGCGGCGGTTCCTCCATATGCTCGTCCGCCCAGCCGAGCGCCTCGGAGATCGCCTTCTCCGCGATGGCCGACAACGTCGACATATAGGTACTGCTGACGTGGTTGTCGTCGAGGTAGACGAGCACGTTGCCGATCACCGGCGGGCAGACCTCGGCCGTGCAGAAGTAGTCGCTGAAATCGACGAACCGCACGTTCGGCGGCAGATCCGGCAGCGTCTCGTACGGCGGCTCCGCCGCATAGAGGTCGTAGCGCGGCGTGGCGCACTCGGGCGACTCCGCGCCACGGCTCTCGACGCACGCCGACGGCGACTGGCCGAAGCGCGGGTTGTCCCGCACCGCCAGTACCGGGATGCCCACCTCGTCGACCTTGCGCCACTGCGCGATGTAGCCGGCGGGAACCCGTTCTTCGACACCGACCTTCACGTCCCTCGTGCCGATCGTCATCACCGCGTCGGGGCGGGTCGTGACGATCTCGTCCACCACGGCGGTGTTCCAGTCGATGCAGGACTGGTCGCCCGGCACCGCGTCGGAGTCGGTGGAGAACGGGCAGCCGCCGCGGAGAATCGACGTGACCTCCCAGTTCTTCTTCTCGGCGACCGGCAACAGGGCGCCGAGGAACTGCCCGGCGTGCGAATCGCCGGTGACGACGATCCGGCGAGCGGGATGTCCCGTGGTCTCCGACGTACAGACTTCGAGATCGGCGTTACGCGGCGAGGCTCCGCAACGGGCGGGGTCGATCCCCGCCCAGTCTTCGGACACCGCGACGAACGACGGGACGAGCGCGGCGTCGGCGGCACCCCAGTAGGCGAACCCTTCGGTATGCGCGAGCGCACCGGGATGGTCCGGGTCGTCGACCGCGATCGAGTAGTTCTCCGCCTGGCTCACGCTCACCCACTGCCAGGCGCCCGTCGCGGCGAGGACGGCCGCGAGCGTCGCGGCGCCGAACCGGTAGGCACCCCATCGGTTCCCGGCCCCGATCGCGGACACCCGGACCGGTTTCTCGACCAGGTGGTGGGTCAGCACGGCCAGGACGAACGCCAGCGCGATGATCACCGCGCCGCCGCGCAAGCCGACCTCTTCCCGGTCGCGCGCGACGAGGTAGAACACCAGGACCGGCCAGTGCCAGAGGTAGAGCGCGTAACTCAGGTCGCCAAGGTACTTCAGCGGGCGGCTGCTGAGGAAACGATCGGCTCCGCCGCTGAACGCGGTGTCCCCCGCGAGGATCACCAGCGCCGCCGAAAGCGTCGGCCACAGCGCGAGATACCCGGGAAAGACCGTCCCGACCTGGAGCACCAGCCCGCAGGAAACAAGCCCGGCGACCCCGGCCCAGCCGAACACGACACGCGCCGGCCGGGGCACCTGGATCCGGTCGATGAGCAAGGCGAGCAGACCACCGAGCGCGAACTCCCAGACCCGCGTCAGCGAATCGAAGTACGCCAGCGGCTGATCGACCGCGGTCAGCCACACCGAGTACGCGAGCGACGCCGCGAACACCACGCCGAGGGTGGCAGACAGCAGCGGAAGCACGTTCCGGCCCGCTCGCTTGGCGATCAGGAGCACCAGGCCGACCAGCAACGGCCAGACCACGTAGAACTGCCCCTGGATCGACAACGACCAGAAATGCTGGACGACGCTCGCCGAGTTGTGCTGCGCGAAGTAGTCGGCGGAATCCGCCGCCAGCTGCCAGTTCTCCAGGTACAGCGCGGAGGCGACGACCTCCTTGATCGTCTGGAACCAGCGGTTCTGCGGCAGCAGCACCATGCTCACCGCGACGACGAGCAGCAACACGGTGAGCGCGGCCGGGAACAGCCGCTTGATCATCCGGCCCCACATCGGCCGGTATCCGATCTTCCCGCGCGACGCCGCGCGGTAGAGCTGACCGGTGACGAGGAACCCGGAGATCAGGAAGAACGCGTCGACGCCGCCGGAGATCCGGCCGAGCCACACGTGGTAGACGACCACCAGCACACACGCGAGCGCGCGCAGTCCCTGGATTTCCGGGCGGAACCGCCGTTCCGTCTCGCGCACACAACCACCACCATGATCACCGGCCGCCGACGGGCGGGGACCCTACGGCAGGAAGCTGTGAGCAAGCTATGCCCCCTCGCCGGTCGCCACGCCGGCGCGGCTTCGGCGAGACCCACGCGTGTGTCGCGAAAGCCACTTTCGAGACGTGTGATGTCCCGAAAGTGGCTTTCGCGACACGATCGCACGAGGGTCAGGTCGACTTCTGGCCGTCGATGCTCTCGCGCAGGATGTCGGCGTGCCCCGCGTGCTGCGCGGTCTCGGCGATGACGTGCGCCAGCACCCGGCGCACGCTGCGCACCGCGCCCGGCGGGTTCCAGGGCGCCTCCGGCAGCGGATGCGTCGCGGAAAGGTCCGGGATCGACGAGACGATCTCCGTCGTCCGCGCGGCCACCTCCTCATAGCGCGCGAGGATCCCCGCCAGGGTGTCGCCGGGCAGCATCCTGAAGTTGTTCTGGTGGTCGATCGCCCACTGCGGGAACTCGCGGGCGGTCCCGGCGCCGATATCGGCCCAGGTGACGCCTTCCGGCAGGTCGTAGGTCATCGCGGACGGACCCTCGACCACGAACCGCAGCCACATCTCCTCGATCGAGGCGACGTGTTTGATCAGCCCGCCGAGGCTCAGCTCGCTGACCGTCGGATGCGCGTCGAGCTGCTCGTCCGTGAGTCCCTGGACGGTGGTGGTCAGCGTGGCGCGGACGGTGTCGAGGGCTTCGAGCAGGTCGGCGCGCTCGGCGTCGAGGATGGTGGCGGTCATCGGGCCCTCCGTGTTGTCGTTTTCTGGCACAAGACGACTCTCGCAGGGGTAGAGGACAGGTTGTGGCCGCTACTCAAGGCATCATGGAAAACATGCCGAAGACCTCCGCGCGACTGCTGTCGATGCTCTCGTTGCTGCAGGCCCGTCGCGATTGGCCGGGCGCGCTGCTGGCCGAGCGACTGGACATCAGCCCGCGCACCGTGCGACGCGACGTCGACAGGCTTCGCGAGCTCGGCTACCCCATCGCGACCATCAAAGGGCCCGACGGCGGGTACCGGCTCGATGCCGGGTCCGAGCTGCCGCCGCTGCTGTTCGACGACGATCAAGCGGTCGCGCTGGCCGTCGCGCTCCAGATCGCCACCACCAGCGGCGCGGGCATCGAGGAGGCCGCGATGCGGGCGCTGCACACCGTCCGGCAGGTGATGCCCTCGCGGCTGCGGCGCCGGATCGACACGCTGCGCGTCACCGCCGTCGAATCACCCGCGAGCCGCTCGGAGCCCCGCGTCGACGGCGATGTGCTGTTCGCGCTCGGTGCGGCGGTGCACGCCCGCGAGGTGCTGCGGTTCGACTACGCGGACGAGCGGCGCCGGGCCGAACCGCATCACCTCGTCACCTGGCGCGGCCGCTGGTACCTCGTCGCCTGGGATCTGGATCGCGCGGATTGGCGCACCTTCCGGGCCGACCGGATCTCCCCGCGCACCCCGGCCGGACCGCGGTTCACGCCGCGCGAACTGCCGGCCCCCGACGTCGCCACCTTCGTCGCGAGCCGGTTCCGTGGCTCGTCCGACTCCGGCGAGTGGCCGTGCCGCGGGGAAGTCGTCCTCCACCTCCCGGCGGCCACGGTGTCCCACTACGTCCGCGACCGTGTCGTGGAAGAACTCGGGCCGGATCGATGCCGTCTGGTGCTGGGGTCCTGGTCGTGGGCCGGTCTCGCGGCGAGTATCGGCCGGTTCGACGCCGATATCGAGGTCGTCGGGCCTCCCGAACTGCGGGAGGCTTTCGCCGTCCTGGCCCGCCGTTACGCGAAGGCCGCCCGCTGAACACGGGTACGACGCCGGGCCCGCACCGGGTCTGGGGAACGGTGCCCGACGTCGTCGACCGCCCGTGGTCCGGGGGCGGTGCCCCTCGGCGCCGGGCCCGCCCGAGGTCCGGAGGCGGTGCACGGCGGCCGAGGCCTTGAGGCCGTCACGACTTGTGGTGAACCTCCTGGAGCCCGAACACCGGCGTCGGGATGCCCTCGTAGCGCGCTTTCAGTTGCAGCGCCAGGTATAGGGAGTAGTGCCGCGACTGGTGCAGGTTCCCGCCATGGAACCAAAGACCGTCCTTCTGCGTGGGCTTCCACATATTGCGCTGCTCCCCCTCCCACGGACCGGGGTCCTTCGTCGTCCCGGAGCCCAGGCCCCAGCATTTGCCGACGAGGTCCGCGGTCTCCTGCCCGACCAGATCCGCGACCCAGCCGTTCATCGAGCCGTAGCCGGTGGCGTAGACGACGAGGTCGGCCTCCAGTTCCGTGCCGTCGGACAGCACCACCGCGTCACGGGTCAGATGATCGACCTGGCCATGGGCCAGCTTGATCTTCCCGTCGGCGACCAGTTCCGACGCACCGACGTCGATGTAGTAGCCGGAGCCGCGGCGCAGGTACTTCAGGAACAGGCCGGATCCGTCGTCGCCCCAGTCGTGCTGGAACCCGGCGGCCTCCAGCCGCGCGTAGAAATCCTTGTCCCGCTCACGGATCGCGTCGTACACCGGGATCTGGAACTGCGGCATGATCCGGTACGGGATCGACGCGAAGATCATGTCCGCCTTGTCGGTGGTGATCCCCGAGCGCACCGCGCGTTCCGAGTACAGGTCGCCGAGTCCCAGCTCCATGAGCGAATCCGACTTCACCACATGCGTCGACGACCGTTGCACCATGGTGACGTCGGCGCCGTGTTCCCACAGCGCCGCGCAGATGTCGTGCGCGGAGTTGTTGGAGCCGACCACGACCGCCTTCTTGCCTGCGTAGGAATCCGGGCCAGGGTGCTGGGACGAATGGTGCTGATCGCCTTCGAATTCGTCCATTCCCGGGAACGACGGGAGATTCGGCTTGCCGGACATCCCCGTCGCGAACACGACGTGCCGCGGGGTGAGCACCAGTTCCTCGCCCTCGCGGACGACGGTCACCAGCCACTGCTGCTTCTCCTCGTCCCAGGAGGCCGAGGTGACTTCGGTGCTCGTCCAGTACGGCACTTCCATGAGCCGCGTGTACATCTCGAGCCAGTCGGCGATCTTGTCCTTGGGCGCGAACACCGGCCAGTTGTCCGGGAACGGCAGATAGGGCAGGTGGTCGTACCAGACCGGGTCGTGCAGGCAGAGGTTCTTGTACCGCTTGCGCCACGAGTCGCCCGGCCGCTGGTTGCGTTCCAGGACGAGCGTGGGCACGTCGAGCTGCCGCAGCCTGGCGCCGAGCGCGATCCCGCCCTGGCCGCCGCCGATGACGACGACGTACGGCTGCTGCTCGTAACCGAGCCGGGTCTGTTCCTCCTCGCGTTTCTCCGCCCACGACTTCCGGCCGCGGACGACGCCGTGCTCGACGCCCTTCGGCCGCTGATCGTTGCGACGTTCCTCGAAACCTTTGAGCTCACGCAAACTGGTCAGCAGTGTCCAGGCGCCTTCGTCCTTCAGCCTCAAATGGCCCTTCGCGCGACCGGTCGCGGTTTCGAATTCGAGCCACGCATCGATCACGCCGTCGGCTTCGGTCGGCGTTTCGGTCGTGCGGAACCCGGAAGGATCGATCCGATCCAGACAGTCGCCGAGCAGGCCGGCCACCTCGTCGCGACCTTCGACCGTCTTGATCGTCCAGGTGAAGGCGACCAGGTCACGCCAATAGCTGTCGACGGCGAAAAGGGCGGCGGCGGCTTCGATGTCGCGCTCGGCGAGGGCCGTTTCGAATCGGCTCAGCCAAGCGTCCACCCGAGCCTGCGGCGAGCCCGTCGCCTCGATCCGGTCCACCGTCTGTGTCATGGCCACTCCTGAACGTCGGCGTTCGGCTGTTACCCCGATCACACGCCGCGGCCGGGTGCGGCGGCAAGGGTTGCAGCGAGTTGCAGCGCGGCCTCCTTGGCGCGCCTCGTCCGCCGGACCTATGCTGGTCAGTCGACGCGATGGTGCGGAGGTGGCGTGTGAGCGTGCACAGCTCGGTCCCACCAGGTGCCGACCTGCCGATGCACGCCCGCGACCTGATCCGCATGCACGAGGCCGTGATCGGCGGTGGTCGCCCGCGAGTACGGCCGCGACCGCTGGTGTCGCGCTCGTGGTCACGGATGCTGAGCCTGGGACTGGCCGCCGACGGGGTGAACGCCCGGGATTCGGTGCCGCTCGACGAAGTCACCCGCCGCCGGCGCGCCTCCCCGCTGCGGTTGGTGGTGGACGACCTCGGACAGGTGGTCGGCGCGACGGCCGACACCGCGAACATGCTGCTCGTGGTGACCGACGCCGACGGCGTCATCCTCTGGCGGGTGGGTTCGCCCGCCGTGCGGCGCCGGGCCGACACCCTCGGCTTCACCGAAGGCGCCGTCTGGACCGAGACCAGGGTCGGCACCAACGCGATCGGCACCGCGCTCGCCGAGGCCGCGCCGGTGGAACTGCTCGCCGGGGAACATTTCGAACAAGGCCAGCATCCCTGGTACTGCACCGCGTCGCCGGTGCACGATCCGCGCACTGGCGAACTGCTCGGCGTGATCGACGTCAGCGGTCCCGCCCTGACCTTGCACCCGGCGATCGGCGCGCTGGTGGAGACCGGGCGGCGGCTGGTCGAATCCGAACTCTGGCGGCACCACCAGCAAGGTCTCGACCGGTTGCGCCGGACCGCCGAACCGGTGGTCACCGGCGTGGGCGGCCCGGTGCTGCTCGTGGACGACGACGGCTGGGTGGCCCACTCCGCCGGGGTCGCCTCCGGCGCGCGGATCGCCGCGCCGTCGGAGGGACAGATCCTCGCCGTGCCCGGACTCGGCGCCTGTCTGCCCGAGCGGCTGGGCGAAGGCTGGCTCGTCCGCCCCGCCGACACCGCGCGCCAGGTCCGGCTGGATCTCGAACTGGGCCACGCGCCGATGCTGCGGATGGCCTCGGGTGACGTCGGCTGGGTCCGCACCGTGACACCCCGGCACGCGGAGATCCTGATGCACCTCGACACGGCGGGCCTGTCCGGGCTTTCGGCCGAGGCGCTCAGCAGGGCGCTCTACGGCGACGCCGAACACCTCGTCACCGTCCGCGCCGAGGTATCCCGGCTGCGACGGCTGCTGGGGGCCATTGTGGACACCCGGCCGTACCGGCTGGCCTCGGGTGTCACTCTGACCGTCCATAAAGGACTCGAAGTCGGCGGCTGAACCGCGCCCGGCGCCACTCTCCCGGCCGACACCAGACGGCGGGCCGGGTCCCCGTCAGCGATGCCACTCCCGGCCCTCGAGCCGGGCCTTCACCCGCTGCAACGTGGTGGCGATATTGGCCCGGTTCGTCCCGGCGCGATCCGGCTCGCCGGTGATGAAAATGGCGATCGGGACGAACCACGGCGGCACCCGCAGCCAGTTCGTCACGGTGAGACGGCTGCCGTCGCCTTCGGGGACGATGTCGTACTCCCACCGGGAAATCGGCACGCGGAACGGCGTGCGCACCCGGTACGCGAACCTCCGCCCGGGTTCGGCCTCGGTGATCTCGGCGTGGGTCACCCAGCGCCGCCACCCGTTGCGGTTGCTGCCGGCGAACCAGTTCCCGACGCGTGCCTCCGTCGCGCCGCGGATCCAGCGTGCCTCGCGCAGTTCCTCGGTGCACCGCGCCATCGAGACCGGATCGCTGACGAGCCGGTACACCTGCTCGGGGGTGGTGCCGATCGTGACCTCTCCGGTCGCGATCGGTTCGCTGTAGGTCAGGCTGTCCCTCGGCCTCGTCGCCATCGCGCCTCCCAGTCGACTTCGCCAGCCCACCAGCAGTAGCCGCCCCGGTCAAGCCTGAAGCCGTGAGCACAGCACGGACGCGGAATCATCGTGCGGCGATGAGCGCTTGGGGAGCGGCTTGCTTCATCCGCGTACGAAGCCAGCTCAGTTGCCGCGCGGTCTCCTGTTCGTGCTCCTCGACCAAGTCGAGCAGTTCCCGGTCACGCAGGCCCTGGGCGGCCTGGCCCACGACGGTCCACGTGATGTCGGTGAACGACGAGAGGGCGTAGAGGTCCTGCAGGTCCCTCAACAGACCGACCCCGCCGCTGCGAGTGCCTTCCAGTCCTGCGGCGTGGAGCCGCTCGGGCTCCTCTTCGCGGTCTTCGCCGTACCGCTCGACGATCGGGGCGAGTGCCTCGGTCTGTCGGTCTATCCGCCCGGCGAGCACCAGGCACGTGTGCTCGACGTCGGGCTCCTCGCCGTGGCCGCGGCCGGCCTCCCGGAAGGCGTCGGCGAGGGTGTTCAGCGAAGTGTGCAGAAGCCCGAGGTACGTGGCGAGATGCATGGGTCAGCCCTCCACCTTGCGGACGCGGACGGCACCGATCTTGAACAGCGGCTGCTTGGACACCGGATCCCATTCGGTCATGGTCAGTTCGTTGGCGGCGCGGGGACGACCTTCGCCGCCGGTGTCCCAATAGCCGTAGTGGAACGGCAGGAACACGACGCCGGGACGGACACGGCCGATCCGCGCCGGCACCTCGACGCCGCCCCTGACGGACTCGACCCGGACCAGATCCCCGTCCGTGACACCGAGCTCGGCGGCGTCGGCGGCGGCGAGCTCCGCCCAAGGTTCCGGCGCGGCCCGCCGGAGTTCCGGGGCACGGCCGGTCTTCGTCCGCGTGTGGAAGTGGTACACCGTGCGCCCGGTCGTGCAGACGAACGGATACCGCTCGCCGGGCTCCTCCGGCGGAGATGTGTACTCCGCGGCCTTGAGGAACGCGCGCCCGTCCGGCCGCAGGGCTTTGTGCTCCTGAGGCGAGACCGTTCCGCCGGCGAGCAAGTCGTGACCGAAGTCCTCGCAAGCGTCCGTCCTCGTGGGGAACACACCGTCGGTGTAGAGCCGTTCGGTGCCGTCCGGCCGCTCGCCGTCGCACGGCCATTGGATCCCGCTGCCGCCACGGAGCCCGTCGTACGACAGGCCGCTGTAGTCGCACAACCGGCCCCGGCTGCACTCCTGCCAGGCACGGAAGGCGTCCTCCGGAGTCCGCCAGCCGATCAGCGGATCGCCGTCACGGTCACGGAAATCCATCCGCCGCGCGTAGTCGAGGAAGATGTCCAGATCGGCACGGGCCTCGCCGGGCGGCTCGACGGCCTTCTCCGACAGATGCACCGTGCGGTTGGCGTTGGTGAAGGTCCCCTGTTTCTCGCCCCAGAGCGCGGCCGGGAGGACGACGTCGGCGAATTCGGCCGTCTCGGTCCGGAAACCGTCCTGCACCACGACGAACAGGTCCTCCTTTCCGAGGATCTCGCGGATACGCGGCAGTTCCGGCATGGAGACGGCGGGATTCGTCGCCGAGATCCACAGGAATCGGATCGAGCCCTGTTCGGCGTACCGCCAGATCTGCATGGCGTGCGTCGGCGGTGCCCAGTGCGGGATGGTCATCTCGTCGACGTTCCACAGTTCGGCCAGCTGCCGGACGTGACCGGGGTTCTCCCAGTTGCGGAACCCGGGAAGGTCGCCGTCGGCACCGCATTCGCGGGTGTTCTGCGCGGTGGGCTGGCCGTTCATCTGCAGCACTCCGCCACCCGGCTTGCCGAGCATGCCCCGCAGCAGATGGAGGTTGTTGACCTGGCAGGCCGCGGCGGTGGCCTGATGCGACTGGTAGAAGCCCTGCAGCACGGTCGACAGCACCCGCTCGGACGTGCCGAAGATCTCCGCGGCCCGCACCAGTGCGTCCGGCTCGACCCCGCAGATCTCGCCGACGCGCCCTGGGGTGTACGGCTCGACGGTCTTTTCTAGTTCGGAGAAGCCGAGGGTGTGCGCGGAAACGTAGTCCTCGTCGATCCACTTGTTCACGATCAGTTCGCGGACCAGACCGTTCATCAGCGCCTGATTGGTGCCGGGCAGCGGCGCGAGATGGAGACCACCGGACTCCACCGCCGCCTCGGCGACCTTCGTCCGCCTCGGATCGACGGCGACGACCACGGGCGGCTCCGGCCCGGCGAGCCGGTCGAGGGCCCGGCTCCACAGCACGGTCTGTGTCTCGGCCATGTTGTGGCCGAAGAGGAAAAGCGCGTCGCAGTGGTCGATGTCGGCGTACGTCCCGGGCTGGCCGTCGGAGCCGAAGCTCTCCTTCATCGCGGCGGCGGAGGTGGCCGTGCACAGCCGGGTGTTGCCGTCCATATGCGGTGTGCCGAGGCCGGCTTTGCCGATGACGCCGAGCGTGTAGTACTCCTCCAGGAACAACTGACCGCTGGTGTAGAAACCGTGCGACAACGGCCCGGCCTCGTCCAGTAGTTCCGTGGAGCGCCGCACGATCAGGTCCATCGCGGCGTCCCAGCCGGATTCCACCAGTTCACCGTCGCGACGGATCAACGGCCGCGTCAACCGGTCCTTCCCGCTCCATTGCCACGACCCGTAGAGCCCCTTGGGCCCCATCCGGCCGTGGTTGACCAGGTCGGTCTCACGTCCGCGGACGCCGACCATCCTGCCGTCCTTCACCGCGATGTCGCACGCGCAGCCGTTGCTGCACAGGACGCAGGCCGACCGGACCCAGCGATCCACATCGGATTCCGTGACACCCGCCTCGAGATGGATGTCCGCTCTGCGGGGCCAAGCGGCCCCTCGCGGGAACGGGGTCCGTTCTCCCCAGACCTCGGCGATTCGCTCCGGTACCGCGTCTGCGTTCATGCGGAAGCCGTACCACGCCGCTCACTAGCCGAAACACCGGGCAAAGCGGGCGATCGGTCCACAGTGGACGCTGTGAGCGACCACCACCTCTCCGGCGCGGGGTACACCCTGGCGGACGCGGTCCCGCGGCGCCGGAGGCGGATTCCCGTCCGATCGGCGGAACCACGTTTCGCGCTTGCAGTAGTTTGGCCGCATGCAGAACGTCTTGCCCGCGCCGGAGAAGACCGGGCTGAACATCTCGGCGTTGCACTGGGCGGGTTTCCTCGGAATCGCCGTGCTGGTGCTGGTCACGTCCGGGATCGGCCTGCCCTCGGTGCTGGTGGTGGCGCTGGGCGTCGCCGGGATGGCCACCCTCGTGCTGTCCTGGCTCGGCATCGGGCGGCTCGCCGCCGGGCTGCCCGAGCGGCGGCTGTACTGGATCGCGGTCTCGTGGTGCGCGCCGCTGCTCGTCGCGCGTCCCCTGTTCAGCGGTGACATCAACAGCTACCTGGCGCAAGGCCTGATCGCGGCCAAGGGGCTGGACACCTATCTCGTGGGGCCCGCCGAGGCGCTCGGCGCCGATTCCCCGGTGACGATGGCGGTCAGCCACTACTGGCGGGACACGCCCGCGCCGTATGGTCCGGCGTTCGTCGCGCTGGCCCGCACGATCGCCCAGGTCGCCGGGGACGCCTTCGTGCCGACGGTGCTGCTCCACCGGCTGCTGGGCCTGATCGGCATCGTGCTCATGGCGTGGGCGCTCCCCCGCCTCGCCCGCCGCGTCGGGGTTTCGCCGTCGATCGCGTTGTGGCTGGCCGTGCTCAACCCGCTGGTGCTCTGGCACGTCGTGGCGGGGGTGCACAACGACGGGCTCATGGTCGGGCTGATGGTCGCCGGGCTGGAGCTCGTCCTCATGGGCGCGGCGAAGACCGGCGCGGCCCGGCCCGCCCTGATCGCGGCCGGCGTGCTCACGGTGAGCGCGGCCGCGAACATCAAGATCGTGGCCGTGGCGGGTCTGCTGTTCGTCGGCGTCGACCTGTTCCGCCGGGCGACACCCGCCGGCCGGGTGGCGGTCGCGCTCGGGCTGCCCGCCGGATTCGCCGCCGTCACCGCGGCGATCTCACTCGGCAGCGGGCTCGGCTTCGGCTGGGTCCGCGTGCTGTCCGGGGTGTCGGGCCAGGTCCACAGCTGGATGGCGCCCACCAACGAACTCGGCTTCCTCTTCGGCGGGATCGGCAAGATCTTCGGGGCCGACCTGACCGACAGCGCGATCAAGGTGTTCTCGCTCATCGGAGCCATCCTCGGTCTCGCCGTCGGCGCCAGGCTGCTGTGGCTCACGTACCGGGAGAAGCTGCACCCGCTCCACGGCGGGGGGCTGACCTTCGCCGCGATGCTGGTCTTCGGGCCGGTCGTGCAGCCCTGGTATCTCCTGTGGACGGTCGCGCTGCTCGCCGTGAGCCTGAAGACCGACCGCGCCCGCTGGATCCTCGCCGGGGTCAGCGCCGTGTTCGGTGTCCTGCTCCCGCCCGCGAACGGCGGCGCCGTCTCCTTGGCGCTGGGCTACCTGATCGCCGTGGCACTCATCGGCGCGACCTTGTTCTTCCTGAAGCGCAAGGACCTCTTGCCGGAGATCAGGTTTCGCAGGAATCGGACGTAAGGGCTCCATCGCGCGGGCGTCCGGACCGTGCCGGTGAGTTCGCGCTCGGCACGGTCCAGGCAGTCCTCCAGCAGGGCGTCGTGCATCGGCCGCCACAGCAGCGGATAGCTGAACCACGCGGGACGCCGGAGTCGCATCATGATGAGATGCGCGAGCTCGGTCTCCCCGGTTTCCGCCGCCCGCAGGGTGAATTCGTGGAACCCGTCGAAGCCGCGCGGCGCGGTGAACCGGAACCGCACTGACCTTCCGGGTTCATAGGACTCCACGTGGTACCGCACCGGCCCGTGCCCGCCGTCGGCGCCCACACCGAGCGGCCGGTCGAACCGCATCGGCGGCCACGCGTCGACGGGCCAGAGCCTGTCGTCGTCGGTGGACAGTGTGTCGATGAGCGTACCGACGCGTTCCGGTGCGACGTCGACGATCCGGGAATGCCTGTTCCACACGCGCATCGTTCCTCCTAGTTCTAGAGACCTTCCACTAAAACCATAGTAGAGGATAGTCTCTGAAAATGGGACGACCACCGCGTCACACCGCCGACGACTTCCTCGACGCGGCCGTGCGGCTTTTCGCCGCCGAAGGGGTGGCCGGGGTGACCATGTCGGCCGTCGCCCGCGAGGTCGGCGCGCCGAGCGGGTCGATCTACCACCGCTTCCCCGGACGTCCGGCACTGCTCGCCGCCGTCTGGCTCCGCACCCTGACCGGCTTCCAGCAGGGCTACCTCGAAGCGCTCGAACAGGAACCGGCCGTCGAAGCCGCCGTCGAAGCCGCCGCGCAGGTCGTCCGGTGGTGCCGCGCCCATCCCGCCGAGGCGAAACTGCTCTACGGGGGCGACAGGGCACTCGGCGTCGACGACTGGAGCGCCGAGGATCGCGCCAAGGTCGAGGCTGCCAACCACAGACTCGACACGGCCATCACCAAGGTGCTGCGGAAGCTGCGTCCGCTGACCGGCCGGAGCACCGACGAGCTGATGCTGGCCCTCGTGGACCTCCCCTACGCCGCGGTGAAGAGACACCTCGACCGCGGCGAAGCACCACCGCCACGCACCGTCGACCTGGTGACGAGGACGACCCGCACGCTGCTGACGGGCTGAACTCAGGTCCGGGCGGGGATCACGAGGGAGAACTCCCCGCCGTCGACCAGGTCGAGCAGCAGCCGGGCGGCCCGGCTCGGCGGCCGTTCTCCCCTGATGGCGATGGTCAGCGGCCAGGTGAGGCCGGGCTCGTCGAGCGGGATCGTCCGGACCCCCGCGAGCAGCTTGAGATCGGGCACGACGGCGACGCCGAGCCCTGCCGCGACGTAGGAGGGCACGGCACGCAGGTCGGCGACCTCGACGATGACCCGGCGCGGCGCCCCGAGCGCCTCGAAAGCCCGGTCCAGGGCCACCCGGTTGCCGAAGCCGCGGGGATTGTCCACGAACGACTCGCCCGCGAGGTCCGCCAAGGTCAGCGACCGCCGTCCGCTCAGCCGGTGACCGTCGGGCAGCGCGGCGACGAACGGCGCCGAACCCAGCAGTTTGGTGTCGAGCCCGCCGAGATCGGATTCGGGCAGGCCGAGCAGGGCGACGTCGAGCCTGCCCTGCCGCAGATCCTCGGCCAGCCCGGTGGACCCGGTGATCGACACCGAAACGTGCAGGTCGACCAGCGGGTAGCGGCGGTGGAACGCGCCGAGCAGATCGGGCAGATCGAGATCGCCGACACTGGTCAGGGTGCCGATACGGAGGCTGCCTCGCAGACCGGCGGAAGCGTCGGTGACCACCTCGCGTGCCCTGTCGAAGGCCTCCAACGCGGCCTTGGCCTCGGGCAGGAACACCTTTCCCGCCGGGGAGAGCTCGACCCTTCGCGTGGACCGATCGAACAGCTTGACCCCCAATTCGCCTTCGAGGGCCTGGATCGTCGCCGAGACGGTGGACTGCACCGCGTACAACCGCCGAGCGGCACGAGTGAAGCTGAGCTCCTCGGCGACGGCGACGAAGCATTCGAGCTGACGGGCCTCCACCCTTCGATTATCGCATCCATCGATAACTGTGACCAGGATTGTTCGTTGGACTTGGATGATCCGAAGATTCACAGTGGAGGCATGCTGAACAGCGTCGCCCTCCCCCGTCCCGCGTTCCGGCGGATCAGCCACGGTCGCGGTTTCTGGGTCATCGCGGCGGCCTATGCCGCCTCCCTGGCCTTCTCCACCGTCCCCACCCCGCTCTACGTGCTCTATCAGCAGCGCGACGGTTTCCCGACCTACGTCGTGACCATCGTGTTCGCGGCGTACGCCGTCGGCGTGATGGGCAGCCTGTACCTGGCCGGCCATGTCAGCGACTGGCTGGGACGACGGCGGGTGATCCTCGCCGCGACCTTGACACAGGCCCTCTCCGCGACGCTTTTCCTGATGTGGCCGGACGTTCCCGGGCTGATCCTGGCCAGGCTCGTCGGCGGCGCGGGTATCGGCGCGCTGACCGCGACCGCCACCGCGCACCTGTCCGAACTCCGCGCCGTCGCCCGGCCGCGGGAGGACCACGGCCGGGCGGGACTGATCGCGACCGTCGTCAACATGGGCGGGCTGGCACTCGGCCCGCTGTTCGGCGGCGTGTTCGCGAGCTATTCGGCCGAGCCCCTCACCACTCCGTTCGTGTTCTTCCTGGTACTGCTGCTCGCCGCGGCCGTCGCCGTCGCGCTCGTACCGGAAACCGTGGAGCGCGCCGAAGAACGGCCCGCCTATCGGCCGCAGCGCGTCTCACTGCCGTCGAGCGCACGGCCCGCCTTCTTCGGCGCGGCGATCGGCGCGTTCGCGGCGTTCGCGATCACGGGCCTGTTCATGGCCCTGACGCCGACGTTGCTGGCGCAAGGCATGCACGAGAGTTCGCGGCTGCTGGCCGGTCTCGCGTCGTTCTCCGTGTTCCTCGCGGCGGCCGCGGCGCAGGTGCTCTTCGCCGGCCTGGCCAGGAAAACCCAGCTCCGGCTCGGCCTCGGGCTGATGGTGAGCGGGCTGGTGGCGCTGCCGGTCGCGGTGACGACGTCCCAGCTGTGGCTCTTCGTCGCGGGCGGGATCGTGGCGGGAGCCGGTGTCGGGCTGGGCTTCCGTGCCTCGGTGGCCACCGTCGCCGCCCTCGCCGAACCGCCGGTGCGCGGTGAGGTCCTCGCCGCCCTGTTCCTGGCCGCCTACGCCGGGCTCGTCCTGCCCGTCCTGCTCGTCGGCATCGCGCTGATCTGGCTGCCGAGCGCGTGGGCACTGATCGGTTTCTCGGTGCTGGAACTGGGTTTGCTGGCGTGGTCGGCCCCCAAGGTGCTGACCTGACCGTCCACAATGGCGCGCCCGCGTGGTGACCCTCGTCAAACCGGCGGGCGAGCCACGCGGGCGGTGTGCCATCCTGGTCGAGGAACCTCCTGAACGAGGTCCCCGGACGAGTGGGTGCCGTACCCGGCCAGCGACAAGACGGCGCTCTGGGAGCGCGTCATGTCGTGGCTTGTCCTCGTCGTCTCGGGTGTACTGGAAGCCGTTTGGGCCACCGCCCTCGGCAGGTCCGAAGGGTTGTCCCGGCCGGTGCCGTCGGTGATCTTCGGTGTGACGCTGGTGGCCAGCATGGTGGGTCTCGCT
This sequence comes from Amycolatopsis sp. NPDC049868, assembly GCF_044461365.1. Taxonomy (NCBI): domain Bacteria; kingdom Bacillati; phylum Actinomycetota; class Actinomycetes; order Pseudonocardiales; family Pseudonocardiaceae; genus Amycolatopsis; species Amycolatopsis sp. NPDC049868. The sequence continues at coordinate 126,977 of NZ_JBITKV010000009.1, read as the reverse complement.
TACGCGATGAAGGATCTCCCCGTCGGCACCGCCTACGCGGTCTGGGTCGGCATCGGGGCTTCGCTCACCGTCGCCTACGGCATGTGGTCGGGCGCGGAAACCGTTTCGGTGGCCCGGATCCTGCTGATCGTGGGGATCGTCGCCTGTGTGGTGGGCCTGAAGGTCCTGCACTGATCCCGGCAAGGTGGTCATGCGTGTCTGAGGGGCCGACACGTGTGATCAGACGGACGACACGCGTGACTGGATGGACGACAACCAACCCGGCAAAAGAGGGACCGCCCCCGGCGCACGGACGACGTCGGGGGCGGTCGGGTCCGGGCGCACCCCTGCGTGTGGCCCGGACGGCTAGGTGGTCAGGCGCGCGCCCAAAGCGCTGGGACGTTCGGGGGCTCCCAACCGACCTGAGCGGTGTGGCCCTGCAGGGCCCGGTACGAAACGCCGTCGTAGGTCACCGTCGCGCCCGCGGCGTAGGTGGTGCCCGCCGCCCAGGTTCCGCCGGGCGGGTTGTTCGACGTCGTGGTGGTCGGTGTCGTGCTGGACGGCGGGTTCGAACCCGAGGTCACCAGGCGGAGGCTGTAGACGCTCAGGATCTCCGAGATCGGCTGGAAGTAGAACGTGCCGCCCGAGCTGCAGTTGCCGGAGCCACCCGAGGTGACGCCCTGCGCCTGGTCGCCCGCGAGCCACGAACCGCCGGAGTCGCCCGGCTCGGCGCAGGCGTTGGTCCGCGTGAGGCCGGAAACGGTGCCCTGCGGGTAGTTCACCGAAGCGTTCTTCTGCTGGATCGTGCCGCAGTGCCAGCCCGTCGTGGAACCGGAGCGGCAGACCGACGCGCCGATCGCGGCCTCCTGCGACCCCGCCACCGGAACGGTGCCCGGGTAGCGGTTCACGAGTCCGCGCGGGGTGTTGCCCGCGTCGACCCGGACCCACCCGTAGTCGTTGCCGGGGAAGCTGGAGCCCGCGACGGCCCCGCTCGGGTTCGAGGTCCGCGTGCCGGTGGTGCCACAGTGGCCCGCGGTGACGAAGCCGCCCTCGACCGAAAAACCGATCGAGCAGCGGCCCGAACCGAAGGTGTAGGCGTTGCCGCCGATGACGTCGATCAGCGGGACCGGGCTTTCGGTGCTGGTCTCGACCCGCACCGCGTCGGCACGCACGCCGGAGGCGGTCGCCCACGACTTCGCGGCGGCTTCGCCACCGGCGTTGGCCAGGACGACGATCGAGTTGGTGGTGGCGTCGACGTACCAGCCGGGCACCGTCTTCGGCGCGCTGGTTCCCTTGGCGTCCAACGACAACTTCGCCGCGTCGAGCTGCGCGGCGCTCCGGGCGACCGTCTTCGGGGTCGCGCCCGCCGCACGGACGACGCCTTCCAGTGCCGCGTCGGTGACCGCGACGGTCAGCGTGGTCCCGGCCGCGTCGAGCCACGATCCCGCGTAGGACGAGCCGAGCCGGGTCTTGAGGTCGGCGTCGGCGCGGGCGGCCTTCTGCTCGACGGCGAGACGGGTCCTTGCCTGATCCGGGCTGATCTTCAGGTCACGCGCCAAGGCGGAGACGACCTCCGGCTGGACCTGGTCGGCCGCCGAGGCGGTCTGGCCGGCGCTGGCGCTCGGCGTCAGCGCGATGGCCGTGACCAGGCCGGCGCCGGTAAGGGCCGCCGCGGCGGCCGCTACGATCTTTCGGTTCATTTCAGGCGTTTCCTCACCGCGTTCCGGAAGAAGATCTCGTCCCAGACCGTACGAGGCACCTGCTACAAATGGTACATACCATTTAGGTCATATCCACCAAGTGGACTGGACCTTTCGACCGCTTCTGCGCTGGTCAGCCCACTCCCGCGTCCGTGTAGTCGACGCCATAACCCGGATTCAACTCCAGGTACTTGGAGTAGGTCGGCCGCCGGTCGATCAGTTCGCCGTACACCGCGCGCGACAGCGCGATCATCTCCGCGGCGAACGGCCCCATCTCCCCGCGCTCCGACCAGCCGACGAGATTCCGCCAGCTCAGCGGATTCCCCGCGATCGGAACCGCGACGATACCCGGGATCTCGTGGAACAGCGGCTGGCACAACACCACCGCGTGCCCCGATTCGACCATCTCGATACAGGTCAGCACATCGGTCTCGTACAACGAACGCGGTGTGAATCCCGACCGCGCGCACGCGGACGCGAAACAGTCGCCGAAGCAGCCATCACCCGGCGTCGCGCACCAACGTTCGTCCGCGAGGGCGGCGAGTTCGACCTCGTTCTGCTGCGCGCGCTCGTCCCGCGCGGACATCAGCACGAACACCGGATGATGCGCGAGCGTCCGCCAGCGAAGACCGGGCTCCGGCGGCGGGGCCGCGTCTCCGCAGACGCCGACGAAGGCGAAGTCCAGCGCGCCCTCGGCGGTCATGTCCGCGAGCTTGTTGGCGGACCACGACGTATGCGTGGCGACGTGGATGTCGGGATGGGTGGTGCCCAGGCGTTGCAGGAGCGCCCCCAGCATCGGCCCCGTCGCCGAGCCGAGCCGCAAGGTCACCGGCTCACCGGTGCCCGCGTGCTGGGCGAGGCGGGCCGCCTCGTCGTGCAGCGACGACACGGCGGGGAGCACCATCTTGGCCCTGTCGAGGACGAGGAGGCCGAGCGCGGTCGGCCTGGTGCCCGTGTGATCGCGCAGGAACAGCTTCCCGCCGAGGGTCCGTTCGATGCGCTTCAGTTGTGCTGTCAGTGCAGGCTGCGCCATTCCGAGCGTGTTCGCCGCCTTGGTGATACTCCCGAGTTCGGCGATCGCGCACATGATGCGCAGGTGGCGCAGTTCCAGCTCCATCCCTCTACGTTAGTAGACATAACTGGACTGGACCAGACAAATGGTTGAGCCAAATGGCTTCGTATCGCTTGGTTCGCGGTATGCCATCGATGTCACCAATCCCGGGCACGCCGGGGCGTCCGGCCGATACTGTCTCCACGCAACCGACGACGAGGGGGTTCAGTGGCGGACGAGCGTGGACGGATCCGGCGATCGCTGGCGCGCGTGATCACCGACGACAACCTGGATCTGTACGTATTGGGCACCGTCGCATTGGCGTTCACCGTCCTGGGCGCGACCGGGATCTCGGACGTCAAGACACTTTCCTCCGTGGTCACGGCACTGCTGGCCCTGCTCGCCTTCTCCCAGATCCGCTCGCGGCGGCTGACCGAACAAGTCCGGGATTCGAATCGCGGCGGCCCCGCGGCGCTCTTCGAACCGGAATTCCCCGCGGATCTCATCTCCCGGCGCGCGGCGGCCTTCGACATCCTGCTCATCGGCCATTCGATGACCAGGACCGTGCAGGGTATGCGCAGCGATATCCGGTCGATCCTCGAAGCGGGCGGACGGATCCGGGTGCTCGTCCTGGATCCGACCGACGAAGCGATCGTCGAAGTCGCCGATCGCCGGATTTCCCGAAGTCACGGACAGGGCCGGATGCGGCTGCGGATCCTGGCCACCTTGGACGAACTGACGTCGTTGAAGAGCAGAGCCGGCGGCAGGCTGGAGATCCGGGTGTCGTCGACGATCCCGTCCGCGGGCTTCAACTGTCTCGACGTCTCGAGCAGGCGGGGCCTGATCTGCGTGCAGCACTACGAACACCGGCCGTCCGGTGAAGCCGCTCCGGTGTTCACAGTGGAACCGAAGGACGCTCCCTGGTACCGGTACTTCGCCGACGAGGCCGAACGGTTGTGGGAGGACGGCACACCGTGGCCGCTGTCCGCCGCGGACCAGGTCGCGCGGGCACGCCGCCCCGTGTTCAGCGAGGACTTCGGCCCCGAGCTCGCCGAGGCGATCGACGGGACGAGCGAACTGCTGGTCACCGGGATGGCCCGCAACACCCTGGTGAACAACAACTACGGCAAGCTCGAAGAACGGTTGCGCGCCGGGGCGAAGATCCGGTTCGTGCTGATCGACCCGCATTCGCCCGCGATCGACACGGCGGCCTCCCGCTACTACGCCGTGCGTTCGCCGGAAAACGCACGAGACCGCGTCCTCCACACACTACGGGCGCTGGCCGAACTGAAGAGCTCGACCGGCGGCGACCTCTCCGTCCGGCTCGTCGCGCACCCCGTCGCCACCGGGGTCATCGCCACCGGCTCGGCACTGTTCGCCGAGTACTACACCTACCAGGCCGCGGGTGAGCCGAAGTTCGTCCTGCAGCCCGCGGACGGCGCGGCGTACCGGACGTTCCTGGGCGAGGCGGAGGCGTTGTGGAACAGCGCCGAACCGTACGACCTGGCCGTGGACGACGTGGAGACCGCGGGCAAGTGACCCGAGGTCAGCGTCTCTTCGACTTGCGGTTCAGGAACGCCGAAGCCCCGACACCGTGCGCGGCGACGCTCGCCAGCACGGTCACCGACATGACGCTCAGCGCGACGTCGGCCGCGTCCCCGTCGAGTGAGTTGAAAGCCAGCAGCCCGAACACGATCGACGCCGCGCCGCGTGGTGCCAGCAGGCCGATGGTCATCCGGTCCTTCCAGCGGAAATCCGTCCGCAGCAAGGTGAGCAGCACCGGGATCAGCCGGGCGACGGTCAGCGCGACGACACTGACGAGCACGATGCCCCACGTGAGGCCGAACGACAGCACCAGCACGGCGGTGCTGCCGAAGACGAACCACATCAGCAGCCCGCACAGGGAACTGACGTCCTCGGCGAGCCCGAGTTCCTCTTCACCGGGGTGCCGGGCGGTCTTGTACGCCATCCCGCAGATGAACGCGGCGACGAAGCCGTTGCCGCCGACCGCGACGGCCGCGGTGTAGGTCAGCAGTGGCAGGGCGACGGCCGCGACCCGCGCGGAATGCCGGGTCGACCAGCCGTGTCTGGCCGTCACGTTCATCACCACCGCCGCCACCGCCCCGATGACGGAGCCCGCCAGCACGGCCAGCAACGCCGCCGGGATCGCGGCCTGCAACGCCTCGCCCGGAGTGTTCGCCTGGTTCTGGCTCCCCGCGAGGGTGAGCGCGAAGATGAAGACCGGCGCGACGACGCCGTCGTTGTAGCCGCTCTCGACGTTCAGCAGATGCCGCACGCGTTCGGGCACGCGGACGTCGTGCACCACCGACGTCGCCGGAGCGAAATCCGTCGGGGCGATGATGCAGGCGATCAGCAGGACCGCCGCCCAGCCGAGGCCCGGCAGCGCCAGCAGGCCGACGCCCATGACGATCAGGATCGTCAGCGGCAGCGCGATCAGCAGCAGCCGCACCGCCGTCTTCGCGTCGTGGCCGAGATAACCGCCCTTGACCGCGGTTGCGTCCACGAACAGCAGCAGCGCGAGGATCAGTTCCGCCGCGTGGAGCGCGATCTCGGTGTTGAGCCCGTTGCCGAGATCGTTGCGGGTGCTGAACCCGATCGCCAGCCCGGCCGCGACCATCGCCATCGGCGCGGTGATCTGCCACCGCTCCAGCCTGGCCGCCGTCATCGTCCAAGCCAGCACGACGACCGCGCCGACGAGCACGCTCTGGATCATCTACCCGCCCCTCGTTCCCGGTGGACTCCCCTGCCACCGGGAACGAGCTTAGAGGCCGGACCGGGTGCGGCGGTCCACAAAGGACGTCGATCACACCACCGCGCCGTTGTCGTCCCGCTGTCGTGTGGGCGACGCCTTCCGGGCCGGCCGTCCGGCCCCGGGCCACCGCTTGTCGAGCAGGATCGCGACGGGCCCCGCCGTGGCCACTGTGGACACTGTGCCCGCGACGAGACCGAGCAGGAGCGCGAGGGCGAAGTCGGCCAGCGATCCGTCCCCGAGGACCAGCAGCGCCCCGAGGACGAACAGCACGCCGATGCCGGTGTTGATCGTCCGTGGCAACGTCTGCAGTACCGCCGTGCCGACGACGCGCGAGAACGGCTCCTTGCGGCGTTGTCCCCGCACTTCCCGCACCCGGTCGAAGACCACCACCGAGTCGTTGACCGAATAGCCGATCACCGTCAGCAGTGCGGCGAGGAAGACGCCGTCCATGGACTTGCCCAGCCAGGCGAAGATCCCGAGGATGATCAGGACGTCCTGGGCGAGCGCGGCCACCGTGGCCAGGCCGAGCCGCCAATCGAACCGCACCGCCAGGTAGATCAGCTGGGCCAGCACCGCGAGGCCGAGCGCGATCACCGCCTTGGTGCGCAGTTCGGCGCCGAGGCTCGGGCCGATCTGCTCGTCGCGGATCTCGGTGGCGTCCCCGGCGACCCCGGCGACGGCGGTCCGGATCCGTTCGGTGGCGTCCTCGTCGATCGGCTCGGTGCGGACCGAGATGTCCTGCTCACCGGACATCTGCATGACGGCGCGGGGGAATCCGGCGTCGGAGACGGCGTCGCGGACCCGCTCGACGTCCGCGGGCGCCGAGGTGCTGTATTCGATGACCCGGCCGCCGGTGAATTCGACGCCGAGGTTCGGCCCGGCCACGAACAATCCCGCGATCGCGGCGATCACGATCGCGCCCGCCACCATCAGCCAGCGCCGGGGTTTCCCGAGGAACTCGGGATCGCGGCGGTTCACCCACCGGCGGACGCGGCCCTCGTGGGTCAGCCCGGACAACCGCGGTCTGCGCGCGACCACGCCTCGCATCGTGAGGTGCAGCAGCAACCGCGTGAGCACCAGCGAGATGAACAACGCGACGACGACGCCGATCGACAGCGTCACCCCGAAGCCGCGCACCGGTCCGGACGCCAGCCAGAACAACAGGCCCGCGGCGAGCAGGGTGGTCACGTTCGAATCGACGATCGCCGACAACGCGCCGCTGAACCCGCGGCTGACCGAGCGTGGCAGCGTGCCGCCCCGTTTGACCGAGTGCTCTTCTCTCGCCCTTTCGAAGACGAGCACGGTGGCGTCGACGGCCATCCCGATGGCCAGCACGAATCCGGCGAGCCCCGGCAAGGTCAGCGTCGCGCCGACGGCGAGCAGCGCGGCATAGGACACGGCCGCGTACGCCACCAGCGCACCGACGGCGATCAGCCCGGCCAGCCGGTACACCGCGAGCAGGAACAGCGCGGTCAGCGCCAGTCCGATCACGGCGGCGCGGGCGCTGGCGTCGATGGCGGCGGCGCCGAGGGTGGGGCCGACGGTGCGCTGCTCGATGATCTCGACCGGGGTCGGCAGCGCGCCGGCGTTGATCAGCAACGCCAGATCCTTGGCTTCGGCCGGCGAGAACCGCCCGGTGATCTGCGTGCTCCCGCCGACGATCCCGACCCCGCACGCGACCTGAGGGCTCACCTGTGGCGACGAGATCACCTTGTCGTCGAGGGCGATCGCCACCCGGCGGGCGGGATCCCCCGGCGGCGAGCAGGCGGCCTGCCCGGTCAGCCGTTCCCAGGCACGACCGGAATCCCCTTTGAAGTCGACCGAAACGAGCCAGCCGCCGCCCTGCGAATCGATCGACGACAGCGCCTCGTCGACGCCTTCGCCGGTCAGGGCGGCGGGTCCGAGAGTGATCGGCTGACCGCTTTCGTCGTCGAGGACACGGGAGTCGCCGGGGGCGGCGCCCGCGGCGAGCACGGGATGGAAGGACAGCTGCGCGGTGCGGCCGATCACTTCGACGGCCTCGCGCGGATCCCGGACGCCGGGCAGTTCGACGATGATCCGGTTGTCTCCCGAACGGGCCAGCATCGGCTCGGCGACACCCAGCGCGTCGACGCGGCGGCGCAGCACCTCCAGTGTCCGGTCGGTGGTCTCCGCGTCGGCGGTGACGGTGGGCGAATCCTTGGTCTCCAGCACGATCTGCGTGCCACCACGCAGATCGAGCCCCAGTCTCGGGGCGGTGGTCAGCAACAGGTACACGGTCGCGGCGAGGACGACCAGCGAGACGACGGCTCGCCCGGTCATGCCTCGCCGCGCGGTTTCGCGCGGCACGAAGTTCTCCTTGTGATTTCCCGGTTCGGGCACGCGAGTACGCGCCCGTGAGCGTCAGACGGCTACCGGGAAAGGAGGAGCGCGATCACCCAGCGCGAGCCGGTTCGCCGCGCGCGAGGGAAGGGTGACGTCGTCGTGGAGTTCGCCGAGGCGGAGCAGTGTCGTCGACGCGGGCCCGTGCGGGACGGCGCCGAAGAGAGGCAGATCACCGTGACCGTGCACACCCAGGAGCGCGGGTTCGGCGGCGAGCCTGCCCGCGGCACGCACCGGCGCGACGGCCTTGGAGACCGAGGAATCGACCGTCGCGTTCACCCCGCGCGACTCGTCCGCCGAAGCGGAACCGCCGGAGTGGAGCGCGAAGAACAGGCCGAGCGCGGTCAGGACGGCGGCGAGCAGCACCGGCACGGCCTGCCTGGCCGTCCTTCGGCTCGCCACCATCATCGACACACTCCTGGGTTCTCGCCGACACCCTACTGGGATCCGGCCTGCCGCCACAGGCGCGTGATCCCGGCGCGGACGCGGTCCTCCCCCAGTTCCGGCAGCAAGGCGGTCAGATGCTCGGCCGCCAGCGGGGCCAGCAGGGCGTGCGCCGCGTGCTCGGGATCGGGGGTGCCGTCGAGCAGGATCGCGACGTGCCGGTGCCAGAACCGGTAGGCCCCGATGCGGTAGCGCGCGCCCGGCGCGGCGGTCTCCGACATCCGCACCAGCGGCAGATGTTCGAGCACGTAGTCGAGGTACGCGCCGGCGAAGGCCACCAGCCGGTCGGCAGGCGGAGCGCCAGGGCCCAGCGGGGGCGGCCCGTGCAGGATTCCTTCCTGGAGCAGGCGTTCCCGCGCGTCCAGCAGCGCGACGGCCAGCCCCGCCTTGTCACCGAAGCGGCGGAAGAGCGTCCCCTTGCCCACTCCCGCGGCCGCCGCCACCTGATCCATCGACACCGCTTCGACCCCGTGCTCGGCGAACAGTGACGCCGCCGCGTCCAGGATCGCGGCCCGGTTGCGGGCGGCGTCGGCACGCTCCTTGGACGGCGGCGTGCGCAGAAGCTCCAACGAGGTTGCAAAAGCGGACTGCGGTCCGTTATGGTCGTGAGGCACATGCGGACTATAGTCCGATTAACTGGAGGTAGCGACATGACCGCACTCATCACCCGTGACGAGCTGAAGGCCGCGATCGACGCGAAGACCGTGACGGTGGTCGACGCGCTGGGTGGCGAGTACTACGCCAAGCAGCATCTGCCCGGCGCCGTTCCCCTCGTCCTCGCCGACGTCGACGCGCACGCCGCGACCGTGCTGCCCGATCGCGGCGCCGCCATCGTCACCTACTGCTCGAACCCCGCCTGCCCCAACAGCGGCCAGGTCGCCGACCGGCTCACCGCGCTGGGCTACACCGACGTCCGCAAGTACCGGGAAGGCATCGAGGACTGGGCCGGCGCGGGCCTGCCCCTCGAATCTCAGGTCTGAGCAGGGACGCGCTCCCGCAGGGTCGGGACCCCGTCGCCGTCGAGTTCGGCGAGGTAGGCCGTCCGTCCGGTCATGGCCATGATCAGTGCCAGTGTCGTGCCCGAGACGAGCGGCCCGGACCCGGCGGTGAAGGGGCCGTCGGTGGCCTGCAACCGCAGCCCGCCGATGCGCCCCTTCGCCGTCACCACCATGTCCGAGCTCCCGTAGTACCCGGCCAGCGCGGTGAGGACGGGGATCGGGTGGTCGCGGCGAAGGCCGAGCGGACGGCGGATGTCCTCGCCGTGCACGATCGCTTCACCCAGCATCGCCATCTTCGGCAAGGGCGGTTTCGTCGTGCTGGTGACCACGCGGCGGAAGCGTTCCAGCGTTTCGGCGCCGTCGTCCCCCAACTGCTCGGCGAGCCGCATGGCGACCTGCTTGTCGAAATCCCACCGGCAGCGGATCACCCCGGCCATCCACCTCGACGGCGTGAGGCTCGCCCCCGCGGTGAGATGCGCGAGCACCTCGCGCACCGTCAGCCCGGCGCACAGCGACGCCGTCTCCCATCGCTCCTCGGTGAGCTCCGCGAGGTCGTCCGCCAGCGCCGCCCGCTCGGTGTGGATCAGCGGCCAGACCTCGGTCTTCGTTCCTGAATCCGTCATCCGGAACCCTTCCAGTCGTCGTTGTCGAAGGTGAGACTCCCGACGCGGCCCGGAATCATCGGTACGTTGGAGGCGATTTCCTCAGCAGACGAGAAAAAGGGGACTGATGATCCAGCGCTGGAATCCGGAGACCGTGGCGGCGCCGATCGGCCCGTACAGCCATCTGGTCCGCGTGCCCGCCGATCACGAACTCGTGGTCGTTTCCGGTCAGATCGGCATCCTGCCCGACGGCGAACTCGCCGGGCCCGACGCCGAGTCACAGACGCGCGCGTTGCTCGCCAACCTCGAACGGCTCCTCGAAGCCGCGGGGGCCGGGCCTGAGCACCTGGTCAAGGTGTTCAGCATGCTGTCCGGCACCGAACACCTCGCCGGGTTCCGCACGGCGATGCGCGAGACCTTCACCCGCTGGTACCCGGAAGCGGATTGGCCCGCCCAGTCACTGATCGTCGTGGCGGCGCTGGCCCGGCCGGAACTCGCCGTCGAGGTGGAAGCGCTGCTCGCGGTACCGGCACTTTCGCGTGATTGAGCGGACGACACACGTGATCAGACGGACGACACCGGCGCGGCCGCGGTCCCACCGTGTGTCGTCCGTCCAGACACGCGTGCCGTCCACCCAGACACGCGTGCCGTCCGGTCAGGACTCCCGGCGCCTCCGTCCGGCGAGGAGCAGCAGCGCGCCGATGGCCAGCATCCCGAACGCCAGCACCGTCATCGTCTTCACCGGTGAGCCGGTCACGGCCAGACCGGGCGGACGTGGGGTGCCCGGCGGCTGCGGGTTCGGCTTCTCCGGCGGCTGCGGCGTCGGCGGCACCGGGGTGTCGGTACCGCAGTCGGGGTTCGCCGAACCCGGCGGGCAGTTGCCGCCAGGCGTGTCCGACGTGACGACGTTGCGGAGGCGGTGGTCACCGGTCGCCGGCTTCCGCACGGTGACCGCGTAGGTGACGGTCGCCTTCTCCCCCGGCTTCAGCTCGCCCTTCCAGGTGAGCTTCGGCGCGGAGTAAGTGACCGTTCCGATGCTCGCCTTCGCGGTGCCGTCGAAGGTCGCGTCGTCCAGCACCTGGCTCAGGTCGTCGGTGAACGTCGCGTCGTCCACCACGGCCTGCCCGGTGTTCTCCACCGTGACCGTGTACGTGACGACCTCGCCCGGCTTCGCTTCCGTCTTGTCGACCGTCTTCTTGATCTTCAAGCTGGACAGCGGTGTCGTCGTGCCGCACTTCGGATCCTTGCTGCCCGGCGGGCAGTTGCCGCCCGGAGTGTCGGACGTGATCACGTTGGTCAGCTTGCCGTCGCCGTCGGTCTTGGTGACCTTGACGCTGTACGTGACCGTCGACGTCTGCCCGATCTCCAGGTCGCCGGTCCAGGTCAGCTTCGGTTCCTCGTAGGTCACCGAGCCGATCGTCGCCGCACCGTCCTTCTGGAACACGGCATCGTCGAGGACCTCGGTGAGATCGTCGGTGAACGTGGCACCGGTCAGCTTCGTCTTGCCCGTGTTGCGCACGGTCACCGTGTACTTCACGACGTCGCCCGGGTTCGCCGTGGCCTTGTCCGCCTTCTTCTCCAGCGAGATCCCGGGCACCGGGGTGACGGTCGAACACGCCGGGTCGTCGGACTGCGGCGGGCAGGTGCCCGGGGTGTTGGTGCTGACGGTGTTCCGCAGTTCGTGATCGCCCGTCACCGGGTTCTTCACCTTCACCGAATACTTCAGCGTGGTCGTCGCCCCGACCGGGAGATCGCCCACCCACACCAGGTTCGGCGCGGCGAAGGAGAACGTCCCGGCGACCGGGGCCGACGTGGCGTCGTCGGAGTAGTCGGCGTCGTCCAGTACCTCGGACAGGTCGTCCGTGACCCGTGCGGCGTCCTCGCCGACCAGGGGCACCTTGCCGGTGTTGGTGACGGTCACGGTGTAGGTGACGACGTCGCCCGGGTTCGCGGTCTGCTTGTCCGACGTCTTCTTGACCGTCAGTTCGCGGGACGGCACGTCCGCGACACAGTTCGGATCGGTCGAATCCGGCGGGCAGTTGTTGCCCGGCGTGTCCGAAGTGACCACATTGGACAGTTTCTTGTCGCCGGGGTTCGGGTTCTTGATCTTGACCGTGTAGGTGATGGTCGAGGTCTGCCCGATACCGAGGTCACCGGTCCACGTCAGCTTCGGCGCCGCGTAGGTGACGCCGCCGATGGTCGCCGCGCCGTCGTTCTGGTAGTCGGCGTCGTCCAGGACCTCGGTCATGTCGTCGGTGAACGTGGCGCCGGCCTGTACGGTCTGCCCCGTGTTGGTGACGGTGATCGTGTACTTCACCGTGTCACCGGGGTCGACCGACTTCTTGTCGGCGGTCTTCTTGATGAGCAGCCCGGAGACCGGGGTCGTCGTGCCGCAGTCCGGATCGGTCGACCCCGGCGGGCAGTTCCCGCCCGGTGTCTCCGAAGTGACCACATTGGACAGTTTCTTGTCACCGTCGCCCGGGTTCTTCACCTGGACCGTGTAGGTCACCGTGGCGGTGGCGCCGATTTCGAGATCGCCGGTCCAGGTCAGCTTCGGCGCCGCATAGGTGACACCGCCGATGGTCGCCGCGCCGTCGTTCCGGTAAACGGCGTCGTCGAGAACCTGCGTGAGATCGTCGGTGAACGTGGCACCGGTCAGCTTCGTCTGGCCGGTGTTGGTGACCGTGACCGTGTACTTCACGACGTCACCAGGGTTCGCGGACTGCTTGTCGACCGTCTTCTTGATCTCCAGGCCCGAGACCGGGGTCTCCGTGCCGCAGTCCGGATCGGTCGACCCCGGCGGACAGTTCCCGCCCGGCGTCTCCGACGTCACCGCGTTCTTGAGCCGGTTGTCGCCGGTGTTCGGGCTCTTCACCTTGACCGTGTAGGTCACCGTGGCGGTGACACCGACTTCGAGATCGCCGGTCCAGGTCAGCTTCGGCGCCGCATACGTGACACCGCCGATCGTCGCCGCACCATCGTTCTGGTAGTCAGCGTCGTCGAGAACCTGCGTGAGATCGTCGGTGAACGTCGCACCGGAGATCTTCGTCTGGCCGGTGTTCGTCACGGTCACCGTGTACTTCACGACATCGCCGGGATTCGCCGACTGCTTGTCCACCGACTTCTCGATCTTCAAGCCGGACACCGGCGTCGTGGTGCCACACTTCGGATCCGTCGACCCCGGCGGACAGTTCCCGCCCGGCGTCTCGGAAGTGACCGTGTTGATGAGCTTCTTGTCGCCCGGGACAGGATTCTTGACCTTCACCGTGTACGTGACCGTCGATGTGGCGCCGACTTCGAGGTCTCCCGTCCACGTCAGCTTCGGCGCCGCATACGTGACACCACCGACCGTCGCCGCACCATCGTTCTGATAATCCGCGTCATCGAGAACCTGCGTCAGATCATCGGTGAACGTCGCGCCGGTCAGCTTCGTCTGCCCGGTGTTCGTCACGGTCACCGTGTACTTCACAACATCGCCGGGATTCGCCGACTGCTTGTCCACCGCCTTCTCGATCGTCAGCCCCGACACCGGCGTGGTGGTGCCGCACTTCGGATCCGTCGAACCCGGCGGACAGTTCCCACCCGGCGTCTCCGACGACACCGCGTTCTTCAGCACGTTGTCACCCGTGTTGGGGTTCTTCACCTTCACCGTATACGTGACCGTCGACGTGGCGCCGACTTCGAGGTCTCCCGTCCACGTCAGCTTCGGCGCCGCATACGTGACACCACCGACCGTCGCCGCACCATCGTTCTGGTAATCCGCGTCGTCGAGAACCTGCGTCAGGTCATCAGTAAAGGTCGCGCCGGTCAGCTTCGTCTGCCCGGTGTTCGTCACGGTCACCGTGTACTTCACGACATCGCCAGGGTTCGCCGACTGCTTGTCCACCGACTTCTCGATCAGCAACCCCGAAACCGGCGTGGTGGTGCCGCACTTCGGATCCGTGGACCCTGGAGGACAGTTCCCACCCGGCGTCTCCGAAGTGACCACATTGGACAACTTCTTGTCACCGGTGTTGGGATTCTTGACCTTCACCGTGTACGTGACCGTGGACGTGGCGCCGATCTCCAGATCGCCGGTCCACGTCAGCTTCGGCGCCGCGTACGTGACACCGCCGATCGTCGCCGCACCATCGTTCTGGTAATCCGCGTCGTCGAGAACCTGCGTGAGATCATCGGTGAACGTCGCACCGGAAATCTTTGTCTGGCCGGTGTTCCGCACTGTGACCGTGTACTTCACCACGTCGCCAGGGTTCGCGGACTGCTTGTCGACCGACTTCTCGATCAGCAACCCCGACACCGGCGTCGTCGTACCGCACTTCGGATCCGTCGAACCCGGCGGACAGTTCCCACCCGGCGTCTCCGACGACACCGCGTTCTTCAGCACATCGTCGCCCGGGTTGGGATTCTTCACCTTGACCGTGTACGTGACCGTCGACGTGGCACCGACTTCGAGATCGCCCGTCCACGTCAGCTTCGGCGCCGCGTACGTGACACCGCCGATCGTCGCCGCACCATCGTTCTGATAATCCGCGTCGTCGAGAACCTGCGTCAGATCATCGGTGAACGTCGCACCGGTCAGCTTCGTCTGGCCCGTGTTCCGCACCGTGACCGTGTACTTCACGACATCGCCGGGATTCGCCGACTGCTTGTCCACCGACTTCTCGATCAGCAACCCCGACACCGGCGTCGTCGTACCGCACTTCGGATCCGTCGAACCCGGCGGACAGTTCCCACCCGGCGTCTCCGACGTCACCACGTTCTTGAGCCGGTTGTCACCGGTGTTCGGGCTCTTCACCTTGACCGAGTAGGTGAACTCCGCGCTCTGCCCGGCGGCGAGCGTGCCGGTCCAGGTCAGCTTCGGTTCCACATAGGACACCGAGCCGGGCGACGCGGTGGCGTCGTTCTGGTAGACCGCGTCGTCCAGCACCCCGGCCAGATCGTCCACGACCTTGAGGTCCGCCGCGGTCACCTTGCCGGTGTTGGCGACGACGACCTTGTAGCGCACGGTGTCGCCGGGGTCGGCGGACTCCTTGTCCGCGGTCTTCGTCACCGTGTACGACGGCGACGGCACCTTGGTGTTCACACACGCGGCCGCGGGATCGTCCGGGCAGCGGTTGTCCGGCGGGACGACCGGCGGCGGCCCGGTCGGGACATTCGCGCGGTTCACCAGTTCCTTGCCGATGGCGGCTTCCTCGACCTTCACGCGCAAGGTCAGCGTGGCGGTCTCCCCGACCGCGAGACCGTTCACGGCCCAGTCGATCGGCCCGGTTCCCGACGCGGTGCCCTTCGAGGGACTGGACGACACGTAGGTCGTTCCCGGCGGCAGCGTGTCGCGCACCGTGAGCGCGGGGACAGGGATGACACCGGTGTTCCGCAGGGTCACCTGGTAGGTCAGGGTGTCGCCGGGGATCGCCTCGGCGAGGTCGACCGTCTTCGTCAGCTGGTACCCGGGCGAGGCGACCGTGTTCCGCACCGTGTTCGACGTGCGGTCCTGCGGCCGTCCGGTGTCCTCGCCGCGGAAGGTCAGCTCGCCGGTGTTGTCGAGTTTGGTGCCATCCGGCACATCGAGCCCGACCTTGACCTTGAAGGCGACCTTCTGTGACTCCCCGGGCTTCAGATTCCGCAGGTTGCAGGTGACCACCTGGCCGGCGGCCGAACAGTCCGGGTTGGACCCGGCCACGAACGTGACGCCGTCGGGCAGGGTGTCGGTGAGCACGACGTTCGTCGCGGTGTCGAGGTCGGTGACGGAGCCGTCGGCGTGCCGGTTGGCGACATCGAAGGTGTACGTGACCTCGCCGCCCTTGGTGACGTAGCCCGGCGGGTTGTCGTCGGTGTTGCCGACCGGGTCGTTGGCCTTGGTGATCTGCAGGTCCGGTTCGAGCGCGTCGGTGACGAGCCAGATCGTCTGCGGGTACAGCGCGTCGCCGACGGTGCCGATCTTCACCTCCAGCCCGGTGGTCCCCGCGGGGACCTTGCCGGTGATGTCGATACTGCGGGCGTCGTACCCGACGTTGTTGACCGGATTGGGAGTCCGCGACGTGACGTTCGTGCCCGAACCGGTGGCCGTGACCCGGTCGATACGGCTGCTGAAGGCGTTGTTGGTCGCCACCCCGCCGGGGGCGGGCATGGCGATCGTCTGCAGACTGGAGGCGTTCGGGCCGACCTGGAGGTAGTCGCCGGCGATGGGCGCGTCGCCGTCGCCCGCGACGATGCCGAGCTCGACGTTGGGCTGACGCGAGGTCGGGGCCTTGATGCCGCTCAACACGATGGTGGCCGAACTCGGCGTGTTGCCGCCCGCGACCACCTGCATCCCGTCCCAGACCTGCAGGTACCGCAGCGGCTCGCTGGGCAGTTCGTAGGCCACCACCAGCGACCAGCCACCCCAGCAGCCGAGGTTCGTCCGGCTGATCGACTGACCCTGGCAGGCCTGGATGTCGGCGACCGTGTACTCCCCGGTGCCGGCGTTCGTCACGAGCGACGTGACGTCGGCCGCGCCGCCGTAGGCGTACAACGTCGGGGATCCGCCCGTGGTGGTGGCGGGGAACCAGTCATAGGTTTCGGCGGTGATGCGCTGGTACGCGCCGGAACCCGGGACCTTGACGGAGACCTGGTTGCCCCGGCTGCCGTCGCCGGAGGTCCCGCTGCTGGCGACCGGGTTGAACTGCCAGTACAGCCGTGCGTTGAGCACCTTCGCGCCGGCAGGGACGTTCAGGTTCGCCGCGGACGCGGTGTTGCCGGGCGCGGCCGGGTCGGTCTTGATCCACGACACCGGGCTCGCGTTGCTCGTGGACTCGTTGCAGACGACGCCGACGCCGCACTGCACGACGGAGTTGGCCGCCATCGTGATGCCGCCGTGCGCCAGCCCGGAGTACACCGGCTCCGGCCCGATCGGCCGCTCGGTGCCCGCTCCACGCGGCTGGATCCGGGCGCTCGCGGGCAGCGGGGCGCCCATCAGCAGGGCCACGACGACCACTGTGAGCAGTGCCACGCCCCGGCGCCACCGATTCCGCCCACGACGCTCCGCCATGCCGCCTCCGCCTCACCCCTCGCTCCCGTCGGCCCAGGTCGGGACGACGGGGACAGCGAGCCCGATTCACGGGTCATCCTGGGTCGGCAAGATCGTCGGCGGCAAGCGGGAACTGCGGTGTCTCCTGGATAAAACCCGTTAAGTGGCCCCGAAACCCCCGGACGGGTGATGAAAGACCGTCCACAACGGACAAAGGTCGAGGTGGCGTTTCGGCGTGAAATCCGGCATTGTCGAACGCGTGATCGAAACCCCTTATCGTGGCTCCGGCCCCTATTGCTATACCCATTCCCTCGCGATGCTGCTCGGTGCGGAGGCTCCGGGTGCCGACGTGCTCGAAACCGTGACCGGCAGTCCCTTCGGCATTCAGCTGATAGGCGGAACGCTGCCGTTCTTCGACGCCTTCGGCTGGGATCCCGATCTCGGTATCGGAGAAGCACTCGACGTCCTCGGCTGGAGCGCGGAAACGACGAGCGAGCCGGATCCGGACGCCGCGTTCGCCCGGCTCGCCGAGAGCCTTTCGGACGGGCCGGTCCTGATCGGCCCGGTCGAAATGGGACATCTGCGCCATCAGCCGGGAATGACCGGCCCGATCGGCGCCGACCATTTCCTGGTCGCGCTCGCCGCGGACGACGAGTCCGTCACCGTCCACGATCCGCAGGGATATCCGTACGCGCGGATCCCCCGGAAGGATTTCGCCGCCGCCTGGCTCGCCGAAACCGTCGCCTACGGCGAACCGCACACGATGCGGACGAATTTCGTGCGGCACACCGTCGTCGGGGAAGAAGCCGCGATCGTCGCGGCGCTCCCCCGGGCGATCAGGCGGCTCAGCGGCGAAAAGGACACCGGACTCCCGCCCGGCACCGTGGGCAACGGCGACGCCGCCCTCGCGCTCGCCGACCGGATCGGCAACGGCTGCGACCCGGAGCTGCGCGGCCTGCTCGTCCATTTCGTGGTGCGCCTCGGCGCGCGGCGAACGAACGACGCCGCGACGTGCCTGCGCCGGGTCGGCCACGAAGACGCCGCCGCCGTCCTCACCACGCAGGCGCGGCTGATCGGCTCCCTGCAATACGACCTCGTCGTCGAGGACGACGCACGTGCCGCCGCGACCCTCCGGACGCTCGCCCCGACCTATGAAGACCTGCGGCTGGCGCTCACGTCATCCTGACGATCTCGCGGACGATCACCTCGGGCTCGGTCTTCGGGACGTAGTGGCCGGACCGCTCCGCGATCACGTGCCTGCCGACCGGCGAAAGGGTCACCCGGTGGGCGTGGGACGCGTTCGCCCGCACTCTCATCCCGCCTCGGCCGAGCCCGCCGGACACGACCGTGAGCGGAATGTCGCCGAGCACCGGCGGATCGTGCCGCCAGCGAGCCAGTTCGTCGAGGAAGGTGCGGGCCTGCTCTCGCTGGGTCCGCACCGTCCCGGTGGTGAACGCCTCCCGTTCGAGATCACGGCGGACGTCGTCCGGGATGTCCCGCAGCAGACCACGGAAGACGACCTTGAGCAGGCCCAGCCGTGCGAGCACGGCACCGGCCCCGAGCATGACGCGTTCACCGGTGCGGAAAGCCCGGCCGAAGAGCAGTTCGGCCGCTTCGTCGGTCGGGTCGACCAGCACCAGCCCGGCGATCCGCTCCGGACGGCGGGCGGCGGCCTGCCGCACGATCGGCCCGCCCGCGCTGTGCCCGGCGAGGACATACGGTCCCGGGCCGAAATGGTCGAGGACGTCGTTGAGATCGTCGGCCATCCGGCGCAGCGTGCGACCGCCGGGATCGGGGGCGCTGCGGCCGAGCCCGGAGCGGTCGTAGGCGATCGCGCGGGTGTGGCGGCCGACCTCCGGCTGGACCGCCGCCCAGGACGACCGGGTGGCGGCCGCGCCGGCTTCGAACACGACCGTCGGCCCGGTGAAGCCCTCGGGCCCCGGATGCACCATCGCGTAGAGCCGTCTGCCGTCACGGGTGACGACCCATTCGGGCTCGCCTTGGGTGTGGGTCATCAGTGGGAAACTAAGGGTAGGCTTACCTCGTGTCAAGGCGTGTCGAACGGACACCGGCGGGGCCGCCGAAAGCGGCCCCGCCGGTGCTTTCCCTCCCCGCCCTGCCGGCGAGTCTCGGTGATTTCAGAACGTCACGGTGAACCCGTCGATGCTGCCGGTGTCGAACCGGTAGACGTCCTGGGCGCTCAGCTTCCAGGTGCCGTTGGCCGTTTCGGCGGAGGCGTCGACGGTGAAGGTCTCGTGCACGCCACCGGCCGAGCCGACACCGCCGGAGTTCTTGAGGCGGTAGGCCTTGCCGCTCGGTCCGATCAGGTCGAGGACGAGGTCGGCGCTGTAGGTGTGCGAAACGTCCACCTTGACCGACAAGGAAGCGGAAGCCTTGCCGTCACAGCCTTCCTGGGTCACGGAACTGGTCACGGCCGCCCCGGCGTCCGGAATGGACACCGGCGTGGTGTTCGCTTTGGCCCCGCAGTTCGGGCCGGGGCCGCCGCTGCCGATGAACGACACGTTCAGCAGCTTGTTCGGCGAACCACTGCCCGCGTTCTTGATGACGCCCGCGGTCGCGCCGTTCACCAGCGCGTCCCGCACCTGCTGCGGGGTGGCTCCCGGATTGGCCGACAGGTAGAGCGCGGCCGCCCCGACGACGTGCGGCGTCGCCATCGACGTTCCGTTCATCACCGCCGAACCGCCACTGCTCGGGCTCAGCGACGTGATGTTCGACCCTGGCGCGAAGATGTCGGTGCAGCTTCCGTAGTTGGAGAACGAAGACCGGTTGTCGGCGGAGTCCGAGGCGTTGACCGTGATCGCCTCGGGCACCCGCGCCGGGCTCGTGTCGCACGCGTCGGTGGAGGCGTTGCCCGCCGCCACCCCGTACACGACGCCCGACGCGATCGACCGCTTCACCGCGTCGTCCCCGACACCGGGGGCGTCCATGGTGAGGCTCATGTTCGCGACGGCGGGTTTCCGCGCGTTGGCGGTCACCCAGTCGACGGCGTCGATGATGCCCGAGTCCGGTCCGGAGTTGTTACAGCCCAGTACTTTCAGTCCGACGATCTTGACCTTCTTCGCGACACCGTAGGTCTTGCTGCCGATCGTGCCCGCGGTGTGGCTGCCGTGCCCGTGGCAGTCCGAGCCGTCCCCGCCCATGAAGTCCTTGCCGAGGCTGGCGCGGCCTTCGTATTCCGGGTTCGAGGGGTTGATGCCGCTGTCGAGGTCGTACGCGGTGACACCCGAGCCTTCGTTGGGATAGGTGTAGGCCTTGTCGAGCGGAAGACTCTTCTGGTCGACCCGGTCCAGCCCCCAGGTCGGGTTCTGCTGGGTGCCGGTGCCACGTGCGGTGCCGTCTTCGTACACCGCCTTGACCGACGGATCCGCGGCCAGCCGGCGCGCCTCGGCCGGGGTCATGCTCTTGGCCGAGAACCCGCGGAGAGCCGCCGTCCACACCGAACGGACCTCCCCGCCGTATCGCTTGGCCAGCTCGGCGGAAGCCGTCTGCCCGGCCGCCGCGACGTCGTGGAGGACGACGATGTACTGGTCGCCGTAGTGCTCCTTGGCGGGGATCACCGTGCCTTCGGCTTCGGCGGCGACGGCCGATCCGGCGCCGAGCGCGAGCAGCGGGCTCAGCAGACCGAGCGCCAGCAGCGTTTTCGTCTTGTCACGCATGGGAGATCACCTCTGTTTCGGCGAAGGTCACTGGACGGTGAGGGTGTACGTGGTGGTCGCGGTCTTGCCGCCGCCGTCCTTGGCGGTCACCGTGACCGGATACGTGCCGGGCTGGAACGGCGCGAAGACCTGCATGGTCGAACTGCCGCCACTCGATACGGTCTGCGGTGAGAAGAACGGGTTGACCGGCAGCCCGGAACCACTGGCGGACAACGTGATCGAACCCGTGCCGCCGGTCGCGGTGACGGTGGCGCTCACGAGCGAGCCCGCGCGGCCGGATCCGGACGACGGGTTCACCGTCACCTTCAGGTCACCGACGGGAGGTTCGCCCGCGCCGACGGTGAGCGAGAGCCCCGCGGTGGCCGTGTCGGTGGTTCCCTTCCCGGAAATAGTGACCTGGTAGGTCTTTTCCGGGGTTCCGGCGGCGGTCTCGATGGTCAGCTTGGCGACCTCGCCCGCCTTGATCGTCGCGGGCTGGAACGTGGCCTTGGCACCTTCGGGCAATCCCGACGCGGAAAGCGTGACACTCTCGGCGCCGTTCTTGCCCGGTTTGCTCGTGACACTCGCCGACACGTACTTGCCCGGCAGGACCTTCACCGACGACGGCGAAGCCGCGAGCGTGAAGACGTCACCCGGCTGCTCGCCGCCGATCTGTTGGGCGACCCAGTCCCCCATGTCGTTGTTGAGCCTGCTGTAGACGCTGTACCAGCGGAAATCGCTGCGGCTCCAGGAAGCGAGTCCGGTGACCTTCCCATTGACGACGAACGGGCCACCGCTGTCACCGGGGAGGATGGTTTTGCGGCCGTCGGAGTAGCCGGCGCAGATCATCGTCTTCGGGTCGACGCCGTTCTCCACGCCGGTGCACTGGCTCGCGTTCACGATCGGCAGGGTCAGCTTGTGCAGTGTGACGTCCTGCGTGGTGTCGTTGATGTCCTTCTTGCCGTAGCCGAGGCTGAACCCGTCCTTGCCGGGTGTCTCCAGTCCGGTGTCGGCGGAGGTGGCGACCTTCGCGTAGCCGCCGGGCGGCACCGGGATGTCACCATCGACGGTGATCACCGCGACGTCGTAGCCGTACCAGGGCTGGGTGAACTTGGGGTGGACCTGGTAGTCGACGGCCTTCAGCTGCGTGCCGCCCGCGCTCTTCAGGTCGTCGAGTCCATAAAGGACACTCTTCTCGCCGGCCAGCTCCTTGCAGTGGGCCGCGACCAGGACCTTCCTCGGGGCGATGACGGAGCCGGAGCAGCTCTGCCCCCTCGGCCTCGAACCGCCTTCCCGCAGGGCGGCGATGGCATACGGGTAGTCCTTGACCGACACGGGCGAGCCGCCGATGCTCTGCCCGTGGACGCCGCCGGTCGGCAAGGGCGCGGCGTCGGTCGGGGCGATGGCGCGAAGAGAGTCGGCCGGTTCGGCACCGGCGAGGCCCGCCGCCGGTGCCAGCGCGGCCATGGTCAGGGCGACCACGCCGAAGATCCGTTTTCTGCTCACGGTGATTCCTTTCCGGGAAATCGCGACTGCCCGACAACTGTCGATCGGCGGCGAAAGCGGAACAATAGTGGAATACGGCGGCCGCTCCACTATTTAAAGAAACCCCGTTTGACCTGTGGTTTCTCGCGTCGTACCCATCGGATCGACGAATACGTACCCTTAGGGAATGGCGTCAGGCGGTTTGGGAACCGTCGCCGATCAGGTCCTCGGTCAGGACGGTGCGCGAAGGCAACCCCAATTTGCGCAGTGCTCGTCCGATGTGGATCTCGACCGTCCTCGGCGAAAGGAACAACCGCTCCCCGATCTCCCGGTTCGTCAGGTTCTGGGCGGCGAGCCTGGCGACTTCGAGTTCCCTCGGGGACAACGCTTCGCCGTAACCCTTGCGGCCGCGCCGGGGCATCTCCGGATCGCATCGGCGCAACGAACGTCGGCAGCGGAGCGCGTCCACAGCGGCGCTGAGGCTCGCGTACGTCGTCTCCGCGGTGGTGAAGGAAGCGACGGCACGCTCCCGCGCCCCGGCTTCGGAGAAGCACCCGGCCGCGAGTTCGTCGGCGTAGGCCGCGAAATACGGGAGAGGCAGCGCGCTGTAGGCCTGCGCGGCACCCAACAGCAGCTCGCCGGCGGCCAGTGTCTCGCCACGCGCCTGCGTGAGCATGCCCCGGCACAACAGTGCCGAAGCGTTGGCGACCGGCGCGTCCTTCCCGTCGATGCCCTGCCGGTACTCCGCGAGCAGCTCTCGCGCCTCGACGTGCTGTCCCAGCCCGAGCATGGTGCGCACGGCGAACGGCATCAGCTCCGCCGCCCAGACCCAGTTGTTCTTGCGGCGCACCGTTTCCAGGCCGAATTCGGCCAGGCGCCGGGCGGCCTGCAGGTCCTTGCCCGCCTGATGGACGGCCACCCGCCCCGCGTACGCCGAAGCCTGCACCGGGACACTGCCCGCGGAAAGCGCGAACGCGGCGTCGAAACTGCGCAAGGCCGCCGTCGGCCGGTGCTGCCCGTACTCGTACCAGCCGAGCACCAGCAGCGGCTCGGCCGCCAGCGAACTGTCCTTGTCGACCCGCGTCAGCATCGCGCGCGCCTTCTCCGCGACGCTCGCCCATTCCCCCATCGCGAGGTCCAAGCGCAGCTCCGTACCGTCGGCGAGCGCGTCGAGATAGGGCTGGTGGTCGTCGCGGATCAGCCGCCGCGCGGTGGCGAGATAGGCGCGCGCCACCGGATAGTGCCCGTTCCACGCCACCGCGTCGGCCAGGTTGATGTAGGTGCGGGCCACCTGACGGCAGACCTCGGCCGACTCCGGAGCCCGCGGCAGATCGGCGATCTCGTGCCAGGCTTCCGGATCGGCGATCTGCATCCGCGCCGAAAGCCGGTTGGCGGTGATCGCGGCGAGCAGCCCGGCGTCGTGTTCCCCCTTGCTCACCTGCTCGGCCTCGTCGAGCCAGCGGAAGTTCTCCTCGACCGGGACCGTCCCGATATGCGGCAGCGCCAGGGTGACCAGCCCCCTGGCGAGCAGCGCCTGGCGCCTGCCGAGGTCGGCCGCGCCCAGTTCGATCTCCAGCCTGCCCGCTTCGACCTTGCCCACCTGATTGATCAGCACCTGCCCGAGGTGGACCCGGATCTCGCCCCGCGCGGCCTTGCTCAGCGGCCATTCACGAAGGATCTCTCGCAGCAGCCGCACCGTGCCGGCGTGCGCGATACTGCGCGGCAGTTCCCTCCCCAGCCGGACGGCGAACGATTCGCGCGCGGTGCGCGGCAGATCCGTGTCCCGCAAGGCCGCTTCGAGCAGACGGCCGGCTTCCTCGGTCCGGCCGTCCTCGATGGCGTTGTCGACCGCGACACCGGTCCATTGAGTCCACGCGGCGATGTCACCCGCCAGCCGTGCGTGACGGGCGATGAGCGACGCGAAGGGTTCGGCGCTCGCGGACAGCCGGGCGGCGGCGCGTCCGTGCATCGCGCACCGCTGAGGCCCGGGGAGCAACGCGTAGACCGCCTCGGCGATCAACGGGCTCCCCGAGACATAGCGGCCGCGGTCGAGATCCCGCAGCAGTCCCGTTTCCACGGCTTCGGTGACCGCGCCGTCGATCTCCGCGGACGGCGCCGCCGCGACCGCGCACAGATCCGGCTCCCCGGCGGGCGAACCCAGCACCGCGGCCGCGCGGACGACGTCCCGGGCGGCGGGTCCGATGGCCGCCATCAGCCCGGAAACCCGGCTCCGCACGATCGGTGGCACCGTCGCCGATGCCAGCCTGTCGGCCGAAAGCGCTTCGGCCGTGTCGCCGAGGCTCTGGACCAACGCCGTCAGGTCGACGGCGATCCCCGATGTCCGCCGGTGCGCCGCTTCGGCGAAATCCGGCGCGCAGCGGCCGAAGGAGGCGTCCAGCAACGTCCCCACCTGGACGGCGGTGAACGCCGTGAGCGAGATCTGCGCGGCGGTCTCGCGCAACGGCGGGAAACGCCGCGGCCCGCACCCGGCCGCGCTGACCACCACGCTCAGCGCCGCTGTGGGGGAAGCCGCGAGCCCGCGCAGGAACTCCCACGTGTCGTCGTCCGCGCAGTGGACGTCGTCGAGTATCAGCACCGCCGGACCACAGCCCGTCAATACCTCCCGCACGGCACGGAACTCCTGCTGCCGGACGGTCTCCGCGTCCGCGTTCTCCGGGAACGGTGGCAGCCACGGCGACCATTCGGGGACGAGCCGCCGCAGGACACCGGTCACCGGGGAGAAGCCCGCCGCGTGGGCGGCGGCCACGGCGCTCTTCCCGAGCAGCGCGTCGACCAATGGCGCCAGCCGGCAAGGCCGCGAGAAGGAACCGCACCGGGCGGACCAGACCACCCGGGACGCGATCGCGGGATGGGCGGCCAGTTCTTCGAGCAGACGGCTCCGGCCCACCCCCGGTTCGCCCTCGACGACGGCGACCGACGGCGGGCGTGAGGCGACGCGCACCAGTTCGGCCAGTTCGGTGTCGCGGGCCACGAACACCGGTGCCGTACCGATCGTCGGCATGTTCGGGACCATACCGAGCGGACACCCGCCGAAAGGTGGGAACACGAACAGTGACCACGAGCCGCGCGCTTTCCGCTGGTCCACACCAACGGAGTCACGACTTCGCCGCGCCGTTAACTCGATCGGCCGACGACGACCTGCGGTGACACCGGCTCCCGCGGCGGCAATACGGACCCTTAGGTATTGCCGCGAACCTTGCCATGAGTCCACCGGAGGGTGAATCTCAGACTGTTCGCAGTGCCCCTCCGTTATCTCACCACAGCGCAAGTCCCCCTGCTCGCGCCGGTCCGCCACCCATTCGGGTAGCCGAAGTCCCCACCTGTCCCTTTCGGGTAGCCGCCGCGCCTGCTTCGCGTTCGACCATCCAGTTAGGAGTGTTCCGACGGTGAAGACCTCGTTCAGGCGCGGGCTGGCCACGGCCTGCGCCGGTATCGCCGCGCTGGTCGCCTTGCAGGCGCCCGCCGCCGCGGAGCCCGCCGTCACGGCGGCCACCACGATCCCGATCAAGATGCAGGCCCAGGAGAAGAGCAACTGGTGCTGGGACGCCAGTGGCAACACCATCGCCGCCTGGTGGGGGCACTCCCTCACGCAGACGAAGTTCTGCCAGATCGCGCACAACGAGTCCGGTTCGGACTGCGCGAACAACCAGGGCTACCTGAGCGATCAGCAGCGCGTGTTCCGCTGGCTCGGGTTCAGCAACGTCGGCACCTACAGCTCCTCCGGCCAGACGTTGAGCTTCGCCTCCATCAAGAGCCAGGTCGACGCGCGGCAGCCGATCGGCACCCGGATCGGCTGGCGCAACGGCGGCGGGCATATGCACGTGCTCTACGGCTACGACAACACCAACGGCGCGACGACGGTGTACTTCGGCGACCCGTGGGGCTCGAACCCCCGCTACAACCAGATGAGCTACAGCGCCTACCGGTCCAACAACTCGTTCACCTGGACCCACACCGTCTACGGGATCAAGGACTGAAACCATGAAGCGAACCTTCCTCGGCGCCACGATCCTCGCCATCGGACTGTCACTGGCGCTCGGCGGGCAGTCCTCCGCCGCCGACGCCCCCAGCGGCGCGCCCACCGCCGCCGACCTCGCCGCGGTGTCCACAGTGGTCACCAGTGACGCGACCACCCAGCGGCTCGCCACGGCGCAGTTCCCCGGCGCGGCCAAGGCGGACACGGCCCTCGCGGCCAAAACCGCCAAGGCCGATCCGCGGACACCGGTGGCGGTCTACCAGCCGACCGCCGCCTTCATCGCCGGCACCTCCACCGTCCCGGCCGAACTCGCCTACGTCGCCACACCGGCGACCCTGGGCAACGGTGACGCCGCGACCGTGTGGTCGCAGCGTGAAGGCTCGGGCTGGTCGGTCTACAACGTCGCCTCGGGTGACGTCGAAAAGCGCCTCGCAGCGCAGGTCGGCAAGGGCTACCTCCTGAGCGAACCTCAGGCGGGCGCCTGGTACGCCGTCGACGGCGACACCGTGACCGTCCTCGACGGCTCGTCGGTGGTGAAGACCGGCGAGAAGATGTCGCTCGCCGCCTACCGCGAAGCCCTGCAGAGCCGCTACGGCGACAAACTGCCCGGCTCGACCTACGACCGCACCGGTGCCGCCGGCGGTTACGGTGCCGCCCCGGTGGGCGACACCGAAGTGCCGTGGTGGCCGTACGCGCTCGGCGCGGTCTTCCTCGCCGCCGCGGGCACGGCCGTCACACTGCGGCTCCGCAAGCAGTAAGCGCCAAGGGTGCCGGGACCACGCGGGGTCCCGGCACCCTACGCGAACGTGTAGTCCTCGATGGGGAAGCTCCGCGCCTCCTTGATGGCGTTCAGCGTGGAGGACGGCCGCAGCAGGGTCGCCTCCCCGTGCGGGTTGAAGTAGTAGCTGTTCGCCGGGGCACAGTTCCCGAGCGTGAAGATCGAGTCGCCGAGGCGTTCGGTCATCCGGTCGAGGAACGCGTCGTTGGCCTCCTGGGTGACCTCGAACTCCGTCGCACCACGCCGCCGCATCGCGCCGAAGAGCCGGTCCATATGCCGCATCTGCGTCTCGATGGTGGTGAAGTAGGACAATCCCGAGTAGGAATACGGGCTGTTGAGCGAGATGAAGTTGGGGAACTTCGGGATGGCGACGCCCTCGTAGGCCTGGAAACGGTTCTCCCGCCACCACTTCCCGAGATCCCGGCCGCCGCGCCCGATGATCTCGATCGCCGGGAAGTTCGCCTCCCACAGGTCGAATCCGGTCGCCAGCACCAGGACGTCGATCTCCCGCCGCCGCCCGTCCGCGGTCTCGATCCCGGTCTCGTCGATCTTCGCGATGGACGTCGTCTCCAGGTGCACGTGGTCCTTGGTGAAGGCCGGGTAGTACTCGTTGGAGAACGTCGGACGCTTGCAGCCGAACGAATAGCGCGGCGTCAGTTCCGCGCGCAGCCCCGGATCCCGCACCTGACGGCGCAGATGCGCCTGGCACCACAGCTTGCCGAGCCGGTTCGCCATCGGCAGCTGCTTGTAGTGCAGGACACCGGACACCATCATCAGTTCCAGCAGCGCGGTCCCGGTCAGCCGGGCGGCCCGCTGGGTGAACGGGAGCGCGGCGAACGCCCGCCGGACGGCCTTGGGCACGGGGAAGTCCAGTTTGGGGCTCACCCAGATCGGGGTCCGCTGGTACACGGTGAGTTCCCGCGCGACCTTGGCGATCTCGGGGATCAGCTGGACCGCGGTCGCGCCGGTGCCGATCACCGCGACCCGCTTGCCCGCGAGGTCGTAGTCGTCGTCCCAGGCGGTGGTGTGGATGACCTTGCCGCCGAAGGTGCCGATCCCGGCGATGTCGGGTTTCTTCGGCTGGGAAAGGAATCCCGTGGCGGTGAGGAGATACTTGGCGGTGACGGGGTCGCCGTCGGCGAGCGAGACCTTCCAATGCGCGTCCGCCTCGTCCCAGACCGCGCCGGTGACCACCGAGCCGAAACGCATGTAGCGCCGCAGCCGGTACTTGTCCGCGACGTGCTCCGCGTACCGCTTCAGTTCCGCGCCCGGCGCGAAGAGCCGCGACCAGTGCGGATTCGGCTCGAACGAGTACGAGTAGGTGGCCGACGGGATGTCGACGGCCAGCCCGGGATAGCGGTTCACATGCCAGGTGCCGCCGAGGTCGGATTCGCGTTCGAGGATGAGCAGGTTGTCGTAGCCGAGCCGGTTGAGCTGGATCGCCGCGCCCATCCCGCCGAAACCGGCGCCCACGACGACGGCGTCGTACTGCGTGGTCATGCGTTTTCCTCCCGGTGGGTGTCCTGGTCGAGGCGGGCGCGGTAGCCGTCCCGCTCGGGTGAATCGGGGCGCAGGGCCCGGTCGTCCCGCACCAGCCGGCGGAACGCGTTGAGCGCCGGTTCGGGGGTCACGGCCGCGAGGGTCGCGAGCGCGCCGACATAGCCGGGTACGGCGATCTCCGCGGCGCGGGTCCGGACGGAATCCACGACCGCGTCGGCGATCCGGCCCGGTTTCACCTTCGGGATCGGCCGCATGTCGAGCCCGGAAGCGAGCGCGGTGTCGACCGCCGACGGCAGCACGGCGGAGACGCTCACTCCGTGCGGCGCGTACTCCAGCCGGGTCGCCGCGGTCAGCCCGACGACGGCGAACTTGCTGGCGTTGTAGATCGCCAGGCCTTTCACCGGGAACTTCCCGGCCAGCGACGCGACGTTGACGATATGCCCGCGCCCGCGTTCCAGCATGCCGGGCAGGGCCAGCCGCATGCCGTGGACGACGCCGAAGACGTTGACCTCCATGGTCGCCCGGTTCAGCGCGTCGGAGAGGTCGAGGAAGCCACCGTTCGGCATGATCCCGGCGTTGTTGACGAGCACCGCGAGCGGCCCGTTCGCCTGTTCGGCCTCGCCGAGGAACGCGGCGAACGACGCCGGATCGGCGACGTCCAGGTGATGTGCGGTGCCGCCGATTTCGGCGGCGGTCCGTTTCGCGGCTTCGAGGTCGAGGTCGCCGATGGAGACACGCGCGCCGAGAGCGGCCATGCGTTCCGCGGTCGCACGGCCGATGCCCTGGCCCGCGCCGGTGATCGCCACGTGCGCGTGAGCGAGATCGAGGTCCGGGTACTTGGTCATGCGCGTACTCCTTCTCGTTCGAAGGCCGCGGCGACCAGGCCGGGCGCCGTCCTCGACGCCGTGGCGAGCACGTGCTCCCGCCGCCGTCCGTCCATGAAGTTCGCGCCCATGGCGGCGAGATCGGCAGGGCCGGGCTCGATCCGCACCACCCGGACACCGGCCGCGCGCAACCGCCGCGCCTCGTCGTCGACCCGCCTGGTCATCGCCGTCCGCAACGGCCGTTCCAGCCGGGCCGCACCACGCGCCGGAGCGCCGCCTTCGCTGCTCATCGGCGCGATCAGCACGACCTCGCCGACGTCGTGACCGAGCAGGAGATCGGCCGACGTCGGGGAGACCGTGCCGCCGTCGAGCAGGGGCCGTCCGTCCACAACGGACGGTGGGAACCAGCCGGGGATCGCCCACGACGCGGCGATCGCCTCGCCGAGGCGGGCGGGCGGCGCGTCCGGGGAGCCGAGCGCGACCCGCTTCCCCATCGGGTCCGCGGCCATCAGCCAGGTCGCGGGATGCGGAACCCAGCCGCCGGGCGCCAGTGCGTCCCCGAGCTCGCGAAGCCAGCCCGCGTCACCCCTGCCCCGGGGCAGGAGGCCCGCGAGACCGGCGAGCGTGTCGACGTCACGGCGCAGCGCCGCCCGGACCAATCCGGCCGCCGGCCAGCGCGGATACGGCACCGGCGGAAACCTGTCCGGAATCCGCCGGACGTGCGCGGCGACGACGGCGTCACCGCCAGGCGCGCTCGCCACCGCGTCGAGGATCGCCTTCGCCGGGATGCCCGCCCCGAGCATGGCCACCGCCTCGGCCCCCGCCGACGTGCCGACCAGGACATCCGCCTCCCGCGGGTCCCAGCCGGCCTTGGTGTGCAGCGCGTCGAGAACCGCGGCCGTCCAGGCGAACCCCAAGGTCCCGCCGCAGCCGAGCACCAGCGCCCTCGCGGAATGACGTGTCATTTCCGGAACGGTATGTCATTTGAACGCGTCAGGCAATAAGCTGGTGGGATGACGACGGAGATCCCGGTCAGCAGGGCCGCACGGAAGAAGCAGGAACTACGGCGCGAGATCGTGGAGACCGCGTTCGACTGCTTCGCCGAGCGGGGCTACCACGCGACCGGGATCGCCGACATCGCCGCCCGGCTGGGCATCGGGCACGGCACCTTCTACCGGTACTTCCAGAACAAACGGGACATCGTCGACCACGTCATCACGGACCTGGTCGAGAAGGTGGTCGGCGCGCTGGCCGCGGACAACGCGCCGGACGCGGTCAACAGCCTGGCCGAGTACCGCAAGCAGAGCGCGCGGATCGGCGACGCGCTCGCCCGGATCTTCGGCAGCGACCCGCGGATGGCCCGGTTCCTCCTGCTCGAAGCGGCG
Source organism: Amycolatopsis sp. NPDC049868 (assembly GCF_044461365.1). Classification (NCBI taxonomy): domain Bacteria; kingdom Bacillati; phylum Actinomycetota; class Actinomycetes; order Pseudonocardiales; family Pseudonocardiaceae; genus Amycolatopsis; species Amycolatopsis sp. NPDC049868. The sequence goes on along the minus strand of NZ_JBITKV010000009.1, from coordinate 96,438 downwards.
GGCATCGACGCCGAGATGCGGGAACGGGTGCTGGACTTCTACGAGACCGCCGCCGAGCTGACCGCCGGCTATCTGCACCACGGCGTCCGCCTCGGGTATCTGCACGAAGACCTGGACGTGGACTCCACCGCCCGCGCGATCAACGGGATGATCCTCGCGTCGGTGCTGTCCGAACTGCGCGATCCCGCACCGGAACGGCAGGCCGCGATGAGCCGGGCGGTCCGCCGGGTCATGTACGACGGGATCGCGACGCGCCAGTAGGCGGGGTCCGTCAGCCGGCCGGCCGGAATGGCTCACCCGCGCGATCGAGGATCGCCCTGGCCCGGGCTTCGACCGGCTTGTCGATCATCTGGCCGCCCGCCACCGCCACCGAGCCGTCTCCCACGAGCGCCGCCACTCCCCTCGCCCACTCGATTTCGCTCTCCGATGGGGCCAGCCCACGATCGGCGACCGCGACCTGGCGCGGGTGCACGCAGAGTTTTCCGGTGAAGCCAAGGGTTCTGGCGTGTTCGAGGTCGGCGGTGAGCGCGGCTTCGTCGTCGAGCGCCGTGGTGACGCCGTCGATCGGGGCCGCCCGGCCCGCGGCCGCCGCGGCGACGACGAGCGCGGACCGCGCGTACCGCAACGCCTCGTGCGACCGGTGATCGACACCGAGCTGCGCGGCCAGATCGACGCTGCCGAAAGCGGGCCGCACCACCGCGTCCGCACGGCAGACCGCCACCGCGTTCGCGATCCCGGCCGCCGTTTCCACCAGCGGCACGATCGGGATCCCGGGGAGCCGTCCGGCGAGGGCATCGATCTCGGCGGGATCCTCGGCCTTGGGCAGCATCACCGCGAGCGCGCGGCCGATACTCGCGACATCCTCGTGGTACCAAGCGGTTCCGGCGGCGTTGAGCCGGACGACCGCCGGATGGCCTTCTCCCAGCCACGCCCGGACGTGCTCCCGGGCGGCCTCCTTCCGCTCGGGCGCGACGGCGTCCTCCAGATCGAGGATGACGACGTCGGCGCCACTGGCCGCGGCCTTGGCGAACCGGTCCGGCCGATGACCGGGGACGAACAGGAAGGTCTTCGCGCTGGTCAGGATCTCGTTCATCGGTCGAGGCTCCGCACGGTCCCGGTCGCCGTCCGCCGTCCGTGCCGATCACGCACGGCGGTGCCGCTCTCGTCGGCCCGGACGATCATGCCCTGATGATCGAACAGGGGCGAGACGAGGCGGTAGTCGAAGGCCAGTCTCCCGCCGCACCCCCGCCGCCGGGCGGCTTCGGCCATCGCGAGCGCCTGCAACGGGCCGTGGGTGAGCAGCCCCGGATAGCCCTCGACGTCGCGGGCGTAGTCGCGGTCGTAATGGATGCGGTGAGCGTTGTAGGTCAGCGCGGAGAAGCGGAACAGCAGCGTCGGTGAGACGTCGATCGCCCATTCGTCCTCGGCCACCGGCACCTCCGGCTCCTCGGTGGCCGCCTCGGCCTGGCCGGAGGCGGCGTCGCGGTAGACGATGTCCTGCTCCTCTTCGACCACGATCTCGCCGCCCTGGACGATCTTGTGGCCGGTCACGACGAACGTCAGCCGTCCGGTGCGGCCCTGCTTTTCCCGGGTGGAAAGCACTTCCGTCCGCCGTTCGGCCGGCAGCCCGCACCGCAACGGTCCGAGCGTCCGCACTCGCCCGCCCGCCCACATCCGGCGGCGTCCCGGCTCCGGCGGCGCGGGGATCGCGCCACGGATCGGATGGCCGTCCGGGCCCAGATCGGCCTGCGCCGGCCGATCCAGCAGGTAGAACCAGTGCCACAGCAGGGGCAGTCCGTCGCGGTCCAGATCCGGCAGGTCTACGTCGAGCAGCGAGGCCAGCGCCTCCGCGGGGCCGGGCTGCAGGATTTCCTTCACGTTCGCACCTCCTGCCGGGCACCGAACTCGGCCCGGATCGACTCGTTGTGCGCGCCCAGCGCGGGCACCGGTCCCATGACCGGTTCGCGGCCGTCGACCTCGACCGGCGGGAGCAGCGCCTCCAGCGGGCCCGCCGGAGTTTCCACCGCGCGCCAACGGTTTCGCGCGACCAGCTGCGGATGCCGGGTGAACTGCTCCGGCGTCCGCAACCGGGCATTGGCTATCCCGGCCCGCTCCAGCAGATCTCCGACCTCGTCCGCGGTCAGGCCGGTGAAGGTCTCTTCCAGGATCGCGGTGAGCTCGCCGTCGTCGCGGACGCGGTCGTCGTTGGTCCGGAAGCGCGGGTCTTCAGTGAGTTCGGGGCGGGCAAGGACATCCCGGCAGAGCACGACCCACTCCCGTTCACTTTGGACACTCAGGAAGACCTTGTCGTCACCGGTGCGGTACGGCCCGTACGGTGAGATCGACGGATGCGCCGCCGCCGTGCGCCTCGGCGGTTCCTGGCCGTAGCGGGAGAAATAGGCGGGCTGACTCATCCATTCACCGAGCGAGTCGATCATCGCGACATGCAGGCCCGCCCCCTCGCCGGTGCGCTCGCGGTCGTACAGCGCGGTGAGGATGCCGCTGTAGGCGTACATCCCGGTGGCGATGTCGGCGATCGAGATTCCCGCCTTGGCCGGGGTCTCCGGCGTTCCGGTGGACATCACGAGCCCGGTTTCGCACTGCACCAGCAGATCGTAGGCCTTCTTCGTCCGATATGGACCTTCCGGACCGTAGCCCGAGATCGAACAGTGGATCAGCTCCGGACGTTCCGCGCGCAACGTCCCGGCGTCGAGACCGAGCCGTTCCACCGCTCCGGGGGCGAGGTTCTGCAGGAAGACGTCCGCCCGGCCGATCATCGCGCCGAGCAGCGCCCGGTCCGCCCGGTCCTTGATGTCGAGCTCGACGCTTTCCTTGCCCCGGTTGAGCCAGACGAAGTAGCTCGACTGTCCGTGCACGGTCCGGTCGTAGTCGCGGGCGAAGTCGCCGACGCCGCGGCGTTCGATCTTGATCACGCGCGCGCCGAGGTCGGCGAGCTGACGTGAGGCGAAGGGCGCGGCGACGGCCTGTTCCAGCGCGACGACGGTGATTCCCTCAAGTGGTTGGCGCATGAAGCCTTCCTCAGGGTTCAGGACGGGATGCGGTGCCGTTCGATCAGCTGGCGCGCGATCACGCCCCGCTGGATCTCGTTGGTGCCCTCGCCGACGATCATCAGTGGCGCGTCGCGGAAATACCGCTCGACGTCGTACTCCGTCGAGTAGCCGTAGCCGCCGTGGATGCGGACCGCGTCGAGCGCGATCTCCATCGCGGCCTCGGAGGCGAACAGTTTCGCCATCCCGGCCTCCAGATCCGCGCGTTCGCCCGAGTCGTAGCGGCGCGCCGCGTGGTGCACCAACTGGCGCGCGGCCTCGAGTTTCGTCGCCATGTCCGCGAGATGATCGCCGACCGACTGGTGCTGCCAGATCGGTTTGCCGAAGCTCTCGCGCTCCTGGGCGTAGCGCAGGGAATCCTCCAGCGCGGCCCGGCCGACGCCGAGTGCCCTGGCGGCGACCTGGATCCGGCCGATCTCCAGGCCCCGCATCATCTGAGCGAAGCCGCGCCCCTCCACGCCACCGAGCAGCGCCGTCGCCGGTGCGCGGAAATCGGCGAAGGAAAGTTCGCAGCTCTCGACGCCCTTGTAGCCGAGCTTGGGCAGATCCCGCGAGACCTCGAAACCAGGCCCTTTCTCCACCAGCAGGACGGAGATCCCCTTGTGGGCGGGTTCGGCGGCGGGGTCGGTCTTGCACAGCAGCGCGACCAGCTGGGACCGGCGCGCGTTGGTGATCCACGTCTTGCTGCCGTTGATCACGTACTCGTCGCCCTCGCGGCGTGCGGTGGTGCGGAGCGCCTGCAGGTCCGAGCCGCCGCCGGGTTCGGTGAGCGCCATCGTCGCCCGGATCTCCCCCGTCGCCATCTTCGGCAGGTAGGTGTCCTTCTGCTCCTGTGTGCCATACGTGACAAGGAGTTTCGCGACAACGGTGTGGCCGCCCATCGCGCCGGCGAGGCTCATCCAGCCGCGCGCGAGCTCCTCCGTCACCGACGCGTAGCACTGGGCGGAAACGTGGGTCTCGCCCCACGGCCCGGGTACGGCCAGCCCGAAGACGCCCATCGTCTTCATCTGGTCGATGAGTTCGCCGGGATAGGTGTTCGTGTGGTCGAGCTCCCGCGCGACGGGCCGGACCTCGCGATCCACGAACTCGGCCACGAGCGCGACGATCTCGGTCTCTTCCTCGGTCATGTGGTTATCATGGGCGATGATGAGACGGTATGTGAAATACCGAATCATGATAGCCGCATACCGGTCCGCGATGCGAAGGGACGACGGTGGACTTCAAGCAGCTCAAGGCGTTGGTGACGGTCGCCGAGGTCGGCAGCGTGACCCGTGCGGCCGAGCTGCTGCACCTGGTCCAGCCCGCGGTCACCCGCCAGATCCGCACCCTGGAGCAGGAACTCGGGGTGCCGTTGTTCGAGCGGACCCGCCACGGGATGCGCCCGACCGAGGCGGGCGCGACGCTCGTCGAACGGGCGCGCCGGGCACTCACGGAACTCGACCGGGCCCGTGCCGAATTGGCCCCGAAGCCCGGAGTGGTCACCGGGATCGTCACGGTCGGCCTGCTGGAGAGCGCCGCCGAACGGCTCGCCGCGCCGTTGACGACGGCCGTGCTGCGCGAGCATCCGGGGATCGAACTGCGGTTGCTCACCGCGTACTCCGGACATCTCCAGCGGTGGATCGACGACGGCGATGTCGACCTGAGCCTGCTCTACAACCTGACCAGCACGCCGTCGCTCAACGTCCGTCCGCTGGTCCGCGAACGGCTCTGGGCGGTCGCTCCCCCGTCGGCCGGACTCGATCCCGCGCGGCCCGTCCCGTTCGCCGAGGTCGCCGCGCATCCGCTGGTCATGCCGTCCGAGGGGCACGCACTGCGCACCCTCATCGACGGCGCGGCCCGTGAGGCGGGCGCCGAGGCGGAGGTCACCGTGCAGACCAACGCCATGACCCTGCAGAAACGCCTCGTACTCGGCGGGCACGGCTGGACGATCCTCCCCGGCATCGGTATCGCGGCGGACGTCGCGGACGGCACCCTGAGCGCGGCTCCGGTATGCGAGCCGGAGGTCTGGCGGACCGTCGTCCTCGGCACGCCCAGGACCGGGCGCGTCACGCCCGCCGTCGACGCCGTCGCCCGGGCATTGGTCCGGCAGATCCACCGGACCGTGCGCGAGGGCGAATGGCCCTCGGCGCGGCTCTGGGAAGACCGAACAGGAGAAGAATGAGCACGATCCCCCGCACCGGCCACGCCGTCGCCGCCGACGGCACCCGGCTGGCCTACCAGTGGCACGGCACGGGCAGGCCGCTCGTACTGCTGGCCGGGCAGGCGAACGACCACACGTGGTGGGACCGCACGCGCGAGGACTTCCCGAGCACGATCACCATGGACTATCGCGGCACCGGCGCCAGTGACGCACCCGATTCCGCATACTCCACAACGGGTTTCGCGGACGACGTGATCGCCGTGCTCGACGGACTCGGAGTCGGCGAAGCCGATGTCTACGGCACTTCCATGGGTGGGCGCGTCGCACAGTGGGTCGCCGCGAGGTATCCCGATCGGGTGCGGCGGCTGGTCCTCGGCTGCACCACGCCGGGCGGCACGCACGGTGTCGAGCGCTCGAACGACGTGCGGCTGGCCCTGGCGCGGCGATCCTCGGTGGAAGCGCGCGAGACGCTGGAAGACTTGATGTACACGCCGGCCTGGCGAGCGGCCAACCCCGGTCCGTACCGGGTGCTGGGCGCGCATGGCATGCCACCGCACGCGGTGCGCGGGCATCTCGTCGCGAGCAATACCCACGACGCCTGGGACGTGCTCCCGGAGATCACCGCGCCCACCCTCGTCCTGCACGGCGACGACGATCTGCTCGCGCCGGTGGCCAACGCGCCGTTGCTGACGGACCGGATTCCCGACGCGCGGATGCATCTCTTCGCCGGGGCGCGGCACGCCTACTTCGACGAGTGCCGCCCCGAGTCGAGCGATCTGGTGAGCGACTTCCTCGGGTAGACCATGCCGACCGGGTATGTGCCCATCGAGGATTTCTATTTCTCAACCGCAGGGATCACAGCTCATGATGGGCGGCATTCCCGGAGCAAAGGAGCTTCCCTTGCCGCACAAGACACCCGGCGTCGTCGCGAACGTGGTCCGCGGCTGCCTTGGAAACCTGGTCGAGTGGTACGACTGGTTCGTCTACGCCTCGTTCAGCATCTACTTCGCGGCCAGCTTCTTCCCCGAGGGAAACCTGACGGCGCAGTTGCTCTCGACGGCCGTCGTCTTCGCCGTCGGGTTCCTGATGCGCCCGCTCGGCGGCTGGCTCCTCGGCCTCTACGCGGACAGGTTCGGCCGCCGGGCCGCGCTGACCCTGTCCGTGACGCTGATGAGCTTCGGCTCACTGGCCATCGCGCTCACGCCCGGCTATTCGACGATCGGCATCCTCGCGCCCGTGATCCTGGTGGTCGCCAGGCTCGCGCAAGGCCTTTCGGTGGGCGGCGAGTTCGGTTCGAGCGCGACCTACCTGTCCGAGATCGCCACTCCGCGGCGACGCGGGTTCTACTCGAGCTTCCAGTACGTTTCGATCACCGTCGGGCAGCTCTCGGCCCTGCTGGTGATGATCGTGATGCAGTCGCTGCTCACCGAGGCTCAGATGTACGCGTGGGGCTGGCGGATCCCGTTCGTGCTCGGCGCGATCGCCGGACTCGTGGTGATGTACCTCCGCCGGAGCATGGTGGAATCGGAACACTTCCGGCGCTCTTCGGCCGCCGGTTCGCCTCCGCGCGGCGGCTTGAGGATTCTGCTGCGCGAGCACCGCCGCCAGGTCCTGGCCGTCCTCGGTCTCGCCATCGGCGGCACGGTGGCGTTCTACACCTTCACCAGCTACCTGCAGAAGTACATGGTGAACACCGCCGGTATCCCGAAGCCGACCGCTTCGCTGATCGGTTTCGCCGCCCTGTTCCTGTTCATCTTCATGCAGCCCGTCGCCGGCGCCCTTTCCGACCGCTGGGGCCGCCGCCCGGTCATGTTCGGCTTCTCCGTCGGCGGCATGCTGCTGACCGTGCCGATCATGACGCTCGTGGGGCGGACGGGGAATCCGTGGATCGCCTTCCTGCTCATGATCACCGCCATGGTCTTCCTCAGCGGCTACACCGCTTTGTCGGCCATCATCAAGGCGGAAATGTTCCCCACCAACGTCCGAGCGCTCGGCGTCGGCCTGCCGCACGCCCTGGCGACCGCGGTGTTCGGCGGGCTTTCGGAACCCATCGCGCTGGCTTTGAAGCAGGCTGGGCACGAGAGCGTGTTCTTCTGGTGGGTCACCGGGTGTATCGCGCTGACTTTCGTCGCGACTTTGGTGGTGCGGGAGCCTTCTCGGGGGTCTTCTTTGGAGGCCGGGGCGCTGCCTGTTCGGGATTCTGTTGTGAGGTAGCCTGACGGGTGATGTTCCGGGTGCGATACTGGCCTTCATGACTCCAGCGAACCGCCCGGACAAAGTCCACTTGAGGGCGTTCACCGAGGCCGACCTTGCCTTTCTCGACCGCCTCTGCACGGATCCCGATGCGCTCGGCGAGTTCGAGTGGCCCGGATTCGGTGATCCGAGGGCACGCCGCAAGCGATGGGAGACCGACGGGTACATCTCCGCCGAGTCCGCGGCGGTTGCGATCGCGCGGGCCGACGACACGGTTATCGGCATCGCCTCCTGGAAGCCCCGCGGCTTCCCCTCGGGTGTCACCTACGAGATCGGCGTGGGGGTGCTACCCGAGCATCGTGGACAGGGAGTGGGCACGGTGGCGCAGAGACTGCTCGTGGACTACCTGTTCGGCCGCACGACCGCGAACAGAATCGAAGCCCTCACCAATGGCGGTAACCTCGGCGAGCAGAAAGCCCTCGAACGCCTGGGGTTCCGCCGGGAAGGGGTCATGCGCGGCAGGTCCTTCTACCACGGCGAGTATGTCGATGTGCTCGTCTACGGTCTGCTCCGCTCAGAGCATCGTCCCGGAACGCCATGAGCCGCGAAATGGTGCCATGGCAGCGATATTCACCGTCGCGAACCCGTTGAGCTGTCGCCGGATTTCGGCGACGGGGTCAGAACGGTGGTGGTTCCTCGGCACGGGGTTCATGCAGCAGCGGATTGGAGTCCAGGGCGCTGCCTGTTCGGGATTCTGTTGTGGGGTAGGGCCTGTGTCGCGCGGGCTGTGGTGTGTGATCACGATCGCCGTCGAATTTCGGCTACGAGGGAAGAGTTATGCAGGACGTTTAGAGCCGTTGCCACATTTCGGCAAGGGCAGGCGGCGGTGATCACCGTTGCCCGGGCCAGCTTTGGAGACCCCGTCCGCCCCGGGCGGAGGCCCTGTCGCACAGAAGACCACGTGACGACCATCTCAGAGCTGAGCCGTGGCCGTATTCCGGCAACAACTCAGAACGGTGGTGGTTCCTCGGCACGGGGTTCGTGCAGCGGCGGATTGGAGGCCGGGGCGCTGCCTGTTCGGGATTCTGTTGTGGGGTAAGACCTGTGTCGCGCGCGCTGGTGCTGTGTGATCACGACCGCCGTCGAATTCCGGCCACGAGGGGGCGGCGGGACAAGGGACAGGCGGCGGCGATCACCGTTGCCCGGGCCAGCTTGGAGACCCCGTCCGCCCCGGGGCGGAGGCCCTGTCGCACAGAAGACCACGTGACGACCATCTCAGAGCTGAGCCGTGGCCGTTTCCGGCAACCACTCAAAACGGCGGCGGTTCCACGGCACGGGATTCACGCAGCGGCGGACTGGAGACCGGGGCGCTGCCCGTTCGGGATTCCATTGTGGGGTAGTTCGACAACGGGGGCCGGCGGGACAAGGGGCAAGCGGCGGCGATCACCCTTGCCCGAGCCAGCATGGAGACCCCCTCCGCCCCAGACGGAGGCCCTGTCGCACAGAAGACCACGTGACGATCTTCTCAGAGCTGAGCCGTGGTCGTTTTCCGGCAACAACTCAGAACGGTGGTGGTTCCTCCGCGCGGGGTTCGTGCAGCGGAGGAGGCGAACTGTCGTAACTCCGCCCGGTGGGCGTGGTGATGGTGAGGGTCCCATCCGACGCCAACCGGTAGTTCCAGCCGGGCTCGTCCTTCAACCGATGGTCCCGGCGGCACAGATCGACCAGCTCGGTATCCGCGGTATGGCCACCGTGCTGCCACGGCACCGAATGATCGAGATCGCACGCCTGCGCCACCCGGTGACACCCCGGTCTTCGGCACTCACGATCCCGCACCCGCACGAACTCGTCCAACCCCGCCGTCGGCCGGTACCGGTCCCGGCCTAGATCGAGGACTTGCCCGGAGAGTGGGTCGGTGATGATCCGCCGCAACACCGTATTCGAACCACCAGCGATGTGCCGGGCCAGCGACGCCGGAATATGCCCGTGCCCAGCCAACTCCGCCGGATCATCGTTCAACCCGAGATAAGTGTGGAGGTCCATATAGAGAAACACCTCCGACCGTTCACTCTTCCCACCCTGACCACCCAGCAGAAGATCAAGCGCGACATCCGCCCGCAACTGATCCAGCGTGCGGGTCTCCCCACCAGCCCGCAGAGCCCGTGCCTCACGGTCGATGCGCGTGTAGGCGGCGGCGACCTTCTCCACCGGGCCATCCTCGACCTCGATCGAGGCCACCCCGGTCTCTCCCTGCCGGATCGACAGCCGACGTCCGGCGCGAGTGCGTTCAGTCCGCCGAGCCGCACCCTCACGATCGGCCATCATCGCCGCATGATTCGCCGCCTTCCGGATCTGATCCGAGTTCCGATCCGGCAACCGATCCTCCAACACCGCATCCACCGCGCGGGCGTCCTCGTCGGAGAGCCACGCGGTGGCCGCGGCGACCTTCATCGCCCCAAAGCCACCCACCTTGCCTTGATCCAGCAGCCCCAGCGTGCGGGGCAGGCGAGACACCAACGCCTGAGCCGTCGACACCAACCCAGCCGCGTGACCATCCACAACAGACAGTTCGAACGCGACCTCCTGCACCACACTGGCGGCATCGTCACGATGACGACCCAGCTGCCTCAACGCACGAAACCGGACCGCCTCCAACCGCGCGATCCCCTCCGACGCCGCCACCGCAGCAGCGATAGCGTCCTTGTCCCCCAACGAATCCAACGAAGCATTAACCTCCCCAAACGCATCCGACTCGGTGATTTCCTTCAACAGCGCCACAGTGGCGTTAAGAGTGTCCACACCCAGAACCTACAACCGACCACCGACAATTTCCGGAAACCGTTACGTGGCAACAAAAGTGACGCTAATCGACCTCAAGCAACCCCTGGGCACCGTTCTCCAGCCGTCGCGCACAGTCCGCGGACCGCGGCAGCATCGTCGCCTCGTAGACTCGGACAGCCTCGCCGACAGTGGCCGAACCGGCCAGCGCGAGGGCGAGTTCGCAAGCGTCGAGCATGGCCAGATTGACACCGACACCCAGCGGTGGCATCAGGTGGGCGGCGTCGCCGAGGAGGGTCCCCCACGGCCTGTGCTCCCAGGCGTGCGGGACGGGCAGGACGAACAACGGCCGATCGACGTACGGCCCGTCGTTGTCGGTGATCATCCGCAACAGCGACGGCGACCAGCCGGAGAACGCGTCGAGCAGCCGGGCACGGATCTCCGAAGTGCCACCGCCGTCGACCCAGTCCGCGGGCATCCGCTGGATGATGTAGACCCGGATGTGATCCCCGCTGTTGCGCTGGGCGAACAGGCACCGCTCGCCGTCGGCCGCCATCGCGCTGCCCTGGCCGACGAGTTCGGCGAGTTCGGGGTGCGCGTTCCGGACATCGTCGAACCATGCCTCCAGGAAGGTGATTCCGGTGTATTCGGGCACGGCCGCCGACAGCGCCGGGCGGACCCTCGACCACGCGCCGTCGGCGCCGATGACCAGATCCGTCTCGACGGTCCCACCATCCGTGAACCGAAGACGCCCGGGAGCCTCGACCCGATCCAGGGTCCGTCCCCAGTGGACGGTGTCCGGCTTCAGCGAGTCGAGAAGCAGGCCACGCAGCTGACCGCGGTCGATCTCCGGTTTGAACAGCTCCCCCTCGGCCGGGACATGGTGCTCCAGAAGCCGTCCGGCGGGATCCAGTTTGCGCATCTCCTGCCCTTCCGGACGGGCGAGCGCGAAGAACTCGTCGAGGAGGCCGGCTTCGCGCAGGGCCACCTGTCCGTCGTCCGCGTGGAGGTCGAGGGTGCCGCCCTGATTGCGAGCACCGGGATGGGGGTCGCGGTCGTAGACCGTCACCGGGACGCCGTGTTGCTGCAGGATCCGGGCACAGGTCAGGCCGCCGGGACCCGCTCCGATGATGCTGATCGTCATGAACATCAGAAAAGCAGAACGAGTTAAAAAGTGCAACGAGTCAACTTAGTGACTGTGACAACTCATGGGGTAGAGTGCGCCCATGGAGACACCGGGACGGCGTGAACGCAAGAAGGCGGCCACCCGCCAGGCACTCGCGGACGCCGCGCTGAACCTGTTCCTGGAGCGAGGCTACGACCAGGTCAGCATCCGCGACATCGCCGAGGCGGCCGACGTCTCGACGACGACGTTGTTCAAGCACTTCCCCGGCAAGGAAGCGCTGGTCTTCGACGAGTCGCAGGACCGCGAGGCACGCCTGATCGCCGCCGTCCGGGAGCGCGAAAAGGACCAGGGCATCGTCGAGGCGTTGCGCGAATACGTGCTCGCCACCTGGCTTCCGCTCACGACACACCCCCAGTACGCCGAGTTCACCGCGCTCGTGAGCGGCACCCCCGCGCTTCAGGAGTACGGCGAGCGCATGTGGACCCGGCACGCCGCGGCCCTCGGCGCCGCCATCGCCGAAGAGACCGGCGTGGGCTCCGAAGACATCGCTTGCCGCGCGCTCGCCCGCTTCGTGCTGGACATTCCGGCCCTCACCCGTGGCCGCCCGGATCCACGGGAGGACGTCGAGAGGATCTTCGATCTCCTCGAACGCGGCTGGCGCTAGTCCTCTTCCGGACGGGAGCCGCGCAGCGAGCCAGGATGCGCCTTGGCGGTCGGATCCTTGCGGGTCTTGAGCAGGCTCGCCACCGTCACCACCACGAGGATGCCGATGATCACCGACAGGCTGACCGGCGTCGAGATCTCCGGAACGCTCTCGTCGATGTCCACGTGGGCCCAGTGCAGGATCAGCTTGATCCCGATGAAGCCGAGGATCACCGCGAGCCCGGCGGACAGGTACACCAGGCGATCGAGCAGGCCCTTCACGAGGAAGTACAGCGCCCGCAGGCCCAGCAGGGCGAACGCGTTGGCCGCGAAGACCAGATACGGCTCGTCGGTGACGCCGAAGACCGCGGGGATCGAGTCCAGCGCGAACAGCAGATCGATCCCGCCGATCGCGAGCAGCACCACCACCAGCGGCGTGCCGACGCGCTTTCCCGCCACACGAGTGACCAGCTTGCCGCCGTCGTACTCGGTCGACAGCGGCAGCAGACGGCGCGCGGTCCGCACCACCACGTTGTTCTCGACGTCCGGATCCTCGTCGCGATGCCGGAACAGCTGGATGCCGGTGTAGATCAGCAGCAGCCCGAACAGCAGGAACATAAAGGAGAACAAGGAAAGCAGCGTCGCACCGAGCGCGATGAAGATCGCGCGCATGATCAGCGCGACGACGATGCCGAACGTGAGCACCTTGTGCTGGTGTTCCTCGGGTACCGCGAAGGTACTCATGATGATCACGAAGACGAAGAGGTTGTCGACCGACAGGCTCTTCTCGACGATGTAACCCGCGAAATACTGCTGCCCGAAGTCGCCGCCGTGCGCCAGCGTCAGCCAGACACCGAACGCCACCGCGACCAGGATGTAGCCGATCGACCAGGCCACCGCCTCGCCGAAGCCGACCTTGTGCGGACGCACGGCCGCGAGGACGAGGTCGAGTGCCAGTAGCCCGAGCACCAGTCCGATCGTGACGATCCAGGTGAGGGCATCGATCTGGAGCATCCGGACCCTGTCTTTCCGTAGACGGCAGGTGCCAAGATCCTAAGCGGGACTTCCCCTGTCCGCATTCGCATGACCCGGCGCCGCGTCCAGCAACGCGGCGAGCACGGACTTGAGCAACGGGTGGTCCGCGCTCCCCCGCCGGACGGCGGCGAACACCCGGCGCAGCGGCGGTTCGCCGCGCAACGGGACGGCGACCGCACCGGGAACGGCGGCGAAAGCGTTGCGCGGCACCAAGGCCACGCCCTCGTCGGCGGCGACCAGGGTGGTGATCGCGTGGAAATCGTCGGAGACGTGCCGGATCTCCGGATTGGCGCAGACGATCATCAGCACGTCGCGGCAGGGATTCCCGGGTTTCGGCGCGATCCACTCGTCGTCGGCGAGTTCGTCGATGTCCACTTCGGACGCCCGGGCGAGCCGGTGCGTGGTGGGCAGCACGACGTCGAAGGGCTCCACGTACAACGGGAACCGGGTGAGCCTGCTTTCATCCGTCCGTGGCGAGAGCCGGTACTCCTCGGTGATCGCCAGGTCGACCTCTCCGTCGAGCAGCAGCGGGATGCTCGCGTGCCCTTCGACGTCCTGCACCTGCATGGTGACCCCGGGCGACCCGGCGCGCAGCGAGGCGATCGCCGGCGCCACGACCATCGTGATGGCGGAGGCGAAACTCGCCAGCCGCACCATGCCCTGTACGCCGGAATCGAGCGCGGCCAGGGTGGCCCGCGCCCGTTCCAGTTCGGCGGCGACGGCGTTGGCGTGCACCACCATCAGTTCACCCGCCGGGGTCAGCGAAACCCGCCTGCCCCGGCGGCGGAGCAGCTGCTGGCCGCACTCGGCTTCGAGGGCGGCCAGCTGCTGGGAGACCGCGGACGGCGTCAGGTGCAGCGCCTGCCCCGCCGCCGTCACGGTGCCGTGGTCGGCGAGGGCGCGCAGCACGCGCAGCCGTCGCGGATCGATCATTCGTCCATCATGGACCTTGCTGTCACGAACGCGTCGACGGCCCGGTTGACGTCCTCGGTCGAATGCGCCGCCGACATCTGCGTCCGGATCCGGGCCTTGCCATGCGGGACCACCGGATACGAGAAGCCGATCACGTAGATGCCCTGCTCGAGCAGCAGATCCGCCATCTTGCCCGCCTTGGCGGCGTCACCGATCATCACCGGGATGATGGGGTGCTCACCCGGGAGCAGATCGAAACCCGCCTCGGTCATCCGGCGCCGGAACAGCTCGGTGTTGGCGCGCAGCTTGCCCAGCAGGTCGCTCGAAGAGTCCAGCAGTTCCAGCGTGGCGAGCGCGGCCGCGGTGATCGACGGCGCCAGCGAGTTCGAGAACAGGTACGGCCGCGAACGCTGCCGCAGCATCTCGACGATCTCCGCGCGGCCGGAGGTGTAGCCACCGCTCGCACCGCCCAGCGCCTTGCCGAGCGTGCCGGTCAGCACGTCGACCTTGTCCTGCACGCCGAACAGCTCCGGCGTACCGCGACCGGTCGGACCGGTGAAGCCGACGGCGTGCGAGTCGTCCACCATCACCAGCGCGTCGTAGCGCTCGGCCAGCTCGCAGATCTCGTCGAGCGGGGCGAGGTAGCCGTCCATCGAGAACACGCCGTCGGTGGCGATCATCCGGTACCGCGCGCCGGACGCCTCCTTGAGCCTGGCCTCCAGATCCGCGACGTCGCGGTTGCGGTAGCGCATCCGCTTCGCCTTGCACAGCCGGACGCCGTCGATGATCGACGCGTGGTTGAGCTCGTCGGAGATGATGACGTCCTGGTCGGTCAGCAGCGTCTCGAACAGCCCGGCGTTGGCGTCGAAACAGGAGCTGTAGAGGATCGTGTCCTCGGTGCCGAGGAACTCCGACAGCTTCGCCTCGAGTTCCTTGTGCGGCTGCTGGGTCCCGCAGATGAACCGCACTGACGCCATGCCGAAGCCCCAGCGGTCCAGCGCCTCTTGCGCGGCCTTGATCAGCTTGGGGTGGTCGGCGAGGCCGAGGTAGTTGTTGGCGCAGAAGTTGAGGACGTCGCCGTCGCCGACGCTGACCGAAGCCCGTTGCGGTCCCTGGATCACCCGCTCGCCTTTGTACAGTCCGGCTTCCCGGATCTCGGCGAGCCCGGCCTTGAGGTCGTCGCGCATCGCGCCGTACATCAGTTCTCCGTCCAGTCCAGAATGACCTTGCCGCAGCGGCCTTCCCTGGCCGTCGCGAACGCCTTCTCGTATTCGGTGTAGCCGAACCGGTGGGTGATCACCGGCGAGATGTCCAGCCCGGCCTGCAGCAGGACGGACATCGAGTACCACGTCTCGAACATCTCACGCCCGTAGATCCCCTTGATCTGGATCATCTTGAGCACCACGGACGCGATGTCGACCGACACGTCGGAAGCGGGAAGGCCGAGCAGCGCGACCCGCCCGCCGTGCGACATGTTCGCGATCATCTCGCGCAGCGCCTCGGGCCGCCCGCTCATCTCCATGCCGACGTCGAAGCCCTCGGCCATGCCGAGTTTGTGCTGGGCGTCGGCGATGGTCGCGGAGGAGACGTCCAGCGCGAGGTCGACGCCGACCTTGCGGGCCAGTTCGAGGCGGTGCTCGCTGACGTCGGTGACGACGACATTGCGCGCGCCCGCGTGGCGCGCGATGGCGGCGGCCATGATGCCGATCGGGCCGGCACCGGTGACCAGCACGTCCTCGCCGATGACGGGGAAGGAGAGCGCGGTGTGCACGGCGTTGCCGAGCGGGTCGAAGATCGCGGCGATGTCGAGGTCGACCTTGGTGCGGTGCACCCAGGCGTTCATCTCGGGCAGCACGGCGTACTGCGCGAAGGCACCATCGGTGTGCACACCGAGGCCCTTGGTCCTGGCGCACAGATGACGCCGTCCGGCCTTGCAGTTGCGGCAGCTCCCGCAGACGAGGTGGCCCTCGCCGCTGACCAGGTCACCCACTTTGACCGTGGTCACCGACCGGCCGATCTCGACCACCTCGCCGACGAACTCGTGGCCGATGACCAGCGGCGCGGCGATGGTGCGCGCCGCCCAGTCGTCCCAGGAGTCGATGTGCAGATCGGTGCCGCAGATCCCGGCGCGCAGCACGCGGACGGCGACGTCGCCGGGACCGACGGCGGGATCCGGCACGTCGGTGAGTTCCAGCCCGGGTGCTCGGTCGGCTTTGACCAATGCCTTCATGGCGCGAAGTCTGGCCCGCCCGTGCTGTTCAGTCCATCGCGAGTTTCTGAAATCCCTCGTTAGCGTGTCTTCACAAGGAGCCCGGAACCCGGACCGACACGAAGTCCGGCCGCGGCACCACCTCGAACCCGATCGACCGGTACAGCCTGATGGCCGAGGTGTTCGCCGCCGCCGCGTGCATCATCGGGCGTTCGCCGCGGGCCCGGATCCCCGCCGCCACCGCGCGGATGAGCCGGGTCGCCAGTCCTTGGCCGCGATACGCCGGGTCGGTGCAGACGGCGCTGATCTCGGTCCAGCCGGGCGGGTGCATCCGCTCCCCCGCCATCGCGATCAGCTCGCCGTCGCGCCGGATTCCCAGATATGTCCCCAATTCGATGGTCCGCTTCCGGAACGGTCCCGGTTTGGTCCGCTCGACGAGGTCCAGCATCTCCGGGACGTCGTCGGGCCCCAGCAGGACCGCTTCGGGATCTTCGGCGGCTTCGAGCGCGACGTCGACCAGCCGGACTCCGGCGATCCTGCCGAGGACTTCCCAGCCGGGCGGGACGGGCAGCGCGTTGTGGACGGTGACCGTCTGGCCGGGACCCGCCAGCGCGGCGACGTCGGCCCACACGCTCTCGTCCGGTTCCGGCGGCAGGGCGAAGAACGGGGCGACGTCGACCTGGTAGCGCAGCACCCGGCCGGCGCGTTCGGCGAAGTGGGCGTGCGGCCCGGTCAGCGAAGCCCAGGCCGGGTCGTCGAAAGGGGTGACCATGACCGCTCCGACACCGGCGGGCGGGCTTTCATTCCCGCTCCCACATCCTGAGCGTTCAGCCGCCCGGCACGAGCAGCGGCGAATGCGGATCGAGTTCGATCCCGCGTTCCCGGAGCGTGTCGTCGATGACCCGCCAGATCCACCGCACGAGCTGGCTCGCGAGCTCCGGGAGCTCAAGGCCGCCTGGATTCTCCAGCCAGCGCGCGGCACTCGTGTCGACGAGGCCGACCAGCCCGAAGGCGAGCGGTTCGGCGATACGGTCGTCGAGGTCGAAGGTGTCGAGATAGTGCTCGAACAGGACGGAGAGCTGCCGGGCGATCGCCGTCTTGACGTCGGTGATGGCGTCGCCGCCGCGTCGCCCGGCTTGGGAGTGCCTGGCGAGATAGCGGTAGAGGTTCCCGTGTTCGGCGAGCCAGCCGGTGTGCGCGCCCACCGCCATGGTGATCAGCTGCATCGGTGTCCCGCTCGGATCCCACAGCGGGGCCAGTTCGGCGGTGATGAGGCGGACGGCGCGGTCGGCGATCGCGCGCTGCAGGTCGGCGGCGTCGTCGAAATGCTTGTACACCCGGGTTCTCGCCACCCCGGCCTCGTCGGCGATCTGTTCGGTGGAAACCTCCGGACCATGCTCGGCGATCGCGCGCAGCGCCGCGTCGACGAACTCCCGTCGACGGCGCTCCCGCTGTCCCGCCCAGCGCGCCGCCCGGCCGTCCGGCCGCGGCGCGTCGGCTTCAGACGTCATCCCCCGGAGTTTATCCCCGGCCGGTTAGCGGGTACACTGCCGTACCCGTTACTTTTGACAGCGAATGTCACTGAGGGTATTCAGATTGGCCCGTCCGGGAGACCGCGATGAGGGATGACGTCGACGCCGACACAGCGGACGCCACGCTGCTCGACGCCTTCCGCGCCGGTGACATCGCCGCGGGCGAGACGCTGTTCCGGCGGCACGCCGAGCCGCTCCGCCGGATCGCCGCGGGCTGGGTCGCCGAGCCCGCCGAGCGGGACGACCTCGTGGCCGAAGCCTTCGTTCGGGTCCTGAGCGTCATCCGCGACGGCGGCGGGCCGCGCGAGAACCTCCGCCCCTATCTCGCGGTCACCATCCGGAATCTCGCCGCCAAATGGAGCCGGCACCACCAACGGGTCGAGCTGTACGGCACGACCCCGGCGGTCGAAGAGGCCACTGGAGTCGTGGGCGCGGAAGAACTCCTCATCCTCCGCGCGAACGCCCATCTGGCGTGGACCGCCTATTGCGCGCTCCCCGGCCGCTGGCGGACCGTGCTGTGGCGGACCGAAGCCGAGGGCGATTCCCCGAAGGTGGTGGCGCCGCTGCTCGGCCTCTCGCCCAACGGCACCTCCGTCCTCGCCTTGCGGGCCCGTGAAGGGCTGCGCCAGGCCTTCCTGCAGGCGCAGGTCCCCGAGACGGGCACGCCGTGCTGCCGGGAAGCGCGGCGCCGGATGGGCGCATGGCTCCGCGGCGGCGTACCGGGCCGCCGCGCGGATCTGATCACCGCACATCTGGCGGGCTGCGAACCCTGCCGGACCGTCGCCACCCGGCTCGACGAGGTCAACCGCGAGATGCCGCCGGGTGTCCGCGCCGTCCCCGCCTGAAGAGGATCAACCCGGTACCGGAGCGGCTTCCCCCGCGATCCTCAGCGCCTCCACCAGTTCCCGGTACAGCGTGTCGGTCGCGAGCAGGTGCTCGTGACTTCCGCTCGCCCGGACGCGGCCCTCCTCCATCACCACGATGGTGTCCGCGTCGATCACGGTGGACAGCCGGTGCGCCACGGTGACCACGGCTCCGTCGCGGGCCAGCCGCCGGATGCAGTCGTGGATCGCGCTCTCGGTCCGGCCGTCGACCTGCGCGGTCGCCTCGTCCAGCAGCACCACGTCCGGCGTGCGCAGGATCGCCCTGGCCAGCGCGATCCGCTGGCGTTCCCCACCGGACACCGACGTCGACGAAAGCGGCGTGTCCAGTCCGTCGTCGAGTGCGGCGATCTTCTCGGTCAGCCGGACTTCGGCGAGCGCCCGCCGTACTTCTTCCTCTGTCGCGTCCGGATGGGTGAAGAGCAGGTTCTCCCGGATCGTCCCCGGCACGATCGGCGTCTCCTGCTCGACGTAGGCCAGCCGGGACCGCACGTCCGCGTACGGCAGGTCCGCGTACTCGCGTCCGTCCAGCAGCAGTGAACCCGATCGCGGCCGCACGAACCGCATGATCAGCGACAGCATCGTGGTCTTGCCCGCGCCGGACGGCCCGACGATCGCGGTGTGCCCGCGCCTCGGGATCTCCAGCGAAACGTCGCGCAGCGCGGGGTCGCCGCCGTAGCCCGCGGTCACGCCGCGCAGTTCCAGCACCGGGCCGTCCTGGTCACCTGCGGACGCCGCCCTGGCGGGCACCTGGTCCTCTTCCACCTCCAGCGCGTCCATCTCCCGGATCCGCCCGGCCGCGGCGACCCCCGCCTGCAGGGCGGTCATGTTCTGGCTCAGTTCGGTGATCGGCTCCATCAACGCGAACGCGTACAGCAGGAACGCGATGAGGCTCGACACCTCCAGCAGGCCCGCACCGACCCGCCAGGCGCCCAGACCGAGGATCACCAGGGTCGCGGCTTGGATACCCGTCCAGGCCACCACCCAGGCGACGGCCTCCCGGCGCACCGCGCGGACGCCGTGCACCGTGGCGGCTTCCGCGTCGACCAGGATCCGGTCGGCCTGCCGGGTTTCGGCGCGGCTGGCCTTCACCGTGCGGATCGCCCGCAGCGCGCCTTCGAGCACGCCGCCGAGCCGGCCGACGCGATCCTGCGCCTTCTCCTGTTCCTTCGCGATGGCGGGCATGAGCCAGGCGAACAACGCGATCACCACGAGCACTGCCGCCACCGTCGTCGCCAGCAGCACCAGGTCGAGCACGCTCATCAGCACCAGGGTGCCGACGAGCATCACCACACCGTTGATCAAGCCGATCACGCTGGACGACGCCGCCTCACGCAGCAGCACCGTGTCGGAGGTGACGCGGGTGACCAGCTCCCCCGTCGGGCGCTTCGTGATCGCCGGGATCGTCGCGCGGAAGAACCGCCGCACCATGGATTCCCGCGCCTTCAGCACCACCCGCTCGCCGACCGTGCCGAGCAGGATCCACTGCGCCAGCCAGATCATCGCGCCGACCACCATCAGGCCGGACAACGCCAGCACTGGGCCCGCCAGGGACGCCGACGAGCCGAGCGAGTCGAGCACCCATTTCGTGACCATGGGCGTGGCGAGACCGGTCGCCGAACCGAGCAGGGCGAGTACCAGGCCGATCGCGAGTGCCCCCTTGTGTGGTCGCGCGAAGGACCACAGCACCTTCAATCGTGGAGTCTTCATGGTTCTCAATGGAACATGCGTGTTCTAAAATCGTCAAGCGAGTTCCATATCGGGAGCGAGGTACGGTACCGGCCATGAGTGAGGGTGTGGTCACCGAGACGGGTGTCCGGGCGAGGACCCGGCGCGCGATCCTGGACGCGGCCATCGAGACGTTTACCAAGCAACCGAGCGCCACGCTGGCCGATATAGCGGCGGCGGCGAACGTCGGGCGCACCACGGTGCACCGGTACTTCGCGGAGCGTTCGGACCTCATCGAGGCCATCAGCCACGACGCCCTCGACAAGATCTCCCAGAGCACCCAGCGGGCCAGGATCGACGACGGCCCGGTCCCGGCCGTGCTGGCTCGGTTGTGCCAGGAGTACTTCGAACACGCCGACGTCTTCCAGCTCCTGTTCACCATGCCGGAGCTGATGACCCGGCCCGAATGGGAGGAGGAGAGCGACGACGACCGTCTCCTGTTGCGGCTCATCGAACGCGGGCACGCCGAGGGTTCGATCGATCCGGCGATGACGAAGGAATGGTTGCTGCAACTGCTCTGGAGCCTGCTCTACACGGCCTGGGAGCTGACGCGCGACAAGACGCCGAAGCACGAGGCGCTCACGTTGTGCCTGCGCAGCCTGGAAAAGGTCATCGCGGTCGGCTGAAGTCCTCCGAAGTGATGACGCGGACTGGCGCCGCTTCGAAGATCCTGGCCGGGTGACTGAAAAAACCGGCACCCGCCCGGGTGCCGCCTGGGGAATCCTCTTCGGCGGGCTCGCGGTGTTCGCGGCCGCACCCGCGCTGCTGCTGACCACCGGGCACGACGCGATCAAACCGTCCGCGGATTCGGCCAAGGAGCTTTCCCTCGCGGGCGCCCTGATCCCCGCGCTCGCCGGGATCCTGCTGATCCACGGGATCCCGCTCCACGCACCGAAGCTGCTCCCCCCAGTGACCGACCGGCGCGGACTGGGCAGACAGGCGACGGCCTTGGCGCTCATCGCGTTCCTGTGGCCGTTGGCGTTGTACCTGGTTTCGGCCGCGGGACAGCAGGCGCTGGTCCGCGACATCTGGGCGCTCGCCAAACCGCTGGTGTTCTTGGCGCTGCCGTTGATCCTGCTTAGAATCCTGCCCGCGCGGGATTCCTTCCGGCTCACCTGGCGGCCCCGGCAGACCTGGCAATGGCTCGCGCCGATCCCGGCGGTGCTCGTGTTCGGCTGGCTCTACGTCCTCGGCCCGCTCGCGCCGCCGCTTCCCGCCGCGGAGGACTACCCGGACCCGGTGTACCTGGCGGTCGGCGCGACACTGACCTTCTTCACCGCGAACGTCCTCGAAGAGGTCTTCTTCCGCGGCATGTTGCAGACCCGGCTGGAGGCGCTTTTCGGGCGGTGGCCGGGAATCCTGCTGTCGGCGCTGCTGTTCGCGTGGCTGCATCTGCCGACGCACGGACAGGGATCACTGCCGCTCACCCTGGGCGCGATCGTGGCGTTCCAAGGGTTCTTCGGCCTGTTCACCGGCTATCTGTGGTCGCGCTACCGCAATCTGTGGGCGCCGATCGCCGCGCACACCGCGATGAACACGCTGCCGCTGCTGCTGATGTAGCCGTCCGTGAAGGCCTCCTTCACTACCTTCAGGGTAGGCAAGGAGGCCTTCACGGACAGGGAAGTCAGGCGCCGATGGTCGCCGCGTCGATGACGAACCGGTACCGGACGTCGCTGTTCTCGACCCGGTCGTAGGCCACGTTCACCTGGTCGGCAGAGATCGTCTCGATCTCCGCGCCGATCCCGTGCTCGGCGCAGAAGTCGAGCATCTCCTGGGTCTCGGCGATCCCGCCGATCATCGAGCCGGCGAGCACCCTGTTCCCGCCGAGCAGCGAGAAGGCGTTGTAGGACAGCGGTTCGCCGGGCGCGCCGACGTTCACCATCGCGCCGCCGACCCGCAGCATGCCGAGGTAGGAGTCGACGGGCAGCGTCGCCGAAACGGTGTTGAGGATCAGGTCGAAGCGGCCGCGCAGCGCCTTGAACGTCGACGCGTCACCGGTCGCGAAGTAGTCCTTCGCGCCCAGTTTCAGGCCGTCCTCCTGCTTCTTCAGGCTCTGGCTGAGCACGGTGACGTCGGCGCCCATGGCGACCGCGATCTTGACCGCCATATGCCCGAGCCCGCCGAGACCGACGACGGCGACCTTCTTGCCCGGCCCGGCGCCCCAGCGGTTCAGCGGGGAGTAGGTGGTGATACCCGCGCACAGCAGCGGGGCAGCGACGTCGAGGCCGATCCCTTCCGGGATCCGGCAAACGAAAGCGTCCTTCACGACGATCTGACGGCTGTAACCGCCGTAGGTGTTCTCGCCGTCGAAACCGACTCCGTTGTACGTCTGGATGTTGCCCTTGAGGCAGAACTGTTCGGTGCCCGCGAGGCAGTATTCGCACTCACCACAGGAATCGACCATGCAGCCGACCCCGACGCGGTCCCCCACCTGGTACTTCGTCACGTCGGAGCCGACCGCGGCGACGACGCCGGCGATCTCGTGACCGGGCACCATCGGGAAGATCGCGCTGCCCCAGTCCTCCTTCACCTGGTGGATGTCGCTGTGGCAGATCCCCGCGTACGCGATGTCGATCAACACGTCGTCCGGACGCAGGTCGCGACGCTCGATCGTCGTCGGCGACAGGGCGGCGCCCGGGGACGGCGCGGCGATGGCGTGCGTGGTCGTCGTCATGAAACCCTCCGCTGAAACAGTGAGACCATGTAAGAGGTCACTTACAACTAGCGTAAGAGGCCTCTTACATATTCCGCGACCGGGACGGTGTGATCCACGACATGGGCGGCAAGTACCATCACGGCGACCTTCGCGCCGAACTCGTGCGGGTCTCGCTCGATCTGATCGCCGAACAGGGGCTCGGCGCGTTCTCCGTCGCCGAGGTCGCCAGGCGCGCGAAGGTCAGCCCCGGCGCGCCCTACCGCCACTTCCCGGACAAGGAAAGCCTGCTGGCCGCGATCGCCGCCAAGGTCGCCTGCCAGCTGGCGGACAGGGTGCACGACGCCATCGAGGCCGAGAGCGAACCGGTCGCCGCACTCGCCGCGGCCGCCGGCGCGTACACGGAATACCTGATCGAACGCCGGGCCGGGATGAACATCATCTACTCGGACGGCTTGCAGGGCCCCGAGCACGCCGCGCTGCACGAGCAGACCCGCCGCCTGACCGACCAGTTCGTCATGCTCTGCCTCACCGTCGCCGACCGGCCGGAGGACGGGCTCGAACTGATGGAGCAGTTGTTCACCCAGGCGCACGGTTACGGCACGTTCTACCTCGACGGAGTGTTCAAGAAACAGGGCTACTCCACGGAAGTCGTCGTCCGTAAATCGGTCGAGGCCGCTCGCGCCGCCATCGAAGGACGCACGAAAATGTGACGTGATTCACGTCTGTTTTGTCCGATTACCGGGGCTCCCCGCGCCGACAGGATGCGAAGCGCAATCCTTTCGACAGCGAGGAGAAACGCGTGAGCATCGGGCAAGACGTCGGGTCGTGGCGGGAACTGGGCCGCCATACGAGCACCGCGGCGGTATTGGCGGGTGGCGTGCTCGTCGGCGCGATCACCATCTACGTGGCGGCGAGCCTGCTGCCGACGGCGATCCAGGACATCGGCGGACGATCGTTGTACGCCTGGACCATGACGGCGTTCCTGGTCGCCCAGGTCGTCGCGACCATGCTGGTGGGCCAGGCGCTTTCACGCTTCGGCGGCAAGGGTTCCTATCTGCTCGGTTTCGGCGTCTTCGCCGCGGGCTCGGTGCTGTGCGCGGCGAGCCCGTCGATGCCGGTCCTTCTGCTCGGCCGCGGGACGCAGGGCCTCGGCGCCGGTCTGCTGACCGGGCTGGGCTTCGCCCTGATCCATTCGGCGCTGCCGCCTCGGTTGTGGAGCCGGGGCAGCGCCCTGATCTCCGCGATGTTCGGGGTCGGCAACTTCGCAGGCCCGGCGCTCGGCGGGTTCTCGGCACAGTTCGGTTCGTGGCGCTCCGCCTTCGCGGTCCTCGCTGTGGTGGCGGCCGCGCTGGCGGTCTTCGTGCCCCGGGCGCTCCGCGGCGGCGAACGCCCGGAGCAGGCACCGCCGGTCCCGGTCGTTTCACTGTCCCTGATCGTCGGCGCCGCCGGAGCGGTGAGCGTGGCCGGGATCCTGTCCGACGCCCTCGCGATGGCCGCCCTCATCGCGGCGGGTCTCGTACTCGTGGGCGCGTTCCTGGTGACGGAGAACCGTTCGGCGGCGAGTGTGCTGCCTGCTTCGGTCTACCGCCGGGGTTCGCGGTCGCGGTGGATCTACTTGACCATCATGGTGCTGGCGTCCGGCGTCGCGGTGGAGACGTTCCTGCCGCTGTTCGGGCAGCGACTGGGCGGGCTTCCGCCCGCGGCGGCGGGATTCTTCGCCGCCGCGCTGTCCTTGGGCTGGTCGGTAAGCCAGCTCGTGAGCGCTTCGGCAGGCAGGACACGACGGCTCGTGCTCGCCGGGCCCGCCTGTCTCGCCATCGGGTTCGCCGTGCTGGGACTGCTGCAGACCGAACAGCCGCCACTGCCCGTCGTGCTCGCCTGGCTGCCGGTGCTCTTCTTCGGCGGCACGGGAATCGGCATCGCGATGCCCCATCTGTCCGTCGCTGCGATGACCTCCGCCCCGGACGGCGAAGGCGGGCAGGCGGCCGCCGCGATCGCGACGGTGCTGACGATGTCGACCGCGTTCGGCGCGGCGGTCGCCGGCCTGCTGGTCAACCTCGGCGGTGCTTCGGTGGTCACGTCGGCGAGGTGGCTGTTGTTCGGCTTCGCCGCCATCTCTGCCCTCGGCCTGCTCACCGCACGCCGCGCCGTCTGAGGCCGGTCAGTTCCGGGAGCGCTTCACGCGCGGGAGCGCTTCCGGGCAGCCGCCGTCGCACCGTATGTGCGCCCAGACGATCTTCCCGCCACGCACCGGATCGCGCCGGACGCCCCATTGCACGGCCACCCCGTCGACGACGAGGAGACCGCGCCCGCGGGGATCCTCGATCTGCGAACAACGCGCCCGTGGCTGTTCGACACTGACATCCGCCACTTCGATGCGGACAGCGCACGGCGACACGCCGCGCCACAGCTGGATGTGGCGTGCCCCACCACCGTGCACATAGGCGTTGGCGACGAGCTCCGTCGCCGCCAGCAGGACGTCGTCGCGATGTCCCTCGCCGAGATCGGGAAGGCATCTGACCACCCAGGCGCGCATGTCCGGCAACGCCCGCGGCGTCGTGGCCCGCAGGTCGAGCACCCAGGTTCCCGGCACCGGATGCTCCGCGACGTTGATCATGGAGCCACCCTTCCCCTCGCGCGCGACCTCCCTGCTGAAGTCGCACAACCGGGTTACCCAGAACACCCGCTGATCAACCCGTGTCGAACCCGACACGGAGATCACCGGACCGCGATACCCTCCAGCACCGTCTTGACCACGGCTTCCGTGGCAGGCGAGGTGGTCACCTCCGGGCCGTGCGGGAGCAGCGCGGTGAGCACCGATTCGTGGCAGACACCGACCAGCATCGCCGTCGCGGCGTCGACATCGCCGCCCAGCCTGCCGAGCTCCTTTTCCGCGCGCAGATATCCGGCGAGGCGATCCCGCCAGGTCTCACCGGCCAGTTCCCCGAACCGCGCGAGCACGGCGGGACGGGCGAGCAGCCCGGCGAACGCGGGCAGGATCTCCTTGTGCAGAGCCAGCCCGTAGGCCAGCTGAGCACGGAGATTGCTCTCGACCGTGGCCGAACCTGGTACGGGAAGCTCGCCGAGCCCGGCCTCGACCCGCCGCACGTGTTCCGCCAGCGCGTCGGCCAGCAACTCCTCCTTGTCGGTGAAGTGGTTGTACAGCACGCCGTCGGCGACCCCGGCCGCCCGCGCGATGGCCCGTACCGTGAGTTCCGCGGTGCCGTTGGCGGAAATCAGGTCCGCGGCCGTCCCGATCAGATGCTCGCGCAGGCTCCGGCCGTCTTCGGTGTCGCGCAGCGCCGCCGCTTTCCTCGGTGCCATCAGGATTTCGCCCTGACCAGCCACGCCGCACCACGCAGCCGCACACCGCCGGGCCCGTCAAAGGGCTGGAGCGCGACCGAAAGCGCTTGTCGCGCGCTGTTCGCCGCTTCTTCGCCGGCCAGACCGAGGTGATACTTGACCGGCCCCCAGTCCGCGATGAACCCGGCGGCGTCGGCCACGTCGCTTCCCCAGACCTGATCGGCCTCGACTCGGGTGGCCGTGACCTCGCGGAATCCGGCGTCCGTCAGCACCGAGCGAGCCCGTTCGGGGTCGGCGAACGCCGTCGGCCCGGTGCCGTCCTCGCCGGTCGGGGTCGGCAAGAACGGTGCCAGTGCACCGAAAACGGTACCGAGATCGGTGCCGGCGAGTGCGGTCATGCACAGGAACGCGAGCCTGCCGCCCGGCTTCAGCGCCCGGCGCACGTTCGCGAAGGCGGCGACCGGATCCGCGAAGAACGTCACCGCGAACCGGCTGAGCGCGACGTCGAAAACGCCTTCCCCGAACGGGAAGACCTGGACGTCGCCCTGTTCGAACCCGACGTTCGCCACGCCTTCCGCCTCCGCGCGGGCCCGGGCCGTGGCGAGCATCGGCGCGGACAGGTCGATCCCGGTCGCGCCCCCGAGCGGGGCGCGACCGGCGGCGAGCCGGGTGACCTGTCCGTTGCCACAGCCGATGTCGAGCACCCGATCCCGCTCGCCGATCCCGGCGGCGTCGAACAGGAACTCGTTGAACCCGCTGTTCACCGCGTCGTAGCGCCCGTCGTGCTCGGCCCAGTGCCGCCCCTCGTAGCCGTTCCACGCCTCCGACTGGGCGGTGTTGACGATGCCGGGCATCCCAGAACCTCCTTCGTTATGAACCCACGTTCATGAACACGTGTTCATACTGAGCGAGACCCGGGTTCGCCGTCAAGCGGTGACGGTGAATTCGGCGGTGCGGACCTTGCCTTCGTGCTGGAAGTCGAGGAACAGCCGATAGGTTCCCGCCGTCGGGAACCCGGCGAAGAACGTCACCTCGGGCCCCGCCGCGGTCCGGCCGTCCCCGGGTTCGCCGTCGGGATGGACGTGCAGATACGCGAGGTCGCCACCGCGCAGCGCGACCAAATGCCCGTAGGCACCCAAGTACGGCTGGAGATCGGTGACCGCACGGCCGTCCTTCGTGACGGTGAGGGTCACCTTCGACGGCATTCCCGGCATGAGTTCGCCGTCGAGGTGGACCTGGTAGCCGTCGACCTCCGCGACACGCGAGGTCCGGTATTCGACGGGGCGGAAATCCCCACCGGCGAAGAGGTCGGCCCCCAAGGTGACCGCCTCGCCGCCACTGGGCCTGAAGTCGGCGAACACGCGGTAGACCCCGGCGTCGCCGACGATCAGCGGAACCGACCAGGTGCCGTCGTCACCGAGTTCGGGGTGGATGTGCTGGAAGCCCGCGGTGTCGCGGCGGACGACGATGAGGTGCATCCGCTTTTCGTGTTCGGCGTCGTAGGCGGTCACCGGCAAGCCGTCGGCGTCGAGGATCCGGAAGGTGAAGGGAGCCGCCTTTCCGGGGATGAGCGTCGTGGTGGTGGGCGCGAGGGTGTAGCCACCCTTGGTCGACGCGAGCCCGGCGGGTTCGTGGCCATGCATGCCATGCACTGCTGTGTTCATGACCCCAACATACATACCCCCAGGGGGTACCGGAAGGCGACGCTCGTCACTTGGTGCCCCGAGCCAGAAGTTCGCGTCGTAAGTCTCGGCATCCGGCCGTTGTGCGCCTGGGTCGTGAGTGCCAAAGAGCGTTCTAGTGAGGGGTGAGGCGAACGTGGCGTACGGAGTCACCCCGACGGCGAGGTGGTCGCCGCGGGTCAGCGGCCCGCCCGCGACCACGACACCTTTGACTTACCCCTCAATAACCCGCATTACCACTCAAGACGCGAACTAACGACGCTCGTCACTACGCCAGCCGCAGTTCCCGTCCCGGCAAGGACCGTCGCCGGTCCGTCACCACGATCATCGCCAGGGTCCCGATTCCCAGCCACACCACCAGCTGCACGATCCCCGGCGTCAGCCCGTCGGTCCCGGTCAGCAGCGACCGCAACGCCACCAAGGCGCCGTTGGTCGGCAGGATCCCCAGCACGGTCCCGAAAAAGCCAGGCACGGTCGAAACCAGCGAAGCACCGACAGTGAGCACGAGGATCGCCAGGGCGGCGAAGCGGCCAGGACGTTTGAAGATCGCCACCAGCGCTTGGTTGACGACGGTGAACGTCCCCGCCGCGAGCACGAGCACCACCAGCAGGGTCACCGCCTTGCCGAAGCTCAGGCCGAGGAACGCCCAGAACACCCCGGTCAGGATCAGGGCGGTGAGCACCGCCAGCGTCGCGCCGGGGACGGCCGCGGCGAGGATGATCCGCCAGCTCGGTTCGCGGGTGGTGAGCACGCTCGGTGGCACCGCCTGGATCACCTGATACGTCGCCAGCGCGCATACCCACAACGCCAGGACGAGGATCAGCGCCACCGCGCCTTCGCCGAACGATCCCGAGCCCGCCGTGTCGGCGATCGCGGGGGTGGCGGCGACCTGTTTGAGGTGGTCGCGTTCGGCCTGGGTGTAGTCGGGCACCTTCCCCCGGCCTTCGTTGAGCCCCTTGGCCAGCTCCGAGGCACCGGATTCGGCGCGCTCGGCGCCATCGGCGGCGGAGCGGGCGCCGGTGGCGAGTTCGCCGGCACCGGTGGACAGGGTCGTCGCGCCGCCGGCGAGCTGCCCGGAGCCATCGGCGAGCTGCCGTGCCCCGGAGTCGGCGGCCTTGACCCCGGCGTCGAGTTTCCGCGCGCCGTCGGCCGCCGTGCCGATGCCGCCCGCGAGCTCCTTCGACTTGTCCGCGAGCTGCTTGTTCCCGTCGGCGACCTTCTGCGAGCCCGCCGAAAGGTCTTGCACCGCCTTCTTCGTCTGTACGACGGCGTCGCGGATTTCGGCGCGTTTGCCGTCGAGGATCGCGGCGTCGGCCGTCAACTTCTCCGAAGCGGCCTTGAGATCGGCGCAGAACTTCGTGTCCTGATCGCATTTCCCGGCGAGTTCGGCGAACTTCCGCGCCGAGTCGCCCGCCGAGGGCAGCGCGTCGATGATCCGCACGACCTTGTCCGCGAGCGGCGCGATCTGGTCGGCCAGCTGCTTGTTGCCGTTCGCGACCTGCTGTGCCCCGTCGGCCAGTTCCCTGGTCAGCCGGGGCAGCTGCGCGGTGTCCTTCTCCGCCTGCGTCAGCCCGGAGGACAACTGGCCGGAACCGGTGGCGAGCTGTCCGGTACCGTTCGCGAGCTCGCGCGCGCCGTCCGCCAGTTGTCCCGCGGCGCCGCTGAGCTTTCCCGCCCCACCGGCGAGTTCGCCCGCGCCCGCGGCCAGTTTCCCGGTCCCGTCGGACAACTGCCGCAGTCCGACGACGAGTTGGTCGCTGCCGTCGGCCGCCTGCACCAATTGCTGGTGGATCGAGGAGAACCCGACGTACAGATTGTCCACATAGGTCTCGACGATCTGCCGGTTCAGCGCGGTGAGCGTCGCGTTCGCGACCTCCCGGCTCGCCACCGGGTCGACCAGGCCGGTGCGCTGCGACGTCTCGACGCGCATGATCGCCTGCTTCGCGTCGAGCGGCTTCCCCGACGTCGACGTGGCCTGCGCGGAGAAGTCCCGCGGAATCGTCACGACAGCCGAGTACGTGCCGTCGGAGATGCCCTCCTTCGCGTCCTCCGCGTCGGTGAGCACCCACGTGTACGCGGAATCCTCGCCGTGCACGAGGTTTCCGGCCAGTTCCCGCCCGAGCGGGATCAGCTGCCCGTTCACCGTCACCGGCTCGTCGTCGTTGACCACGGCGGCCTTCGCCGCACCGTGGTTGTCATCGGGCGACCAGAACGCCCACGCCAGCCCGAGCGCGACGATCACCGGGACGAGCACGATCCCGAGCCAGGTCTTCCAGGTCAGCGGGCCGAAGGCGGTCGCGCGGGCGGAACCGGTGAAGAAGCGGGACATCAGCGGACCTCGGCGGGAACTGGGGCGGGCGTCATGTCGAGACCCGCGACGGCGGTGGTGGGCAGCAGATCCCGCACGATGGCGAGGCTCTGGCAGGACACGGCGAACGTCGCGGCCCTGCTCGCGAACGCGGCTCGCAACCCCGCGCGCTGCGCGGTGGCGACGACGGTGTCCAGATCGTCGACGAAGACGAGTCCGACGCCGTCGTCGAGCGCGCGGCGGACCTCGCCCGCCGGATCGTCGGTCTCCTTGCAGGCGACGAAGGCGACGTTCCGCCGGACGGCGTGCGCGTGCTGCGGCAGCACCCGGCCGAGGACCTTCAGATCACCGCGGACGTTCGGCACCCGACCGGCGAGCGCGTAGAGCAGGGCGCTCTTGCCCGCCGGGCCGGAACCGTGCACGGCAAGGATCTCCCCTGGGCCGAGATGCAGTTCGACGTCGCGGAAGATCGTGCGGCCCCGGTCGTCGTCGACGCGGAGACCGGCGGCGCTGATCACTTCGGCCGAGCCGGGCGCGGGCCAGTCGGCGAGCCGGAGTTCGTGGACGAGACCGTCGCCCTCGGCGTCGAACACCGGGAGTTTTCGGTCCAGCCACGGCGGCAGCCCCCAGGCGCGCGGGCCCAGCAGCGCGAGGATCGCCGGGACGAGCGTCATCCGCACCAGGAAGGCGTCCACGAACACCCCGACCGCGAGGCTGAAGGCGATCGGTTTGATCGTGGCACTCCCATCGGGCACGAAGGCGGCGAACACGCCCAGCATGATCACCGCGGCCGCGGTCACGACCCTCGACGCGGACACGAAGCCCGTCTCGATCGCCTTGTGCGCGTCGCCGTGATGGACGTAGTCCTCCCGGATCCGGGACACGAGGAACACCTCGTAGTCCATGGCGAGTCCGAAAAGGACACCCATCAGGATGATCGGCAGGAAGCTGATCACGCTGCCGGTGCGGGTGACGCCCAGCGCCTCGGCCAGATGTCCCTGCCCGAACACGAACGACGTCGCGCCGAACGCCGCACCGATCGAAAGCAGGTAGCCGAAGGTGGCTTTGAGCGGGACGAGGATCGAGCGGAACACCATCGCCAGCAGCACGAGAGAGAGCCCGACGACCAGGATGCCGAACGGCAGCAGCGCGTCGCCGAGTTGCGTGGACACGTCGATGCCGACGGCGGTGAACCCGGTGACCGCGGTCTGCA
This sequence comes from Amycolatopsis sp. NPDC049868, assembly GCF_044461365.1. Taxonomy (NCBI): domain Bacteria; kingdom Bacillati; phylum Actinomycetota; class Actinomycetes; order Pseudonocardiales; family Pseudonocardiaceae; genus Amycolatopsis; species Amycolatopsis sp. NPDC049868. The sequence goes on along the minus strand of NZ_JBITKV010000009.1, from coordinate 65,032 downwards.
CGCCGTACCGGTCCTTGAACTGCCCTTCCATCGACCGCAGCCGTTCGACGAGGTCGTCGGTCGCCTCGTCGAAGGCACCGGTCGTCGGCACGACCTGGATGATCGCGGTGTCGCCCTTGGGGTTCGGCGTGGCGAGCGGGACGACGGCGACGCCGGGCACCTTGCGGATGTCGTCGGCGATACCGTTGGTGATCCCGACCGGGTCGGTGGTCGAAAGGATGTCCGCGGTGACCACGAGCGGACCGTTGAAGCCGGGCCCGAAATGCTCGGCGACGGCGTCGTAGGCGACCCGCGCCGGGGTGCCGTCCTCGTCGGTTCCGTTGTCCGGCAAGGCGAGCCGGAGATCCAGCGCGGGCACCGACGCCACCGCGAGCACCCCGACGATCAGCGCGATCGTGACCCACGGCGATTTCGTGGCGAGCCGGACCCAGCGGAGGCTGAACCGCGTCTTCTTCTTGGTCTTGCGGGTCTTTCGCGGCTTCTTGGGCCGCAGCCGCTCGCCGGCGAAGGCCAGCAGGGCGGGGATGAGGGTGATGGCCACGATCACCGCGACCGCGACGCCGCCCGCCGCCGCGATACCCATCGTCGTCAGGAACGGGATCCCGGCGACGAACAGGCCCAGCAGGGCGATCACCACGGTGAGCCCGGCGAAGATGACCGCGGATCCCGCGGTGGCGGTCGCCCTCGCGATGGACTCCTCGACGTCCAGTCCTTCGGCGAGCTGATCCCTGTGTCGCGAAAGGAGGAAGAGCGCGTAGTCGATGCCGACGGCGAGCCCGAGCATGACGGCGAGCATCGGCGCCGTGGAGGACACCGTCGCCACCGACGTCGCCGCGTAGACCAGCGCCACCGAGACCCCGACGCCGAGGATCGCCGTCAGCAAAGGCATTCCGGCCGCGATGAACGAACCGAACACCATCAGCAGCACCACGAGCGCGATGACGAGGCCGATCCCCTCGGTGGGGCTGAGCTTCGGCACCTTGTCCGAGAACGCGTCGCCGCCGGTGAGCACCTCGGTGCCGTGGCCGATCCGGTGCTCCAGGTCCTGCGCGATCCCGGCGAGCGCGGTCCGGGTCGACGGCTGGATGTCGGCCAGCCCGACGTCGAGCTGCACGGTGACCAACGCGGCGCGGCCGTCCTTCGACACCGCGTCGTGCACGGCCGGATCGAAGGGATTGACCACCGTCGAGACCTGCGGGGCCCCGGTCAGCTCCGGGACCACGGCGGCGACGGAGTCGCGCACTACGGCGGAGTCGGCCCGCTGCCCGTCGGGTACAAGCACCACCAACTGCGCCGAAGTCCCGCTCACCTGCGGGAAGACCCGACCGAGGTGATCGAGCGCCTCCTGTGACTCCGAGCCGGGGATCGCGAACGTGTCGTCGGTGCCCTGGCCGAACAGCAGCGCCGCGCCGCCGGAGACACACAACACGACCAGCCACAACGCGGTGACCAGCACGCGTCCGCGAGCGGCGAGCCTGCCGAGGCGGTAGAGGAATGACGACACGATCGGCTCCCGGCACTCGTTGGATACATGGCGTATCGTAATACACGCTGTATCCGATTCACGATGTATCCTGTCCCACAGCCGGGTGAACCGGGCCGATGCGAAAGAATGGCGAGATGACCGAGGAGCGGGGCGCCACCATGACCAGGCGCCGGGCGGACACCCGCCGACGGCTGATCGACGCGGCGTACGAGGCCTTCTCCGAACGCGGCATCCGGGACACCCCGGTCGAACTGATCTGCGAGCGCGCCGGCTTCACCCGCGGCGCCTTCTACTCGAACTTCAGCTCGAAGGAGGACCTCTTCCTGGCCTTGTTCCAGGAGGAGAACGCGATCCGGCTCGATCGGTTCCGCGAGGCCACCGAGAGCGTGCTCGGCGACACCGTCGTCGGCGCGCACGAAGACCTCTCCCCGACGCTCGGGCGGATCGCCGAACTGTTCATGGTCGCGCTCAACGCGGACAAGGACTGGTACCTGCTGTGCGCGGAATTCCGCACCCAGGGCCTGCGACAGCCGGAGATCCGCGACCGGATCGGCGCCGCGTTCCGGTATTTCCACACCGAACTGGGGACGATCCTGGTCGGCACCCTCGACCGGATCGGCCGGAAGCTGACGATCTCGGCGGACGACGCGGTGCTCGTCCTGGTCGCCTTGTACGAACAGGGACTACAGAACTACCTGCTGGAAGGCGGCGAGCTCCCCGCCGACGGCCGGTTCGTCAGCGAACTGATCCCCAAGGTGATGGCGTCGCTCATCGTCCCGGCGAACTGATCCGTCAGCACCGGGGCGGAAGCCACCCGGGCGTGGTCACGACCCGCTCGGGCGCCACGGGCATCTGCGCGGTCTCCGGCCCGAAGACGAAACCGACGAGCCCGCCAGGGCAGACACGCACGGCGCCCGGCCCGTCCCGGGTCCCGGATTCGCGCCAGGCCACCGGATCCAGCCCGACGCGCCACACCTTCCAGAACGACGCTCCGGCTCGATGACCGGTGCAGGGATCATCATCGGGCAGACCCTCGACGCGGCAGACGTAGCGGGAATCCCCGTACGGCCCCGATCCGCTCCCCAGCCGCACCGCGAGCCCGGAGCGTTCGAGCGCGGTCCGCGCGTCACCCGGTGAGCCGGGCACGCATCGCACGAGCCCTTCGACCGCGACGGTCACCCCTTCCGCTCCCTCGCAGGCACCCGTTCGTGAAACGGGGTCCACGGCGGGAAAGAGGGCCACCAGGCTGAGGAGCACAGTCAAGATCGACACCTTCGAATACTAGGGGTGCCTGCCCGGCTGCGCACAGTGAATCTTTACGAAATATCAACGCGGGCCACGCTCCGTTTCGCACCAAACGGGAGAATATGTCGGAAATTGCCCTGTTCAGGGGACTTGCGCATTCTTCGGCACAGGAAAAAGATGTGTTCTTCTCGCGCGCACCACTCCATCGGGTGCGGCTCTTCGAAAGGTTCAGAGCGTGACGCGCAGGCGCCTTGTCGCATTCGTCGTTCCCCTCGCCCTCGCCGGATTCCTGCTCACCGCGGGCGGTACCGCCCACTCGCGGCAGCCGGCACAGAGCCCGGTCGACATCTCCCCCGGCGCGATCAGGTTCGATCCGACCCTGCCGAGGCTCGACATCTCCTACGGTCACTCGGATCTGGACCTCGAATACATCCGAAAGGACGCTTCGGACGCCGACGGCTGCGGTACGAGGAATCACGAAGAAACCGAAGAGGCCGTGGTCAGGCCGGGCACCGGGCACGTCACACTCACCGGGGTCCGCTACGAACTCGAACAGTTCCATTTCCACACCCCGTCCGAACACCGTTTCCGGGGCCGCTCCGATCCGCTGGAAATGCATTTCGTGCACCGCAGCGCGGCCGGGAAACTCCTGGTGATCGGTGTGCCCCTGCGCTCGGGCGCCGAGTCGGCGGTGGATCGGGTCCTGGCGAAGCTCGCCCCGGAATGCGGCGAAACGGTGGCGTTGGAGGACTTCGACCTCGCCACGCTCCTGCCCCGCGACCGGAGCACGCTGCGGTACGACGGCTCGCTCACGACGGCCCCGTTCACCGAAGGCGTGCAGTGGTTCCTGATGTCCGAGCAGACCGTCTCACCGTCGACGATCGCGCGATTCCAGGGCCTGTTCGGTACGGGCAACGCCCGCGCTCCCCAGCCGCTCAACGGTCGGCGGCTGACCGTGGTACCGCAGATCTCGTGAGCTGACGCGGGGCATTCCTCGTTTCATCGGGATTTCATGGCTCCGCCCTACGGTTCCGGGCACGGATCCGCGGCCGCGGACCGGTGGTCCACGAGGAGACGTGCATGAGCCCGGCGAGCCGGACCCCGTACAACATGGTGTCGCCCCGGGACGACGCGCCGAGTCCTGGGCAACGGGACGGGATCGTCGGACCAGGCTGGAGCTGGGCGGCGTTCTTCACGCCGTGGGCCGACGGCCGCCCGTCGCCGAGGTACCGGTGGACGCTGTTCGACACCGCCGCCGACGCCGTCGAAGACCTCCGTCGCTGCCTCGAGGACAGCACCGTCGGCAGGCGCGGCGCCCTCTGCGCTTCCGTGCTCGGCAAGCGCGGGGCACCAAGGGAATTGGTGCTGTGCGACGCCGCGGAGTGGGCTTACGCCGTGCACGAGGTCCGTGCCGGGGTGCACTTGGCCGACGCCGCCGACACCTACTTCGCGCGCTGGCGGACGAGCATGGCGGGACACCGTTTCACGATCGTCAACGCCGGAGTACCGACTGTCTGGTGAGCTCCAGGCCTTCCAGCGCGAGGGTGCGCTGCTGGGGATCGCCGTCGGGTCCGATGGTGGTGAGCACCCACTCGAAGTGCTCCCTGGCGGCCACCGGATCGCCCGCCGCGAGATGGGTACGGCCGAGCCGGTTGCGGATCTCGGACTCCATCCCGACGATGGTCTCCTCGGTGACCGCCGTCAGCGCCCGCCGCTGGAGTTCGAAGGCCGCGTCGAGATTCCCCAGTTCCAGTTCCGCGGCGCCCAGCCGGGCCAGGCTGGACGCGATCAGCAGGCCGTCCGTGGTCTCCTCGGCGAGTTCGACGGAACGCCGGAGATCCAGCACCGCTTCGGCGAACCTGCCGGTTTCGAGGCGGACGGTGCCGCTGTGGCAGAGCACCCTGGCCAGCATCCCGGGGCTGCCGATCTCCTCGCTCAGCTCACGTGCGCGGCCGAGGTGGCCTAGCGCTTCTTCGTGCTCGCCCTTCAGATAGGCGAGATAGCCGAGCGCGGACAACGCTCTCTCGGCGAGCCAGCGGTCCCCCACCTCCTCGGCAAGGACCATCACCCGCCGCATGCCGGGGATGGCGAGATCGTGCCGTCCGGCGATCAGGTCCACCATGGTGAGCCCGCCCAGCGCCCGCGCCTCCAAGCCGCGGTCTCCGGAGGCTTGGCCCGCCTGCAGCGCGTCGTCGAACCAGCCACGCGCCCGGTCCAACTGCCCTTGCATGCCGTAGGCGTAGCCGAGGCAGAACCGCAGCGACGAGACGAGACGTTCGTCCCCGGCCCGTTCGGCCAGCGGCAGCGCGATCTGCAACGCCGTCCGGCATTCGTGGTACCGCTGCTGGCGCGCGAGGTAGTCGACCAGGCCCTCGGCGACAGAGCACGCGAGGTCGTCCAACCCGGCTTCGGCCGCCTGGCTCACCACCTCCGGCAGATCGCCGACCGCGTCGAGCCACGCGGAAGCGTCGCGCTGGCCGGTGAAAGGACCGCCCTTCTCCAGCGGGAACCGCGCGACACCCCATTCGCTCGCCCGCCGAGCGGCGCCGAGGTACAACCCGTACACCCGTTTCCGTGCCGTTTCGGCGGCCTTTTCGGGCATCTCCCCGGCGAGCCGCCGGGCGTAGACCGCCACCAGGTCGTGCAGCCGGTAGCGGCCGCTCGCCGGCTCCTGCACGAGGCTGGCGTCGACCAGGCTCTCCAGCCGCCGCTCGGCTTCGGCGGGCGAGCAGTCCAGCAGGGCGGAGACCGAGAGCCGGTCGAACTCGGCCGTCGGTGACAGGCCGAGCACGCTGAACGCGTCCTGCTCGGCGGGGCGCAGCTGTTCGTACGACAGGCGCAGCGCCACCTCGACGCTGCGGTCCTCGGCGGTCAGTTCGCCGAGCCTGCGCTCGTCGTCCGACATCCGGTCCACCAGGTCCTTGAACGTCCACATCGGACGGTTCTGCAACCGGGCGCCCGCGATCCGCAGCGCGAGCGGCAGCCGTCCGCACAGCCCGGCGAGCGCGCGCACGGCGAACCGTTCCCCCTCCGCCCTCGGCGCGCCGACGATACGGCCGAGCAGCCGTTCCGCCGCTTCGAGGCCGAGCGCACCGAGGGAAACGCGGCGGTCGGCGTCCAAACCGGACAGACGACGGCGGCTGGTCACCAGCACCCGGCTGCCCGGCCCGGACGGCAGCAACGGCCGCACCTGCCCGGCGGACTCGGCGTTGTCGAGCACCAGCAGCAACCGCAGTTGCGCGGTCGCCGCCCGCCACGACGCGGACAGCTCGTCGAGATCGTCCGGCATGAGCCCGTCTTCGACCCCGACCGCGCGCAGCAGCCGCCGCAGCGCGCGCTCCGGCGTCACCGGCTCACGGCCTTCGGTGTAGCCGTGGAGATCCACGAACAACGCACCGTCCGGATAGGACTCGCGGAGCCGGTGGGCCGCGCGTACCGCGAGCGTGGTCTTCCCCGCGCCCGGGACACCGTCGACGGCGTCGACCGAGACCGACTCCGGATCGCCGTCCTCCACGAGCAGCGCGAGTTCCCGGTCCCTGCCGACGAGTTCGCCGTTGGTGGCGGGCAGTTCGTTGCGGATCCGGCGGGCGGGCTCCCGGCGCGGAGAGACACCGAGCAGCGCTTCGTCCCCGCGCAGCACCGCCTCCTGCACCTGCCGCAGCTCCTCACCCGGCTCGACGCCGAGCTGCTCCACCAGCCGCTCGCGGACGTCGCTGAACACCTCCAGCGCCTCCGCCTGCCGCCCGCCGCCGTAGAGCGCCCGCATCAGCAACGCGGCCAGCGGCTCGCTCGGCGGATCGGCGGACACCAGCGCCGAGAGCTCGCCGATCACCTCGTCGAACCGTCCGAGTTTCAGCTGGGCCCGCAGTTTCCGGCTCAGCAACAGCAGTTTGCGTTCCTCCAGCCGTCGCCGCTCGCCCTGGACGAACGCGCCGGGCAGTCCCGTCAGCGGCTCGCCGTGGAACAGCCGGAGCGCGTCGGCGAAGGTGTCCACCGCGGCGACGAGGTCGCCCGATTCCTCGGCGGAAGCCGCGACGGCGGCGACCTCTTCCAGCCGGGCCACGTCGAGACGCACCCCACCGCTGGCGAACCGGTAACCGCCGCGGTCGGACACGATCACCGAGTCCCGCGGCTTCTCCCCCGAGGTGTCCAGGCATTGCCGCAGCCGCCGGACGTACACCGGCAGCACGTTCGACTCCGGCGGCTTCTCCCAGAGCCCGTCGGTGAGTTCGTAGTGGCTGACGGTCACGTCCGGGCGCAGCAGCAGCGCGGCGAGAACGGCCTGCTGGCGAACCGGACCGAGGTCCAGCCGGGTCTCGCCGTGCCAGGCCCGCAACGGGCCGAGCACCTCGAACCGCAGCTTCGAATCCGACATGATCCCCCCTTCGTTCCGCACTAGCCCGGCACCACGATCCCGTGATCGAACGCGTACACGATCGCCGCCGCCCGGTCCCGCAACTGGAGTTTGGTGAAGATCCGGCCGATATGGCTTTTCACGGTCACCTCCGAAATCACGAGGGTCGCGGCGATCTCCGCGTTGGTCAGCCCTCGGCCGATCGCCCTGAGCACGTCCTGTTCCCTCGGTGTCAGCAGTTCCGGTGAGCGCCCGCCGCTGCCGTTCCCGGCGGCCTGCCGATAGGCGGCGAGCACCCGCCCGGTGACCCCAGGGTCCAGCCAGGCGTCGCCCGCGGCGACCGCCCGCACGGCCCGGATCAGGTCTTCGGCGGGAGAATCCTTGAGCACGTAACCTGCCGCGCCCGCCCGCAGCGCGTCGGCCAAGAGGTTGTCGTCGTCGAAGGTGGTCAGCGCGAGCACGGGCGGATGCCCGCCGGTCCGCCGCAGCCGCCTGGTGGCCTCCACCCCGCCGACGTTCTTCATCCGCAGGTCCATCACGATGACGTCGACCTCGTGCGCGGCCACCGCCGCGGGCACCTCCGAGCCGTCGCCGCATTCACCCGCGATGACGAACCCGTCGCGCCGCCGCAGGATGCGCCGCAGCCCGGACCGGACCAGCTCCTGGTCGTCGACCAGCAGCACCTGGATCTCGGCGGCGGTCACGGTTTGACTCCCGGCACGGTGACCCGCACGATCCACTGCCTGCCGCTGGGCCCGGCACTGAGGTCGGCGCCGAGCTGGGCCGCCCGGACGGCCATCCCGGCCAGGCCCGAGCCGTCCTCGGCCGCGCGCCGGACGGTCGCGGGGAGGGTGTTGCTGACGACGAGGTGCAAACCCGAACGGCCGGCGTTCAGCCGGACCTCCGCTGTCGCGCCCGGGGCATGCTTGACGACGTTGACAAGTGATTCCTGCACGATCCGGTAGAGGCCCAATCCTTCCGAGGCGCCTACCCGGCCGAGGTCGCCTTCCTGTGTATAGCGCACCGCCAGACCGGCGCTGCGGGTGCGTTCCACCAGCGTCGCGATGTCCTCCACGCCCGGCAGCGGGGCGCTGCCCGACGGGGAGTCGGCGAGCAGGCCGACCGTGCGGCGGATGTCGGCCATCGCGGCCCGTCCCACCTGCTCGGCTTCGGTCAGCGCTTCGATCGCCTCGTCGACGTCGCGGTCCTGCTGCAGCGCGTGCCGGGCACCGGTCAGGTGCAGCAGGGTGATGCTGAGCGAATGGCCGACGACGTCGTGCACCTCACGCGCGATGCGCTGGCGTTCGGCGAGCAGGGCCTTGTCACGGGAGGCGTCGCGGTTGTCGCGTTCGGCCTCCAGCGCCCGGGTGTACCAGCGGCTCACGAGCCCGGCGCTGAGGCCGAGCAGGACCGCGACCATGTACACCGGCCCGCCGATCAGCCCGCCCCAGATTCCCGCCACGAGCAAGACCGCCTCGCCCACGACCGTGACGACGGCGATTCCCCACGTCGTGCGCAGGACGCTGCCCGCTTCGGTGGCCGCGACCAGCAACAGCAGCGGCGCGAAATCCGGGAGCGCGGGCTCGGTGAGCAGGACCGCGGCGGCGGCGATCAACGCCGCCACCCGCGCCCACGGCACGACCCAGCCGGTGACCGCCCAGGCCAGCGGTGTGGCGATCACGAGCAGCCCGCCCAGCGCGACCGGCTGCGGCGGCGCCACGGCATCCCGCTGTGCCACCGCGATCACGGCGAACACCACGCTCACGAAGGTGGAGGTCACCGGAGCCCACCAGGGCAGGCCGAGCCCGGCACGGGTCAGGCTCGCCTGCGCCCGTGCCCGGAACCGGTCCCGCAAGATCTCCAGCACGGACATCAGCCTAGGAAGTCACGGTGAGCGAGTCATCGTGCGGCGGGCGGCACTCGTCTCCGCCCACGGTAGGAGGCAGGGACCGATGAAATCCGGATGAAACCCGCGCGCTCATTCCTGGCTGAGCGCGACCCAGTTCAGCTTCTCCTGTTCTCGTTTCGGCAGGCCGGCGACGACGAGGTCGTAGGAGTCCTCGATCATCTCCCGGACGAAGTCGTCGGTCAGCGAACCGTCCAGCTCGACGGTGTTCCAGTGTCGTTTGTTCAGGTGGTAGCCGGGGATGATCGCCGGATGCTCGGCGCGCAACCGGACGGCCAGGTCGGGCTCGCATTTGAGGCTGATCCGCAGCGGTTTCGCCTTCAACGGACCGAGCGCGAACACCTTGCCCGCGACCTTGAACACGTTGATGTCCTCGCCGAACGGGAACTCCTCCCGGGCACCGGGAAGGCCGAGGCAGAGCTTCGCGAGCGCGGCTGGCTTCATGGCGTTCAGGCTAACGGCGCCCACCGACAAAAACGTGTCCCGTCCGGGACGTTGACCGGCTGTCGGTGATTCACTGACGATGGGTGGAGCCGACTGGGTGGAGGCGAAACCGACATGCGCGTGAAGCATCTCGCCGTAGCGGGAATCCTGTTCCTGGGAGTTGTTCCGGGGGTCGCCGCGGCGGCCCCGCCGTCTCAAGTGGAAAGCGCCGCCCCGAGCGGCTGGGTGGGCACCTGGGCGGCGGCTCCCGCGGCCGGGGTGGCCGGTACCGACAACGGCTACCCGAACTTCTCGATCCGCAACATCGTGCACACCAGCGTCGGCGGGCACGAGGTGCGTGTGCGGCTGTCCAACGCCTTCGGCCGGACTCCGGTGCTGTTCGGCCGGGTGACCGTCGCGGTCGCCGCCGGCCCGGACACCCCGCAGGCCGTGCCCGGCTCGATGCGCACGCTGACCTTCGGCGGAGATCGCGAGGTCACCGTGCCGCCGGGCGCCGATGTCGTCAGCGACGGCGCGGCGCTGACGGTACCGAGGGACGGCGATCTCCTGATCACCACGTACACGCCGACGCCGTCGGGTCCGGTCACCTACCACCCGCTGGCGATGCAGAACTCCTACTTCACCCGGAACGGCGACAAAGCGGCCGATGAGTCGGCGGCGGCGTTCCCGGAGAAGACCGCGGTCTGGCACTACGTGTCCGGAGTGGATGTGCGGGGCCGTGGGCTGCGGGGCAGCGTCGTGGCGATCGGCGACTCGATCACCGACGGGGCGAATTCGACCTGGGGCGCGAACCTGCGCTGGCCCGATCAGCTCGCCGACAAGATCAGCGCGCGGACGGGCGTCCTCAACGCCGGGATCAGCGGAAACCGGCTGCTGCTAGACGGCGGAAACTACGGCGTCAACGCGCTGGCCCGGCTGGACCGGGACGTGCTCGGCCAGTCCGGCGTGCGGACGGCGATCGTGTTCGAGGGCATCAACGACATCCAGCAGACGCCGCACCAGGCCGATCCGGACAAGATCATCTCGGCGCTGAAACAGATCGCGGGCCGGGCGCACGACCGCGGTCTGCGGGTGCTGGGCGCGACGATCACGCCGTGGAAGGGCTGGGGTTCGTACACGCCGCAGCTCGAGGAGACCCGGCAGGCGGTGAACCGGTTCATCCGGACGAGCCGGCTCTTCGACGGCTACATCGACTTCGACGCGGTGATCCGCGACCCCGCCGACCCACAGCGGATGAAACCCGAGTCCGACTCCGGCGATCACCTCCACCCCGGTGACAAGGGCTTCACCGCCATGGCGGACGCCGTCCCGCTGGCCGGGCTCGGGTAGGAAGCAAGGGCTGCGCCAGGCGGTTTCGTGGGGCACGATGAACTGATGGCGAGCAGCGACAGCGGTATCCGGGAGACGGCGCGGCTGGTCCGGTTCGCCGAACACGAGGCGCGTGCCGAAACCCTCCGGGCGCAGCTCGCCGGTCTCCACGGCACCATCAGGCTGGCGAAGCGGACATCGAACCTGTTCCGGGCACGGAAGGCGACCAGCACTCCGGGGCTGGACGTCTCGGGATTCACGCACGTGCTCGACGTCGATCCCTTGGCGCGCACGGCCGACGTCGAAGGCATGGTCACCTACGAGCAACTGGTGGACGCGACCCTGCCCCACGGGCTGATGCCGCTGGTCGTGCCGCAGCTCAAGACGATCACGCTCGGCGGCGCGGTCACCGGCCTCGGCATCGAGTCGTCCTCGTTCCGCAACGGGCTCGTGCACGAGTCGGTGCTGGAGATGGAGCTGCTCACCGGCGACGGCAGGATCGTCGTCGCCCGGCCGGACAACGAGCACAGCGATCTCTTCCACGGCTTCCCGAACTCGTACGGGACGCTCGGTTACGCGCTGCGGTTGAAGATCGAGCTGGAGCCGGTCAAACCGTACGTTCGGCTCGACCACGTCCGGTACGAAGACACCGGGGAGTACTTCGCGGCGCTCGGCGAGGCCTGCCGGAGCGGATCGGCGGACTTCGTGGACGGAACGATCTTCGGACCTGGCGAGCAGTACTTGACGCTGGGCACGTTCACCTCGTCGGTGCCGGTGACCAGCGACTACACCTGGCTCGACATCTACTACAAGTCGATCCGCTCCCGCCAGACCGATCACCTCAGCGTCCGCGACTACCTGTGGCGCTGGGACACGGACTGGTTCTGGTGCTCGCGGGCGTTCGGCGTGCAGCACCGGCTCCCCCGGCTGCTGCTGGGCAGGCGGCTGCTGCGGTCGTCGGTCTACTGGAAGGCGGTGGCGCTCGACCGCCGGTTCGGGATCGCCGCGAAACTGCTCAAGCTGCGCCGTCTTCCGCCGGAGGAGACCGTGGTCCAGGACATCGAAGTGCCGCTGTCGCGGGCCGCGGAATTCCTGGACTTCTTCCGCCGCGAGATCCCGATCAGCCCGGTGTGGGTCTGCCCGCTGAAGCAGCGGCCGGGCGGCGTGAACTCGCCGCTGTACGAAATGGCCCCCGAAACGCTCTACGTCAACTTCGGGTTCTGGTCCGCCGTACCACTGGCCCCCGGCGAGGCGCCGGATACGCACAATCGGCTGATCGAGGCCGAAGTGACCCGGCTCGGCGGGCGGAAATCGCTGTACTCCGACAGTTTCTATGCCGAAGAGGAGTTCTGGCGGCTGTACAACGGCGACGCCTACCGGAAACTGAAGACGGCCTACGACCCCGATGGCCGCCTGCTCGACCTGTACGCGAAATGCGTGCGGCGGCGGTGATCGGGCCAGGGAAGAAGAGAGACGACCATGGCTGAGACGACCACCGTCGGGAAGATCTTCGAGCGGTTGCTCGGCCCGAGCGCCGAAGTGTCCATCACCGCCTACGACGGCAGCACGAGCGGCCCGGCGGACGCGCCGGTGTCGATCCAGGTGCGGTCGCCGCTGGCGCTGACGTACCTGATGTCGTCGCCTGGCGACCTCGGGCTCGCCCGTGCCTACGTCGCCGGCGCGCTCGACGTGGACGGCGATCTCTACTCGGCGTTGCGCGCGCTCGTGGCCCAGGTCGACCAGCTCAGCGCCGCGGACCGGTTGTGGCTGCTGCGCGAACTCGGGCCGAAGCATCTGCGCCGCGTCGCCCCGCCCGCCGAAGAACTGCCGAGCCGCGCCAAGCGCGTCTTCGACGGGCTACGGCACTCGAAAACGCGTGACAGCAACGCGATCTCGAACCACTACGACGTCTCGAACCGCTTCTACGAACTGGTGCTCGGCCCGTCGATGGCCTACACCTGTGCGGCGTATCCGTCCGAAGGCGCGTCACTGGAAGAGGCGCAGGCGCACAAATTCGACCTGGTGTGCCGGAAACTCGGGCTCCGGCCCGGGATGCGGCTGCTGGACGTCGGCTGTGGCTGGGGCGGAATGGTCGAGCACGCCGTCGCGAACTACGGCGTCGAGGCACTGGGCGTCACCCTTTCGCGCGAGCAGGCGCAATGGGCGCAGAAGGACATCGTGACCAAGGGGCTCGCGGACCGCGCCGAGGTGCGGCACCTCGACTATCGCGACGTCACCGAAACGGGCTTCGACGCGGTGTCGTCGATCGGGCTCACCGAGCATATCGGCGCGCGCAACCTGCCGTCGTACTTCCGTTTCCTCGCCGGGAAACTGAAGCCGCACGGGCGCCTGCTGAACCACTGCATCACCAACCCGGACACCTCTGTCCCGCACCGGTCACGCGGGTTCATCGACCGGTACGTCTTCCCCGACGGCGAACTGGAATCCGTCGGCGAGATCGCCACCGCGATGCACGACAGCGGGCTGGAGGTGCGGCATTCGGAGAACCTCCGTGAGCATTACGCCACCACCCTCGGCGCCTGGTGCGCCAACCTCGACGCGAACTGGGACGAGGCCGTCGTCGAAGCGGGCGCCGGCCGCAGCCGCGTCTGGGCGCTGTACATGGCCGCGTGCCGCCTCGCCTTCGAACGACGGGAAATCGAACTGCACCAGGTGCTCGGGGTGAAGGTCGGCCCGGACGGCGACGCGGGCATGCCGCTGCGGCCGGATTGGGGTGTTTAGAGGACTCAATGCCGGAAGGCTTCGGCGAGCCACCATGAGCCGCCGTCGTCGGCGATCTTGGCGTCGACGACGAGCGGCGCGTCCCGTGGCCCGTCGAGCCATTCCTCGACGGCGGCGAGATCCTCGACCGACCGCACGGTGACCCCGGCGCAGCCGAAACCGCGGCCGATCGCCGCGATGTCGGTGTCGGGGAACCGGACCGTCGCCATGTCCGCGGCGCCGAAATGGTGGATCTCGGCGCCGTACGCCGCGTCGTTGTAGACGATGACGACGAGCGGGATCCCCAGTCGTACGGCGGTTTCCAGCTCGGAGAGGGCCATGTGGAACCCGCCGTCGCCGACGCCGAGCACCGGCAGTCGCTCCGGCCGGGCCAGCGCCGCGCCGATCGCCGTCCCGAGACCGAGCCCGATACTTTGAAACGCCTGGGTGAAACAGAAACCGTTCTCGTCGGGGACGGACAGGTACGCGCTCGGATAGCCCATGAAGTTGCCGGAGTCGATCGAAACCACCCGTTCGGCGGGCAGGATCTCGTCGAGACGGCGGCTGAGCGTGCGCGGATCGATCCTCCCGCCGCCGGATAGGTCGTTATACGGGACGTCGTTCCATCGTGTGCTTTCGGGGGCTTCGCGGATCCTTTGGTGGCCACGCCTTACGAGTTCGGCGCGCACGTCCACGGCCGTGCTGGTGACGTCGCCGACGACGCCCAGGTCGATCGGCCGGTGCGCACCGAGCGCCGCCTGGTCGACGTCGACCTGGACCAGCCGGGCGGCCGGGCCGAGCAGCGTGCCGTGCCGGGTGGTCCACATGTTCAGCGCGCAGCCCCAGCCGATCACAAGGTCGGCGTCCTTGATGAGGTCCGCCGCCGCCGGCGACGAAAAGCCGCCCGAGATCCCGATCGAGAAGGGATCGTCGTGGAAGAGACCGTGCGCCACCGCCGAGGTCGCCAGCAGCGCCCCGGAGACCTCCGCGAGTTCTTTGAGTGGTGTGGCGCTCGCCCGCGCGCCGCGACCGGCGATGAACACCGGCCGCCGCGCTTCGACGAGGAGGCCGGCCAGTTTCGCGATCGCGTCGGAGCTCGGACGGATCGGCGCCGGGCCGGGGATCTCCGGAACCGGGACCGCTTCGGGCGCTTCCAGGGCTTGGACGTCGAGCGGAAGGTTGAGCAGGACGGTCCGTCGCTGCTGCACCGCCGTCCGATAGGCCCGGACGGTGTCGGCGACCGCGGTACGCGCGCCGTGCACGCGTTCGGGCACCGCGCCGACCGCGGTCGCGAGCGCGTCCTGGTCGACCCGGAAGTTCGACAGCACCGCCGATGCCGCGGTATCCCCCGCCAAGACGATCATCGGAGTCCGGCTCTTGGCCGCCTCGGTGATCCCGGTGAGCGCGTTAGTCAGCCCGCAGCCCTGATGGAGGCTCAGTACCGGCACCCGGCCGCTCATCCGGGCGTACGCGTCGGCCATGCTCGCCGCGCCGCCCTCGTGCCGCGCGGCGACGAACCGCACCCCGCCCGCCCGCAACCCGTTGGTCGCCTCGAAGTTGCCGCTGCCCACCACCCCGAACGCCACGCCGGCACCGAGTTCCGCGAGCGTGCGGCCGACCAGCTCCGCGACGTTCATACCCGCTCGACCAGCGCGTACACCCTGGCGGGACTGCCGGAACCGCCGACGATCGGGAGCGGGCTGACGACCAGCAGCGCTCCGGTGGGCGGCAGGTTCGCCAGGTTCCGCAACTGGGTCAGGCCGTGTTTTCCCGCGCCCAGAAGGAGTTCGTGGCAGGGGAAGGCCGGTTCGATGGCGAGGGCCTGCCCCGCGTCGGTGCCGACGGTCTCCACCCCGAACCCGGTGATCGGCGCCTCCTCCGCGAGCCAGCGAGCGCATTCCCCCGAAACACCGGGGCTGTGCGGACCGTTCTCGTCGTTGTTGAGGAAGGCCTCCTGATCGTGCGAGCGAGCGTCCCAGCCCGTGCGGTAGAGCAGCCAGCCACCATCGGGCAAGGGCCCGTTCACGCGCTCCCACTCACGGATGTCTTCTATGGAAAGCAGGTAGTCCGGGTCTTCGGCCGCGCGGGCCGACGCGTCGAGCACCACGGCCGGGGCGACCAGCGTGCGCAACGGCACCTCGGAGACGTCGTGGCCGTCCTTTCCCGACACCCAGTGCACGGGGACGTCGAGATGGGTCCCGGTGTGCTCGCCGGTGTGGATGTTGTTCCAGTACCAGCGCGGCCCGCGTTCGTCGTACCGGCTGATCTCCTCCAGGCCGAACGGGATCGTGTTCGCGAACGGCTCCGGCAACTGGAGAATCGGGGTGCTCGCGCTCAACGGGGCGGTGAGGTCGACGACCTCGATCGCGCCCGTGGTGATCGCGGAGTTCAGCTGGGCCAACAACGACATGCGTGCCTCCCGGGAGTGACTGCGGCGTCTCGGCCACCTTAGGCGGATTTCGGGTTAGATGGCTGCCGGAGACGTCGCCGATACGCTGAGGAGGAGATCGATGGTCGAGGTGGCACTGCGGTCGGTCGAGGATCCCGACCTCGACGCCTTGTACGAGCTGATGCGTGACCCCGAGTCGGTCCGGATGGCCGCGTTCATCGCCAGGGATCCCAACGATCGCGAAGCGTTCGATCTCCACATGGCGAAGTTGAGGACTTCTCCGGACCTCATCCTGCGTGCGGTGACCGGTGATGGACGCTTCCTCGGCACCATCGGCAGGTTTTTCGTGGAAGGCGACGCGGAAATCACCTACTGGATCGACCGTGCGGTTTGGGGGCGAGGTGTCGCCAGCGGCGCCCTCGCTCTGTTCCTGGAGATGGTCGAGGACCGGCCTTTGTACGCCCGCGCCGCCAGCGACAACCTCGGATCGCTTCGGGTTCTGCAGAAGGAGGGGTTCTGTGCCATTGGGACCGAGGTCGCGTACGCGTCCGCTCGGGATGCCGAAATCGAAGAAACCATTTTGCGCCTTGACTGTTGAGGGGGTGTTGATCCTGCTTTCGCGACGTTGAAGGTTGCGAAAGCGGCCTTCGCAACGTGAACCCGTGAACACTATTCGAATACCTTTCGAGAAATCCTTTCGCATTCGCACACTTGTTCGATTATTGGTATTCTTGCGAGGTGTCCAGCCGACGAATCCTCGAACCGCCGCAGGAGCTGTGGCGTGCCGGTGCGCGGGAGCTCGCGCACGGTGTGGTCGAGCGGTTGTCGGTGGCACGTCAAGCGTTGGCGGAGGTCGGTCAGTTCCTGGTCGAGATCGAATCCCGGGGTCCGATGGAGTTGTTCGGGCACGGGTCGACCGCGGGCTGGTTCGCTGAGACCGCTCGCATCAGCCCGAAAGAAGCCCGCGACACCGTGGCGCGTGCGTTGGCGGTGAACGAGAGCCGGAACCTGGACGGCACCCCCGCCCCGGCGTTCGCCCCGATCGCCGGGGCCGCCGCCGCGGAAGGCGACCTCGGGCACCAGCAACTCGACCCGATCCTCACGGTGCTGAAGAAAATCCCGGACGACGCCTCGGCCGAGGACCGGACCGGCGCGGAGCAGATCCTGGTGACCCTGGCCCGCCACGCCGGACCACAGGAGATCAGCAACGTCGGTGCCGATCTCTTGGCGCATTTGGACCCTGATGGCAGCGAACCCAAAGACGAGGACCTCAAACCCCCGTCACGCGAAGTGCATCTCCACAAGCGTGACGACGGCTGGTGGCGACTCAACGGCGTACTGGACCCCGAATTCGGCGCCCGGGTCAACGCTTTGTTCGAGACCTGGGGACAACGAAGACCTGTCGACGAGGACGGCAACCGCGATCCTCGCACGCCGGGTGAGCGCCACGGTGACGCGTTGTTCGACGCGATCCATTACGCGATGACCAACGACAAAGCCCCCACCCTCTCCGGAGACCGCACCACCGTCGTGGTCACGATTCCCTTGGAGACTCTGACTTCCGGGCTGGGGGCGGCCTGCGTGGACGGGGTCACCCAGATCACCGCCCGGCACGCCCGGATGCTGGCCTGCGACGCGAAACTCATCCCCGCCGTCCTCGGTTCCGAGAGCGAGCCTCTCGACATCGGCCGCGCCGCCCGCACCGTCACCCCAGCCCAACGACGCGCCCTCAACCTGCGTGACCACGGCTGCGCGTTCCCCGGCTGCCGACGAAGACCCAAACACTGCGAAGCCCACCATATTTTGCCGTGGGGCCAGCTCGGCGACACCGACCTCGACAACCTCTGTCTGCTCTGCCGCTACCACCACATGGTCATCCACGGACAATCCGGCTGGAAAGTCCAGATGACCGGCGGCCGACCGGAATTCATTCCACCGCAGTATTTGGATCCGCTACAACAGCCCCGCCACAATCACCGCTGAACCCGAGGGAGCCCGCCGACCACCAGGCGACGGGCCCCTCGGCATGCTCTCAGTTGAACCAAGTTCCGAACATCGAGCTTTGAGACCGGCCCTCCAACCGCTTCCCGAGATCGACGGCCTGCGCCTCGGTGAGCAGACAGATGTAGTCGGTGACAGCCCGAGCGCACCGAGCCTCCTTGTTATCGTCGAAGGTCCCTTTCGCTTCATCGTCACGCTTGATGTCGCGGTAGATCACTCGGAGCTGGATGGGGATCTTCGGACTGTTCGGCGACTTCACCAGGCAGGTGAACAATCGATCGAAGAGAGAGCCGATGATTCTCTTCTGACCTTCCTGCTGGATTGCCAGCGGCGGCCTGTCGATCACGTAGAACCACGTGAGCTCCTTCAGCGCGGCGACCCGGTACTGACTGTCCTGGTCGACCTCCACGTACGGAGGTTCATCGAGGAGGTGGACCGCATCGACGAATCCGGTGAGATGGTCACTGGTGATCTTGTTCATCCGAACACGGTTCTCACGGGTGTCCCAGCACTGCGACTTGAGGCTCTTGCCGAACTCCTTGATGATCGCGTCAATCTGTTCCTGGAAGCGGAACTCGTTGAATCCGTTCACCTTCTTCAGACGGCGACGACCATGCTTGACGATCCGCTCTTTGTCGACCGGCAGGTTGTGCAAGGGGATCAGCCCCGCCCGGAAGTAGTCCTCGAGATCATGCGTCGCGTAGCTGATGTCGTCGGCCCAGTCCATCAGAATCGCGTTCGCGGACCTCAACCCACCGCGACAGGACTCCCTCGCCCACTCGAAGTCCTTCCGTTCGGTCTGATAGGCGCCCCATTTCTCGCCGTAGCCACGGTCGATCCACGAAGTCGCAGGCTTGGCCGAATCGCGTGGTTTGAGGCGCGGGTACTTGAGGACCGCGTCCAGGGTCGCCCGGGTCAGGTTGAGCCCCATGTGCTCCTCCTTCCGCCGCGCGAGTTTCGTCACCACGCGGAAGGACTGTGCGTTCCCCTCGAAACCTTCCAGCCCGGCGACCTGTCTGAGGCGCTGATCGAGCACCTCCTCGGCGATGTGCCCGAACGGCGGATGCCCGATGTCGTGCACGAGTCCCGCCGTCTCGACGACATCCTCATTCAGATTCGCCCCCTTCGGAAAATCCGCGCCCCTCGATCTATAGCGCAGGTGCTGCACAAGTCTTCTGCCCATCTGCGCGACCTTCAAACTGTGCGTGAGCCGGTTGTGCAGCACCAGTTGCTCATTGACCGCGGCGACCTGCGCCACCCCGGCCAGCCGCCGGAACGCGGACGAGTACAGCACCCGGTCCCGATCTCGCTGATATGCGTCGCGATATGCCCGCCGCTTTTCCACTGTGTGGCGTCGAGCAGTTCCGGACTTCCCCTCCGACATGGTCGCCTCCTCGTCCTGGCTCTCAATGAGCTTTGAAAAGAAAGCGGACCACGAAAGAAGACCGTTAACGACTCAAGCGAAAGGGTATTCGTTCGCGACCGAACCGAAACCCCCGGATCAGTCCACCATCACCAAATCCAGCTCCCGCACCCGTTCCCGGTCGGCGATGACGTCGATCTCGCTGATCTTCCCGTCCACGAACGCGAACGCGAGCACCACCGAAGGCCGTCCTTCGTCGGCCATCACGAGGCCGATGCCGCCGTTCACCAGTGCGAGCTGGGTGACCGCCGCCCGCACCGAAGCGGCCGCCGCACCGCGAGCCACCACACTGGCGCCGCGCAGGAAGATCGGCTCGCGCGAGGGGCCGGCCGCCTTGTCCGCGCGGAGGACGACGTCGGGGTGCAGGAGTTCGAGAAGCGCCGCGAAGTCTCCGCCGCGGGCCGCGGCGAGGTAGGCGTCGACGACCTGGCGCCGTCGCGAGAGGTCCGGTTCCGCGGCGGTGGAGCGACCCTGGACGCGGCGCCGGGCGCGGCTCGCGAGTTGCCTCGCGGCGGCCGGGGTGCGGTCGATCAGCGGGGCGATTTCGTCGAACGGGACCGCGAACATGTCGTGCAGGACGAACGCGAGCCGTTCGGCGGGGGCCAGCGTGTCCAGTACCACCAGCATCGCCAGCCCGACCGAGTCGGCGAGCACCGCGTCGGCGGCGGGATCGGCCGAGGTGTCGCTCGGTTCGGCGAGCTGGTCGTCGAGCGGTTCCTCCCGCCGGTGGTCGCGCGAGCGCAGGACGTTCAGGCACACCCGCGCCACCACCGTGGTCAGCCAGCCGCCGAGGTTCTCGATCTCCTCCGCGTCGGTGCGGTTCAGCCGCAGCCACGTGTCCTGGACGGCGTCTTCGGCCTCACTGGCCGAACCCAGCATCCGGTAGGCCACCGCCCGCAGCCTGGTCCGATGTTCCTCGAAACGCTCCGTCAACCGATCCACCGCTCATATCTAACAGCCACCGAGATCGTCGGTGAACCGCACGCCCGAAGACCGGTACGACGCGGCCCGATCGGCGGCGGCCTGCGGCGTCAGCACCTCGTTCTTCGCGTAGTAGACCCAGTCCACCTGTTCGAGATAGGTGCTCGTCCCGCCGCTGTGCTGCGTGAGGTCGATGAACCACTGGTTCACGTTGAGGGACATGTTCTGCCGCGGGTACACGTCGAACGGTCCGCCGCGGTCGTGGTCGGCCACCTGGGCACCGTCGATGTAGTACCGCACATGGCCGTCGGACACCGTCGCGACGACGGAATGCCATCCGTCGATGCTGCGGCGCTGGCTGTCGCTCTTGTTCTCGGCGTACCAGGGGTCCGGCGTGTAGGTGTGCCAGCTGGTCTGGAAGTTCACCGGCCCCGCCTCGCCCCATCCGCCGTTGGGCAGGTACTCCGAGAAATCCAGCTCGCTGTAGATCGGGTCGTTGTCGTAGCGGAGCGGGCTGATCGTGAAGAACGTCTGGTTGATCCGGTCGCCGTCGGGGCCGGACGCCGGCGCGTCGGAGAAGCGGATCCGCGCCGCGTACGTCCCTTCGAAGAACCGCCGATCGGGCTGCATGATCTCGGTCTGCGTCGTCCCCGCGGGCGTGCCGTCGGTGGTGGAGGCGAGTTGCAGCACCTTGTCCCCGTCGGACGCCGGGAACGTGATGCCCTCGGGTGCCCAGCGCGCGCCGCCGACACCGGGACCGCCCGCCCCGGAGCGCACCTGCCAGCCGTGCTGGGCAAGGAGACCATCGGTGTGCGAGCCGTAGTGGAAGTCGTCGAACAACGCTCCGCAACCGGCCGCTCCCGAAGCGGCGCCCGGCGCCAGACCCAGTGCGGCGACCGACAACGCCGCGACGGCGGCGGCGCGGAACTTCCCTGAAGTCGACATCTCGTCTCCTTTACCACTGGTAAGTTTCTTTCCACCGTCGCGTGGTGAAGTGGTAAAGTCAATAGGTCTAGACAACCTGTCCACCAGCCAATTCACGGTGACCACTGGGTAGGCTGTGGTCATGCGGCGAACAGAGGTCAAGGATCGGCTACGCCAGCTCATCGAGCGGCGGCAGCCGGGTGAGGTCCTGCCTTCGGAACGCGCGCTGAGCACCGAAATCGGCGTCTCGCGCCCCACCCTGCGGGCCGCGATCGACGAACTGGAGCGCGACGGTCTCGTGGTCCGCGAGCACGGCCGCGGCACGTTCACCGCGCCGCGCAAGATCTCCCAGGACCTCATGCCCGCCACCGGCGGCGAGCAGTTCGCCCCGCCCGCCGAGGGCCACTGGACGAGCCGGGTGATCGAGTTCGCCATCACACCGGCGGGCGCCCGGCTCGGCAAACGGCTCGAAGTCTCCCCCGGCCACACGCTGGTGGCGGTCACCCGCGTCCGCGTCGTCGAAGAGGCGCCTATGGCGATCGAACGGATCCTGGTCCCGCGCGACCTCGTGCCCGACATCAAGGCCGCGGGTTTCGAGTCCGGCTCGTTCTACGAACTGCTCCGCACGCGGTACGAGGTCGTGCCCGCGACGGCCGTGCAGATCATCGAACCGACCGTCACCGACCCCGACGAATCCGGCCTGCTCGGCGTCCCGCAGCACTCCCCCGCGCTGCTGTTCGAACGCACCACCCGCGACGACGGCGGCCGCGTGATCGAGTACACCCGCTCGATCTACCGGGGCGACCGCTACCGGATCACCTCGCACCTGACGTTCGACCACACCTCGGGCTGACTCCGGCGTGCCGGGGCGGTCGCGGCCGGAGTCCATGTAAGACTCCCGGGCGATGTACACCCCGTCCGATCTCGCCGACCTGCTCGAATGCGAGCACCGCAGCCTGCTCAACCAGGCGCTGGCCGCCGGCCTGCCGGGCGCGCCGCGGCCGGGCTCCGGGCCGGATCAGCTCGCGGTCACGCACGGACGCGCGCACGAGGCCGCGACGCTGGACAAACTACGCGGCGAGCGGAGCGCCGTCGTCGAGATCGACGAACGCGACCCGGCGGTCGCCGCGAAGGCCACCGAAGAAGCGCTTCGGGCCGGTGCCCCGGTGATCTACCAGGCGGTCTTCCACGACGGCGAGTTCTCCGGCCGGGCCGATTTCCTGATGCGGGACGACGAAGGCCGCTACGAGGTCTACGACACGAAGCTGGCCAGGCACGCGAAGCCCGCCGCGGTCGTGCAGCTGACCGCGTACGCCGACGCCCTGCGCAGGGCGGGCTGGCCCGCCGGTCCGCGGATGCACCTGCTGCTCGGCGATCACAGCACCCGCTCGTTCCGCGTCGACGACTTCCTCCCGCTGGTGAACCGGCTCCGCGCCCGGCTGCGGAACCGGCCGCCCACCCTGCCGGTCCAGCTCTGGGCCGACGAGCGGCCCGCGTGCGGCGGCTGCTCCTACGCCGCGCACTGCGCGAGCGCCCGCGAAGCCGACCGCGACCTTTCGCTGGTCGCGGGGATGCGCGGCGATCAGCGACGCAAACTCGTCGCCGCGGGACTCGGCACCATCGACGCGCTCGCGGCCGCCGCGCCGGAAGACCGTCCACGCGACATCTCGACGACGTCGTTCACCACACTGCGCGCACAGGCCGCGATCCAGGTCCGGCAGGACGCCACCGGGCAGATCGCCTACGAGGTCATCGATCCGGACACGCTGGCCGAACTGCCGCCGCCCGCGCCCGGTGACGTCTTCTTCGACATGGAAGGCGACCCGTACGCTTTGGCGGGCGAAGGGCTCGAATACCTCTTCGGCGCCGTGACCGCCGACGGCGGCACGAAGTTCACCCCGTTCTGGGCGCACAACCGGTCGCAGGAGAAGCGGGCCTTCGAAGAGTTCGTCGACTTCGCCACCGCAAGGCTCGCGGAGCATCCCGGCTCGCACGTCTACCACTACGCGCCGTACGAGGTCACCGCGATCAAGCGGCTCGCCGCCGTGCACGGGACCCGCGAGGACGCCGTCGACCAGCTGCTGCGCAGCGGCGGTCTGGTGGACCTGTATTCCGTGGTGCGCAAGGCACTCCGGGTGTCCCAGCGGTCGTACTCGATCAAGTATCTCGAACCGCTCTACATGCCCGAGGCCCGCGACGGCGACGTCAAAACGGCGGTGTCCAGCATCGAGGCCTACGAGGAGTACCTGACGCTCACCGCCGCCGGCCAGACCGAACACGCCGACGAAGTGCTGCGCGGGATCAGCGACTACAACGAATACGACTGCGTCTCCACGCTGCGGCTGTTCGAGTTCCTCCACAAGATCCGCGTGGACGAAGGGATCGCGCTCGCCGAGCCGCCCGAAGAGTCCGATGTGGACGCTCTGCTCCGCCAGACCGAAGCGGACGTCGCCGCCCAGAAACGCGCCGAACGCGCGGCGCAGCTGGCCGCGCTGGTCGATCCGCTGCTGGACGGGCTGCCCGACGATCCGGCCGAGTTCACCGGTGAGGACCGCGCCCGCGCGCTGCTGGCCGCGTCGGTCGGCTATCACCGCCGCGAGACGAATCCGGCGTGGTGGGAGTACTTCCGCCAGCTGGCCGCCCCGCTGGGCGACCTGGAGACCGACAACGCCTGCACCGTCCCGGTTTCGCTGGAGGCCGGGGAATGGGTCCCGCCGTCCGGCCGGGTCCGCAAGGCGAAACGCTCGCTGAGCCTCCGCTGTGACCCGGACCGGCCGCATCCCTTCGCGCCCGGCGACGACGTCCGCCTGCGGTACGGCGCGGCCGCGCGCGACGCCAAGGTCGTCTCGGCCACCGCCGTCGAACTGACCCTCGAAGAGAGCTGCCCGCCCGACGAGACCACCGCCGACCGGCCGGTCGCGGTGCTGCCGGGCAGCCCTGTCCGCCCCTCCCCCAAGGACGACGCCGTCGCGGACCTCGCCCGCCTGGTCGTCGACGCGCTGCCGTCGCTGCCCGCTCATCCGGGCGTCGACCTGCTCCGGCGCACGACACCCCGGCTTCGCGACGACAAGCCCCTGCCCGAACCCGGGACCGACCTGGTGAACACGGTGATCGAGGCTGTCGAGGCGCTCGACGGCTCCACGCTCGCCGTCCAGGGCCCGCCGGGCGCGGGCAAGACCTATCTGGCCGGCAGGCTGATCGCGAAGCTCGTGCGCGCGGGCAAGACGATCGCCGTCACCTCGACCAGCCACAAGGCCGTGGAGAACGTGCTGTCCGCCGCGCTGAAGAACGCACCGGATCTGCCGTGCGCGAAACGTGCCAAGCGCACCCCGGATCCGGCCGCGCCCTGGGAGCAGCCGAAGACCAATCCCGCGCTGGTGAAGTGGCGCGAGGAACACGACACCGGTCATCTGGTCGGCGGTACCGCCTGGACGTTCGCGAATGCCGCGATCCGGGAAGAGCCCTTCGATCTGCTGATCATCGACGAGGCAGGCCAGTTCGCCCTCGCCGACGCGCTCGCGGTGTCGATATGCGCCAAGAATCTCCTGCTGCTGGGCGATCCGCAGCAGCTGCCGCAGGTCGTGCAGGGCACGCATCCCGCGGGCGCCGAGGCGTCCGCGCTCGGGCACCTGATCGGCGAAGCCGACATCATCCCGGCCGAACTCGGGTACTTCCTCGACGAGACCCGGCGGATGCATCCGGCCGTCTGCGCGCCGGTGTCACGGCTGTCCTACGCCGGCCGTCTGCACTCGCATCCTTCGGCCGCCGAGCGGGCGATCGACGGCGTCGAATCGGGCCTGTACCTCGCCGAGGTCGACCACCACGGCAACACGACACGGTCGGTCGAGGAGGCCGAGGCGGTCACCGCCCTCGTCGCCGAACTCCACGGCCGCTCCTGGACCGACCACGGCGAGCCCCGGCCGCTCGGCGACGAGGACATCCTGGTCGTGGCGCCGTACAACCTGCAGGCCCGGGTCGTGGCCCGCGCGCTGGACGAGGCCGGGCATCCCGGCGTGCGGGTGGGCACGGTGGACCGGTTCCAGGGGCAGGAGGCGCCGGTGGTGATCACCACGATGACCTCGTCCTCGGCGGTCGATCTGCCGCGTGGCCTGGACTTCCTGCTCTCCCGGAACCGGCTCAACGTGGCGCTTTCGCGGGCTCAGGCGCTCGCGGTCGTGGTCTGCTCGCCGCGGCTGGTCGAGGCCGACATCCGCACGGTCGACCAGATGCGGCTGGTTTCGGGCATGCTCGGGTTGATGACCGAAGCCGTGCCGTGGCACGCAGGACGGAGTGGACGATGACCGAGAACAGCCCGGACAAGAAGCCGGAGATCCTCGACGCCGAGATCGTCGAGGAGTCCCCGACCGCGCCGATCGAAGTCCCGGAGCCGGATTACAGCGAGGGCGGCGTGCCCTCGTTCGACCATGTGCGGGACCGGATCGAGCAGCGGTACACGACCTCGCTGGGCTCGACCGAACTCGCCGGCCTCGGCGGTAAGGAAGACGTCGCGTCGCTGGACAAGAAGATCGCCGACCGGGACAAGGCCGCGAAGGACAAGCTGGCCGAGATCCGCCGCGCGATGCGGGAGCAGTGAGCTAACCCCAATGTGGTGAACCGGCCTTCACCGCGATGGCCCGTGCCTTCCGGTAGTGCTCGGCCGCTTCCGGCAGGCCGAGAGCCGTGGCCAGGTCACCGAGGTAGCGGGCGACCGGGCGGAGGGTGAGCATCCCGCTCCCGGCACCGGCGATCTCGTCCTCGGCGGGCAGAAGCTCCGCGTACAGCCGTTCCATCGCCGACCGGTCGCCGAGTTCGATCGCGACCACGGCGTGCAGACAGGTGCGGGCCTCGAACAGCAGATCCCGGGGCGAGTCCGGGATCGGGAGCGTCGGGCGGCACCAGCTTTCGTAGGCGCCGTAGCTCTCTTCCAGTGCTTCCGGTGGCAAGCCTCGCTGGACCCGGTCGCAGAACAGGGCGAGCGCGAGGATCCCGTTGTCCACTCCGGACATGGCCGTTCCGGCGAGCCCCGCCGCCGCGGCACGATAGGCCGCTTCCCCGCCTGGGCCGGTCATCGCGGTCCGCATCGCGCGATACCACCGGGTGAACACGCCGACGAGCGGAAGGCCGTACTTCTCGCCGAGCCCGTCCGCGGCCGCGGCGTGCCGGTCCGCGGCCGCGAAATCCGCGAGCGCGCTCTTCGCCTGCAGGAGCACAAGATGTCCGAGCACCTCGAACGTCACCAGCCCGTGCCGCGTGGCGAGGTCGACCAGTTCGGCGCCGATCGCCGCGCGCTCGGGGGCGAGCCCCGCGCGGTCGAAGGACTGCAGGAACCGGGCGTTGAGCGCGAACGCGAGCAGCTCCGGATCGTCCAGCCCGCGGGCGAGCGCCTCGGCATCCCTGGCCGCCTCGCGAGCCCGCCGTCCGCCCGCGTTGCGCAGTTCGACGGCGAGGGTGGCCAGCAGACGGCACCGCTCGGCCCGCCGTTCCCCGGGGAGCGCGGCGAGGGTCCGCTCGACGGCGCCCGCGATCCGGGAAGCGAGTTCCCTGTCGTCGCTTTCGGTCCAGATGGCGGGGACGTCGAAGGCGCCGATCATCCGCGCGGTCAGCAGCGGATCGTCCAGTTTTTCCGCCAGTTCCAACGCTTCGGCCCGATGCCTCCGCGACCGGCCGAGACCACCGGCGACGGCCGAAGCACGTGCCTTGCCCATGATCAGCTCCAGCCTCGTCTCCGGATCGGAGCCGCCGGATCGGTCGTACGCGACGAGCGCGGCCTCCCAGAGCCGGGCTGCTTCCGTTGGAGCGAAACGACTTTCGGCCCGTTCCGCGGCTGCCCGCGCGTACCGTGCGGCACGGTCGCCGTGCTCTCCCGACAGCAGGAAATGGTGTGCCAGCGCGTCGACGTCGTCCGGGCGAAGACGTTCCAGTGCCTCGGCGATCCCACCGTGCTCGCGGGCCCGCCGCGAACGGGAGAGGTCATGGTAGAGCGTGTCCCGCACGAGCGCGTGCGCGAACCGGAACACCTTCGGCGCCCGCTCGGCCAGGATTCCGTGCCGGGCTGCGATCTCCACCGCGTCGAGCGCGGTTTCCCCCACCAGGGCTTCGAGTACGTCCAGGTCGACGTCCGTACCGATCACCGCCGCGCGCCGCACCACACCACGGACCTCGTCCGGTAACGCGTCCACCCGGTGCCGGACGACGTCGCGGACTCCCGGCGGCACCGCGGCCAAGGCGGCGGGCCCCTCCTCGGCCAGCAGCCGGGCGAGTTCACGGACGAAGAACGCGTTGCCGCCGCTGCGCCGATGGATCACCGCCGCGGTTTCCGGCTCGACGTCTTCCCCGGTCGTGGCTCTGACCAGCGCGGCGACCTCGGTCTCGGGCAGGCCTCGAAGATAGATCCGCACCGGCTCGTGGCGAGCGGCCCGGCCGAGGAAATCCGTCAACCGCGCGGGCGGGTCGATGCCGCGATAGGTCGCGACGATCAGCACCGGCTCGCTCAGCACCGAGGCCAGCAGCGCCAACGTCTCCTCGCCCGCCCAGTGCAGGTCGTCGAGGACGAGCAGCAACGGGGTGGCACCGGACAGATAGGAGGCGACCGCCCGGTGCCATCGCCAGCGCGCGGCCAGGGGATCCTCGGTCGCCGGGTCCGCGGTCGGCGCCGCGCCGTACCCGGCATCGGCGAGGGCGGCGAGGATCCGGGTCCAGGCGTAGGCGGGCGGCGCGCCCTCGTCGTCGGGGTTGCTCCCCCAGGCCGTGGTCCAGCCCCGCGCGGCGAGACGGGCGGAGAACGCCTCGGCGAGCGCGGTCTTCCCCACCCCCGCCTCGCCCGACACGAGCACCAGCCGCGACCCCGCCGAAGCTTCTTCGAGCCTGGCCAGTTCCGCGTCCCGCCCGATCAGTGGCCGCTCGGGGATCCCGGGCACGGACGGCTCCAGCCGGGGCGCTTGCGCCAGGATGTCGGCTTCCAGCTCCCGCAAGGCGGCGCCGGGGTCGATGCCGAGCTCGTCGGCGAGCCGGTCACGCGTGGTGCGCAACACCGCCAGGGCGTCCCCTTGCCGTCCGGAACGGTAAAGCGCCAGTGCCAGCAGCCGGGAACCGTTTTCCCGCAAGGGATACTCGCGTACATGTGGTTCCAGCTCGGGGATCACCTCGGCGGCCCGGCCGAGCGCGAGCATGGCTTCGGCACGGAGTTCGCCCGCCAGCAACCGGAGTTCGGTCAGCCTGGACACCTCGCCGAGCGCCCAGCCTTCCTCGGCGAACTCGGCGTACGCGGGACCTCGCCACAGCGCAAGCGCGGTGTCCACTTGCGACAGTGCCGCGTCCGCCCGGCGAGCGTCGAGGAGCTCACGGACCGTGGCGACGGCGGCCTCGAAGTCCCACGCGTCGACGGAATCCGCGCGCAGTGCGTAGCCGCGGGCGACCGTGACGAGCAGCCGCGCGGGCTCACGTGGCGCGCGATCCGGTTCCAGCGCGCGGCGCAAGGCACCGACGAAGGTCTGGACGGCACCGACCGCCCCCTCGGGCGGGCGTTCCCACAGGTCGTCGACCAGGCGTTCCACCGGCACGACCCGGCCGCGGGCGATCAGCAGCCTGGCCAGCACCGCGCGGTGTCGCGGGCCTTTGAGCCCGACGTCGCCGCGCGCGTCCTCGGCCACGAGCGGGCCGAGCACCCCGAACCGCATCGTCACCTCCTTCACCGACGGTGATCATCGTGCCCCGGCCGCTCGGTCGTCGCTGACCGGGTGCTGATTCAAGCCGGGAACGCTTGTGGTCATCACGGAACGACCAGGAAGGTACCCATGCGCATCACCGGATTCGACTACCAGCGTGTGCCCGTGGCGGACGGCGTGGCACTCGACGTCGCCGTCGCCGGGACGGGCAGCCCGATCGTGCTGCTGCACGGCTTCCCCCAGACCCATCTCATGTGGCGGCACGTCGCGGCGGATCTGGCGGCCGACCACACCGTCCTCTGCCCTGACCTGCGAGGATACGGCGAAAGCGACAAGCCCGCCGACACCGGCGAGACCTACTCGAAGCGGTCGATGGCGGCCGACGTCGTCGCCGTCGCGAAGGCCTTCGGCCACGACCGGTTCGCCCTCGCGGGGCACGACCGGGGCGCGCTGGTGGCCCTGCGGGCGGGGCTCGACCACGCGGACAAGGTGAGCCACCTCGCGATCCTCGACGTGCTGCCGACGCTGGACATGTGGGACGTGCTGCACGGCACCGGCGCCGCGGTCGGCTTCCATCTCTACTTGATGGCTCAGCCGCCAGGACTGCCCGAACAGCTGATCGCCGCCGCGCCCGACGCGTTCTTCGGTCACTTCCTCGACGCGTGGACGCGGAACGGCGACGCGATCCCCGCCGACGTCCGTGCCGCGTACCTGGAAGCGTCACGGAACGCGGTGACCTCGATCGTCGCCGACTACCGCGCGTCGGCGGGCATCGACGTCGAGCACGACAAGGCGGACCGCGCGGCGGGCAACCGCCTCACCATGCCGCTCACCGTGCTTCAGCAGGACTGGGGCGCCATGCTCGGCTACGACGCTGTCGCGCTCTGGCAAGCGTGGGCGACGGATCTGGACCACCGGACGGTCACTTCGGGGCACTTCATGGCCGAGGAGTCGCCGTCGGAGGTGGCGAAGGCGCTTCGCGACCTGCTCACGCGTTAGAACTTGGGCTTCGGCATGGACTTGCTCGGTGCGACGGTCGCGATGCGTCCTTGCGTCTCGACCGGCGCCCGAGCGTTCGGATAACCGGCGTAGTAGCCGGGAACAACCCGTCCCACCACCAGCTCTTCGAAGGGGACGAACTCCACTTCGGCCGACTTGAGCCGTTCCAGCGTCGGACTTTCGACCCGCTCCGCGGCGAGCGCCACGGCGAGATTCCGCTCGGCGGCCGCCCACGACGACGAGCCGAGATAGAGCAGCTTCACGGGCACGAGCAGGGCGGGCAGGCACCACGGGCTCACTCGCCAGGCCAGAACGGCGACCAGGAACGCGAGCGGCAGGAAGAGCCCGATGCGCAGCGATCCTTCGGCGTTCTGCCGGTCGTATTCGCCGTAGAGCTGGTCCTCTTTCCCCAGCAACCTCGGCCCGACGTAGTCCAGATCCTCCTTGGCCGATTCGACATAGACGTCGAGCCGTACCACCGTCCGGAGGAGATGCCACCGATGGAGGTAATCGTCCATGGCCCGGCGCCGGTGTTCGCCACCTCGGACGGCCGCGATGAGCTCCGGTGGTTCTTGGCCGGCCCGGCGGGCGAAATCCTGAAGACCGCGTACATGGGCCAGCACCTTTTCCTGGAACTCCTCGTCCGCCAGGAACCGGTCCGACAGCTTGTTGACCACGGCGTCCCGCAGTGCGCGCAGGATCCGGCGCCTGCCGCGGTACTTGGGCTCCAGCCAGGCGACGCTCCGGAGTTTCGACCGGCGGAACAGCGGGGTGACGACGGCGTCCAGCCAGTGCGTGACGGCCAGTGACATCGTGCCGAGCAGATAGGCGGCGAAAGTGGCGGCGGCGAACACAGCGGCCTTGCCCGCCCAGGATCCCAGTTCCAGCAGGTCCCGATAGACGCCGGAAGCCTGCCCCGACGCCGGCAGGGCGGGCCGGAAAGCGAGCCAGAGGCCGAGGAGCCAGACGTATCCGGCCGACAGCGGTGCCCGCAGTTCCCGCAGCCCCGGGAGAAGACTCGACAGCATGGCCCTCCGCCCGCCGACGACCGGTCGCACCAGGCGTCGTCCTCCGGTCGCCCGCCGTTACAGAACTCGCGAAGTGAGCCGAACGGCGCAACCCAGGCCGCCACCCGTGCCAATCCGGCGGCTCCCCGGGTTTAGCGCGCGGCCTGCGGGGTATCGGGAGGCGGCACACCGAATGAGGGGTCCGAAATGAAACCCACCGCAGAACGCGCGCACACCGTCGCACGCGATCTCCTTTCCCTCACCAGATCGGGTGAAGCCGACCGGCTCGCCACCGCACTGGTGTCCCTTGCCACCTCCACCCGGCGACGACCGGCGCTCGACGACGTCGTCGGACGACTGGTCGACACGTTTTCCTTGGCGGCCAAGGATCGCCGTCGTTCGCTGCGGATCGGCGAACCATTCACCCTGCGCCTGCGGGATCACGCGGGCATGACGGTCCGGCCCGACCGCCTCGACCCCGGAGTGGCCGCGATCGTCCGGGCCATCAGCGCCAGCGTCCGCGACGACCGGGAAACCTGCGCCGACCAGATCGAGCAAGCCTGTGAGAACGCCGATCTCGACCAGCGGATCCGGGTGCTCGCGCACTGCCTGGTCTGGACGGCCGATCTCCTCGGCACCGACACCACCGCCTATCCCCCGGTGCTGTCCTGTCTCAAGGCATCGTCAGGTAACAGTCCATAGTAGACATTGCGCGGTTCGGATGACTTCCGGCCCGTCGTATGGACATCCCCTGCAGGGAACGGCAAGCTGGACAACCGCGCACGAAGTCCCGGCCCCCGATGACGGGCGCACCTTGGTGGCCAGTTCCCCCGAACCAGGAGTGCAGACTTGGACGAGGTAGCGCCCTCGACGGTACCCGCGGACTCCCGTGCCGCCGCCACGGCGGGACGGCTGCCCAACCCGGACAGCAGGTTGGTCCGGGCGGCCGTGGCCGGTGACCCGGACGCGCTCCGGGACTTGACCCGTTTCCTTTCCCCGCACGTGTTCCGCTACTGCGCGAGCAGGCTCGGGACCGCCGGAACGGGTGCCTGCGACGCACAGGACTGCGCGCAGGAGGTGCTGCAGGCGATGCTGATCGCCTTGCCCCGATACCGGTACCGCCCGGACCGGTTCCTCGCGTTCGTCCTCGGGATCGCCGGGCACAAGGTGGCCGACCTGCACCGGCGCCGCTCCCGCGAACCGGTCGCCTCCGTGCCGGAGGTCGGCGACGGGCTGACGGCGTGGGCACGCCGCGATCCGGACGATATCGAACGGCTGGAGCACCGGTTGCAGGCCGGGGTCCTGCTGGCGAGGTTGCCGATGCCGCACCGGCAGGTGCTCGCGTTGCGGTTCGTGTTCGGGCTTTCGGCCGAGGAGACGGCGGAACGGCTCGGCCTGCCGAGCGCGGGAGCGGTCCGCGCGGCGCAGTTCCGCGCGCTCGCCCGGTTGCGGGTCCTGCTCACCGAGCGGAACGCCCGTTATGCGAGTGATGTCCCGATCATCGGACAGGTTCCCGAACCGGAGCTCGTCCCGGTATAGAAAGGTCCACTTAGGACGATCGTCTTCTTGTACGGCGCTTGTACGACGATCCTCCATCCTGGCTCCCTATTCGGGGAAACCACTGGAGGACACAGATGAAGATCCGATCGAGGATCGCCAGAGGCGCCGTGGGCACGATCGCGCTGGCCGGGGCGATCATGCTCGGCGGCGCGGGCGAGGCGCTCGCGGCGACGGGCACGGTGAACACCGACTCCGGGGCGGCGGTGACCGTGCGGTCGAGCCCGAGCACCAGCGCGAGTTCGGTCGGCACCGTCGCGAGCGGCACCGCCGTCACGATCGACTGCCAGACGAACGGCACGACGGTGACCGGGAAGTACGGCACCACCGACATCTGGGACTACGTGCCGTCGAAGGGCGGCTACATCAGCGACGCCTACGTCTACACCGGCTCGGACGGCCGGGTCGCCCCGGACTGCGCCGGCAGCACCCTCTCCTGCTCCACCGCGGGCACCGGCAACCCGAGGACCTGCGCCGAAGCCGTCGCGTGGGCGAAGGCACACGTGCACACCAACAACGACCCGGACTACTACCGCTGGTGCGACCGGATCAACTCGTGGGCCTACGGCTGGTCCGCGAGCGGTTCGGAAACGGCCTACGTGCACTGGACCCAGATCCCGGGTTCGTACAAGCACCCCGGTGACACCCAGGTCCCCGCGGGCGGGCTCGCGTTCTTCAGCAACGGCGGTACGGGACACACGATGATCTCGATCGGCGGCGGCAAGTTCCTGTCGAACGACATCCACGGCCCCGGCAGCTTCACCGAGACCACCATCTCGGAGATCAAGAACGCGTGGAACTACACCTACCTCGGCTGGTCGCAGCCGTGGTTCAAGATCAACCACTGACCGACCGAGTGGCCTCGAAACGCTGCCGGACGAAGGGGTCCTCGTCCGGCAGCGTTTCCTCCGCCCGCCAGGAGCACGCTGCGCAGGTTGTCAACCACGCTCAGCTCGTGAAACCGCCCTTTCGTCGCATCGTGATAAAAAGTGGCCGCTTCGTCGGGTTAGAGTTGGCGGATGGGCACCGAAGCTCTCGCTACTCCCGCACCCCGGGAGCAGCGTGTGCTCATGCAGGCGATGCTCACCCGGCTGCCCGAGTTCAGTGATCGCCTCGCCCAGCTGCTCAGCGACGAGGACGAGTTCTATCACCAGGTGGACAGCACCGCACCGGACGAGTTGCGCAAGGTCTGCCGGGCGAATCTCGAACGGGCGCTGACGGCGCTCGTCGAGGGACGGGGGCTGCCGCTCGACGCGGCCCGCAAGACCGGACTGGCCCAGGCCAGGCAGGGTATCCCGTTGCCGTCCGTGCTCCGCGCGTTCCGGATCGGCGGGATCTTCGTCTACGAGCGTCTGCTGGAACTGGCGGGCCCCGGCTTCATCAACCCGGCGCGCACGGTGGAGATCAATTCCAACGTATGGAAGACCATCGATCTCTACTCCGACGCGCTGACCACCGCGTACAGCGAGGTCGCCGCCGAACTCTCCCAGGAGAAGCTCGCCCTGCTCGACGGTCTGCTGCAGGGCCGGTTCGCCGGCCAGCCGGAGCTCGAGAACGCCGCGAAGGAACTCGACCTCCCGGCCGCCGGCACGTTCGTCGCCGTCGTGACCGAAGCCGTCGAGCCGGAGGAACAGCCTGGCGTCGAGGCGCTACTGCGGGCGCGGCGCTGGAAATCGGCCTGGCGGCCGGGCGCCGAGGTCGGGCTCGTGGTGATCGACCGCGTCGAGGACGTCCGGCGGCTGCGTGACCTGCTCGGCACCCTGCCGCTGGCGGCAGGGATGAGCAGGCCGTTCAACGGATTCCTCGAAGTACCGGACGCGGTCCACCGGGCCAGGATCGCCCGCCGCTCGCTGGCCACCGGCGCCGCCGGTGTCGCCGTGTTCGGCGACTCCCCGGTCACCACGCTGGTCGCGAGCGCGCCGGAGATGTCACGGGACGTGCTGCGTTCGGTGCTGACCGGGCTGCTGGTGCTGCCCAAGGCAGAACGGCAGGTCCTGCTCGACACCCTGATCGCCTGGTTCGCCGGGCACGGCTCGGCCAAGGAGGCCGCGGACCGGCTGATCGTCCACCCGAACACGGTCCGCTACCGGCTGCGCCGCGTGCAGGAACTGACCCGGCGCGACCTGTCCGACCCGGTCGACGTCGGCGAACTCTACGTCGCACTGGAAGCGGTCCGGCTGACGGAACCCTAGACCTTTCTTTCCGGCGCCATGTCGGCGTCGATGATCCTCGCGAGGTCCAGCAGCGTGTGCCCGAGACCGGGCCGCGCGGTGAGCCGCACCGCGAGGGTACGGCCGCGCGCGGTCGTGGCGACCGGGAGGGTGACCTCCGGATTCGCGGACCTTGTCCACTGTGGACGACGCCCGGCCGCGGACAGGACGATATCGGGATGCGGGGAGCGCCGCCCGGGACGCCACCGTGATCTCCTGGCATCGAGATCACGGATCACGTTGCCGTGCAACGAAAGCAGCGCGGCGACGTCGGCGACGGCGTCGCGGAGCTCGACGTCGGTGATGGAATCCGAGTAGGCGCCGATGTCCAGCGCGCGGCGATCGTTCGGGTCCTGCGGCACAGAGTTCCTTTCCACGCACCGGAAGTCGTCCGATGGTGGTCCCCATCACGTTGTTCCGGGGAACAAACATGTTTGGCTGACTGCGCCGAATGGCGGCGCCGGTACCGCCTTCCGGTCGCAGCGCGTGACTGTGACCGCCGGTCACACCTTTGACGCGGACCGGCGGGCGGGCCAGTATCTGGCGACTGATTACCGATGGGTAATGAGCATGTTTCCGTGGTTTCACCAGGAGGACCGTTGCGTCGAGCGTTGAGCCTGATCTTCTTGGCCCTAGGGGTGTTCTCCGTCGCCGGCGCGGTGTTGCTGCCGACCTACGTGAAGCCCGAACTCGCCAAGGTGCCACTGAACCAGGAATCGACGTCGGTCCTCGAAGGCACCGCGTCGAAGGTGCTCGCGGTGAAGAAGGTGGACGGCAAGACCGTCACGGAGATCCGTGACGACGCCAAGCTGAAGGCGACCGCCCACGTGGTGGCGAACTTCTCCCCGCCGGAGATGCGGGAGGGCACGGACGTCGCCGTGTGGCTGATGGCCGTCTCGGTCGTCGACACCGCCGACCAGACCGTGGTCAGCGCGAGCAAACGCCAGGTCTGCTTCGACCGCCGCACCGCGGAAGGGTACGTGCCGCCGGGCGGCGACCAGGAGGCGAAGTGCTCGGCCAACAGCAGCTTCGTCACCAAGCTCAAGGAGAAGGCCGAGAAGGAGAACGAAAAGCCCGAGGAGATCCAGGAGTACAAGCCGCAGCCCGGCCTGAACTTCAAGTTCCCCTTCAGCACCGAGCAGAAGGACTACCAGGTCTACGACGACAACACCGGCCGCGCCGTCCAGGCCCGGTTCAAGGGCGTCGAAGACATCAAGGGGGTCGAGGTCTACAAGTTCGTCCAGGAGATCCCCGACACGAAGATCTCGACGAAGAAGGTGCCGGGCTCCCTGATCGGAGCCACCGGCGATTCCGTCGAAGCGGGGCAGTTCTACCGGGGCACCATCACGAGCTGGATCGAGCCGGTGACGGGCATCCAGGTCAAGCAGGAACAGCAGTCGCACCAGGAACTGCGGTCGGCCGCCAACCCCACCCCCACGGTGGTCTTCGACGGCAAGCTGGCCTTCACCGACGCGACCGTCGACGCGATGGTCAAGCAGGTCGACGAGAACAAGGGCAAGCTGGACTTCATCGGGAGCACCGGGCCGATCGTGCTCGGGATCGCCGGCGCGGCCTTCCTCGCTCTCGGAGTCTTCCTGCTGGTGAAGCGCCGCCCCACCCCTTCGCGCCACTAACGCTTTCGCAGCACCATCACCAGATTCCACGACGCGAACTCCCGGACACCCGGGACATACGCGATCCATTGGGCCCAGGAAGGGTGGTAGCGCGGATAGACCGCTCGGAGATCGGCGAGCGGTGCGGCCTTCCCCCACCGGATGGCCGCACCGGCCGAAAAGGCGAAAAGGCTCTCGCCGAATTTGTTCTTCGGCTCCCTTCCGTTCTTTTCGGCATAACGCCGCCGGGCGTAGTGCCCACCGAGGAAATGCCACGGCGCCGTCTCGTGCCCGCCCCAAGGCGAATACCACGGCGTGAACGAGGCGAAAACCGTTCCGCCGGGTTTCGTCACCCGGCACATCTCGGCCAGCATGACCTCGGGTTCGGAAACGTGTTCGAGGACGTTCGACGAATAGCAGACGTCGACGGACGCGGTGCGCACGGGCAGTTTCGTCCCGCTGCCGCGCACCATGTTCTCCCCGGCCTCGCCCCGCGCCGTCAGCTCGCCGACATCGGGATCTATGCCGAGATACGTGGCGCCGGCGGCGCGGAACGCGTCGGAGAAATAACCAGGCCCGCCCCCGACATCGACGATGGTTCGGCCGTTCAACGGAGTGTGCTGCGCCAATTGCCGGACCGAGTCCTCGGCGAGCACCGAGTAGAAACCGTCCGGATCCGTCTGTTCGGTGAGAAAAGCCCGGAACAACGTCACCGATCTGCGCAAGGTGGCGCGATGAGGCATCGTTGCTGGGGTCACCGACCGATTACCGACCATCGAACCATCGCTTTCCGAGAATGATTCATCTACCGTGTACGCACCGGTAACCTAGCATTGTCGCTAACAGGTTGGGAGAACCACGATGGAAAGGCCACGTGTGCTGCTCGTCAACTGGCGCGACACCGGGCATCCGGAGGGCGGCGGCTCCGAGCGGTACGTCGAGCGGATGGCCGAGGGGCTCGCCAAGGCCGGATACCGGGTGGAGATCCAGTGCGCGGCGTACCCGGGCGCGAACGCGGGGGAATGGCGCGACGGCGTCCGCTATCGCCGCCGTGGCAACAAGTTCGGCGTCTACCTCCACGCGCTCCGGGCGATCCGGAAAGCGCACGCCGACCTCGTCGTCGACGTCCAGAACGGGATGCCGTTCTTCGCCAGGCTCGTCGCGGGCTGCCCGGTTCTCGTGCTGGTGCACCATGTCCACAAGGAGCAGTGGATCAGCGCGCTCGGGGAGACGATCGGCCGCGTCGGCTGGTGGATCGAGTCGCGGCTGGCGCCGTGGCTGTTCCGGCACTGTCGCTATGTCACGGTTTCCGAGATCACCAAAGGCGAACTGGCGGGCCTCGGCATCGAGGGCTCGCGGATCACCGTGGTACCCAACGGGTTGGACACTCCCCCGCGCGGCAAGGCCGTCCGGGAGACCGAACCGACGCTGGTGGCGGTCAGCAGGCTGGTGCCGCACAAGCGGATCGAGCACGCGATCGACGTCGTCGCGGAACTGTCCCGGCGCTGGCCGACGCTGCGGCTTGAGGTCGTGGGCCAGGGCCCGTGGGAAGAGGTCTTGCGCAAGCACGCCCGCGGCAGGGGCGTCGAAGACCGTGTGCGGCTGCACGGGTGGGTGGACGAGGACGAGAAACACGAGATCCTGGAACGCTCCTGGCTGCACCTGTGCCCGTCGGTCAAGGAGGGCTGGGGCATCGTCATCATGGAAGCGGCCGCGCACGGCGTGCCGTCGGTGGCCTACCGGTCGGCAGGCGGGGTGGCCGAGTCCATTGTGGAGGGCAAGACCGGGCTGCTGGCCGACGACTTCGCCGATTTCACCGCGCAGGTCGACGGGCTGCTCGCGGACCGGGTACGGCGGACCGAAATGGGCCGGGCCGGCGCCACCTGGGCCGGTCTGTTCGACTGGGAGCACAGCGTGAACCGCTTCGAATCACTCGTGCGCGACGTGGCCGGGGTGGCCATCCCCCACCCTCGGGTCCTGACGCCGCAGGGCTTCCACGATTCCGTCGGCCAGGTCGGCCGTGGCGGCGTCGTCGAAGTCCTTGCGGCGTGCGCGCACGGTGACGGTGCTCGTCTCGCCGACGGTCACCGCGCCGAACGCCACGCCTGAGCGGCCGCTGGCGGCGGGATAGAACGCGATCGAGGTGACCGCGTCCGCCGCCGAAACGACGCCGAGATTGGAGACCAGATAGGTCGAACCGAGCCTGCCCGCCAGCAGCCGGGTGCCCAGCCGGGCGATCCTGCTGCTGCGAGCGGGGAAATCCGGCTCCGGCGGCTGCGTGGCCAGCAGCGCGCCGACTTCGGCGACCGCGGGCCTCTTGCCGAGCCTCAACCGGAAGAACGCGCTGTCGTGCCGGGGTTCCGGGGCGGCTCCGCCCCGCCACGAGGCACCGACCGCGGCCACCACCCGTGCGGTTTCCTCGCCATGCCGGGCGTTCCACGTCTCGGTCAGGTCCGCGGCGGCCGCCGCGAAGGCGGAGGACCCGAACCGCGAGCGCGGGAGAATCCTGGCGCTGAACACGTCCCCAGGGCCGCTTTCGGCCCGCTCCGGGGTGATTCTCGCCGGAGGCGCGAAAAGCGCTTCAGCGAGCCTGTGGAAGGCGGACAGGAGAAAGGACCGGTCCGCCGTGCGGGCGCCGATTCCCTTGGCGGCGGACGAAATCGGGATGTCGAGGGCCAGCCCGAGAACGGCGAGGAGGCCGAGGCCGTCGAGCGCGCCGTGGTGCGCGGCGATCAGCACGAAAGGTTCGTCGACGCCGACCGCGACCCGGAGCAAGGGGGCGCCGCGTTCGTACGCCGCCTCGGCGAACCGATCGCGGACCGCCGGAAGTTCTTCGCCGGGAACGGCTTCGACGTCCGGAGCGGCGCCCAGCCACGGCCGTTCCCCGACCGCGACCGCCAGCCGCATCCGTGCCTTTTCCGGCGTCAGAGCCGAAGACAGCCTCGCTTCCAGAAGGATGCTCCAGGAAACGGTGGGGTCGCCGTAGAGCCCGACGACCCGGCCGGCGTGGTCGGAAGCGAGCTCGGACACCGGCTCAGCGGTTGCCGTAAATGACGTGCTCGGGGCTCGAGTTCGGGTTGAACTGCTCCTTGATCTTCGCCTGCACCTGGGGTGCGGCGTCAGGATCGGCGGAGTTCGTCAGCGCGTAACTCCCCCCTGCGGCCGTTGCGAGCCCGATGATGACGGCTGCGGCCGCGCCGATGAGGGTGCCCAAGACCTACTCCTTCCGCGACAGGGAATTCCTGCGTCGGCTCAATGTACGCACCGGTAACTTGAGGCACAACAGTGCGGCCGCGATCGACACCAGCGCTACTCCGTTTGCCAGCACCACAAGGACCGGTGATCGCGTCCCGGTCACGGCGGGCTCACCGGGAGTGCGATAGAGCGTGAGCCAGTCACCGGACCACACCGGTTCCGCGCCGGTCAGCAACCGCGGATCGACCCGCCCCGGCGTCCCGTGTTCGACCAGGATCCAGCCGATTCCCGCCGCCGACAGGTCTTCCGGTGACTTCGCGGCACGGACACGGTCCATTCTGGAATCCTCGCCCGCGATCTCCTCGCCGCCGACACGCAGTATGTCGTCGGTGAGCACGGTCTCGGGCAGCGCCCGCGGCGCCGGGTCCAGCTGGGTCCGGTGGTCGTTCCAGCCGAAACTCCGGAACGTGGACAGCGGCAGCGCGACGACGTCGCCGGGCCGGTCGTCGTCGGCGAGCAGCCGGTGGACGGCGTTCCAGTCGTCCGGATAGCGCACCGCTTCGAGCCTTCCCCAGCCACCCCAGGCGAGATCGGGCATGGTGAGCAAGGGAAAGAGCGCGGCGGCCGCGACGAGCGCCCCACGCGCCGCCCCCGTCCGCAGGCGCGTGGCGGCGGCCTCGACCGCGAGCGCGAACCCGAGCGCGACCGGAAGCGCCCACCAGGCCACCCATTTCTGCGCGTCCCGCAGGAGTCCCGCGCCGGGCACGTGCCCCATCGCCCAGGACAGCACGGGCTCGCCGAACGACAGGGTCGCGAGCGCGGCGAGTACGACACCGAGAACACCCAGCGACAGCAACGCTCTCGCCGGCGGTGTACCCCACTTTCGAGCCAGCGGACGGAGCCCGGCCAAGGCCACGGCGACCGTGACGAGGATCAGCACCGGCGCCATCGGCGCGCCCCGGCTGCCGGGGACGACGTCGCCGTTCCAGATCCCGCCGAGCCCGAGCACGCTGAGGATGGCCGGACCCCAGCTTTCCGCACGGGCGCTGAACGCGGCCACCCCGGCGGGATCGGACAGCGTGCCGCCGCCGTGCAGGAAGGTAGGGACGAGCCAAGGCAGGTTGAGCACGACGGCGAGCCCGAGGGTGTGGCCGAGTTTTCGTGGCCCGGCCAGCGCGATCGCGGTGAGCGCGGCCAGCACTCCGCCGGGCGGGGTGAGCATCGCGGGGGCGCAGGCGAGCACGAGCCGCGCGAGCGCCCTCGGTTCGTTCCGGCGCAGGGAAAGCGCGGCGCGCACGATCCACGGGAGGCAGGCGTAGGTGAGCAGGAGCGGCCAATGCCCGATGAACAACCGCTCCGCGAAATAGGCCGTCCACGCGTACCCGGTGGCGGCGACGATGCGCGTACCGAGTTGCTCCGTCGGGACCAGCCGCGCTGCGCCGTATGCCGCCACGAACAGCGAAAGCAGCAGAATGATTTTCTGGACGATATCGCCCGGAACGA
This sequence comes from Amycolatopsis sp. NPDC049868, assembly GCF_044461365.1. Lineage (NCBI taxonomy): Bacteria > Bacillati > Actinomycetota > Actinomycetes > Pseudonocardiales > Pseudonocardiaceae > Amycolatopsis > Amycolatopsis sp. NPDC049868. The sequence goes on along the minus strand of NZ_JBITKV010000009.1, from coordinate 24,162 downwards.
CTGCGGTCGCGAGCGCGATCACGGCATCGGCGGGAACCGATCGCGGTAGCGCGGACCCGAGTCCGAGCGCGTCCGGGATCAGCGACTGACGCTGGGCGAACACCATGTCGTAGCTCAAGACGAAGCCGCGTCCGAGTACCGGCAGGAACACCAGCGCCGCCAACCCGGCCGACACCGCGGCCAGTACGAGACGTTCGCGCCGTGCGTCCAACTGCTCTTCCCTTTCCGCCTCGATCGCGGTTATGGTCGCGAGATTACTCGCCGGTAATGGGAGCTCCGTTGAGCGTAGACGTCGAGGTCGAACAGACCAGGACCGACAAGCGTGTCGCGGCGATCCTCGTTTCGCTCGCGCTGGCGGCCAACAACGCCGGCGCCTACGTGCTGAGCATCATCGCCGCCCGGCTGCTCGCGCCGAGCGCGTTCGGTGAGCTGAGTTCCCTGCTGGCGGTGCTGGTGATCGGCGTCGTGCCGGCGATGGGCCTGCAGACCGTGGTCGCGCTGCGAGTGGCCCGCAAACCGCAGGACAGCGGGACGCTGCTCGCGCTGGGCCTCACGACGAGCGCCATCGTCGCGACGATCGGCCTGATCCTGGCGCCGGTGCTGGTCTTCGTACTGCATCTGGATTCCGTGGTACCCGCGCTGCTGCTCGCCGTCACGCTCGGGCCGCTCACCCTGCTCGGCCTCTTCCACGGCCTGCTGCAGGGCAGTGGCCGCTTCGCGCTCTTGGCCGGGCTCATGTCGCTCGAAGGCGCCGGGAAGGTCGGCGGCTCGCTGATCGGACTGCTGATCGGCGGCGACGCCACCGGCGCCCTTGCCGGAACCGCGATCGGCTCGTACCTGGTGATCTTCTGCGGCTGGATCCTCTGTGGACGGCCGCGGCCACGCAAGACGGGCTGGCACGCGGGCGAAGTCCTGCACGCGGCGCAGGCGATGCTGGCGCTGGTCCTGCTGGTGAACCTCGACCTCGTGCTGGCGCGCCACACCCTCCCCGCGGCCGAGGCCGGCGAATACGCGCTCGGCGCGATCGTCACGAAGATCGCCTACTGGCTCCCCCAAGCCGTCGGTGTCCTGGTGCTGCCCCGCTTCGCGAACAGCGACGACCGGCGACGCATCCTGCCCGCCGCCCTGGCCGTCTGCGCCGCCCTCGACGCCTTCGTCCTCCTTGTCTCCCTGGTCGTCGGCCCCCGCCTTCTCTCGTTCATCGGCGGCTCCGGCTACGCCGCCAGCACCATGCCGGTCTGGCCGTTCGCCCTCGCCGGTTCGATGCTCGCGCTCGTGCAGATCCTGCTGTTCTCGCGCCTCGCCGCCGGCGACCGGCGGGTGACCGTGCTGATGTGGACGACCGTCGTCGTGGAGACGGTGCTGGTGACCACCTGGCTGCACTCGTCGGCCACGCAGGTGGTGACCGTCGCCGCTTGCTGTGCAGGGGGTTTGGCGTTGTCGGGTGCGGTGTTGGAGTTGCGGTCGCGGCGGTGACTCGGGACTCACCCGAGGTGCACGTCGGGTCGCGGACGACGCTGGGCACTGCGAAACGCGGCTCTGAGTTCATGCAAAACCGCGTCGGGCTCGGATCGGAGACGGGACGGCAACGTCTGGAGAACGACGATCCCGGCCGCGGCGTAGCGCGCGTTCCGCGCGAGAGTCGCACGGAAGTGGTCACCCTTGGCGTGATGGCCACGGGAATCGACCTCCCAGGCGAACCCGACCTCATCGCACCAACCGTCCGGCTTCGCGACGAACCGGCCTGTCGCGTCGAAGACCTTCACATTCCACTGGAACTCCGGCAATCCCGATCGCCTCCACAGGCTCCACGCGTCGGCCTCGGCGACCGAATGCGCGCCGCCCAGGATCGGCGCCAGCGCCCGTAGCAGTCTCCCGTCGAATCGAGACCGCTCGTCGATCTCGACGGCGAGCGCCTGCGGCAGGCAACGACGTTCTTGCACCGCTTCGGCCATCATCGCCACGATCGAGTCCGTATCGGAAGTTCGGCGCGCCGCGTCGATCACCGCTCGCGGCACGGGAGCGGTGGGGACACCGGCTCTGCTCAGCGGCGTAGGCAGGCGCCGCGTCCGTTCGATATGGACGAACCCGGTACTGGCGATCGCTCGCCCGGCGGGTACGAGGACATGCACGTCGTCGAAATCCGGAAGTTTCCTCAGCCCGTACCGCCTGAGCGCGGGCACTCCGGTGAGCACCGAACCGTCACGCGCCAGGAGCAGGCCCGCCTCGATCCGCTGTTCCTCGGTCGGCTCGCCGTTTCCGAGCAGCACGACTCCGGGCAGCAGCATCCGCCAGACCCCGCCGGGCTCGCACCTGCGCCAGATGGTCCTTCTGGGCACGCCGAGTTCTTCGAGTCGCTTGACCGCGGCCACGGTCGGGCCGTTCGTCATCAGTGGGTGCTGTGCCCACTCCCCTCTTCGCACTTGATCAGCTTGAACCCGGCCACCGACAGAAACCGCGGATTCACGTCGTGACCGGTCCGGTGAAGCGGGGGTGTGTGGAAATAGGGACATTCAACGTCCCTATTTCCACACACCCCTCACGTGCTGTCACCTTCGGGCTCGCGTCCAGCGAACCAAGGCACACACGTCGCCACCATCGCCGCCGCCGCCAGCAGCAGCGAAGCCTGGGTCACCGGACCATAAGCCCATTCCTGACCGTGCCCCAGCAGCCGCCCCACCACCGCGACGAGCGTTCCCACGACCATCCCGCCGAAAGCGAGGTATCGCGGCGCGCGTTCGCTGAACTGGCGGGCGAGCAGGACGGCGATCAGCAGCACGATCGGCAGCATTCCGCCCAGCACCGCCAGCAGTCCGATGAGCACCACCGGGACGACGGCGCCGGAACCCGCCTCGACGGAGACGCGTCGCCGTCGGACCGGCCACAGCGCCCCGATCAGTACCAGCAGGATCGCGACCGCCCCGATCAGCAGGCCGGACCGGTACTTCCAGTCCGGCGTGAACTCCAGCCGCACGACACCGCCGGAGCCCGCGGGCAGGATCCACGCCTGCTGCCAGCCGTCGACGCGCGTCTTCACCAGCGGAGTCCCGTTCAGCGAGGCGGTCCAGCCGGCGTTCGCGTTCTCCGGAACGGCCAAAATGGACTCGTCACCACCGGCCACGGTGACCGATCGGGACGTCGCGTCCCACGAGTCCACGGTGACGGCGCGATGCGTGGCGGGCGAAACAGCCTGCCCGACAGGTTTGAGCCAGAGGTCTTGCACCACGAACGACTCCGACCGGTCGGTCCGCAGTTCGTGCCCGCCCGCCGCCAGGTCCACGCCGCCTGCCGAGTCGGGGCACGCGGACAACGTCAGCGGCCGGTGCGCGGTGAAGTCGGCGAGCGTGCCGCGCACGGAGGTGTCGTAGTCGAAGCCATCCAGGCGGACGTTCGGACCCGATCCGCAGGGCAGGGTGAATTCCGTGGCCGGGGCGGGAAGTTCCGCACCGGTCAGGGAAAGACTCCCGATTCCGAGCGAGTTCCGGGTTCGCTGGTCGTCGTCGAGGCCGGCGAACGCGATCTTCAGCTGCGCGGTCTCCATGGGCGGGAACGTCGCCGCACCGGACGCGTCGAGTTCGACAGACCGGCTCGACGTCGGTGTGGTCAGTTCCAACCGCGCGGGCGCACGCGGGTCGGCGGCGACGCGGATTCCGGAGATCGTCTGCGGTTTCGCCCAGTCCAGGGTCATCGTCGGCCGCAGGTCGGTGATGTCGGGTTGCCAGGCGGTCGCGGGATTCCCGTCCACCGCGGCGAACGCGCTCGCGGACGGATCCCCGCCCAGCTGGGAGGTCGCCGACACCTGCACGCCAGGCAGCGTCACCGGGACCCGCCCGCCGCCCGCGGGCAGCACGGTGCCGCCGAACTCGTAAGCGCTTTGCGACGTCGTCGAGAACAGCCGCCGGATCCCGTCCGGTTCCTCACCGTCACGACCCGCGTTGGCGTCACAGCGGTCGGGCACGCACGCGTACCTAGGCTGCGGCCCGCGGGTGAACGCGAACCCCGGAGCCGTGCCCGCGCCGAGATCGGCGGGGACTTCCAGCGCGCGTTGCGGTTCGACGCCGGGGATCTTCAGCTCCGAGATCCCGACGTTCCCGTCCTGCCTGCCGACCACGAGCGACAGCAACGTGATCCGCACCTTGCGCGTCACCCCCGCCGGCACCGGATAGGTGTGCGCCCCCGCACCGCGGACGACCTGGTGATCGACGGAACCGTTGTCCGTGGTGATCCTGATCCTGGTCGGCGGCCAGCCGACGCGGATGTCGTCGACCATCGCGAGATCGACCGAGTTCACCAGCCGCGGGGTGTCGAGTTCGACTTCGAGCCATTCCCCGATCGGTCCGGTGAAGCTCGACGAATGCCAGGCGGTACGCGGATCCCCGTCCAGCGCGGCGAACGGCTGATGGCTCGGATCCGAACCGCCGAAGGCGTCCGCGAACGACGCCGCCGTCGACGCGGTGACCGAGCGGATCCCCCGGTACGCGGCCACGGTCTGGTGCTGCTCACCCGGAAACGGCAGGACATCCAGTGCGGCTCGTTGCTGGCGCGGCGATTCCCCGGCGGTCAGCGTCTGGCTCAGGTTGTCCCGCACCCCGCCGACGTTGCGTTCGGCGCGGCGCAGCCCGTCGGTGACCAGCCTCGGCCCCGTCGGCGAACCGCCGTCCCCGGTCAGCACCGTCGGCGTCCCCGGGTCGAGCTGCCCGGAGTTCATCAGCGGCAACAGATTCTCCGGGCCACCGCTCACCGTCGGGACGTCCTTCGTGGACGTCGCGGTGACGAGCGGTACCGGGCGTTTCACCTCGAAGACCTCCAGCGGCCCGAACTGGGCCGACTTCTCGATCCCCGGCGATCCCGCCAGCCCGGCGCGCAACGTCGTGAAGTCGGGCGCGCCGACCTTGGCGCGGTCGACGTCGCCGCGCAGCATCAGGAACCGGTAGCCCGACCGCGCGAGCAGCGCCGCGAGCCCTGGATCCCCTCTGCCGTCGGCCAAGGCCGCGTCGATCGAGTCCATCAGGCGGGTGTTGCCCTCCGAGCCCAACGGGACCTGGTTGCGCACCGCCCACGGGCTGTCCGCGATGGCCTGCGCCGGTTCGTCCACCGTGCGGCCCCAGTCGTACTCGCCGAAGCCGGTCGCGGGCAGCAGCAGCGTGCGCGCCGTCGCGTCGGTCTTGGCGACGTATCCCATCGCGTCGTACCAATATCCCGGTACCTCGTCCCAGCCCGGCCCCGGCCGCAACGTCAGCAGCCACACCGGCGCGGCCATCGCCACGACCAGCAGGGCGCCCAGCGCGGGCCGCAGATTCCGGCGCAGCGCGGGCGCGGCGCTCGTGATGCCGTACACGAACGCCAGCATCAACGGCAGCCGCAGCACCGGTTCGAACTTGTGCACGTTCCGCAGCGGCGCGAGCGGGCCGTCGAGCAGATGCCGGACGGGTTCCGCCAGCGGGCTGTCGAGAGTCCCGACATAGCCGACGGTCAGCAGCGTCAATCCGGCCAGCACGCCGAGCACCAGGAACCGCCGTTCGGGCAGCCCACGCCGCGCGAGACCGAGCAGCCCGACCGCGGCCACCAGCCCGGTCGCCGCCATCAGCACCGGATTGTCGATCAGCGCCCAGCCCGAAGGCCACCACGGCGTGCCCTGCACGACGTAGGCGACCCACTGGTTCGTGCCGCGCAGCACCTCGAACAACGACATCGGCGCCGTGGTGTTCGTCGCGGATTCGATGTAGTCGAGGAACGGCAGGCTGTACTGGCCGAGCAGCACCAGCGGCAGGAACCACCACAGCACCACGCCGACGACGAAGACGAACCACCAGATGACCAGCGCGACATGCGTGCTCCGCCATTTCCGGGTCAGCAACCACAATCCCGGAAGCACGAGCGCCATCACGACCATCGCGCCGTTGATCCCGCCCATGCACAGCACGGCGAGCGCGGACAGCCCCGCGGCTCGGCGCGGCGAGCCGATGCGATCGGCGAGGATCAACGGCAGCAGGACCCACGGCAGCAGGACGGCGGGCAGCATTTCCGAGGACAGCGAACCGATTTCGGTGACCATTCTCGGCGCGAGGGCGTAACCGACTGCTCCGATCAGCCGAGTCCGTTCGTTCCCTATTTTCAGCGCGCGGGCCACGAGCAAGGCGCCGCCGAACGCGACCGAAAGCAGGATCGCGCACCACAGCCGCTGCGCGATCCACACCGGTACGCCGACGGCTTGGCAGGCCGCGAAGAACGGCCCCATCGGGAACAGGTAGCCGTACGCCTGGTTCTGCAGCTCCCCCGCCGTCGCCTGGGGATTCCACAGGTGCAGCGCCCTGCCGAGGAAGGCCAGCGGGTCCACGGCGAGATCGAGTTTCGTGTCGAAGGTCGTCCTGCCGGGACGCTGCACAAAGGACAGCACGGTGAGTGCCAGCACGATCCAAGTGCTCGGCCTCTTCACCAGCGCGCCGGGGGTTACCATCCGGTAGATACTAGGCGGAAACGTGGCTACTATGCGCCCTATGACAGACGGTTTCGAAGAAGCGTGGTCGCTCGCCGAACCCGTCAAGGGCTGGATGACGCGGGATCAAGGCCTCGCCTTGTGGAACGCCGCGTGCCGGCTGGACAAGGGCGATCTCATCGTGGAGATCGGCAGCCACCAGGGCCGTTCGACGATCGTGCTCGCGAGCGCCGCCCGCACGGTCGGGGCGAGGGTGGTGGCCGTCGACCCGTTCGTCGACGGACGGCTGTTCGGCGGATCGCCGACACGCCAACGGTTCGAGGCGAACCTGAGAAAAGCGGGCGTCGAAGACGTCGTCGAGCTCGTGGCGGAGTACAGCACGAAGCTCCGCCCACGCTGGGACCGCCCGATCCAGTTGCTCTACATCGACGGCAAGCACGACTACTGGACCTACACCGACGACCTGCGCTGGTCGGCGAACCTGGCCGACGGTGGGGAAATCCTGGTCCACGACTGCTTTTCCTCCATCGGTGTCACACTGGGCACGATCGCGAAAGTCCTCTTCGGACGGCGTTACACCTATCTCGACCGCGCGACGTCGCTGGCCCGGTTCCGGCTCGCCCCGCCGTCGGCGAAGGACAGGTTGCGCGTGCTCGCCCAGTTGCCGTGGTTCGTGCGCAACGTCGGGATCAAGATCCTGCTGCGGCTGCGTCTGGCCCCCGTCGCGAAGATCTTCGGCCACGACAGCCCGTACGACCCCTACTGAGTGAGCGGCCTGCCGACTTCGACCTTGGCGACACAGACGGGAGCCCCCTTGGCGGACAACTGAAAGCCGATCTTGTCGAACAGGCCCTCGATCGGCAGGTACATCGTGTGCAGTCCGGGCTGGAACCACACCGGCACACGTGTCCCGTCGCGGTCCACGAACCCTTCGCCGCCGTCCGAGGTGAAGTAGTCGATCCGGAGCAGGTATCGGCCGAGAACGGGCGTGTCCAACGGAACCCGGACCAGTTGCTCGCCGACGGCGTACCCGCAGCCCGTCACCGGGCCGGGCAGGCCGCGGGAAACCGGTTCCACGCCGGTGATCGTCCGCGCGGTGCCCGAATCGTCCAAAAGGGATATCCGGCTCGTCGGCCGGTCGAACTGGAAACCCGGGATGAGGCCGACCACCCGTGAAGCGCGGGCGTTCTCGCCGAACCAGCCGTGCAGGATGTCGTTCGGCACGGCCGTGTCGAACAGGACGAGGTCCGGATCCCGTTCGATCGAAGCGCGCGCGTTGGCGAGGAACTCCCGGGAATGTTCGAATCGTAGTCCGGGCGCCAGCCGGGAGAAGCCCACGGCGGAACTCGCGATCAAGGCGAGGCACAACGCCAGGGCGAACGGGCGTTTCGCCGAGGACGGCACGGGATCCGAAGACCGGTCGAGCGGTTTGGGCTCCAGGAAGGCGAAAGCGAGACACAGCGCCACGACGAGCGCCAGGTCGGCGACGTAGCGGGGATCGCTGCCCAGTTCCGGGCCGACCTCGGTGAGCCTGGTGGCCGCCGAAAGCCCGATGTCCGCCGCGAACACCAGGCCCAGCAGGATCCACGCCTTCCTGGCCCGGAGCCCGCCGATACGGATCCCGTAGGCCAGCACCGCGACGGCCACGAGCAGCAGTGCGATCCGCACCACCACCGGGGAAGCGGCGAACGTCGCGCCGGGGCCCGGCCCCGTCCAGGGCCCGCCCACCATCCCGGGGATCAGGGTGTCGCCGAGCATCCGGCCCGTCATGTCCGCGACCGTGCCGACGGTGACCGGACCGCCGCCTTGCCCGACCTGACTCGTGGTCAACGCCAGGAAAACGGCGGCGTAGCCCGCGAGGACGATGGCGAGGGCACCCATCAGCACGAGGTGGCGGCGCAGGGAAACCCCGAGCAGCACGGTGATCCCGGCGATCAGCACCGGGATGAACACCGCCTTCTCGTAGAAGGCGAGCCCGAAGACGGTCCAGGCCACGGTGGCGATCGCCCAGCGACCGCCGTCGGCGAGATACCGCACGTGTGCGTGCAGGGCTGCTGTGGCCGCCAGCAGCACGGGCGCGATCTGGATGGCGTACGCCCACCACAGCGTCGGGACGAGCAGCAAGGTCGACGTCGTGAACATCGTGAACGGGACGAGAATCCCCCACCGGCGCCCGAAACAGCGCACCAGTACCGCCCACAGCAGCACCGACGCCGCCGCCTGCATCAGCAGGACCGGCGCCATCAGCACGGCGAAGTTCAGTGGCGCCCACGCGGTCAGCACATCGGCGAGCAGAAATCCGCCGGGCGCGAGATGTCCGTGGTAGTCCTGGAAAAAGTAACCGAAGTCGAACGGGCCCGACTTCGCGGCGAGATAGGTGATGACGAAGTCGTCCTGTGCGAGGCTGCCGCGCAACGCGGCCCACGTGTGCAGGACGAACGGGATCACGCCGGCGGCGAACGCGGCGAGCGTGACCGGCGAAGGTCTTTTCCCCCGGAGTGGCACGGGTCGCCTCAATTCTTGCAGGTCGGCGGCTGGCACATGATCTTGCTCAGCGCCTGGTAGAAGACGTCCGAGATCTTCCTCGGATCGGGGGTGGTGAACGATTCCCCGCCGGTGGCGGTGGAAACCTGCCGCAGCTCGGACGCGTCGATATCCGGCCCGATGCCGATCCCGATGACCGGCAACGGTTTCCGCGGATCCTGGAGTTTCCCCAGTTCCTCCAGCAACCGGGGCAGCCCGATCGTCTCGCTGTCCTCGTTGCGCCCGTCGGTGAGGACGACGACCAGGTTGATCCGGCCGGGTTTCCAATTCTGCCTGGCGTTCTGATACGCGGCGAGGATCGAATCGTAAAGCCCGGTCGCACCGCCGGCTTTCGGCCGCACTGCTTGGAGTTGCGCGACACCGCCCGAGGCCGTCTGCTCGGCGATCGTCTTCATCGGCAGCAGGACACGATGGTCCTTGTCACCGTCCAATTTGGTCGAGAACAGCCACAAACCCAGTTCTGTCGTGGGTTTGAACAGGCCGAGCCCCTGCGTCGCGGCCTGCAGGGTGAGTTCCATCCGGCTCTTCCCCGTGCCGGGCACGGCGGCGGCCATCGAACCGGAGACGTCGAGCAGCACCTGGACCCGGGCGCTCAGGTTCGTCCCCGCCCAGGCCTGCAGTACGGCGTACAGCTCCGTCACCGGCGGGGCCCCCGGCGGCCGCGGTGCCGGATCGGTCCGGCTGTCCCGCGCCCGCGGAACGGCGAACTGGCCGCTGGGCGCCCGGAATCCCGCGTCGGCGAAGATGCCGCCGGCGAGCGGTTCGAGCAGCAGCCGCAGAAAGCGTTCCGCCGCGGCCCTCGACGCCTCGGACGCCTTGGGCAGCACGACATACGGGTAGTCGAACCCCTGCACCGGGACGCCGGGATAGGCCGCCACGAGGTTCCGCGCGAGGACGGACTGTTCGGTCGCGGGGAAGGCGTCGGGGAACTGGCCGGGCGTCGGGTTCAGCTTTCGCATGGCGGCGGTGAAGGCCGCGGCCGGGTCGGGTTCCTTCTCGGTCAGCTTCCGCAGGGCGAGCAAGGTGCCGACGCCGAGCGGATCGCGCGCCGGATCCGGGATCCCGATCGGTGCGCCGTCGAGGATCTCCTGCCACGAGGGAGTTTTCCCTGGCCAGCCGAACCTCCGCGCTGTTTCGTCGGGAAGTCCCAGTACCACCGGGGAATTCGCCACCGACTGACCGGATTCCGGCAGGTTCCACGCGCCGGCGTCCCTGGCCTGCGACAACATCGTGCTCGACTCGGGGATCCAGACGTCGGGCCCACCGGAGGCGGTGGTCCCGAGCAGGTCGGCGGTTTTGGCCGACTCGCTCGCGGTCACGTTGACGCTGAAGCATTCTTCCTGCTGCACGGTCTTCGCGAGCCGCGTGAGCACCGGCGCCACGTCGGGCGCCGCGGTGATCTCGACCGGCGTCAGCGCATCACAACCGTTGCCCGCCAACCGGGCCCGCAGATAGTCCACGCCCCACCAGGCGCCGAGCGCGATCACCAGCAACAGGCTCAAGACGACCACGGGCGCGTTGAAACGCCCGCCACGCCTCGGGCCTACCTGCATGTGCATGCCTCCGAGGTGCGGGGTGAGGACCTGGGATGTTGCCCAATCCGCCCGCGAACGTCAACCCTCGGGTAACTTAGCGCCTTCCACTGCGGCAAACGGCCTAACCTAAGTGGACGGCACGCGTGATCAGACGGACGCCACGCGTGCTTGGACGGACGGCACGCGTGACGTCCCTCCAGACACATGTGCCGTCCATCTGATCACGCGTGATGAGCATCCGGGCTAGCCGAAATACCTTCCGGCGCCGATGTGGGCACCGGCGGACTGCCACCAGCCGGCGTCGCCGGTCGAGTCGATGCCGTCCGCGATCACCGTCGCGCCCGCCAGGGTCGCGGTGTCGATGAGGTTCCGCAGCGCACGTTCCGCCAGTGGTTCCGTCCGCCGCTCCGCCAGCCGGGGAGCGATCCGGACCGTCCGCACGGGCACGTCCGCCAGGCAGACGACGTCACCGCTCCCGCCGAAGCCCTGCAGCTCCGCGTCCACCCCGATCTCGGCGAGGAGATGCAGGTTGTCGACCGTCTCGCCGCGATCCGCGAGCACGGCGTCGGTGGGAAAGCCCAGCCTCAGCCGTGACGGCCCGAGCCCGGTCGAGGTCAGGATGTTCCGCACGGACCCGACGAGGTCGGGATCGGCGGCCTGATGCGGGGTCAGTCCCACGACCATCGGGAGCCGGTCGTCCGATTCCTCGCAAGCGATGCGGATGAGCCATTCGCCGAGCGGCGCGATCAGACCGGTCTCGTCGGCGAAGCGGACGCAAGTGTCGTGACCGATCCGGCCGTGACGCGGATGGTTCCACGCGAGTCTCGCCTCGATGCCCGCCGGCCTGCTGTCCGCGAGCCACGTCAGCGGCCGGAAGCCGACCTCGATCTCACCGGTCTCCCAGGCTCCCGCCATGGAGACGGCGAGGCCGAACTCGTGCCGTTCCCTGGTGTCGAGCGCGGAATCGGACAGCGCCCACTGCCGGTATCCGTTGGCCTGCGCCCGGCGCAACGTCATGTCCGAGACACGAAGCAGTTCGTTCGGCACGATATCCCTCGGCGGCCGGTGCACGACGCCGACACAGGCCGAAACCGCGACGCCGCTGCCGCTTTCGAGGTAGACCGGCTCGGACAGCTCCTGGTTGATCATGCCGATGACGGTGGCGACGTCCGGGCTGGTCGCGGTGTTCTGGATGAGGATGCCGAATTCGTCGCCACCGATCCTGGCGACGAGCGCGTCCTCGCCGCCGACGACGGTCCGCAGCTTCGCGGCGACGTTCTTCAACAGGTCGTCGCTCTGCTTCTGGCCGAGCCCGCCCGCGATCAGGGAGAAACCGTCCAGGTCGAGGTGATAGACCGTGATGCCGAAGGACGGGTCGGCATGCCGTAACGCCTTCTCCAGGCGGGTGCCGAAGCATTGCCGGTTCGGCAGGCCGGTCAGCGGATCATGCAAGGCTTGACGGCTCAGCTGCCGCTGCAGCAACGAAACGTCCGTGTCGCCGTCGACCAGGGTGATCAACTGCTGGGCTTCGCCCGCCGGGTCGCGGATGACGGCGCCGGTGAAGCCGGCCCACGTCGGCTCCTCGTCCTCGGTCACGAGTCTTCGCGACAGCTCGAGCCGCTGGCTGTCGCCTTCGAGCAGTTTCCGGTAGCCCTCGCGCAGGCCGTCGGCGTCGTCCGGATGCACCAGGTCGTAGAGGTTGAGCCCGATCAGGTCCGCGACGGGCCGGTTCAGCATTTCGGCGAACGCCGGGTTCACCCGCTGGACGCGGCCGTCGACCCTGGTGACGGCCACGCCGGTCGCCGAGCCGGTGAACAGCTGCTCGAAACGCGCCTGTGTCAGCACCAGCTCACGCCGCGTCTCGCGTTCGAGCGTGACCAACGTGCGGCTCAGATCCTCTTGCTGCGTCTGGATGCTCTCGCGCAACGCCTCGCCGTAACCGGACGCGAGCGCGCCGAGCACCTGCAACACCCGTTCAGGGAGCGACTTCACGCTCCGCAACTCCGGTTCGTGCAAGAGTCCCTTGCCGAGTACGTCCATCGTGCGACGCAGGCTGTCCGGGCCGACGCACCTGAGCGCGACGAGCCGCGCGCCGGCTTCGGCGGCCTGCGCGGGATCGGCGTCCTCACTCAGCACCGCCTCGAAGATCTCGTCCAGCAGAGCGGCGAAATGCTCTTCGATCTGGGCGTGGGTATACGGAAGATACGCCGTACCGCTGACCAGGTAAGCCCATTTGCGGGCCAGTGTGGCGCGGGTCGGCGCGGCGTTCTTCCGCTTCGGCGCTGCGGAGGATGAAGTTCTCTTCGGGGCGTCCGGCGATACGGGGAACTCGTCGCCGTCCGGAAGTGGGGCAGTCACGTCCGCCGGTCCTGGGGTCGCTTTCGTATTCCGTGGTGGAGGAACATCCTCCACGATTCTGAAGCCGTACTCACGGTTTAAGGGTCACCCAATCGGGTGGTCACCCTACGGTACTGCAACACCGACCTTTTCCCTCAGCCAATCGCGTGTGGCGTCCCGGTACTGGGACGCGTTGCGATGTAACGCCAGCGAATGTCCGGCACCGGACAGAACATACGTGGAAAGCTCGGCCTCGGGCCGGTAGAACGGCGCTTCCGCCGGCTGCAACGACTCCGCGCTCGAACAGTCCCGAAGCGCGAAAAGCCCGCAGAACAGGATGTCCTTCGACCCGATCGCCTGGAGAACCGGCACCCGGATCTCTTTCGTCGCGGGCAGCACGATGCCGAACACGGCGACCGTCCCCATTCCCGGGACCGAAACCTGATCTTTGGTCGCCTCGTCCGCTTCGACGACCTGGGGGTCGGCATTTTCCATCGCGTAGAACAGTCCGGCACGCGCTCCCGGTTTCGTCGTGAAATAGAGCGGATCACTGCCCAGCGAACCGAGTCGCCCATCGGTGAAGGCGGGCTGCAGGCCGAAGAGCACCCCGAACGTCAGTGCGGGAACCGACGGCAGATGCGTCATCCCGGTGAGGATCACGCCGTCGACGTCCTGATACGTCGAGGCCTCGGCCGCGACGATGCCCGAACCGACCGAATGCCCGACGATCACGATCTTCTCGAACGGCGTGCCGCCGACCCGCCCCGCGCGCAGATGACCGATCACCTCGTGCATCGACCGCGCCAGCGCCGGCAGCAGGAGCGGCAGGCTGGCCGGTTTGCTGCTCCCGCCCGAACCGAGCTGGTCCGCGGCGAAGGTCGCGTAGCCGTGTTTGGCCATGTCCCGTTGGTAGGAATAGCGATCCGGGTCGTAGGGCAGGTCCCAGTAGGCACTGTTGTAGGTGCCGCCGTGCACGAGCAGCTGGACCGCCTTGGGCGCCGGGCCCTCGGGCAGGCAGAACCGGCCGTGCACCGTGGCCGGTTCGCCGAGCGGGCCGGTGACCGGCAGATCCAGATCGGAGCAGCGGACGTCGACGGCCTCGGCCGGGGCCACGACCAGGAAGCCACCGAGGAGCACGCAGCAGGCGGCCACCGCCGTGGCCAGTTTGAGCGGCATTCTCACAGAACCCTCTCCGGAATCGGGACGCTCGGAAGGAGCACGAACCCTACACCTGGTGATCGAACGCTCACCGTCAGCCTCGCGCTCGCGGCCGCACGATCATCGGCAACCGGTTCGGCTGCATCGTCGCTTTGATCTTGGGGAACACCTTCACCCCTGGTACCGGTTCCAGCCGCCATCGGGCACCGATCGTCGCCGCCACCAACGCGATCTCCGTGGGAGCGAACTGATGACCGGGGCACAGCCGGGCACCCGCACCGAACGGGATGAAGGCTCCCTTCGGCACTTCGGCGGCGCGTTCGGGCTCCCAGCGATCCGGGTCGAACCGTTCGGGATCGGGGAACCAGCGTGGATCGCGATGCAACGTGTGCTGGCTGACCGCGACCTCGGTACCGGCGGGAACGCGCACCCCGCCGAGTTCGACGTCCTCCCGTGCCCGCCGCATCAGGATCACCGGCGGGGTCCGGCGGACGACCTCGTTGATGATCCGTTGCGTATAGACCAGCCGTGGCAGGTGCTCGAACCGCGCGGGCCCGCCCGCCAGCACTTCGTCGACCTCGGCGTGGAAGCGGCGCTCGATATCCGGCCTCGCCCCGATCTCGTGGAAGAACCACGCGAGCGCGACGGCCGTGGTTTCGGCGCCGGTGGTGAGGATCGTGATGACCTCGTCCTCCACCTGCCGGTCGGTCATCTTCTCGCCGGTCTCGTCGTCCTTGGCCAGCAACAACATCGACAGCAGATCGCCCTGATCACCGCCCTTCTCGCGGGCTTCGAGGACGGCGTCGCCGATGACCCGGCGCAGCCGCGCGGCCGCCGCGTCGAACTCGCGATTCGCCGGGATCGGCAGGCGTTCCACGAACTTCGGCGAGAACGCCCGGACCATGACGTACTTCAACATGATCGGGATCGACCGCTGGATCTCGACGAGCGCGTCGTCGCCGAGTTCGGTGGAGAACAGCGTGCGGCCGGAGATGGTCAGCGTGAGGTCTTGCATACGCCGGTCGAATTCGACCACCTCGCCTGGTTTCCAGGTGTCGGCAAGTTCGACAGCGAGTTTCGTCATCGTCGTCTCGGCGTAGAGCGCGATCCGGCTTCGCTGGAACGCCGGCAGCATCATCCGTCGTTGCCGCTGGTTGAAGGCGCCGTTGGAAGTCGCGAGCCCGTCGCCGAACAAGGGCCGCATCTTGTCGAACACGATGCCTTTGTCGAACTTCCCCGCGTCGGCGGCGAGCAGCCGCCACGCCAGCTCCGGAGTCGTGACCAGATAGACCGGCATCGGGCCGAAGTCGAGCCGCACGATATCGCCGTACGAGCGCAGTGAGGACAACAGTTTCAGCGGGTCACGGAGCATCGGCACGGTATGGCCCAGCACCGGCCACCGGCCCGGTGCGACGGCTACGTCCGGAGGTGCTGCCATCGTGCTCGTCTCCCGGTACCTGGACGCTGAACCCGGCAACCTTAGGACCACGAGACCGCGGAGCGGCTTCCGCCGCCGCACATCCACACGATCGGACGATGGCAGCCAGGTCCCGCGAGGCCGCTAGACTCCTGTGCCCCAACGGATTCCAACCGAACGGCGGCGACGACGGTGACTTCGAACCTGAGCTGGGTACCCCCCGAGGTCGACACGAACGTGCCGAATCCCGCCCGGGTCTACGACTACTGGCTCAACGGCGACCACAACTTCCAGGCCGACCGTGAGCTGGGCGAGCAGATCCTGAAGATCATGCCGGGCATCCGCGACGCGGCCCGGCTGAACCGTGCCTTCCTGCGGCGTGCCGCGCTGCACATGGTGGAGGCGGGGGTGCGGCAGTTCCTCGACATCGGCTCCGGTATCCCGACCGTCGGCAACCTCCACGAGATCGTCCAGCGAATCGACCCGTCCTGCCGGGTGGTCTACGTCGACCGCGAATCGGTCGCCGTGGCACACGCCAAACTGCTGCTGCGCGGCAACGACCGGTGCGCGGCGATCCAGGCGGATCTCCGCGACGTCAACGGCATCCTCGACGCGCCCGAAACCAGGGAGCTGCTGGACCTCGACCGGCCGATCGGCCTGTTCATGTTGCTGCTGCTGCATTTCGTGCCGGATTCGTGGGAGCCGCACGCCATCCTGGCCCGCTACCGGGAGCGGATCGCCCCTGGCAGTTTCCTGGCCGTCTCGCACGTCGCCGCCGACGCGAACTCCAGCGGCCTCGACGAGGCCATCGAGGCGTACAAGAGCACCCAGAACGACCCCATCCCCCGGACCCACGAGCAGGTCCTTTCGTTCTTCGAGGGGTTCGACGTCATCGAGCCCGGCGTCGTCGGCTGCGCGATGTGGAACCCTCAGGGCGCCGGTGACATGTCGGAGGACCCGGAGATCAACTCGCTGCCGTACGCCGGGGTGGGCCGGAAACCCTGAGGCCCGGATGTCATGAAAGGGTCGTTCAGGACATATTTCGTCCTGAACGACCCTTTCATGACGTTCCCCCCTCGCCCCCCGGATCAGGGCAGCACGTCGGTCACGGTGTCCTTGATGACCTGCCACTTGCCGTGCTCGCGTACCAGCGTCAGGCTGATCGTGTAGTGCCGGTTGATGTTCTGCGACGGCACCTTGTAGTACGCGTCGAGGATCGCGAAGCCCATCTTGCAGCCCTCGACGACGGTGTGGGTCACGGTCCACGGCATGCTGTACTCGTAAGGGACCTTGAACTGCTCGTTGACCACCGGGTCGACGTTCGCGTCGTAGCCGATGAACAGCTGTCCCCGGCGGCCCACGGTCACCATGTTCTGGTGGATGATCGCCCGGTAGCGGGCCTCGTCGCGTTTGTTGAAGCTGTCCATGTCCTCCCAGACCGCGCGGTCGAACGCACGCTGACAGGCCTGCCGCTCCGACTCGGCCCGCTGGTCGCTCGCCGCCGCCGCGGCGGGCACGCCGATTCCCGCGGCTGCCACGATCAGCCCGGCCAACGCCGCGTAATACCGCTTGCGCATGGGATTCTCCTCATCACGTCCCGTATTCCGTCCACCAGCAGGTTCGCCGGGCGGCGCATCACAGCTGCATCACTTCCGCACCGGCACCGCCGTGCGGCCGGTTAACCTCGCGTGAGGGGGTGCGATGGAGTTCCGGATCTTGGGGCCGGTGCAGTGCCGGAACGGGGCACGGCCGGTGAAACTGGCGGGCCCTCGGCAGGAGCGGATCCTCGCCGCGCTGCTGCTCGGCGCCGATCGGGTCGTCTCGGTCTCGCGGCTGGTGGACGTCGTCTGGGACGAGGATCCGCCCGCCACGGCCACGCGCCAGATCCGCAATCTCACCACCGCGCTGAAGCGCACGCTCGTCGCCGAGGGCGCCGCCGATGACGTCTTGACCGCCGAAGGGCCGGGCTTCGTCCTTCGCCCAGGCTCCTTCGACCTGCGCTCGTTCGAGGAGCACGTCTCACGTGGCGAGTTCCGCGAAGCGCTCGCTTGCTGGAGCGGACCGGCTCTGTCCGGTGTGGACAGTTCCGCACTGCGAGGCGAAGCCGAGGAACTCGACGAGCGCCGTCTGTCCGTTGTGGAACGTTGCCTCGACGAAGAGATCTCCGCCGGGGAAGACTCCGTCGCGGAGCTGACGGCGCTGATCGCGGAACACCCGCTTCGGGAGCCGTTCGCCGGTTTGCTCATGCGCGCGCTGCACCAGCAGGGCAGGCAGGCCGACGCGCTGAACGTCTACCGGCAGACGCGAACGAGGCTGGTGGAGGAACTCGGGATCGACCCGGGGCCGAAGCTGCGTGAACTCTACGAGCGGATCCTGCGCGACGAGCCCGAATACGGCAAGACCCGCTGCTTCCTCCCCTACGACGTCCCGGATTTCACCGGTCGCGAGGCCGAGATCGGCCGCCTGGCCGACGCCGTCCGGCTCGGCCGTCCGGTCGTCGTCGACGGTATGGCCGGTGTCGGCAAGACCTCGCTCGCCGTCCACGCCGCACATCGGCTCGCCGCCGATTTCCCCGACGGGCAGCTGTTCGTGGATCTGCACGGCCACTCCCCCGCCCGCGAACCGCTTCCGCCCGAGGCCGCGCTCGAAGCCCTGCTCGGACAGTTGGACGTTCCGGCTTCGCGGCTTCCCGGCGGTGTGGACCGGCGGGCCGAACTGTGGCGGACCAGAACGGCGGGCCGGTCGCTGCTCGTGGTGCTCGACAACGCCGCGAGCGCGGAACAACTGCGGCCGCTGGTGCCGGGTTCGGCGACGGTCGCCCTCCTGGTCACCGGGAGGCGCCGCCTGGCCGCGGTCGACGGTGCCGCGTCGATCAGTCTCGAAGTACTGCCGGACGAAGAGGCGGGCGCCCTGTTCGCGGCGGCGTCTGGGCGGCCGGACACGGGCGTGGCGGCGTTGTGCGGGAACCTGCCGCTGGCGATCCGCATCGCGGCTGCCCGGCTGCAGAATCGTCCACAGTGGACCGTCCAAACCCTGGCCGAGCGGCTGGGCTCCGAACACGACCGGCTGGCGGAGCTGAAGGTCGCCGGACGCGACGTGGCCGCGGCCTTCGCACTGTCCTATCGGGAACTCGATGCCGCGCAGCAGCGTATGTTCCGTTTGCTGGGGCGCAATCCCGGTGCCGACATCGGCGTGCCCGCGGCGGCCGCGCTGGCCGGCACCGGGGAGCGCGAGGCCGAACGCCTGCTGGAGGATCTGCTCGACGCCCACCTGCTCAGGCAGCCGGCGCTGGGCCGCTACGCGTTCCACGACCTGATCGCCGAACACGCCCGCAACGCGGCACGCGACGAGGAATCCGGCCCGGCCGTGCATCGGCTCCTCGATCACTACCGCGAGGGCGGCGACCCCGGCTGGTACCGGACGGAACGGGCGAACCTGGTCGCGGTGACCCGGCACGCGCTCGACGCCGGTCTCGACGAGCACGCCTGGCGGATCGCCGCGGACACCGCGGAACACCTCCGGGAGAGCGGGCACCTCGACGAACTGCTCGCCGTGGCACGGGCGGGGATCACCGCCGCCCGCCGGATCGGCGACCCGCGAGCGATCCAGCTGAGCCTGGCGAGCCTCACCCTGGCGTTCTGGGAGAACGGGCGGCTCACCGAGGGAATGGCCTGTGCTCTCGAACGCCTGGACGTCGTCCGCGCGTCAGGCGACCGCGCGGCCGAGGCGATCGCGCTGTCCAGGGCGGGCGCGCTGCACGGCATGCTCGGCCGCTACCCCGAGGCGATCCGGTTCTATCGGGACGGCCTGGCCGTCGTGGACGGGACCGGCGCCGCCACCCTGTGGACCAATCTGAGCAACGCGCAGGAGGTCCTCGGCAGGCTGGACGACGCGCTGGTCTCCGCCCGGCGGGCGGTGGAGCTGCGCGAGGACGACCGTGGCGCGATCCTGAGTTCGGCCCAGCTCGGCCTCGTCCTGTCCCGGCTCGGCCGGTTCGACGAGGCCTTCGAGGTCATCGAACGGTCGATCACCGCCTCGCGGGATCTCGACTACCTGTTCGGCGAGGCGTGGAGCCGGATCGACCTCTCCGACGCCCTGTTGCTCGCCCACCGGCCGGGCGACGCGCGCGAGCAGGCCGAACGCGCGTGCGCGATCCTCACGCGGCTCAACCATCCACTGCTGCTGGCGATGGCGGCCAACAGCCTGGGCACCGCCTGCCTCGCGCTCGGCGAGACGGCGACGGGCCGCAAAGGGCATCGGCTCGCGCTCGAAACGGCGAAGCGGATCGGCTACCGGCTGCAGGAAGCCCGCGCGCTGGCCGGGCTGGGGCAGGCCCGGGCCGCGCGGGACCACTACGCCGCGATGGGCCTGCCCGCCGAACCCACCAGCAGGGAGACCATGGCGAGCGCCGCCGCACTCCACAGCAGCAGCACGACACCCGCCCCCTCGACGACCAGGCCGCCGACGAAAGCACCGAGGGCGATAGAACCGGTGAACACGCCGACGTAGAGACCGGTGACGTGCTCGACGCGATCCGGCGCGAGGGCGGTCATCCACAGTTGCGCGCCGACCGACAATCCACCGTAGGCCAACCCCCACAGTGCGATCGCGACCCCGGCGATGAGCGCGGAAGCGCCGAAAAGCGCCAGAAGCCCGAGTGCGACGGCGATACCGGCCGCCAGTAGCAACACCGTCGCCCGGGGCCTGCGCCCGGCGGCGGCTCCGGCCACGAAGTTGCCGATCAGCCCGAAGACGCCGTAGACGAGCAACAGCGACGCGATCGCGCCCGCCGGCATCCGGGACAGTTCTTCGAGGACCGGGCGCACGTAGGTGTACGCGGCGAAGTGCGCGGTCACCAGCAGCACCACCACGGCGAGGCCGGTGACCACGGCGGGACGGAACAACGAGCGGCGGCGTCCGGCGCCGGTCTCTTCGACGACCACAGGACGGCGCAACAGGGGCAAGGCCAGCAGCAGCGCGGGAACGAGCAGCAAGCCGCACACCGCGAGCGACCAGAAGGCCGCTCGCCAGCCGAAAGCGTTCCCGACGAACGTGCCCAGCGGCACTCCGAGCACCGAAGCGGCGGCGACACCCCCGACGGTGAACGAAACCGCCAATGCGCGGTCGCGAGACGCGACCAGCCTGACGGCCACGGCCGAAGCCATCCCCCAGACGGCGCCCATACCGATACCGAGAACGATCCGCGCGACCATGAGCAGCCCGAAATCGACGGCGATCGCGGTCAGCCCGTTGCCGACGGCCAGCACCGCCACGGCCGCGGCCAGCACCCGGCGACGATCGAGATTCCCGAGCAGCCGCGGCACCACAGGAGCGGTGACCGCCGAAACCAGACCGGTGACGGTCAGGCTGAGACCGGTCGCCCCCGCAGAGACACCGAGACCGTCCGCCATCGGGGTGAGCATCCCGACCGGCAGCATCTCGGAGGTCACCACCAGGAACGTGCTCAGCGTCAGCACGCCGACGGCGGCCCATCGCGGCAGGGAAGTCCGCTCCCGAAGGACCGGATCCGGGTAAGAGACAGAGGAACTCATGCCGTCCAGCCCATCACCGCGCGACACCCGGAACAACGACGCCTTCCTCATCGATCGATGAGGAAAGCTCATCGATCCGGGGGTATCGTCCGAGAATGCATCAGGCGCATCTGCAGCAGATCGAATGCCTGCTCACGCTGGCGGAGGAACTGCATTTCGGGCATACGGCCGAACGGCTCGGCTACTCGCAATCGCGAGTCAGCCAGCTCATCGCCACCCTGGAGACACGGGTCGGCGCGCGGCTGGTCGAGCGCACCAGCCGCAAGGTCGGACTCACCCGCGTCGGCGCGCAGTTCGTCAAAGAGATCCGGCCCGCCTATCGCTCGCTGCTCCGCACCTTCGAGCGCGCGCGTGAGCGGGCGATGCGCGGTGCCCTCGAAGAACTGCGGGTCGGGTTCACCGGCATGGTCTACGAGGAGGTCACTTCGACCTTTCGCGCGCTGCGCGATCGGCACGGCGTGGCCGTGCACACCCATGACGTCCCGCTCGGCTCACCGTTCAGCGCCGTACTCGACGGCGAGATCGACGCCGTCATCGCCGAACTCCCGGTCCACGAACCCGGGCTCACGGTCGGCTTCCGGTTCCCGCCACAAGACCAGTACGTGATGGTCGGCGCCGATCACCCCATCGCGGAGCGCGAGTCGATCGATTGGGAAGATCTCGCGAAACTCGACCTGCTTCACCGTGCCGGTGACGGCCCCGGCTACTGGAAGGCCGCGCGCACGCCGCCCGCCACCCCGTCGGGAACGCCGATTCCCTCGACCGCGGGGATCACGACCGTCCAGCAGGGAATGGCGCTGGCGGCGTCCGGGATGCACGCGATGCTGGTGTGCCGTCCGTTGACGGAACAGCACACCCGCACCGATCTGCGCTACGTCCCGGTCCGCGGCTTGGAAGCGTCCAGCCAGCTCGGTCTCGTCTGGCGGACCGGCCACGTCAGCCCTCCGCTGACCGCGCTGGCCGAACTGCTCGAACAGGCCGGACCTGTCAGCCGAAAAACCCGGTGAGCAGTTCGCGCAAGGTGTCCGGCTGGTGGAGGACGCCGTGGTCCTGCCCTTCGACGGTGGCGTACCGCGCGCCGGGGATCGTGCCGGCGACCGCGCGGGTGCCCGCCCGCATCCAGGCGTCGCTCTCCCCGCCGTCGATGACCAGCGTGGGCACCGAGATCTTGGCCAGCCTGTCCGCGGGCAGCACGTTTCCGGGGCCGCAGAGCGCGAGGTCGTAGGGCAGCGTGTGGGCGAGCCCGGTGAACCACGCCCAGAACGGGTCGTCCCGCATCCCCTTGACGACCTCTTCCGGTGTCGCCGTCCCCTCGACCAGGAACAGTTCCGCCGCGCCGTCACGGTCGCCGTCGGCGATCAAGGCGCGGACGCGGTCGAAGAGGTCGGCCGCGGGCCTCTCCCGGCTGTCGTCGACGACGTACGGCGGCTCGTACACGGCGAGGCTGGTCATGGCGACGCCTCTGGCGGCCGCCTCCAGTCCCAGCACCGCACCCGACGAGTGCCCGAACACCGCCGCCGAGCCACCCACGTGCTCGATCAGCGCGGCGAGATCCTCGACCTCTCGCTCCACCGAGTAGACCGCCCCGGCTCCGCTGTCACCCCGGCCGCGCCGGTCGTAGGCGATCACGGTGTGCTTCGGCGCCAGGATCGCGGCCAGCCCGGCGACGGTCGTCCGGTCGTTGAACGCGCCGCCGGCCAGGATCACCGGCGTGCCCTCCCCGGTGCGCTCGAAGGCGATCGGGGTGCCGTCGGCCGAAGTCACGGTCTCGAACGAGGTGGTCATCAGGTCCTCCGCAGGGTCGCTTCACTCTAGCTTCGACCCTGAGTCGGAGCCGATGACCACCGCTCGACATCACTTCCGGAGATTTCCGAAGAATTCGCGGAGTTCGGCCACCACGTCGTCCGGCACGGCCATCGCGACCATATGGCTCGGGCTCTCGTGATCCGCCCAGCGCACGACGTCGTTCTTGCGCGAGGCGATCGTGCGCAACGCGGACGGCCCGCCGTGGGAGACGCCGGTCGGCACCACTGTCTGGTCCATCGGCATCGCGGCCTGCCCCTCGTAGTACGGCCACAGCGCGGTACCGCCGGTCCCGGTCAGCCAGTACAGCGTCGCGTTGGTGAGGAACAGGTCGCGGTCGATCGGCTCGGCGGGCGCCGCGCCGCCGGGCCAGCCGTCGAACTCCTTGAACCGTTCCACCAGGTACGCCAGCTGCGCGACCGGCGAATCGAGGAAGCCGAAACTCAGCGTCTGCGGCCTGTTCGCCAGGTACGGCGCGTATCCGCTGCCGCCCGCGAAACGCTCCAGCAGACCCGCGAGATCGGCCTGGTCCTGCTGGGTGAGCCCCTCGAACTCGGCCGGATCTCCGGTCGGCACCCCGAGTCCGGACGTGATGTGCGAGCCGATGACCTGCTCGGACGCGTGCACCGCGAGGCAGGGCGTCACCAGCGCGCCGGCGTCGTTCCCATGCGCGCCATAGCGTTCGTAACCGAGGCGGCTCATCAGTTCCGCCCAGGTCCGCGCCACCCGCGCGATGTCCCATGGGCGTTCGTCGGCCGGCTCCGGGAACGGCGAGAAACCGAAGCCCGGCAAGGACGGCGCGACGACGTGGAAGGCGCGCGAGGGGTCGAGACCGTGGGCCCGCGGGTCGGTGAGCGGGCCGAGGACGTTCAGGAACTCGGCGATCGAGTTGGGCCAGCTGTGCGTCATGATCAGCGGGATCGCGTCCGGTTCCGGCGAGCGGACGTGCAGGAAGTGCACGCGCTGGCCGTCGATCTCGGTGAGGTACTGCGGGAATTCGTTGAGCTGCTTCTCCCACGCGCGCCAGTCGTAGCCGTCTCGCCAGTATTCGGCCAGATCCTTGAGGTACGCGACCGGGACGCCCCGGCTCCACTCGGCACCGGGCAGCGCCGACGGCCAGCGGGTGCGGGCCAGGCGGTCGGTCAGGTCGTCCAGATCGGACTGCGGGATGTCGATGCGGGACTGCTCGATGTCGGTCATGAGGTGACCGTAGGGGCCATTCAGGCCAGATCCTGACCTAAATGACCGGCGGGCTCGTTCGGCCGTGAAGGCGTGTCGCGAAAGCCACTTTCGCGACGTCTGATGTCCCGAAAGTGGCTTTCGCGACGCCCCCGGTGCACGCCCGACAGCCCGCATTCAGTCGACTAAACGCCGCCCATG
>NZ_JBITKV010000008.1:298241-410073 GCF_044461365.1 Amycolatopsis sp. NPDC049868 | reverse complement strand
GCGGGGGGGGGGTCTCGTGGGGGGGGGCGCGCGGGGGGGGGGCCCCCCGGCGGGGGGGGGGGGGGGGGGGGGGGGGGGGCGCCCCCCCCCCCCCCCAAACCCCCCCCCCCCCCACGACCAAGACCGACGCGCACTACAGCCAGCCGAAAGCGCCGGCCTTCAAAAGCCTAAGCCGACCCCGAATAAGCCAAAGCCATCTCGATCGTCTCGCTCGCCCAAACATCCCAGCTCAGGCCATCGGACCAGAACCGGCCACTGGCGGCCCGGTGCACACAGGATCCGATGATGGTCCGGCTCATCATCCGGATCGCCTGCTCCCGGTCCGCCCGGCGGATCTCCCCGAGACAAGGCTGGGACGCCTCCACGAAATCGCGCTGGATCGTGGCCAGCGCTTGGAGGCCACGATCCCGCCCCTCGGCGCGCTGACTGTCGAGCAGCTCGGAGAAGATCCGGTCGTGGCGGGCGAACGTCCTTGCCAGGGCCCGGGTGAACGCACCGACCACCCCGCGCAACCCGGGCTCAGCGGAGCCGAGCGCTTCGCCGACGCCGGATTCCAGTTGCCCGAGCAGCTGGTCTTTTACGGCGTAGAGCAGCTGATTCTTGCCGGAGAACCGGCGATAGATCGCACCCACCGACATTCCCGCCTGCTCGGCGACCGCCGCGACGGTGAACTCCTCGAAACCCTGGCTTGCCAGAACGTGCTCGGCGGCGGCCAGCACCTTCTGCAAGGACTCCCGGCTGCGGGCTTGCTGCGGCGGGCGGAAGCCCTGCTCGACGGATGACTGGCTCACCGGCCGGACGTTACCACAAACGCGAATGATAACTTCCGTTCGCATCTGACGAGCATGAGGAGGCCGGCCCGTGGTGAGCATCGAAGTACAGGACGCCTACGTCGATTTCCCGATTTTCGACGCCAAGACCCGGTCGCTCAAAAAGCAAGTGCTCGGCAAGGTCGGCGGCAAGATCGGCACCGACGCGAAAGTCCCGGTCATCGAGGCCCTGCGGGACATCTCCCTGTCACTGGGCGACGGCGACCGCGTCGGCCTGGTCGGGCACAACGGCGCCGGGAAGTCCACTCTCCTGCGGCTGCTGTCCGGCATCTACGAGCCGACCAGGGGCAGCGCGCGGGTCGCCGGGCGGATCGCGCCGGTGTTCGACCTCGGCGTGGGACTGGATCCCGAGGTCTCGGGCCACGAGAACATCCTGATCCGCGGTCTTTTCCTTGGCATGAGTCGCAAGAAGATGGAGAAACGGGTCGACGACATCGCCGAGTTCACCGAACTGGGCGACTACTTGCACCTACCCTTGCGTACCTACTCCGCCGGTATGCGGGTGCGGCTCGCGCTCGGCGTGGTGACCACGATCGATCCCGAGATCCTCATCCTCGACGAGGGCCTCGGCGCGATCGACGCCGCATTCCTCACCAAGGCACGCGAACGGCTGGTCGACCTCGCCCGCCGCTCGGGGGTGCTGGTGTTCGCCTCGCACTCCGACGAACTGCTGCGCGAACTGTGCACCACCGCCCTCTGGATGGACGAAGGCCGGATCCGCGCACGCGGCTCACTGGACGAGATTCTCGCCGAGTATCACAAAGTCCTTCGCGCGTAGCCGTCCAGCTCCGCACGGGAGAACGAAAGCTCCGCCACGTCCACGGCTCCGCAATCCAGTCCTCGCGACAAAAAGCTCGCCAGAGCCTGCGCGGTCGCCGGTTCGTCCAGCACGCCACGCCCGGTCTGGTCCGCGTAGTCCCGCAAACGGCTCAGCGCCGCCGGGAAACCCTCGCGGAAGAAGGCGTACGTGGCGGCGAACCGGGTCGGCAGCTGATGCGGATGCAGATCCCAGCCTTGATAGAAGCCACGTTCGAGGGATCGCCGCACCAGGCGCAGATGTTCGCGCCAGGCCGGGAGGATCGCGTCGCCGACGGGCAGCTTGTTCGTCGAGCCGTCCGAAAGCCGGACGCCGGTGCCCGCGGCCGAAACCTGCATGAGCTGCTTGGCGAAATCGGCGGCCGGGTGTTCCATGCTCTGGTACTCGGCGCTGATCCCGAGCCCGGCGCTGTAGTCGTAGGTGCCGTAGTGCAGGCCGGAGCAGCGGCCGCGCGCGGCTTCGATGATCCGCGGGACCGCCACCGTCCCATCGATGTCCACAATGGACTGCGCGGTCTCGATCTGGACCTCGAACCGCAACGTGCCGTCGGTCAGGCCGTACGCGGATTCGAGGCGCTCCAGGACATCCGCCGCCACCTCGACCTGCTCGACGGCGGTCACCTTCGGCAGCGTGACGACGAAACCTTCCGGCAGCGGCCCGCTTTCCAGCAATCCGGCCAAGAAGAGATCGAGCGTGCGGATACCGCGACGGCGGGTCGCGGCTTCGAAGCTCTTGAAGCGGATGCCGACGAACGGCGTGCCGCCCGTGACGGCGAGGGTCCGCCCCGCGGCGAGCGCGACGGCGTCCTCTTCCTCGTCACCCGGCCTGCCGAGGCCGTCCTCGAAATCGATCCGCAGATCTTCGATCGGCTCGGTCAGCAGTTTGGTCCGGACCCGGTCGGCGATGTCCGCGTCCAGGCCCAGCTGGTCGGCGTGCTCACCGAAGACCCGCAGGGCCTGCTTGCCCCAGTCCGCCACGAGCCGCGTCTTGTACTGCGACGCGGGCACGTACACGGTGTGCACGGGCTGGCGGCCGGGCGGCTCGCCGGGGTACTTGGCCGTGACGCGCGCGTCGGCCTCGGCGAGGCGCGCGTCAGCGGCGGTGTAGACGTCCTCGGTGAGCCGCCCGTTCCCCATCGGTCTACTTGATCCGTTCGTAGGCGGGCAGGGTCAGGAAGTCCGGGAACTCGTCGGCGAGCGCGACCTGCTCGAACAGCTCGACGGCGGGCTCCAGCAGTTCCGGTTTGATCTCGGCGGTGAGTTCGCCGCGGACCTCGGCCAGCACGCCGCGCACCAGTTCGGCGGTGACCTTGTCGCCGGTGTCGAGCTGCGTGCCGTTGCGCACCCACTGCCACACCTGCGAACGCGAGATCTCCGCGGTGGCCGCGTCCTCCATCAGGTTGTGAATGGCGGCCGCGCCGTTTCCGCTCAGCCAGGAGGCGATGTAGCGGAT
Source organism: Amycolatopsis sp. NPDC049868 (assembly GCF_044461365.1). Classification (NCBI taxonomy): domain Bacteria; kingdom Bacillati; phylum Actinomycetota; class Actinomycetes; order Pseudonocardiales; family Pseudonocardiaceae; genus Amycolatopsis; species Amycolatopsis sp. NPDC049868. The sequence continues at coordinate 406,974 of NZ_JBITKV010000008.1, read as the reverse complement.
GCCGACGTCGACGGCGGCGCGCAGACCGGCCGCGGTGGCGCCACCCGGCGTCGAAGCCGCGTCGAGCAGCTGGTCGGCGGTGACGGACACCTCGTCGCGGGTGCGGTCGAGCTGGTTCGGCTTGTCGCCGAGGACCTTGTCGAACTCCTCGCGGCAGATGTCCACCATGCCGGGGTGCGCGACCCAGGAACCGTCGAAGCCGTCGCCGGCCTCACGGCTCTTGTCGGCGCGGACCTTGTCGAGCGCCGCGGCGGTGACTTCCGGGTCCTTGCGGTTCGGGATGAACGCGGCCATACCGCCGATCGCGAACGCGCCGCGCTTGTGGCAGGTGCGCACCAGCAGTTCGGTGTACGCGCGCATGAACGGCGCGGTCATGGTGACCGAGTTGCGGTCCGGCAGGACGAACTTCTCGCCCGCGTCGCGGAAGTACTTGATGACGCTGAACAGGTAGTCCCAGCGGCCGGCGTTGAGGCCGGAGGCGTGCTCGCGCAGTTCGTAGAGGATCTCCTCCATCTCGAACGCGGCCGGGATGGTCTCGATCAGCACGGTCGCGCGGACCGTGCCGTGCTCGATGCCGAGCGTCTTCTCCGCGTGGGTGAAGACGTCGTTCCAGAGCCGCGCTTCGAGGTGGCTCTCCATCTTCGGCAGGTAGAAGTACGGGCCCTTGCCGCGGTTGAGCAGCTCCTGCGCGTTGTGGAAGAAGTGCAGGCCGAAGTCGACCAGCGCGCCGACCGCCTGGCGCCCGCCGAAGGACAGGCCGCGCTCGCCGAGGTGCCAGCCGCGCGGGCGGACGACGATGGTCGCGTGCTCGACATCGTCCTTCAGCGCGTAGCTCTTGCCGCCGCTCTCCAGCGTGATGGTCTCGCGGACCGCGTCGTACAGGTTGACCTGGCCGGAGACGACGTTCGCCCAGTGCGGCGTGTTGGCGTCTTCGAGGTCGGCGAGCCAGACCTTGGCGCCGGAGTTCAGCGCGTTGATGGTCATCTTGCGGTCGGTCGGGCCGGTGATCTCGACGCGGCGGTCGCGCAGGGCGGGCGGGGCCTCGGCCACCTTCCAGTCGCCCTCGCGGATCTCCTTGGTCTCGGGCAGGAAGTCGAGCTTCCCGGTGATCCTGGCCTCCTCGCGGCGTTTGCTCCTGGCCTGCAGCAACTCGTCGCGGCGGGCGGCGAAGGCCTCGTGCAGGCCGGCGAGGAAGGCCAGGGCCTCCGGCGTGAGGATTTCGTCCCCGCGCTCGACCGGATCGCCGAGCACCTGAGCTTCAGACATGAGTAACACCCCGAGTTCGGAAAGATAACGTCCCTACGGTTTTACATGACGGACTATAGTTTCTGCATAGCGGAACATCAACGCCGACGTAAGGAGTACCACGGTGGCAGCGGAGAAGAACGGGCGCGATGGCGGCGTCCAGTCACTTCAGCGGGCCTTCGAGCTCCTCGAGCATCTCGCGGACACCGGCGGGGAGGCCAGTCTTTCGGAGCTGGCGACCCTGTCCGGGCTGCCGATGCCGACCATCCACCGGCTGATCAGGACACTGGTGGACCTGGGCTACGTCCGGCAGAACACCAACCGCCGGTACGCGCTGGGCGCCCGCCTCATCCGGCTGGGCGAGAACGCCAGCATGCAGTTCGGCTCGTGGGCACGCCCGCTGCTCGCGGAACTGGTCGACGAGGTGGGTGAGACCGCGAACCTCGCCGTCCTGGAGCGCGACGAGGTCGTGTACGTCGCCCAGGTGCCGTCGAAGCACTCGATGCGGATGTTCACCGAGGTCGGGCGGCGGCTCCTGCCGCACGGCACCGGAGTGGGGAAGGCGATGCTCGCGCACCTGCCACCCGAAGACGTCACGGCGCTGCTCGCCCGGACCGGCATGCCCTCCTACACCGAGCACACCTTCACCGACCAGGACGCGCTTCTGCGCGAGCTGGCGAAGATCGCCCAGCAGGGTTACGCGCTCGACGAAGCGGAGCAGGAGCTGGGCGTCCGCTGCGTGGCCGTCGCGGTCCCGGGCGCACCGGTGCCGGCCGCGGTCTCGGTGTCCGGGCCTTCGGGGCGGCTCACGATGGAGGCCGTCGAGCGGATCGCGCCGGTCGTCCAGCGGATCGCGACCTCGCTCGGCTCGACCCTTTCGCGGGACGGGGTCACCGTTTGAGCCTGGTCTCCAAACCGTCGAGCATCCTGTCCAGCCCGTAGCGGAACTTTTCGTCGCGGAGCCGGACAGGATCGGCTTCACCCTCTCCCCTGGCGAGCATTTCCCGCTGGTGCGGGTGCTCTCGCGCGGCCTCCTCGACGGCGGGACGCAGACGTTCCGCCCACTCGCGCTCGCTCCGGCCGCTCTTGGCGACGGTCGTGAGCCAGGCCGCCTCCGTCGTCCCCATGCCGATGACGTAGGAGATGACCGCGCTGATCGCCTGATCCGCCTCGTCTCCGGGAAAGCCCGCGCTCACGAAGACATCCAGCAGCCGCTCGTTGAGCCGCATGACGTTCGGCCCGAGGTACGACAGGCCGACCGAGCCGAGCAATGAAGCCACCCACGGGTGCCGCAGGATCATCGCGCGGACGCTTTCCGCCCCCACGACGGCCGCTTCACGCCACCGCGCCGGATCGTCGCCGTCCGGCACGGTGATCTCGCCGTAGACCTCGTCGACGACCAGTTCGATCAGCTCGTCGCGATTGGCCACGTGCCGGTAGAGCGACGTCGCGCCCGCGTTCAGCGCGGTGCCCAGCCTGCGCATGCTCAGCGCGTCGACACCTTCGACATCCAGGAGCCGGACGGCCTCGGCCACGATCTGCGCCTGGCTCAACGCGGGCTGATCCCGCTTCCGGCGAGGGCGGGTCCACACCGACTGGATCGGCTGTTCATCGACTGACATGCCCCCAGCCTAGCGCACGAAGTACCCCCTTGCGTACGTCGTTCCGATCTGCGTACAGTGTGCGCATCAACCGAACAACGTACGCAAACACTTCTGGGGGTTTCCCGATGAACGAGCCCATACGCGATCCGCGCCGCTGGTGGATCCTGATCGTGCTTTGCCTGAGCACGCTCGTGCTGGTCGTCGACAACATGGTGCTGACGGTCGCCGTGCCGCCGCTGGCCGAAGACCTCGGGGCGAGTGCCCAGGACACGCAATGGATCCTGGATTCCTACATCCTGGTGTTCGCCGGGCTGCTGCTCACGTCGGGAAGCCTCGGCGACCGGTTCGGGCGCCGGAAGGTGATGATCATCGGCCTCCTCCTGTTCGGGGTGGCCTCACTCGTCGCGGCGTTCGCCACGAACCCGCTCGAACTGATCGCTTCCCGCGCGGTGATGGGTGTCGGCGGCGCGCTGATCATGCCGAGCACGCTGTCGATCCTGATCACCGTCTTCGACGACGAGGAACGCCGCAAGGCGATGGCGGCCTGGAGCGCGGTCGCGATGATCGGCCTGATCGGCGGCCCGGTGCTGGGCGGCGTGCTGATCGCGTGGTTCTGGTGGGGCGCGGTGTTCCTGATCAACGTGCCGATCGTCGTCATCGCGGTGATCGCCGCACTCACCCTGATGCCGGAGTCCAAGGGCCCGTGGCAGAAGCCGGACCCGCTCGGCGCCGTTCTCTCCGCGGCGGGCATGGTCGCACTGGTCTGGACGATCATCGAGCTGCCCAAGCACGGCTTCGCCGAGGCAGGAACCCTGATCCCGCTGGCGATCGCGGTCGTGAGCCTGACCGGGTTCGTGTTCTGGGAGCGGCACACGCCGTCGCCGATGGTCCCGCTGAAGCTGTTCCGCAAGCGCAACTTCAGCGGCGGCAGCCTGTCGCTCACGCTGGTGCAGATCGGCAACGGCGGGCTGCTGCTGCTCCTGACCCAGTACCTGCAGTTCGTGCTCGGCTACACACCGACCGAGGCCGGGCTGGCGTTCATCCCGATGGCCGTCGCGTCGCTGCTGTTCAACACCCTTGGCGCCACGCTGGGCCAGAAGATCGGCAACCGGGCACTGACCACGGTCGGCATGATCGTGATGGCGGGCGGGTTCGGCCTGCTCGCGACGCTGTCGGTGAACGAAGGCTTCCTCCTGCCCGCGGCCGCGCTGTTCCTGCTCGGCGCGGGCGGCGGGGTGGCGATGCCGGCGGCGATCGCGGCGCTGATGGGCGAGGTCCCGGAGGAACAGGCGGGGGTCGGCTCCGCGCTCAACGACACGATCCAGCAGCTGGGCGCCGCGCTCGGCATCGCGATCCTGGGCAGCATCGTGTCGAGCCTGTTCACCTCGCAGATGCCCGACTCCGCCCCGGCGCAGGCGCGGCTTTCGATCGGCGACGCCTTCGCGACCGGTAACGACGGCCTCATCGCCGCGGCCCGCGAGTCGTTCACGTCGGCGATGTCGACGACGTTCCTGGCGAGCGCGGCCGGTGTGCTGGCCGCGGCGGTGGTCGCGTTCCTGGTGATGCGGGACAAGAAGACCGCACCGGTTTCGCCCGACGAGAACGTCACTGTCACAGCCTGACGCGCGCTATGAACGGGCCGTTCCTTGCAAAATTTGCAAGGAACGGCCCGTTCATAGCATTGGTCAGCTGCTGAGCAGGGCCTCGACGAACGCGCCCGGCTCGAACGGCGCCAGATCGTCCGGCCCCTCACCGAGGCCGACCAGCTTGACCGGCACCCCGAGCTCGCGCTGCACCTGGAAGACGATGCCGCCCTTCGCGGTGCCGTCCAGTTTGGTCAGGACGATGCCGGTGACGTCGATGACCTCCGAGAACACGCGGGCCTGCATCAGCCCGTTCTGCCCGGTGGTGGCGTCGAGCACCAACAGCACCTCGTCGACCTTCGCCTGCTTCTCGACGACTCGCTTGACCTTGCCCAGCTCGTCCATCAGGCCGGTCTTCGTGTGCAGGCGGCCGGCGGTGTCGACCAGTACCGCGTCCACCCCGGCCTCGGTGCCGCGTTTGACGGCGTCGAAGGCGACCGCCGCCGGGTCCGCGCCTTCCTTGCCGCGTACGACCTCGGCGCCCACGCGCTCGGCCCACGTCTGCAACTGGTCCGCCGCGGCGGCGCGGAAGGTGTCGGCCGCGCCGAGCACCACGGTGCTCCCCTGCGCGACGAGCACGCGGGCGAGTTTGCCGGTGGTGGTGGTCTTGCCGGTGCCGTTGACCCCGGCGACCAGCACGACGGCGGGCTGCTTCACCCCGTCGACGGTGTGCGGCAGCGCGCGGACGGCCCGCACCGCGTCGGTCGACAGGGCGGCGGTCAGCACCTCCTGCAAGACCGCGCGCGCCTCCTCGGACGTCCGCACGGCACGGCGCTTCAGCTCGTCGCGAAGACGCTCGACGATCTCGGTGGTCGTCGCGGCGCCCAGGTCCGCCATGAGCAGCGTGTCCTCGACGTCCTGCCACGAGTCCTCGTCCAGGTCGCCGGCACCCAGCAGGCCGAGCAGGCTCTGCCCGAACACCGACCGGGACTTGCCCAGCCTGCCGCGCAGCCGCTCCAGGCGTCCGGTGGCCGGGGCGATCTCCTCGGCGGGCGCGGGAGCCGGTTCCTCAGTGGCTTCGACGGGTTCGGGAAGTTCGACGTCGCGCACCGTGCGCTGCGCGGAATCCCTCGGCACCGACGCGTCGTCCCCGACCGCGGGCTGACCGTCGGTCTCCGGGCGATCCTCGACCGGGTGTTCCGGTTCCTCGGTCTCCTCGCCGCCGGGGGCGAGCGCGATCCCGCCTGTCGCGGTATAGCCGCCGCCCTTCGGCTTCTCGACGACGTCGGCAGCCTTGGACTCGTCCAGGCTGATCCGGCGGCGGCGCGCGATGAGCAGCCCGGCCACCAGAACGGCGACCAGGACCACGACGGCAACGACAACGATCCAGAACCAGGGGGTACTCGACACGGCGCCATCCTCGCATCCGCACCCCGTCGCGCTCAGACGCCCCACGGGAAGGAAGCCGATCTTGTCAAGCACCCACTGGATAGGACTCATTTCGGACAAGAAGAAACGGTCGTGCTTGCGCGGTCTCCGGAACGAGGGCTAGACCACTTCGAATGACGGTTTTCTCCGGCACTGGGGTCCGGGTCATCGGGCTCATCTCCGGCACCTCGATCGACGGGATCGACGTGGCGGCCGCCGAACTGCGCGCCGACGGGGACACAGTGGTGCTCTCGCCGCTCGGCCAGCTCGAAGTCCCTTATCCCGAAACTCTCCGCGAAGCCTTGCTCGCCGCCCTGCCGCCGAATCCCTGCGACGCCGAACAGCTCACGAAACTCGACACCCTGGTGGGTCAGGCCTTCGCCGAGGCGGCCGCGCGCGGCGTCGACGAACTGGCCGGCGGCGAAGCGGACGTCGTCGCCTCGCTGGGTCAGACGGTGTTCCACTGGGTCGAGGACGGCACCGCGCGCGGCACCCTGCAACTGGGGAATCCGGCATGGATCGCCGAACGCACCGGACTGCCGGTGGTGGCCGATCTGCGCGTGCGCGACGTCGCCGCCGGCGGGCACGGCGCACCGCTCGCCAGCACGATGGACGCGTTGTGGCTACGGGAGATGGCCACGCTCGGCCCGGTCGCGGCCTTGAACATCGGCGGGATCGCGAACATCACCGTGGTCCCGGCCGACGGCGCCGTACTCGCCTACGACACCGGCCCCGGCAACGCCCTCATGGACATCGCCGCGCACCGCGCCACCGGACTGCGCGCCGACATCGACGGAGCACTCGCCCTTCGCGGCGCGGTCCGGCCCGACCTGCTGGCGAAGCTCCTGCTCGACCCGTACTACGCGGCCGCGCCACCGAAGTCCACCGGCAAGGAACTGTTCCACGGCGCGTACCTCGACGCGGCGCTCGACGGGCTCCCGCCGGTCGGCGCGGAAGATCTCCTGGCGACGCTGACCGAACTGACCGCGGTGACGATCGCCGCGGAATGCCGTCGCCACGGCATCGCCACGCTGATCGTCTCCGGCGGCGGCGCCGACAACCCGGCGCTGATGGCCGCGCTCACCAGGAACCTGCCGGGCACGGCGTTGAAGACCAGTGACGACCACGGGCTGCCACGCGCGGGCAAAGAGGCATACCTGACCATTCTGCTCGGCTGGCTGACGTGGTCCGGCGTCCCCGGGAACCTCCCCTCGGCGACCGGTGCCCGCGGCCACCGGTTGCTCGGCAGCATCACCCCGGGCGCGGGCCCCCTGCGGCTCCCCGCCCCGCATACCTCAACCGTGACCCGGTTACGGGTAGCGGCGAAGACCGGCGAGCGATAGGAGATACGGATGCGCGCACTTGACCTCGCGATCATCGGGCTTTTTCTGGTCGGCATGCCCTTACTGGGTGTCTGGATCGGTGGCAAACAGAAATCCGGCTCCGACTACTTCGTCGGCGAAGGCAAGATCTCCTGGTGGGTGGCCTGCCTTTCGGTGGTCTCCGCGGAGACGTCCACCCTCACCGTGCTCTCCGTGCCGACGGTGGCCTACATCGCCACCCCCGGCGACGGCGGGATGACCTACCTCGCACTGGCCATCGGCTACATCGCCGGCCGGATCGTGGTGTCGATGGTGCTGCTGCCGCGCTACGTAGCGGGCAACCTGGTCACCGCGTACGCCTTCCTCGGCAAGCGCTTCGGCAGCGGGCTGCAGGGCACCGCGTCGGTGACCTTCCTGCTCACCCGCACGCTGGCCGACGGCATCCGGCTGTTCGCCACCGCGATCCCGATCAAGGTGGTGATGGCGGCCTACGGCCTGAACGTCTCGTACTGGACCATCGTGGTCGGGCTCGGTATCGCGATGGTGCTCTACAGCTTCTTCGGCGGCGTCCGCGCGGTCGTCTGGGTCGACGCGATCCAGATGCTCTGGTACATCCTCGGCGCGGTCGTGGTGATCTGGGCGATCTCCGGCAGGCTGCCGGACGGCTGGTTCGGCAAGGCCGTCGACGCGAACAAGTTCCAGATCTTCGACTTCTCCTCGAACATGCTCACCGGGCAGTACGCGTTCTTCACCGCGCTGATCGGTGGCGCGGTGCTCTCGATGGCCTCGCACGGCTCCGACCAGCTGATCGTGCAGCGCCTGCAGTCCACCAACGATCTGCGCGCCGCGCGGAAGGCGCTGGTGGCCAGCGGTTTCGTGGTGTTCCTGCAGTTCGCGCTGTTCCTGTTCATCGGTGTACTGCTGTGGGCGCTCTACAACGGCCTCGCCCCGACCAAGCCGAAGCCGGAAGGCCTCGGGCTGGCCAACAAGGACGAACTGTTCGCGAACTTCATCGTGAACGATCTGCCGAGCGGCCTGTCCGGGTTCGTGATCGCCGGGATCCTCGCCGCCGCACTGAGTTCGTCGCTCGGCGCGCTGGCCTCGTCGACGGTGACCGACGTCTACGAACGGGTGATCGGCCGGGAACTCCCGGAAGCCGAACGGCTGAAGCACGGCCGGATCTGGACGATCGTCTGGGCGGGCGCGCTGATCCTGTGCGCGGGTTTCTTCGCCTCCTCCAACAAGACCTCGGCCGATCCGATCGTGGTGCAGGCGCTCGGCATCACCGGGTACACCTACGGCGCGCTGCTCGGCGCGTTCCTCCTGGGCCTGCTGTTCAAGCGGGCGAGGCAGGCGGACGCGATCGTGGCGTTCGTGTCGACGGTGATCGTGATGGCGTTCATCATCCTGGGCGTCAAGTTCAACAAACCGGACGGCAGCCTGATCGGCGTCGACTTCAGCAAGTCGTCCGGGAACACGGTGGCACTGGCGTGGCCCTGGTACACGCTGTGCGGCGTGGTGATCACGCTCGTGGTGGGCGGGCTGTTGTCGCTGCGGCACAAGAGCGTGGACCCGCTGGCCGAAGAGGTGAGCAAAGAACCCGAATCCGTTTGATCACAACGGTTTTCCACAAATGTGGTCCGTGTCACAGTAATGAACGAGCCTCTGATCGTCCCCGTGTCGGTTGCGGGACCCGCCGGCTCACGGCGGGACGAGGAGAGGCGAACTCATGAAACGAGCAACCGTGGCCATCGCCGTCGGCGCATTGCTGATCGGCGGTGGCACGACCGCGTACGCAGCGACGAGCACCGGCGTGCCGGACGCGATCAAAGTGCCGGAGGGGAACAAGCGCATCGCCACCTACCGGGGCGAAGGCGTCCAGATCTACGGCTGCACCAACGGGGCTTGGGCGCTGATCCAGCCCGCCGCGACACTGAGCCACCGCGGGCGGGCGATCGCGCTGCACAGCAAGGGTCCGGTGTGGACGTCCACTGTAGACGGAAGCACGGTCGGGGCTGCGGCCGTCCCCGGCGCGTCCCACCCGAGACCGAACGCGGTACCGGAACTGCTGCTGAAGGCGAACCTGAACAGCGGTGACGGGATCTTCGGCAAGGTCACCTATGTCCAGCGGCTCGACACGCGCGGCGGACTCGCTCCGGCGGGCACCTGCGCGAGCGGCGCGCAGACGGCCGTCCGGTACTCGGCCGACTACGCCTTCTGGGTCGCGAAGTAACCGCTAGTGTCGCGTGATCCTGTTGCCTTGCGCCCGCTGTGGATCCACGTGGTTCCTGGCAAGACGGAGAAAAGTCGCTCGTACTGGATGTACTCGGGCTTTTCTCCGACGCAGCCAGGGGCCGCGTGGGCCGCAGCGGCGTAAGGCAAGCAGGGTCACGCGACACTAGGCGGTGACCGGCTCCTCTTCCGAGGTCCGGAGCCGCTGCGAGATCACCTTGGTGATGCCGTCGCCCTGCATCGAAACGCCGTACAGGGCGTCGGCGATCTCCATGGTCGGCTTCTGGTGGGTGATGATGATCAGCTGCGAGGAATCCCGCAGCTGCTCCAGCAGCCCGATCAGCCGTCGCATGTTGGTGTCGTCGAGCGCGGCCTCGACCTCGTCCATGACGTAGAAGGGCGAAGGCCGGGCGCGGAAGATCGCCACCAGCATGCCGACGGCGACGAGCGACTTCTCGCCACCGGAGAGCAGCGAGAGCCGCTTGACCTTCTTGCCCGGCGGGCGCGCTTCGACGTCGACGCCGGTGGAGAGCAGGTCGTTGGGCTGGGTGAGCACCATGCGCCCCTCGCCACCCGGGAACAGCACGCCGAACACGGTCTCGAACTCGCGCGCGACGTCCTCGTACGCCGACGCGAAGACCTCAAGGATCTTTTCGTCGACCTGCTTGATGACGGCTTCGAGGTCTTTGCGGGTGTCCTTGAGGTCTTCGAGCTGGGTCGAGAGGAACTTGTAGCGCTCCTCCAGCGCCGCGAACTCCTCCAGCGCCAGCGGGTTGACCTTGCCCAGCAGGCTCAGGTCCTTCTCCGCGCGCTTCGCCCGGCGGGCCTGGGTGTCGCGGTCGAACGGCATGGGCGGCGGCGGGGTGACGTCCTCGCCGCGTTCCTTGGCGGCCTCGTATTCGGCCATCTCCCCCGCGCTCGGCGGCACGGGAACGTCCGGGCCGTACTCGGTGACGAGGTCTTCGAGGCCGATGCCGAAGTCTTCGGCGATCTTGGTTTCGAGCTGTTCGAGCCGCAGCCGCTGCTCGGCGCGCAGCACCTCGTCGCGGTGGACGGCGTCGGTGAGCTTCTCCAGTTCGCCGGTCAGCTCGCGGACCTTGCTGCGGACCTGGGTCAGCGCGGTCTCCCTCGACTGCCGCTGTGCCTGCGCCTCGTCCCGCTCATGGGCGGCGCGCTGCACGGAGACCTCGATGCGTTCCAACGCGATCTCGCCGCCGTTGACCACCGCGTTGGCGATCTCGGCGCCGCGTTTCCGCGCGGCCCTGGACTTTTCGGCCCGTTCGCGGGCCTGCCGCTCGGCGTGCGCGGCCCGGCGGAGCGATTCGGCCTTGCCCTGGATGCTCCGCGCGCGTTCTTCGGCGGTGCGCAGCGCGAGCCGGGACTCCATCTCCTCTTGGCGGACCGTGCCGAGGTCTTCGGCGGCCTGGTCGCGCTCGGCGGTGTCCGGATCCTCGTCGACTTCCTGGTCGGCGACGGCGGCCAGCCGCTCTTCGAGTTCGGCGAGCTGCCGCAGCGCCTCTTCGCGGCTCTGCTCGACCTTGGCACGCTGGTTGCTCAGCCGGTCCATCTCGGCCTGCGCGGCGCGCGCGGCCTGCTGCATCCGGTTCAGCCGCTCGGAGGAACGGGCCTTGCGGACCTTCGCGTCCCCAAGCGCTTCCTTGGCCCTGCCGACCTCTTCGCGCCGGGCGGCCTGGCCGGCGCGGGCACCTTCGAGCTCGGCCGCGGTGCGTTCCAGCGCGCGCTCGGCGGCGTTCAGCCGGTCGCCCGCCTCGTCGACCGCGGCCTGCACCTCGATCACGCTCTCGCTGCGGGCCGAACCACCGACCGCCCAGCGGGCACCGAAGACGTCGCCCTCGGGCGTGACCGTGCTGACCTCGGGATACACCTCCACGAGACGGCGAGCGGTCTCCAGGCCGTCCACGATGGCCACCCGGTCGAGCGCGTGCTCGACGGCCGAGCGCAACGCGGGCGGCGCCGTGACCACTTCACGCGCCCAGCGCGCGCCCTCGGGCAGCGACGGCCAGGCACTGGTGTCTACAGTGGACTCAAGACCGCCGAGCAGTATGCCCGCGCGACCGGAATCGTTGTCCTTCAAGAACTTCAGCGCGGCGAGCGCGTCGGCCCCACCGTTGACCGCGACCGCGTCGGCGACCGGGCCGAGAGCCGCGGCGAGCGCGATCTCGTGGCCCGCCTCGACGGTCAGCAGCGCGGCGACCGAACCGAGCAGGCCCGGCAGTTCGTGCTGCGCGCCGAGCAGCGCGCCGGCGCCGTCCTTGCGCCGCAGGCCCATCGACAACGCTTCGACGCGCGCCTTCTCCGACGCGATCTCGCGTTCGGCGGCCCGCTCGGCCTTGACCAGCTCTTCGACCCTGGCCTTGGCGGCGTTGTTGGCCTCCACCGCGCGATCGTGGTGGGCCTGCAGGTCCGAGTCGTCGGATTCCTCGACACCGCCCGCGGCCTTGGCCTCTTCGAGTTCCTCGACGGCGATCTCCGCCCGCTCCGCGGCCTCTTCGAGCGACACGGTGAGCCTGTCGATCTCGTCGGAGGTGGCGCCGTTCTTGCTTCGCAGCGCCTCGACCTGCCCGGAGAGCTTCGCGAGCCCTTCCCGGCGGTCGGCGATGGCGCGGACGGCGGCCATATGCGCGCGCTCGGCGGCTTGGACGAGGTGTTCGAGCTGCTCGCGCCGCTGGACGGTCTCCGAAAGCACCAGTCGCGCCTCGGCGACGGCCTCGTTGAGCTCCTGCTCCCGCTCCGCGACCTGCTCGGCCTCGGCGAGCAGCTCGTCGGGGTCGCGGCCGGTGCTCGCCTGCTGCACGTCGGACGACAGATGCCGCTGACGCTCCAGCGCGAGCCGCACGGTTCCGCGCAGCCGCTCCGTCAAGGCGGAAAGCTTGTACCAGGTCTCCTGGGCGGCGGCCAGCTTCGGCGCGTCCTCGGCGAGCGACGCTTCGAGCTCGGCCTCCTCCGCGGCGACGATCTCCAGCGCCTGCTCGACCTCGGCGCGACGCTGGCGGGCGACGCGCTCGTCGGCCTCTTCCTTGGCGATGCCTTCGCGCTGGGTGACGAGGTCGTGGGCGAACAACCGCAGCCGGGCGTCGCGCAGTTCGGACTGCACCCACTGCGCCTTGCGGGCGATCTCGGCCTGCTTGCCCAGCGGTTTGAGCTGACGGCGGAGCTCGGTGGTGAGGTCGCCGAGGCGGTCGAGGTTGCCCTGCATGTTCGCCAGCTTGCGCAGGGTCTGTTCCTTGCGCTTGCGGTGCTTCAGGACACCGGCCGCCTCTTCGATGAAGGCGCGGCGCTCCTCGGGCTTGGATTCGAGGATCGCCGAAAGCTGCCCCTGCCCGACGATGACGTGCATCTCGCGGCCGATACCGGAGTCCGACAGCAGTTCCTGCACGTCCATCAGACGGCAGCGGTCGCCGTTGATCTCGTATTCGCTCGCGCCGTCACGGAACATCCGGCGGGTGATCGAGACCTCGGAGTACTCGATCGGCAACGCGCCGTCGGCGTTGTCGATGGTCAGGGTGACCTCGGCGCGCCCGAGCGGGGCACGGCCGGCGGTCCCGGCGAAGATGACGTCCTCCATCTTGCCGCCGCGAAGGTCCTTCGCGCCCTGGGTGCCCATGACCCAGCGGAGCGCGTCGAGGACGTTCGACTTGCCGGACCCGTTCGGTCCGACCACGCAGGTGATGCCCGGCTCGAAACGCAACGTCGTCGCCGAGGCGAAGGACTTGAAGCCCTTGAGCGTCAGGCTCTTCAGGTGCACGTCGTGCTGACCCCTCTGGCTGCGGGAACCGGTCTTTCAATCGGCCAAGGCTACCTGTGTGCTCACGGTGATCGTGGGACGCGGGGCCTCAGCGCTCCACGAACCCGCGGAGCCCGCCCTTCGCGGGCGACCAGCGTTCGACCACGTGGTCCACACTTCCGGGTGATTCCCCGGATCGCAAAGCCGCCAAAAGCCGCTCACAGTGTTCACGAACACCCTCCGCCACCACCTCGACACGCCCGTCGGCCAGATTGCCCGCGCTGCCGACCAACCCCAGCTCAAGTGCCCTGCTGCGGGTCCACCAGCGGAAACCGACACCCTGCACGCGCCCGTGCACCCACGCGGTCAGCCTGATGTGCGTTACTTCTTCACTCACGCCCCCTATCGTGCACCATGCGGATGAACGCGGAGGGTGAACACGACGCTCGCTGTAGTTCGCAGACGGTGAAGCGACGGTGATAATCTCCGCGCCGGGTCCCCACTTCGGGCTACCTCGCCCGGGTAGCCGAACTCCCCGAAGCCCCCCATCCGAGGAGCCAGCACATGCCCCGTCCCGACGGGTCTGATTCGAGCGCACGCGTGTCCGTGGCACCCCCGCGCGGCGCCACCGGCAAGCTCAACCGCGCCGGCTACGCCGTACTCGGCGTCAGCGGCCTCGTGGTGGCCACGGCCTTCGCCGCGATCGCCGAACTCGCGGGTCCCGGTGTGTCCGCCACCGCGGGCGGCACCGGTATCCCCGGCGGCGGCCAGGGCGTCACCCCCGCCGGCGTCCAGCTGGTGCCGGGCAACGCCGTCCCCGGCGGCCCGATGACCGTCAGCGGCTCGCCGACCCCCGGCGCGCCCTCCAGTTCGACGGCGCCGCCGACCACGGTGACGTCGGTCGGCCCGGACGGCAAGGAGACGACGAGCGTCGTCGTCCCGCCGCCGCCGGCGACGACCCCCGGTGGCGGCCCGGGCACCACGGTTCTGCCGCCGACCACGACCAAGACGCCGCCGACCAAGACGACGACCACCACCCCGCACACGTCGACGCCGCCCTCGTCGGAGCCGTCGGACCCCCCGTCCACCACGACGGGTGGCGGCTCCAGCTCCAGCGGCGCGCCCAGCGAGTCGGCTCCGGGCCGGTCGAGCACCTCCGGCACCGACACGTCCACGAGCAGCGCCCCGTAAGCCTCACCGCGTGCAATGAAGGGACCTTTCCTTGCGAAATTTGCAATGAAAGGTCCCTTCATTGCGTCGCGAGGTGACGTTCGCCTGCTGATGTCCCCCCGGGCGCTATGAACGGGCCGTTCCTTGCAAATTTCGCAAGGAACGGACCGTTCATAGTGTTCCGGCCCCAGCGGCGGCCGACGGGAGCCACGGATGTCATGAAAGGGTCGTTCAGGACGAAAAACGTCAGGAACGACCCTTTCATGACAGTCGGGACCGCAAGGGATCACATCTCGAAGCGGTAGCCCATCCCCGGTTCCGTCAGCAGGTGCCGCGGCCGCGAGGGTTCCGGCTCCAGTTTCCGCCGCAGCTGCGCGAGGTACACCCGCAGGTAGTGCGACTCCGTCTCGTACGTCGGTCCCCACACCTCGTGCAGCAGCTGTTTCTGCGCCACCAGACGGCCGCGGTTGCGCACCAGCAGTTCCAGCACACCCCATTCGGTCTTGGTGAGGTGCACTTCCTTGCCGTCCCGGCGCACCTTCTTCGCCGCGAGGTCGATCCGGAAGGATCCCGTGTCCACCACCGCGTCCGCACCGTCCACACTGGACGTGGCCGACCGGCGGACGGCGGCGCGGAGCCGCGCGAGCAGCTCGTCCATGCCGAAGGGTTTGGTGACGTAGTCGTCGGCGCCGGCGTCGAGGGCCTGCACCTTGTCGGCCGAGTCGCCGCGCGCGGACAGCACGATGATCGGCACCGTCGTCCAGCCGCGGAGCCCGGCGATGACCTCGGTGCCGTCGAGGTCGGGCAGGCCGAGGTCGAGCACGACGACGTCGGGTTTGGTCTCGGCGACGGCCTTCAGCGCGGCCGTCCCGTCGTGCGCGGTGATCACCTTGTAGCCGCGGGCGGACAGGTTGATCCGCAGGGCTCGCACGATCTGCGGTTCGTCGTCGACGACCAGCACGGTCGCCGACGCGTTGTCTGCGCTCATCGCACTCGCTCCTCCTCTTCGTTCTCGAGGCCCTCGTCGTCGAAGGCGAGGAGGCTCTTTTCCGGATCCTGACCAACATATGCGGGCAGCGAGATGACGACGGTGAGCCCGCCGCCCGGCGTGTCCTCCGCCCGGATCCGCCCGCCCATCGCCTCGGTGAACCCCTTGGCGACCGACAGCCCCAGTCCCACGCCGGGCACGTTGTCCCGGTCTCCCCCGAGCCGCTGGAACGGCGCGAACGCCGAGTCCGCGGTGCCCTTCTTGAGCCCGCGCCCGTGGTCGATGATGCGCAGTTCGACGTGCTCGGAATGCGTGCTGGCGCGCGCCGAGACCGGCTCGCCGGACGCGCCGTGGCGCAGGGCGTTGTCGATCACGTTCGCGACGACCCGTTCCAGCAGGCCGGGATCGGCGCATACCGACGGCAGCCGCGAGTCGATCGCGACCACGACCGAACGCGAATTATCCACATTGGACAGAGCGTGCGAGACGACCTCGTCGTAGCCCACCGGGCGCAGATGGGGGCGCACGGCACCGGTCGCCAGCCGCGACGAGTCGAGCAGGTTGTCGATCAGCCCGGCGAGCCGGTCGGCCGATTCCTCGATCGCTTCGAGCAGCTCGTCGGTGTCCTCTTCGGACAGTGAGATATCGGTCGCGCGCAGGCTGCCGATGGCCGCCTTGATCGACGTCAGCGGGGTGCGGAGATCGTGTCCCACGGCCGACAGCAACGCCGTGCGCAGTTCGGTCGCCTCGGCCTTGCGTTCGGCGCGGACGGCCGCTTTCGCCGTCCGTTGCTGCCGCAGCGCCAGCAACGCCTGCCCGGCGACGGCTTCCAGCACGCCCCGGTCCGACGCGGGCAGCGCGCGGCCCCGCAACGTCAGGTGGACGTCGGCGGTGGCCGCGATGTCGACGTCGGCCTGGTCCGGGTCGGCGCAGGGATCCGTGCCGGCGCTGGCCACCCGCTTCCACTTGCCGTCCCGCTTCTCCAGCATGGTGACCGAAGTCAGGCCGAAGTTCTCGCGGACCTTCTCCAGCAGCCGCTCGATGGGATTGGCGTGGGTGAGCACGGTCCTCGCGTACGACGCCAGCAACGCCGCCTCGGTCCGCGCCCGCGCGGCCTGCGTCGCGCGCCGGGCCGCGGTGTCGACGACCGCCGCGACGAGGATCGCCACCAGCACCATCGCGATCAGGGTGATCACGTTGCGCGGTTCGTGGACGGTCAACGTGTACAGCGGCGGGGTGAAGAAGAAGTTCAGCAGCCCGGCCGAGACCACCGCCGCGAGGAGCGCGGGCCCGAGCCCGCCCACGAGCGCGACGAGGACCGTCGCCAGCATGTAGGCGACCATGTCGGTCGAGAAGTCGAGCTGCTCCTTCAGCAGGACGCCGAGCAGCGTCGCCAGTACGGGCAGCACGACGGCGAGCACCCAGCCGGTCAGCCGCCGTGAAGGCGTGAGCGGGCTCCGGTTGAACCGGGCGCGCAGCCGTCCGCCCGCTTCGGCGTGCGTGACCATGTGGACGTCGATCGGGCCGGACCGCTGGACCACGGCCGCGCCGATACCCTCGTCGAACAGCCGCGCCACCCGTGACCGCCGCGAGGTCCCGACGACCAGCTGGGTCGCGTTCACCCCGCTCGCGAAGTCGAGCAGCGCCGTCGGCACGTCGTCGCCGACCACCGTGTGGAACGTCGCGCCGACCTCTTCGGCCAGCTTCCGGTATTTGCCGACCGCCGTCGGTCCCATCCCGGCCAGCCCGTCGCCGCGCAGGATGTGCAGCACCAGCAGTTCGGCGCCCGCGCGGTTCGCGATCCGGCGTGCCCGGCGGATCAGCGTCTCGCTCTCCGGTCCGCCGGTGATGGACACGACCACCCGTTCGCGGGCTTCCCACGTGTCGGTGATCTTCTGTTCGGCCCGGTACCGCTGCAGCGCCACGTCGACCTGATCGGCGACCCACAGCAGCGCGAGCTCTCGCAGCGCGGTGAGGTTGCCGGGCCGGAAGTAGTTGCCCAGCGCCGCGTCGATCCGCTCGGCCGGGTAGACGTTGCCGTGCGCCAGGCGCCGCCGGAGCGCTTCAGGCGTTATGTCGACCAACTCCAGCTGCTCGGCCCGCCGCACGACCTCGTCGGGCACCGTCTCCTGCTGGGTGACGCCGGTGATCCGCTCGACGACGTCGTTGAGGCTCTGCAGATGCTGCACGTTGACCGTGGAGAGGACATCGATCCCGGCGGCGAGCAGCTCGTCGATGTCCTGCCAGCGCTTCTCGTTGCGCGAGCCCGGCACGTTGGTGTGCGCGAGTTCGTCGACCACCGCCACCTCGGGGGCGCGGGCGAGCAACGCGTCGAGGTCCATTTCCTCGAACTCGCGGTCCCGGTGCGCGGACCGGCGGCGCGGCACGGTCTCAAGGCCTTCGACGAGCTCCGCGGTCTTCTTCCGCCCGTGCGTCTCGACCAGGCCGATGACCACGTCGGTGCCCCGGTCGAGGCGGCGTCGCGCCTCGCCGAGCATCGCGTAGGTCTTGCCGACGCCCGGGGCCGCGCCGAGGTAGATCCTCAACTCACCCCGGCGCGGCTTGGTCGTGTTCTCGTCCACGTCTGTCAGTGTGCTCCTCCGGCCGCGTCACGCACGGCCAAGTTGACCTTCAGCACATTGACGCCCGGCACACCGATCCCGGCACCACTCGTGTTCTCGGCCACGAGCTGCCGGATCTTCTCCTCGGGCAGGCCCGTGTTCCTGGCCACTCGCGGGATCTGGAGGTCGGCGTAGGCGACGCTGATCGCCGGGTCCATCCCGGAGCTCGACGCCGTCACCGCGTCGGCGGGCACCAGCGACTCCTGGACGCCTTCCCGGGCCGCGATGAGCTTCTTGCGCTCACCGATCGCGGAAACCAGGTCCTCGTTGTACGGGCCCTTGTTCGACGCGCCGGACGACGACGGGTCACCGGGGCCGAGCGGATCCTTCGAGCCCGCGGACGGGCGGTTGTGGAACCACGGGTCCTTGGCCGGGTCGGCGGCGACCGGGTCGACGCCGATCAGCGACGAGCCGACGGCTTGCCCGTCCTGGGTGATGATCGAACCCTCGGCGTTGCCTTCGAGGCCGGGGATCCGGGACACCGCCCACACGCCCAGCGGGTAGACCACACCCAGCAGGACGGTGAAGACGAGCAGGACACGCAGCCCGGCGAGGGTCTGTTTGAACAACGGTTTCACGAGGTCACCCGATTCCAGGGATGAGACGGACGAGCAGGTCGATCAGCCAGATCCCGAGGAACGGGCTGACGATGCCGCCGAGGCCGTAGACCAGCAGGTTCCGGCGCAGCAGCGCCGAAGCCGAGGAGGGCTTGTACCGGACGCCGCGCAGGGCGAGCGGGATCAGCCCGACGATGATCAGGGCGTTGAAGATGACCGCCGACAGGATCGCCGACTTCGGCGTCGCCAGCTGCATGACGTTGAGCGCGCCGAGCTGGGCGAAGATCCCGGTGAACATCGCGGGCAGGATGGCGAAGTACTTCGCGAGGTCGTTGGCGACGCTGAAGGTGGTCAGCGCGCCGCGGGTGATCAGCAGCTGTTTGCCGATCTCCACGATCTCGATCAGTTTCGTCGGGTCGGAGTCGAGGTCCACCATGTTCCCCGCCTCCTTGGCGGCGGAGGTCCCGGTGTTCATCGCGACGCCGACGTCGGACTGCGCGAGCGCGGGGGCGTCGTTGGTGCCGTCGCCGGTCATCGCGACCAGCCGTCCGCCCTCCTGCTCCTTCTTGATCAGCGCCATCTTGTCTTCGGGCTTGGCCTCGGCGAGATAGTCGTCGACGCCCGCGTCCTGCGCGATGGCCTTGGCGGTGAGCGGGTTGTCCCCGGTGATCATGACGGTCTTGATACCCATGGCGCGGAGCTGGACGAACCGCTCCTTCATCCCGGGTTTGACCACGTCCGACAGCCGGATCACGCCGCGTACGAAGGCTTTCGCGCCGTCGTACTCCGCGACCACCAGCGGGGTCCCGCCCTGCTGGCTGATCTCGTCGACGACGCGCTCGGTCTCGTCCGGCATGTCGCCGCCGCGTTCGCGGACCCACTCGCGCACCGCGGTGGTGGCGCCCTTGCGAACCTGGCGTTCGCCGATGTCGATACCGCTCATCCGGGTCTGCGCGGTGAACTCCACGAAGTCCGCGAGCTTCTCGTCGTCGGACGCGGTCTCCGCGAGCCCGTGTTCCCGAGCGACGAGTTCGACGATGCTGCGGCCTTCCGGCGTGCCGTCGGCGAGGCTGGAGAGCCGGGCCGCCGCGGCGATGTCGGCGATGGTGGACTCGCCGACCGGGATCAGCTCGGTGGCCTTGCGGTTGCCGAAGGTGATCGTGCCGGTCTTGTCGAGCAGCAGCGTCGAGACGTCACCGGCGGCCTCGACCGCGCGACCGCTTGTGGCGAGCACGTTGCGCTGCACCAGCCGGTCCATCCCGGCGATACCGATCGCGGACAGCAGCGCGCCGATCGTCGTCGGGATCAGGCAGACCAGCAACGCGGTCAGCACGATCACGGACTGCTGGGTGCCGGAGTAGCCCGCCATCGGCTGCAGCGCCACGACGGCGAGCAGGAAGATGATCGTGAGCGTCGAGAGCAGGATCGTCAGCGCGATCTCGTTCGGCGTCTTCTGCCGGGAAGCGCCCTCCACCAAGGCGATCATGCGGTCCACAAAGGACTCGCCGGGTTTGGTGGTGATCTTGACGACGACCCGGTCCGAAAGCACCGTCGTACCGCCGGTGACCGCGCACCGGTCGCCGCCCGATTCGCGGATGACCGGGGCCGACTCGCCGGTGATGGCCGATTCGTCGACGGTCGCGATGCCCTCGACGACGTCGCCGTCACCCGGGATGACCTGTCCGGCCTCGACGACCACGAGGTCGCCGACGCGCAGGTCGGCGCCCGGCACGGTCTCTTCGTCGCCGTCCTCGGCGAGACGGCGCGCGACGGTCTCCTTCTTGCTGCGCCGCAGGGTTTCCGCCTGCGCCTTGCCCCGGCCCTCCGCGACGGCCTCGGCGAGGTTCGCGAACAGGACGGTGAACCACAGCCAGATCGCGATGAGGATGGTGAACACGCTCGGGTCGGTGATCGCGAAGACCGTGGTCAGCGCCGAGCCGATCCACACCACGAACATGACCGGGTTGCCGAGCTGATGCTTGGGGTTGAGCTTGCGCAGTGCCTCCGGGAGCGAGGTCAGCAGCTGGCGCGGGCTGAAGATCCCCGCACCGACCCGGCCGGTGTTCTCGACGTGGTGCTGCGTTATCTCTTCAGGGGTGCGTTCTTGGGTGGCGGTCATGCGAGTGCCTCTGCGATGGGCCCGAGCGCGAGCGCCGGGATGAAGGTGAGGGCCGCGACGAGCACGATCGTGCCCGCGAGCATCGTGCCGAAGAGCGGTCCGGTGGCGGGTAGCGTGCCGGCGGTCTCCGGAACCTTCCTCTGCGAGGCAAGGGATCCGGCCAGGCACAGCACGGCGAGGATCGGGATGAACCGGCCGAGCAGCATGGCGACGCCGAGCGAGGACTGGAACCAGTCGTTGGTGACGGTGATCCCCGCGAACGCGCTGCCGTTGTTGTTGCCCGCCGACGCGTAGGCGTAGAGCACCTCGGAAAGCCCGTGGGCACCCGGGTTGTTCAAGGCGGCCAGGTTGCCGGGGTTCATCAGCGCGATCCCGGCGCCGAGCAGCACCACCGTCGGCATGGCGAGCATGGAGACCGCGGCGCAGGTGACCTCGCGTTTGCCGAGCTTCTTCCCCAGGTATTCCGGTGTCCGGCCGACCATCAGCCCGGCGAGGAACATCGCGATCACGGCCATCACGAGGATGCCGTAGAGACCGGTGCCCACGCCGCCCGGCGAGATCTCGCCCAGCAACATGTTGAGCAGTGTTCCGCCACCGCCGAGTCCGCTGTAGCTGTCGTGCATGCTGTTGACCGCGCCGGTGGACGTACCCGTGGTGCTGTTGGCGAACAGCGAACTCAGGCCGATGCCGAACCGCTGTTCCTTGCCCTCCATGTTCGCCCCGGCGGCCAGCGACGCCGGGCCGCTCGCGTTGGCTTCGGCCAGCCAGGTCACCGCGAGCATCGCGGTCCACAGCCCGGCCATCACCGACAGCAGGACGTAGCCCTGTTTGGTGTTGCCGACGAGCTTGCCGAACGTGCGGGTGAGCGACACCGGGATGACCAGGATCAGGAAGATCTCGATCAGGTTGGTCCAGGCGTTCGGGTTTTCGAACGGGTGCGAGGAGTTGGCGTTGAAGATGCCGCCGCCGTTGGTGCCGAGTTCCTTGATGGCCTCCTGGCTCGCGGCGGGGGCGAGCGCGATCTTGCTCGTGCTGCCGTCCGGGTTGAGGACGTCGACGCCGCTCTTGAGGCTCTGCACGACGCCGAGCGCGATCAGCACGATCGCCGCCACGAACGCGATCGGCAGCAGGATCCGGATCGTGCCGCGCGTCAGGTCCACCCAGAAGTTGCCGAGACGGTCGGTCTTCGAGCGGACGAAGCCGCGGACCACCGCGATGGCGACCGCGATACCGACCGCCGCGGACAGGAAGTTCTGTACGGTCAGCCCGGCCATCTGCACGAAGTGACCCATGGTCGCTTCGGGGCTGTAGGACTGCCAGTTCGTGTTGGTCACGAAGCTGACGGCGGTGTTGAACGCGACCGCCGGCGAGACCGGTTCCTTGCCGAGGCTCCACGGCAGGATCGCCTGAAGCCGCTGAAGCAGGTACAGGAGCACGACCGAGACGAACGAGAAGCCGATCACGGCGGACGCGTAGGTCTTCCAGTGCTGTTCCGATCCGGGGTTCACCCGGAACAGGCGGTACAGGCCGCGTTCGGCCTTGGTGTGTTTCTCTGTGGAGAAGACGCGCGCCATGTAGTCGCCCAGTGGCCGGTAGACCACGGCGAGCGCGACGAGTAGGAGGCCGGCCTGCAGGAGGCCGGCCGCGGTGTCTGACATCAGAATTTCTCCGGCCTGACCAGTGCGATGAACAAGTAGACGATCAGCCCCAGCGCCAGCAGTCCGCCGACGACGTTGGCCACGGTTCCCGTGCCGGTCACAGCTTCTCCAGACCACGAAGGGTCAGGGCGAGAACCACGAATACGCCGATCAGGAGCACGGCGTAAAGCAAGTCGGCCACTAGGCACCTCTCAAGACAGGTCACCCCATCGGCGACCAGGACTCCGCAACACTGCGCCAGGTCAAGCCGCATCCGGTTGAGGCCTGACGGCCTCTTGATGCCCCGATCAGGTGCTTTTACGACTTCTTGATGCCCGGTGACCTGCCCCACAGACCGTGACGCATGGCGGACGGAGCGTGCAATTCGGGCAGACAAGCAACCCGAAGCGTGTTACACCTGTGTTACGGATAGTTGTATGTGCTAAGCAACAGGAGGTAGCGATGTGCGGAATCGCAGGGTGGGTCTCCTTCGGCACGGACCTGACGCAGCGCCGGGAGGTCGTCGACGCGATGACTGCCACCATGGCCTGCCGCGGCCCTGACGACTCGGGCACCTGGGTCCGGCCGAACGTGGCGCTGGGTCACCGGCGGCTGGCGATCATCGACCTGCCGGGCGGCAGGCAGCCGATGGCCGAAGCCGGGCTGGCCGCGATGGTCTACAGCGGTGAGGCGTACAACTTCACCGAGCTGCGCGAGGAACTTCTCAAGCGTGGCCACAAATTCGAGACCGACAGCGACACGGAGGTCGTGCTCCACGGCTACCTGGAGTGGGGCGACGAGGTCGTCGATCACCTCAACGGCATGTACGCCTTCGCGATCTGGGACGAGCGGGACGAGAAGCTCGTGATGATCCGCGACCGCATGGGCATCAAGCCGTTCTACTACTACCCGACCCCGGACGGCGTCCTCTTCGGTTCCGAGCCGAAGGCGATCCTCGCGAACCCCTTGGCGCGCAAGGTGGTCGACACCGACGGCCTGCGCGAACTGATGTCCATGACCAAAACCCCCGGCTGGTCGCTGTGGAAGGGCATGCACGAGGTGGGGCCGGGCACGATCGTCACGGTCGACCGCTCCGGCGTCCGCACGCGGACCTACTGGAAGCTCGACGCGAAGCAGCACACCGACGACCGGGAGACCACGGTCGAACGGGTGCGTGAGCTGATGACCGACATCGTGCACCGTCAGCTGATCGCCGACGTGCCGCGCTGCGTCCTGCTCTCGGGCGGGCTCGACTCCAGCGCGGTCACCGGTCTCGCCGCCGCGCGGCTGGCCGAACAGGGCGAGCGGCTGCGCACGTTCTCCGTCGACTTCCAAGGCCAGGAGGAGAACTTCAAACCGGACGAGGTGCGCGACACCCCGGACTCGCCCTTCATCCGCGACGTCGCGCAACTGGTCGGCTCCGACCACAAGGACGTCGTGCTGAACCCGGCCGAGCTCAGCGACCCGGAGGTCCGCCGCAAGGTGCTGACCGCGCGGGACATCCCGGCCGGGCTCGGGGACATGGACACGTCGCTGTACCTGCTGTTCAAGGCGATCCGCGCGGAATCGACGGTGGCACTGTCCGGCGAATCCGCCGACGAGGTCTTCGGCGGATACCGCTGGTTCCACGACGAGGCCGCGGTGAACTCGGGCACGTTCCCCTGGCTCGCCTTCCGGATGGGGCTCACCAGCGAGCGGGGCGCCCTCCTGCGCGGCGAGGTCCAGGAGAAGCTGGACCTGCCCGGCTACATCGCCGACCAGTACGCCACCGCCGTCGCCCAGGTCGAGCACCTCGACGGCGAAAGCGAGCAGGACCGCAAGATGCGCACGGTCTGCAACCTGCACCTGAGCCGGTTCGTGCGGATGCTGCTGGACCGCAAGGACCGGGCGTCGATGGCCGTCGGGCTCGAAGTGCGCGTGCCGTTCTGCGACCACCGCCTCGTCGAGTACGTCTACAACACGCCGTGGTCGCTGAAGACGTTCGACGGCAGGGAGAAGAGCCTGCTGCGGCACGCGACCGAACACGTGCTCCCGGCGTCGGTGCGGGACCGGGTCAAGAGCCCGTATCCGTCCACTCAGGACCCCGGTTACGCGGCGGCGTTGCAGCAGCAGGCCAAGGAGGCACTGACCGAACGGGACAACCCGGTGTTCGAACTGGTCGACCGTGACTGGCTGCACCGGGTGTCCGAAGTGGACCCGGTGACGATGTCCTCGGCCCAGCGCTCCGGGATCGACCGGGCGCTGGACCTCTACCACTGGTTCGACCTGTACCGGCCGGAACTGCGGCTCGACTGAGGTCCCGGTCCGCCGCCGTACTCAGCGACGGCGGCGGACCGTGCCCCCTACCGCGGCACCCCCGAGTACCGCGGTCGCGGCGAGCAGGATGCCCGCCTCGGTCCACTGGAACCGCCAAAACCGGGCCGCGGGCTGGTAGACGGTGAAGTCCTGATATCCCGCCGCCTCGATACAGGCGTTCATCCCCTTGCCGCGAGGACATCCGGGGACCTCGTCCACCAGACGCAGCTCTCGGCCGTCCGGCGCGACCCGGCCCGCTTGGACGATCAATCCGTCGTTGGTGGATGGATCGACGCCGGCCGTCCGGACCGGCTCGGCGTAGTGCGGCCGCAGGAGCATCAGGGCGATCGAGGCCGCGACGAACACCGCGACCGTGATCGCGATGGCGGGCAAGGTCTTGCGCACCAGCACCCCCGCGGCGGCGCCGAGGGCGAAGGCGAACAGCCACCACGCGGCCGGCGCGATGCCGACGGCACCGAAGTACGACGTCTCGCTCAGCGTCTCCGCCTTGCCGGGGAAGATCTCCAGCCACCGGCCGACCATCTGTCCCGAAGCGAGCCCGGCGAGCGCCGCGGCCACCGCGAGGACACCGAACTTGGTGACCAGCCAGCGGCCGCGACTCACCGACTGCGTCCAGACGAGCTGATAGGTACCGCGTTCGTACTCCCTGGCGAGCAACGGCGCGCCCCAGAAGACACCCGCCAGCAACGGAACGAACGGCAGGATCACGATCAGCGGGTAGATCTTCTGGTAGAGGGCTTCCAGCCCGGCGTCGTACTCGCGGCAGGGCACGCCGCCGCCGTAGCAGTACGAGGAGATCTTGCCGTTCGCGGAGCCGAGGGCGGCTTGCCCGGAAAGGAGCAGGATCCCGCCGACCACGGCCAGGAAACCGAGGGTGACGAGCAGCTGGGTGCGGTGCTGCCGCCAGGTGAGCCAGAACAAGGAAAGGTGCCTTTCTAAGAGCGGCGTCGGATGGCGAAGGTCGCGGCGACGGCGAGCAGCAGCGAGATCCCCGCCAGGATCGCGGCTTCGGTCCATTGGAAGCGCCAGTACCAGTCGTGCGGCAGGACCTTGAGCGCGGTGATCTCCCCGGCGGCGTCCCTGACCATTTCCACGACCCGGCCCACGGGATCCTTGCCCAGCGGGACGAGTTCAGGTTCCGCGTAGCCGTCGCGGACGTTGCTCAGGCCGATCATCAGGCCCGCCGACACCGCGATGGTGACGGCGATGGCGGGCAGGGTCTTGCGGATGAGCGCGCCCGCGGCGGTGCCGAGCACGAATCCGAAGAGCCACCACGCGCCGGGTGCGACGCCGGTCATCGTGAACAGGACCGGGTTGTCGAAACGGCTGGTGAAAGCGGTGTCGCCGCGATCGGTGGGGAAGACCTCCACCCAGCGCTGCATCATCGCACCGAACGCGAGCCCGCCGAGGGTGGCGAGAACGGCGAGGAACCCCAGTTTCACGCCGAGCCAGCGGAACCGCGAGATCGACTGGGTCCAGGCGAGTTTCGTCGTGCCGCGCTCGTATTCGGCCGCGACCAGCGGGGCGCCCCAGAAGACACCGATCGCCACCGGGACGACCTGGAGCCAGGAGAGGTAGGTGTACAGATCCTTGAAGAGTTTCGCCGGATCCGGGCTGTCCGCGGCGGCGTTCCCGTTGACCAGCAACAGGATCCCGACGCCCACGAGCAGGCCCGCCGTGATCAGCAGCTGCATCCGGTGCTGGCGGTAGGTGAGCCAGAACATCGTTCCCCCTTACGCCGAAGCCAGTGTCGGGCGAGGCAGGCTCGCGGATTCGGGCCGCCGCAGGTACGCGAGTACCAGTTCCTCCAGGTTCGCCGGCCGCTCGGTCCACTGTGGACTCAGCGGAACCGGCTCGGTGCGGGCGAAGACGGTCGCCTGTCTCCCCGCGCGGGCCTCGTCCACGACGGTGACCCGCCTGGCCAGCGCGTCGGCCTCCTCCACCGGTCCGATGAGGGTGCGGTGCCCGGCGACGAGTTCGTCGATGTCGCCGCTGACCTGGACGCGGCCGCCGTTGAGGACGATCAGCCAGTCGCAGGTGTTCTCCAGATCGGAGACGACGTGGGACGAGAGCAGCACGGTCATACCGGTTTCGGCGACCGCCTCCATCAGCCCGCGCATGACCTCGTGCCGGGCCAGCGGGTCGAGGTTCGCGAGGGGCTCGTCGAGTACCAGCAGGTCCGGGCGTTTCGCGAGCGCGAGGGTGAGCGCGACCTGCGCGCGCTGCCCGCCGGACAGCTTGCCGACCTTGTGGTTCAAGGCGAGCCCGAGCGAATCGATGCGCTTGAGCGCGAACTCGTCGTCCCAGCCGGGGTTGAGGCGCCTGCCGAACTTGAGCATCTCGGCGATGCTGAAGCCCGGGTACAACGGCTTGTCCTGTGCGAGGAAGGCGGCCGTTCCCTGGATCGAGACCGAGCCGAGGGTCGCTTCGAGCAGTCCGACGGCCAGGTGCAGGAAGGTCGTCTTGCCGGCGCCGTTGGGCCCGACCAGTGCGACGACCCGTCCTTTCGGGACGGAGAGGGAGCAGTCGCGCAGCGCCCACTTGCGGCGATAACGCTTGCCTAGGCCGGTCGCTTCGATGATGGGCTTGTCAGTCACGCGGTTCGCTCCCCTCGAAAGCCATCGACCACCACCGAGGTGAACAGCGCCTCGACGTCTTCCTGATCCAGCCCCGATTCCCGCGCGTCGCGGACCCAAGCCCCCAGGCTTTTCCGCAACCGTGTGCGCTCCGCGAACGAAGCGCCTCCGAGCGTCTTCTGGACGAAGGTGCCGAGGCCCGGCTTCCCTTCGACGAGCCCTTCGCGCTCCAGCTCGCGATAGGCCTTGAGGACGGTGTTGGGGTTGATCGCCAGCTCGGCGACCACCTCCTTCGCCGTCGGCAGCCGGTCACCCGGCTCCAGCAACCCCAGTCGCAGGGCGTTCTTGACCTGCTGGACGAGCTGGACGTACGTCGCGACGCCCGAGCCCTTGTCCAGGTGGAAGGTGACCACTGGCAACACCCTTTCACTAATTAAGTAGTGAAAGGGTGCAGGCCGACCCCTGCGCCTGTCAAGTGATCACGCAGAAATACGTGAAGGCCCCCTTGAGGAACTTGAGTTCCTCAAGGGGGCCTTCACGGAAAACCCCAGCCCCAGTCAAGAAGAAGCGCCAGTTCGACGGCCCGGGGGAAGACGTCGAGCTGGCACTACCCCCAACCCCCACCACCGTCAGCCGGCGGTGCCTGTGCAAGTTGAAGGTGCCCACCGTCGTACCGGAACCGAATGGGGGGTCCTGCCCGTCTGGTTGGTTGGGCACGGTTCCGGCGACGGGTCCTCGGTGGACACATGGGCAAGGATCAGGCCGTCCGGATGCAGGGCGCTTGCACTACGCTTGCAGGCTCTGACGAGGGTGAGCGGAGGTGGCCGGGTGGAGTTCCGCGTCCTCGGCGCCGTCGAGGCGTGGTCCGGTGGCGTTCCGGTCGATCTCGGCTCGCCCAAACAACGGCTCGTGCTGGCGGTCCTGTTGCTGGAGGCGGGCAAGCCGGTTCCGCGCGACCGGATCATCGACCTGCTCTGGCCCGAAGAACCGCCCGCCAGTGCGCGGAACACCGTTCAAGCGCTGGTGTCCAGGCTGCGCGCGGTGTTCCGCGGCGCGGGCGGGCCGGAGATCGTCTCGGAGGGGACCCGGTACCTGCTCAAGGTCGACGCGCGCCAGGTCGACCTGCACCGCTTCACCGAGCTGACGGCGCAAGCCCGCGACGCCGACGACGAGACGGCCGTGGAACTCCTGGACGAGGCCCTCGGTTTGTGGCGTGGCGAGGCGTTGTCCGACGTGGTGAGCGGCGAGGTCGCCCAGCGGCTCCGCGGCGGCGTGCACGAGGCACGCTGGACGGCGCTGGAGGATCGCGCCGACGCGCAGCTGCGGCTCGGCCGTGGCAGGCAGGTCCTCGCGGAGCTGACCGAACTGGTCGCCGCGCATCCCCTGCGGCAGCGGTTCGTCGGGCAGCTCATGCTCGCGCTGCACCGCGAAGGCCGCACCGACGACGCCCTCGAAGCCTTCCGCGCGTTGCGGGACCGGCTCGGGGCCGAGCTGGGTCTCGACCCCTCCCCCGAATTGCGACGGCTGGAAACCGCCATCCTCGGCGCCGATCCCGCGCTGGAACCCGCGACCAGGCCTGAGCCGGTCCGCCCGGCCCAGCTGCCGCACGACGTCCGGGGATTCGCCGGGCGCGCGGCCGAGCTGGAACGGCTCGACGAGGCGACCCGGCACGCGGGCGAAGGCACCGACATCTGGGTCATCAGCGGGACCGCCGGAGTCGGCAAGACCGCGCTCGCGGTCCGCTGGGCCCATCGCGTCCGCGACGCGTTCCCCGACGGTCAGCTCTATCTCGACCTGCGCGGCTTCGATCCCGACCACGAACCGCTCACCCCGGCCGTCGCGCTCACCCAGCTCCTGCAGGCACTCGGCACCGCGCCCAAGGCGATCCCGCCGGACATCGACACGCGAGCCGCGTTGCTCCGCTCCCTCCTCGCCGACCGGCGGGTGCTCCTGGTGCTGGACAACGTGCGCGACAGCGGCCAGGTGCTGCCGCTGCTGCCGCCGTCGGGCACCGTCCTGGTCACCAGCCGCCAACGGCTCGGCGACCTCATCGCCCGCACCGGCGCCCGCGCGCTCCCGCTGTCCGTGCTGCCCGCTGAGGACGCGCGACACCTGTTGGAAGCCGTGCTCGGCAGTGAGACCGTCGCCGCCGAGGAAGGCGCGGCCGCGGAGCTGGCCCGGCTGTGCGGGCATCTCCCGCTCGCCCTCCGGATCGCGGCGGCCAACCTCGGCGCCAGCGGTGAACCCGAGATCGCCGAACTCGCCCGCGAGCTGGCCGGTGGCGACCCGCTGGCGGAACTGACCGTCGACGGCGCCGAGGAAAGCGCCGTGACCACGGCCTTCGGCGTCTCCTACCGCGCGCTTCCCGAGGAGCACCGCGAACTGTTCCGGCGTCTCGCGCTCGTTCCCGGCCAGACGTTCACCGCCCCCGCCGCTCAAGCGCTGACCGGCGTCCCGCACTCGAAGGCGAACCAGCAGCTCAAGGCGCTCGCGGCGGCGCATCTTGTCGAGCGCTACACACCGGGGCGCTACCGGTTCCACGATCTTCTCCGCAGTTTCGCGGCGGGCCGCACGCTGTCGGAGGACACGAAGGCCGAACGTGAGGCCGCGGAGAGGCGGCTCTTCGAGAGCTACCTGACCACGGCCGACGCCGCGGGCCGCGCCCTCATCCCGCATTTCCTGCGCCTGCCGCGCGAAGAACCGGCGGGCGAACCCTTCGCCGACACCGAGGAGGCATTGGCGTGGCTCGACGCCGAGTGGCCGAACCTCGCCGCCGCCGTCGAGCACAGCGCCGAACACGGCCCGCCCGAGTTCTCGTGGCATCTCGCCGACGCGCTCCGCGCCTTCTTCCACCAGCGCGGTCATCACGCGGAATGGATCGACACGGCCTCGACAGCGCTCAAGGCCGCCCGCCGCAGCGAAGCCGGGCAGGCACAGGCCGCGATGCACCTGAGCATCGCGCTCGCCTGCGTCAACAGCGGCCGCTACGACGAAGCGCGCGAGCATCTCACCAGCGCCTTGCGCGGCGACCTCCTCGACGGCTGGGACGCCGGCCGCGCGGCCGTGCTCAACAACCTGAGCGCGGTGCACCAGCGCCTCGGCGATCCGCAGGAGGCGATCCGCTGCGGGCTGGAATCCCTGCGGCTGTGCGAAGAACTGAACATGCCCGCCGTCTCGATGGCGCTGGCGAACCTCGGTTTCCCGTACTGGCAGACGGGTCAGCTCGACGAGGCGCTCGCCAACTTCACCCGCGCGCTGGCGGTCTCCGAACGGGACGGCGCGCGGTTCAGTGTCGCGGTGCTGCTGGTCGACCTCGGCAATGTCCACCGTGACCTCGGCCTTCCTGACGACGCCTACGACTTCTACACCCGCGCGCTCGCGGCCAACCGGGAACTGGGCTACACCTACGGCGAGGCGACCGCGCTGTCCGGCAGGGCCGTGCTCGAAAGCAGGCGCGACCCGAGCGAGCAGAACCGCACGGACGCGCTCGAAGCCGTCGAACTCACCCGCAAGATCGGCGACCGGGGCACCGAAGCCTGGACGCTCGCCGGACTCGGCGAGGTCTGCCTGCGGCTAGGCCTGCCCGAGGAAGCGGCCGAGCACTACCGGCTCGCGTTGTCCATCGCGCGGACGACCAGTTTCTTCTGGTGTGAGGCCGCCGCGCGGACCGGGCTCGCGGAAACCCTGCTGAAACTGGGAAAGCTCACGGAAGCCCGGACACACGGTGAGCTGGCACTCGAACTCGCCGCGCGCTCCGGCTACCGGCTCGTCGAAGAACGCGCGAAGCTGATCCTGGACGAGCTTTAGATCTTCCCGCCGGGTGACTTCACGCTGCCCGCGATCGCCGCCGCGACCGCCGCCAGGACACTGAAGACGATCATCAGCGCCATGGCGGTGCTGTCACCGTCGTCGAAGCTGAAGAGCCACTTGACCTGAGCCCCCAAGGGCGTGCCCGACACCAGCGGCGTCCCGACGAAGACCAGCACCAGGGAGAACACGCAAAGTCCGAACAGAGTCCACGCGCCGGGAATCCTGCGGGCGAACGTGAATCCCGCGACCACCACCAGTGATCCCGCGGCGAGGACGCCGAAGACCGCGTTCTGCACCATCAGGCCGGTCCAGCGGCCGTTCACGTCCGCGGCGACGAAGACGTTGTAGAGCGCGAACCAGATGAGCATGGCGGCGGCGAGCAGCGCCAGGACACCGGCGATCACCGCCGCCGGGGCGTTGGCCCGCGGTTTGGGCATCGGTCCGGCGGCCATCGGCGGCTGACCGTATTGAGGAAAGCCTTGCCCCGGTGGATTGGGCTGCATCCGCTCTCGCTCTCCTCGCGCGTCCGGTCCCTGTCGTTCGCGATCACCCTAGCGAGCGGGCGCTTCGACGGTGGTCGGTGGCAGGAAGCTGTCACTGGGCCGCTGGGTTGCGAAGGCGCGAAGAGCGAGATGTCTTGGGCGCCACTGGACTCCGGCTTCGCTGATGGCCGAACCGATCCGTGAAGGCCTCCTTACCCACCCTGAGGTCAATGCCAGGACATAGGACCAGCAGTTCGGGCGTGCCAGGTGGAGTACATGATGGCCCCCTTCCTTGCGCCTGACGCAAGGAAGGGGGCCATCATGTACTCCAGAAAAGCCTCACATGGTCACTAAACGGATAATTCAGGCAGAGATCCGGCAAGGTCGAATAGGCGCTGGCCGGTGTCGCTCTAGGCGATTCGGACTCCCTGCCATCACTTGACCAGCGGATAGGCGACACAAAGGAAAGCGCGCCTCAGACGCGGACCTCCTCGACGCGCACGGGGCGCCGTTCGCGGCGCGAGACCTCGCAGGCCTCGGCGATGTAGAACGCCTCCAGCGCGTCCGCCGCATCGCACGGGCTCGGCGCGCGACCGGCGGCGACGTCGAGGAACGCCTTCAACTCGCTGATGTACGCGGGGCGGAAGCGTTCCATGAATCCGGGATAGGCCGGGCCGGGCAATGGCTGGACACCCGGTTCCACCGAAGTCAGCGGCGCTCGGTCGTCGAGGCCCACGACGACGTTGCCCGCCGAGCCGAGCACTTCCAGCCGGACGTCGTAGCCCGCGCCGTTGTAGCGCGTCAGCGAAACCACCGCGAGCGTTCCGTCGTCCAGCGTCAGGGTCGCGGCGGCGGTGTCGACGTCACCGGCGTCGGCGAAGAAGCGCTCGCCCTTGTTCGTCCCCACGGCGTAGACCTCGACGACCTCGCGGCCGCTCACGAACCGGACGACGTCGAAGTCGTGCACCCCGCAGTCGCGGAACAGGCCGCCGGAGTGCGCGACGTACTCGGCGGGTGGCGGTGCCGGGTCGAGCGTGGTCGCGCGCAAGGTGTGCAGCCAGCCGAGTTCGCCCGAAGCCACCGCCGCCCGGGCCGCCGCGTAGCCCGCGTCGAACCGGCGCTGGAAACCGATCTGCACCGGGACGTCCGCACCGGAGATCTTGTCGATCACCGCGAGCGTTCCCGGGATGTCGGCGGCGACCGGTTTCTCGCAGAACACCGGGATCCCCGCGTCCACGGCCTTGAGGATCAGCTCCGGATGCGCGTCCGTCGCCGCTGCGATCACCAGTCCGTCCAAAGAGGACGCGAACAGCGAAGGGATGTCCGCCGCCGCTTCGACGCCGAGTTTGGCCGCGGCGGCCTGGGCACGGGCGGCGTCGACGTCGGCGACGACCACGGACGAAACCTCGTCGAAGCTCTTCAAGGTCTCGGCGTGCGAAGTGCCGATCCGGCCGGTGCCGGCGAGTCCCAACCTCATGTGGTTACCTTTCTGGAGCTGCGGTGGTCGAACGGACCACCAGCGACGGGTGCAGCAGATGCCGGACCGGTTCGGCTCGTTCGCCCCGGATCCGTTCGAGCAGTGCTTCGACGGCCAGCCTGCCCATCTCCGTGCGCGGCTGGTCCACGGTGGTCAGTGACAGATGGCGCAACGCGGCGAGCGAGGTGTTGTCGTAGCCGACCACGGAAACGTCTTCCGGCACGCGCAGGCCCGCCTCTTCCAACGCGGAGATCGCGCCGACGGCGTTGAAGTCGTTGCCTGCCACGAGCGCCGTCGGCATCCCGCCTTGCGGAGGATCGCCGAGCAGCTCGTGCACGGCCTTCTCCCCCGCGGTGTCGGTGTGCTCGCTGCGCACGATGACCGGATGCAGCCGATGCCGCCGCATGGCCTGCAGGTATCCCTTGCGCCTCGCGGCCGCACCGGCGGCGAGGCCACCGTCCAGATGGGCGATCCTTTTATGTCCCAAGGAAACCAGGTGATCGACGGCGAGCGCGGAACCGGCCTCGCCGTCGTCGTTCACCGTGTCCACGCCCGGCGCGCGCGAAGTCCGCGACACCAGGACGACGGGGCTTTGCGCGGCCGCTTCCTCGATCGCCGACGCGGGGACCACCGGCGACAGCAGGATCACCCCGGCGGGCCGGAAGGACAGCAGGCTCTTCAGCGCGGCACGCTCCCGCGCGGGACTCCGGCCACCGGTGTTGAGGATCAAGTGGAACCCCGCCGCTTCGGCCGCCGCGTCGAGCCCTTCGACGACGTCGGCGAAGAAGGCGTTGCGGAGATCTGAGACCATCACGCCGAGAACGGTCGACGTCCGGCTCGCCAGCGACCTGGCCATCGCGTGCGGCTCGTAACCCAGCTCGCGTGCCGCGGACAGCACGCGCGTACGCCGTTCGTCGGAGACGTTCGGCGCGTTCCGCATCACCAGCGACACGAGCGCACGGGACACCCCCGCTTTCGCGGCGACGTCCTCCATCGTCGGTCGCGCCATTTCCGCCCTCCCCCTGCCCTTGACTTTACTGTGACGGACGCTACATGATTAGAGCGCTCTAATCAATAGAGCGCTCTAACCCCGATCCCCCGGAGGCCGCCGATGACAGTCACGACACCCCGGATCCGCATCGCCGCCGCCCCGATCTCCTGGGGCGTCTGCGAAGTCCCCGGCTGGGGCCGCGTGCTCGACGCGGGAACCGTACTGGGCGAAATGGCGGAGCTGGGAGTGCGCGCCACCGAGCTCGGCCCGCCCGGATACCTGCCGCGAGACCCGGCCGAGTTGCGCGAACGGCTGGCCGGCCACCGGCTCGAACTGGTCGGCGGTTTCCTCGCCGTCGTCCTGCACGAGAATCCCGAAGCCGCGCTGGCGGAGGCCGAAGAATCCGCCGCGCTGTTCGCCGCCTGCGGTGGCGACATGCTCGTCCTCGCCGCCGCGACCGGGCTCGACGGTTACGACGATCGCCCCCGGCTGAGCGACGCCGAATGGACCACGCTCGTGGAAACCTCCGGCGAGATCAGGGAAATCGCCGCGCGACACGGCCTCCGCACCGTGCTGCACCCGCACGTGGGGACGCATGTGGAGACCGAGCGAGAGGTCGAGCGTTTCCTCGCCGATTCCGATCTCCCGCTGTGCCTGGACACCGGGCATCTCCTGATCGGCGGGACCGATCCGGTCGCGCTGGCGAAACGCCATCCGGGCCGGGTCGGGCACCTGCACCTCAAGGACGTGCGCGGTGAACTGGCCGAGGAAGTCCGCGCCGGAAGGCTTCCCTATGCCGAAGCCGTGGGCAAAGGTCTGTATGTCCCCTTGGGCGACGGGGACGTCGACATCGAAACGATGGTCAGGTTCGTCCACGAGGCGGGCTACGACGGGTGGTACGTGCTCGAACAGGACACCGCACTGAGCGAGGGGAGCCCGGAAGATCTGCCGAAGCGGGATGTCGCCAGGAGCCTGGCACATCTCGACGGAATCGTCAGCCGGCTCCCGGCTGCCAGTTAACGGAAGAAGCGAGGAGAGACGACGATGTCCCATCGCTTGAAAGGCATTCTGGCGCTCGTGGCGGGGCTGCTGCTCCTGTCCGCGTGCACCGGGCCGAAGGCCGAGGAGAAACCCGCCGCCGGCGCGGGCCCGGCGACGACACAGCCCAGCGGGCCGCTGCGGGTCGCGGTCATCTCGCACGGCACGGCCGGTGACGCGTTCTGGAACGTGGTCAAGAACGGCGCCGAAGAGGCGGGCAGGCAGCTCGACGTCCAGGTCGAATACAACTCCGACGGAGACCCCGGCAACCAGGCCAAGCTGATCGACAACGCGGTCGCCCAGCGGGTCGGCGGGCTGGTGGTGTCGATGGCGAACCCGGAGGCGCTCAAGACCTCGATCGAGAACGCGGTCCGCGCCGGGATCCCGGTCATCACCATCAACTCCGGCGAGGACAAGAGCGCGGGCTACGGCGCGCTCACCCACGTCGGGCAGAACGAGACCATCGCGGGCGAGGAGGCCGGGAAGAAGTTCCGGGAGCTCGGCAAGAAGAAGCTGCTCTGCGTGGTCCACGAAGCGGGCAACGTCGGGCAGGCGCAACGTTGCGACGGCGCCAAGACCGGCTTCGCGGGCGACGTGCAGACCCTGCAGGTCGACATCAGCAATCCCACCGACGCCGAATCCCGGATCAGGGGCGCGGTGCAGACCGACCCGTCCCTCGACGCCGTCCTGACGCTGAACTCGCAGGTCGCCGCCCGTGCGGTGAGCGCGATCAAGGCGGTCGGGTCGAAGGCCCAGGTCGGCACGTTCGACCTCAACACCGACGTCGTCGGCGCGATCAAGGCGGGCGACGTGGTCTTCGCGGTCGATCAGCAGCAGTACGAGCAGGGCTATCTCCCGGTGCAGTTCCTCAAGCTCTACCGGGACAACGCGAACGTCGTCGGCGGCGGGAAGCCGGTGCTCACCGGGCCCGACCTGGTCGACAAATCCACTGTGGACACCGTCGGCCAGTACGTGCAAAGGGGCACGCGATGACAACCACCACCCTCGACGAACGGATCGCGAAGCCGCGGCTCCTGGACAGGCTGGTCGTCCGGCCCGAGATCGGCGCGCTGCTCGGCGCCGTCGTCGTCTTCCTGTTCTTCACCGTCGTCACCGACCAGTTCTTCAGCGGCAGCGGCGTGGCGACCTGGCTGGACGACGCCTCGACGCTCGGCATCATGGCGGTCGCGGTGTCCCTGCTGATGATCGGCGGCGAGTTCGACCTGTCGGCCGGTGTCATGACGGCGTCCACCGCGCTCGTCACCGCGACACTGGCGACGCAGGCGGGCTGGAACGTCTGGCTCGCGCTGTTCGCGTCGCTGGTCTTCGCCCTCGCGGTCGGCGCGTTCAACGGCTGGCTGGTGATGCGCACCGGCCTGCCCAGTTTCATCGTCACACTGGGCACCTTCCTGGCGCTGCAAGGGCTCAACCTCGGCGTCACCCGGCTGGTCACCGGCACCGTCCAGGTGTCGGGGATGCGCTCGACCGACGGCTACGAGTCCGCGGGCTTCGTCTTCGCGTCCACTGTGGACATCGGCGGGTCGGCGTTCCAGATCTCGATCCTCTGGTGGATCGGGTTCGCCGTGCTGGCGGCCTGGCTGCTGGTGAGGACCCGCTTCGGCAACTGGATCTTCGCCGTCGGCGGCTCCGCGCAGAGTTCGCGCGCGGTCGGGGTTCCGGTGGTGCGCACCAAGATCATGCTGTTCATGACCACCGCGCTCGCCGCGTGGCTGGTCGGCTCGATCAACATCCTGCGGTTCGCGAGCGTCCAGGCGAACCAGGGCATCGGGCTGGAGTTCCAGTACATCATCGCGGCCGTGATCGGCGGCTGCCTGCTGACCGGCGGATTCGGTTCGGCGATCGGCGCCGCCATCGGCGCGCTGATCTTCGGTATGGCGAGGCAGGGCATCGTGTTCGCCCGCTGGGACAGCGACTGGTTCATGCTGTTCCTCGGGGTGATGCTGCTGTCCGCGGTCCTGGTCAACAACGCCTTCCGGCGGCGAGCGGAAAGGGTCCGGCGATGAGTCGTCTCCTCGAGGTGAAGGACGTCGGCAAGACCTACGGCAGCGTGATCGCGCTGCGCGACGTCTCCACGGTGGTCGACGCGGGCGAGGTCACCTGCGTACTCGGCGACAACGGCGCCGGGAAGTCCACGTTGATCAAGATCCTGGCGGGCGTCCACCAGCACGACAGGGGCGAATTCCTGGTCGAGGGTGAGCCGGTCAGGTTCGCCTCGCCGCGTGAAGCGCTCGATCGCGGCATCGCGACGGTGTACCAGGACCTCGCGGTCGTACCGCTGATGAGCGTGTGGCGGAACTTCTTCCTCGGCTCCGAACCGACGGTCGGCTTCGGCCCGTTCCGCGCGCTGGACCGGAAGAAGGGCCGTGAGACGACCAAGAAGGCGTTGTCCGACATGGGCATCGACCTGCGTGACGTCGAGCAGCCGGTCGGCACGCTCTCCGGTGGCGAGCGGCAATGCGTCGCCATCGCGCGAGCCGTGTACTTCGGGGCGAAGGTGCTGATCCTCGACGAGCCGACGGCCGCGCTGGGCGTCAAACAGGCGGGTGTCGTGCTCAAGTACGTCGCACAGGCCCGTGACCGCGGGCTCGGCGTCGTGCTGATCACGCACAACCCGCATCACGCGTATCCGGTGGCCGATCGCTTCCTGCTGCTCAAGCGGGGTGTTTCGCTCGGCGCCTACGAAAAGTCCGAGATCGACCTCGCCGAGCTGACCAGGCAGATGGCGGGCGGTGCGGAACTGGAAGCCCTGGAGCACGAATTGCGAGCCGCGGAGTCCCCTTCATGACCGTTCTCGAAGCGCTGACCGTCGGCCGGGTCGGGGTGGACCTCTACCCCGAGCAGAGCGGCGTGCCGCTGGCCGGGGTCAGCACCTTCGCCAAGTCGCTCGGCGGCACCGCGACCAACGTCGCGGTCGCCGCCGCGCGGCTCGGCCGCTCGACGTCGGTGCTGACGAAGGTCGGCCCGGACGGCTTCGGCGAGTACGTGCGGCAGGCGCTGCGGGAGTTCGGCGTCTCCCCCGAGCACGTCGGGACGTCGGAAGGGTTGCAGACGCCGGTGGTGTTCTGTTCGCTGGACCCGCCCGCGGATCCGCCGCTGCTGTTCTACCGGTCTCCGATCGCCCCGGACCTGACCATCGGCGAACACGATGTGCCCTGGGACGTCGTGGAATCCGTTCCACTGCTGTGGGTCACCGGGACGGGTGTCTCCGTCGAGCCGGCGCGCGGCACCCAGCGCAAGATGCTCGAACGGCGCGGACGCCGGTCGCATACCGTGCTGGACCTCGACTTCCGGCCGATGTTCTGGCCGGACACCGAGACGGCGCGCGAGGAGATCGGCTGGATGCTCGACCACGTCACGGTCGCGGTCGGCAACCGCGCCGAGGCGGAGGTCGCCGTCGGCACGGCGGATCCCGACGAGGCCGCGTCCCGGATGCTGGCCAGGGGTGTCGAGCTGGCGGTGATCAAGAAGGGCGCGGAGGGTGTGCTCGTGGCCACCGCCGAGGGGCGCTGGACCGTGCCGCCCCAGCGGGTCGAGGTCGTCTGCGGCCTCGGCGCCGGGGACGGTTTCGGCGGCGCGCTGATCCACGGTCTGCTCTCCGGCTGGGATCCGGTGCGCATCGCCACCTACGCCAACGCGGCGGGCGCGCTCGTCGCCTCGCGGCTCGCCTGCGCCGACGCCATGCCCACCGCCGACGAGATCGAGGAGTTGCTGTGAGCAAGCTGCACCGTCCACTCGGGACGCTTTCGGACGAGCGGGACCCGGTCCGGCTCACCCCGGATTCGGCGGGCTGGAGCTACAGCGGCCTGCGGGTCCTCTCGCTGGCCGCCGGGGAAACCAGGGTGGTGCGCACCGGCGAATACGAAGCCTTCGTCCTGCCGCTGGCGGGGTCGTGCACGGTCAGCGTCGACGGGCAGGTCTTCGAGCTGGCGGGGCGGGACTCCGTGTTCACCCGGGTCACGGATTTCGCCTATGTGCCGCGCGACGCCGAAGTCGAGTTGTCGACAGCGGCGGGGATCGAGGTCGCGCTGCCGATGGCCCGCTGCGGCCGCCGTCTCGAAGCGCGCTACGGACCGGCCGAGAACGTGCCGGTGGAGGTGCGCGGGGCGGGCCAGGCGACCAGACAGGTCACCAACTTCGGCGTGCCGGGTGTCTGGGACCACGCGGACAAGCTGAACGCGTGCGAGCTGATCACCCCGGGCGGCAACTGGTCGTCGTATCCGCCGCACAAACACGACGAGGCGTCCGAATGCGAGGTGGTCAACGAGGAGATCTACTACTTCCGCATCGCCGGCCGCGACGGCGTGACCCCGTCCCGCGAAGGGTTCGGCCTGCACCGGACGTACACCTCCGACGGTGAGCTGGACGAGGACGTCGCGGTCCGGGACGGGGACGTCTTCCTGATCCCGCGTGGCTATCACGGTCCTTGTGTCGCCGCACCGGGCTACCCGATGTACTACCTGAACGTCCTGGCCGGGCCCGCCGACGAGCGGTCGATGGCGTTCTGCGACGACCCCGCGCACGGCTGGGTCCGCGAGACGTGGAACGACCAGGAGCTCGACCCGCGATGCCCGGTCACGAGTCACGAAGGGCGGGTCTCATGAAGCTGACCACGGCACAGGCCCTGGTGCGCTGGCTGCTCGCGCAGCGGTCGGAAACCCTGGACGGGCGGGAGGTCCCGTTGTTCCCCGGGGTGTTCGCGATCTTCGGGCACGGCAACGTCCTCGGTCTCGGCACCGCGCTGGAGGAGTACCGCGACGAGCTTCCCGTGTGGCGCGGGCAGACCGAGCAGGGTATGGCGCTCGCGGCGGTCGGCTACGCCAAGGCGACGCACCGGCGCCAGGTCGGCGTGGTGACGTCGTCGATCGGGCCCGGCGCGCTGAACATGGTCACCGCGGCCGGGGTCGCGCACGCGAACCGGCTGCCGGTGCTGCTGCTCCCCGGCGACACCTTCACCAGCCGGGCGCCGGATCCCGTGTTGCAGCAGGTGGAGCATTTCGGTGATCCGACGGCCACGGTCAACGACGCCTTCCGCGCGGTGAGCCGGTACTTCGACCGGATCACCCGGCCGGAACAGCTGCTTTCGACGTTGCCGCAGGTCGCCAGGGTGCTGACCGATCCGGCGGACGCGGGACCGGTGACACTGGCGCTTCCCCAGGACGTCCAGGCGGAGACCTACGACTTCCCGGACGCGTTGTTCGCGCCGGTGACCCATCGCCCGCAGCGGCCGCGGCCCGACCGCCGGGCGCTCACCGAAGCGGCGGGTGCGCTGCGGGCGGCGCGGAAACCGTTGCTGGTGCTCGGCGGCGGTGTCCGGTATTCCGGCGCCGGTGAACGCGCGCTGGCCTTCGCCGAACGGCACGGCATCCCCGTCACCGAAACCACGGCCGGCCGCACCCTCGTGCCGCATGGCCATCCCCTGCACGCCGGCCCGCTCGGGGTCACGGGCTCGACCTCGGCGAACGTACTGGCCGCCGAGGCCGACGTCGTGCTGGCCCTCGGCACGCGTTTGCAGGACTTCACCACGGCGTCCTGGACGGTGTTCTCCCCCGGCGTCCGGTTGATCACGCTGAACGCCGCCCGGTTCGACGCGGTCAAGCACGGCGCGCTCGCCGTCGTGGCCGACGCCGACGCGGGTCTCGTGGATCTGTCGGCCCAGCTGGAAAACTGGCGAGTCGATCCACTGTGGACAGAACGTGCCGCGGCGGAGCGCGGCCGCTGGGACGCGCATATCGGCACCCTGCGCGCCGTTTCCGGCGACGTGCCGACGTACGCCCAGGTCGTCGGCGCGGTCAACGATCTCTCCGAGCCGCACGACTACGTGATGACCGCGTCCGGCGGGATGCCGGGCGAACTCATCGGCGGCTGGCGCGGATCGGGCTCGATCAGCATGGACGTCGAGTACGGGTTCTCCTGCATGGGTTACGAGCTCGCGGGTGCCTGGGGTGCGGCGATGGCGCACACCGAGGGCCTGGTCACCACGATGCTCGGCGACGGTTCGTACCTGATGCTGAACTCGGAACTGTTCTCGGCCGCCTTCGCCGGGCACCCTTTCGTGGCGGTGGTCTGCGACAACGACGGCTACGCGGTCATCGCGCGGCTGCAGGAGGGGCAGGGCGGTAAACCGTTCAACAACCTCCTCGGCGACTGCCGGAGCGCGCACGCCGATCCTCCTCGGGTCGACTTCGCGCGGCATGCGGAATCACTGGGATGCGCGGTGTTCACGGCGTCCACTGTGGACGATGTACGTGTGTCCTACGCGAAGGCACGGGAAGCCGCTGTGGCCGAAAAGCGGCCGGCGGTGGTCGTGGTGCGGACCCGGCCGGACTCGTGGACCGAGGCCGGTGCCTGGTGGGAAGTCGGCGTTCCGGAGCACCTCTCGGGACGGGAGGAGATCGAGCGCGGGAAGGCCGCCCAGGTCCGGTACCTGAACAGCCGCATTTAGCGGACTAAATGCGGCTGGCGAAGTAGCCGGCCGCCATGTCCTCGTCGCCGTGTCCGGCCTCGGACGCGCGCGCGAAGCGGGCTCGCCCGGCCTCGACCACGTCCATCCGGACGCCCGCGCGGGCCGCGGCCTCCAGCACCAGCCGGGCATCCTTTTCCGCGTTGTCGACCGAGAAGGCGGTGGTGTAGTCGTTCTTGAGGATCGCGGCGGATTTGGCCTGGAAGTAGCCGTTGTCCATCGGGCCGCCGGTGACGACGTCGACGAAGTGCCGCGGGTCGACACCGAGCCCTTCGGCCAGCGCCAGCGCCTCGCCGACGCCGTGGGTCAGCGCGATCACCCACGTGTTCAGCACCAGTTTGAGCCTGCTCGCCGCGCCGGTCCGGCCGTCTTCGCCGACCCACAGGGTGCGCTTGCCGATCGCGTCGAACAGCGGCTGGACGGTCTCACGCGTGTCGGCCGCGCCCGCCGCCAGCACGATCAGCTGCCCCAGCTCGGCGGGCTGGCGGGTGCCCTGCACCGGCGCGTCGACGAAGACGAGACCCTGCTCGTCGGCGTACGCGGCGAGTTCGTCGACGGCGTCGCCGACGGTGCTGAGCTGCACCCAGATCGTGCCCGCGGCGGGGGCGGCCGCGCGGATCGCCTCCAGCACCGCTTGGCCGTCCGTGAGGACGGTGATCACGACCGGCGCGCCTTCGACGGCTTCCGCGGCGCTCCCGGCGACCTCGACACCATGCTCGGCGAGGGCTTCGGCCTTGGCGGCGGTGCGGTTCCAGGCCCGGACCGTGAACCCGGCCTCGCTCAGGTTGCGCGCGACCGGGGCGCCGATGATCCCGGTGCCGAGCACCGCGACGGTCTTCGTCATGAGTTGCCTGCTCCTCGCCGATAGTGGAATGTTCGTTAAAGAACGAGATCGAAGGAAATCCGTGCGAGCGCGGGGGTTCTGTCACGAAACCTGGAACATCACAACGCCTGGATGG
This sequence comes from Amycolatopsis sp. NPDC049868, assembly GCF_044461365.1. Lineage (NCBI taxonomy): Bacteria > Bacillati > Actinomycetota > Actinomycetes > Pseudonocardiales > Pseudonocardiaceae > Amycolatopsis > Amycolatopsis sp. NPDC049868. Next base: position 364,593 of record NZ_JBITKV010000008.1, on the reverse strand, counting down.
TGGTTTCGACTACTTGGGTGAGCGCCTGCCGGTCCGCGGTCTTGCCCAAGACCCGCAGGCCGTACATCGCGGCGAGGGTGAACCGTGCCAACGCCCGCGGATCGCCGCCGATCTCGCCCTGCTGCCGCGCGGCGGCGAACTCGGCGTGGAACGCGTTCTCCACCCGCTCGAAGTTGTGGCGGACACGGGCGGTGACCTCGTCGTCGATGCCGCCGAGTTCGAGGGCGGCGTTGACCGCCAGGCAGCCGCGATGCGCGGCGGAGGAGTCCAGCTCGTCGTCGACGACGTCCATCAGGACACGTCTGATCCGCGCCCGGATGGTCCCCGGCGCGGCCAGCATCTCCTCGACCCGGGTGGCGGACGTTTCCTCGTAGCGCCGAAGCGCCTGGCTGAACAGCTGTTGCTTGCCCGAGAACGTGTTGTACAGGCTGCCCCGCCCGAGCCCGGTGCCGTCGACCAGGTCCTGGGCCGACGTGGCGGCGTATCCCTTGCGCCAGAACGTGCCGACCGCGGCGTCGAGCACCTCGGTGGGATCGAAACCCTTGGGGCGGGGCATGTCGTCCAGCATCCCACGTTCTGTAACGATCAGTCAAATACCGGTCAATGCTCCGCCAGCAGGGAGCCGAAACCCCGCACGCGATCGGCGACACCGTTCTGCCGCAGTGCGTGCCAGTACAGGACGACGTTGTTCGAGAGGACCGGTTTGCCGAGCCAGAACTCGGCGGCCGCCGCGAGCCGCGCCATGGCGACGTTGGTGCCGACCTGGACGATGGCCTCGACGTCGGCGTGGTCGACCTCCTTGACCGCGTCACGGAGCGCGGTCTCGGGGATGTGGGAGATCTTGGCCGGGCTGGGCATGCCGAGACCGTGGACGCGCAGCAGGTCGTAACCGTTGTCGCCGAAGAAACGGCGCACCGGATCGTCGCCGACCGGCAGGTACGGCGTGATGACCGCGATCCGGCGGACGCCGTGCGCCGCGAGCGCGGCGTTGATCGCGTCCGGGCTCATCGTCACCGGGCGGCCGCCCGCGGCCTCCCGCATCGCGAGGAGCACCCGGCCGTGCGCCCCCGTTCCCTCCCAATGACTTTCCGGCGAGACCCCGATGATCACGCAGTCGGGGTCGCAGCCGACGACACCGCGGATCGCCGGCCGCGTCGACCGCCGGATCCCGTGCATGACGTGCTCGAACCCGGGTTCGTCGACCATCGGGTCGTCGTCGATCACCATCCTGCCGGTGTGGTTGGTGACCCCGTCGGGGCGCAGCGCGTCCAGTTCCGGCTGCGCCGAGGTGTTGGTGGACGGCACGACGACGCCTACCTTGAGGCGGGGACCGAGGGAGTCGGGCACTGGCGCTTCTCCTTAACTCAGCCGGGCACGGATCGCCGAGACCAGTTCGGCGACCCCGCTCTCCTTGAGGACGCTGTAGTGATCGCCTTCGAGCGTGACCACCTCCGGAGGCGTGGCCGAGTACCCGGAGCTGTTCTCGACGAACGAGTAGTCGTCGCCGTCGGCCTTGAACAGCGTCACCCTGGCCGCGATCTTCCGCCGCGCGAGTTCACGGAAGGTGTAGTCGAACTCGTAGGTCTCCTCCACGATCCGGACGATCCGCCGGATCAACTGCTCACCGAGCGCGGGCAGCAGCTTCGCCACGAAGGCCACGAAGCCGTCTTCGTCGCGGACCGTTTCCCGGCAGGCCACCGTTTCCGGCCCGGAGATCGACCCGAGGAAAACCGACAGCAGGATCGTCAGGTAAGCCGGGTTCGGGTAGCTCGCCACCCGCTCCCCGCCGCCCCCGACCTCGGGATTGCCCGGGCAGATCAGCAGCAGGTCGGCCACCCGCTGCCCCTGCTGTTCCAGCTGCCACGCCGTTTCGAAGGCCACGCGCGCGCCGAACGAGTAGCCCCACAGCGTGTACGGTCCCTCCGGCTGGACGCGCCGGATCTCGGCGACGTCGGCCCTCGCCATCTCCTCGACGGTGGCGTAAGGCGTCTCGCCGACGTTGATCCCGTGGGCCTGCACGCCGTAGAAAGGCCGGCCGAGGCCGCTTTCCGAGGCCAGCGACCGCAGGTTCATCGGATAGCCACCGAGGCCTGGCCAGCAGAACACCGGGAGACCACCGCCGGTCGCCAAGGGGACCAGCCGTGACGACGGCGAGGTGGAATCCTCGCCGATGCGGGCGGCCAGGTCGGCCAGCTTCGGGCATTCGAAGACGACCTGCAGCGGCAGCCGGGTGCCGTACTCGCGATTGATCCGGTTCACCAGGGAGACCGCGGTCAGCGAGTTGCCGCCGGAGGCGAAGAAGTCGTCGCGCGCCGAGACGTCGTCGTAGTTCAGCGCCTTGCCCCACACCCCGGCCAGCCACCGTTCATGGCTCGTCGAAGGCGCGACATACGGCGCGCCTCCGCTCGCGGAGCGGACGGCGCCGGTCTCCGCCAGCGCGTGCGCGTCGACCTTCCCGTTGGCGGTCAACGGCAACGCGTCCAGCACCAGCACCCGGTTCGGGATCATGTAGTCGGGCAGGGTGGTCGCGAGTTCGTCGCGGATGATCTCCGCCGGGCCTTTCATGTGCACGGCGTCTTCGCGCATTCCCTCGCTGCGCACCTGCTCCGGGCTCACCTTTCCGCCGAGGAAGAAGTACGACGGTCCCGAGGCGATCCCCTGCCCGGCGAGGATGTCGTCGATCCGCCGGGCGGCGGGCAGTGGGTGGCCGCTCTTCGAGCTGTAGCCCGAGGACATGAAACCGAATCCCGCATCGTTGCGCTGCAAGTGGTGCAGCTTCGCGCCGAGACCGATGTACGCCAGCCGCTCGTCGGCGGTGCGGCTCACCGCGGTGATACCGAAGGCCGCGCGTCCGTACACCTGCTGGTTGATCGCGATCACGTGCCTGGCCTCGATCAGGTCGCCGGAGACGCGTTCGAAGTCCCCGTCGCGCCAGCGGTAGGTGCCGGCGGGCAGGCCATCGACGCGGCCCGGATGCGCTTGGACGAACAGTTCGATGTCGGCAGGCCGGGGCACCCCGTCATCGGCCTGCAAGGAGAACGTGCCGAGGTAGTGGTCTTCGGCGGCGGCACCGGCCCGCGCGGCGACGGCGGGATCGGACGCCGCCGGGCTGATCGTGAGGCCGTATCCGGGCAGGATCTCCTCGAACACCCCGACCATATGCCCCGTCTCGAACTCGAGGACCTCGCGGATGTTGTTCTTGTAGACCGGTTCGATGGCGCCGGTGCGGCCGATGAAGTGCACCGAGTGCCCGGTGCTCGTGCTCGCGCCGATCCGGACCAGCGTGTGGTCGATGGGGTGGTAGTAGTACAGCCCGGCGCCGAGACCGTCGAGACCGCTGGTCTCCAGGTACAGCTGCGTCGCATACAGCGCGCCCGGCGAGGCGTACGCGTACTTCGGCAGCAGCCGCTCGTCGCTGCGGAACCGGCCGAACCACCGCAACAGCTCACCCAGTTCGGCGAAGGTGAGCTCGCCGGGTTCGCGCGAGTACGTGCTGACCGGCACTGGCCTCAGGAGCGCGGCGAGGTCGTCGCGGGTGACCGCGCCGCCCTCGTAGTGGCGATAGGTCTTGCGAGCGAAGACTTCCCGCCGCTGAAGACCGGTTTCGCGGTTGCCCGGCAACGCGACGGCGGGGCGATCCGCGAGGTCACGGACGCCGGGATTCGCCAGCTGTGCCTTGACCTGCAGCTTGCTGGCCTTCGACTGATGGTGCCCGCCGTGGTTGCCCTGATCCATCACCGCGGCTTCGCGCGGATTCAGCTCCACGCAGGCGACGAGCGCCTTCGAGCCGGTCCGCGCGTCGTCGGTCACCACCGCCGCGGCCCGGCGCACCCACGTGTGCTCCTCGATCGCCACCGCGATCTCGTCCAGCTCGACGCGGTAGCCGCGCAGCTTGACCTGGTTGTCGGCACGGCCGACGAACTGAAGGGTGCCGTCCGGGTTCCACTGGACGAGGTCGCCGGTCCGGTACAGCCGACCGGTCGGCACGAACGGGTTCGGCACGAACTTCTCGGACGTCTGCTCCGGCCGGTTCAGGTAGCCCCGCGCGAGCTGCACACCGCCGATGTACAGCTCGCCCGTCTCCCCGATGTCGACCGGGGACAAGCCTGCGTCGAGCACGAAGCACTGGGTGTTGTCGACCGGCACGCCGATCGGGACCGTTCCGGCACGCTCGTCGATCGTGCCAGGGTCGACGACGTGGGCGGTCGCGTTGATAGTGCACTCGGTCGGCCCGTAGAGGTTGATCAGCCGTGCCGACGGCAGCTCACGGGCGAGGTCCTTGGCCAGCCGCCGGGAGAGCGCCTCGCCTCCGGAGAACAGTTTCCGCAGCGTGGTGCAGGTCGCGAAGCGCTCGGTGTCGAGCAACGCCTGCAGCAGCGTCGGGACACCTTGCAAAGTCGTGACGCCGTGCTTCACCACCGTGTCGATCAGGGCTTCGGGGTCCCGGAAACTTCCCGGCGCGCTCATCACCACGCGGGCGCCGGCGGCGGGCGCCAGGATCTCCCATTGCGCGGCGTCGAAGCTCATCGGCGTCTTCTGCAGCACCGTGACGTCCGGGTCCAGGTGACCGCAGGCCCGCAGCCAGCTCAGCTGCGACACGACACTGTGGTGCTCGATCATCACGCCCTTCGGTTTCCCGGTGCTGCCGGAGGTGTAGATGACGTACGCGAGCGAGTCCGGCCGGGGACCACGCGGTACGTCGGTCGCTCCGGAGTCGGTCACCGAGACGATCCGCGTCCCGGCGGGCACCAGCCCGGCCAGGCGTCCGGCGAGATGCGGCTGTGTGACGACGACGCCGGTGCCGCTGTCTTCGAGCATGTACCGCAGCCGGTCTTCCGGATATTCCGGGGACAACGGCAGATAAGCGGCGCCGGAGGCGAGAATGCCCCACGCGCCGGCCATCAGCTCCAGGGACGGCTCGACATGCAGGCCGACGGTGTCGTCCACACCGATCCCGAGGCCGGCGAGACGCGCGGCGAGTTCCGTGCTCGCTTCTTCGAGTCCGCGAAAGGTCAATTCCCGGTCGCCGTCCACGACGGCGACCGCCTCCGGCCGCGTATTCGCCCAGTGCCAGAGCAGATCCGTGAGGCAGCCGCCGGAACGGACACGATGCAGCGGTGCGAGATTGTCGGTCGATGGCATGGTCGTCCCCCAGTGCGAATTCCGTGGTTTTCGTTTCCTTGCCACAGGAGTGACGCACTCTTCGCGAGATACCGGCCGATAAACGAGAACGCCCGGCCGTCCCTTCTTTGCCACCCTTTGGGGCGACCGCACTCTTCGGGCACTCGATTCCGCCAGAATCGAAAGCATGATTCCCACTTTCGTCTTCGTGCACGGTTCGGGAAGTTCGGCACACGCCTGGACGGCCACTCAGCGGGAAATGGCGTCGCGCGGGCATCGGACACTCGCGGTCGATCTCCCCGGCAGGGGCGCGGGATTCACCAGGGCCTATCACGAGCAGGACCTCGAAACCTTCGCGGCCGAGCCGTCGGCGATGAGCGGCCTGACCGCGGACGACTTCGTCCGGCCGGTCGTCGAAGCGGTCCAGCGGGTGCGTCACCACGGTCCGGTCGTCCTGGTCGCGCACAGTTTCGGCGGGCTCCCGGTGACCGCCGCCGCCAACGCGATCCCCGAACTGATCGACCGCGTCGTCTACATCGCCGCCCAGTGCCCGGTGGACCGCGCGCCCAGCGAGTACCCGGCACTGGCCGCGTGGTCGTCGTCGGATCTCTTCCCCGCGACAGCACCGCTTCTCGTCGGCGACCCGTCGCGGCAGGGGTTCATCCGGGTCAATTGGCGTGGCGCCGACCGCGCCCAGCGCGACGCGCTGCGGAAGGCCATCTCCGGCGAACTCACCGAGGAGGAGTTCCTCCAGGTCGTCGTCACGAGCCAGCCGGACGAGGTGTTCTGGCTGACCGGGCAGGAGTGGGATCGACGCGCCGACAAGGACTCCTGGGGCCGGATCCCGCGCACGTTCGTCAGGCTGACCGAAGACCGGTCGATGCCGCTCGCCGCGCAGGACGTCTACATCGCCGAGGGCGACGCGCTCACCCCGGACAACCCGTTCGACGTCCACGACCTCGCAAGCAGCCACGCCGGATTCTTCCGGCGGCCCGCCGGCCTGGCCGCGATCCTCGACTGTCTCAGCGTCCGAGCAGGCGCCGGATCTCGGTGACGGCCGCCCGCCCGGCCCGGTTCGCGCCGACGGTGCTGGCGGACGGGCCGTAGCCGACCAGGTGCAGCCGCGGTTCGGCGACGACGCGGGTGCCGTCCATCCGGATCCCGCCCCCGGCGGCGCGCAGGTGCAGCGGCGCCAGATGGTCGATCGCGGCGCGGAACCCGGTGGCCCACAGGATGACGTCGGCCGGCTCGAAGGTGCCGTCCGCCCACTCCACGCCGTCCGGCGTGATCCGGTGGAACATCGGGCGGCGGTCGAGGATGCCGGCGTCCAGCCCCGCGCGCACTTCGGGGGTCACGGCCAGATCGGTCACGCTGACGACGCTCTCCGGCGGCAGGCCCTCGCGGACGCGACGGTCGACCTTCGCGACGGCCTCACGGCCCCAGTCCTCGCTGAACGGTTCGTCGCGCCATACCGGCGGGCGCCGGGTCACCCAGCGCGTCGAACGCGCGAACGGCGCGATCTCCAGCAGCAGCTGGACGGCCGACGAACCACCGCCGACCACGACGACCCGCTTCCCGCGGAAGGCCTCGACGCCGCTGTAGTCGGCGGTGTGCAGTTGGCGGCCCCGGAAGGTCTCCTGCCCGGGATAGTGCGGCCAGAACGGCCGGTCCCAGGTGCCGGTCGCGCTGATCACCGCACGCGCGGCCCAGGTTTCGGCCGCGCTCGCGACGACCAGCCGATCGTCCTCGGCACTCACCGACAGGACATCGACCGGACGATGGACCGGAAGGTCGTAGGTGCGTTCGAAGCGGCCGAAGTAGTCGGAGACGACGTCGGCGGCGGGCAGTTTCGGATCCGGGGTGCCGAAGGCCATGCCGGGAAGGTCGTAGAAGCCGTGCACCTTCTCCACGATCAGCGAAGGCCAGCGGTACTGCCACGCGCCGCCGGGCCGTTTGCCGTGGTCGAGCACGACGAAATCCGCCTCGTTGGCGAATCCCGCGCGGCGCAGGTGATACGCCGCCGACAGCCCGGCCTGGCCCGCCCCGATCACCGCCACGTCGACTTCGTGATCCGCCTTCATACCCGGTTCAACGGTGGCGGGCCCCGGCTATTTCCTTCTACGTCACTATGTCCGATGCGTCACAGCCCGCACGATCGCGACGATCAAGAGCACCCCGGCGAGGACCACCAGCACCGGAGCCACCCGTTTGGCCACGGATTCGCCCGCGTATTCCATCAGATCGATGGCTTCGCCCTCCGTCACCGGCTTGACCGCTTGCAACGGCGGGCGTTCCCGGGGCTTCTCCGGCTCGGGTGTGCCGAGCTTGCCGGACAGGCACTCCGCGAACGAATCGAGGATCTTGCCACCGACCTCGGAGATCATCCCTCGCCCGAACTGCGCCGGTTTACCGGTGACCGCCAGGTCGGTGGCGACGGCGCCGTGGGTGACGCCGTCCTTCTCGGTCAGGGTGAGCGTCACCGTCGCCGACGCCGTGCCCGCCCCTCGGGCGTCTTTCCCGGCGGCCTTGATCACCACCCTCTTCGCGTCGGCGTCCTTCTCGACGAAGTGGCCGGTTCCCTTGTAGAGCAGGGAGATCGGCCCGAGCTTGACCTTCACCGTGCCTTTGAAGGCGTCCCCGTCGACCTCGGTGACGGTGGCGCCGGGCATGCACGGCGCCACCCGTTCCGGGTCGACGACGGCCTTCCAGACCTCGCCGACCGGGGCGGGAACGGTGAATTCGTGGTCGAGCCGCACGGGCCGACCTCCCTTCTGCCTAGGAGCCCGCCGCGGCGAGGACCGCGCGGCCGGTCAGCACCCGCGCGAGGTGCTGCCGGTAGTCGACGTCGGAGTTGCCGTCGGCCGTGGGATTCGTGCCCTCGGCCGCGCGTTCGGCCGCACCGCGGATCGCCTCGGCGGTGGCCGCGCAGCCGACCAGTGCCTCCTCGACCCCGGCCGCCCGCACCGGGGTCGAGCCCATGTTGATGAGCGCGACCCGCGCCTCCTCGATGGTGCCCGCCTCGGTGCGGACACAGGCCGCGACCGCGACCATCGACCACGCCTGCGCGACCCGGTTGAACTTCTCGTAGTGGGCACGCCAGCCCGTGTGCTTCGGCACCCGGACCTCGACCAGCAGTTCGTCCGCGGCGAGCGCGGTGGTGAACATGTCCTGGAAGAAGTCCGCCGCGGCGACCGTCCGCCGCCCGCCCGGCCCGGCGACGACGAGTTCGCAGCCGAGCGCGAGCACGGGAGCCAGCAGGTCACCGGCGGGATCGGCGTGCGCGATGGCGCCGCCGAAGGTGCCGCGATGGCGGATCTGCGGATCGGCCACCGTGTCGGTGGCGGCCTTGAGCAACGCGGCGTGCTCGGCGACCATGGCGTCGCGCTGGACGTCGTAATGCGTGGTCATCGAGCCGATCACCAGCGCGTCGCCGTCCTCGCGCACGCCGCGCAGCTCGGCGATCTTCCCGAGGTCGACCAGCGTGGTCGGCGTGGCGAGCCGCATCCTCAGCACCGGCAGCAGGCTCTGCCCGCCCGCCAGCACCTTGGCGTCCTCACCGGCTTCGGCGAGCGCACTGATCGCTTCGTCCACTGTGGACGGGGCGACGTAGTCGAACGGGGCCGGGATCACTGGGCACCTCCGGTTGCGTCGATCGAGCCGAGACCGCCACCGGCTTCGGAGCCCAGCCCGCCCGCGGCGGCCGACCCGTACTGGATGGCGTGCCAGACCCGCATCGGGGTCAACGGCATTTCGATGTCGTTCACCCCGAAATGCCGGACGGCGTCGACCACGGCGTTGACCACCGCCGGGGTCGAGGCGATCGTGCCCGCCTCCCCGACTCCCTTGGCGCCCAACGGGTTCGTCGTCGACGGGGTCTCGGTGCGGTCGGTGGTGAAGCTGGGCAGATCCGCCGCCGACGGGAGCAGGTAGTCGGCGAAGGTCCCGGTGGTCAGGGTGCCGCCTTCGTCGTGGACGGCCTCTTCGAACAACGCCTGCGCGATGCCCTGCGCGAGCCCGCCGTGCACCTGGCCTTCGACGATCAGCGGATTCACCGCGACCCCGACGTCGTCGACGCAGACGTAGGAGCGCAACCGCACGCGTCCGGTTTCCGTGTCGACCTCGGCCGCGCAGAGATGCGTGCCGTGCGGGAAGGAGAAGTTCTCCGGATCGAACGTGTCCGACGAGTCCAGCGAGGGTTCGACGCCGTCCGGCAGGTTGTGCGCCGAGAACACGGCCCACGCGATGTCCTGGATGGACGTCGAGGAATCCGTGCCCTTGACCGAGAACTTGCCTGCCGAGAATTCGAGGTCGTCCTCGGCGCATTCCATCAGATGCGCCGCGATCGGCTTGGCCTTGGCGAGGACCTTGTCCGCCGCCTTGATCACCGCGATCCCGCCGACCACCAGCGACCGGGAGCCGTAGGTGTCCATGCCCTTGTGCGAAGACTGGGTGTCGCCGTGGATGACCTCGATGTCCTCGAACGGGACGCCGAGCTTGTCGGCGACGATCTGGCTCCACGCCGTCTCGTGGCCCTGGCCGTGCGCCGAGGCGCCGGTGATGACCTCGATCTTGCCGGTGGGCAGCACCCGGATCTCCGCGTGCTCCCAGCCGCCCGCCGCGTAGTCCAGCGAGCCGAGCACCCGCGACGGCGCGAGACCGCACATCTCGGTGAACGTCGAGATGCCGATGCCGAGCTGGACCGGGTCGCCCGATTCCCGCCGTTCCTTCTGTTCGCGCCGGAGGCCGTCGTAGTCGAAGAGCTGCTTGGCCTTGTCGGTGGCGGCCTCGTAGTTACCCGAGTCGTAGGTCAGCCCGGCCACCGTGGTGAACGGGAACTCCTCGTGCTTGATCCAGTTCTTCTCGCGGATCTCCATCGGGTCCATGCCCAGTTCGACGGCGAGCTCGTCCATCATCCGCTCGATCCCGAACGTGGCCTCCGGCCGCCCCGCGCCGCGGTACGCGTCGGTCAGCGTGGTGTTGGTGAACACGTTGGTGCAGGCGAAGTGGTACGCCGGGAACTTGTAGATCGCGTTGAACATGAACGCGCCGAGGATCGGCACGCCGGGGCCGACGAGGCCGAGATACGCGCCCATGTCGGCGAGCAGTTCGACCTTCAAGCCGGTCACCGTGCCGTCGCGGTTCGCGGTGATGGTGAGGTCCTGGATCTGGTCGCGGCCGTGGTGCGCGGCGACCATGGTCTCCGAACGGGACTCGTTCCACTTGACCGGTTTGCCGAGCCGCTGGGCGATGAGCGTCGACATCATCTCTTCGGGCAGCACGCCGATCTTGCCGCCGAACCCGCCGCCGACGTCCGGTGCGATCACCCGCACCTTGTGTTCGGGGAGGCCGAGGGTGGCCGCGGTCATCGTCTTGAGGATGTGCGGGATCTGGGTGGCCGACCACATGACCAGCTGATTGCCCGTCGGGTCCACGACGCACGCCCGCGGTTCCATGAACGCCGGCACCAGCCGCTGCTGACGGAACCGCCGCTTGAGCACGACCTCGGAATTCGAAATCGCGTCTTCGACGCTGGATCCGGTTCCCGCGTCCGCGGAATCGAAGACCCAGACCGCGTTCTGGTTGGTGCCGAGTTCCTCGTGCACCAGCGGCGCGCCCTCGGCGAGCGCGTTCTCCAGGCCGAGGACGACCGGAAGCTCGTCGTAGTCGACGTCGATCATTTCGAGCGCGTCGTGCGCTTCGGCCGACGTGCGGGCGACGACCACCGCGACCCCTTCACCGGCGAAGTTCACCGTGTCCGAAGCGAGGATGGGCCGCCTCGGCGACTTCATGTCCGGCGTGATCGGCCACGCGCACGGCATGCCGATGGCACCTTCGGGGTCGAGGTCCTTCCCGGTGAAGACCGCGACCACGCCCGGCGCGGATTTCGCCTCGGTGACGTCGATCGAGACGATCTTGGCGTGCGCGAACGGGCTGCGGAGCACCGCGAGGTGCAGCATGCCGGGCAGGGTCAGGTTGTCGGTCCAGCGGGTCCTGCCGGTGATGAGGCGCTCGTCCTCCTTGCGGCGGCGGGATTTCCCGACCTCCGGTTCGATCGTTGAGGTCATCACTCACCACCCGCGCCGACACGGGAGGCGGTGTCCGAAGCGAGCCGCTCGGCCTCGGGACCGGCGCCGGGCCGCATCTCGTGGGCGGCGTCGCGTACCGCGCGGACGATGTTCTGGTAACCCGTGCAGCGGCACAGGTTGCCTTCGAGGCCTTCGCGGACCGCCTTCTCGTCCGGATCGGGATTGTCGGCGAGCAGGTCGATCGACTGCATGATCATGCCGGGAGTGCAGAAACCGCACTGGAGCGCGTGATTCTCGTGGAAGGCCTTCTGCACCGGGTGGAGCTCGCCGTCGCGGGCGAGTCCCTCGATCGTGGTGACCTCGCAGCCGTCGGCCTGGACCGCGAGTACCGAACAGGATTTCACGCTGTGCCCGTCGAGGTGGACGGTGCAGGCGCCGCAGTTGCTGGTGTCGCAACCGACCACGGTGCCTACCTTCCCGAGCCGTTCGCGCAGATGATGCACGAGGAGGGTCCGGGGTTCGACGTCGTCTGTGTAGGTGGTGCCGTCGACGGTGACGGTGATGCGCATCAGGCCTCCAAAGCAAGAGAAACCCCGCGCTGGTCCGGGGTCGTTCGGGAGCGGCCGGTCATTCGGTTGTCACGGACCGACCCCGGTGCGACCGTGATCGGACTCACAGACGAGCGTGCTACTTCTGGTCGGCAGGGACAACCCCCGACAGGGGGTCACTCGCGAACGGATCCGCAGATGCGTTGTCAGCGAAAAGATTTCGGCGCAGATGCGGCGAAAGCGCGGCTGTCCATTCTGTACAGGCGGTCGTGGGTGGCGGGTTGGGCAGCCTAGGTACATGAAGGCCCCCTTCCTGTACCTAGGCGCAAGGAAGGGGGCCTTCATGTACTTGGAACGCCACTCACGACCACGCACGAGGCCACACGGCGTTCGCGCCGGTGATCACGGTGGCGACCCGGTCCCCCGGGATGTCGTGCACGGTCAGCGCGGCCAGGCCCGCCGCCCCCGCGGGTTCGGGGAGGACGCCGAGGGTTTCCGCGCCCAGCCGCATGGCCGACCGCAGATCGTCGTTCTCGACCAGTACGAAATCGTCCACGAGTGACCGCAGCCGCCGGAGGGATTCGGGTTCCGGCGTGCGGATCGAGATACCGCCGGCGAACGAGTCGGCCCGGTCGACGGTGATCGGCTCGCCGGCCAGCCAGCTCTTCGCCATGGCGGGCGCCGACGTGGTCCCGACGCCGACGATCCGGACGCCCGGCGTGTGCGCCTTGAGCCACAGCGCGACCCCGGCGATCAGCGCGCCGTCGCCGACCGGGAGCACGACCGTGTCGATCCCGTCCTCCCGCGCCAGTTCCAGCCCGATCGTGCCCGCGCCTTCGGAGATCGCGGGCTCACGGCCGTCGACCACGAAGACACGATCGGGGGCTTCGGCGGCGAAGGCGGCCGCGGCGGCCTTCGCCTCGCCCTCGACCCGGCGCACCCGCGCGCCCAGCGTCTTCATCCGCCGCAGTTTGACCGGGGAGACGTCGGCGGGGACGAACACCTCGGCCCGCAGACCGTGCTTCCGGGCGGCGAACGCGACGGCCTGCCCGAAGTTGCCGCTGGTCCCGCACACCATCGTGGTCCCCGGCTCCAGCCCGGCGGCGAAGTAGTCCGCGCCGCGGCCTTTGAAGCTGCGCAACGGGTTCAGCGTCTCGATCTTCACCAGCACGTGCCGCCCGAGCCGGTCGTTCAGCTGTTCATCGCTGTACTGCGGGGAATCGAGGAAAACGGGATCGATCACCTTCGCCGCCTCGGCGACGTGGTCCAGCTGCAGGTCGATGTCGGTCATGACGCCCAAGCTAGGCCGGGCAACGAGCACGCCGATTGTAAATTTTCCCGCCCGCGTGCAAAAATCTTGCGTGTCTCGCGACGAACTCGACCACCTGCTGCTCGACCTCGTCCAGGCGGACGCCGCCCGTCCCCTGCACGACTTGGGCGACGCCGTCGGCCTCTCGCCCAGCGCGGTCCAGCGAAGGCTGACCCGGCTGCGCGCCGAGGGCGTGATCCGCGCCGAGGTCGCCGTGCTCGACCCGGAGACGCTCGGCGCGGGGATGACGTCGGTCATCCTGGTCGCGCTGACCGACGACGACGAGAAGCGCCACACGGCCTTCCGTGAGCGCATGCTGGCCGAACCCCGCGTCCAGCACTGCTACAGCATCGTCGGACAGTGGGACTACGTCGTCGTCCTGCTCACCCCGGATCTCAAGGCGAGCCGGTACCTGTCCAGGAAACTGTTCGACGAGCACGTCAAACGGTTCGAAACCCTGCCCGCCTTCGAGGTGGTCAAGTCGAGTCAGGCGGTCCCGGTACCCGGCGTCAGCCGTGGATCCGGCCGCTGAGTTCGGCGAGCCGTGCTCCCGAGCCGCTCCAGCGCAGCGCGATGATCTCCGCCGCGATCGACACCGCGGTCTCCTCCGGGGTCCGCGCGCCGAGATCGAGCCCGATCGGCGACGACAACCGGTCGAGTTCCGCCTCGGTGACCCCGGCTTCGCGCAGCCGCGCGAACCGGTCGTCGTGGGTCTTGCGCGAGCCCATCGCGCCGACGTAGCCGACGTCGAGTCGCAACGCGACCTCCAGCAACGGTACGTCGAACTTCGGGTCGTGGGTGAGCACGGCGATCGCGGTACGGCCGTCGACCCGGCCCGCTTCGGCCTCCGCCTGGAGATAGCGATGCGGCCAGTCGACGACGACCTCGTGCGCGTCGGGGAAGCGGCTCTTCGTCGCGAACACGGGCCGCGCGTCGCAGACCGTGACCTGGTAGCCGAGATACGCGCCCATCTTCGCCATCGCGGCCGCGAAGTCGATCGCGCCGAAGACCAGCAGGCGCGCGGGCGGCTCGAAGGAGTTGACGAAGACCGTCATCCCCTCACCGCGGCGCTGCCCGTCCGGCCCGTAGTGCAGGGTGCCCGTGCGTCCGCCCGCGAGCATGCCGCGCGCGTCGTCGACGACCGCGTCGTCCATCCGCGACGACCCGAGCGAACCGGCGACGCGATCCGGCCAGACGATCAGATGCTCGCCGACCAGGCCCTCCCGGTCGTGCTCGATCACCGTGACCACGGCGACCGGCTGTCCACTGTGGACTGACTCGACGACGTCGCCGAGCTCCGGCATCGAGTCGCGGTCGACGTGCTGGACGTAGATGTCGATGATCCCGCCGCAGGTCAGCCCGACGGCGAACGCGTCGTCGTCGGAGACGCCGTAGCGCTGCAGCACGGGGGCGCGCTCGGCGACCACCTGCTGCGCGAGTTCGTAGACGGCGCCTTCGACGCAGCCGCCGGAGACGCTGCCGGTGACCGTGCCGTCCGGGGCGACGAGCATCGCCGCGCCGGGGCTTCGCGGCGCCGACGAGAACGTCGCCACCACCGTGCCGACCCCCACCGTCTCGCCTGCCGCCCAGCGGCGGTGCAGTTCGTCCAGTACGTCACGCATCGGCGATCTCCACCAACAGTCGTTCCAATGTGGCCAAGCTGTGCCCGGCGAGCAGCCGATCCAGGTACGGGAGGGCGGCCACGATGCCGGACTGCACGGGGGCGTAACCTGCCCGCCCCGCGTGCGGATTCACCCAGAATACGACGTGTGCGAGCCGCCGCAGCCTGGCGAGCTGTTCGCCGAGCAGGGCGGTGTCGCCCCGTTCCCAGCCGTCGGAGAACACGGTGACCACGGATCGCCTGGCCACACCGCGTTGCCCCCACCGGTCGAGGAACGCCCGCAAGGTCTCGCCGAGCCGGGTCCCGCCCGCGAAATCGGGGACCGCGGCGGCCGCGGCGAGCATCGCGTGCTCGGGATCGCGCAGCCGGAGCTGGCGGGAGACCCTGGTGAGCCGGGT
Source organism: Amycolatopsis sp. NPDC049868 (assembly GCF_044461365.1). Lineage (NCBI taxonomy): Bacteria > Bacillati > Actinomycetota > Actinomycetes > Pseudonocardiales > Pseudonocardiaceae > Amycolatopsis > Amycolatopsis sp. NPDC049868. The sequence continues at coordinate 349,570 of NZ_JBITKV010000008.1, read as the reverse complement.
GCCCAGCGTGAACACCTCGACCCGGCCGGGAGCGCGCCGGGCGACGACGTGCGCGAATCGCAACAGCGCGTCGGCGTACGGCCCCATCGAGCCGGAAACGTCGATCAGGAGAACGAGGCGGCGCGGTTTGGTGCTCCGCCGCCGATACGCCAGGCGTACGGGCTCGCCGCCTCCGGCCAGCATCGCCCGGAGTGTGCGCGACGAGTCGAGCGTGCCCCGCCGGGCGGCGCGACGGCGCGGTGACGACCGCGGCGGGAGCGCCGGGCGTAGTTTCGCGAGCAGTTCCCGCAGGTGAGCGCGTTCGGCGACACTCAGTTCGGCGAGGTCTCGATGCCGGAGGATCTCGTCCTCGCTCGCCGCCACGCGGAGTTCGTCGGGTTCCGCGCCGGATTCGCCCTGGCCCGCATGCGCGAGCGTGGCGATCCTGGCGCGTTTCGGGGCCGCCTCGCGGCCGCGCCGCCGTGGTCCGGCTTCCTTTTCGGTGAACCAGGCGTCGAACGCGGCGTCGTAGCGCGGGATGTCGTCGGGGTCGGCGCACAGCGTCAGCCGTCCGGCCCAGTACAGCTGTTCCGGATCGGCCAGGTCGATCGCGCCGACGGCCTCGAGATACGCCCGCACCCGGTGCGCGTCGCACGGCAAACCGGCTTCGCGCAATGCCTCCGCGAAGCCGACGAAGCCCGCCAGTGGATCGCTCACGCCGCCATTATGAGCCTCGGCGGGCGAAGACCGGGGTTTTCTCGCGCAGGGGTCCCATGCCACCCATGAAGGCCGCGAGGGCGGTGAGCTGCGGGAACCGGTCCGCGATGCGGAGCGGCAGCGGGACCGACCGCTCGTTCAAGGTTCCGTCGAGAGCGGGTTCGATGAGCATCTTGTGCTCCTCCAGCTGCTGCTTCTGGGCGAGCGTGACGGCCACGGCCCGCCGTCGCTGCACGCGGGCGAGATCCCGCGCGGTCAGCGTCCCGCGCAGCAGCGGGGCGGCGAGGATCCGCGCGGCCGCCACGGCGTCCTGCACCGCGATGTTGACGCCCATCCCGCCGACCGGCGACATCGCGTGCGCGGCGTCGCCGATGCACAGCACCCGGCCGGAGTACCAGTGCGGCAGCTTGGACATCCGCACGTTCAGCAGTTTGACGTCGTCCCAGCCGCGGATCTCGTTCAGCTGCTCGTCGTTCCAGCCGAACAGGCCGCCGATCCGCTCGCGGAACTTCTCGATCCCTTCGGCCCGCCGGGCGGCGTCCTGTCCCTTCCGGATGAGATACGAGGTCTGGAAGTAGTCGCCGCGATCCATGGTCACGCCGGCGAGCCCGCCCTCGAACCGGCCGAACACCTGGGCCTCCTTGCCGGTGTCCTCGAGTTTCGGCACCCGGACCCACCAGACGTCCATCGGCACGTCGTACTCCTTCGGCACGAGCCCCGCCTCCGCGCGGATCAGCGAATCCCGGCCGTCGCAGCCGACCACGAGCGGTGCGGCCAGTTCCCGCTCCTCACCGTCGGCGTCGCGATAGCGCACGCCGCCGCCCTCGCGCAGACCGAGTACCTCGGCCCCCATTTCGAGGGTGAACGTGGGTTCCTCGGCCGCGGCTTCGGCGAGCAGGTTCAGGAAATCCCATTGTGGGACCATCGCGATGTACTTGTACGGCCCGGGAATACGGCTGAAATCGGCGGCGACGACGGTCGCGTCGCCGATCAGCATCCGCATCTTCTCCAGCCGCCGCGACGGCAATTCCGCGAAGCGTTCGCCGAGCCCGAGTTCGTCGAGCAACATCAACGTCGGCGGATGCACCGTGTCACCGCGGAAATCACGGAAGAAGTCCTTGTGTTTCTCGAGAACGGTGACCTCGACCCCGGCCCGCGCCAGCAGGAGTCCGAGCACCATCCCCGCCGGACCGCCCCCCACCACACAACACTGTGTACGTTCCATAGTCGAGTTGTAGCGCGCCGGATGGACGGTCGCCATGCATTCGGCTTCGAAGAGGACCTAGGTCCTGCCGCGAATCCTCGCTACGGTGACGACATGTTCGCGCCTCGTACCGTGCTCGCCGTTCTGCTCGCCTGCGTCGTGGGCACTGTCGCCGCCCCCGCCGCTTCGGCCGCCTCCCCTGTCCCCGTCGTCTTCGACGGCGATTCCGACTTCGCCGACATCGCGACACTCGCGTATCTGTGCCAGGCACACGAACAGCGCCGGATCGACCTGCGCGCGGTCACCGTCACCAACAACGGCGCCGGGACACCCGGGCGTGCGCTGACCCACGTGCGGACGGCGCTCGCGAAATGCGGTCTCTCCGGCATCCCGGTCGCCGACGGTTCCGACACCGGCGTGAACCCGATGCCGGCCGATGGCCGCGCCTGGACCGAAAGCATCCTCACCGGCGCGCTCGGGGACGCCGGGGTGCCGGACCGTCCGTCGAAGGTCCGGGCGTCGACGCTGCTCGCCGCGACGGTGCTCAAGTCGGCGAAGCCCGTCGTGGTGATCGCGACCGGCCCGCTCACCAATGTCGCGAAGGCGATGGACGTTCCCGGTGTCGCGCAGCGGATTTCGCGGCTCGCGGTGATGGGTGGCGCCTTCGACGTCCCCGGCAACCTCTTCGGCCCCGGCGCGGAGAAGTTCGACGGCACCCAAGAGGTCAACATGTGGCTCGACCCCGCGTCGGCGGACAAGGTCTTCGCCGGGATCCGCCGGGTCGACATCGTCCCGCTCGACGCCACGAACGACGTCCCCATCACACCGTCCTATGTGGAGCGATTGGGCCGTGAAGGCCGGACGGCGGAAGCGAAACTCGTGCACGCGATCGTCACCCAGCCTGACCTCACGCCGTACATCAAGGACGGTTCGGCGTTCTGGTGGGACACGCTCGCCTCGTCCGAGGTGCTCGACGACGTGAGCCCGGTGAAGCTGCGGAAGGCGAAGGTCGACGTGCGACAGGACGGTGCCGCGGCGGGCCGCACCTACGTGACGCCGAAGGGCACTTCACAGAACGTCGGCTACGACGCGGACCCCGTCGCTTGGGAGAACGGGTTCCTGAAGATGCTGAACGGCTAGGCTTTCAGCCCCGCGATGAGGACCTCGACCATCTTGCGCGCGTTGTAGCGCGGATCGCTTTCGGCGCCGATGCAGAGGTTCCCGACGCCGCGCATGACTTCGAGCGCCTGCAGATCGGAGCGGATCTCGCCCGCCTCCGCCGCCGCGCCGAGCAAGCGGGCGCACACCGGCAGGAGGGTGTCGAGGAAGTAGGCGTGCAGCGTCTCGAACCCGGCGTTGTCCGACTGCAGCACCGCCGCCAGACCGTGTTTGGTGACCAGGAAATCGACGAAGAGGTCGATCCAGCGCCGCAACGCCTCGTACGGGGAATCGCTCGACGCCAGCAGTTCCGGTCCGGCTTCGGCGCAGGCGTCGACCTGGTGCCGGTAGACGGCGATGATGAGGTCGGCCCTGGTCGGGAAATGCCGGTAGATCGTGCCCATCCCGACGCCCGCCTTGGCCGCGATGTCGCGGACCGGCGCTTCGACGCCTGACGTGACGAAGACGGCCGCGGCGGCGTCGAGCAGGGTCTTCTCGTTGCGCCGGGCGTCCGCGCGCTTGCCTTTGGCGCCCTCTTCACTCATCACGCACTCCTCTTCGCCGAACGGAACAGTGCCCGCAGCACTATCGGAGCGCCGTTCCGCTTGCTCATCTTGTCATGGAGGACCTCGTCATGCGGCACGAGCCGGCGGGGTCAGTGGTCGAACTCGACCGGACCGGCGATCGGGACGCCATGCAGGCCGCCTTCAACCGGATGCAGGTCAGCCTGGGCCTCAGCAGCGAACGCGGCCTCGACATCGCGGCGCGGGGTGTCCGCGCCGAGGCCGTGGTCGCCGCGGCCACGCCGACCGGGCGGATCGTCGGTGGCAACGACGGTCGACAAGGTCATCGCCGCCGAGGTCGTCGAACGGGTCCAGATCGGCCGGGTCGTCACCGTGCATTACCTGCCCGACGCGGAAAACGAGGTCGTACTCGCGCTGGCCGTCGGCGGTCAGCGCTAGCGAGGATCCGCGCGCCGCGTCGCCGCTGACGGTCAGGCGAGCAGTTTGTCCAGTTTGGCCCGGACCCTGTCCAGATCTTCGCTGTACTTGAGCACCGAACCGAGCGTCCGGGCGGCGGCCGCGGCGTCCAATTCGGACATCCCGAGCGCGAGGAGCGCCTGAGCCCAATCCAGGGATTCCGCCACCCCGGGCGGTTTCAGCAGCTCCATCGCGCGGAGCCGGTGCACCGCCGTCGCGACCTGGGCCGCGAGCGTTTCGCCCAGATCCGGGATCTTGCGGCGCAGGATCTCGACCTCGCGGGGAAGGTCGGGATGTTCGAGCCAGTGATAGAGACAGCGGCGCTTCAGCGCGTCGTGCACCTCCCGCGTCCGGTTGGAGGTGAGCACCACGAGCGGCGGATGTTCGGCGCGCACCTCGCCGAACTCGGGGATCGTCACCGCGTTCTCGTCGAGGAGTTGCAGCAGGAAGGCTTCGAACTCGTCGTCGGCGCGGTCGATCTCGTCGATCAGCAGGACACACGGCGCGGTCTGCAACGCCTTCAGCAGCGGCCGGGAGAGCAGGAAACGTTCGGTGTAGAGGGACTGTTCGGCGGCCTCGACGTCGAGGCCGCCGTCACCAGCGGCTTCCAGCGCCCGCAGGTGCAGCAGCTGACGGGGGAAGTCCCATTCGTACAGTGCCTGCGCCGCGTCGATCCCTTCGTGACACTGGAGACGGATGAGCGGCATGCCGAGCGCTTCGGCCAGTCCCAGTGCGAGCGAAGTCTTGCCGGTACCCGGTTCGCCCTCGCAGAACAACGGGCGGCCGAGCGCCACGGCGAGGAACCCGGCCGTGGCGATGCCGTCGTCGGCGAGATAGCCGACCGCTTCGAGGGCTTCGGCCAGTTTCTCGGGCGATTCGACGGTCACTCGCCGATGGTAAGCCTCAGCAGGCCGGAGATCAGCCCGGAAGATCCTCGCGGCGATCCACGTCGTACCCGGTCCCGAGGTCACCGCATTCGACGAGCCGCAGGTCCGAGCGCTCCCGGAGCCAGTCACGGGCGCCCTTGTCCCCGGACGCACCCGCGACGATCTCCGGCCACCAGCGACGGCCGAGAACCACGGGATGGCCGGGAACACCTTCGTAAGCGGCGCGCGCGACGGTGTTCTCATCGGCCCCGGCGGCGACCCGGCGGACCACTTCGGTACCGACCCCTGGCAGATCCACGAGGTGGACGACGGCGGCTCCGGCATCGGTTTCGGTGAGCGCGCGCAGGCCCGCGCGTAAGGACGCACCCATGCCGGACTCCCAGTCCTCGGCCACGACAGCGGCCTCGGGATCGGGCAGAAGCGCGCGAGCTTGCGCGGCCGAAGCGCCCAGCACGACCCGGACCGGGCCGCAGCCCGCTTCGGCGAGCACCCGCAGCGACCGGACGACGAACGGCTCGCCGTCGAGGACGGCCAGTGCCTTCGGCCCGCCGAACCGCCGCCCCGCCCCGGCCGCGAGGAGCAGCCCCGCGACCTCAGCCATGCCTCGCCCTGGTCGGCGGCGCCGAGGCCAGATCGGCCTCGATGGCCCGCGCCGCCGAGAGCAGCGACGGCAGCAGTTCCTGCTCGACCGACTCCGGCGTCGTGCGGCTGGCGTGGGTGGAGAGGTTGACCGCCGCCACGACCTTCCCCCGCCGGTCCCGGATCGGCGCGGCGATCGAGCGAAGGCCCTCTTCGAGTTCCTGGTCGACCATCGCGTAACCCTGCCGGTAGACCTTCTCCAGCTCGGCGAGCAGATCCTTTTGCCTGGTCAGCGTGCGCGCGGTCAGTTTTTCGAGGTTGGCCGCGTCGAAGTAGCCGTGCAGGTCGTCGTCCTCCAGACCGGCCAGCAGGACGTGCCCCATCGACGTCGCGTGGGCGGGGAAGCGGGTGCCGACGTTGATGCTGACGGTCATGATCCGCGAAACGGCCACGCGCGCGACGTAGACGATGTCCGGGCCTTCGAGCACGGAAACCGAACTCGACTCGTGCACCTCGGCGGAGAGCCGTTCCAGATGCGGCTGGGCGACCTCCGGCAGCGACAGGCTCGACAGGTACGAATATCCGAGTTCGAGTACCCGCGCGGTGAGCGAGAAGTACTTGCCGTCCGTGCGCACGTACCCCAGGTCGACGAGGGTGAGCAGGAACCGGCGGGCGGCCGCCCTGGTCAGCCCGGTCGCACGGGCGACGTCGCTCAGGGTGAGTTCCGCCGCGTCCGCGTTGAACGCCTTGATCACGGCCAGCCCGCGCTCCAGCGACTGGACATGATGCGCCCCGCGCTCGGTCACCTCGCCTTCGTCCATGGGAGAACCCTAACTGTCACTCTCCTTCTGAGCCGCAGGCTCACCGAGTTCGGCCAGCACTCGCTGGGCCACGGCGAACGCCGCGTTGGCGGCCGGGGCGCCCGTGTAGACGGCGGTGTGCAGCAGGACCTCGGAGATCTCCCGCGCGGTAAGTCCATTGTGGACGGCGGCGCGGACGTGCATCGCGAGCTCGTCGTGGGCGTGCAGCGCGGTGAGCGCGGCCAGGGTGACACAGCTGCGGGTCTTGCGGTCGAGCCCGTCACGCGACCAGACCGATCCCCAGGCGCCCCGGGTGATGTAGTCCTGGAACGGGCGGCTGAACTCGGTGGTGCGGGCGACGGCCCGGTCGACATGCTCGTCCCCGAGGACCTCGCGGCGCACCTTCATGCCGGTCTCGTAGAGGTCTTCGCTCATCGGGCGGCCTCCAGATGTTCGAGGATCAAAGCGCTGAACCGCTCCGGCTGCTCGAAACTCCCCAGATGCGCGGCGCCTTCGACGACTTCGAGCCGCGCGTCCGGGATCCCGCCGGCGATCACCTCGGCGTGCTCGACCGGGGTGGCCGGATCCTCGGCCCCGGCGATGACCAGGGTCCGCGCCGCGATCTTGGGCAGGTCGCCGACGAGATCCATCCGTTCGATGGCCTGGCAGGACGCCGCGTAGCCCTCGGCGGGGACGCCCGCGATCATCTCGCGCAGATACTCGGCCTGTTCGGGATACGCGGCGGCGTACCCGGTGGTCAGCCAGCGGCCGACGCCGGCCTCGGCGACCGCCGCGGTGCCGTTCTCCCGGACCGTCTTCGCCCGGTCCGACCACATGCTCGGCGGCCCGAGTTTCGCGGACGTGCAGCACAGCACGAGGCTCGCGATCCGGTCCGGCGCGTTGACGCCGAGCCACATCCCGGTCATCCCGCCGAGCGAGAGCCCGACGACATGGGCTCGTTCGGCACCGTGCTCGTCGAGCAGCGCGAGCAGGTCGCCGCCGAGATCCGCGAGCGTGTACGGCCCGGCCGGGACCGGGGACGCGCCGTGCCCGCGGGTGTCGTACCGGATCACCCGGAAACCCTGCGCCACCAAGGGTTTCACCTGCGGTTCCCACATCCGGTGATCGCTGCCGAGCGATCCGCTGAAGACCACGACCGGGCCGTCGGCGGGCCCCTCCGCGACGCTGTGCACCTTTACCCGCTTGGACATCGAAGACCTAGACATCGAAGAACACCGTCTCCCCTTCGCCCTGCAGCCGGATGTCGAACCGGTAGCCCTCGGCGGTCTTGGTGGCGATCAGGGTGCTCTGGCGTGTCTCCGGGACCGACGCCAGCACCGGATCCCCGGAGTTGTCGTTGTCCTCGAAGTAGATCCGCGTGACCACCCGGTGCAGGAGCCCGCGTGCGAACACCGAGACGTCGATATGCGGCGCCTGCGTGCCGCCCGCCGGGCCGGGCAGCGAGCCGGGCATGATCGTCCGGATCTCGTAGTCGCCGTTCGTGTCGGTGGGACAGCGGCCGAAGCCCCGGAACCCGCTCGCGACCGCTCCGCGCGGGTCGTCGGGGTGATCGAACCGGCCGTCCGCATCGGCCTGCCAGGTCTCGATCATCGCGTCCGGCACCGGCTCGCCCGCGCCGTCGAGGACGCGGCCGTGGACGCGGATCGCGGCCGGTTCGCCCGCGGGGACGACGTCCGGCCCGTCCGGCCAGGGCAGGCCGATGGACAGGTACGGGCCGACGGTCTGGGAAGGCGTCGTCTCCGGCATCAGTGCTCGTCCTCCTCGTCTTCGAAGACCGAAGCCTCGCGGCCGCGCACGACGATGTCGAACTGGAAGGCCAGCGCCCACTCGGCTTCCGTCCGGTCGAGGTCGAAGCGCGCGATCATCCGCTGCCGCGCCTTCTCGTCCGGGATGGAGTTGAAGATCGGGTCCTGCGAGAACAGCGGGTCTTCCGGGAAGTACATCTGGGTGACCAGCCGCTGGGTGAACGCGCTGCCGAAGACGGAGAAGTGGATATGCGCCGGCCGCCAGGCGTTGTCGTGGTTCTTCCACGGGTACGCGCCCGGTTTGATGGTGGTGAAGGTGTAGCGCCCTTCGGAGTCGGTGAGCGTCCGGCCCGCGCCGTCGAAGTTCGGGTCCAGCGGCGACGGCCAGCGGTCGCCGGTGTGCCGGTACCGGCCGCCCGCGTTCGCCTGCCAGATCTCCACGAGCGAATCGCGGATCGGCCGCCCGTCGCCGTCGAGCAGCCGCCCGGTGACGATGATCCGCTGGCCCTGCGGCTCGCCCGCGTGCCCCTTGGTGAGGTCGTTGTCGAACTCGCCGATCCGGCCCGGGCCCAGCGCGGGCCCGGTGACCTCGGTCAGCAGATGCGGGAGCACGATCAACGGCTCTTTGGGGTGCCGCAGCGCCGTCGACCGGTATCCGGCGGAATCGAGCGGCGGATGCGTGCCCTCCGGATCGCGCCGGTAGCGCGGGAGCCTCAGTTCTGCGGGTGCCGACATGCTGTTCCCTCCAGCGCGGGTCAGTGGGTCACTGAGCTTCGAGGACGATGGCCAGCCCCTGGCCGACGCCGATGCAGATGGCGGCCAGGCCCCACCGGCCGCCGGTGCGGCGCAGGTGGTGGGCCAGGGTGCCGACGATCCGGCCGCCGGAGGCGCCCAGCGGATGCCCGATCGCGATCGCGCCGCCGTTCACGTTGACGATTTCCGGGTCGAGCTTCGACCAGTCCCGCAGACAGGCCAGCGACTGCGCGGCGAAGGCCTCGTTCAGTTCGACCGCCGCGAGGTCTTCCCAGCCGATCCCGGCCCGCTCCAAGGCGATCTCGGCCGCGCGCACCGGGCCGATACCGAAGACGTCCGGGTCGACACCCGCCGCGCCCCGGCCGGCGATCCGGGCCAGCGGCGCCTTGCCGAGCCGCTTGCCCGCCGCCTCGTCGCCGAGCAGCAACGCGGAGGCGCCGTCGTTCAGCGGTGACGCGTTCGCGGCCGTGACCGTCCCTTGTGGACGGAAAACGGGCTTGAGCTTCGCGAGCTTCTCCGGACTGGAGCCCGGCCGGATGCCTTCGTCGCGAGTGAGTTCGACACCCTCGACCGGGACGACGTGATCGTCGTAGAACCCCTCGTCCCAGGCTCGGGCGGCGTTGACGTGGCTGCGGACGGCGAACGCGTCCTGCTCGTCGCGGCCGATTCCGTAGCGCTCCGCGAGCTGCTCGGTGGACTCGCCGAGCGAGACCGTCCACTGCTCGGGCATCTTCGGGTTGACCATGCGCCAGCCCAGCGCGGTGGAGTGCAGTGTCTGGTTGCCCGCCGGGAAGGCCTTCTCCGGTTTCTGCATGACCAGCGGTGAGCGGCTCATCGACTCGACCCCGCCCGCGACGGCGAGCGAGGCGTCGCCGACCTGGACCGACCGGCTGGCCTGCATGACGGCGTCGAGCCCGGAACCGCACAGCCGGTTGACCGTGGCACCGGGCACGGTCGTCGGCCAGCCCGCCAGCAGCGCCGCCATCCGCGCGACGTTGCGGTTGTCCTCGCCCGCGCCGTTGGCGTCGCCGAGCACGACCTCGTCGACGGTGGCCGGGTCGAGGTCGTTGCGCTCGGCCAGTGCCCGCAGCACGGTGGCGGCGAGATCGTCCGGGCGCACCCCGGACAGGGCGCCGCCGTATTTGCCGAACGGGGTACGGATGGCGTCGAACAGGAAGACGTCGGTCATGCGCTCGCCCTTTTGAGGTCTCGGAGGATGCGGAGTTCTGCCTCTGTCGGCGCCGGGGTGGTGCCCAGGTCGCCGGACACCTTCAGTTTCCACCCGGTCGCTTCGACGACCTGATCGACCTCGACGCCGGGATGCAATTCGGTGAGCGTGAGCTCGGCGGTCTCCGGGTCGGGCCGCATCAGGCCGAGGTCGGTGACCACCAGCGTCGGCCCGGCGCCGGGGAGGCCGAGGCGCTCGCGATCGCCCTTGCCGGTGCCGTGGCCGAACGACGTCACGAAGTCGACTTTTTCGACGAACGTGCGGGTGCTCTGCCGGAGCACCACGAACACCTCGCGGCAGGAGGCGGCGATCTCCGGGGCCCCGCCCGCCCCCGGCAGGCGCACCTTGGGATTGGCGTAGTCGGGCCCGATGACGGTGGTGTTGATGTTGCCGAACTTGTCCAGCTGGGCCGCGCCGAGGAAGCCGACGTCGATCCGCCCCGGCTGGAGCCAGTAGTTGAAGACCTCGGGGACACTGACCACGGCGTCCGCGGTGTCGGCGAGTTCGCCGTCACCGATGGACAACGGGAGCCTGGTCGGTTTGGCGCCGAGGCATCCGGATTCGTAGATCAGCGTCAGATTCGGCGCGTGGCCGCGGCGAGCCAGGTTGGCGGCCGTACTGGGCAGGCCGATGCCCACGAAACAGGACATCCCGTCGCCGAGCGCGCGGGCCGCGGCGACGCTCATCATCTCGTCGGAGGTGTACTCGGTCATGCCTTCACTCCCGTCAGCTCGTCGAGCCAGCGGGTGAAGGTCTCCCGGTCCCGGCCGATCGCGTCCCATACCTGGTAGGCGTCGTTGTCCCGTTCGTAGTAGCCCGCCGCGTACGACGGCCTCGCGCCGCCGGGCACCTCGGCCACGGCGGTGACGGCCCACGACGGCAGCACGATCGCGCCTGGCCGGGGCTCCAGCTCGTCGACGACCTCCTCGACGGTGACCAGCGACCGCTTCGCCGCGAGCACCGCCTCCTTCTGGACGCCGGTGATACCCCAGATCTGGACGTTCCCGGACCTGTCGGCGCGCTGGGCGTGCACGATGGTGACGTCCGGGTTCAGTGCGGGGACGGCGGCCAGCCGCTCACCGGTGAACGGGCAGGTGATGGGTTTGATCGTGTCGGTCTGCGCGGGAAGATCGGTGCCGGTGTAGCCGCGCAGGACGGCGAACGGCAGACCCGAAGCGCCGGCGACGTACCGATTCGCCATGCCCGCGTGACTGTGTTCCTCTATCTCCAGCGGTACCGGCCAGGAGTGCTGGACCGCGTCACGGAACCGGTGCAGCGAGCCGACCCCGGGGTTGCCGCCCCACGAGAAGATCAGCTTGCTCGCGCAGCCCGCGCCGATGAGCTGGTCGTAGACGATGTCCGGCGTCATGCGGACCAACGTCAGGCCGGTGCGGCCCTGGCGGATGATCTCGTGACCGGCGGCCACGGGGATGAGGTGTGTGAAGCCCTCAAGCGCGACGGTGTCCCCGTCGTGCACCAGCCGTGCCACGGCCTCCTTCAACGACAGCAGCTCCGCCATCCCCACCCTCTCAGACGTTCGGATCGCGCACACATGTTCTTCATATGAACATAGCATGGTTCGACGGGCCCGCGCACTCCTCCTTCGGGCGGGAATCACCGCCGGATGTCAGGAAAGGGGCGTTCAGGACCGAAAGTGTCCTGAACGCCCCTTTCCTGACACACGTGCCCGCGGCGACGCCTCCGGCTCAGCTGATCCCACTGCCAGGCGGGAACCATTCGACGGCCTTGAAATCCCCGGTCTCGACCCGTTCGAAGGGCGCGCTGCTCAGGCACGGCGGCACGATGTGCTCACTCTTGGGATCGGGACCCCAGCTGTAGCCGACCCGGTCGTGCCTGCCGTTGTCGTACACCGTCATCCCGACCCGGCGGTCCTTGAGGCCTGGAACGTCCGTGTCCTCGACGATGCCGGTGACGACGGCGACCGGGCCGCCGACGACCAGGCAGTCGACCCTGCCGCGGAAGTAGGCGGAGAACCCGTCGCCCGCGTGGCTCACCCGGAACGTCCCCTTGCTCTCCGGGAAGAGACCGTGCGCGTCGAAGGCGAACCGGACGTCCTGGCCGTCCTTGCGCAGCATCTTGGCGCTGCCGACCAGGCTCGGTTCGGCCGGCTTGCCCTTCCCCGCTTCCTCGCCCGACGCCGGACCGGCCGCGACGAGTGTCGTGGCGAGGACCATCGCGGCACCGACGGCCGCGAGTTCTCGTGATCGTTTCATGTTCCACCCCTGGAATCCCCTGGTCGCGGAGCTTTTCCGCAGTTCTCACCATCCCGGGGTGCCGGACGGCGACGACTCCCCCGCGGAGGGGAAGCGCCTCCCTCATAACGGGGATTTCCCGTATTTGGGATACCAACTGCCGCACACTAGGCTGAGCGCGTGACCTCGACGATCGCGGTGACCCGGTGGATTCCCGACGAAGCGCTGAAAGTGCTCGCCGAGGCCGGGGAGGTGAAACTGTCGCGCGCCGACCGGCCCCTGACGCCGGACGAACTGCGTGAGTTCGTCCGTGGCTCGTCCGCGATCGTCGGCATGCTGCACGACCGGATCGACGGGGCGGTCGCCGACGCGGCCGGCCCGGGGTTGAAGGTCGTGGCGAACGTGGCCGTCGGCTACGACAACATCGACGTCCCGGCGCTCGCCGGACGCGGGATCACCGTCACCAACACCCCCGGGGTACTCACCGACGCCACCGCGGATCTGGCGTTCGGGCTGATCCTCGCGGTCACGCGACGGCTCGGCGAGGGCGAACGGCTGATCCGCTCGCGCACCCCCTGGTCGTTCCATCTGGGCTTCCTGCTCGGCTCTTCGCTGCAGGACAAGACACTCGGGATCGTCGGGCTCGGCCAGATCGGGCAGGCGGTCGCGCGGCGGGCGCTCGGTTTCGGCATGCGGATCGTCTACTCAGGACGATCACGAGCCGCCGAAGACGTCGAGAAGACCTTGGGCGCGAAGTATGTGCCCTTCGACGAGCTGCTGCGAAGCTCCGACGTCGTGTCCCTGCACTGTCCGCTCACGCCGGAGACCCGGCATCTCATCGGCGCGGACGCGCTGAAGGCGATGAAACCGGGCGCGTACCTGATCAACACCACGCGCGGCCCCGTCGTCCACGAAGCCGCGCTGGCCGACGCGCTCGAAGCCGGGGAAATCGCCGGCGCGGGCCTGGACGTGTTCGAAGCCGAACCCGAGGTCGAACCGCGCCTGCCGGCTCTCGAAAACGTCGTCTTGACGCCGCATCTCGGATCGGCGACGGTCGAGACCCGTACTGCCATGGCCGTGCTCGCGGCCGAGAACGTCGCGTCGGTGCTCACCGGCGGAAACCCGCTGACGGAGGTTCGTCCATGACTCGTGTGGTCATCGCGCCCGACAAGTTCAAAGGAAGCTTGACCGCGGTCGAGGCCGCGGAGGCGATCGCCCACGGCGTCCGCGACGCGCTGCCCGAAGCCGAGGTCTCCTCCTGCCCGGTCGCCGACGGCGGCGAAGGAACGCTCGACGTCCTCGTCGCGGCGGGTGGCCGTCTCGTGGAACTCCCCGTCCGCGGGCCGCTCGACGACACCGTCGAGGCCCGCTACGTGACCCTCGACGGAACGGCCTACATCGAATCGGCCCGCGCTTGCGGGATCGAGTTCGTCGAGCCGAGCCCGGAGGTGGCGCTCGCCGCGCACACCTGGGGCGTCGGCGAACTGCTCGCACACGCGCTCGACAACGGCGCGCGGCGGCTGGTGCTGACCGTCGGCGGAACGGCGAGCACCGACGGCGGCGCCGGGATGCTGGCGGCGCTGGGCGCGGGGGTCTTCGACGCGTTCGGCGCGCCCGTCGGGCTCGGCGGCGGCACGCTGGGCCGGGTCGCGCTGGCCGAACTCGGCCCGGTGCGTGAACGGCTCGGCTCCGTCGAGGTCGCCGTCGCCACCGACGTCACGAACCCGCTGCTCGGCCCCCGTGGCGCGGCCGCGATCTTCGGCCCGCAGAAGGGCGCGGGCCCGCGCGAAGTCGAGCAACTGGACGAGTCCCTGTCCCGTTGGGCGCAGGCGCTGCGGAACGCCGGGGCGCCCGACGTCTCGGATGTGCCGGGAGCGGGCGCGGGCGGCGGGGTCGCCGCGGGCGCGATCGCGGGACTCGGCGCGAGCGTCGAATCCGGGTTCCAGCTCATCGCCGGGCTCACCGGCGTCGCCGGCGCCATCGAACGCGCCGACCTCGTCATCACCGGCGAAGGCTCACTGGACGAGCAGAGCCTCGACGGCAAGGCTCCGGCGGGCATCGCGGCCCGCGCGCGGGAACACGCGGTGCCGCTGATGGTGCTGGCCGGGCGGATCCAGCTGGACCAGAGCCAGCTCACCGGTCTCGGGGTCGTGGGCAGCGCCGCCCTGATCGACCACGCGCCTTCACTCGACCACGCGCGTGCGCACGCGGCGGAACTCCTGCGCGAGCGGGCAGGCGAGCTGGTCCGCGCCTGGGCCCGGACCTGAGCCCGTCGAGTCCGTGAAGGCCCCCTAAGGAGGCCTTCACGGACCGGGACAACCGCGACCGGCGCGCGAAGAACTCTGGGGTCAGCTGCCAGGCTGCGGCTGAGCCTGCGGGAGTACGGCGAAGGCGACTTCGCCGGTCTCGTCCTGTTGGACGTCCAGGACCTTGTCGTCGAGCAACGCGGCCGCTTCCGGTTCCAAGAACACCTTCGGGCCGCCGTCGGCGCCGAGTACCTTGTCGCCGCTTTCCGGCACCTGGGCGACGGAAACCGCGAGCTGAGGACTGTCCCCCTGCTGGGAATGCATGGCGAACCGCAGCCCGCCTCCGTCCTGGCCGTTCTCCTGCCCGGTCAGTGCGGTGATCGCCTCGGCGGCGGCTTCGGTGACTGTCAGCATCTCTGCCCTTCCTTCGTCGCGGTCTTGCACTTGACCGACCACGCTAGGGGGTGTCGGCATGGCCCGCCGTGTGAGTGAAGATCATTTCTCGCCGACATCCGGCTCCTCTTCGGCCAGCCGCATGGCGTGCGACTCGCCTTCGTGGATTTCCCGGGGTGTGGTCCCGAACCGGTCGGCGCCGCTCCACTGCTCGGGTGGTTCGACCCCTTCTTCGAGCGGGTCGACACGGAGTTCGTCCTCGTCGAGGGCTTCGCTGGGATCCAGCGTTTCCGGTTCCGCGGTCTCGCGGTCGCTCATCGGCCACTCCCTCCTGGTCGGACGTTGCCAGGGGCGTGCTGTACTCGACCCCGTCCCTGTGGCTACCCGGCGTCCCCGCAGGCCAAACGGCGGCACTGTCGCGGGGATCACAGTTTCTCAGGTAGTTCATTAGCTTCACAAGTTTGTGAAACAAGGAGTAGCGTCGTCGGTATGACCACCACCAGGTGGGCGCCAGGGCACCGGATCATCCGGCGCGCGCCGGAGCGGCACCACGAACTCGGCAACCATGCCGCTTGGTACGTCGTCGCCGGCGTCGTCGCCACCGGACTGCAGGCGGTGCTGTTCCTTATCCTGCAGCCGATCCTCGGACCACAGCCGGCCAATCTGGTCGCGCTCGCGGTCACGACCATCGGGAACACCGAGTTCCACCGCCGGGTCACCTTCGCCACCCGGAAGAGCAACGCGGGCAAGCGGCATTTCCAGGATCTGGTGACCTTCGCCTTCTACGCCGTGTACGGCTCGATCGTGATCGCGTCCCTCGACGCGGTGATCAGCGAGCCGACCGCACTGGAACAGACCGGCGCACTGCTCGCGGCGAGCGTCGTGGGCGGCATCGCGCGCTTCGCGGTTCTTCGCTGGTGGGTCTTCGCGCGGCGGAGCGCCTAGTCTCGACCCGTGGCAGAGATCAACGGCCCGCACGACGATGGCGGCTCGGAACCCGATTACCGATTCACGCTCGCCAACGAACGGACCTTCCTCGCTTGGCTCCGGACGGCACTGGGCCTCCTGGCCGGCGGCGTCGCCGTCCATCAGCTGGTTCCCGACCCGAGCGCGCTGAGCACCGTACTGGCGGGGCTGTGCGTCGTGCTGGCCGCCGTCCTCGCGGCGAGCGCGTACCCGCGCTGGCGGCGCGTACAGACCGCGATGCGCACGGGACGGCCGCTGCCGAAGAGCGGGATGCTGCTCCTGCTGACCGCCGGGATCCTCATGATCACCCTGACCGCGGCGGCACTGGTGGTGTTCTCGTGAACCCGGCCGATCACGGAGCGCAAGCGGAACGCACCGGACTGGCGTGGCGCCGGACCGCGCTCGCGGCTACTGCCTGCACACTCCTGCTCTTGCACACCGCGGCCCGGCGAGGCTGGGGAACGGCGATCATCCCGGTCGCGTTCGCGGGGGCCATGGTGATCACTTTGGCCGCCGTCGGCGCGATCCGTGAACGAGCGCTGCGCCGTCCGGAAATCCCGAAACCTCTTAACCCGATCCTTGCTGTCACAACGTCGGCACTCGTCGTAGCGACAGCGGCCGCGCTGATCGCGGTGCGCTAAGTCCCGCGCACATCCAGCGACAGCGAAGCCCCTTTTCGCGACGCAGAGTCTCGGTTGTATTAAGCAGGCTCCGGCGAATGGGCTATCTCTAGTTGAAATCTTTACTGCCGTCCGATCGCCGCCTACGATTACGCTGCGTCGCAACGGCGGTAGATGAATCTGATCTTACGGAGCATCTGCCGCCCTCAATCGTTACGGAGTGTTGACCCCTCGACAGCGACGGTCGCAGGGTCGGCCGGGGAGGACGACCATGCAAGCAACTTCACGCGCGTCCGGAACCGTCACCCCCGATGCGGTCCCCGGATACACGACTCCGGAGAACCTGCCTCGACCGGGCGGACGGCTGACGAAGGAGGACCTCGATCCCCTCGTCAAGGACGCGGGCGACGGGAATCCCGCCGCGATCCAGTCCCTGCTGCGGATGATCGGCCCCGTCGTGGTCCGGTACTGCCGCGCCAGAATGGGTGGCCGCGACCTGTCCTACCTGTCGGCGGACGACGTCGCGCAGGAAGTGTGCATGGCGGTGCTGAAGGCGCTGCCCGGCTACCAGGATCGCGGCGGCTCGTTCCTCTATCTCGTGCACGCCATCGCCGCCAACAAGGTCGCCGACGCCTACCGCGCGGTCTCCCGTGACCGGTCGGAACCGGTACCGGAACTGCCGGAGCGGCCCATCGGTGACAACGAACCCGAAACCCACGCCCTGCACCTGGACCTCGGTGCCCGGCTCAACCGTCTGCTCGCCACCCTTCCGCGGGTGCAGCAGGAGATCCTCGCCCTCCGCATCGCCGTCGGCCTGTCCGCCGCCGAAACCGCCGAGGCACTCGGGATCTCCGCCGGCAACGTGCGTGTGACGCAGCACCGCGCACTGGCCCGCCTGCGGACGATGGTCAATCAGGACGAGTTCTGAGCTTTCTTCCCCCTGCCGCAGGTCGTCGATCGGCGGTTCTCAGGCGCCCGGACCCCGCGCCGCCCACTTTCTTCTTTCCCCCGGTTTCCGGCCGGGGTTTTGTCATATCTCACGAAAGTCGATAGGCCCGCCGCGCCGTCCCGTCGAAGAACTCCAGCCGCTCGGCGTCGCTCAGCGAGCCCGTCAGCGAAAACGCCGTGTCCACGACGACCTCGTACGCGGCCGCGAGTTCGCAGACCGGCCAGTCGGAGCCGAACATCAGCCGTGCAGCCCCGAACGACTCCAGCACGTGCTCGGCCCAGCGCGCCAGCTGACCGACCTTCCACCGCGCCCAGTCCGCCTCGGTCACCAGCCCCGAAAGCTTGCAGTACACGTTGTCCAGCTCCCCCAAGGCCGCGACACCGTCCGCCCACGGCTGCCATTCGCCCGAGGCGATCGGCGGCTTCGCGGCGTGGTCAAGTACGAAAACCTGGTCCGGCAACGCTTTCGCGACGGCGAGGGCCGCGGGAAGCTGGGGCGGCTTCACCAGCAGGTCGTACGCGAGCCCGGCCTCGCCGAGAGCGGCGAGACCACGCAGGACGTCGGGTCCGGTCAGCCACGACGGATCCGGCTCATCCTCCACCTGGTGCCGGATTCCCACCAGTGGCCCGGAAAACGAGGCCACGCGCTCGGCGACGCCGGGGGCGGTGAGGTCGGTCCAGCCGACGACGCCGGCGATCAGCGGTTCGGTCTGAGCCGCCGCGAGGAATTCGCGCGTCTCCTCTTCCGACGACACCGTCTGCACCAGCACGGTCCCCTTCACCCCCGCCGCCTTCGTCACCGTGCGGAGGTCGTCCACTGTGTACGGACGGCGGATCGGTTCCAGGGCCGTGCCGGTCATCCACGGGTAGTCCCGTCGCGACGGGTCCCAAAGGTGGTGGTGCGCGTCGATCACGACTGTCCCTCCCTCAGCACGGTGTCCTCACGCAACAGTCCCGCACGGATCAGGTCCGTCCACAACTCGCGCGGTACCGGGCGCCGGAAACGCTCGGCGTTGATCCGGACCTGGCCGGGATCGTGCGCGCCGACGACGACGGACACCACCGACGGATGCGCGGCGGGCAGCGCCAAAGCGGCTTGCGGGAGTTCGACACCGTGCCGCGCGCAGACGTCGGCGATCCGCTGGGCCCGCTCGACCAGTCCGGCGGGAGCCTCGGCGTAGTCGTACATCGTGCCCGGCGACGCGGTGGCGAGGATCCCGGCGTTGAACGCACCGCCCGCCACCACGTCCACCCCGCGTTCCGCGCACAGCGGCAGGAGATCGTCGAGAGCGGACTGGTTGAGCAGGGTGTACCGGCCCGCCAGCAGGATCACGTCGAGATCGAACCGGCGGACGAACTCCGCGAGCATCGGCGCCTGGTTCATCCCGGCCCCGATGGCGTCGACGACACCCTGCTCCCGCAATTCGAGCAGCGCGGGGAAGGCGCCGTCGACGGTGTCCTCGAAATGCTCGTCGGGGTCGTGCACGTAGACGACGTCGACGCGGTCGAGCCCGAGCCGCTCCAGACTGTCCTCAAGCGACCGGAGGATCCCGTCGCGGCTGAAGTCCCAGCGTCGTTTGTACGCGGCGGGAACAACGAAACCCTGCGAGTCGGTGCGCGAAGCGCCGCCGGGGTCGGGCTCCAGCACGCGGCCGACCTTGGTCGAAACGACGAAGTCCTCGCGAGGATACGCCGAAAGCGCCGCGCCCAGCCGTCGTTCCGAAAGCCCGAGACCGTAGTGCGGAGCGGTGTCGAAATACCGGATTCCTTCGTCCCACGCCTGCCGGACGGTCGCTTCGGCCGTCTCGTCGGTGATGGCGTGGTACAGATTGCCCAGCTGCGCGCAGCCGAGCCCCAGCGGGGACAGGGGAATCTTCACGGAAGCTCCCAAACGAGGCCGATCCCCGAATCGCCGCCCGAGTAGTCGTCTTCGACGTCGAGCAGCTCCGACATCCGCGCCTGCCAGGGAATGTTGGCCGGGTGATCGCGCAGGACCGCGCGCATCTTCGCGTAGTCCTCGACCTCGACCACGTGGAACAGGTCGAGACCGTCCCGCCAGATCCGCCACGAACGCACGCCCGCACCACGCAGGGCTTCGTCCAGGTCAGGCGGGATCACGGCGTGGACCGACTCGTATTCGGCTTCCTTGCCCGGCTTCAACCGGGTGTGGAGCGCCACTCTTTGTAGTGCGACACCGTGGGTCACCGCGCCTCCTTCACTCGAAACATGGCACTCTGTCAACTAACACTCAAACATCCGAGGTCTTCGGGGAGGGCGGTGGAACATGCCGGTCACCGATGTCGCGATCGACAAGATCAAGGACATGATCATCTCCGGTGAGCTTGCTCCCGGCGACAGGCTGCCGAAGGAGGCCGAACTGGCCCAGCGGCTCGGCCTGTCCCGCAGTTCGCTGCGCGAAGCGGTGAAGGCGTTGTGCCTGATCCGCGTGCTCGACGTCCGCCAGGGCGACGGAACGTACGTCACCAGCCTCGAACCGAATCTCCTCCTCGACGCGATGACGTTCGTGGTGGACTTCCACCGCGACGACACCGTGCTGGACTTCCTCGCCGTCCGCCGGATCCTCGAACCGGCGGCGACGGCGCTGGCCGCGATGCACATGAGCGACGAGGACATCGCGGAACTAGGCCGCCTTCTCGACGAACTGGCCGACTCGCCGACGGTGGAGGCGCTGGTCGCGAACGACCTGCAGTTCCACCGCAAGATCGCCGACGGCTCCGGCAATCCGGTGCTGTGCTCGCTGCTGGACAGCCTGTCCGGCCCCACCGCGCGCGCCCGCATCTGGCGCGGGCTCACCCAGGAGGGCGCGGTCGCGAAGACCCGCGAGCAGCACACGGCGATCTACGAGGCCATCGCGGCCCGTGAGCCCGAGCTCGCGCGTTCGTGGGCCACCGTGCACGTGGCCGGGGTGGAGCAATGGCTCCGCAACGCGCTCGGCACCGCCGACGACCCCACTTCGGCCGCCGAAGCTTCCTGACACCGCTCTCTTCCTCTCTGACGTCCTCTATCCGGCCCCTGGGCGCGCTAGGAACGGTCCTTTCCTTGCGAAATTTGCAAGGAAAGGACCGTTCATTGCATCGGTGAGGGGGCTAAGGCTAGGTCTGGGCCTTCCCACCGGCATAGCGGGAAATGATCAACGCGACCAGGATGATCACGCCGTAGATCGCCTTCAGCCACTCCGGCGGCACCTGCGCCACCTGCAGCAGGTTGGTGACGGTCTGCAGCAGCAGCACGCCGGTGAGCGCCCCGACCAGAGTGCCCTTCCCGCCGTCCAGTGAGACACCGCCGATCACCGCGGCGGCGAACACCTGAAGGATCAACCCGTCGCCCTGATCCGCACCGAGCGCGCCGACGTAACCGGTGTACGCGAGCCCGCCGAGCGCCGCCAGCACACCGGCCACGACGAAGACGCCCCACGAGATCCGGTCGACGCGGATACCGGCGGCCCGCGCGGCTTCCCGGTTGCCCCCGATGGCGTACAGCGACCGGCCGATCCGGTGATACCGCAGCCCCAGCCCGAACGCGGTGAACAGCGCCGCGGCCAGCCACACCGACATCGGCAGCCCGATGAACGTCGTCGTGGCCAGCGCGGTGAACACGTCCAGCTGGTCGAAGAGCGTCTTCCCCTGGGTGGAGCCGATCTGCGTGCCGCGCAGCACCGTCAGCATCGCCAGCGTGACGATGAAGGCGTTCAGCTTCAGTTTGACGATCAGGAAACCGTTCACGAAGCCCACCGCGGCACCGGCCACCAGCACGGCGAGGATGCCCGCGAAACCGGGGATCTCGGTGCCGAAACCCGAAGAAGCCACCGGGATGACCAGCATCGCACCCAGTGCGGGCGCCATGCCCATGGTGGATTCCAGTGACAGGTCGAATTTCCCGGTCAGCAGCACGAGCGATTCGCCGAGCACCACCATCGACAGCGCGGCCGAGGCGGACAGGATCCCGACGATACTGCCGAAGGTCAGGAACGTGTCGCTGATCAGTCCTCCGATGATCAGCACCACGATGAGCGCCGGGACGAGGGCGAGTTCGCGCAGCCAGCGGAACTTCCGGCGCTTCGGCGGGGCCGCGAGCGTCGAAGTCTTCGGATCGGTCATCAGCTCGGTCACCGTTCGACTCCTTCGATGTCGGCCACCAGGTCGCCGTCGGACCAGCCCGCCCGGTGTTCGGCGACCACGGCGCCGGCGCGCAGCACCAGCACCCGGTCGCTCAGACGAAGATCGTCCAGCTCGTCGCTGACGATCAGCACCGCCTTGCCCTCGGCGCGCACCCGGTCGACGACCGCGAGCAGCGCCTCCTTCGATTTGACGTCCACACCCGCGGTCGGGTTGATCAGCACCACCAGGCGCGGATCGCCGGCCAGCGCGCGGGCGAGGACGACTTTCTGCTGGTTGCCACCGGAAAGGTCGGACACCGGCTGATCCGCGTCGGCCGCGACGATGTCGTAGTCCCGCAACGCCTGCGCTGCCCGGCCGTACCGGGCGCCCGGTGACGCGAGACCGCCCTTGCCCATACGATCCAAAATGGACAGTGTGGCGTTGTCTGCGATGGAGTGCTCCAGCACCAGTCCTTCGTGATGGCGATCCCTCGGCACACAGCCGATCCCGGCGCGGATCGCGGCCGGGATGTCGCCCGGTTCCAACGGTTTCCCGTCCACCTGCACCGTGCCGGAGGACGGCGAACGCAGTCCGTACACGGTTTCGGCGACCTGGTGCTTGCCGCTGGCGTTGCTGCCCGCGAGCCCGATCACCTCGCCGCGGTGGATCCGGAACGTCACGTCCTCGAAGCCGTCACCGGAAAGCCCGTCGACGGCCAGCACCTCGTCGGCGTCCGCGGCCAAGGCCTCGCGTGTGGAGGCGTCACGGACGGAAAGCCCGCCCTGCTCGCCGGTCATCGCGTCGATCAGTTCGGCACGGCCGACCTCCGCGACGGGCGCGGTCAGGATGTGCTTGGCATCGCGCAGCACGGTGACCGCCTGGCAGACCTCGTACACCTCGTGGAGGTGGTGCGAGATGAACAGGAACGTCACCCCGTTGGCCTGCATCTGACGCATCCGCGCGAAGAGCCGGTCGATCGCCTGGCTGTCCAGCTGCGCCGTCGGCTCGTCGAGCACGATGAACCGGGCACCGTAGGAGAGCGCCCTGGCGATCTCGACGAACTGCCGGTCCTCGACCGAAAGCTCGCCCGCCGGGGTGTCGACGTCGACCCCCACGTCCCACGAGTCGAGCAGTTCGCGTGCTTGACGGCGCAACCGCTGCCAGCCGATCGCGAAACCCTTGCCGGACTGGCGGTTGAGGAA
The DNA here is from genome assembly GCF_044461365.1 of Amycolatopsis sp. NPDC049868. NCBI lineage: Bacteria > Bacillati > Actinomycetota > Actinomycetes > Pseudonocardiales > Pseudonocardiaceae > Amycolatopsis > Amycolatopsis sp. NPDC049868. Next base: position 326,813 of record NZ_JBITKV010000008.1, on the reverse strand, counting down.
CAGGTTCTCCGCGACGGTCAGCTGCGGGACGACCATCGCGTGCTGGTAGACACAGGCGACCGCTCGTTTCCAGTCGTCCTGCTTGGACAACGGCGGCGCGGGGACGCCGCCGAACTCGACGTGTCCGGTGTCCGTTTTGGACAGTCCGGTGAGGATGGAGACGAGCGTCGATTTCCCGGCACCGTTGCGGCCGACGAGCGCGTGCGACTCGCCGGGGTGCACGGTGAGGCTGACGTCGGACAGCGCCACGGTCGGTCCGTAGCGTTTGCCGACACCCTGTGCGCTGACCACCGGCACGGCGGCGGATCCGGCGGGCAGCGCGCTCACAGGTTGTTCCCCCAGAGTGCCTTGTCGTCCACGTTGTCCTTGGTGACGACGGGCGCGGGGAGCTGGTCTTCCAGTATCCCGGCCCGGACCTCGACGACGGTGCTGCCGTGGTCGGTCGGCCCCGCCTTGAAGGTCTCCCCGGCCATCGCCTTCTTGATCCAGTACATGCCGTACTTGGCGTAGTCGTCGGCGGGCTGAGAGACGGTCGCGTCGAGTTCGCCCGCGCGGATCGCGGCCAGCTCCTGGGGAATGCCGTCGTTGCTGACCAGCACGACATGCTTCGGGTCGCCGACCGGGAAGTAGAGGTTCTTGCGTTTGAGCGCCTGCTGCGTCGGCGCCAGGTACACGCCGCCCGCCTGCATGTACACGGCCTTGATGTCCGGGTTCGCGGTCAGCAGGCTGTCCAGCCCGGACGAAGCCTTGTCCGCCTTCCATTCGGCGGCGACCTCCAGCACCTGGACGCCCGGGAACTTCGTCTTCATGCACTGGCGGAAGGCTTCGGACCGGTCGCGGCCGTTGACCGAGGCCAGGTCGCCCATGACCTGAACGACCTTGCCCGACGTCACCTTCGCGCCGATCGCCTCGCAGGCCTTGGTGCCGTACGCCTTGTTGTCCGCGCGCACCACCATGGCGACCTTGCCACCTTCCGGCGCGACGTCGACCGCCACCACCGGGACGCCCTTGTTCTCCGCCGCCTTGAGGCCCGCCACGACGGCGGCGGAGTCCAGCGGCGTCACGACCAGGCCCTTGATCCCCTGGTTGAGCAAAGTGTTGATGTCGGTGATCTGCTTCGCCGGATCGCTGTCCGCGTTGACCGTCGGCAGCGCGTCGACGCCCTGCTCCTTCGCCTTCAGCGGTACGTAGTTGTTGTAGGCCTGCCAGAACGGCGAGGTCAGCAACGGGATCGTCGCGCCGACCTTGCCGCCCTGCGCCCCGCCCGCGCCGGGCTGCGGCGCATTGTTCTTAGTGGACCCACAGGCCGACAGGGCCAGCCCGAGCGCGGTGGCCGCGGCGGCCACCTTGATCACCCTCGTACGCACCGCATCCTCCTTGATGACAGCGAAAACTACTGCTGGACCGGGCCGCGCGGACGCAGCCCGTACATACCTCCGTCGACAGCGAGCGCCGTGCCGGTGGTCGAAGCCGACAGCGGGCTGGCGAGGTACACGATCGCGTTCGCGACCTCGTCCGCGGTGACCAGCCTGCCCATCGGCTGCCGGGCGGCCAGCGCGGCGCGTTCGGCCTCCGGATCGCCCGCGGCGTCGAGCAGCCTGCCGACCCACGGGGTGTCCGCGGTGCCGGGGCAGACGCAGTTGACGCGGATCCGGTCGGCGAGGTGGTCGGTCGCCATCGCCAGGGTCAGCGAGAGCACCGCGCCCTTGCTGGCCGAGTACAGCGCGCGGTTGGGCAGGCCCGCCCACGCGGCGATCGAACAGGTGTTGACGATCGCGGCCGACGGCGAGTTCTTCAGATGCGGCAACGCCGCTCGCGCGAGCCGCACCATGCCGACGACGTTGATGTCGAGCACGCGGTGCCATTCGTCGTCACCGTTGGCGGTGACGTCGCCCTGTGCGCCGATGCCCGCGTTGTTGACCAGGACGTCGAGCCTGCCGAACCGGTCGGCGACCGCGTCGATCGCCGACCTGACCTCCTTGTCGGAGCCCACATCGCAGCGGAATCCGGTCAGACCTTCGGGAAGGTCGCCGGGATTCAGGTCGAGCACCGCGACCTTCGCCCCGCGTGCGGCGAGCAGGTCCGCGGTGGCCCTGCCGATTCCCGAGGCACCGCCGGTGACGGCGGCGACGAGGCCTTCGAACTCACTCACTGGTTTGTCTCCGTCCACTCTGGACCGTCGGGGAAGGTGAACCGGCGCAGGGTCGCGTCGTGCATCCGGGCCGAGAAGCCAGGCGCGGACGGGGCGGCGTAGCGGCCTTCGACGACGACGGCCGGATCGGTGAAATGCTCGTGGAGATGGTCGACCCATTCGATGGACCGGTCGGTGTCGGTGCCGGACACCGCCGCGAAATCGAACATCGACAGATGCCGGACGAGTTCGCACAGCCCGACCCCGCCGGCGTGCGGGCAGACCGGGACACCGAATTTGGCCGCCAGCAACAGGATCGCCAGGTTCTCGTTGAACCCGCCGACCCTGGCGGCGTCCAGTTGCAGCACCGAGATCGCGCCGGCCTGCAGCAGCTGCTTGAACACCACGCGGTTCTGGACGTGCTCGCCGGTGGCCACCCGGATCGGGGCGAGCGCCTTGGCGATCGCGGCGTGCCCGAGCACGTCGTCCGGCGAAGTGGGTTCCTCGATCCAGTACGGGTCGTACGGCGCCAGCGCGGTCATCCAGGTGATCGCGGTCGAGACGTCCCAGCGCTGGTTCGCGTCGACGGCGACCCGGATGTCCCGGCCCACGGTCTCGCGGGCGAGCTTCATCCGGCGGACGTCGTCCTCGAGATTCCCGCCGACCTTCAGCTTGATCATCTCGAAGCCGTCCGCGACGGCCTGTTCGGCGAGCCGGACGAGTTTCGCGTCCGAATAGCCGAGCCAGCCGGGGGAAGTGCTGTACGCGCGGTATCCGTCGCGTTCGATCCGGGCGATCCGCTCGGCGCGGCCGGGCTCGGCGGCGCGAAGGATGTCGAGCGCCTCCTGCTCGGTCAGCGCGTCGGAGAGATAACGGAAGTCGACGAGGGAGACCAGTTCCTCCGGCGACATCCCGGCGGCGAAACGCCAGACGGGGAGCCCGGCGATCCGCGCGGCGAGATCCCAGGCGGCGTTGACCACCGCACCGATCGCCATATGCGCGACACCCTTTTCCGGGCCGAGCCAGCGCAGCTGCGAGTCGCCGACCAGTGCCCGCGACAGGTCGCCGAGCGCGGCCGCGTCGGTGGGCACGTCCCTGCCGACGACGTGCGCTTCCAGCGCTCGGATCGCCGCGGCCTGGACGTCGTTGCCGCGTCCGATGGTGAAGGCGAGCCCGTAGCCGTCCGGGCCGCCGTCGGTGTGCAGCACGACGTACGCGGCCGAGTAGTCCGGGTCCGGGTTCATGGCGTCCGAACCGTCCAGCTCCCGCGAGGTGGGGAACCGGACGTCGAGCACCTCCATACCCACGATCTTCGCCATCACGCCTGCCTGACGGTCTGGCGCTGGCGGCCGAGGCCGTCGATTTCGAGCTCGATGACGTCGCCCTCGGTCAGATACGGCTTCGGCTCGGGCTGGCCGAGCGCGACCCCCTGCGGGGTGCCGGTGTTGATGAGGTCCCCGGGGCGCAGCACCATGTACTGGCTCACGTAGTGCACGATCTCGGCGACCGTGAAGATCATGTCCTTGGTCGACGAGTCCTGCTTCTTCTCGCCGTTGACCCACAACCGCAGGCCGAGGTCCTGCGGGTCGGCCACCTCGTCGGCGGTGACCAGCCACGGGCCGAGCGGGTTGAAGTTCTCGCACGACTTGCCCTTGTCCCAGGTGCCGCCTCGTTCGAGCTGGAACTCGCGCTCGGACACGTCGTTCGAAACGGTGTAGCCGGCGACGTGGTCCAGGGCTTCTTCGGCGCTTTCGAGGTAGCGCGCGGTCTTGCCGATGACGACGCCGAGCTCGACCTCCCAGTCGGTCTTGGTCGAGCCGCGCGGCACGAGCACGTCGTCCTCCGGGCCGACGACGACGTCGGAGGCCTTCATGAAGACGACGGGCTCGGCCGGGACCTCGGCGCCGGACTCCTCGGCGTGCTGCCGGTAGTTGAGGCCGATGCAGACGACCTTGCCGGGCCGCGCGATCGGCGCGCCCACCCTGGCCGACGCGAATTCAGGACCGGCTTCGGGCAGTTCGCCGGCGGCCAGCGCGGCCGCGACCCTGGCGACGCCGTCGCCCGCGAAGAAGCTGCCATCGATGTCGGCGGTCAGCCCCGAGAGGTCGCGCAGCGTGCCGTCCCCGGCACGTACGAACGGACGCTCACTTCCCGGCTCCCCGAGTCGCAACAGCTGCACGGAATTTTCCCTTCCAGCCGAACCGCCAACAATCAACGGCTCCAACAGCAACGAACAGACATCCGATGTATACCCGACGACCTCCGCCAAGATCTAGGGGCCACTCGGATTTGTCCGGAAAATTGATCGGATCAGTCTTGCGAAGTCCGGGTGGCGAGACTCACAGCGGGAATAGTTACCTACTCTAAGCAAGTTGTTCCTCGCGGAACCTCGGCTGGGGAAAGGAAGAGCATGACCATCGCGCCCGAGCGAGTGGAAGAAACCATCGCGCGCCCTCTCACGACCGGACGCGCCCGGTTCGTCCTGATCCTCGGCGGCCTGTCCGCCTTCGGGCCCCTGTCCATCGACATGTACCTGCCCGCTCTGCCGCAGATGGCGGGGGAACTGCGCGCCGCGGACGCCACCGTCCAGCTCACGCTGAGCGCGTTCATCATCGGGCTCGCCCTCGGCCAGCTGATCCTCGGACCGCTGTCCGACGCGATCGGCCGCCGCAAACCACTCGTGGCCGGGCTCGCGCTCTACATGGTCGGCTCGATCCTGTGCGCCGTCGCCCCGACCGCCGAACTCCTCATCGCCGCCCGCGGGGTACAGGCCTTCGGCGCCGCGGCGGGCATCGTGATCGCCAGGGCGACCGTGCGGGACCTCTACTCCGGTACCGCGATGACGAAGTTCTTCTCGCTGCTCATGCTGGTCAACGGGCTCGCTCCGATCCTGGCGCCGATCATCGGCGGCCAGATCCTGAACTGGACGTCGTGGCGCGGCGTGTTCGTCTGCCTGACCGTGTTCGGCGCGCTCCTGCTCGCCGTTGTCTTCTTCCTGCTGCCGGAACCCCTGCCCGAGGAGCGCCGCACGCCCGCGCGGTTCGGCTCGGTGCTGCGGAAGTACGCGAGCCTGTTCGGCGACCGCGGCTTCCTCGGCTACGCGCTGGCCTCCGGGCTCATGTTCGGCAGCCTGTTCGCCTACATCTCCGGCTCGTCCTTCGCGCTGCAGGGCGTCTACGGGCTCAGCCCGCAGGCATACAGCCTGGTGTTCGGGCTCAACGGCATCGGCATCGTGGCCGTCGGGCAGCTGAACGGGCGCATCGTCGGACGGTTCCCGGAGCGGACGCTGCTGACCGTCGGCCTGGTCATCGCGGCGGTGGCCGGCTTCGGCGTGCTGGCCGCGACGGTGCTGGACCTCGGGCTGGTCGGGTTGCTGATCCCGCTGTTCATCCTGGTGTCGAGCATCGGCATGGTGGCGCCGAACGCGAGTTCGCTGGCGCTCGCCGAGCAGGCGCGATCCGCCGGTTCGGCGTCGGCGCTGCTGGGTGTGCTGCAGTTCGTCGTCGGCGGGCTGGCGACGCCGCTGGTCGGGCTGGGCGGTCCGGGCACCGCGGTCCCGATGGGGATCGTGATGGCGGGCTTCGGTGTGCTCGCGCTGCTGGCCTTCGGGACCATGACGCGGCCTTCGCGGGCCTTGGTCGCCCAGGCGGCCTGACTCGCCTTCAAACGCTAGGAAAGGACCGTTCCTTGCAAATTTTGCAAGGAACGGTCCTTTCCTAGCATCCGAAGGGGTCACACGAGGGAGTTGAGGTCAGCAGTCCTCAACTGCTCCGCGGTCACCGCCGCGCGTCCCTCGACCAGGGCCTTCAAGGCGTCTCCGTCATCCCACTGGTTGACGTTCATCGCGGCGGCCACCTGCCCGTCCCGTAGCCAGAACGCGGTGAAGTCCCGCGCCGCGAGATCGCCCCGCACCACGAGCTCGTCGGTGTCGGGATCGGCGAGACCGCGGTACTCGCACCCGAGGTCGTACTGGTCCGAGAAGAAGTACGGGCTCCGCAGGTACGGCTCGTTCTCCCCCAGCAGGTTCCCGGCGACGTGCTCGCCCTGCCATTTCGCGTTCGACCAGTGCTCGACGCGCACGCGTTTCCCGTAGCGGGGGTGGAAATGCGCGGCGATGTCGCCGATCGCGTAGACGTCGGGCGCCGCCGTGCGCAGGCCGGCGTCGGCGCAGACACCACCGTCGTCGGACAGTTCCAGCCCGGCGGCGTGCGCGAGGTCGACCCGCGGGGCGGCGCCGACGGCCACCAGCACGACATCGGCGGGAAGCTCGTCACCACTCTGAAGGCGGACACCGGTCACCCCGTCGGCGCCACCGGTGAATCCCGCGACACCTTCACCCAGGCGCCAGTTCACCCCGTGCTGGGTGTGGAGATCCTTGAAGACGCCGGACACCTGCTCGCCCAGTACCGCGAGCAACGGCGAGCCGATCTGGTCGACCACGGTCACCTCGGCGCCGTGTTCCCTGGCGGCCGCCGCGGCCTCGGTTCCGATCCAGCCCGCGCCGACGATCACCACCCGCCGCGCGTCCTTGAGCGCCGAGCGGAGGGCGAGCGCGTCGTCGAGGGTGCGCAGGGTTCGCAGTCCCGGCAGATCCCCGCCGGGCACCGGCAACGAGCGCGGCCGGGAGCCGGTCGCGAGCACGAGCCGGTCGAAGCGGTGTTCCCCGCCGGCGTCGTCGTGCACGAGCCGCGCGCCGAGCTCGATCTTGGTCGCGGTCACACCACTCTGGAACGCGACGTCCTTCTCACCGTAGAAACCTTCGCCGTGCACCCAATCGGGTTCGTCGGTCTTGCCCATCAGAAGCCCCTTGGACAAGGGCGGTAGTTCGTACGGGCGATGCGTGTCGGTGCCGAGGAGCACGATTTCGCCCTCGTAACCGCGTTCCCGCAGTGTCCCGGCGGCCGTCGCCCCGGCGAGACCGGCGCCGACGATGACGATCTTCCTGGGTTCGGACATCCATGACCTCCCAAGCAGTCCCTCCCCGGACGCTACTCCCGTTCTTCCCCGTCCGGCCTAGCGAAAGCGGAAGTCGATCACGAAACGCGGTATCGGTTAACCCATCAGTAGGAATGTGGGGTAACCGGCGTCACGCCCCCGAGAGCGCCTCGTCCCAGCCACGGACGAGAAAGGGAGATCATGGGATACGGGAGGATGAGGACGTTGGCACCCCGGGACGAATGGTCGGTCGGCTGCCGGGATCTCGCGGGCAGGCGCAGGGACGTGACGGTGTTCGTGAGCAGCGACAAGATCGTGCTCGTCGCCCCGCCAGGGGAGGCCGCCGTACTCGGGCCGCTGGACGTGGGGCGCCTGCGCGCCGCGCTCCGCGACGCCGTGGTCGCGGTGGCCGAACATCCGGACCACAGTGAGTGACAACTACCGTTCCTACTTCTGAGTAGGTAGAGTCGGCCCCGTTCGGAAGGAGCCGGCCATGACCACCTACTTCGTGACGGGCGCGACGGGTTTTCTGGGCAAACGCCTGGTCGCGCGCCTACTACGGCGACCGGAGACCGTAGCCGTCCATGTTCTCGTGAGGGAGACCTCACGCGGGAAGCTCCCGAGCCACGAGAAGCTCGTTCCCGTCACCGGCGATCTGACCGAACCCTCGCTGGGCATCGATCCCGCCCGCGTGGGCCCCCTCGACCACGTCGTGCATCTCGGCGCGATCTACGACCTCACCGCGGACGAAGCGGCGAACCGCGCGGCCAACGTCGACGGCACCCGCAATGTCCTGGAGTTCGCCGCCGCCGCGAACGCCGGGCTCTTCCACCATGTCTCGTCGATCGCGGTCGCCGGGCAGTACTCCGGGCGCTTCACCGAGGCCGACTTCGACCTCGGCCAGAGTTTCGCGTCGCCGTACCACGCGACGAAGTTCGAGGCGGAGAAGCTCGTGCGACGGCACGGGAAAACACCGTTCCGCGTGTACCGGCCGTCCGCCGTGGCCGGCGATTCGCGCACCGGTGAGATGGACAAGATCGACGGCCCGTACTACTTCCTCCCCGCGATCTCGCGGCTCGCCGCGCTGCCCCGCCGTCTCCCGCTGGCCGCCCCGGATCTCGGCGCCACGAACCTCGTGCCGGTCGACTACGTCGTCGAGGCGATGGAACACCTCATGCACGCCGACGCGCCCAGTGGCAGCACGTACCACCTCGCGTCGCCCCGGCCGCAGCCGCTGCACGAGGTCTACAACGCCTTCGCGCGGGCCGCGGGCGGACCGAAGATCTCCGCCGTCCTGCCCGCTCGTCCGTCCGGAGCGCTCAAACGCGCCGGCACCCGGCTGGCGAAATCCGCGGCCGCCGGATTCGACCGGGTTCCCGGCGGGCGGTCCGCCCGCGCGGCGGTACTCGCGGAACTCGGCATCCCGCTCGAGGTCCTGCCGCATCTGAGCATGGAGGTCGACTTCGACACGAGCGCGACCACGGCCGCGCTCGAAGGCAGCGGGATCACCTTGCCCCCGTTGAAGGAGTACGCCGGCCCGCTCTACCGGTACTGGCTGGCGCACCTGGATCCCGATCGCGGCCGCCGCCGTCCGGGGCCGGAACCGCTGGACGGCCGCAAGGTCCTCATCACCGGCGCGTCCTCGGGGATCGGGCGCGCGTCCGCGCTGGCCGTCGCCGCGAAGGGCGGCGAAGTGATCCTCGTGGCCAGGCGAGCCGACGAACTCGAAGAGGTCCGCGAGCAGATCGTCGCGGCGGGTGGCAAGGCGTCGGCGTATCCGTGCGACCTCACCGACGGCGGCGCCGTCGACGCTCTGGTCAAGGACGTGCTCGCCGCGCACGGCGCCGTCGACATGCTGGTCAACAACGCGGGCCGCTCGATCCGGCGGTCGCTTTCGCTGTCCACCGAACGGTTCCACGACTTCGAGCGCACGATGGCGATCAACTACTTCGGACCCGTGCGGCTGACGCTGGGCCTGCTGCCGTCGATGACCGCGCGCGGCTTCGGTCACGTCGTCAACGTGACCACCCAAGGACTGCAGACCGACACCCCGCGGTTTTCCGCTTACCTGGCCTCGAAGGCCGCGTTGGAGGAGTTCGGGCTGACCGCCGGACGGGAAACGCTTTCCGACGGCGTCACCTTCACCTCGGTCCGGATGCCGCTGGTGCGCACCGACATGATCGCCCCGACCGGCTCCTATCGCGGCATGCCGTCGAGCTCCCCCGAACGCGCCGCCGCGCTCGTGGTGAAGGCACTGGAGAAACGACCGGAGATCCTGAACCTGCCCGAAGGGACGGCCGCCGAACTGGTGACACTCGTCGCACCCCGGACGGCACGGTTCTTCGCCCACCTCGTCTATCGCGCGATGCCCGAGTCCGCGCCGGAATCCCGTGGCCTGCCCCGGAAGGCTCCGCTCGCCTCGGTGGCGGGCGCGGTCACCCGGCTGGTCTGGCGCCGCCGTCCCTGACGTCCCGCCGCCGGGGCTCGATCGGGGGACGCCCCCGGCCGCTACCATCGGTTTCCGATACGCCGTGGGGTCGGCGGGCACGGGCCGAGGCAGGACGACCGGGAAGGGGCAGTGTGGACGTCGCCAGTCCCCCGCTGTCGACCGGACCGGACACGGCAGGGGTGTCAACGGTACGTCCGTCCAGGACAGTGCTGCGGCTTTCCCTGCACGCGGCCTGGGTGCTCGCGCTCGCCGTCGCCACCGAACTCCGGGTGGGACGCTTCGGTTTCCACCCGTCGGACCAGGGTTTCATCCTCGCCCAGGCATGGCGGGTGCGGCACGGAGAGGTCCCGCATTCGGACATCATCTCCGCGCGGCCGCTGGGTTCGGCGTACCTGCACATCGTCGACTTCATGGTGCCGGGGCCGCTGTTCTTCGTCTCCAGCGTGCTCAGCATGCTGGAGATCATCCTGGCGACCATCGCGTTCGCGGTCCTGGTCACCCGCCGCCGCGTCCGTGACTGGGGGCCGGGGCTCACCGGGCTGACGGCGGCCGCGTCGCTGCTGAACCTCAACGCGTTCCCGCTGATGGCGTGGCACACGATCGACGGGATCTTCCTGACCGCGTGCGGCGCCTGGGCGCTGGATTCGGGGCTGCGCAACGGCAAGGCGTGGCCACGACGGCTCGGCCTGGTGCTGCTGGGCACCTCGGTGTTCGTCAAGCAGAGTTTCGCGCCGGTGCCGCTGATCGCGCTGTGCTGGCTGCTGCTGCACCCGTCGCTGCGCGAGGGAGCGTTCCGCACCGGCCGCTGGTGGGGGCGGCTGGCCTGGGATCTACTGGCGCTGGGCGCTTTTCTGGTCTTCTACGTCGGAATCGTCACCCTCGACGGCGGGCTCGGCGCGATGGCCGAACAGCTCACCGGCGGTCTGCCCGCGTACGGCGAACGGCTTCTCGGCCTGTGGCTGGAAGATCCCGCGTCGCTGCTGCGACCACCGGTGCGGGGCTTGACCTTCTTCATGATCGCCGGAGTGTTCCTGGCCCTGCTCGGGATCTTCCGCGACCGCGCCGGTTTCGCCGGGGCGATCCTCGCCCGGCTGCTGCTCCTGGCGGGTGTGGCGGTGGTGGTCGGCACCGTCGTCGACGGGCATTTCACCGGCGCGTCGCGCTGGGCGGACGTCCTCTGGTGGATCCTCGGTGTCGCGCTGCTGGTCAACTGGGTCGCGACGCGGCGGCTCCCGAGAATGGGCGCGCTGGTCTTCGCGACCGGCTTCATGACCAGCCTGTCGTGGGGGAACGACACCCCGACGTTGTTCACCGGAACACTGGCGCTGACGGCGATCCTGCTGCTTTCGGACGCGCTGCCGCCGTTACCGGAATCGCCTCGCCGGATCGGGCTGGCGGGCGCCACGGCGATGGGCCTGGTCGCGGTGCTGGCATCGGGCTGGGCCGTGATCGCACATCACGACGAAGCCGCGTACCTGGACATGGCGCACGAGAAGCTCACAGGCGATCTCGGCACGGTGACGCCGTCGATGCGCGGTATCCGGACGAACCCCGGCACCTTCACCTACGTCTCCCAGATCCAGGACTGCGTCACGCGCTTCCCCGCCGGGCGCACGGCCGTCCTGCCCGACAACCCGTTCTCCTATCCCGCCTTCGGCCTGCGCAACCCGTTCCCGCTGGAATGGCCGCTGCCGCTGGAGATCGTCGCCGACGCCCCGGAACGCATGCTCGCGACGGCCGACGGGCTCAACCGCGACGGCGACTACCTGGTGCTGTTCCAGACCGTGAGCATGCCCGCGCTGGCCAAGGGCGGTCCGGTGCCCGCACAGGTCGCGGCGGACGCCCCGATCTTCGACTACCTCGGGCTGGAGAACGCGCTGCGGTCGCGGCTCACCGGGCAGACCGTCACCTGCGGCAGTTTCATCGGCAAGTGGGCGCCCCGCCCCTGACGCGTGGGGTCAGTCGACGCCGGCGTCCTCGGGGCGACCGGAAGCGAGACCGGCGAGGACGTCCAAAGCGGCCCCGAGCGTTTCGAGCGGCGGCGACGAGACGGCGAGCCGCACCGCATTCGGGGCGTGACCGGGGACGACGGCGAACGCGGCGGCCGGGGTGACCGCGATCCCGCGTCGCGCGGCCGCGGCGACGAAGGTCTCGGCGCGCCAGTGTTCGGGGAGTTCCCACCAGCAGTGGTACGCCCGCGGATCGGCGCGCAAGGTGAACCCGGCCAGCCGCTCCGCCGTCATCCGCTGGCGTTCCGCGGCGTCGAGGCGTTTCGCCCGTTCGACGGTTTCCAGTGTGCCGCCGGTAATCCAGCGGGTGGCGGCTTCGACGGCGAGCCGGGGCGCGACCCAGCCGCCCGAACGCACGGCCGCGGCCAGCCGTTCCGTCCATTCCGGCGGGACCGCGAGGAATCCGGTGGTGAGGCCGGGGGCGAGCCGTTTGGACATGCTGTCGGTGAACACCGTGCGTTCCGGCGCGTACGCCGCGAACGGACGGACCTCGGGCCGGAGGAAGGTGTAGATCCCGTCCTCGATCACCGGGATGTCCATCCGGCGCACGGTTTCCGCCAGCTCGGCACGGCGCGCTTCGTCCATTGTGGACCCGAGTGGGTTGTGCAGCGTCGGCTGGACGTACAGTGCGCGAACGGACGCGGCTTCGAGCGCCCCGGGAATGAGCCCCCGGTCGTCGGTCTCGATGGGCACCAGCTGGACGCCGAGCCGCCCGGCGAGTGCCTTGACCACGGGGTAGGTGATGGCTTCGACGGCGAGCCGTTCCCCCATCGGCACGAAGGCGGCGATGGCGGCCGCGATGGCCTGGCGCCCGCTTCCGGCGAAGAGGATCTCCGGCTGCCAGCCCTCCTTCGCGATCAGCCCGGCGACGGCGTCACGCGACTGCTTCGAGCCCGAGACGCTTCCCGGCCGCAGCGCCGCCGTCAGGACGTCGTCACGCAGTAACGGCTCCAGTGCCTTCGCGACCAGCGCCGACTGTTCCGGGAGGACGGCGAAGTTGAGTTCGAGGTCGACCGTCGCACCACCCGGTTCGGCGAGCGCGGTCTCCAGCGGCGGCCGCCCGGCGCGGACGAACGTGCCCCGGCCGACCTCGCCGACCACGACACCCCTCCGGACGAGTTCGCCGTAGACCCTCGCGGCCGTCGAGTTCGCGATCCCGCGTTCCCTGGCGAAGCGCCGTTGCGGGGGCAGCCGGTCGCCAGGACGCAGCCTGCCGGCCTCGACGTCGGCGGAGATCTCGTCCGCGACTATCCGGTAGTCCTCCATGCCGTTCCTTCGATCGCACCGAGACCGCTCGCGGGATTGCACTGGGGATGATGCCATCGACGAGCGTCGTGAGCCGACTGCGACCTACGGAACACCACAACGGCGGGCTCCTAGGTTAGCCTAACCTGCGTGGAGACCGTGGAAACCCTCACCGAGCAGAGCACGACGTCCCGCCTGCACGCGGACGCGCTGACGCTCGCCTACGACGGCAGGACGGTGGCCGAAAACCTCGGGGTGGTCATCCCCGACCGGTCGTTCACCGTCATCGTCGGGCCGAACGCCTGTGGCAAGACGACCCTCCTGCGCGCGCTCGCGCGGATGCTCAAACCGCGCCGGGGTTCGGTGTTCCTCGACGGCCAGGTGATCAGCTCCTTCCCGGCCAAGGAGGTCGCCCGGCGGCTCGGCCTGCTGCCGCAGAGCTCGATCGCGCCCGACGGCATCACCGTCGCGGACCTCGTCGCGCGCGGCCGGTACCCGCATCAGCGCCTGCTGCGCCAGTGGTCCCGTGAGGACGCCACCGTGGTCGCGGAGTCCATGCGCGCCACCGGGGTCGACGACCTCGCCGAGCGGCTGGTCGACGAACTGTCGGGTGGTCAGCGGCAGCGCGTGTGGATGGCGATGGCCCTCGCGCAGGAGACCGATCTCCTGCTGCTCGACGAGCCGACGACCTATCTGGACATCGCGCACCAGATGGACATCCTCGACCTGTGCGCGGAACTGCACCAGGAGCAGGGCCGGACGCTGGTCGCGGTGCTGCACGACCTCAACCACGCCGCCCGCTACGCGACGCACATGATCGCGATGCGTGGCGGAGAGGTCCTCGCGACCGGCGCGCCCGAAGAGGTCGTGACCGCCGCGAACGTCGAGAAGATCTTCGAGCTGCCCTGCCGGGTCATGCCGTGCCCCGAAACCGGTACCCCGCTGGTGATCCCGAAAGCCGGACGCCGCGCCGCCTGATCGCGTCGGAGTAGGTTGGCGGCGGAGGTGCCATGTCACAGCAACTGTGGTCCGAAGTGGACGACTATCTGTCCGGGGTGCTAGTCCCGTCCGATCCCGCCCTCGAAGGCGCACGGAAGGCGTCGGACGAGGCCGGTCTGCCGTCGATCGCCGTCGCGCCGAATCAGGGCAAACTGCTCAACCTGATGGCGAGGATGATCGGCGCCCGGTCCATCCTGGAGATCGGCACGCTCGGCGGGTACAGCACGATCTGGCTCGCCCGCGCCCTGCCGCCGCAGGGCAGGCTCGTCACCCTCGAATACGACCCGAAGCACGCCGAGGTCGCGCGCGGGAACATCGAAGCGGCCGGGCTCGGCGGGCTGGTCGACGTCCGGGTCGGCAAGGCGCTGGACCTGCTGCCGTCGGTCGAGGGCCCGATCGATCTGGCGTTCATCGACGCCGACAAGGCCAACAACCCGGCCTACTTCGAGGCGTCGCTGAAGCTCGTCCGGCCCGGTGGGGTGATCGTGGTCGACAACGTCGTCCGCGGTGGCGCGGTGACCGACGCCGCCAGCGAAGACCCGAACATCCAAGGGATCAGGCGGCTGCACGAGATGATCGCCGCCGAACCCCGTGTCGACGCGACGGCGATCCAGACGGTCGGCAGCAAGGGCTACGACGGGCTGACCGTCGTGCTCGTGAAGCCCTGACGGACATCGCTTAGCCGAGGAAACTCGACCTTCACACCTTCCCCAGTACATGAAGGCCCCCATCCTTGCGCCTAGGTACAGGAAGGGGGCCATCATGTACAACCCGGCTCGTGAGTGGCGTTTCAGGCTAGAGCCAAGGGTGTCTTAGGTACCTACTGGATTTTGGGTGCGGCTGATCGCGGGCCAAGTCCGTGAAGGCCTCCTTGCCTCGGCTCAGCCGAGGAAACTCGACCTTCACACCATGCCCAGTACATGAAGGCCCCCATCCTTGCGCCTAAGTACAGGAAGGGGGCCATCATGTACAGACTTGTGACATTTCAGCTAGAACGACCCACAACACTCACGACCGCCTTCAGGACCGATGCCTCACCGCGGCGCCGTCGTGGCGGGCCGCGGGCCGGAGCCGTCCGGCCACCGCACGGGCTGTCCCTTGTGGACACCGTTCATGAAGCGCTGCCACATATCCGCCGGGAGTGTCCTGCCGGTCAGTTTCTCCCCGGCGGCGTCCCGCATCCGGCGCGGCTCGTCGGAGCCGACCCAGACCGCGGCCGCGAGCTGCGGCGTGTACCCGACCGCCCAGCCGCCGGCGTTGTCGTCCGTCTCGTTGAACTGGAAGTCGCCGGTCTTCAGCGCCGCCGGACGATCCTTCAGGCCGGTGGCCAGCACCTGGCTCATCGTGCCCGCGATCCGGCGGCTCAGCGCCTCGTCACCCTGGAACGCGGGCGTCTTGTCCGACGGCCGTTCCCACACGACTTCGCCGTTCTCGTCCCGGATCTTCGACACCAGATGCGGGGTGGCGCGCATGCCGTCGGCGGCGAAGGTCGCGTAGGCACCGGCCATGTCGCTGGGGCGTAAGGGATACCGGCCGACCGCGATCCCCGGCCCGATCAGGAACCCGTCCTTCTCGCGCAGGGTCACCGCGCCGTCGACGGACTCGGGGATCCCGGCCGCGCGGGCGCCGTCGCGGACCGTTTCGGCGCCGAGCTTCTTCGCCAGGTCGACGAACGGGCCCGGAGCGCCCCGCCCCATCGCCTCGCGCAGCGTGCACTTCCCGGTTTCGCCGCACTGGTCCTGGAATTCGAAGGTCTCTCCGAGGAAGTCGACCGACGCGGGCGCCTTCAGCGGCTCGTCCACGTTCACCCCCCGTTCGAGGCCCGCGGCGAGGATGAACGGCTGGAACGTCGAGCCGGTGCCGTACGGGGTACCCGCGTAGTCGTGCACGCTCCAGCCACCGCCGTTGTAGGCGCGGATGGCGCCCGTCCCGGGTTCGACGGCGACCAGCGACGCGCGGAAGTGCTCCGGCTGTCCCCGCAAACGCTCCTTGACCGCCTTCTCGGCTTCGGCCTGGGCACGCGGATCGATGGTCGTCTCGACCTTCATCGCGCCGCCGCGGAGCCGGTCGAGCGGGTAGCCGACCTGTTCGAGTTCGGCGAGGACCTGCTGCTTGATGTGGTACTGCTCGTAGGTGACGCGACCGGCGCGGGTCTCCGACGGCGCCTGGATCGCGTCCTCCGGGTAGGTCATGGCGGCCGCTTCGGCCTGACCGACGTAACCGCGGGCGACCAGTTTGTTCACCACGTAGGACCAGCGCTTCATCGCGTGCTCGTGGCTGGAGGCGTACGGGTCGTGCACCGAAGGCGACTGGATCATGCCCGCGAGGAAGGCCGCCTCGCTCCAGGTCATCGAGTCGTCGAGTTTGCGGCCGAAGTAGGCGTTCATCGCCGAGGCCGGACCGTAGGTGCCGCGGCCGAACGAGATGATGTTGACGTAGCTGGAGAAGATCTCCTTCTTGGTCTGCTGCTGGGTGATCTTCGTGGCGAGCACGAGTTCGGAGAATTTCCGGGTGAGGGTGGCGTCCTCGTTGCCGGTGGACTTCTTGATGTACTGCTGGGTGATCCCCGAGCCGCCGCCGACGCCGGTCACCAGCGCGCGGCCGAGTCCGGTGAGGTCGAAACCTTCGTTGTCCCAGAAGGTCGGGTCCTCGGTCGCGACGATCGCGTCGCGCAGTTTCGCGGGGACGGCGTCGTAGGGCACGAACAGCCGGTCGCCGCCGGGCGGGACCACCTTGAGCAGTTCGGAACCGTCGGCGTTCTGCAGGATGACGGTCTTGTCGAGGTCGGCGAGGACCTCTTGCGGGCTGCGGACGTCGAGCAGGACGTACGCGAGCCCGAACGCGACGACCGGGATGCCGATCAGCAGGCCGAGCGTCCAGGCCGCGATCCGCCGCCACCTGCGCTTCTTCCGTTTCGGCTCGGGAGTGGCCGTGGTCTCCGACTCGGGTGCGTCTGCCTCATCCGGGTTCTCCACGCCAGGTTAGACGCCCGAACGAGTGAAAAGGTTGTGGGAAAATCACCGAATCGTGTCCCGGCCCCGCTCCACTCCCGGTTAATGACTTGCAGAATTCTTCATTTGATAATGTGACCAGGTGCCCGTCCCCCTGTACCAGGCCAAAGCGGAGTTCTTCCGCATGCTCGGCCACCCGGTCCGGATCCGTGTGCTGGAACTGCTCGCCGAAGGCCCGAAGGCCGTCCGCGAACTGCTCGCCGAAATCGAGGTCGAGGCCTCCAACCTCTCGCAGCAGCTGGCCGTCCTGCGCCGGTCGGGAATCGTCACCTCGACCCGCGAGGGCTCGACGGTGGTGTACGCGCTCGCCGGCGGGGACGTCGTCGAATTGCTGCGCGCGGCCCGGCGGATCCTCACCGAGCTGCTGACCGACCAGAACGCCCTGCTGGCCCAACTACGCGAGGCCGAGTAACCCCATGTCAGGACCGAAGCTTTCGAACCTGCGCTCGCTCCTGCCCGGACGTGAAGACCTGCGGACGCTCAAGCGCTCTCCCCGGCGCGACCTCACGGCGGGCCTGACCGTCGCGATCGTCGCCCTGCCGCTGGCGCTGGGCTTCGGCATCTCGTCCGGCCTCGGAGCCGAAGCCGGGCTGGTCACCGCGATCGTCGCCGGCGCGCTGGCCGCGATCTTCGGCGGCTCCAACCTCCAGGTGTCCGGGCCGACCGGGGCGATGACCGTGGTGCTGGTGCCGATCATGGCCACGCACGGAGCGGGCGGCGTGCTGACGGTGGGCCTGCTCGCCGGGGTACTGCTGCTCCTGCTCGCGGTCGCCCGCGCAGGCCGGTACATGCGCTATGTGCCGACGCCGGTGGTCGAAGGCTTCACGCTGGGCATCGCCGGAGTGATCGCGTTGCAGCAGGTCCCCGCCGCGCTCGGCGTCGCCACCCCGGAAGGCGAGAAGGTGGCCGTCGTCGCGGCGAAGGCGGTGGCCGATTTCGCCGGGCATCCGGCCTGGCCGTCGATCGCGATCGCCGCCGGGGTCGCCGCCATGATGCTCCTCGGCGCGAGGTGGCGGCCGTCGATCCCGTTCTCGCTGGTCGCGGTGGCCGTCGCGACCCTCGTGAGCCACTTCGCGCAGCTGCCGGTCGCTCGTATCGGCGCCCTGCCCAACGGCCTTCCCGCGCCCTCGCTGGACTTCCTGGATCTGTCGACCTTGGGCGCGCTGGCCCCCTCCGCCGTCGCGGTCGCGGCGCTGGCCGCGTTGGAAAGCCTCCTTTCGGCCACGGTCGCCGACGCGATGAGCGTCAACGAACGCCACGACCCGGACCGGGAACTCTTCGGGCAGGGCCTCGCGAATCTCGTCACCCCGCTGTTCGGCGGCGTACCGGCCACCGCGGCGATCGCCAGGACCGCGGTCAACGTCCGCGCCGGGGCGAAGTCCCGGCTGGCCTCGTTCACCCACGCGGTGGTGCTGGCGGTGATCGTCTTCGCGGCGGCGCCGCTCGTGGCCACGATCCCGATCGCGGCGCTCGCCGGCGTGCTGCTGGCCACCGCCGTCCGCATGGTCGAGGCGGGCTCGGTCCGCGCGCTCCTGCGGTCCACCCGGCGTGACGCGCTGGTCCTCGTGCTCACCGCGGCCGCGACCCTGATCCTGGACCTGGTCACCGCGGTCATCCTCGGCCTCGTCGTGGCGGGCGCGCTGGCACTGCGGGCGATCGCGAAGGCGGCCAAGATCGAGGAGGTCGCGCTCGACCACGCCGATCACGCGGCCGAGGAACGGGCGCTCCTGGACGAGCACATCGTCGCGTTCCGGCTCGACGGACCGCTGGTCTTCGCCGCGGCGCACCAGTTCCTGCTGGAACTGTCCGAGGTGGCCGACGTGCGGGTGGTCATCCTCCGGATGTCACGGGTGTCGGCCATCGATGCCACCGGCGCCCTCGTCCTGCGCGACGCCATCGAACGCCTCGAACATCGCGGGATCACGGTCCTGGTGTCGGGTATCAGACCCGGCCACGAGAAGGTGCTCGACGAACTCGGCGTCGCGGACCGGCTCCGCGCGGAGGGCCGGGTGTTCCCGGATACGCCGCACGCCATCGATTTCGCGCACGCGCTGCTGACCTCAAGCGAGGAACGCGCGAAGCAGTGAAGCGGTCCCTTCGATGTGTTCCGCCATCGCCCGGCGGGCCGCCTCGGAGTCCCCGGCGAGGATCGCGTCGACGATGGCCTCGTGCTGGGCGTTGGAATGCTCCAGGTTCGGTTCGAGCAGCGGGATCATGTCGAGCAGCTGGTTGACCCGCATCCGCGCGTCGGCCATCGCCGTGGTCAGCGAGCCGGACGCGGTGACCTCGGCGATCGCCAGGTGCAGCCGCGAATCCTTGCGCCGGTAGTCGCCGAGGTCGGCCGCCGCGGCTTCGGCGAGCGTGCTGGTCAGATGCTGCCGGTCGGCCGGGCTGAGCGAACGCGAGGCCGCCATCTCGGCGGCGCCGGTCTCCAGGACGTGCCGCAGGCCGAGCGCGTCCTCCAGCGTGGCGTTGTCGACCTTCCGGCCGTCGGCGGCGGGCGGGTCGGGCAGGACGTCGTTGACGAACGTGCCGCCGTACCGCCCGCGCCGCGACTCGACGTAGCCCGCGTCGGACAACGCGCGGATGGCCTCGCGCAGGGTCACCCGGCTGACCCCGAGCCGCTCGGCGAGCTCACGTTCCGAGGGCAGCCGCTCTCCCGCGCCCACCACGCCCAGCCGGATCGCCTGGAGCAGCCTTTCGACGGTCTCCTCGAAGGCGTTGCCCGCGCGCACCGGGCGGAACAGCGCGTCACCCGCGTTCGCGACCGTGCTCGACTCCACCCTTCGAGTTTAGGCGGCCCGCAATTCGTCTCAGCATTCGATGACGTTGACGGCGAGGCCGCCGCGCGCGGTCTCCTTGTACTTGACGCTCATGTCGGCGCCGGTCTCGCGCATCGTCTTGATCGCCTTGTCCAGCGTCACGACGTGCGAACCGTCGCCGCGCATCGCCATCCGCGCCGCGTGGATCGCCTTCGACGCGCCGACGGCGTTGCGTTCGATGCACGGGATCTGCACCAGCCCGCCGACCGGGTCGCAGGTCAGCCCGAGGTGGTGCTCGACGCCGATCTCTGCGGCGTTCTCCACCTGCGCGGGTGAACCGCCGAGGACCTCGGTGAGCCCGGCGGCGGCCATGGCGCTGGCCGAACCGACCTCGCCCTGGCAGCCGACCTCGGCGCCCGAGATCGAGCCCGTCTGCTTGAGGATCGAGCCGATCGCGCCCGCGGTGAGCATGAACGTCACGATGCCGTCGTCCGACGAGCCCCGGATGAACCGCTGGTAGTAGTGCAGGACCGCCGGGATGATCCCCGCCGCGCCGTTGGTCGGCGCGGTGACGACGCGGCCGCCCGCGGCGTTCTCCTCGTTGACCGCCAGCGCGTACAGGCTCACCCAGTCCATCGCGTACAGCGGGTCGCCGACGCCGTCCTCGGCGAGCAGCTTCTCGTGCAACGCCTTCGCGCGCCGAGGCACTTTCAGGCCGCCCGGCAGGACACCCTCGTGCTCGCAACCGTTGCGCACGCATTCCGCCATGACCTGCCAGATCTCCAGCAGCCCTTCGCGGATCTCCTCGCGTGTGCGCCACGCGAGTTCGTTGCGCAGCATGATCTCGCTGATGGACAGCCCGGTGTCCTCGCAGTGCTTCAGCAGATCCGCGCCGGTGCGGAACGGGAACTCCAGTTTCGTCGAGTCCTCGACGACGACGGTGTCGGTCTCGTAGGACTCGTCGCGGACGAAGCCACCGCCGACGGAGTAGTAGGTGCGCTCGCGCAGCACCTTCCCGTCGGCGTCGAACGCGCGGAAGATCATCCCGTTCGGATGCGCGGGCAACGACTTCCGCCGGTGCATGGTCAGGTCGGTGTCCTCGACGAACACGATCTCGTGCTCGCCGCGCACCCGGAGCCTGCCCGATTCGCGGATCTCCGCGATCTTGCCGGGCACCGTGCCGGTGTCGATCTCCTCCGGACGCTCCCCGGACAGCCCGAGCAGCACGGCCTTGTCGCTGCCGTGCCCGAACCCGGTCGCGCCGAGCGAGCCGAAAAGCTCGCTCTGGACGCGGGTCGTGGCGGCGAGGTCACCGTCCGCCGCCAGACCGTCCACAAAGGTCAGTGCGGCGCGCATCGGGCCCACCGTATGGGAGCTGGAGGGGCCGATGCCGATCGAAAACAGGTCGAAGACGCTGATCGCCATTGATCTGCCCTCCTTCCTATCTGGCCAGCAGTGAGCTGGCTTCTTGGGCCGCGGGCCCTTCGGCGGCGAGATGGGCCAGGTTCTCCGACAGCGCTTCGCCGCGGTGGGCCTTCGTCTGGGCGAAAAGGCGACCGGCCCGATACGACGAGCGTACGAGCGGCCCGGCCATCACACCAGCGAAACCCATCGCTTCGGCGGCCTTCGAATGCTCGACGAACTCTTCCGGCTTGACCCAGCGGTCCACGGGGTGGTGCCTGGGTGAGGGCCGCAGGTACTGGGTGATCGTGAGGATCTCGCAGCCCGCGTCGACCAGATCCTTCATCGCGGGCGCGACCTCTTCCGGGGTCTCGCCCATGCCGAGGATCAGGTTCGACTTCGTCACCAGACCGGCCTCACGGGCCTTCGTGATGACTTCCAGCGACCGCGCGTACCGGAAACCGGGGCGGATGCGCTTGAAGATCCGCGGCACCGTCTCCACATTGTGCGCGAGCACCTCCGGCCGCGAACCGAACACCTCGGCCAGCTGCTCCGGATCCGCGTTGAAGTCCGGGATCAGCAGCTCGACACCCGTGCCGGGGTTCAGCGCGTGGATCTGACGCACGGTTTCGGCGTACAGCCACGCGCCACCGTCCTCCAGATCGTCGCGCGCGACGCCGGTGACCGTCGAATAGCGCAAGCCCATCGCCTGGACGCTTTCGGCGACCTTGCGCGGCTCGGTCCGGTCCAGCGCCGCCGGCTTACCCGTATCGATCTGGCAGAAGTCACACCGCCGGGTGCACTGGTCACCACCGATCAGGAACGTCGCCTCACGGTCTTCCCAGCACTCATAGATATTGGGACAACCGGCCTCCTCACACACGGTGTGGAGGCCTTCACGCTTGACCAGTCCCTTGAGCTCCGTGAACTCCGGGCCCATACGCGCACGGGTCTTGATCCACGGCGGCTTCTTCTCGATCGGCGTCTGCGCGTTGCGGACTTCGAGCCGGAGAAGTTTGCGCCCCTCGGGGAGCGCGCTCATCGGCCGAGGTCCGCGTACAGCGGGTGCTTCTTGGCCAGCAGCTCGACCCGGGCGGACAGCGACTGGCGCAGGTCTTCGTCGAAGTCCGGGCGCAGCGCCTCGGCGATGATGTCGGCCACCTCGGCGAAGTCCTCGGCTCCGAAGCCGCGGGTCGCCAGCGCCGGGGTGCCGATCCGCAGGCCGGAGGTGACCATCGGCGGACGCGGGTCGAACGGGACGGCGTTGCGGTTGACCGTGATACCGACCGAGTGCAGCCGGTCCTCGGCCTGCTGACCGTCCAAAGTGGAGTTGACCAGATCGACGAGCACCAGGTGCACGTCGGTGCCGCCGGTCAGCACGCGGACGCCCGCCTCGCTGCAGTCCGTGCGCGAAAGACGGTCGGCCAGGATCTTCGCGCCTTCGAGCACACGCTGCTGACGCTCGCGGAACTCCTCGCTCGCGGCGATCTTGAGCGCGACTGCCTTGGCGGCGATGACGTGCTCCAGCGGACCACCCTGCTGGCCGGGGAACACCGCCGAGTTGATCTTCTTGGCGAGTTCCTGGCGGGACAGGATGATGCCGCCGCGCGGACCACCGAGGGTCTTGTGCGTGGTCGTGGTGACGATGTCGGCGTAGGGCACCGGGCTCGGGTGCAGCCCGGCCGCGACCAGACCGGCGAAGTGCGCCATGTCGACCATGACCTTCGCGCCGACCTCGTCGGCGATGCGGCGGAACTCGGCGAAGTCGAGCTGACGCGGGTACGCCGACCAGCCGGCGATGATCAGCTTCGGCTTGTGCTCCTTGGCGAGGCGCTCGATCTCCTCGATGTCGACGATCCCGGTCTCTTTGTCGACGTGGTAGGCGACGACGTTGTAGAGCTTGCCCGAGAAGTTGATCTTCATCCCGTGGGTCAGGTGCCCGCCGTGCGCGAGGTCGAGACCGAGGATGGTGTCGCCGGGGTTGAGCACCGCGACCATGGCGGCGGCGTTGGCCTGCGCGCCCGAGTGCGGCTGGACGTTGGCGTGCTCGGCGCCGAAGAGGGCCTTCGCGCGGTCGATCGCCAGCTGCTCGATGACGTCGACGTGCTCGCAACCGCCGTAGTAGCGGCGGCCGGGGTAGCCCTCGGCGTACTTGTTGGTCAGCACCGAACCCTGCGCCTCGAGCACGCCCACCGGGGCGAAGTTCTCCGAGGCGATCATCTCCAGGGTCGACTGCTGCCGGTCGAGTTCGGCCGCGACGGCGGTGGCGACCTCCGGGTCCACTTCGGACAGGGCAGCGTTGAACATTCAGTTCTCCTGGGTCAAGACGGCGTACGCCTGGGCGTCGAGCAGGGCGGGCACGTCGCCGGACAGACGCACCTTCAGGAGCCATCCTTCGGCGTACGGGTCCGAGTTGATGAGCTCGGGGGTGTCCGTTGTGGCCTCGTTCACCTCGACGACCTCGCCGTCCACAGGTGCGTACAGCTCGCTGACCGATTTGGTCGACTCGACCTCGCCGAACACCTCGCCCGCGGTGACGGTGTCGCCGACCGAGGGAAGCTGGACGAACACGATGTCACCGAGCGACTCGGCGGCGAAGGCGGTGATGCCCACGGTGGCGACGCCGTCGGCGACGCTCAGCCACTCGTGTTCCTTCGTGTACTTCAGGTCCTGGGGGATGCTCATGATCAGAGGAGAGCCTTTCAGGCGCGGGAGTAGAAGGGCAGGGCGACGACCTCGACGGGCTCGATCCGGCCCCGGATGTCGACGGAAAGCTCGGTGCCGGGCTCGGAGTGCTCCCGGTCGACGTAGGCCATGGCGATCGGGTAACCCAGGGTCGGCGACAGGGCACCGCTGGTGACCTCGCCGATCTCGGTCTCGCCCGCCAGGACGGTGTAGCCGTGACGCGGGGCGCGGCGGCCGGAGCCCTTGAGCCCGACGCGGACCCGGGGAACGTCCTTCTTGGACAGCTCCTCGAGTGCGGCCTTGCCGACGAAGTCGTTCGGCTTCTCGAACTTGACCACGCGGCCGAGGCCTGCCTCGAACGGGCTCAGCTGGAGGCTGAGTTCGTTGCCGTACAACGGCATTCCGGCTTCGAGGCGCAGGGTGTCACGACAGGCGAGGCCCGCCGGGAGCAGGCCGTGCGGCTCGCCGGCTTCGGTGAGGATGCGCCAGACCGCGGGAGCCTCACCGGCCGGGACGTACAACTCGAAGCCGTCCTCGCCGGTGTAGCCGGTGCGGGCCAGCAGGACGTCGTGCCCCTTCACGACGGCCGGGACGCTCGCGTAGTACTTGAGCGCACCCAGATCCGCGTCGGTGACCGCGCCGAGGATCTCGACGGCCTTCGGGCCCTGGACGGCGATCAGCGCGACGTCCTCGGACTTGTTCTCGACGACCGCGTCGAAACCCGAGACCCGCTCGGCCAGCGCCTCCGCGACCACGGTGGCGTTGCCCGCGTTGGCCACGACCAGGAACTTCTCGTCGGCGAGGCGGTAGACGACCAGGTCGTCCAGCACGCCACCACTAGGGTCACAGATCATCGTGTAGCGCGCCCGGCCCGGTTTGACCCCGGACAGGTTGCCGACCAGCGCGAAGTCGAGGGTGTCGGCGGCCTGCGGGCCGGTCACCTCGATCTCGGCCATATGGGAGAGGTCGAACAGGCCCGCGGCCTCGCGGACCGCCTTGTGCTCCGCCAGTTCGCTGGAATAGCGGATCGGCATCGACCAGCCCGCGAAGTCGGTGAACAGCGCACCCAGTCCTTTGTGGACTCCGTGCAGGGACGTCTCTTTCGACATCAAGTGCCTCAGTTCTCGTAGGCGTTGAGCGGCGGGCAGGAGCAGACGAGGTTACGGTCCCCGTGCGCACCGTCGATGCGGCGCACCGGAGGCCAGTACTTGGACTTGCGGTTCACCCCGGCGGGGTACACCGCCAGTTCGCGGTCATACGGCAGGTCCCAGTCCCCGACGAGGGTTTCGGCGGTGTGCGGGGCGTTGCGCAGCGGGCTGTTGTCCGCGGCCCACTTGCCCTGCGCGACGGCGTCGATCTCCGCGCGGATGGCGATCATCGCCTCGATGAAGCGGTCGATCTCGCCGAGGTCCTCGGACTCGGTCGGCTCGACCATCAGCGTGCCCGCGACCGGGAACGACATGGTCGGGGCGTGGAAGCCGTAGTCGATCAGGCGCTTCGCGACGTCGTCGACGCTGACACCGGTCTCCTTGGTGAGCCCGCGCAGATCGAGGATGCACTCGTGCGCGACCAGGCCGTCCTGGCCGGTGTAGAGCACCGGGTAGTGCTGGTTGAGGCGCTTGGCCACGTAGTTCGCCGCGAGGACGGCGACCTGCGTCGCGGCGGTGAGCCCGCCCGCGCCCATCATGCGGACGTACGCCCACGAGATCGGCAGGATCGACGCCGAGCCGTACGGGGCGGCGCTGATCGGGCCAACACCGGTTTCGGGGCCGGCCTTCTCCAGCAGCGGGTGGTTCGGCAGGTACGGCGCGAGGTGCGCGCGGACCGCGACCGGGCCGACGCCGGGGCCGCCGCCACCGTGCGGGATGCAGAAGGTCTTGTGCAGGTTCAGGTGCGAGACGTCGCCGCCGAACTCACCCGGCTTCGCGAGCCCGAGCAGCGCGTTGAGGTTCGCGCCGTCGACGTAGACCTGGCCGCCCGCGTCGTGGACGATCTTGGCCAGCTCGTCGATGCCGTTCTCGTACACGCCGTGCGTGGACGGGTACGTGACCATGATCGCGGACAGCGTGTCGCGGTTGGCCTCGACCTTGGCGCGCAGGTCTTCGAGGTCGACGTTGCCCTCGGCGGTGCACTTGACCACGACGACGCGCATCCCGGCCATCACCGCGGAGGCGGCGTTCGTGCCGTGCGCCGACGACGGGATCAGGCAGACCTCACGCTCGGTCTGACCGTTGGCGCGGTGGTACGCGCGGATCGCGAGCAGACCGGCGAGCTCGCCCTGGCTGCCCGCGTTCGGCTGCAGCGACACCTTGTCGTAGCCGGTGACCTCGGCGAGCCAGCCCGACAGCTGCTCGACCAGCACGTGGTAGCCCTCGGCGTCCTCGACCGGGGCGAACGGGTGGATCCCCGCGAACTCGCGCCAGCTGATCGGCTCCATCTCGGTGGTGGCGTTGAGCTTCATCGTGCAGGAGCCCAGCGGGATCATGCCGCGGTCGAGCGCGTAGTCGAGGTCGGACAGGCTGCGCAGGTAGCGCAGCATCGCGGTCTCGGAGCGGTGCGAGTGGAAGACCTCGTGGGTGAGGTACTCGCTCTCGCGGCCGAGACCGCTGGGCAGCGCCTGGGCGCTTTCGGCCTTGTTCTCGACGCCGAACGCGTTGAGCACCTTGGCGATGATCGCGGGTGTGGTGACCTCGTCGACGGCGATGCGGACGTGGTCGGCGTCGACGAGGCCGAGGTTGATCCCGTTCTCCCGCGCGACCGCGACGACCGCTTCGGCCTGTCCGGCCATGCGGGCGAGGACGGTGTCGAAGAAGCCCTCGTGGACGACCTCGACGCCGCCCGCGCGCAGCGCTCCGGCCAGGCCGGCGGCGAGTTCGTGGACGCGGGCCGCGATGCGCTTGAGGCCGTCCGGACCGTGGTAGACCGCGTACATCGCGGCGAGCACGGCGGGCAGGACCTGCGCGGTACAGATGTTGGAGGTGGCCTTCTCGCGGCGGATGTGCTGCTCGCGGGTCTGCAGGGCGAGGCGGTACGCGGGGTTGCCGTCGGCGTCGACCGACACCCCGACGAGGCGGCCCGGGAGCGAGCGCTCAAGCCCGGCGCGGACGGCCATGTAGCCGGCGTGCGGGCCGCCGTATCCGAGCGGGACACCGAAACGCTGGGTCGAACCGGCGGCGATGTCGGCGCCGAACTCACCCGGCGCGGTGATCAGCGTGAGGGCGAGCAGGTCGGCGGCGACGGTGTACAGGGCACCGGCGGACTTCGCG
This sequence comes from Amycolatopsis sp. NPDC049868, assembly GCF_044461365.1. Taxonomy (NCBI): domain Bacteria; kingdom Bacillati; phylum Actinomycetota; class Actinomycetes; order Pseudonocardiales; family Pseudonocardiaceae; genus Amycolatopsis; species Amycolatopsis sp. NPDC049868. The sequence continues at coordinate 299,920 of NZ_JBITKV010000008.1, read as the reverse complement.
GTCTCGGAGATGGCGGAGTAGAAGCCCGCGCCGCGCAGCACGCCGGAAGCGCCCGGGTACTGGACGACGACGCCGAAGAACTCCTCCGGCAGGCCGGTGAGCAGGTCGCGGACCTCGACCTCGACGCCCATGGCCTCGGCGCGGGTGCGCACGACGGCGATGGTCTGCGGCAGGCACTCGGCGTCGAGGACGACCTTGTTCGACTTCGCCTTCGACGCGCGGCGCATCAGCATGACGGCCTCGGCGACCGCGGTGGACTCGTCGAGCAGGGAGGCGTTCGCGGTGGCGAGACCGGCCAGCTCGGAGACCATGGTCTGGAAGTTGAGGAGGGCTTCGAGACGGCCCTGCGAGATCTCCGGCTGATAGGGCGTGTACGCCGTGTACCAGGCCGGGTTCTCCAGCACGTTGCGGCGGATGACCGCCGGGGTGACCGTGTCGTGGAAGCCGAGGCCGATCATCTGCGTCATCGGCTTGTTGAGCGCGGCGAGCGCGCGAAGCTCGGCGATGGCGTCCTCTTCGGACGCGGCGGGGGGAAGCTCGAGGTCACGGGTGACGCGGATCGCGGACGGCACCGCGGCCTGTACCAGGGCATCGAGACTGCCGAAGCCGACCTCGGCGAGCATCTTGGCCTGCTCGGACTCCGAGGGGCCGATGTGCCGGTCGTCGAAGGACGTACTGGTCAAGGGAGCTCCTTCAATCAGGCACCGGATAGACCGGTGCGCTGGGAACTCCCCCTCTGTCATGGCACCTGAGAGTTTCACCACCGATGAGGGTGGCTTTCACCTTGGGTGAGGCGCACTTGCGCGCCTGCTTTCCAGAGTGGCCTCGCGTGAAGCGGTAGTGGGTACCTGAGAGATTCCGGGGAGTTTGCTCCTTCGGTGCCCCACCACGTTCGTGGGGGCTCTCCCGCTCCAGCTCGACGGCCCTGTCTGTAGTTGTGCGCACACCGTACCTGGCCTGTTCAGCGCGCGTCTACTCACCGCCGGACACGTCACTTGCGTGTTTGGAGCCGTGACTCGCGTGCTTGGAGGCGAGACTCGTGAGTTCCGCCTCCAAGCACGCGAGTCACGGCCCTGAGCACGCGAGTTACGCGTTCTCCATCATCATCTCGGCGGTGATCGTGCCGCAGAGCTCGGCGCAGCGCATCATCATGTCGGCCGCGTCGGCGAGTTCGGCGTCGCCGGTCTTGGCGCACTCCTCGGCGCACATGCGCATCATCTGGGAGGCGAGCCCGCACATCTTCGCGCACATGCGCATCATTTCGAGGTCGGCGACCATCGCGGAGCAGCGCATCATCATGTCGGCGCACATGCGGGACATGTCCGCGCAGGTCACCATCATCATCCCGAGCTTCGCGCCGCCCATCTCCATGCAGCGCGTCATCATCTCCTCGCACCGGACGTGACACTCGTTGCACAGGTCGATGCAGTCACGCATGGCGGTGCTCATCTGCCGGGTCATCCTGGGGCCTCCCGCGCTTCTCGGATCGCGGAACCGTCCGGCTCCGCGATCCCAGAACTACAGCGCAGGTCAGCGGGTCGCCATCCCAGCCACCGGGACGAGTGACTGCCGAGACCTCCGCGCGTGAAGGCCCCCTTCCCTCGGCTGAGCCGAGGGAAGGGGGCCGTCACGCGCTGTTGCGAGCCCCGCGGCGCGCCCGTGGCGGACGAAATGCGGGG